>CAKVCK010000016.1 GCA_934725575.1 uncultured Bacteroidales bacterium
TGTTAACAAAGATAGTGGGTGGTCTTGTTTTTTTTATTAAACGGGCGTAAAAATCGCAGATTTTTATGTAAGTTTGTTAGGAGTAATTAATCCCGATATACTAATGGCTAATTTTCTTTTTTACAAGTACCGTTTTGAAAAAACCGGTGAAAGGACTTTGTTTTCGGCTGAGGATAATGCACACGTTTCCAATGAATATCTCAATGATAAGTTTGCTGTATTGATAGGAGAAAGAGCAGAGGCGAAATTTCGGAAGCTGAATCTTTACTGTGTCAAGGCTGACAAGAAGGGCGTGAAGTCTCCTGAGATGTACACGAATGAGATAAAGCATTTTGCCGGCGGCGTTGCCTTGCTGGAGGTGCGGAACAATAAGTTCAAGAAAGTTATGCCGAGGGATAAGAATGAGTCCGTGGATGTCGAGCATTGTCCGCTTTGCTGGGCGATTATCGATACCCGTCCGGATTCGATGGCGATTCTGGTGCAGCAGAAGAGGGATGTGTTCGGGAATGCTGATGATGTGGCGGGCCTTATTGTGGATTGCTGTTCTCGTGAGTTGAAGATTTCGGAGTTGGACTGGAAGATGGTTTATGAGAAACGGCTGTGTAAAGGCTCGATTTGGGACATTGTGAAGTCTCGCACTGATGGTGGTCAGGATAGGGTGAAATGTCTTTGCGTGAAGATTGACGGCAAGAGGGCAAATGAGGAGAACGAGGTCGATAAGGCTTTGCAACTTGTGCTGGAGAAATTGGCGGCTCCGGAGGGTGAGCTTAAGCTGATGTCTGATGATCCGGCGCGAAAGATTCTGGATGAGACGAAGGATGACGTGAGGAATACGGTTGATATGCTTATCGAGAATAATTATCGGATGCGGATTGGTTTCGAGAAGTCGGGGTCAGTGGAGTATGGGCGTGATACTGAGGCTGTGTATGGGATTGCTGACGAGTATTGCGATGAGTTTGTGAATGGGACGGCTTTGCTTGGTGGACGCTATAATCTGAAGGATTGGCTTGATACGTTGATGCCGGAAGATGATGCGCATACGTATATTCAGTCTGAAAAGAAGAAGAGGAATGGCAGGAGAGCGAGAAAATAGGATTCTGGAGTCTCCGCTTTGGCTGTTTGTCCGGACGAAGTGGATTGAGTGGGAACAGAAGATTCTTTCGATGCAGGTAGATGATTCGGAGTTCCTGCTTTATCTGGTGTGGGCATTGGATTCTATCAAGGAACAGGATGAAAGGACTCTTCGGAATTTTCGAGGAAGCGTGTATGGAGTAATCCGTAAGAAATCCATTGAGCGGAATTTCGCAGCTCCGAAAGAGGATATTGACTATGTCTCCAATCTTGTCTGTGCTTGCGCTTTGTTTTGCTATGGGCTTACATTGACGGAGTCCCATGACAACAGAAGAGTGTATTCAGAACTTGTCGGAGGTATGGTGGAATACTGGCCGGCGATACGTGAAATCAAGAACAGTATTGAAATAGACGAAAATACTCAGACCTTGAAAGATTGGATGGTGGACTATATGAAAGATGATGATTACTTTACAATGTCAGATGTGATCGAATGGGATGACGGGCGTGATTCTGTGTTGCCGGACATCATAGGAAGACGAAATCAAGTCATCAATGTTACTATAGAAAAGTTTGAAAACCAAAGTGGTGCGGTTTTCAATGATAATTCCACGACTAAAATATTAACTGAATATGGCGAAGATAGGAAAATTTTACAATGAGGCAGGTGCGGTGTTTAATGATAATTCGCAGACATTGAATGCTCAGCAGAATAACATTCGGGCACAGGATGGAATAGATGAGGCGGAGGCGTTCGGTAAGGAAAATGTGGTTCTGATTAATAGGTCTGACAAGTTTTCCAAGATTGATTTGTTTAGGGTTATCACTGCGCTATATCAGTGCGGAGCCTTTAAGTCGTCGGATGCTAAGAAATTGACCAAAAAGAGAGTGTTCAAGGCTTTTGAGAAGATGTTGGGAGATAATTTCGGTAATTATGAGAATGACCTGTCAGCCGGAAGCAACAAGAAAGGGGATGTTACTATATTCAAGGAACTTGAAGCTGCATTTACCCGGAGTGAGGATGATAAATTGAGCAGATAATCATTACGGGCGAGGCTGTTTGCGGTCTCGCCCGTATCGTTATTTGAGTTTCTTATATTTCCCATACGCGACATTTTCCAGCCGACCTTCTTCGCACCATTTCTTGATGGTGCGCTCGATGGATTTGGGATTGAGTCCCATCGTGGTGGCCAGTTCGCAGTAGGTCTTGCGGTCGAACTCGTCCGGGAGGGCTTCAAGGTATTTCAGTTGTAAGGACTGTCGTTGCGCAGTTGTGGAGACGGTCGTCGATGATGCCGGGGATGCGAGCGTTCGGAATATCCGTTCATCATGGCGGATGATCACGTCGGCTATGGTTCGGGCTGTGGTGTAGTCGGTGTCGGAGCAGATGAGCTCTAGCGAGTAGTTGCCGTCTTCCATAATGCGGAGGGCGGAGAGGATCATCGCTATGCGGAATGTTATGACTCCGAGTCGGCGGACGGTGGCTATGAACTCGTCTCCGCAGGAGGCGGCATATTCGGACTGCCATCGGTCGAACAGGGCGTTGAAGTCTTCCTGTTGTTCGGAGGTAAGGCGGAATATGATGTCGGAACTATGTTCGGATAGGATGCGGTGGAAGTCGTGGTAGTCCTTGCCGAGGGATGCAAAGTGGTCTTCAAGGGTATCGTTGCCTGATTCGGCGAAGACATTATTCCAGACAAGTTTGGTGTCGAGGTAGTAGAAGAGGAAGCGGCTGAAGAGGCCGTTTTCCGCATCGGTGATGAGGTTCAGAACTTGCCGAGGTGTGCCGGTGAGGACTGTGGACAGTCTCGGGTTCTTGATGTTCACATATTCACGGTCTTTGCGACGGATATAGGAGATAGTCTCGTGGTGGAAGGCCTTGCGGAAACCGTCGGAGTAGTTGCCGTAGTCGGAGCCGAAGGTGTTTGCGAGGGTGTCGCCTTCCGTCTCGAACATAAGTCCTTGGCCTCCATTGTCATTGAGGACTTGATAGACTGCGGTGGCTGAGGAGTTGGCAGGGATGAAGAGCATCCGCATCGGCGGTTCTTCGGGCTTTTCCATATCGACTTTCTTCTTTCCTGCAGCATTGTATTCAGATAGTCTGTGCTTGTATTCCATCATTTCGGCTTCGTTGAGGTTGCGCAGGTCTTCGTGGATGGGTTCGACGAGGTGACGGCAGAGGTTGAGTCGGCCTTTTCCTGACGAGGCTCTGGCGGTGACGAACAGGAAGAGGTTCGGGAATACTGTCCTGCGGTCGTAGATGCCTTTGATGTGAGGCATACAAGAGGAGAGCACCGTCAATGTGCCGAGCAGGAGGATGTCGGCATCCTGAACAGAGTTACCGGAGGTGGCAATCTGTTTGAGGAAGTCTGGGAGGTGGCTGACGACTTTGTCGCTGAATGTGGGCAGTGGTTCTGTGAGGATTTCCGCAGATTCCGCTGTTTCTGCAATTTCCGCAGTGTGATGGGATGCGGATTTTGCGGAATGTGCGGAGACTGCGGATTTGCCGGAAGTGATGATTGAGATTCCTGCTTCTTTGGCTTTCTGGAAGAATGTTTTGACTGTTATGCCTGTGCCGTGGGATTTTAGGCATTTGTCGTATTGGCGGTCGCATTCTTCGGGAGTGTAGCCGCTGTTCAGGCGGCTGATGCGGTGGTAGTAGCTGCGTCCGGATTCTCCGAGTCCTTCGGAGAGGGAGAAGCCGAGGTTTCGCCAGTTGTCGTAGCCTGAGGTTATGTCAATGCCGGACTGCTCAATGCGAGAGGTGACGGCCTCAATATCTTCCAGAGTGCCTGATAAGGCTGATTCTTGCGGTGTCGTGTTTGTGGAAGCTGGCTGCTGAAGCCAGTCCTCTGGATGGAATGTATCTTTCATATTCAGAGATAATTTTCGTTGATGAATGCGTTGGGGTCGTACGGGAGGAAGCAGGGACGTGAGATGTCCTTTCCTGACTGGTCTGGTTCGATGCCGTATGCGCTTGCGATGTAGCGTGATACGGCACGGAAGTAGTCGCTGTGGGAAAGTTCCTTACGCTGGATTTCGATTACCCATTTGAGTCCGTCTCCTGAAGGACTTCGGAAAAGAAGTGCGGTTTCAAAGTATTTGTCCTGCAATAGCTTTTCAAAAATGACTTCAAGTTGTGGTATATGGTCGAAGTCGAGGCATAGGAGTCCCGATATGGACTTGATCTTGTCATTGGCTCTTACGTCGAACTCTCCGCAGAAGGTGACGTAGGCGAAATTGGCGGCTTTGTAGTTCCGCGCACGTTTCTTGTCTTGTATGCGGCGAAGGTGTTCTGTCTGTGTCTTGGCATATGGACCGATGATGTAGTTGTAGGCATCGAGTATGGTGATGCTCTTGTAGGATTTCGTGTTTGTTATCGGGGCCTTGAAGAACGAGAATCTTGGGCCTTTGGAAATGGACTCCAGAGCTGGCTTTCCGTACTGGTTATGGCTGCCGTCAAGATTGAGGTGCATTTCCCTGTTGAGCGTCATCAGGAGTTCCTGTCCTGTCTGACGGTAGTAGAGTGCGGCGAAGTCAAGCGCGTCTCCGTCAGGGATGGTGCCAGTGTCGTCGTGGTGGAATGCGGTTTCGTCGCTGAGTTTTGCTGAGGGATCGTTCTTGGCGAACCAGATGTGCAGGGTTTTGCCGCCTCCGGCGAAAGGGTTGCGGCAGATGCCGCAGTCCCTTCCGGTTACTTTGATGATGGTCTCGTCGGGGTAGAACATGCGCAGGATGTGGGCATAGATGTCCACGCCCCAGAGAGTGCGCGAGAGAAGTGTATGTCTGTCAATGGTCTTTTCCATAGCGTTCTTCGATTTTGAACATTGTGTAGTTGTCGCGAAGGATGCGTTCGAGATCTTCTCGGTGGTACCAGATTTTATGACCTATCTTGATGAACGGGATGGTTCCGTTCGAGCGAAGTGTCTGGAGTGTGCGCTGGCTGATGTGCAGGCGCATCATCACGTCTTGTCCATCGATGAGATTGTCAAAGAATGAGTTGTCTGGTGCATTCTCTTGTGTGTCGCTTTCAATAAGGCGATCGCATTCCTCGTCAGAGAGGTCGTCGAAACTCATCAGACCTCTTGCCATCAGTTCCTTCTGGATGAAGGGGCAATGACGGAGGAGTTTTCCGAAGTCGTCTTCCGGGTTGGATGCTATCTGGAGCATTATGTCACCGATTGTTCTTGGCTCGCTCATTTTCCCGTCCTCCTGTGATTTATGTAGTTGATGGCTTCGGTCTCCATTTCGATGTCGGTCTTCTGTCGTCCGGCATTGAGCCAGTCTTCAATTTCCTGACGTTTGAATATGAGTTTCTTGCCTTTCTTGTAGTAGGGGACAAGTCCGCCTCTTACCCAGCCGTAGATGGTCGGAGCAGCGGGATGCTCGGGATGGAACTGCTGGAATTCTTTCAGCGTCATCCACGGGTTGGTGCTGTCGGCCTTTGCGTTCTTCTGACCGGATTCGACAATGGCTTTGAGGCCTCGGATTTCTTCTACCAGCGTCGCCACGACATCTGGCAGGTCGTTGAATGTAAATTGTGACATAAAATTTCATTTTTTTTATGTCGCGAGTCGTTCCTTTCTTTGGCGCCTTATGAAAAAGAAAGCCCACGACTGTTATTTCGTGGGCAAATATCATTGAATATTAGCGTCTGAATCCTATACTACAAGTTGTAGTACAAGATGATTTTTCTATATTTTTCGTGCTATTCCTTGATTTTTATGATTTCGGAAGCTTGTTTCTTTTTCTCATTGACAAGGTCGGCATATATCTGGGTGGTGCTGACGTTCTTGTGGGTAAGCATCTTGCTGACGGTGTAGATGTCTGCGCCTCCGGCTATGAGCAGTGTGGCGTAGGTGTGGCGGAAGCAATGGAAGGTGATGTATTTGTCGATTCCGGCGGACTTTATCCATTCTTTCAGCCGTCCGTTGACGAGCTGGCGTGTGAGGCCCTTGAATACTTTGCCTTCGGATGGAGTACCGCAGAGTTCGAGTGCCTGGTCACTGATGGGGATGGTAGCTTCGGTGTCGGTCTTCTCTGTCTTGATGCGGATGCATTTACCGCCAGATGGATAGTCCTGGATGTGGTGCCATTCGAGCTGGAGGATGTCGCTCAGCCGGAGTCCGGTGAGGCAGGAAAAGAGCGAGGCGGATTTGAGGACGGGGTAGTCGCAGTGAGAGTCCGCAATTTTCTGGAGTTCTTCTTGTGTGAGGTATTCCCGCTTTGTCTCCTGGGTTTCTATCTTGTCAAGGTAGTCATTTACATTCTCTTTCAGGTAGCCTTCTTTGAAGGTGATGGCAAGGAATGCGCGGAATGTGCTCCAGTATCCTGCGGCTGAATTCTGGGAGAGTTTGAGGTGGTCGCTCTTGATGCGTGTCGTGGTGCCGAGATATTCTCGGAACTTGTTGCAGAAATCTACGGTGAGCTCGTCGAAGCTGCATTGGCCTTTCACGAATATGTTGAAGTGTTCATAGACTATGCGCCATTTCTTGTCGTGGCCTGGCAGGATGGAATAGAAATAATCAAGGACGTTCATCATCCCTTTGCCCTTGTCGAGAAATCCGTATTGTTCGTTGATCAGGGATATTTCTCTCTGAGCGCGGATGGCCTCGGCCTGCTTGAGCTTGGCGGCATTGACTCTGCGGTCCGCTGCTGTGCGCGGGCTTTTCATTATGTAGATGCCGAGATATTCGCGGCGTGTCATCTGCATTGTTCTGGGGTTGCGGATGGCAGGATAGAAGTCGAGATAGAGGGAGACTTTGCCGCTGGCGTATTCCCGCTTTCTGAGTGTCACTTTAACTGCGCCCATTTTGCTTTCTGTTTGTGAGAAGGGTACGGACCTCTTCTCTGTTGAAGTATACAAAATTACCAAATTTTACTCTTTCGATTCCGTTCTCCTTGAAAATTGTGTAGAGGTGGTTGCGTGAGAGACCGTAGGTAGCGGTGATTTCTTTCATTGTGATGTATTTGTCTGTGTCGGTATTCGTGCCTCTGGCATTATCCCATTGGCGTTTGGCGACGTATGTCGTGCCGTTCTTGCGCTCGCGTGTGATTTTGTGGGCCCTGCAGAAGTCGCAGATAGATTCGGTGCGCATTCCGGTCTGTTCGCGGAGCTGGTCGAAGGTGTACCATTTTTCGGAATCGGTGTAGTCTTCACGGGTGAAGATCTTGTCTATCTGTGCCTTGTCGTAGAAGTTCTTGCATCCGATGGTGCGTGGCTGGATGCCGAGACGCTTGGTGGTGGAGTGGAGCCAGCTCAGGGTGATGCCGTATTCCTCCATTATTTGCTCTTTGGTCATCCAGTTGGTGAGGATGTCCTCTTTTTCGGTGATAGTTGTGTCTTCAAGTGTGACTTGTCGGTTCGCTGCCTTGTCGAGATCTTCTCTGGAGATGCGGACCGTGCGGTCGGTAAAGCGCTTGAGTGGGATGGAGTTGAGTTTAATGATGCGGTAGAGAGTGGTGCGTGAGATTTGCATCAGTTTGGCGGCATCGGTGAGTGTCAGGAAATTCTTGTCTAGCAGGGCTTGGCGCTGGAGTTCTCGTACTTCCTTGGTGGTGGATTTGAGCCGGTCGTTTCTCTTGCGGAGCTTGTCGGCAAGTCCGGAGCATCGGTGCGAGCAGTAGGCTGTCGCCGATGTGTAGGCGATGAATTCTTTTCCGCAGTGTTGGCAGATTTTGCGGTAGGTTCTTCTTGGTGTGTCCATAGCGGGTCAATTGGGCTACATCTACGGTTTTCGGTGTCCATCTTTGTTCAAGGTTGTTCAACGTTGTCCAACCTGCGGAGTTCCTTGGCACGGTGGTCGGAAAGACGTGAAATCTTGTACCGCACAAGGTACAAATGCGGTACAAATTATGACAAAAAAGCGTAGAAATGCATTAAAAACCATTAAATTGTTAAACATCTGTTCCGGAGATAAGGTGCTGATATTTAATGGTTTTGTGCTATATTTCGATGTTTGTTGATATTGGGCTATTTTCCGATGCAAAAATGCTCGAAAATATTCCCCAGCACCTCGTCCGTGGTGACTTCGCCGAGGATGGTGCCGAGGTGGTGGAGGGCTTGGCGGAGGTCTTCGGAGAGGATGTCGGGAGTCTGGCCGGCGGCGAGGGAACGTTTGACGTTTTCGAGGGATTCGGACGCTTTCATCAGGGCTTGGTAGTGCCTTAGGTTGGTGACGATTGTCTGGTCAGAATCCAAAGTTGCGGACTTTTGGGAGTCGGACAACAGTTTGCGCAATTCATCAAGACCGAAACCAGTCTTGGCGGAAATATATAACTTAACTACTTTTTCATTAGGATTAGAAACAGAATTGTTGATTAGGCTAACATTAATGTTATTACCCAAAACATCCACTTTATTCAGCAGAACGATCAACTTTTGTGACTTTACATCCAGATTTGAGACTATGTCAGAAATCGAATACTCGTTTTCTTCTTCGGAGGCGGTGACATCAAGCAGGGCAAGGACGATCGAGGCCTCGTTCATCTTCTTATACGAGCGGGAAATGCCGATCTTTTCGACCTCATCTGAGGTTTCGCGGAGACCGGCGGTGTCGATAAAACGGAACAATGTGCCATCGATGGTCATTGTCTCCTCGATGGTGTCACGGGTGGTGCCGGCGATGTCGGAGACGATGGCGCGGTCGTCACAAAGGAGAGCGTTCAGGAGGGTACTCTTGCCGGCGTTGACAGCACCGACAATGGCAACTGGAACACCGTTGCGAAGGGCGTTGCCGTAGCGGAAGGAGTCTGTCAGCGAATGAATATGCCTGAGCGCGCCGTCCAGCAGGGCTGACAGTTCCCGGCGGCTGGCGAACTCGACATCTTCCTCGCTGAAATCCAGCTCCAGCTCCAATAGGGAGGTCATTTTCAGAAGTTCGTCGCGGAGGGTTTTCAGTTCTTTAGAGAAACCGCCCTTAAGCTGGCTGTAGGCGACCCTGTGGGCGGCGGCATTCTGGGCGGAGATCACGTCGGCGACGGCCTCGGCCTGAGCCAGATCCATCTTGCCGTTCACAAAGGCCCTTTGGGTGAACTCGCCTGGACCGGCCGGACGGGCTCCGGAGTCCACCAGGCGCTGAAGGAGCCTTTCCACAATGTACTTTGAGGAGTGGCTGGATATCTCAACGGAGTCTTCTCCGGTGTAGGAATGCGGTGCACGGAATACACTTACCAAGACGGTGTCCAGATCTGTGCCATCCGCCTCAAGCGCAACTCCATATCTAAGCCTGTAACCTTCAGTGTCTGAAATATTACCACCTTTGCATCTTATCACTTTGTCAGTGATGGAAAAGGAATCCTTTCCACTCATTCTGATGATGGCAATGGCACCGGTTCCAGGGACGGTGGCGGGTGCGCAGATCGTGTCTTCTATGTTGAGCATATTCGTTCTTTTATGTCCCTTCGGCAGGCTCAGGGACCGATTATTATTGCCTTCGGCTTACCTAATATGGGGCTACAATGCCTACTGATATAGACAAAAAAGTCCACCACCGAAGCGACAACAAAAGACAAATTTATCAACATTCCCCAACATATTCAAGGAATAACCGACAAACTCGTGAAAACTCACTTCAAACTCGCTATCTTTGCACCGCAAAATCGACTCTATGGCTCAGAATGACCTCACCCAAGGCAGCATTCTCGGCAACATCCGGAAGTTTTCGCTGCCATATATGATGTCATATTTCCTGCAGATCCTCTACGGATTGGCGGATTTGTTCGTCATAGGGCAATACTGCGATGTCGCCAGCACGACGGCGGTGTCCAACGGCGCACAGATAATGCATATGTTCACCGTCGTCATCATCGGTCTTGCGATGGGCACGACAGTCAGAATTGCCAGGGCGGTCGGCGCGGGCGACAAAGAAAACGCCGCCAGAACCATCGGCAACACATTCACGCTGTTCACCATAGTCGCAATCATCACCACAGCGCTACTTTTAACCACTAACAGCGGCATTGTCAGCCTAATAGACACTCCGCAAGAGGCGGTCAAAGGCACAATCGATTATCTGCGAATATGCTTCATCGGCATCCCGTTCATCATCGCCTACAACATCATCGCATCCATATTCAGAGGCCTTGGTGACTCGAAAAGTCCGATGTATTTCGTGATCGTGGCCTGTGTAGTCAACATCGCGCTCGACTACATATTCATAGGTCATTTCAAAATGGGAGCGACAGGCGCGGCACTCGGCACGACCTTGTCACAGGCTGTCAGCGTCATCGTCGCGGCGATAATGATCAGAAAGAAGTCCCTGATGAGCATAACCCGCCGTGACCTAAGGCCTGAGCGGCGCACGATGGCAGGCATCCTCAAAACCGGCGTGCCAATCTCGCTTCAGGACGGATTCATACAGGTCGCGTTCATCGCCATCACGGTGATAGCGAACGGCAGGGGACTGAACGATGCCGCTGCGGTTGGAATAGTGGAAAAATTTATCGGCCTGCTCTTCATTGTCCCTTCTGCGATGCTGGCGACGGTCTCGGCGATGGCAGCACAGAACATAGGCGCGAAAAAGCCGGAAAGGGCCAGAAAGACAATGAAATATTCAATTGCGATCGCGGTGGGATTCGGCACTGTAGCATCCATTATACTCCAATTCATTCCTGAATATGCCGTAAGAATATTCACGAGCGACAGCAGTGTTATCACCCTCGGCGGCCAGTACCTGAAAGGCTACGTGTGGGACTGCATATTCGCCGGCATCCATTTCTGCTTCAGCGGCTTCTTCACCGCCTGCGGCTATTCCATCGTCTCGTTCATACACAACGTCATATCAATCACGTGCGCCCGCATCCCTTTGTCCTATCTGACTTCCATTGAATATCCCGACACGCTCTTCCCGATGGGCCTTGCATCCCCCGCCGGCTCGCTTCTCTCCGTCATCATCTGCGTCACTGTTTACATAGTGACGCGCCGGAAAGAAAAACTGTAACGCCTACTTATTCCCGAACTTCACAAAAATTCTTTATCTGAATATATTTGGCCTATCTTTGCAGCCCGATTAGAGAAGTGGGCTAATCACAAAGATGAGAGCAAACTCTTCGAGCGCGGGATAAGGTATGTGTGCAAGTAATTGCCTACTTGCGAAAAAAACTGAACGAACAATGAAAAGAGACGCCATCGATTTCGGTTCCGACAGCATTCCGGGACTCTTCAGGAAAATATTCATTCCTACTTTGATAGGAATGGCCTGTATGGCAGTGATGACGACCATCGACGGGGTGTTCGTCGGGCACGGAGTGGGGAGCGACGCGCTCGCCGCGGTCAACATATTCGCACCTTTCTGGATGATTATGACCGGGTTGGGGATGCTGTTCGGCATCGGCTGCTCGGTCGTTTCTTCCGTCCATCTTTCCCAAGGCAACGAGAAGGCGGCCCGAATAAATATGACGCAGACGTTGATTTTCGGAGTGCTGGTCACTGTGGGACTGACGCTTCTGGTCCAGAGCCACAGCACCAAGAGCGCCTATCTTCTCGGCTCGTCTGACAGGCTTCTACCGTTCGTTCTTGACTATCAGAAATGGCTTTCCCTCGCATTCTGCGCATTGTTCCTCCAGTCGGTCGGACTATTGATCATCCGTCTGGACGGCTCGCCGAAGTACGCGTCCGCAGCGGCTGCTATTCCGTCCGTCGTCAATGTCATCCTTGACTATATGTTCCTGTTCGTCCTTGACAAAGGACTGGAAGGAGTAGCCATAGCCACTTCGATCGGTTGCTGGACCGGAGGGCTTATGGTGCTGTTTTACATAGTGTTCCTGTCCAAGACAATGAGACTCTACCCATTGAAGATCTCGTGGAAAAGCCTCTGCCTGTCGTTGCGCAACCTGAGGTACCAATTCCGCCTCGGACTGTCTGCTTTCCTTGGCGAGATCAGCATCTCGATGCTTATGTTCGTGGGAAACTATGTGTTTATGAAATATTTAGGTGAAGACGGTGTGGCTGCGTTCTCCATCGCTTGCTACATTATGCCGTTCATCTTTATGACCGGAAACGCGATCTCGCAATCCGCGCAGCCTATCATCAGTTTCAACCACGGAGCAAGGAACCGCAGCCGTGTGCTTGAGGCCCGTAAAGTTGCCCTGCTCACGGCCTTTGTACTCGGAATCGTGGTCTCATTGGCCTTGGCCTTCGGAATCAGTTATGCGGCCGCCCTGTTCCTAAGCAAGGATGCACCGGCATATTCAATAGCGGCTCACGGTGTGCCTCTGATGGCGATCGGGTTCACATTGTCTATTGTGAACGTGGCTGCCATAGGCTATTACCAAAGCGTGGAGCGGGCGCTTCCGGCGACCATATTCTCGCTTTCGCGCGGTGTGATATTCCTTGTCCCTTGCTTTCTTGTCATTCCTCTTTTTGCCGGGGTAAAAGGGATTTGGCTAGCACTGCCGGCGACAGAGGCACTTACTTTCCTGACGATTGTTTCTTTCGGTCTTTTAAGAAAGCGCCAGAATGCAAGGCGGTGAATTTATATTCATTGAATATTTTGCCGCTTATTCCCATTTTTTTGCGTACATTTGCAAAACAAACGAACTTCCTTATGCTTGATGTGACTTTAATACCTTTGAGCTGCGGTGCGTCCCAGGATGCACAGTGGGAATGTTCTTCCATTGACTTTCACCGACCATTTCATCACTGTTTGAGATGGTCGTTTTTTTTGAATGCCCCAGTTCCCTCACAGTCACCTGAACAAGGAAACGGAGGCACGCAGTGCCGACAGGGCCTCCCAGCGAGGGAGGCGGTGGAGGGTGGCGCTCCCTCGGGAGCTGTCACGAAGTGACTGAGGGGTGGAAGGTAATGAGGCACGAATGTGCCTCCCGGCGAGGGAGGCGGTGGAGGGTGGCGCTCCCTCGGGAGCTGTCACGAAGTGACTGAGGGGTGGAAGGTAATGAGGCACGAATGTGCCTCCCAGGCGAGGGAGGCGGTGGAGGGTGGCGCTCCCACCGGGAGCTGGCGCGAAGCGACTGAGGGGTGGATAAAGTTGAAAAGTCTGTTATTAGGAAAA
Source organism: uncultured Bacteroidales bacterium (assembly GCA_934725575.1). Taxonomy (GTDB): domain Bacteria; phylum Bacteroidota; class Bacteroidia; order Bacteroidales; family UBA932; genus Cryptobacteroides. The sequence goes on from CAKVCK010000016.1 coordinate 13,083, forward strand.
AGTTGGATTTAGTTATAAGTCAAAATTATTGACAAGGAAATGAAATCAAGAAAAGGCGCGACATTAAAGTTGGAGAACGGAGCGGAGTTCCGCGGATTCTCCTTCGGCTACGACGGCCCAGCTGACGGCGAAGTCGTCTTCTCGACCGCGATGGTAGGCTATCCGGAAAGCCTTACGGACCCTTCCTATTCAGGGCAGATACTCTGTGTTACCTACCCATTGATAGGTAATTACGGAGTTCCACAGGAAGGAGCGGATGAACTGGGTATCTCGAAGAATTTCGAATCGGAAAAGATCTGGGTGAGGGGAGTCGTCATAAGCGACTATTCCTTCGACTACAGCCACTGGGATGCGGTCAAAAGCCTCGACGAATGGCTGAAAGAGCAGAAGATTCCGGGAATATTCGGAATCGACACCCGTGCCGTGACGCAGCTTCTCCGCGAGAAGGGCTCGATGCTCGGAATGATCGTTCCGGACGGCGTCGAGAAGGATTTCCCGATCGATGACCCTAACCTCGCCAATCAGATCGCCATCGTAAGTTGCAAGGATGTCATTGAATATGGAAGCGGCTCCAAGACTGTCGTGATGGTGGATTGCGGAGTCAAGCACAACATCCTCAGATGCTTTATGGACAGAGGAGTGAAGGTCGTCAGAGTGCCTTGGGACTACGATTTCAACACCTTGGACTACGACGGACTCTTCATTTCGAACGGCCCTGGCAACCCACAGTTCTGCAATGTAACCGTCGCGAACCTTCGCAAGGCGATGGAAGGCGACAAGCCTATTTTCGGAATATGTATGGGTAACCAGTTGCTCGCCAGAGCCGGTGGAGCCAACACCTATAAATTAAAGTACGGCCACCGTAGCCACAACCAGCCTGTCCGTATGGTCGGCACGAACCGCTGCTTCATCACCTCGCAGAACCACGGATTCGCCGTGGACGACAAGACTCTCGGTGCTGACTGGGAGCCGTGGTTCGTCAACATGAACGACGGCACCAACGAAGGCATCCGTCACAAGACCAAGCCTTTCTGCTCGGTTCAGTTCCATCCGGAGGCCTCCAGCGGCCCGACCGACACCAATTTCCTGTTCGACGAGTTCATCAGCAAACTGTAATTTCGCAAGAGTAAGGTTATGAAAAACACGAACATAAAGAAAGTCCTGATCCTTGGATCGGGCGCGCTCAAGATCGGTCAGGCCGGAGAGTTTGACTACTCAGGCTCACAGGCTCTGAAGGCTCTCCGCGAGGAAGGCATCGAGACAGTCCTAATCAATCCTAACATCGCTACAGTACAGACATCGGAAGGTGTGGCCGACAAGATCTACTTCCTGCCTGTAACTCCGTTCTTCGTTGAGAAGGTCATCGCGAAGGAACAGCCCCAAGGCATTCTCCTCTCGTTCGGTGGCCAGACAGCACTGAACTGCGGCGTGGAACTGTACGAGAACGGCATTCTGGACAAGTACAATGTTCAGGTGCTCGGAACTCCGGTTCAGGCGATTATGGACACAGAAGATCGTGACCTCTTCATCAAGAAACTCGATGAAATCGGTGTCAAGACAATCAAGTCGCACCCAGCCTCCAACATCGAGGAGGCGCGCAAGGCCGCCCACGAACTTGGCTTCCCGCTCATCGTCCGTGCGGCCTACGCCCTCGGCGGACTCGGATCAGGATTCTGCGACAACGACGAGCAGCTTGACGAACTCTGCGAGAAAGCCTTCTCTTTCTCCCCGCAAGTGCTTGTGGAAAAATCACTTAAGGGCTGGAAGGAGATTGAATATGAAGTTGTGCGCGACCGTTACGACAACTGTATCACGGTCTGCAATATGGAGAACTTCGACCCGCTCGGAATCCACACCGGAGAGAGCATCGTCGTGGCTCCGTCCCAGACTTTGTCCAACAACGATTACTATTTCCTGCGCGAACTCTCAATCAAGATTGTCCGTCACATCGGAATAGTGGGTGAGTGCAACGTGCAGTACGCCTACGATCCTGACGCTATGGACTACCGCGTCATCGAGGTGAACGCACGTCTGAGCCGATCCTCGGCCCTGGCCTCCAAAGCCACCGGCTATCCGCTCGCTTTCGTGGCTGCGAAACTCGGTCTCGGCTACGGATTGTTCGACCTTAAGAACTCCGTCACAAAGACCACTCCGGCATTCTTCGAGCCAGCTCTTGACTACATCGTCTGCAAGATTCCTCGTTGGGACCTCAGCAAATTCCACGGTGTTTCCCGCAAGATCGGTTCTTCTATGAAGTCCGTCGGCGAGGTAATGGCCATCGGCCGCAGCTTTGAGGAGGCCATCCAGAAAGGCCTCAGGATGATAGGTCAGGGAGCGCACGGATTCGTAGGCAACAAGGAATTTCAGGTCGCTGACGTGGACGAGGCCCTCCGCGAGCCTACCGACAAGCGTATATTCGTGATCTCCAAGGCTATGCGTGCCGGCTACACTGTGGATCAGATCCACGACCTCACCAAGATCGACAAATGGTTCCTGAACAAGCTGGAGAACATCGTCAAGACCTACGAGGATATGAACTCGTACGACAAGATCGAGGATATGCCGACTGAACTCCTCCGCCTCGCCAAGCAGGAAGGCTTCTCAGACTTCCAGATCCAGAGAGCGGTTTGGAAGGACAGCGGAGCCGTCGCCGCCAATATGGACAAGGTCCGTGAATATAGAAAGTCTCTCGGCATAGTCCCTGTCGTCAAGCAGATAGACACCCTCGCAGCCGAATTTCCGGCACAAACGAACTACCTTTACCTGACATACAACGGCACAAAGAGTGACATTGAATATGAGAACGACGGCAAGTCCGTTATTGTTCTTGGCTCGGGAGCCTACAGGATCGGATCCTCAGTTGAGTTCGACTGGTGCTCAGTGACCTGCCTCCAGACAATCCAGAAGCAAGGGTATAGGGGAGTGCTGATCAACTACAACCCAGAGACAGTCTCCACCGACTACGATATGTGCGACAGGCTCTATTTCGATGAGCTTACCTTTGAAAGGGTTATGGACATCATCGACCTTGAGAATCCGCACGGAGTCGTTGTCTCTGTGGGTGGTCAGATTCCTAACAACCTTGCCCTCAAACTTCACAAACATAATGTTCCGATTCTCGGCACGGCCGCCGAGGACATCGACAAGGCCGAGGACCGTCACAAGTTCTCAAGCATTGTTGACAGCCTCGGTGTCGATCAGCCGGAATGGAGTGAGCTTACCACCGTTGATGAGGTTGACAACTTCATCAAGAAAGTCGGCTTCCCTGTCCTCGTCAGACCGTCCTACGTACTTTCCGGAGCCGCAATGAACGTCTGCCACGATGAGGAGAAGCTCCGTCATTTCCTGAGCCTTGCGGCGGAAGTCTCTCAGGAACATCCGGTTGTCATCAGCAAATTCTATATGCGGAGCAAGGAGATTGAGTTCGACGCTGTCGCCGACAATGGTGAGATCCTCGCCTATGCGATCTCGGAGCACATTGAATATGCCGGTGTACATTCAGGTGATGCCACCATCCAGTTCCCGCCGCAGAAACTCTACGTCGAGACCGTGCGCAGGATCAAGAAGATCGCCCGTGCCATCGCCGGCGCGCTCAGCATCTCCGGTCCATTCAACATCCAGTTCCTCGCCCGTGAGAACGCCATCAAGGTCATCGAGTGTAACTTACGAGCATCCAGGAGTTTCCCGTTCGTATCCAAGGTCCTGAAGATCGATTTCATCGAGCTGGCCACAAAGGTTATGCTCGGTCTCCATCCTGCCGCTCCACAGAAGAGTGCCTTCGACCTTGACTATGTAGGTGTGAAATCCTCACAGTTCTCGTTCGCAAGACTTGAGGAGGCGGATCCGATGCTTGGAGTGGATATGTCTTCGACCGGAGAGGTAGGTTGCTTGGGCGATGACCTTAACGAGGCTTTGCTCAAGTCTGTGCTTTCAGTCGGCCAGAGGATTCCGGAGAAGAGGGTTCTACTTTCGACAGGTGATCCGCTTCAGAAGGCTGATATGCTGAGGGCCTGCCGTCTTCTCGTCGAGAAGGGGTACGAACTTTACGCCACCGGTGGTACATACAAGTATCTTGTAGAGAACAGTGTGCCTGCTACGAAGGTACTTTGGCCAAGCGAGTGTGACAATCCGAATTTCAAGGGGAGGTTCAAGCCAGCTTTGGAAATGATTCAGAACAAAGAGGTTGATATGGTGATCAATATCCCGAAAAACTTCTCGGCCCTGGAACTTTCCAACGGCTACCAGATCAGAAGGGCAGCCATAGACTTCAACGTCACCCTCTTCACGAATGCCCGCCTCGCCACCGCCTTCATCCGCGCTTTCTGCTCCACCAGCATAAACGACATCCAAATCAAGTCCTGGGATCAGTATTGATTCTATGATATGATTCAACAGAATGGCAGTTACCTCCAGCGATCCTCCCCACTCCGTGCTGCTCGCTATGAAGGTCCACTGGACCTTCATTAGTCGCTCACGACCTCCCTCTTCGGGAGCCAAAGTCGCTTGCGGCAACTGCCATTCTGTTGAATAAGTGTATTATCTGATTAATTTGAAAGCCGTTTTAATTTGTTTATCAGAAGTTTTTTGCCTCAAGTAATATCACAAACAAATAATAGCGATGATTTGTTCAATCAGTTCCTTTTAGCGGAATATTTGGTGCGGCAGACTATGGCCGCCCGTGGCCATATGAACGGGTGGCCCGCCGTAGGCGGGACGGGATGGAGCGCGCAGCGCGGAAGTCTGCAGTACCAAATATTCCGCTATGGAATCTATACTAAAAAAGGCGACTGAAGATATTCAATCGCCTTTATTCATATATTCCTGAATCAATTAGAACGTGTCATAGTACTTAGCGTCACGAGGGGTGACTTTGTTCATATTCTCAAGGAGAAGATCATTGGTCTTGTACTCGTCCATCAACTGAAGCATAAAGTTCATCGCCTCTGTAGGATTCATGTCGGCAAGAAGCTTGCGCAGGATCCAAATCCTGTTGGCCGCCTCACGACTGTACAGAAGATCGTCACGACGTGTGCTGGAGAGAACCACATTGACGGCAGGGAAGATACGCCTGTTGGCGAGGGTTCTGTCAAGCTGAAGTTCCATATTGCCGGTACCTTTGAACTCCTCGAAGATCACGTCATCCATCTTGGAACCGGTCTCGGTCAAGGCAGTCGCAAGGATTGTCAGCGAACCGCCACCCTCGATGTTACGCGCCGCACCGAAGAAACGCTTAGGCTTCTGAAGGGCATTGGCATCCACTCCACCGGTCAAAACCTTACCGGAAGCCGGCTGGACAGTGTTGTAGGCGCGAGCCAGACGGGTGATGGAATCAAGCAGGATCACAACATCGTGACCGCACTCCACAAGTCTGCGGGCCTTCTCAAGCACCATATTCGCGACTTTCACGTGCCTCTCAGCCGGCTCATCGAAAGTAGAGGCCACAACCTCTGCCTTCACGCTGCGGCTCATATCGGTAACCTCCTCTGGGCGCTCATCTATAAGAAGCACGATTTCATAAACCTCAGGATGATTGTCCGCGATCGCATTGGCGATTGACTTAAGCAGCATAGTCTTACCTGTCTTAGGCTGAGACACGATCAAGCCACGCTGTCCCTTTCCGATAGGGGTGAACATATCCACAATACGGCAGGAAGGATCGCTCTGATGGCCGTGACCAAGGAGATTGAATTTTTCCTCTGGGAACAACGGGGTAAGGAAATCAAACGGAACCCTGTCACGGATGTAGTCCGGAGTACGGCCGTTGATGTACTTGATCCTCACGAGAGGGAAATACTTGTCTCCCTCCTTTGGAGGACGGATCTCACCGGTGACGGTGTCACCAGATTTAAGGGCATTATTCTTTATCTGGCTCTGGCTGACGTAGATGTCGTCAGGGGAGTTTAGATAATTGTAGTCCGAAGAGCGGAGGAATCCATAGCCGTCAGGCATAATCTCCAAGACCCCGGTAGCCTCCACAGTACCCTCAAACTCAATCTCCGGAGTTTTCTGTCTCTGGTTCGGATTCTGGAAATTCTGAGGCTTTTGCTGATTAGGATTCTGACCGTTCTGTCCTTGGAACTTGTTTTTCTTCCTGCGGCTGATGTCTCCGCTAGCGGCAGGATCATCCTTCAAATCATCAAAAAGCGCGTGGATGAACTCCTTTCCGTTGACAGGCTTGTCAACATTAGCCGCCACCTCCGCCGGAGCCTGAGCGTCTCCTTCCACCGGAGCGGCAGTGGCAGCGTCAGCCTGTTTGTTATCAGATGATGCGCTTGCTTCTGCCTGAGGTTGCTCAGCGGCAGGCGCGGCAGCGGATTTCGGCTTGCGCCCTCTCTTCTTAGGAGCTGGCTTTGCCGGCTGATCCTGAACGGCGGCAACCGGTTCAACAGTCTCTTTAGCCTCTTTCTGCTCTTTTGGTTCAGTCTTTTCCTTTGCGGCTTCCTGCTGTTCCTTAACAACCTTTTTCTCTGCTTTGGCCGCAGCCTTGCCTTGATCCGGCAATGGATTCTTGCGTGGCCTTCCGCGCTTACCCTTAGGCTTCTCTATCGGTTCCTGAGACGCGGCGGCGGCCTGCGCGTCCAATATCGCAAACGACAGATTCTCATCCGTCAGTTTCTTGATGTTCTTAATCTGATGCTCTTGAGCGACCTTTTCAAGCTGCTCTCTGCTCATCTGAGTGAGTTCGAATAAATTATAAGGCATAGCTTTTAATGATTCCGGCATAATGAGCCGGAGATTTTTCAGAAAAAATATTTTCGGGTATTTAAATCAGCTTGCGCTGGAAATATGCAGTGTGCAAATATAGAAATAATATCTTGAATATCCAAAAATACGAGAACCGACGCAAAAAAGGCGCAAAAAAAGCGGGTGCGAAACCCGCTGTAATTGAATTCTGGCTGTACGCTAATTATCCCAGTAGCTTGTGCTCTTCTTGAACCTGAGAAGGTCCGCCAGAGCCGCGGCATTCGCCGAAATGAGGAATGAATATGACTGGTACATACCGGAAGGCACCCACGACACGGAAATATTGAAGCAGTGAAGATCATACCTGAACGAGAATTGCGTTGTGGTCATCTTCATAGCGGTGAAATCCCATCCGGATTGTGCCTGCATCGACATCTTCGGGGTCAATTGAATATTACCTTGGACTCCGAGAGTCTGCGTGTAGTTGTCCTTCTTGATGAGCTGGTTGTTAGTGAAGTTGAACGACCTGTTCATCTGGAAGCTGTAGTTGAAATTAAGGCTCCACGGAACATTCGGATTGGTGTAGTACAGCCAGCCTCCAGGAATATATTCGCCAGTGACAGGATGGTAGTATATCCGCCTGTAATAGTCCGCGGGATTGCCGGAGGAGCCGGAATCACCACCTCCTGAGGACTTTGACCCGTCATTGCCTTTGACGGTTCCCTTGCCGGACAATGAATATGACAGCGAGGCGCTGACATTGGTGAGCCTCAGCGGGACACCGTTCTCCATTATGTTGTACTTGTTGATCCTTTGGCCTCTCTCATTGATGGCGTACGGGTCAAAGTTCATATTTCCGTTGACTCCCAGCTTCCCGAAGATAGATGTGGACATAGACACTCCCACATTGTTCATTTTTAAGGAGTCCGCAAGGAAATTATAGCCAGTTGAGATGTTGAACTGATCCAGAAGCTTGACTTTTTTCGAGCCTGTTCCGGTAGTGTCTTTCATATCACGCACCTTAGCCTCAAGGTTATTGCCGATCGAAATGCTCATCGTGGCGGATTTCCCTTTGCCCGGAGCCGAGTTGATCTGTCCCTGATAGATGTTGTAGTCGTATGATTTCTGTACACCGAGGGTGTCGATGTAATTGAAAGTACGCCAACCATTGAACGCCTTGCCTTTCTCCGGACTGAAGCTCATACTTACGCTTGGAGAGACCACGTGCCTGAGGGCCTGTATCTTATGATACTTGCCGAACGTGTACATTCCGTAGAGACGGGTGCTCATAGAAACGGAACCAGAGTAGTTGTGGGTCGCTCCGAACGTGCCGAACTGCTTGCCCATCTCTGTCTTCACGCTATTGGTCTCCGGATCAAAGTAAGCCTCGCTCTTCCTGAAGAACCAGTTCATACCATAGCTCACGTTAGGAGCGACATTGACATATTTGAACAAAGTGAAATCCGGCAGCTTTATCGAGAAATTGTGAGCCATACCGTTCTGGAACTTGTCCATAAACCCAGGCTCGCCGAACTCTGATGCCTTGAAATTGATTTTGTTCTGGATCGAGGTGTTGTAACCCAATGCGAATTTCTCATAGAAACGCTCCTTGCCGACCCTGTTCTTGATCTTGAACGGATAGAACGTGGAGACGGAGAACGTGATGTTAGGCAGGGTGAATGAATACGAGCTGTCCCTTGAGTTCTGGCTATGCAGAGCGTTGATGGAAAGATTGAATTTTCCGTTCCAGTTCTTCGAATATGAGATTGAGGACGAAATCTGGTTCTGGAGTGCCTCCGAGACCGAATGGGAGTTGTAACGGCTGTTGGAAGGACTGGAGAAGTTCACCGAAGCGGAGAACGATGTCCCCGGATGCGCCTTGGAATCCTGCGAATGAGACCACCTGACACCGAAGTTCTTGCTCTGGAAGAAATCCGAGCTTCCCTTCTCACCGGTCTGGTCCACAGAGTAGTTCACGGCCAGGTTACCGTTGAACTTGTATTTCACCATATACCGGGAGTTCAGGTTGGCCGCCCAGGAGCCCAAAGTGTAGTAGTCACCGGTCAGGGACATATCGAAATAGTCACCCAAGACGAAATACATTCCTGCGTCCCTCATATAGAATCCACGAGCGTTCTCCTCACCGAACGACGGCATCAGCATACCTGTAGCCCTGTCCGGACGCTTAGGAATGAATCCGAAAGGAATTCCGATAGGCAAATCAACATCCTCGACAACCAGATGAGCGGGGCCGAAGACGGTCTTCTGAGATGGCTTCGTGACAACCTTGGCGGAAGACATCTTCAGGTAATAGTGAGGATGCTCAAGGTCACAGACGGTGTATTTTCCTTTCGTGATGTTGATGGACTTGTCCGGCATCATCTTGATGTTCTTTCCGTGCATAATGCCGTCGTCCTCCCTCGTGATCATATTCGTGATCCTGGCCTTCTGTGTGTTGAAGTTATAGCGGACTTCCTCCATATTGAAGGTCTGGTTGCCCTGAGTCATCTCCGGCTGGCCTTTCCACGTGCCGGCAAGGCTGTCGTAGGTGCCTCTGGCGAACACGGTTCCGGTAGCCATATCATATTCCATATAGTCCGCCTTCAGCTTGAGGTTCTCGTAGGAAACCTCGACATCTCCCCAATAGTACATCTTGCGCTGGCCGTTGGAGAAGTCCTGGCGGATGGAATCCTTGGCCCCGGAGAACGCCGGTCTAGACAAGGAACTCTTCTCAAGCATAAACAAGGAGTCCGCCCTGGAAATGGAATCGGCCCTATGGGCAGAATCTCTGGCTGCTGAAAGTGAATCTTTTATGATTGGAACTGAATCATTTATCGGAATGACGGAATCCGTCCTGGCGACAATGGCGGTATCAGGTACGAACTCGGTCCCGACAGCCTTTCTAAGGTTGCGGTTCCTCCTCACATCCTGCCCGAACATCGAGAATCCGGTCAGGCCGACAAGCGCTCCAATGAGGATAATGTTATATGTATGCTTTCTGAAATGCAATTATTTTATAAATTTGCAAAAGACAAATATACTACATATTTTGGATTTACATCGCAATTTTCTTGCCGTACTCACGGCACTGTCGTTTTCAACGGCCGGATTTCTCGCTTACGCACAGAAGAGTCCTTCGGCCTCGATACGTTTGTCCACCGTGGTCATAGATCCCGGTCACGGAGGCAAGGACTCCGGCTGCATAAGTCCGAGCGGAAAGACTATGGAGAAGACCTTGGTTCTGGACATCTCCAAGCGTCTGGCCGAGATGATCAAGGCCGGCTACCCGGACGTGAAGGTCATAATGACCAGAAGCGATGACACCTTTGTCACACTTCAGGGGAGGGCGGACATCGCGAACGCGAACAACGCGAACCTGTTCATCTCCGTCCACGTGAATTCCGTACCGGGAAAGAAGAACGGCCCCAACGGCTACTCGGTGCATATCCTCGGCCAGTACAACAGCAAGAAGAAGGATATGTACGCCGGCAATATGGACGTGGTACGTAGGGAGAACTCAGTCATAAAGCTTGAGGACGACTACACCACCCGCTATGAGGGGTTCGATCCGAACGATCCGGAGTCCTACATATTTATGAATCTTATGCAGAACGCCTACCTGGAGCAAAGCTTCAAGTTCGCCCAAGCTGTGGACAGGGAAATGAAGGGCGGGACGTTCCAGCATAGCCGAGGAATATCCCAGGATGCCTTCTACGTCCTGTGGCGCACAGCGATGCCGGCGGTGCTCATAGAATGCGGCTTTTTGTCCAACACCGCCGATCGCGAGGCCCTGATCACTGAAAAGGGACGCGCCCGGATCGCTTCTGACATCTATAACGCATTCAGAAGCTACAAGAAGGAATATGACGGCTCCGACGCTGTCAAAAACGCCGCGACAGCCAAGTCAAAAAACGCAGGCTCAGAATCAAGCGTAGCTAAAGATAGGAAGACGGAAGCATCTGTGAAAGAGGATGCTCCTATAATCTATGGAACTCAGGTTCTTGTATCTTCCAAATCTATGCCCGGCAATGATCCTTTCTTCAAAGGATATGATGTTATCAAGGTTCCGTCCGGAAGACTTTTCAAGTATATCATAGGTTACTCCGCTGACTTGGACACTGCCAAGGAGAAGAACCGCTCACTGAGCCGAGATTTCAAGGACTCATTTCTTGTAAAGGTTGAAAATGATACCGCGGAACGTGTGAGATAGCCTTCTGAAATTCCGTTCTTCCACTTAATCAAAGCGTTGGAGGGACGGAATTTCTATTTTTGATAAATTCTAATTTATAACTTGCTTGATAATAGCAAATTTAAGAAATTTATCAATCGTAAAATATTGATTATTTTAATATTATATAATTTAATTAGCGTCAAGAATAGGTCCGTATAAGGAAAATAAAAAACAAAAACAATACTAAAAAAGATTTTTTATGAATTAATTTTCCCCCAATTTTGCACAAGCAAACAAACGAGGGATAAACACTCTTTAATTCATTAAAATTTCATTTAAAGAAATGGGTGAACTGGAAAGACATATTTCTGTGTGGGACGAATGTCTGCGTATCTTTGAGAAGAACGTTGAACCGAAACAGTTCGACGTATGGTTCAAGACTATAGTGCCGGTCTCTCTCGAAGGCTCCACGCTGACAATCGAAGTGCCGACCGATTTCTTCAGAAGCTATCTGGAGGACGCTTTCCTTCCTATTATAAAGATGACACTCAGAAGGGTAATCGGCCCGGACGCCAGACTTCTGTACAAGATTCATCCGGTAAAGAAGGAGCCGGCGATGGTATTCACCGCCTCACACGGCAATGTCCCTGAGAACAAGCCGGTGACGATCAACACTTTCCAGCCGTCAGGAAATCCAAGTCCGTTTGTTTTCCCTGGAATTCAGAAACTTAAGATCAATCCAAGGCTGAATCCGACATACTGCTTCGACAACCTTATCAAGGGAGAGTGCAACAAGATGGGCTACAACGCGGGTGTCAGCATCTCGGACAAGCCGGGCAAGACTCCGTTCAACCCTCTGTTCATATTCGGAGGTCCGGGGCTTGGCAAGACGCACCTCGCACAAGCCATCGGCATTGCGATCCACGAGGCGTATCCGGACCTTGTCGTCCTTTACGTGACCGGCAACGAGTTCAGGACACAGTATGTCAACGCAGTTAATGTACAAAATAAACTGACAGACTTTATGGCGTTCTATATGAGGATAGATGTCCTCATTATGGATGACATCCAGGAACTCATCGGTCCGGCGTCGCAGAACGCTTTCTTCAACATATTCAATCATCTTCATCAGTCAGGCAAGCAGCTGGTGTTCACTTCCGACCGCGCCCCTGTGGACCTGATGAACTTTGAGGAAAGGCTTCTGTCCCGCTTCAAATGGGGGCTTTCAGTGGAACTTTCCAAGCCGGACCACGACACAAGGCTCTCTATGCTTAAGGCAAGATGCGCCCGCGAGGGTGTCACGGTGAGCGACGATGTGCTGGAATTGCTGGCCAACAGGATCCGCTCGAACTTCAGGGAACTGGAGGGTGCGCTCATCTCCTTGATAGCGAACGCAACTTTGTGCCACGAGGAGGTGACGAAGGAACTTGCTGAGCAGGTGACAGGCAACATAGTGAGCGAGGAGCAGAACGAGGTCACGATCGACAAGGTCCAGGAGGTTGTCTGTGAATATTTCAACATCACCCGCGAGACTCTCCTGTCCAAATCCAGAAAGAGGCAAATCGTCCAGGCCAGGCAGATCGCTATGTTTATGAGCCGCAACCACATAAACGGCTGCTCTCTGTCAACGATTGGTATGGAACTTGGAGGGAAGGACCACGCTACAGTGCTGCACGCCTGCACGACTGTGTCGGACCTTATGACAACTGACAAGATGTTCAAGCAATACGTGACCGACATCGAAAAGATGCTTGTGCCTGTGGCAAGATAATAAAGGTGCCAAATGAATTCAGAAAAAGTACTTTCAATCTTCAAGGAGATCACACGGATTCCAAGGGAGTCCGGACACGAAGAGCCAATGACAGCCTTTCTTCAGCGTTTCGCCGAGGAGAGGCATCTTGAATGTAAAACCGACAAGACAAACAATGTCTGCATAGTCAAGGAGGCCAGCAAAGGCAAGGAGAATGTGCCTACGCTCGTCCTTCAGGGACATCAGGATATGGTCTGCGAGAAAAGAAGCGGCGTTCAGCACGACTTCCTCAAGGATCCTATTGAATATGTGATCGAGGATGGCTGGATGATCGCCAAGGACACCACGCTTGGGGCCGATGACGGCATAGGTGTCGCCGCGATGCTCGCTCTTCTGGACAGTGACCTTCCGATGGGGAAGATCGAGTGTGTGTTCACCATCTCTGAAGAAACCGGGATGGACGGTGCCTTCGGAATGGAGCCAGGCTTCTTCACCGGCAGGACACTCATCAATCTTGACTCTGAGGATGAGGGACAGATGTTCATCGGTTGTGCCGGCGGTCTTGACACGACAGCCGTATTCAACTACACACAAGAAGATTTTAAAGAAGGCTATAAGCCGGTAAGGCTTGAGATCGGCGGAGCGCTCGGCGGCCACAGCGGTGATGACATCAACAAAGGCCGCGCGAACACGGTGCAGCAGATGGCTCGCTTCCTGTATTCTGAAATGGCCTACGGGCTTCAGCTCGTTATGCTGAAAGGCGGCAACAAGCCGAATGCGATAGCGAGGGAGTGCGAGGCAATCATCACCGTTCCGGACACGGACGCCACAATCGCGAGATTCACCTCGTTCGGCAATGATCTTAGGAATGAATATTTCAAGACAGATCCAGATTTGAGTTTCAGCGGCGAGACTTACAGATGCACAGAGAAGCCTATCCAGAGCGATGTCGCAAGAAGGCTGATCGCATCCCTCTTCGCTTGTCCGCACGGGGTCGAGACTATGAGCCAGGACATTCCTGGGCTTGTGGAGACATCGACCAACCTGGCGGCCGTGAGGATGAACAAGCAGGGGAGGATCGAGATCATCACAAGCCAGCGCAGCTCGACCGGCTCTGCAAGAAAGATGATGGCCGCCAAGGTGGAGGCCAACTTCCTGCTCGCCGGAGCCGAAGTGACCCACCTTTCTGAATATCCAGGGTGGAAGCCGAACCTGGATTCCCACATTCTGCGTGTGTGCGTGGATTCGTACAAGAAATTGTTCGGATGCGAGCCGGAGGTCAAGGCCATTCACGCGGGGCTTGAGTGCGGACTCTTCGGGGAGAAGTTTGGGGATCTGGATATGATTTCCTTCGGTCCGACCCTCAGGGGAGTGCACGCTCCGGGCGAGAAGCTTGAGCTTGCGTCCCTTGACAAGTTCACAGAGCATCTTGTAGATGTCGTGACCAATTTTGAATAATATGGTAAAGATAGCCCCTTCAATACTTTCCGGCAATTTCCTCAATCTGGAGCCGGACATCAGGATGGTCAACGAGAACGCAAACCTGATTCACATTGACGTGATGGATGGCAGTCTCGTGCCGAACATATCGTTCGGATTTCCGGTGATGGAGGCGATTGCCAAGGTTGTGACCGTCCCGATGGACGTTCACCTGATGATCATCAATCCTGACAAGTACATCGAGAGGTTCGCCAAATGCGGAGCGAACCTGATAAGTTTCCATCTGGAAGCTGCTGACCAGGCCGGCAAGGATCCCAAGGAGATCATAGGGATGATCAAATCCTGTGGAGCGAAAGCCGGACTTGCGATCAACCCGGATGTGCCTGTCGAAAGGCTTTTCCCATACATCGAGGATGTGGACTTCTTCCTGATAATGTCGGTCTTCGCCGGATTCGGTGGACAGAAATTCATCGCGGATTCCATCGACAGGATCAAAACCCTGAAGGCCGAGATGGACAGAAGGGGAGTCGTGAAGGACATCGAGGTGGACGGCGGTGTGTCAGCGGCCAACGCAAGGATTCTGGCCGAGGCCGGAGCGACAATGCTTGTGGCCGGAAGTTCGGTATTCAAGGCGGAAGACCCTGCAAAGGCTATTGCTGAACTTCGTTAGATGACATAGCTTATTTCCTTAAAGGCGAACTCGAAACGTTCGCCTTTTTCTGTTTCAATACAAAGCAAACCATTGTCGGTGACACCAACGATTTTCGCACGAATTGACGCACCGGTCGAGCAGACTACATATTCATTGAAAGTGCCGACGCGGTAGAGTCTGCTGAAATATTCCTCAGCGTTGTCGTAGTGCCCAAGCCTCATTTTCAGGAAGCGGCAAAGCTTGGGAAGCTGGTCTTTGAGGTCATATTCCTTGCCGGTCAGCATCGCCATCGAGACGGGGTTCAAAAGCTGTGGCGGAAACTCCTTTTGGTTGACATTCAAGCCGATTCCGATGACACTCGCCGTCAGGGAGTCCCCGCAAAGGGTGTTCTCAATGAGTATTCCGCAGATTTTCCTGTTCCTGACATAGATGTCGTTCGGCCATTTGACCGTGGCCACAATCCCTTCATATTCAAGGTAATCAAGCACGCCCAAGGTGACGCTCCGGCTTATGGAAAACTGCCTTGAGGCCTTCAATGGCGGATAGGCTCCGTCCCCAAACTTCATCACCAGAGAGAATGTGAGGTTTTCTCCGGGCCGTGCGGACCATGAATTACCCCGCTGGCCACGCCCTGAGGTCTGATTGAGAGCCGCCAAGACTGACAGATTGTCAATCTCGGAAATATGTCTTAAGGCTTCGTTATTAGTCGAATCGACCTCATCGAGCCATTGTATGTCAACTTCCTCTTTCATTGGTTCAGAATTTGTCGTATATTTGTATATTTGATTGTAATTGCAAAAATATAAAACATTCTCAATATGATTACACACGATTTGCGGGTTATGGCCGACGCTATGCTCGACAAGAAAGCACAAAACGTCATTGACATAGATCTCAGGCCGCTGGGAACCGCAATCACTGACCATTTTATGATCTGCAACGCTGACTCCACCACCAACGTCAACGCCATAGCCGACAACGTCATCGACAAGATGCGGGAGGAAGGCAGAAAGCCTATCCGTACCCAGGGTCTGGAGAATAATTTCTGGATAATACTGGACTATGGGGATATCGTCGCCCATATATTCCTTACGGAATACCGCCAGTTCTACAGGCTGGAGGAGCTCTGGGCCGACGCTCCGCACAAGGAATACAAGGAGAGACGCGTTCCTAAAACAAAAAAGACAGAGACAGATGCCGAATAACGCAAATTCGCCGAAAGGCAATGATCCAAGAAGGAAGGTTATCCGCGTGAGATTCAATTTCTCGTGGCTTTACCTTATTCTTATCCTTGGCATAGGTTGGCTGCTGCTCAACAACAGCGGGGCCAATCCTCAGAAGATAGAATGGGCCGAGGTCCAGGAGATGTTCCTCAAGGGCGACATCAAGGAGATTGATTTCGTGAGGAACGACTTCAAGGGCAACATCACCGTGCGCCCGGACAGGCTCAACAAATATGCTGACAAGTTTGGCGGCAAGGTTCCGGCCAGCTCGCCTCATTTCATATTCCTGGTCTCCGACAAGTTCGACGCCGAGAAGGAGTTCGGTGAGCTGAACGCCAAGCTTACTCCGGACGAGAGTCAGGTCAAGATCGTGATGGAGAACGACAGCAGGATGTGGTCAAACGTCCTTGAATGGATAATATTCCCGATCCTGCTCATCGTTATGTGGATCTGGATGTTCCGTGGCTTCAGCAGGAATATGGGCGGAGGCAGCGGCGGTCCCGGCGGAGTGTTCAATGTCGGTAAATCCACCGGCAAGCTCGCCGACAAGGAGAAGGTCAACGTCACATTCAAGGATGTCGCGGGTCTGTACGGAGCCAAGGAAGAGGTGATGGAGATCGTGGACTTCCTCAAGAATCCTAAGAAATATACAGCCCTCGGAGGAAAAATCCCTAAGGGAGCCCTTCTGGTAGGCCCTCCGGGTACCGGAAAGACATTGCTGGCCAAGGCAGTGGCAGGGGAAGCCAACGTTCCGTTCTTCTCGATTTCCGGTTCGGATTTCGTTGAGATGTTCGTCGGCGTCGGCGCTTCAAGGGTCCGTGACCTGTTCCGTCAGGCGAAGGAAAAAGCTCCTTGCATCGTGTTCATCGACGAGATCGACGCTGTCGGAAGGGCCAGAGGGAAGAATGTCGGATTCTCTTCAAATGACGAGCGAGAGAACACTCTCAACCAGCTTCTTACCGAGATGGACGGATTCGACACAAATTCAGGTGTGATAATCCTTGCGGCCACAAACAGGGCTGACATCCTCGACAAGGCGCTTCTGCGCGCCGGACGTTTCGACCGCCAGATTCACGTGGATCTTCCGGAACTGAAGGAAAGGGAAGAGATATTCAAGGTTCACACACGCAACCTCAAGGTCGCTCAGGACTTCGACCTCGGATTTATGGCCCAGCACACGCCGGGCTTCTCCGGAGCCGACATCGCCAATGTCTGCAACGAGGCTGCCCTCACTGCCGCCAGACGTGACAAGAAAGAGATTGACCGTCAGGATTTCCTTGACGCTGTTGACAGGATTGTCGGCGGACTTGAGCGCAAGGGATCGATAATGACTCCGGCGGAGAAGAGGACGACGGCCTATCACGAGGCAGGACACGCCACCGTCGGCTGGCTGTTGCCGTACTCGGATCCGGTGTTCAAGGTCAGTCTCATCCCGAGAGGGGATGCGCTCGGTCTTACCTGGTACCTGCCTGACGAGAGAAAAATCCTGTCCAAGTCCTATCTCATGGACAAGATGTGCGCCTTGATCGGCGGACGCGTGGCCGAAGAGATCATCAACGGCGAGCCGGCAACCGGAGCGCTCAACGATCTTGAAAGGCTTACCCGTATGGCCTACAATATGGTCCAGTACTATGGTATGAGCGAGAAGGTCGGCGAGGTTTCGTTCTATGACTCGACCGGATCGAGGGGCTACGACCTCACCAAGCCTTACAGCGAGAAGACAGCCGAGCTTATGGACCAGGAGGTCAAGAATCTTGTCAAGGAGATCCACGACAGGACCTACAGGATTCTGACCGAGCATAAGGAAGGCTTCGTCAAGATGGCTCAGATTCTCCTTGAGAAAGAGGTGATCTTCGCCGAGGACATCGAGAAGATTTTCGGTCCTAAGGTGAAACCGGCTGAGGAAGCGGAATCTGCCAAGGCCCAGGCAACAGAGAGTGACACCGAGAAAACAGAGACAGAAAATGAATAACGTAGCGGTCAGATCGATTTCAGGCGTGGTCTTCATCCTTGCGATGTTGGCCTGCCTGATGTTCAATAAGTTCCTGTTCGCCGGACTGATAATATTCATAATGTCCGTGATGCTGCTGGAATTCTACCACATCACGATGGGGAACAGCTACACTTTCTCGAAGGTGCTTGCGATCATCGCCGCGATCTTCCTTTTCGGACTGCTGTTCGCCACGTCCTCCTATCATATTCCGATAAGATTCGTGGCCTTCGCGATGGTTCCGATCTTCATCGTGATGATCAACTCGTTGTACGTCAAGGACAAGGATGAATACGGCAAATTCTCGAACATCTACACTGGGCTTTTGTACATCGCGGTTCCGATAGCGCTATCAAACCTCATCGCCTTTGACAAGGCCGGGAACTTCAGCGGCAACCTGCTCCTTTGCTTTTTCATCATAATATGGTGCTCGGATGTCGGGGCGTTCGCCTTCGGAATATCTCTCGGCAAGATATTCCCGCAAAAACTCTTTCCGTCTGTGTCGCCAAAGAAGACTTGGATCGGATTCATTGGCGGACTTGTCAGTTCGGTTCTGGCGGCGTTCGCTCTTTATGAGTTCGGAATATTGAAGTTTCCTCTCATCCACTGCCTAATCCTGTCATTTATAATGTCCGTGACAGGAGTCTATGGCGACCTGTTTGAGTCTCAATGGAAAAGAGTGTACGGAGTCAAGGACTCTGGAAAAATCATCCCTGGACACGGAGGCTTTCTGGACAGGTTCGACAGCACGTTGATGGCGATGCCGTTCGGGGCGATCTATCTGGCGATCTTTGACCTGCTCTGATTAATAATAACTTGATAATCAATTAATGAATATACAAACAACGATATGAAGAAGATAATTGTTGACAAGGACTCGCACGGTACGATAGGCTTCAACTGGGCTGTGATAGCAGTACTGATAGTATGCGCATTGATATTCATACCAAATCTGTTCATTTCAATCCCGATCACGCTTATGCTGCTCGCCTTTGCTTTCTTCGTTTTCTGGTTCCATAGAGTTCCGGACAGGAAGATAACGGAGGGAGACAGCAAGATGATCACTTCCGTCGCCGACGGCAAGGTTGTGATCGTTGACCGGGTCTATGAGAAGGAATATTTCAAGGACGACCGCATACAGGTATCAGTATATATGGACTTCTTCGATGTCCACACTAATTTCTGGCCTATGGACGGTGTGATTTCCTACTATAAATATCATCCGGGAAAGTATCTGCTTGCCTTCCTGCCAAAGGCCTCGGAAAAGAATGAACATTCATCCACGGCAATCTGCAATGAGCACGGTGAGATTCTGTTCAGACAGATAGCCGGCACTTTCGCCAGAAGGATTGTCTGCTACTCGATAGAGAATGCCGAGGTCGAGAGGGGATTGCAGTGCGGGATCATCAAGTTCGGATCACGAATCGACATATTCCTTCCGCTTGACGCTGATGTCAAGGTAAAGGAAGGGGATTACACCCGTGCCTGCGAGACGGTTATCGCTGAGCTTAAATAATTTACGACTGGTCTTTCTCGATCAGTTCCACAAGACGGTCAACGGCTTCCGTGTCCTGAATATGCTTCAGCACGGGAGTCTTTCCTTTATAGATGGTGACCTTGTGGTTGCCTTCGCCGACATATCCCCAATCAGCGTCGGCCATCTCACCGGGACCGTTCACGATGCAGCCCATCACGGCGATGACGGTATTCTTAAGATGAGAAGTCCTCGCTTTAACTTCCTCGAACGCTTTCTGTAGGTCGTACATAGTTCGCCCGCAACCTGGACAAGCGACATATTCCGGTTTATAGAAACGCCTTCTGGCAGCCTGCATCAACTCATCGACGAGGTAGGAACCGATTCCGGATTCCTGAATCGAAATCTTGTCGCCAGTTTCGTCTTGATAAGAGCCCGTGAGTTCGAGCTCGTCCAAAGTCTTGTCCAGCAGCCTCTTGCCGAAATCACACGCGGCATCTAACAAAAGTGTTTCCCGTGATGGAGAGTCGTAAACAGCGACAGCCTTGCGTCCCTGAATGTTTATGGAAGTCATAGAGGAGACAATCTTGTGCCCATAACGTGCGGCAAGATAACGCGCGGCCGGAAGCTCATCCTCAGGATCCTCGGTCAGAGAGACGCGAACCGTGTCACCTATTCCTTCGGACAACAAGGTAGAGATCCCGACACAGGACTTGATCCTGCCGCTGTCTCCGTTGCCGGCCTCCGTCACACCGACGTGAAGAGGGTATATCACCCCGTTTTCCTTCATAGCGGCCATCAGTTTCCGGTACGCTTCGACCATAACAATTGTGTTACTTGATTTGAGCGACACCACAACATTATGGAAATCAGCGTCATCACACATCTTCAACCATTCCAAGGCCGCCTTGGCCATCGCTTCAGGAGTGTTGCCGTAAAGATTGGTGATGTAGTCGCCCAAAGAGCCGTGATTGACTCCTATACGTATTGCCGTTCCGTTCTCCCGGCAGACTTCGATGAGTTTGGCGAACTGTTTACGGGCTTCATTGTGATCCTTGTGGAAATTTCCCGGATTGATTCTGACCTTCTCCACAAACGGAGAGACCATAATCGCTGTCTGTGAGGAAAAATGGATGTCGGCCACTATCGGTACATTGATTCCGAGCTCCTTCAACCGGGATTTGATGGACTTGACGCACTCCACGTCAGCCGGACCTGGCACGGTTATGCGGATCATTTCCGAGCCAGCCTCATAAAGTCTGACGCATTGAGCCACAGTAGCTTCGACATCATTAGTGTGGGTGTTGCACATTGTCTGGACAACTATCGGATTCCCTCCTCCGATAAGCACGTTGCCTGCTTTGGCTGTCAAATATCTCATTATTCTACTGGTTTTGGAGTTGGATTATAGACTTGGTTGTAAGCCTCACGCCTGAGCTGGGCCTTTCCTCGCCCGGTCCTTCTTGTAAGCTGGAAATAAACTCCGGCAGTGGCCATAATGTCGAAAGGATATGCGAACCGGTAATAGTCCTTGCTGACATAGTCTGGATCGTAGATGGTTCCCCACGAATATCTTACATTTACATTGAAGTGAAATTCGAAAGGATCGAAGACAAGGCCGAATCCCACTCCGCCGCACAGGCCATAGTCAAAGCGCCGGTCAGTGTCCAAGAAGGAATTGACGATCGACTCGTCAACCCCGTCTCCGGTACGCTTGATATTCAGCCTGTAGCCTCCATAGATTCCGGCGTCCGCCATAATTGTGTAATGCAGACCGTCAAGATGCAGATGGGCCATCAATGGAACCTCGGCCACATCCATTATGGCCTCAGTGGCACCTTCGATGTTGTAAGTGGTCTTGGTGTCCTTGTTCTCCTTGAACTTGTAGCCCTCGTGGCTGTAGCGGAATCCTACCTTGAAGCCGAAGTACGGCAGATAATTGAACATCTTCCCGTACCGTGTGTAGAATATTCCGAAAGTGTTCGGAGAGAAGAGGTTCGTCTGAGTCTGAGGCGGATTGAAGAGCATTCTGCTGAACGAGACACCGTACTCGACACCTATCATCGAATAGTCGTTGAGCTCAAAGACCCTGTTCACTTTGACCGTGTCCAGATATATGTCCGAATATTGATCCGCCTTCAAAGTGTCCGCAGATACGGCCTTAGTCGAGTCCAATGGATTTTGGGCAAGACAAAGCGCGCAAGGCATAAGCAAGACAACAGGCAGCAAATATTTCTTAATTATCCTCATCTTTTTCCTTATTGATTGAAGAATGTGGCAAGATCAAGATCCTGACTGATCTCGCTGCGTTCCGGAATCTCGAACAGGTCACTGTCCTTGGTCATCAGGAACTTGACCTTCTCCGGTTGCTTGTGCGCAAGCAGGTTGCCGGTGTCCACAATTCCGTTCCGGTTAAGGTCCTCTGTAATCCTTATGGAATACTTGCCCTTTTTCAAATACGGGAACAAAAGCGCTGAGTCATTGTCAACTATATAATTGCGCAGAACAGAGCTTCTCCTCTCGTCCAGAAGGTCCACGATGTACCTATTCCCATTCACTCCTGTAAGGTTCAAGGTGAAAGAGCTCAGCTCGTCATCCTTCGGCAGAGCCACCTTGACCTCGGTGCTGTCGTTCCAGAAACCGTTTATGTCCTTGAACGTCCTCTGGGGAACCTTGAAAACATATTCATAGCCGGATTGGATCTTGACCTGCGGGACAATGTCATATTTCCTTAGGTTCAGGGAATCCCTTGTGATTGTGAATTTCTCGGCCTGCTCCTTCTGCTTAGGATTTATTGACTTGAATATCAACGAGTCGAAGCTGCCAAGAATAGGAGGAAAGTCAAATGTCAGCGAGATGCCGTACTGTTCAAAGGTCTCCGGCTCGGCCTTCAGGGTCAAGGCGCAGATTGTGTCCTTGTGCTCGATCTTTTTCCTGGCCGAACGGGATTTCGGCTTCTTCTCATCGACCAGACTGACTTTTTCGGTCACCGGCTGCAAAGTTCCCAAAGTATCTGTCTTCCAGTATTTGACGCACAGATGTAGCGAATCAGGCATTGCCCTCTGGTCATTCAGCCACAGAAGAAGACTGTCTTTCTCGATGTTGAACTCAGTGATCACCTTGCTGGCCGGATAACCCTGGAACCACAATGAATCAATCCTGGCTCCCGGCGCCATAAAGGTGACGTATGCCGCCCTGTCCGCTGTCCTTGCCTTGTTCATCAAGAGCTGCTTTGATGGCTTTTCCCTGAACACATTCAGTTTGATCTCTGATTTTCTGGCCTGACAGGCGGTCGTGTCCTTCATATCGTATTTCATAAGTTCCGGCACCGAGTCATTCACGACGTTGACCGGACGGAAAAGCGTGTCAAGAAAGGCTATCCTGTCCTCGTCCGGATCATAGATGTTGTTCCCGTTGCCGTCCACCACGGCATATACCCGGAAAAGGGTGTCCTGAATATTCCTGAGCGCGAAGTAGCCCCAGTCATCGGTCTTGACGGCGGCGACAGGCCTTTGAAGGAACACCGCCGAGTCTCGGTGGTCCTTGTAAAGCATCACGGTCGCTCCTTTTAGCGGCATAAGCGTGTTGCAGTCCTGCACCGTACCTGTGATGTACATCGAGTCGATCTCGGTTCCCGTAGAGAATACTGTCGTGAATCCCGGGAACATATTTCCTTCGTTGTTGTCGGCTATGGCACCGGTCAAGTCGAGGGTGTAGGTAGTGTTCGGGAGCAGGTCCTCCTCAAAATAAACAACCACGCTCTTGCCCTTTATCTTGTATTTCGGACTTTTTTGCTGAGGAGGGGAGAGAAAAATGCCCTTAGGGTCCTTGACAACGACATATTCATTGAAAGTGAACACCACTTTGGTGCCGTGCACCGGCACTGAGACGGAGCCGACAGCCGGTGTCACCCTCCTGACCACAGGGGGAATGGTGTCCTTGAGGCCTCCGGTCGGTGCCTGTGTCGTGTTGGCGCAGGATGGCTGGAACACGGACAGAACCAGCAGCGCGGCCGCCGGAACAAGTGGAAAAAACCTTGTGAGAAAATTTTTCATCGCGGATCGTGTATATTCAAAAATCAGGCTCAGATTTCGGTTCTGACCACACTTTTTATACCATCAATTGAATTCAGCTTGCGGATCATCCTTTCCAAAGCGTCCCTGTCGTGGACATAGAGATCGATGTATCCGGAGAATATGCCTCCATCGGTGCTGAGATAGACCTTGCGCATATTCACGCCCATCACAAGGGATATGTAACGGGAGATCTCGTTCAGCAGACCGACCCTGTCCAACCCTTTTATTGACAGGCGTACCGGGAAGGACTGCGCCTCGTCATCGTCCCACTGAGGCACTACGACCCAGTCTCCGTGCTTGGAGGCTATGCTGTCAGCTACTGGGCAGGATTTCTTGTGAACGGTGACGGTTCCGTCAGGTGATTTGATTCCGATGACAGGATCGCCAGGTATCGGACGGCAACAGGATGCGATGACATAGTCATTCTTTCCCTTCTTCGGAGCTTCCTTCTTCCTGCCGAACCACCATTGGAACCACGAATGACTCTTGTCAGCCTTACCTGAGGCCAAGACTTCGGAAAGGTCGCCAAGCTTGATGATTCCTATTCCGATACGGAAAAACATTTCCTCGGAATTGCCGCCTGGAATGGAGAAATGCTCCAATAATATTCCTATGGAATCATTGTTCATTCTATATCCCAGTGACTCAAGCTGCTCGGAAAGCATCTTCTTTCCCAATTCGGCGATCTCTTTCTTACGCCCCTTGAAATAATCAATGACGATATTCCGGGCGTGCCTTGTCACAAGGAACTGGAGCCACTCGCGCTTCGGCTGCTCGACCTCGGCGGTTATGATCTCTACCTGATCCCCGCTTTTAAGAATATGCGAAAGCGGAACCAGTTTCATATTCACCTTGGCGGCTATGGCCTTGTTGCCGATCTCGGTGTGTATGCTGTAGGCGAAGTCGAGGACCGTGGCTCCCTTAAGGATGGATTTCTGGTCGCCCTTAGGCGTGAAAACGGTTATCTCGCTGCTGGTCAGATCATTGTGTATGATATCCAAAAGTTCCAAAGCGTTCACGTCCGGATTGACAAGAATCTCCTTCACCTTGGCCAGCCACTTGTCCATCTCGCTGTCGTTCTCGCTGATGTAGCCCTCCTGCTTGTAGGTCCAATGGGCGGCGATGCCCTTCTCGGCGATGTCATCCATTCGCTTTGAGCGGATCTGGACCTCTATCCATATTCCCGTGTCACTCATCAGAGTGCAGTGAAGCGCCTCATAGCCATTGCTTTTCGGATGCTTCACCCAATCGCGGACACGGTCCGGCTTGTAGCGGTATATTCCTGTGATTATTGAGAATATATGATAGCACTGGTCGCGCTCGCTCTCCTTGGCGTCTGCCGGCGGTGTGAAGACAATCCTCAGAGCATAAAGGTCATAGACTTGGTCAAAGGTGATGTTCTTGGTCTGCATCTTGTGCCAGACCGAATATGGAGTCTTGACCCTTTTGCGTATCTCGAAATTGAATCCGGCTTTTTTCAAGGCCTCGTCTATCGGAGTTATGAAGTCGTCTATCTGCTTGCCTCTGCCGCTAAGGTTGGTGTTGATCAACCCGCTTATCTCTTTGTAAGCGTCAGGCTCCTTGTACTTCAGCCAGATGTTCTCCATCTCCGACTTGATCTCATAAAGGCCAAGCCGATGAGCGAGCGGAATGAATATGAACATCGTCTCGCTGAGGATCTTATCCCGCTTGTATTCAGGCATATACTCGATCGTCCTGCAATTATGGAGACGGTCGGCGAGCTTTATCAGAACGACCCGCACGTCATCATTCAATGTCAGCAGGATCCGTTTGAAGTTCTCCGCCTGAAGGCTCTTCGCATTGGCATCGCCCAGTTTCTTGCTGCGGTCCTCGTTGTCAAGCACGTTCTTGATCTTCGTCAAGCCGTCCACAAGACTTGCGATCTTGTCTCCGAAGAGCTTGCGGATGTCATCCACCGTATAGTCTGTGTCCTCCACGACATCGTGGAGCAAGGCGGCCGCGATGGACTTGTACCCAAGCCCGATGTCGCTGACGACAATCTTGGCGACCTCGATCGGATGTATGATGTACGGTCCTCCGGAACGCCGGCGGACATTCTTATGGGCTTCATTCGCGAAATCGAACGCTTTCTGGACGACATCCAGCTCCTGCTGGTTCGCACAGCGTTTCTCCGCCGCGGCCTTCAGCTGGGCGTAACTCTGACGAATCAGTTCGTAGTCTTGTTCTGTGAATTGTGAGAAACTCATATTTCAACCAAATCTTTGTCACAATCCAAACCTGCGGGAATGCCGTCGCCTTCCTCCAAAGTCTGGAAAGTGTATGAAAACTGTGCTCCGTACATTATTATAAGCCATCCGAACCTCATCCAAACCATAAAGAGGGGAATGGCGGCGATTGTTCCGTAAACAGCGTTGAGACGCATCACAAACACCTGGGTCTCAAGGTAAAGATATTGCAGCGCCGTGAACGCCACGCCAGCTATGACTGCGGCCTTGAAGGCATTGGAATATTTCACGTCCACGGCAGGAATATACTTGTACATAGCGGAGAATATCAAAGTGGCCACGACACCCGTGATGACCCAGCCAAGGAAAGACTTTATCGAAGCAGTGACCCCGATCCAGTTTGGAATCAGATCCAGAACGTGCGAGTACACGATCGTTCCTGAATATAGGATCAACACCACGAACGGGGTCAGGAACAGCAGGACGAGATCAAATCCGAAACTCTTTATGAACGGTCTTTTCCTGACTCTCCACACATTGTTGAAGACGGTCTCCACGCGCATCATCATCCAGATGACGAGCCAGACGAAAGTCAAGGCGCTGACAAGTCCGAAAATGTCGTTGGTGGCCGAAGAAAGGATTTTGTCGGCGGAATTGAGCACGGTGTCGATGATTCCTTGATTGACATTGGCCGAATAGAGAACCTCCTTCAGTTTGTCCGCGAGACCGAAACCGTTGGTGACAGCGAACGCGACAGCGATGAAAGGCACGAAAGCCATAGTGCAGAAATAGCTCAGAGCCACTGTCTGGAAACCTATGGCGTGGTCCGCGAAATCCTTGAATGTCTTTGTGACAATCCTGCTCAGGTTGACAAACCGTGCCTTGGCCTTGGACAACTCTGTCACCTCGATGTCCCAGATGTCCTCGCGAAAGAACTTCACCGTCCTCCGCAACCAACGCACAATGTTATTTATCAAAACCTTAAGCATTAATATTCAATTAAAACATTCCCGAGAACAGGTCTGGTTCAACTTCCTTTGCGGCGGTGCCGCCGGCGGCCTGAGGAAGCATATTCCTGAACTCTTCCTCGCTGATGATTCTGACGCCAAGGTCACCGGCCTTTTTCATCTTCTCCGGGCCCGGCTTGCTTCCTGCCAGAAGGTATGAGGTCTTGCCGCTGACAGAGGAGCTGTTCTTCCCACCGTTAGCCTCGATAAGGCGCTTCATCTCGTCCCTTGAGACGCTGAAATTGCCGGAGATCACAATAGTCTTTCCGGCCAAAGCGTCTGACACGGCAGCCTTCGCTTCCATTGAGAACTGGATTCCGGCCGTTTTAAGCCTCTCAATGTCAGTAAGATGCTTGGAATTACGGAAATATTCAAAAACACTGTCCGCAATCACATCGCCGACATCCTGAACCTCAAGCAACTGTTCCTTTGTGGCGGTTGCGATCGCGTCTATATTTCCGAAATGACGGGCGATCTCCTTTGCCGTGGTCTCTCCGACATAGCGGATCCCAAGGGCGAACAGTACGTGGTCGAAAGTCACTTTCCTTGATGCCTCAAGACTGCTAAGAAAGCGCGTGGCCGAGCGTTCCTTCCATCCGTCCAGCAAGAGCAACTGCCCTTTGGTCAATGAATAGAAGTCCGCCGGAGTCCTGACAAGCCCGAGGTTGTACATCTGCTCGATCGTCGCGTCTCCCGCAAGCACATTCATCGCCTTGCGGCTGAGGAAGTGAACCAGTTTGCCCTTTATCTGGGTAGGGCAGCCGTCAATGTTCGGGCAGAACCACTTGGCCTCGTCATCTTCCTTAACCAACGCCGTCCCGCAGTCCGGGCAAACCTCCGGGAACACTGGTCTGACAGCGTCCGAAGGCCTGAGCGAGAGATCGACATCTATGATCTTAGGGATGATCTCACCTCCTTTGATGACTGTCACCGTGTCGCCGACACGGATGTCCATCTGCGAGATAAAGTCCTGATTGTTAAGGGTTGCCCTCTTCACGACCGTGCCGGCCAACTGGACCGGTGCCAGATTAGCGACCGGAGTCACAGCTCCCGTGCGGCCGACCTGATAGGTGATGGAGAGCAGTTTCGTGTGCGCCTCCTCCGCCTGAAACTTGAACGCCACCGCCCAGCGCGGCGACTTGGCGGTGTAGCCAAGCGCACTTTGGTAAGCCAACTCATTGATTTTAATCACGATTCCATCCGTGGCGTACGGCAGGAACTTCCTTTCGGTGTCCCAATAATGGATATATTCCTCAATCTCGTCTATTCCGTGGACGATCTTCCTCTTGTCGGAAACCGGCAGTCCCCACGATGCCGCCGCATTCAGCGCGTCATTATGCGTCGCGAACGAAACGCTCTGGCTTGGAATATGATAGAGCGTGCACATCAGCCCTCTCCTCGCGACCTCGGACGGGTCAAGCAGTTTCAACGAACCAGAGGCCGCGTTCCTCGGATTGGCGAAAGGCGGATCCTCATTGTCCTCGCGCTCCTTGTTCAGTCGGTCAAATGAATCGTACGGCATCAGCACCTCGCCCCTGATCTCAAACTCCTCCGGCCAGCCGGTACCTTTCAATTTTTCGGGAATATTACTGATTTTAAGAGCGTTGGCCGTCACGTCATCCCCGACCACACCGTCACCTCTGGTCAAAGCCCTGAACAGTTTCCCGTTCCGGTAGGTCAGGCAGATAGCCGTGCCGTCAAACTTCAGCTCGCAGGAATATGTGAACTTCACCTCTCCGAGATCCTTTTCGGCCCGGCGCACGAAATCCTCTATCTCACCGATGTTGTACGTGTTGCCGAGGGAGAGCATCGGGTACTTGTGCGGGTACTGGGCGAATTCCTTGCGGACGGCAGGCTCGGCGTTCGTCCCCATACTTTGGTCAAGGTCGCTGCCGACCTTCTGGGTAGGGGAGTCAGGAGTGAGGAGGTCAGGATATTCCTTCTCCAGATCCTCCAGCTCGCGCATCAGGTGGTCATATTCAAAATCGCTCATCGTCGGAGCGTTGTCCACATAGTACCGCCTGCTGTTCTCCCTGAGGATGTTCCGGAGTTCCTCGACACGTATTTTGGCCTGCTCGTGATCCATATCAGCAAAGTTCTTTGTAAAGAATACAAATTTAACGAAAATTGTCGGCTTTCCGTTCAAAAGAATCAAGAAGTTGGCCGAAATTTCACCTTGAACTACTTTTTTGAAAAGTTAAAACTGTTTCTTAAATTTGTGCCCGGTTTTACGAACATACAAATTTCTAAATCATTCGTATATGAAAGATTCAATCATCATTCTGTGCGGCGGCGGCCCGGCACCGGGAATGAACACCGTCGTGTTCTCAGTCGCCAAGACTTTCCTTTCAAACGGTTACAGGGTCATCGGACTTCACGAAGGCTACACCGGACTCTTCCGTAAGGAGGCCCGCACCGAAGACATCGATTTCTTCAAGGCTGACGCTTACTTCAACAGAGGTGGTTCCTACCTCCAGATGAGCCGTTTCAAGCCGACCAACGAGGATTTCGAGCGGAATTTCAACCTTGCCCTCTTCCAGGACAACAATGTGAAGCTTCTCGTGACCGTAGGCGGTGACGACACAGCCTCCACAGCCAACAGGATCGCCAAGTTCCTTGAGGCCAAGAACTATCCGATCCACAACATCCACGTCCCTAAGACGATCGATGACGACCTTCCATTGCCTCACAACGCCCCTACCTTCGGATTCAACTCCGCCAAGGACGAGGGAGCGCACATCGCCCGCACCGTTTACGAGGATGCCCGCACATCAGGCAACTGGCTTCTCATCTCAGCGATGGGACGCAGCGCAGGCCACCTTGCCCTCGGAATCGGCGAGGCCACACACTGCCCTATGACCATCATCCCAGAGATGTTCAACAACACCACGATCACCGTTGACAAGATCATCAAGCTCACCCTCTCAGCGATTATCAAGAGAAAGATTCTCGGCATCCCTTACGGAACTGTCGTTGTGGCTGAGGGTGTGTTCCACGATCTTGAGCCAGAGGACATCAAGGCCACCGGCGTTCATATGACCTATGACGAGCACGGCCACCCTGAGCTTGGCAAGATCTCCAAGGCTGTCCTCTTCAACGACATCCTTGAGAAGGAGTTCAAGAAGATCGGCATGAAGGTGAAGACCCGTCCGGTAGAGATCGGTTACGATGTCCGCTGCCAGGATCCTGTGGCTTACGACCTTTCTTACTGCACAGAACTCGCACTCGGAGTCTATGAGCTCTTCTCTAAGGGCGAGACCGGATGCATGGTCTATGTTGACGAGAACGGCAACGCACAGCCTCTTTACCTTAAGGATCTCCAGAACGCAGAGGGCAAGATCCCTCCTCGCCGCGTTGACATTGATGGCGGAATCGCCCGCAACTACTACGGACACATCTGCCACTACATCACTCCTGCTGACTACGAGGCCGCCAAGACTTACGTCGCAAACCCTGAGGAGTACGACTTCAAGAAGATCCTTAACTGGTAAGCGATGAATATGTGAGGTTCAGTTAGTTGATCTTCACCATCACACAGTCGTCAGTTGACACTTCGACCTCGATCCGGGTTTCCGGGTCGAGGTTTTTTATGCCAAGATATTCGATCGCTTCTTTGGGGATCAGGATGGATATTACATCCGGTCGCTGAGCCTGTCGAAGCGACCCTCCATCCGCGAAAGAACAGACAAACAACCAAGTCTCGGAGACATCCCCACGAAGGAACGCGAAATGCCGATCCGGATCAAATCCCGGCGAGTCATAGTTGCAGTAGCAAAGGTCAAACGTCTTTCCGGATGCCACCGCCGGAACGGAAGCCGCCATATTCAAAAACCGCCTCCACTTCTCAAGCAGCTCAGCCTCTTCCGGCGTAAGTCCCTCATTTGTA
This sequence comes from uncultured Bacteroidales bacterium, assembly GCA_934725575.1. Classification (GTDB taxonomy): domain Bacteria; phylum Bacteroidota; class Bacteroidia; order Bacteroidales; family UBA932; genus Cryptobacteroides. Next base: position 43,643 of record CAKVCK010000016.1, read on the forward strand.
TGAATATATTCAATCAGCCTTCCGATTGACGAAATCCTCCACCAGTCGAATATGGTCGTCCTGCCGTCCCGTCCGCTGAACCCTTCGGCATCCATTCCGCGCTCGCCGATCTCCTCCCCGAAATAAACCATATACGGAGCCGTGTTCAGGAATATTCCCGCCCCCAGCGCCGCGAAAGTCCTTTGGGCGTCACGGCCGAAGAAATCCGAAGCGAAACGCTGCTCGTCGTGGTTTTCCAGAAAGTTCAGCATCCTCGGCTGCAAATCACCTAAGAACTGCCAGTTCCAGGTCAGACTTTTGGCCGTCCCGTGACCTTCCACTACCGCCCTTACGGAATCGTAAAGACCAGACTTGTCGTAGAGGAAATCAAACCCAACCTCTTTTATGTATCTGGAATACAATTCCTTCTGATAAACCTCGGCAATGAATATCATATCCGGGAACTCGGTCTTTATCTTCCCGATCAGCCACTGGAAGAACTGCCACGGCACCATCTCCACCATATCGCAACGGAAACCATCCACGCCCTTGCCACACCAATAGCGCACAATCTCGTACATCCTGTCCCAAGTCTCGGTGTGGAAATCACAGTAATTCAATCGGATGGTCTCATACCAATCATTCACGGAAGGGGAGGGCGAAAAACAGTTGCCTGAGGCCTTGGCCGGATTCTCGTAATATGTCTGCCTGTCAAAAGGCAGCCTTAACGGCTGGCCGGGATAGTAATAGAAATCGTTCTCCGGCCGCCAATGGACAGTCGGATCGTCATCGGAACCCAATGGCTTGATCTCAGGGTGAACCAGACCGACCTTGCCGTAATCCCGCGACACGTGGTTAGGAACGAAATCAATGATGACCTTGAGTCCGGCATCGTGACTTCGCTTCAACAAAGCCTCGAATTCAGTCATTCTTTCAGTCGGATTGTCAGCAAGATATGGGTTCACATCATAGTAGTCAGTAATCGCATAAGGCGAACCGGCCGCACCTTTGACAATCTGGCTGTCGGATGCCGGGCACCCTTCTGCCGAGACAGTTGTGGCGTGCCGGATCACACCTGTGTACCAAACGTGGCTGACTCCCAGTGATTTGAAATACGACATCGTCTCGGGATCGAACTCCGAGAACTTTCCCTTTCCCCACAGCCTCGGGAGAACTTGATAGATGATCATTTTACCCATAACTAAAATCCGATCAAAGCCTTGCCTTTGTTTCTGTCAATGAATCCAGTGAGTCCGTCAACCTTAAGGACCTTGGCGAACTTGCCGTCATATTCACAATCCAGTCTCGCAAGCGCGTCAAAATCAATCATTCCCGAGCCGGCATATTGATCGACGGAAAGATAGCCGACTCCAAGTGAGGTGATGTTCTGGAAGAAATGCGTGCCTTGACTTGGGTCTATCCGGAATCCATCAATGCCATATTCAACAACCATCCTCGCGGCCGAGATATCTGTCCAGGCAACTGGCACTCCAAGGGTTGGAATCGACGATCCCCAACGTCCGGGACCTACCAGGAAATATGTCTCTCCCTTGGCGGCGAACCGGGCGTTGATCTCCGAAATCTCCTCCGCCATCAACGCGGTCTGCATCTTGTCGAACGATTCCGGACGGATTACCACAATGTGGGACGACTCCGTGAAATACCCGTTGCCCAAAGCGTTGTCACTGCGTATCAATTTATTGGACACAATCGCCTCGGCATCCTCTATCGTGGAAGTCTGCGAACCGATTCCGCTGGAGACTGGACGGACCTGAAGCAGCTTAAGGTCAGCTACTTTTCCCGCCGAAGACTTGACCGGATCCACAGCGAACTCGATCTCGACCTCGCTCATCAGCTCATCCCGGCATATTGACATAATCTCCGAGAGAGCCTTTGCTAGAGGAAAACGGTCGTATTGGAATATTCCATCGAAGGAAACCACCCTTGCTCCTCTGATTCCTATGCCAGGCACCATCCTGTCATCCAATGCGTTATAGGTGGACGCCACCAGTTCCGGACGGTCATATTCAGTAAGCGCGTCTGCCACCGGGATCCTCCTGAGATTAACTCCGTCGTTTTTTGAAATCTTAAAGGCCGAAGGTCGCAGATCGAGCACGAACATTTCGTTCTGCGTGTCCCGTTGCGCCAGTTTAGGATTGGACAACTGGAGAATCTTCTTGGGGTGCAGAGGGTCAACACGCAAGGTGCGGCCGCCGTCCACAACGGTCTTTCCCAGACCGAAAGCAACGTTCAGGACACCGTCGGTGGCTTTTTCGGATCCTATAGGGTAGGAGTTCAGCGAACGTCCCACACCGGACATCATCGGATAGAAATCGTGCCCGTGGACCGTTCCGCAGATTGTCTGCACGATCACAGCCATCTTCTCCTCTCCAAGCAGGTTTCCGCTGGCCTGGATGTAGTTACGGCTGCCCTTGAAGAATGTCGAGGCATAGACGCTCTTGATTGCCTTGCCGAGTTCACGCAGCATCCTGTCCTTGTTTTCCACCGGAGGGCACATATAAGTCGCGTACACTCCTGCGAAAGGCTGATAGTTGCTGTCTTCCAACTTGGAACTTGAACGCACCGCCAGAGGACTGTCAACCGTGGCCAGAAAAGCCTTGAGGTTCTGAGTCAACTCTTCCGGAAGCGTGGATGCCACAAATTCAGAAAGAATCTCATCATCAGATAGTTCCGAGTCAATCACATATTGCAGGCCATTCTCAACGATGAATTTGTCGAACCAATCCGTCGTCAGCACGATGGTACGAGGGATTGACACTCGCAAGTCATCATATTTCTCTGACAATGAATATTTCTGGACAAGATGATTGAGAAAAGCCAAGCCTCTTGCCTTGCCTCCAAGTGAGCCTTCGCCGACGCGGGAGAACCAGTAATAATCCTGATAGGAATCCTTATGGAATTCCGTGATGATTCCCTGCCCGATGCTCCTGTGGTAACGTTGTATGTTGTCCAGAAGGAACTCTCTGAACTCTCCGGCATTTGTGTGATGCTCGGCCCTGAATGTCTCCGCAAGATTGAACAACCCTCTTGCATACAGCCACTTCGAGAACATATTCCTGGAAGTGTTGCTCATCAGCACGGCATCCGGAATATCGTAAATGATCTTCTCCAGCTGGGAAAGGCTGGCGGCCCTCCCGCATTCAACTCCGTTCGAATCCCTGAACACAAAGTCACCGAACCCGAACTCCTCCTTCATATAATCTCCAAGTTGCAGGAACAGTGTGCTGGAATATTTCTTCAGGAATCCCACCCCGAGCTCAGCTGCCGTTTTCGCAAGGCTTCCCTGCGAGGATTGCAGCAGGACCGGCATCAAAGGATCATATTCACGGATGATTCTCACAAGGTCGATTCCGGCGTCAAGTTTCTCAGTCTTAGGGTCATCCCCCTTATGGAAGACCATTCCGACATCAGAAATGACACCCAGAAGATTCCTCCTGTACTTCTCAAAATAAGCGATAGCCTCCTCAAGGCAAGTGGCCAGGAATATCTTCGGCCTGGATCTTTTTCGGTATTTCTTCTGGTCATCGTTCAAGGATTCAGTCAAAAACTCCCGACTTTGCGTGAGCACAATCTTGTATAGCTCAGGAAGATAGTTCGAATAGTAACGGATTGAGTCCTCGACCAGAAGGATGCCTTTGACACCGACCTCGAAAACGTCATTCTCGGCGTTGGCGGCGTCCTCCAACAACTTGACAATAGCCAGAATCAGATCCGCGTTCCCGTGCCAGCTGAACACAAAGTCCACGCCTGGATGCGGAGACTCCAACACCCTCTGCCTTACCGCCTTGGAGTAGTGGATCAAAAGAATGAACGGGATTCCTCGCCCCTCATCCTTCAACCGCGAAGCGAACGGGAATATCTCCTTGTCCTGCTCGTTGTACATACAGATGATCATATCGATCTCCTCTTCGGAACCGATAATATCCCTGGCCTGTGCCGATGAGTTTGCCCAGATGAATTTAGGAGGATTGCTCAGGTTAAGCTCACGATACTCGTTCTTGACCTGATTCTCAATGCGTCCGTCCTCCTCAAGGGCGAAAGCGTCGTAGTTGCTGCAGATCATCAGAATCTTCCGGATCCTGGACCGCATCAAGGATTCTTCGTTCATTTGCTTCGGTTTTTGCTAACGAACCGCAAATTACGAAAAATCCGCTGAATATTCTTGGAATATATGGACAAGATTTGCCTCAGGAGCCACTTTTCACACCCTGCGGCGGAACTCAGCTATGGTGATTGCGGTGGCTACAGCGGCGTTGAGAGACTCCGATCCTCTCTCGTCACGAGGCCAGGATGGTATGAAAAGCCTGTCAGTCACAAATTTGCCGACCTCGGCGGAAATCCCTTTGGCCTCGTTGCCGATCACGATGACGGAAGGGGAGACCTGCCCCGTGGCCAGTTCCTTGGAGTACATATCTTCACCATCCAGAAAAGTACCATACACATTGCCTCCGGCGGCGGCGACAGCACCGCAATAGCCGCAAATGTCGCAATAATGGAACTTGACCCTGAATATGGCTCCCATCGTTGACTGCACCACCTTTGGATTGAATATGTCAACAGTGTCCTTAGAGGCATAGACCGCATCTATCCCGAACCAGTCGGCCGTGCGGATGATCGTGCCCAGATTGCCGGGATCCCTGATTCCATCCAGAGCCAGAAACAAACCCTTGGACGGCACGCTATGAATATTCCCGATTTCAATGTCGGCCGGTTTTCGGACAATGGCCAAAGCCGGAGAAGGGGAGGACAGGAGACTCAGCCGTGCCATGGCCGCACTGCCGATTTCATCAGCCCGATAGACCTTCTCGACCTCGAAAGAAGACGCCAAAGCCTCGGCCACCATCTTCTCCCCTTCAACGATAAAAAGTCCGTTCTCATCCCTGAACTTTTTCTGTTCAAGAGACTTGACGAACTTTATCTCATTGTGGGATATAGGTGACGGCATAGCCTAAAATCCGAGAATCTTAAGCATCGAGTCCGAACTCTGCTCAGGCGCGAAGACCCTTGTCGTGATCTTACCGTCCTTGTCCTTGTCGATCAAGATGTGCTTAGGTGACGGCTGGAGACAATGCTTCACTCCACCGTAACCGGAAATCGCCTCCTGATAGGCCCCCGTGTGGAAAAAGCCGATGTAGAGCGGATCCCTTCTGTTCTTCATCACCGGAAGGAAGATCGCGTTGGAGTGCGCCTCGGAGTTGTAGAAGTCCTTGCTGTCGCAGGTAAGTCCGCCGATGAACACACGGTGATATTCCTCATTCCACTTGTTGATAGGGAAGAGGATGAACCTCTGGTGCAGTCCCCAGGTGTCCGGGAGGCTCGTCATAAAGGAGTTGTCAATCATATACCAGCACTCGCGGTCATTCTGCTGCTTGACATCCAGCACCTTGAATATTGTCGCGCCGCTCTCGCCGACGGTGAAGTTGCCGAACTCCGTGTAGATGTCCGGAACCTGCACCCCGTGGGAGTCGCACACGGACTTGATCTGGTACACGATCTCCTCGATCATATATTTATAGTCATAATCGACTGCCAATGAAGTCTTTATAGGAAGCCCACCTCCGATATTCAGAGAATCCAGATCAGGGCATATCTGCTTGAGGTCGCAGTAGAGGTTCAGGCAGCGCGCCAGCTCGTTCCAGTAGTAGGAGGTGTCCCTGATGCCGGTGTTGATGAAGAAGTGGAGCATCTTCAGCTTGAACTTAGGGTTCTTGCTGATGCCGTTGCGGTAGAACGGAATGATGTCCGAATATCTGATTCCCAGACGGGAAGTGTAGAAGTCGAATGAAGGCTCCTCCTCGGAGGCGATGCGGATGCCGAGCTGCGTCGGAACCTCGATCAGGTCGTCAAGATCCTCCAGTTCGTTCTTGTTGTCCAGAACCGGGATGATGTTGTGCCAGCCCTCGTTGAGCATCGTGGCGATGTTCTGTATGTACTGTGGCCTCTTGAAGCCGTTGCAGATGATTATCAGGTTCTTGTCCACGAGTTTGTCTGCCTCCAGCTTGCGGATAAGATCCAGATCGTAGGCGGAGGATGTCTCCAGATGGACATCGCTCTTGAGAGCCTGCTCTATGACAAACTTGAACTGGGAACTCTTTGTGCAGTAGCAATAGTGATGGTCGCCCTCGTAGCTGACCTTTGACATTGCGTTGCGGAACATTCTCTTGGCCCTCTGGATCTGAGATGTGATCTTAGGGAGATAGGTGAGTTTCAACGGCGTGCCATATTCCTTGATGATTCCCATCATATCGATGTCATTGACGAAAAGATTGCCGTCCTCCACTCTGAATTCGTCCTGCGGAAAATCGAAAGTCTGATCCACAAGATCGATGTACTTGTTCTTCATCCTAAAAAAAACTGTAAACCTATAATGTTCGACATAAGTAATGATCCGCCGATAGAGCCTTGCACGGCTTCGGCGTGCAAATATAGGTACGAAAATTAATATTTTGACCCAAATTTGAAGAAAAATCAGAAAGGGTTGCTATTTTTGTAGAATATGATGGCAAAATCCTCGTTTTTTTCTTTGATGGCCACCCTGGCCACCGCCGCCGCGCTGAGTTTCTCGTGCAGCACGACACGTGTTCTTGAGGAGGGACAGTACCGCCTGGCATCCAACAAGGTGGAAGTCATAGGCGACAGCAAGTTCAACACAAAGAAAGTCGAGTCCTACATCAAACAGAAGCCGAACTCGTACATAATCTTCGGCTGGAATCCGTTCCTGAACCTCTACAACTGGTCCGGCAAGAATCCCGACAAGGCCATCAACCGCTTCATCCGAAGTATCGGGACCGCGCCTGTGGTCTATCAGCCGTCTCAGGTCGAAGCCTCGATCGAGAACATCAACAGGCATCTTGAATATCTTGGCTACTACGGTTCGGACGTGCGGAGCGACATCGAGGTAAAAGGCCGGAAAGTTAATGTGACATATTCAATCACTCTTGGCAAACGGTTCAGGATAGGGGAGATAACCTATTCGGTGCCGGACGGAGAGTTCAAGGAGGATTTCCTTGCCGACACTTCCGCGACCACAGTGCGGTCTGGCGACTACCTCTCCGAGGACGCTTTGGAAAAGGAGACGGAGCGCTGCGCCTCCGCTATGAGACGCAAAGGCTACTTCGGCTTCACTAAGAACTACTTCTCGTTCGAGGCTGACACTCTCAACTCCCCGGACACCGCCGGCCTTCTGATGATGGTCAAGGAATATACCAGGAACCAGACTCCTGAATATGCCCGTCCGCACCGGAAATATACCTTGGGCGAAGTCTCCATCTCCTACGACAAAGACCTGAGATTCAATGACAAGGTGCTTAGGAATATGTGCACTCTCCATCCCGGAGACCAGTACGATGAGAATGAGGTGAACACGACATATTCCAGGCTTTCCGCATTGAGGATGTTCAGCGGGGTCAACGTCTCCTTGAATCCCCGTGACTCCGGAATAGTGGACTGCGACATCAACCTCACCCGCTCAAGAATGCAGGGCTTCAAGGTCAATCTGGAAGGCTCCACGAACTCGACCGGCCTGATCGGCATCTCGCCGCAGCTGAATTATTACCATAAGAACATATTCCACGGCGCACAGTGGCTGAATCTTGGATTCCTCGGCAATTTCCAGTTCAAGTACGATGACCGGAGCGTCAAGTCCAACGAATTCGGTGTCTCCGCCGGACTGAGTTTCCCGGAGTTCCTTGGTCTGCCGAATTCCATATTCAAGGGGCCGTCCGTGCCACGCACCGAAATCAACGCTTCATATAACTACCAGAACCGTCCTGAATATACAAGGAATATGATCTCGACATCCTACGGTTACTCTGGCTCTCTGCGTAACGGAAGGTTCTTCTATCAATTCTACCCGATACAGGCCAAGATCGTCAGGCTGACGAATCTCGACCCGAACTTCTACACGACTCTTTCCGGCAACCCGTTTATGAGGGATGCCTACCAGAACCACTTCGATGTCGGCTCCGGTCTTGTGGCCTACTACACGACCAGCACAGCCTTGGTTCCGAAGGAGACCTATGAATATGCCCGACTGCAACTCGATGCCTCAGGCAATGTCCTGAGCCTGTTCAACAAAGCGATGAGAAGTGACGAATATGGATCCCGGCTTATCTGGAACACGCCATATTCCCAGTACATCCGCACGGAACTGACCTTGGGCAAGACATTTGTGTTCGGCAAGAACGGAGGACAAGCCTTGGCGATGCGCCTCCTCGGCGGTGTCGGCTACGCCTACGGCAACTCATCCACAATTCCGTTCGAGAAACAGTTCTACAGCGGCGGCGCAAACAGTATGCGTGGCTGGCAGGCCCGTTCCCTTGGCCCGGGCAACTCAAAGGCTGACACGACGTTCGTGATCCCGAGCCAGACCGGTGACGTGAAGTTGGAAGCCAATCTGGAGTACCGTTTCCCTATGTTCTGGAAGTTGTGCGGTGCCGTCTTCACGGATGTCGGCAACATCTGGACCCTGAAAGAGACCGACGGAGACGATGGCTCCCACACCCATTTCGACCTCAAGAACCTCGCCGCCAGCCTTGCCGCCGACTGGGGCATAGGCCTCCGTGTGGACCTTAACTTCCTGATTCTCCGTCTCGATATGGGTATGAAAGTCTATGACCCGTCCCTCGACACCGCCCGCTGGCGATCCCCGTCCCAATGGCTAAAGAAAGACGGCTACACCCTCCACTTCGGTGTCGGGTATCCGTTCTGACATTGACAGGAGCGATATGCCCAATTGTTCCCACAATTGACCGGAACATCAATATTCCGTTATATCTTCAGTCGTACATTGATCTTGCCAAAGAGTTCAGCGATCCATATGCATACAAGTGAATATACGGCGCACTTCAGCACGCCGAGCCATCCGCTCAGCCATTCCGGAATGGATGGTGATATGATAACCCACAGAGCCAGACCAATGTATGGCATCATATAAACAGACAGTGTCGCGGTTCCGGCTGGCCTGAACGGGGTGAACCAATGCGTCATACTATGCTTTTCCAAAATCCTCAGCAGAGTGTAGAATGCCACAGAGAGTGCGGAGGTGTAAAGACACCACGGCAGGGTGCCGATGTTTTTCGAGGTGATCCACCATTGGTGCACAAGCACGCCGAGCAGGAAAAGCGTGACGGCCGCACTGCAGCCCAATAGAATCTGCCTACCTTCGGAATGTCTGCGTGCACGAATGTCGCAAAGTGAGAGCAGTATGCCACCCATAGCCATCAGAGCGCTGGATCCATTTCCCAAATGCAGGGCATCCGCAAAATTGGCGATGATATTGTCGCCTTCAATAAGTTTTGAACCATCCCGCAGTCCGGTGGTCAGCATATTCAAGACGACCAGACCAAGCCATAGCAGCGGAAGTATCCACGTTTTCTTGCGACATAGCAGATAGGAAGCAGCGCAGAACAGGTACGCCCATCCGATGAGTCCTAATATTCCCCACCAGCTGGCGCGAAGATATCCGCCGTCGCCGCTGCGGAAGGTCACTGCCAAGAATAAAAGCACAATCACACCGCACCAACGAAGAATCTTTCTATACCGGAATCCATCAGGATAGTTGTTCCAGACTAAAAAGAAGCCGATTATCATCAGAATCCAGAAGGCAGCCTTGCCGTAGCCGAGAAGCGGGGCGAAATTGCCTCCCGCATTCACTGTGAATACCCCCATAATTATCAGTGCGAATGTGCGTGCGAGTATGTGTCCGATGGTGGACTCCCCTGAACATCCTTTGGAGAACCGTCGCTCCAAGGCGTACGGGATAGACATTCCCATAGCGAACAAGAACATAGGGAACACAATGTCTGACAACCCAATGCCGTCCTCGAACGTGTCCGTGTGGCACAGCCAGTGAGGAATGTTATGTACAGTCCAAAATTCATTGACAGTGACCATCAGGAACATTGTCATTCCGCGCAGCATATCGATTGCTCCGTTGCGCTTTCCAAGCAGGCTATTCTCCATTTTTTCTGTTTATATCTGATTAAGTGCTGTCCATAGCCTCGGACCGCATTGTCTGCAAATATAGCCAATAATATGACCAGAATAACATCATACGAAAAGCTTTGTCAGCAGACAAACATTTTCTGACAGTCTTTCTACCGTGTGAGGTGTTCTTTCGTCCTAAATTTGCGGTACTAATTAATATAACACTGGAATATATGAAAAAATTCTTGATGATTATGGCGGCTCTGACGGTGACGATGTCACTTACCGCCTGCGGGAAAGAGCAAAAAGTAAAAGAGCTGGAAGAACTGGAGCAAGGTGAACAAAATGAAACCACTTCAAGCAATGTGATTGTGGCGTATGTCACATCGTGGACCACAGTGATGCCGAATCCTGACAGGATCACACATATAAACTACGCTTTCGGCGGCGTGGCGAAGGATTTCAGCACACTGGAAATAGATAACGTCTCACGTTTGGAAAACCTCGTGAAACTGAAGTCCAAGTCGCCGAAACTGAAAATCTGTCTGTCAGTAGGAGGATGGGGACGTGGTAATTTCAGCGAAATGGCCGCATCTGATGAATATCGCAAAGCTTTTGCGGCGGATTGCGCGAAAAAGGTCAAATCTCTGAATATTGACGGCATCGACATAGACTGGGAGTTCCCGACAAACTCTTCGGCTGGAATTTCAGCCTCCCCGGATGACAAGGCTAACTTCACCTTGCTGATGAAGGATTTGCGCGAGGCTCTCGGAAAAGGCAAACTTCTTACCCTTGCCACAGTGTGCAGCGCCCAGTATATTGACTTCAATGGCATCCTTCCGTATATAGATTTCGTGAACATTATGGCATACGATATGGCTTCCGCACCGTATCATAACGCACCTCTATACCGCACCGACGCGAACGGAAAGGTGTCTCCTTATGTTGGCTATATGACTGTGGATGAGTCGGTGGATGCTCATCTGAAGGCAGGAATGCCTGCTGAAAAACTTGTCCTTGGAATGCCATTCTACGGGCACGGAAACGGCAAAGACTATGACGGATATGTGGACTATAGAGATAACAAAGGACCTAAGGCGGGCCATCAGGAATTGTGGGACGAAATCGCAAAAGTCCCTTACTATGCGAATGCGCAAGGGAAACTTCTTCTGGGATTCGACAACATCCGTTCGATACGTGAGAAATGTAATTACATAAAGGAAAAAGGTCTGAAGGGCGGTATGTACTGGGATTACGGTGCTGACAACGATGCCGGTGACCTTTCGAAAGCCGTCGCTTTTGTGCTCATAGGCAAATAATTAAAATAGGGTAAATATGCCATAACGCCATAGAGTGTGAATGTCTTCGCACCTGAAACACCAACTCGTTAACTATCAAGAGGATGATGTTTTAGGTGCGTATGTTATTTACACCAGAAAGTAAGGTCTCCTATTTTTTTCAGAACAGAAAAAGGAAACTATATACCTGTTGACTAACTTCGGCTTTATAGTACTGATGTTCAACCAATTGTGGCTCAATGGAAATTGTGCGTTAGGGATTGGTTTCCATAGCGGCAATATTATCTCCTAACATACAACGGTAGGCACAGCGGCCGATGTTATTCAATTATCGTAACCTCAGGGCGCAGACGTTCTCGACGTGCTGAGTGTGAGGGAACATATCGACCGGCTGAACGGCTGCGATCTCATACTTGTCGGCGAAAAGTGCCAAGTCACGGGCCTGGGAGGCCGGATTGCAGCTGACATAGACCATACGGGCAGGGGAGGCCTCAAGGATTACCTTGGCTACATCCGGATGGATACCGGCGCGTGGCGGATCGAGAATGATCACGTCAGGCTGACCGTGCTCATTAATGAAATCACGGCTCAGTACATCCTTCATATCACCGGCGAAGAACTCACAATTCGTGATGCCGTTCCCGGCCGCGTTCACCTTCGCATCCTCGATCGCCTCGGGAACATATTCAATTCCAATAACTTTGGCAGCCTTGCCGGAGACGAACTGAGCGATCGTGCCGGTCCCGGTGTAAAGGTCATAGACTATCTCGTTGCCGGTCAACTCCGCGAAATCCCTTGCGACAGAGTAAAGTTTGTAGGCCTGCTCGGAGTTGGTCTGGTAGAACGACTTAGGACCGATGCGGAATGTCAATCCTTCCATTGTCTCACGGATTGTCGGCTCACCCTTGTAGAGGATGCACTCCTGGTCACCGATCGAGTCATTCAACTTATTATTGATGATATAATAAAGCGATGTGATCTGAGGGAACGCTTCAGCGATGGCATCCAGCATTTTCTCCCGATCCTCACGGTTCTCGTAAAAGAAGCACATTATCACCATCAGGTCGCCAGTGTCGGTAGTGCGGATGAACATATTCCTGACATAACCCACATTCTGGCGGATGTCAAAGAAGTCCAGACCGTTCTCGACAGCATATTTCTTGATGAAAAGCCTGATGTCATTGGACGGATCCTTCTGGAGGTAGCAATGCTTGATGTCCAACACCTTGTCGAAGAACTTGCCGACGTGGAACCCCAGTCCCATACGGTCGTTCTCCGGGACGCTCTCAATGTCCTCGTCCTTCAGCAGCCATCTTTTCGATGAGAAAGTGAATTCCAACTTGTTACGATAGTACTGTATCTTGTCGGACGGAATTGTCGGACGTATCTCCGGCACATTCAAGTGGCCGATGCGGACCAACTGGTCATAGACCTGCTGCCGCTTGGCCTCAAGCTGCATCGGATAGGGGAGAGGCTGCCATTTACAGCCACCGCAAACACCGAAATGCTGACAGAATGGCTCCAGGCGGTCCTTTGACGGAACCACAATCCTCTCTACAAAACCTTCATAATAATTCTTGCTCTTCTTCGTGACACGGATATCAACCACATCACCCGGAACAGCGAACGGCACAAACACAACGACACCGTTCCAATGCGTAAGTGCCTTGCCTTCAGCGGCACAGGCCTCGATCGTAATGTTCTCCAACAGGAGATCTACTCTTTTTCTTCCCATAAATATTCCCACACAGCCGCAACCGGCATCATATTAATTGTCAAACTCGTGGAACAAGGACTGGGAGATGTTGATCATAAAGTCTCCCATTGCCTCAAGTTCCGCCAACATATCAAGATAGTAGTTGATGGAGAGGAACTTGTCCGCTCCCTTCTCAATCTGGAGAATGCCCTCGTCGCGAAGAGTGTCTCTCGTCTCATTAATCTTGTCCTCGGCATTATAGGCATTGCTGATGTCCCTAAGCTCACCATCCACAGCCAGTTTCATATTCGAGACCATCACTGCGAATGCCTGATTGACCTTGCCGATCAACAGGTTTACCTTGCTAATTGTCTCCTCATCGAAATCAAGTTTGTGGACACGCAGACGGGTAAGCAGACGGCTGATGTTCTCACAGCTGTCACCCAGACTCTCCAACTCGCTGATGACACGGTAGATAACCTTGACCTCACGTGCCTCGTGATCGTTCATAGACTCTGTCGTGAGGCTGTTCAGGAACGCTGCGATCTCATATTCAAACCTGTCCGTCACCTCCTCGCACTTGACCAGTTTCTGCCGATATTCCTCAAACTTGTCCGGATCCTTTTCATTCACAGCCAGTTTTACATACTGGAAGCCATCCTGGGCAGTCACTGCGAAGTTCACAGCCTCCTTGTACGCCTGTTCGATTGAGATTGAAGGAGTTCCGAAAAGTCTGCCGCTGCCGATGAACTTCAGATGGAAGTCCCCTTTCTCAGGAGCCGGCTCCTTGATCCACTTCGTCAGCAAATCAGCGAACGGCTTGCGGAACCAAACCAGAACCAATGTTGAAATTGCATTGAACAGAGTGTGGACGCAGGCGATGCCGAATACCGCGGTCATCTGAGAATCAAGCCCAAACAAAGAAACCAGTCCAAGATTGATTTTTATGAATATATTAAAGAATATCAGCACAAATACAGCTCCGGCCACATTGAACACTGTGTGGGCGAGCGCGGCCCTTCGTGCCTGGACACCAGCCCCGCTGGCGGCGATATTTGCACCGATCGTGGTTCCGATGTTCTCTCCGAGAACCATAGCGGCAGCCATCGGGAACGGCAGCCAGCCAAGATATGCGAGCACCATCGTCAGCACAACCGTGACACTGGATGACTGGAGGATAAACGTGATGACAACGCCGATGAGCATAAATATAAGCACCGAACCAATTCCGTGCGAAGCAAGTCCTGCTATTGAGCCTGCGATCTGAGGGACAGTGTCAATGGCTGGTATCGAGGACTTTATGTAAATCAGTCCAACGAAAACCAGTGACAGTCCCAGAACGGCCTGACCGATGTTCTTGACCAGTGATTTTTTCAGAAGAGTCATCACAAAGCCGGCTCCAAGCAGTACAAATGCCAGAACCGTCACATCAAGCCAGAACCCCGTAGCCGCTATGATCCAAGCTGTTATGGTAGTTCCGATGTTGGCTCCCATTATCACGCAGATGCCTTGTTTAAGCGATAGGGTAGCAACGCTCACAAGGCTGGCCACCAATATTGTCGTGGCACTTGACGACTGGACAACGGCGGTGATTCCGGCTCCTGAAAGGATCTGCTTGAACGGCGTTCCTGAGGTCATCCATTTCTCAAAACGTCTCAGGCGATCACCGCAGGATTTCTGAATTCCAGAGCTGAGCATCTCAAGTCCGAAGACAAATAGCGCCAAAGCACCAAGAAGTGTCAGTAGTTGCAAAATCATATAGGGTAGTGTTTACAATACATTCAACTTAACATAATCCAAATTGTGTAACAAAGTAGGTAAGTGCCGCTACACAAGGGAAACTATTGATTCTGAGTCGAATTTGGCTGGTGTGTATCCTTGTTTGAAAGTCACGCCTTCGCCAAGAATCTCAAATCCAGCCGTGGTCGCCATCTCGTTCAGCAATCGGACACTGGCGGCTGCCCAGGTGAACGAACCGAATGCGAAGAAACGTCTGTTCTTGACCAAACGGTCGCATATTGCCTCCATCAACTGTCTGACAGGCGGCAATATTCCATTATTATATGTTGGAGAACCAAGAATCACAGTGTCATATTTGAACACGTCACGCAGAGCGAAAGAATAACTTTCCTCATTCAGATTGTGGAGCGTGAACGGAATGTTATGCTTTTTCAAGGACTCAGCCAACGCCAGAGCGGCTTTTTCAGTGTTGCCGTACATCGAACCGTAAGCCAGGCAGACACCGTGCTCAAGCGGCTCGTAACGACTGAACTTGTCATATAATGAGACGACCTCAGGGATATGATTCTCCCAAACCGGGCCGTGGGTGCTGCAAATCCGGCATATTTCCAAACCGGAAAGTTTCTTTAGCGCGGCCTGGACCGGAGCGGCATATTTCCCGACTATATTCGAGTAATACCTCGTCATCTCGTCTTTATATTCATTGAATATGTCTGATCGCGAGTCTATTACACTTTCCGGGAAAGTTCTGAACGTGCCGAAGGCATCGCCTGAGAACAAGGTTTTCTCCTCCGGACACCAAGTCACCATAGTCTCCGGCCAGTGGACCATCGGAACCATAAAGAATTGGAGGCTAATGTCTCCCAGAGACAATGTCTCCCCCTCTTTAATCACTTGAATATTGTCTGTAAGACCTTGATAGCCTTCAATCATCGGCACTGCCTTGGCGTTTGTAACTATCGTACAATCAGGATATTCATTCCTTATCACGTTTTGGAGTGCGCTGTGATCCGGCTCCATATGATTGACCACAAGATAGTCGATCTTCCTGTCCCCTATCTCGGACTTGATGTTGGCAAGGAACTCGTCCTTGAATGCCACTGCGGCCGTGTCAATCAAGGCAATTTTTTCATCCACAACCAGATTGGAGTTATAGCTGACACCAAAAGGTAGCGGCCATTGCCGCTCGAAGAGCTTGGTCTGGCGATCGTTAACGCCAACGAAACGGATTCTTTCAGATAGTCTCATCTTATTCAAAAATGTTCTGCCGTTGTACTTAATATAAGCCTCACGGCAAGTAATAGACAAATTTACGAAACTTATTCCGCTTTTTCTTAAATTTGCGTTCAGTTAGGCCGAAAAATAGCCGGAGAACCGTGCTAACATAAATGTTACAGCGATAAACATTATTGTTTTCAATATTAATTATACGATATTTAATTAAATATGCCAGATATTTATCAAAGAACGGGACAAAGCGCTATGCTCCCACCTCTTCCGGAGCGGATGAGGCCAAAAAATCTGTCTGAATATGTCGGACAGAGGCATCTCGTGGGCGAAGGGTGCATACTTAGAAAGATGATCGAGAACGGGAATCTGTCCTCATTCATCCTATGGGGGCCTCCGGGTGTCGGGAAAACCACTTTGGCCGGGATAATCGCCCAGACTTTGTCAAGGGATTTCTACACCCTCTCGGCGGTCAGTGCCGGAGTTAAGGATGTCCGTGATGTCATCGACAAGGCAAAAGGAGCATCTGTGTTTTCCAACGGCGCGGCACCGATCCTGTTCATAGACGAGATACACCGCTTCAACAAGGCCCAGCAGGATGCCTTGCTCGGAGCTGTGGAAAATGGTACGATTGTCCTGATCGGAGCCACGACCGAGAACCCATCTTTCGAGGTGATCACCCCTCTTCTGTCCAGATGCCAGGTCTTTGTTCTGAAATCATTGGAAGTCAACGATCTTCAGATGCTATTGGACAGAGCCTTGAAAAATGATGTGCTGCTGAAGGAAAAGGACATTGAAGTCAAGGAAACCGAGGCCCTGTTCCGTTACAGCGGAGGCGACGGCAGGAAACTGCTGAACGTCCTTGAGATCGTCATCGACTCATTCGCGGGCAAGGAGTCACATATAGTCATTGACAACGAGACCGTTACGGGGTGCATTCAAGAAAATCTTGCGATTTACGACAAGGACGGCGAGATGCACTACGACATCATCTCGGCGTTCATCAAATCCATACGCGGATCAGATCCGAACGCCGCTGTCTATTATCTGGCAAGGATGCTGAACGGTGGCGAGGATCCGCTGTTCATCGCAAGACGACTCTGCATTTCCGCCGCGGAAGATGTCGGACTTGCCAACCCGAATGCGATGCTGCTTGCGAACTCGTGCTTTCAGATCGTCCATCAGATCGGTATGCCGGAAGCCAGAATCCCGCTGTCTGAGACTACAATCTACCTTGCAAGTTCCCCTAAAAGTAATGCGGCATATCTTGCGATAAACAAAGCGATTGAAGTGGCCAACAAAGACAAGACGGCACCAGTGCCTCTCTACCTGAGAAACGCACCGACCAAACTTATGGAAGAGTTGGGATACGCAGACGGCTACAAATATGCCCACGACTATCCTGGTCACTTCGCCGATCTGGAGTTTATGCCGGCCGGCCTTGAAGGCACCGTGTTCTACGAGCCGGCGCCTAACCCACAGGAGGACAGGCTGAAAGCCTATCTCGAAGCCTGCTGGCCTAAGTACTACACAAAAAAGTAATACAGTTTACTATTTTTTCATTAAATTTGTATCTCGTTAATATTATAAAGAATGATAACTGAGATCCTTATTCTGCTCGCCGGGCTTGCGTTGGTCGTGCTTGGAGCCGATTGGCTCGTTGACGGCTCTTCCACTATAGCAAGAAAAGCCGGACTGAGCGAATTTGTAATCGGCCTTACGATCGTCGGAATCGGAACATCGATGCCGGAACTGGTCGTCAGTCTTGCCGGAGCCTTGAAAGGCAACGCCGACATTGCGGTAGGCAACATAGTCGGCTCTAACATATTCAACGCCCTTTTCATACTCGGATTCACCGCGCTGATAAGACCGATCTCAATGACACGTGACAATGTCAAGACCGATATCCCGCTCAACATCATCACCACAGTTCTCCTGATCATATTCGGAATGCACTTCACGCTGTTTGGGATAGGCAACGACAACACGTTGTCAAGATTGGACGGCGTTATTTTCCTTATACTTTTCGCCGCTTATATGTACTGGTCCTTCAAGTCCGGAAAGAATGAGGAAACTAATGATGCGACGGAGCCGGAAAACAAAAAATTATGGGTGGCGATCCTGATGGTTCTGGGAGGATTGGCGGCTTTGATTTTCGGAGGCGACAAGTTCGTGGACAGCGCTACCAAGATAGCCAGAATGCTGAACATCAGCGACAAGTTCATCGCGGTCACAATCCTTGCCGGTGGTACCTCGATGCCGGAATTCGTGACCTGTGTGGTGGCGGCGGCAAAGAAAAAAGGGCAGCTGGCTCTCGGGAATATCCTTGGCTCGAACATCGGCAATATCCTTATGATTCTGGGCGTTTCCGCCGTTGCCTACAAGCCTCAGCCCGGTTCCCCGTCAGGTCTGTCATTCTCAGGAATGACATTCGTCGATCTCGGAATATTGCTGCTCGGGGCCTTGCTGATCTGGGTCAGCGCGTTCACACGCAAAGGACGGAAGCTGGACAGAGTCGAAGGGAGCATCCTGCTCGCCTGCTTCGCCGGGTATATGACATGGCTGCTGATAAATCTGTAATGAATATATTAACACACAATAACGATGAAATTCAAACCAACAAATTACCAGCTTGTGAACGTCGGTTCCGGGAGAATATTCCAGGATGCCGGTTGGACATTGGCTGATCCGGAGGCTTCCGCGCCATCACTGGTAAGGGCCGTGTATGAGAATGAGAAGTTTACTCCACGTGACGACCTCAAAGGGCTTTACAGATACGCCGAATGGCTTCCGATCAACAGGACGCTGAAAAATTCACACGCTCCTGTTACCTACAAGAGCAAGGGACTCGCCGAGCTTCTCGGGATGGAGAACCTGTACATTACCCTGTCCGGCTACGTTCCAAAGCATGGTGCCAAGATGGAGACCTGCTCTTTCAAGGAGACCGAGGCGTTCTCTGTCTGCGCAAGGCTGCCGAAAAACGACAAGCACATCCTCGTTGTCCAGTCCGCTGGCAATACCGCCAGGGCCTTCGCACGTGTCTGCTCAGACAACGACATTCCGATCGTGATCTGCATCCCGAACGACAACATCAGCGACCTTTGGTTCCTGAAAAGGCTCAAACCTTGCGTGAAGGTCATCGCAACCCCGAATGGCACAGACTATTACGATGCCATCGCCCTTGGAGAGAAGCTTTGCAAGGATTCCCGCTATCTGGCCGAAGGCGGTGCGAAGAACATTGCCAGAAGGGACGGAATGGGAACTACCCTGCTAAGTGCCGTAGAGACCATCGGACGTATTCCTGACGCATATTTCCAGGCTGTCGGCAGCGGAACCGGCGCGATCGCCGCTTGGGAAAACGCGTGCAGGCTTGCCAAGGATGGCCGCTTCGGCGAGAACAAGATGAGGGTTTACTGCGCTCAGAACGCTCCTTTCACCCTTATGTACGATTCCTGGAAAGCCGGATCAAGAGACCTTGTGCCGATCACTCCGGAAGAGTCCAGAAAGAGCGCCGAGGTGATCCTCGCGAAGGTTCTTTCCAACAGAAAGCCGCCGTACAGCCTTGCCGGAGGCCTGTTTGACACACTCAAGGAGTCCAACGGCGACTTCTTCAAGGTCACCAACGATGACATTGTCTATTGGATGCTCCAGTTCTTCAACAAAGAGGGCTACGACATATTCCCGGCCGCCGCTTCCGCTGTGGCAGCTTTGAAGAAAGCTCTTGACGAGGGTACAGTCAAAAAAGACGAGACCGTTATGCTGAATATCACAGGTGCCGGAATGCTTAACGCCACAAGCAAAGGCTTCGAGCTGAAGAAGCCGGATCTGATCCTCAGCACAGAGCTTTCCGCAGAGGAGGTCATCGCCAGTGTGGATCGGCTGTTTTAATTCGTGAGATATTTCGCCTCGATGGAGGCAGCAAAAAACTGAATTTCAAATTTTGCACGTTACCAAAATTTGAAATTCAGTTTTTCTGCTGCTTTAAAGGCTTTATCAAAACAGGAATGAGGCACATAACAAAAATGTTTACATAAATAACTAATTTGTTTTTAGTATTACAAAACAAGCAAATAGCAAACAAATCGCATAATGAACGAAAAACCGCGCCGCGTTCAGAAAATAAAAATTCCCAAATTTTGGTAACGTGCAAAATTTGGGAATTTTCTATTTTTGAACGCCCTCTTCGGGCGTGATATTGCGTTGATTTCTACAACAGAGTCGCTTCTAAAGTTATTCCTGGCGAAGCGGCTCACCGGAGACGAGACGCTCCTTGGACTCAACCGGATTGGAATAGATGCGAAGGAATATGTCACGGAGTTCGGCACGGTTGAGACGACGCTCCACCTTATCCAACCGATGCTCAGTATATTCAGTGAACTTCTCAACATCCTCCGGAGTATAAAGCTCCGCATACTTATAACTATGATTTACAAGGTCATAAGCGATATAGTTAGTCTTCCAGAGCTGATAGCCGGCGATGATCCTCTTGTCCACCGCGTGCCTGATGGCCTGATAACGGTCATTCTTATCGCAATGCGAAGCCAACTCGATCTCGTCCGGGGTTATCGGCAGACCGAAGTTAAGATGCACGTCACCTTTCTGCTGGCGGATACCCATAACAATGCTGTGCATATCCTCGGTGCGTGTCTTTACATATTTCTGAGTCCTGGAGATAAGAATCTCACGCGCCTTGCGGACATCGCACGGTTCATATTCATAAGAGATGCTGAGAGGAACAATGTTCAACTCGGAAAAGTTCTCTTTGAACGACTTCGTGCCGCTCATATCCAGCATCTTCAGCAGGCCCTGCTCCGTAGTGTCGATTCCGTCCTTTGTGCGTCCTTGCCTCTGCGCCAGCCAGATAGAGGATTTACCGGAAGTGATTGTTTGACGGATGTATTTGGAAAGTATCTGCGAGGAAAGGTAGAGTTCCCTTGCCGAAATCCCGCGGATCACCCGGATCATCCTGTTGGAACGGAGAAGATATTCAACTGTCTTGCTCTGCTTGATGAGGTTGTCGCCGACACAGATCTCCGTCATCGGGATGCCGTTCCTGAAAAGCACCTGTTGGGTGATGGCCGGATCAAGGATGATGTCCCTGTGATTGGACATCGCAAGGAATTTTCCTTTGATCTCCTTGATATAACTGATGCCGTCATAGGAGAAGTTGTGGATTGTGTTATCCATAACCCAGGACACAGCCTTGTTCATCACAATTTCCTGGAACTCATCGATATTATGCACACTCTTCAATGCGTTCCGAAGGAAAAAGATCGGCTCGTCTGGGAAAAGATATTCGGAAATAGCCAGCACAGCGGGATGATTCGCGACCTTGTTCAAGGCCTCGACCGCCTCAGCATCGTTGTAAGGACAGATGCTTTCGAATTCAGATGAATCAGCCATAATAAATCATCGTTAGTAATCTTTGCAAATGTAAGCAATTTACTTAACATTCGCAAAGGCTTGTAACCATCAATCCACAAAGGACTTAAGAAGTACGACGGAAAAGAAGCGAGCTGTCGCCGTAGCTTAGAAACCGGAAACCGTGCCCGAGAGCATAGTCGTAGATGGTCTTCCAGTCACCACCGACAAACGCCGAAATCAGCAGTATCAGAGTGCTTTCCGGTTGGTGGAAATTTGTTATCAGAAGGTCGACAAGCCTGAAACGGAAGCCTGGCACAATGATGATTCTTGTGCCAACCTTGAGTTCATTCAGCCCATTATTCTCCAAATAGGTGATGATGGCATCCAAAGACTCTTCCAATGAATAGGAATATTCACGCTCATAAGGAGCCCACTGGCCAACATCTTCCGGTTTGCCTTTCTCGATGCAGCTAACTCCGACATAGTACAGCGACTCAAGAGTGCGGACGGAGGTAGTTCCGACCGCTATCAGCTTGCCTTTATTGGCCCGGATGCGCTTGAGAAGGTCAAGAGTGACCACAAACGGCTCCCTGTGCATCGGATGATCAGCCACATCAGAACTTTTTACCGGAAGAAAAGTACCGGCACCCACGTGAAGGCAGACATTCTCACAGTCAATGCCCCTCGCGGCTATATTGTCCAAGACAGACTGCGTGAAATGCAGTCCGGCCGTAGGAGCGGCCACAGAGCCGCGGATATGAGCGTACAGGGTTTGATAACGTTCTGTGTCAATCGATTCCGTCTCACGATTGAGATACGGAGGAATCGGGACAGTACCGCAAAGTTCCAGCACTCTGGAGAAAGGGATTCCGCCATCCCAAAAAAACTCCACGATTCCCGTCTCGCCGTTACGCTCGACAAGGATGGCTTTCAATCCCATCGCGGAGATAGCCTCATCACTATCAGGGTTATACAAGGAAAGAACGTCATTCTTCCAACGCTTAGCGTTCCCGATCACGCATTTCCAACGACAACGCTCCGTCGCTGCGAAAGCGGTGTTATATTCAGGAGGATTGACAGGCTCAAGGCAGAAAATCTCGATGTGCGCGCCGGTCTCACGCTGAAAATGAAGTCTGGCGGGCACAACCTTGGTGTCATTGAATATCATAAGAGAGCCTGAAGGCAAGAGAGAGGGAATATCCTTGAATATATACTCGCTGACATTGCCGTTCTCATAGCGCAGAAGCTTTGAGGCATCCCGTTCCGCAAGCGGATATTTCGCGATCCGCTCGTCAGGAAGTGGGTAGTTGTAGTCCTCAATTTTTATTGAAGGTATCATCTCGTTGAGATTTTAAAATTCCATACAAAGTTAACCTAAGTATAAGAAATATCAAATTCTCGGAGAAGTCACATTTCTAAACATTTTAACAGCAAAAATAGGTTTACAGAACTCAAAGTGTTATTTACTTTTGTAAATATAACCAGTAAGGGTGAAACAAATTACTTTTGTGCAATAAGGAATAGTAATCAACATAGGTTATTGTTTGCAATATATTGATTATCTGATTATTTATTGAATTTTAATGAAATTCACATATAGGTATTGAGTGTAAATTCGGGATTTAATTGTTAGTTTACAGTAATTCTCTATATAAATACAAGAATATTTATATTCTTTATCAATTAGTTATATTCACTCATTGAAATTTATTTCTAATTAAGTTACGTATTATATGTATTCCATTTCACTTTTGTAACAATCATCTTTCAGTTGATTTTTACAATTTATTATGTTATTTTTGTAAACAAATCACTTTTGTAATGAACAATAGATTGCAGCGATTTTTGGATGCCGAGAATATCACACAGTCGCAGCTAGCGGAAAGATTAGGTGTGGCCAAGGCCAGCATATCACATATTCTTGCGGGAAGGAACAAGCCGGGGTTTGATTTCATACAAAGTATGGCGCAAAACTATCCCGATCTGAATCTGGATTGGCTGATCGCAGGAAAAGGCAAGATGTACAAAAGTCAGAACTCCCCTCAGACTCCACAACTCTCTGAGGAGCCGCGATTGTCGGCCAAAGACAAGGACTGCGGCCGATTATTCGATTCTCAGGAGCCAGATTTGTTCCCAAAAGAGCCGGAAACAATTGAAAATAAGCCTCAAACAGAGCAAGTCTCCCCTGCCGAATCCAAACCCGACACGCCAAGGATCACAAAGATTCTGGTTTTCTATGACAACGGGACGTTCAAGGAGATCGATTGAAGGAATGTTTGAGAAGAAAAGCCTTCTGTGTTCTGCTGATTTTGTCTAAATTTGTTGTCACAAAATCTTGGTGCGGAAAACCAAGGTAAGTGACAGATAAACATCAATGAATATGTACAGACAACTCATCAGGCCGATTTTGTTCAAATTCTCGCCGGAAACGGCGCATAATCTTACCTTCAAAGGACTCGGACTTCTGCGGCGGATTCCTTTCGCAGGAAAACTGATGAAGTTGATTTACAGTCACAAGACACCTTCGCTGTCAAGAAACGTGTTCGGGATCAATTTCCCGTCTCCTGTCGGCCTTGCCGCTGGTCTGGACAAGAACGGAGAGCTTTACAATGAACTGTCTTGGTTCGGATTCTCGTTCATCGAGATCGGTTCCCTGACTCCGGAGGCGCAGCCGGGCAATCCCAAGCCTCGCCTGTTCAGGCTACCGCAGGACAACGCGATCATCAACAGGATGGGAATCAACAACAAAGGAATCCAGAACGCGATCAGACATATTCAAAAGGATCCGCCTAAGACGATCATAGCGGCAAGCATAGCCAAGAACAGCACAAGCGCTTCCGACGAGGACACCATAGCCGACTACAAGAAGGCGTTCTCGTATATGTACGACTTCGTTGATATGTTCACGATAAATGTCTCCTGCCCAAATGTTCACGGCCTGCAGAATCTTCAGGACGTGTCGTACCTGTCGGATATTCTTGATCCGCTGCTGGATTTAAGGATATGCTATGATGCCTACAAGCCGATTCTGGTCAAGGTCTCTCCTGACATTCCGACAGAGGAACTAGACGAAATCCTGAAATATTGTATGCAATCCGGAATCGACGGAATCGTGGCCGGAAACACGACCAGATCCCGTGATGGGCTTACGACAAACAAGGATCGAATAGAGAAAATCGGCAACGGGGGACTCTCCGGGGCTCCTTTGTACAAGAAAAGCCTCGCTATGGTCAAGCATATTCATCAGTTCACGTCCGGGAGGCTGCCTGTAGTGGGGGTCGGTGGAATAATGTCGCCGGAGCAGGCCAAGGAAATGCTGGATGCCGGGGCGAGTCTGATCGAGATCTACACCGGCTTCATTTACGAAGGGCCTTCAATTGTAAAGAAGATCAACAAATACCTTGAAAACAACAGTTTGACAAAATAGAATCTGAATATGGCAAACGCATCGATCTGCACTATCGGCGACGAGATTCTGATCGGCCAGATAGTGGACACCAATTCCTCGCATATTTCCCGGGCACTTGAGGAGATTGGCGTGAAAGTCACCAGAATGATATCTTTCGGGGATGACCACGACGAGATCATCAGTAATCTAACAAACGAACTCACTCACAACGAGATAGTCATAACGACCGGAGGTCTTGGTCCAACCAAGGACGACATCACGAAAGCGGCTTTGGCGGAGATTTCCGGAAGCAAAGGTTATGTGATCAACGAGGGACAGCTCAAAATGGTCCACGAAATCCTTCACGCAAGAGGACTTGATGTTCTGGACATCAACAAGGCTCAGGCGCTCGTCCCGGACACTTGCGAAGTGATTGTCAACCACCTCGGCACGGCGCCGATTATGGTGTTCCGCTTCCCTAAGGAAAGATTCGGACATCAGGCCTCTCTCTATGCCCTGCCAGGCGTTCCGTTTGAGGCGGTCGGGGCGATTCCTGATGTGATCAAGGACGTTAAGGAGCACAACCCACTTACGGACATATTCCATAAGTGCGTGATGGTCTTCGGGTTGGCTGAATCCGCGCTTTCCAAGGAAATTGAGTCTTGGGAGGACAGCCTGCCGGAGGATATGCACCTTGCCTACCTGCCTAATCCTTTGACAGGAGTCCGTCTCAGGCTTTCAATTTACGGTGGAGACAAGGATGAGGAGGAAAGGCGCATTGATGAGCAATTCGCGCTTCTTAGGCCGATTTTGGGTGACAAGATATATTCCTACAAGGATGACACGCTGGAGAACGCAGTCGGAGCCTTGTTCCGTGGCTCAGGGATGACCCTCAGCGCGGCCGAGTCCTGCACCGGAGGCAAGATTTCCTCCTTGATCACCTCTGTTCCCGGGGCTTCTGAATATTACCTCGGCTCCGTCACATCCTACGCCATCCCAGTCAAGGAAAAAGTCCTTGGAGTTCCGGAGGCCACAATCAATGAATATGGAGTTGTAAGTTCCGAAGTGGCGGCGGCGATGGCTGAAGGGACCAGAAATTTGACCGGGAGCACTTATGCTGTCTCGACCACAGGATTGGCAGGGCCCGGAGGCGATGAGCATAATCCAGTAGGCACTGTATGGATCGGAATCGCAGGCCCCAACGGGACGAAAACCGTCAAAAAGGTCTATAAGAACGACAGGAAAAGGAATATTGAGAGATTCGCGGCGGCCGCGCTCGATGAACTCAGGTTATTTATGCTCCACGACCGCAAATAATTGAAAATAAACAGCGGTAACAAATTTGTTTATCAAGCAAACATTTTTGTTACCGCTATTATTATGGCTATTTGTAGGCTATTTGGCAGTCAAAGAGGTCACGTCATTGAACACTCTTAGGAAATTCTTGCCAGCGACCTTCTCTATCTGATCATCGGTATAGCCACGGCGTGACATCTCGTCAAAGATCACTCCGATTTTTGAGATGTTCTCAAGTCCGGCTGGAGTAACCTCGATGCCGTCGAAGTCGGTTCCGATTCCGACACTGTCTATACCCGCCACCTTAACGGCGTGGTCGATGTGATCCACGACATCCTTATAGGAAGGTCTTGGCAAAGCGGCGAACTCATCCAGCACAGCGTTCCAAGCGGCGACTTTTTCCGGATTCAACGGATCATTGATCCAATCCTGCTCGGTCCAGCTCTTGGACTCCAGTCCGGAATCCGCCAGAGTCTTAGCGAAAGCATCCGAAAGAAATACAGGATAGAAATTGATTTGGATCACGCCGCCCTTGTCAGCAAGCGCGCGCAGCATCTCATCGGACATATTCCTTCTATGGTGCGCCAAAGCGCGGCAGCAGGAATGGGTGGAGACGATAGGAGCTCGGGAATATTCAAGGACATCGTAGAATGTCTCATCCGAGGCATGAGCGACATCGACGATCATTCCGAGACGGTTCATTTCAGCGACCACTTCCCTGCCGAACGGGCTCAATCCGTGCCATCGCTGTCCCTGAGCGGCAGAGTCCGCTATTTCATTGTCACCGTTATGGGTCAAGGTTATGTACCGAACCCCAAGCTTATGAAAAACCCTGAGCAAAGAGAGCGACTTTTGGATCGGAGCACCGTTCTCCATACCAATGAATATGGAAATGAGCCCTTTAGCCTTATTCCTCAGAGCGTCATCCGGTGAGAATGCAAGTGAGGCGGTCCCGGAATTTGCTTCAACGGCATCGTAGATCCGGCCGATCATTTCCAGAGCGTAGCGTGTGGCCGCGTCAGGTTGCAGGTCAGCTGATGTGTATAAGGCAAAAAAGGAGGCGTCGACTCCCCCCGCCTTCAGTTTCGGCAGGTCAACGTGCCCCCTTTCGTTATCTTTCCCAATGTCACGCCCCCGCATAATCATAGTCGGGGTATCGCAATGAGAATCAAGGATAAACATTATTTACGAGTGACGGTGGAATTCTTAATCTGGACAATCTTGATTGCAGGGTCGCCGGCATAGTTGACAGTCGCACCTTTCTCAAGATCCAATTCAAGAGTCTTGCCCGGAGTGACGTTAAGCTCCGCACCATCGAGAGACACTTCAACCGTGTTCACATTGAGAGATGAAGCGTCAATTTTGGAGGAATTACCCTTACCGGAGACCTTCAATGATTCAGCCTTGCCTGACAGTGAGAGATTCGCGCTTCCTCCTGTCGTCACCGAAGCCTTGGAAGCCTCTCCGTTGATTGTCAATGTCGCAGAGCCGGCATTGTTGACTTCAAGACTCTTGGCGGTATATTCAAGAACAACAACACCGTTCCCGTCACCGTTTACAGTGACATCATCAGCCTTGATGTGAATGGATGAAAGCTTAGCCTTCTTGGTGACATTGATATTCGCGGACTCGGCGTTCACTGTAAGGTTCGAGATGCTGGAATTGTCCTTAAGATCGAGCTTGAACTTGCCGGAATTAAGATCCGTTCTTGCGATGAATGTGCTATTGTCTGCCAATGAAAGCGAATTGAGAACAGGCATATAAACAATCACTTCAAGTGTAGGGTCGGCACTGTTCTTTCCCTTCAACTGTTTCTTGACTTCCTTCGGAATAGCTTTTTCGTCAAGACCGATGTAAAGGGTCCTGGCTTTGACATAACATTGAACATAACTCTCAAGAGCGTCATCCACTGTTGCGGATGTCTTGTAGTTCTCGCTCTCAACCATCGTCACCTTGAATCCGTTTGAAACGGAAACAGCGTCAAACTCTGAGTACTCGTGCTCGATTGTTCTGGTCTGTGCCAGACAGAAAGCAGCTGAAGCCAAAGTCAAAGCAGCCGCAGCCACTACCTTGTTAATCAATAGTTTCATAATGATATTAATTAAAACCTAACTATCTAATTTCTCCATTAGGGACTCCCATTCAGCGGTCTTATGATCAAGCTCACGCTTGTCCTCAAGATAACTTCTGGTCAGTTCCATTATGTCATCGCCGGCTCCAGGATTGGAGAGAACTTTCTCAATATCCTTCATTCTCGCCTCGATTTTCCCAATTTCTAATTCCAGGAAATCAACACGATGCTTGATCCTGCGTATTTCTTTGGAATCACTACGCCTTTGCTCGAATTCCTTCTGGGCCTGTTCCTTTTTAATACAAGCGTCATCCTTGGAGACGGTGGCATTTTTTTCCACGGCAACGTTGGCGGAGGATGTGGAAAAACGCCTCTCCAATTCCTGAAGATTCTCTATCTTTCTCTTTTCCAAGAACTCGCTCACGCTTCCGATATGCTCCTTGACCCGTCCGTCACGGAACTCATACATCTTGTCAACCAAGCCTTCAAGGAAATCACGGTCGTGGGAAACCACAATCAGCGTGCCATCATATGCCTTCAGAGCCTGTTTGAGAATATCCTTGGACTTGATGTCCATATGGTTGGTCGGCTCATCCAATGCAAGCACGTTGTATGGCTGGAGCATAAACTTGGCCATTCCAAGCCTTGCGCGCTCGCCGCCTGACAGGACACTTACCTTTTTGTCGATGTCCTCGCCACGGAACAGGAACTGAGCCAGAATGTCACGAAGCTTGTTCCTGACATCTCCGACCGCGATGTTGTCAAGGGTCTCCCACACGGTAAGATTACGGTCAAGGATGTCCTCCTGATTCTGAGCGTAATAACCAATAGAGACATTGTAGCCAGTCTTGGCCTCTCCGCTGATAGGCTGCAACTCCCCCATTATCACACGCATAAGCGTGGTCTTACCCTCACCGTTGCGTCCGATCAATGCGACCTTTTCTCCCCTTCTGACCTCTATGTCGGCATTCCTGAATACAACCTTCTCCGGATATCCTACTGTCAGATCCTTACCTTGGAAGACAATGTCTCCCGAACGCGGAGCCGGCGGGAACTTAACCGTCAAAGTGACGTTGTCCGTCTCGTCAATCTCCACTCTTTCAAGCTTTTCAAGCTGTTTGATCCGGGACTGGACCTGATTGGACTTCGTAGGCTTGTAGCGGAAACGGTTGATGAAATCCTCCGTCTTCTCTATCATCTTCTGCTGGTTCTCGTAAGCCGCCACCTGCTGCGCAAGCCTTTCCTTCCGCAACTCGACATATTTGCTGTAAGGAACCTTATAGTCGTGAATATGTCCGAGCATAATCTCGACGGTACGGTTTGTGACTGTGTCAAGGAACTTCCTGTCGTGGGAAACCAGCAACAACGAACCACGATGTCCCTTAAGGTAATCCTCCAGCCATTCAATAGACTCTATGTCAAGATGATTCGTAGGCTCGTCCAGAAGCAGTACATCCGGCTCGGACAACAGGATCTTTGCAAGTTCTATGCGCATATTCCAACCTTGGCTGAAGGTCTCGGTCTTCCGCCCGAAATCCTCGTCTTTGAAGCCAAGGCCAAGAAGTGTCTTTTGAGCCAAAACCTCAGGAGGCTCCGACTGACTCATCGCCATCACGTCAGTCAGATCGTTGAGACGATTGATCAATGACATATAAGCCTCTGACTCATAGTCAGTCCGTTCTGCCAACTGTGCGTTGATGCCGTCAAGTTCCGCCTGTATTTCGGTGATATGGTCAAAAGCGGTCAATGTCTCCTCCATCACAGTCCTTCCCTTGTGATGCTCCATTATCTGAGGCAAGTAGCCGATGCGCAGATCGTTCGGCTTGTCTATGCTTCCTGAGGTAGGAGACTGAAGCCCGCAGATGAGTTTCATAATCGTGGACTTACCGGCTCCGTTCTTGCCGACAAGGCCGATCTTGTCCTTCTCACTTATGTGGAAGTCTATGCTGTCAAGTAAGGTGTAGCCACCATAGGCTACCGTCAAGCCATTTATAGATATCACTTTATGCCTCCTTTTTCTCTAACGCCTGACTTCCTTCCTCTGGAGGGGCCGGCTTGCAACACATAACACAAACCTCATACAGTATCAGCAACGGAGCCGCCGCTATGAGCATCGACATCGGATCGGCCGGTGTGATTATGGCGGCGATGCAGAGTATCACGACAATAGCGTGCCTGCGGTATTTTATCAGGGTTTCCCTCGTGACTATTCCGAGCTTGGAAAGGATCACTACAACTATAGGAAACTCAAACACAATGCCGAACGCCAGCACAGTTGAAGTGAACATTGAGATATATGAGGTCAGAGAGATTGTGTTCATCACATCATCGCTGACCTTGTATCCCATAAAGAAATTCAAGGAAATCGGAACTATCAGGTAGTAACCTATCACAAGCCCCAGATAGAACAGGAACGAGGCGGACAGGAACGCGCCGCGGACAGCCTTCTTCTCATTCCTGTACAAGGCGGGAGCGATAAACTTCCAGATCTCAAAGCAGACGTATGGGAAAGACAGAATAAACCCCAACTCAAACGCAACCTGAAGATGCACGAAGAACTGGGCGGAAATGTCCAGATTCACCAACGACATCTGCATATCCCCCATTCTCAACCATTTATAGATGAAGAAGTCGCTTTTTGTCGGAGCAAGGATGATGTCGTCAAAAACCAGTGACTTGAAACAGAAGACTACGACGCTGACAAGCGTAATGACAAGCACTGAGCGGAACAATGTTCCCCTCAGCACTTCCAGATGGTCCCAGAAGGACATCTCAGTTTCCTGAGCCGCCATTATTTCTTGTCGATCTTCTCGATCTTGTCCGGAGTCTTGGCTGTGGAGTTGAGATCCTTGTCGATGTCACTGATCTGGTTCTCAACCTCGTTCATTCCCTCTTTGAAACTCTTCACGCCTTTTCCCAAACCTTTCATCAGTTCAGGAATCTTCTTTCCTCCGAAAAGCAGAATGATGACAAGAGCGATGATCACTACCTGCCACGGGCCAACAACACCCAAAGGAACAATAAAAAACATAGTCTAAACTATTTAAGTGTTAAAAAAATCTTTACCAAATATCATTTGTCATTGATATGAGCCTCAATCGCTTCCACAAGCTTCTCCGGACAACGGGTCGGCCGGCCGGTAGCCTTATTGAGAAACCCCAATGTCACATTACCTTCCACGCAAAGCGTGCCGTCCTGATTGTAAACCGCCTGCCTTACACGGAGTTTCGCCATAGGCACCTCATCGATCATAGCGACAGCCCTGACCACATCACCCATCTTAGCCGGGAACCTGTAGCGGCATTCCACGGTGACTATCGGAATGGTCACACCATCCTCCTCACATTTCTCTATCGGGTAACCGCACTCAACCATCAGGTTGTTCCTCGCGCACTCGAAGTACCTGATGTAATTCGAGTGATGGACGATGCCCATCTGATCGGTTTCGTAGTATCTGACAGGAAAAGATGTCTCCGAATATACCATAACAAAATTGTTAGCACCTAAAACAAATATGTTTTACTATTTGTTTCTCAAAGCAGCAAGAGCCTTTTCGTAACTTTCGATCTTGGAAAGGCTGTCAGCCTCCTTCTTGCGCTCCAAAGCGACTACCTTCTCCGGAGCGTGAGCCACAAAGCTCTCGTTGGACAGCTTTTTCCTCACTGACTCAAGGAATCCACGCTGATGCTCAAGCTCGGTCTCGATCTTTTTGATCTCCTCCTCGACATCCACAAGTCCCTCAAGCGGTACGAAGAGCTCAACCGTGCGGACAAGCAGCGAGACTCCGGCGGCGTCACCGAAATCAGTCACACTCTCGACTGAAGAAATGTTTGCAAGTTTGGTGACCACAGGGAGCATATTAATAGGGAAATCGCCCTTCACCTTTAAGGCAAGGCTTTCCTTCGGAGAGATGTTCTTCTGCTGACGGATTCCGCGGATCCCGTTCACAGCCTCCTGGGCCATTCCGAATTCCTCGATAATCCTTTCATCTACTGATCCAGCCTTAGGAGTAGGCTGGTACATAATGGTCTCCCCTTCCTTGCGCTCGGACATAGACTGCCAAAGTTCCTCCGTGATGAACGGCATCACAGGATGGATCATCTTCAGCAATTTCTCAAAGAATATGATCGTGGCGTCATACGTTGACTTGTCAATGCTCTCACCATAAGCAGGCTTGACGGCCTCAAGGTACCAGGCGCAATATTCATCCCAGAAGAGTTTGTAGATGCTCATCAGGGCATCCGAGATCCTGAACTTGGAATAATGATCCTCGACCGCTGCTATGGTCTGGCTCAACTTATTCTCAAACCAGTTCACAGCCAACTTATTGACCTCGCTCTGCTGAAGCTTATCATCAATTGTCCAACCTTGCACCAGACGGAAAGAGTTCCATATCTTATTGCAGAAATTCCTGCCCTGCTCGACCTGCGACTCATCATAGAATATGTCGTTGCCGGCTGACGAGCAAAGCAGCATACCGATCCTCACGGCATCGGCTCCGTACTTGGCGATGAGATCAAGCGGGTCTGGAGAGTTGCCAAGGGTCTTGGACATCTTCCTGCCGAGCTTGTCGCGGACGATTCCCGTGAAGTAAACGTTGCTGAACGGAATGTCGTTCATAAACTCATCACCGGCCATAATCATTCTGGCAACCCAGAAGAAGATGATGTCCGGACCTGTAACCAAGTCATTTGTAGGATAATAGTATGCGAGATCCTTGTTTGGCTGATGGTCAGGATGTCCAGGCTTCTGAGGATCGAACACCGAGATCGGCCAGAGCCAGCTTGAGAACCAGGTGTCAAGCACATCGTCATCCTGCCTGAGATCAGCTGC
The DNA here is from genome assembly GCA_934725575.1 of uncultured Bacteroidales bacterium. Taxonomy (GTDB): domain Bacteria; phylum Bacteroidota; class Bacteroidia; order Bacteroidales; family UBA932; genus Cryptobacteroides. The sequence goes on from CAKVCK010000016.1 coordinate 76,483, forward strand.
GGTCAAGGCCGGATTGATCTTCTGAGCCGCAGCAAGAGCCTTTTCCGGAGTCTCCTCGACAACTATCTGCCCGTCAGGAAGATAGTAGGCCGGGATTCTTTGTCCCCACCAAAGCTGACGGGAGATGCACCAGTCGTGGGCGTTCTCCATCCAATGACGATATGTGTTGCGGTACTTGTCCGGAATAAGCTTGATCTTGCCGGACTCGACGCTGTCAAGAGCCTTTGCGGCAAGGTCTTCCATCTTCAGGAACCACTGTGCGGACAACTTCGGCTCGATGACCGCATTGGTCCTTTCCGAATATCCCACCGGGGAAGTGTATTCCTCCACCTTGACGAGATTGCCGGACTCCTCCAGCATCTTGACTATCTTCTTTCTGGCCTCGAAACGATCCTCGCCCACCAGAATCTGAGCCTTCTCGTTAAGGCGGCCGTGGTCATCGATGATGTCCATAACCGGCAGATTGTGGCGGAGTCCGATCTCGTAGTCGTGAGCGTCGTGGGCCGGAGTGACCTTCAGGCATCCGGTTCCGAAATCCATCTCTACATAACTGTCCTCGATGACAGGAATCTCCCTGTTGATCAACGGGATGAGCACCTTCTTGCCCTTCAGCCAATGATGCCTCTCATCGGCCGGATTGACACAGATGGCGGCATCGGCCATAATTGTCTCAGGACGGGTCGTGGCGATCACGAGATACTTGTCCGTAGGATTGCCGTTACCGTCGGAGATGTAATATTTAAGGTGATAGAAATGGCTCTTGGTGTCACGGTGGATGACCTCATCGTCACTGATGGCGGTCAAGGCCACTGGATCCCAGTTGACCATACGCACACCTCTATATATCATACCTTTCTTATAGAAATAGCAGAATGTGGCGATCACGGCGTCGGAAAGCTCTGGCTCCATCGTGAACCTTGTACGGTCCCAGTCGCAGGACGCCCCCAGCTTGCGGAGCTGCTTGAGAATTATTCCCCCGTGCTCCTCCTTCCATTCCCAGGCATATTTCATAAACTCCTCACGGGTAAGGTCTTCCTTGGATATTCCCATACCCTTGAGCTTGGCCACGACCTTGCTTTCCGTAGCGATGGAGGCGTGGTCTGTACCAGGCACCCAACAAGCGTTCTTACCATCCATCCTGGCCTTGCGGATCAACACATCGTTGAGCGTGTTGTTCAGCACGTGACCCATATGCAGGATTCCCGTCACGTTAGGCGGCGGGATTACTATCGTATAAGGCTCTTTCTCATTCGGTTCCGAGTGGAAGCACTTATGCTCCGTCCACCAGGCGTACCATTTGTCTTCTACTTCCGCCGGATTGTATTTAGCGGAAAGTTCTTTTTTCTCGCTCATATTACTGCTTATAATATACAAAGTTTACAAATATAGCACATTTTTCACTAAATTTGCTTCAAAAATACACACATACTATGGAAGAAAAGAAAGAAATAAGTCTGGAGATCCGTCCGGAAGTAGCAAAAGGCACATATTCAAACCTTGCGATCATCACCCACTCGCACAGCGAGTTCATCATCGACTTCGCGACAATCCTTCCCGGCCTGCCTAAACCGGACATCAGCAACCGCATCGTGATGACTCCGGAGCACGCCAAAAGGCTTCTTAACGCATTGATGGACAATGTCACAAAGTATGAGGCCCAATTCGGTCTCATCAACCTCGGCGGCGGACAGCCACAGGGCGGCGGCACCTTCAATCTCGGCGACCTTCCTAATTTCGGTCCTAACGGAGCCAAATCATAACTTGAAATGACAGATTTCAAGAATATCAAAGCGTTCACGTTCGACATCGACGGCGTGATGACTGACGGTGGCATCCTCGCCGATCTGGAAGGCCAGCTTTACAGGACTTTCGACGCTAAGGACGGATTCGCCGTCAGGATGGCTTGCCTGAACGGATTTCCGGTCGGTGTGATCACCGGCGGACGCTCACAAAGCATACGGGCAAGGTTCAGCAGCAACGGAATCAATCCTGAGGACATCTATCTGGGCTCCAGAAACAAGATCGAGGACTTCGAGGATTTCTGCAAGAGACATCACCTAAAGCCCGAAGAAGTAATGTACTTCGGGGACGATATCCCGGACATCGAGGTCATCAGGGCAGCCGGAATTGGAGTATGCCCCAACGATGCCGTCGAGGAAGTCAAGGAGGCAGCGGACATCATCTCGGACCGCCCTGGCGGAAAGGCCTGCGTGCGCGAGTATATGGAGAAGGCGATGAAAGCCCAAGGGCGCTGGGTCTTCGACGCGATCGCCTACAAGAAAAAATTCTAATGAATATGGACACTCACGGAAAGAGGATCATACTGGCTTCAAACTCACCTCGCCGCCGCGAGCTGCTCGCCGGCCTTGACATCGAGTTCACGGTTGACACAGGCACATCATTCGTAGAGCAATATTCACCTGACACTCCGCACGTTAAAGTGCCGGAATTGATGTCCGAGGGTAAGTCATTAGGCTTTCACAGAGAGCTTGAGGCGGATGAGATTCTTGTCACTTCCGACACTATGGTGCTCTGCGGAACAGAGATCCTCGGCAAGCCTCACGACAGGGCGGACGCCGTAAGGATGCTCAAGCTTCTTTCCGGACGTGAGCATCAGGTCATCACAGCCGTGACGATCCGCGACAGCTACAGGGCGAAGACATTCTCCGTCACTTCAGATGTCTATTTCAAAAATCTGTCCGACAGCGAGATAGACTACTACATCGACAACTTCAAGCCTTTCGACAAGGCTGGAGCATACGGAATCCAGGAGTGGATCGGCTATGTCGGCATCACCAGGCTGGACGGCTCGTTCTACAATGTTATGGGTTTCCCTACACAAAGATTTTACGAGGAGCTGCAAAGTTTCATGAATTAGGAATATGAGAACCGGAATCCAAGGCGGCATATTCATTAAAGCGCTCGCTGGCACATTCATGGCACTTTGTGTCTCAATGATATGCGGATGTAATCCCGATGCTTTTGTCAGTCACATCAGCCCTTCGGCACGATCTTTTGAGATCTCCGATGACGGTGATTCCATCACCATAAAGTTCCGGACCAGCGAATGGAACCTGCATTCAGTGGAAAAAGACGGGAAGGCGACATATCCTGGCCTGTCGTCAGAGTCGGCTCAAACAGACAAGGATGGTAAGCAGACCATACAGATTGGCGATTACAGACTGCAAGTCAAGAAAAACGGTAAGAAAGAGTTGTCGGTTTTTCTGCCGCCTAATTTCACGGGGAAGGAGAATCTAATCAAGTTGTTCATTACCAACAACTACGAATATGACTCTGTGGCTGTCAGACAGGCCGCTTGCATCGGCTATGTTCTTGAAGGAATAGATTGGGACACAAACGCAAGACGTTTGAACGAAGGCAGTGACCTAAAGGAGGGTTGGGGGCCGATGTCCATCATAAACCCGGGACCGGACACATTGTTCTTCGACAAGGCTGTCTTCGGCGGGGCGACAAGGAAGATTGAGTTTACCGGAGACTCTGATTTCGGTCTTTACTGCGATGATTTCTACGTTCCTATACCGGATGGAATCCTTTCGGAAAACGACAGTCCGGTCTTCAACGGTGAAGAGATCACGTACCATCTTTCAACAATTTTCGAGTATCCGTACAAGAACGACAAGATTGTCAGGATGACATTCCCGCCAACCGAGACTGAACACCGGTACTATAAAATGTTGTGGGGATACGAGTCCTACGAGATAGGTTACACGATGCGTGTGAAGAACAAATCGACCGGTAGGATTCATACTATAAAAGGCACTATGACAAGCGATTGCCCCACCGGGAAGTATTATCTGGTCTATGAAAAGAGATGAGAGCGAATATATTAATGAAATTGGCCGCTGTCCTTCTGATCACGACAGCCGGCAGCCATCAAGCGGCAGAAGCGCATAGCGCTGATTCTTCGAAATTTACGCATCACGTCAGAGTCAATGTACGCCCTTCGTATCTTCTGCCGACGCACCGTTTTTTCAGAGGGGAGAACGAACTGGGAAAGAGGCTTGACAAGAGCGGATCGGCCCACCTGCAATATTCATTCTCCTTTCCTTCAAGCAGTCGCTTCGGTAAATTATATCCTACTGCGTATCAAGGGGTTGGACTTGCTTTCAACACGTTCTTTGACCATAAGGAAATAGGAGATCCGGCTGCTGTCTATGTCTTTCAGGGTGCAAGGCTCGCTCAGATTTCCCAAAAGCTTTCTTTAGACTACGAATGGAATTTCGGAGTGTCTTTCGGCTGGCATCCTTACGACCCGTATGCGGATCTGCATTCCTATGTAAATGAATATAATATGGTGGTCGGATCAAGGGTCAACGCCTACATCAATTTCGGGCTCTTGCTTTCCTGGAGACCATTCGACAACTGGACTCTTTCCGCGGGAGTAGATCTTACACATTTCTCGAACGGCAACACGTACTATCCAAACGCTGGAGTCAACACAGTTGGTGGAAGGATAGGGGCGAGCCGAAGCTTTGGCCCGACAAACACGAATTCCAGGACAAACGCCCAAATCGTCAATGAATATTCATCTTTGAAAAACCTCAGGTTCGCTGAAAGGATGTCCTATGACATTCTCATATATGGAGCAGGAAGGGCCAAGGGGTTGATATGGAATGACACTCCATACATTGCCGAAGGAAAATTCGGCATACTCGGGCTAAACATAAGCCCTCTCTATAGGGTGAACAAATTCTTCAGGACAGGAGCGTCGCTTGATGTGCAGTACGATGAAAGCGCCAATGTCGGTGAATATGTTGCCGGAACAGGAGATGACGGAAATATCCGGTTCTACCGTCCTCCACTCAACGAGCAGCTTGGCATAGGACTTTCATTGAGAGCGGAGTTCGTGATGCCGATATTCTCTGTCAACATAGGATTCGGACGGAACATCATCTACAAGGGTGACGAGCTTAAGGGATTCTACCAGACTCTCGCCCTCAAGACCGGCATATACAAGGGTCTTTATCTTCACATCGGCTACAAACTTCACGATTTCCACGACCCGAACAACCTGATGCTCGGCTTCGGATGGAGATTCGGAAACAGATAATTATCATTAATTTACGATGAATATGATACCTGACTGGGCAAAAGAGTTGAACTGTTCGATAACCGTCTGTGACAAGGACGGGGTCATCGTCTATCAGAATGACCGCGCGGTCGAACAGTACAGGAAACGTGGCGACCTTATCGGCAAGAATCTGTTCGACTGCCATAACGAAAGATCCGCGGCCATCATCCGAGATCTTCTTGCGACCGGCGGAACCAACTCTTACACGATAGAAAAGAACGGGGTGCACAAGATGATATTCCAGAGCGCGTGGAAAGAGAACGGTGTTGTCGCCGGACTCTGCGAGATCTCAATGATCATCCCGGCGGATCTTCCACACTTCATAAGGAAGTAATCTTCCACTCCTCAAAGAATTGAGGCTGACCTCTTCGCGTGGCCAGCCTCGATTCCATTTCACATATTCAGAAGTTTCTAAAGCAAGGATTTCCAATTCCTTGAATAGTAAGCGCGGTACAGGGAACGAAGCTCATCCTCAGCATCTTTCACCGGTTTACCCTCGGCTGAGAGCTCCGCTGTCTTTTGCAGAATCCTGTACTCAATGTCCTTGAATATGTAGAACTGAAGCCACCAACCATCACTGTAACGCTCACGGAGTGTGGACGGATTCATCATCTTTCCATACCAGAAAGGACTCACATCGTATTTGGCGGCCACTTTCAAGGCATCCTCAGCTCCTTTCCAAAGGCCGGAAGAGACCTTCCTGAAAAGATTCGTGTAGTCCTTGTACTTCATTCCCGACACATCAATCACCTTGCAGACATCGCTGATTCCCAATTCTTTCAAAGACACGGTTGTCTCGTAGGAGCAATCACCGTCAAGGTCGTAGCGGAATGTGTCAAAGAATCCGTTGTTGTCCGTGTCAAGATATTCAACAGTCGCGAATTTCTCCGGAGCGACATTCTGGAAACGACGGTCCCATCCTTGGAAATAGTGGGTGTTCTGGTCAATGCGCCACACTCCCCTCTCGGCTCCATAAAGATGTATCCTTCCATCGAAGCCTCCTATATAAATGTCTCCACCGCCGGAAAAATCCGAATCCCATTCTCCCCTGTCACCGGCGAAGTCGGCCTGATTGTGGTTGTCAACTCCGCCTTGTTTGGATCCGACCTTGAACGCGTCCCTATCCTCATAGAGCTCAACCCTTTCCCAACGGCCGCAGTCGTCATCCTCGTCCCAGGCGAAACGCGCCGAATCCCACTTGCCGTTCCAAGCATAATTGAAAGCGTTCTTACGGGACGGGAATATCAGTTCTGTAAGTTCCCTGACACGCGGGTCCGGGAAGAACCTGTCAGCCTCGGGAAGTCCCCGCATATTCTTGAGCGGAAAGACTTCGGAGTGATATTCAAAAGCGTTCTTTGACGAATAATGAAGTGTCATATCAAAGTCAAAGTCATTGCCGGGACAGTTGTCGTTGTCCATATCTATTCCGATGGAGAACCAGCCCATACGTCCCTGATACTGGCGTTTTGGATAACCGGCGGCCTTTGCCTCCTCTGATGCGTACGGGACATCGCAATAGCGCAGGGCTATCTCCGTAAGTCCGTCTTTATCATAATCATAGAACAAGAAAGGATTCTCCCAGTTGTAGCGGAGATCGTAACAGTCAAGAGTCGTCCTGTGCATTTTCAGGAATGTCGAATTGCCGCTGTAGTCCGTGTAGAAGTCCGACAGTCCGTTCTTCTCCCAGCATTTGAGGGTCACAGAGTTCCAGTCAACGTAATTGAACACGCCATCGTGGTCGTCATCAATCACAACCATATAATGCGGAGAGTTCCATTCCTTTGGACCTTTCCCGCCTACCGTGTAGTCCAGAATGAACTGAATGTCAGCCTTCCCGTCACCGTTCAAGTCAGCGTGCTTGACAATGAAATCGTATTTGCCATCAGCGTTGCGGTCAACGAGGATGCAGTCATTGACGAAATCGCCCTCATTGTCCCCGTTTTTCATATTCCCGTCATCATCAAGCCACAGAACCGGCATATTCCCATTTATGATGGTTTTGACCGCATCCTGTTTCCCGTCACCGTTGAGATCCAGTTTCTCCGGGGTGTACCCCACAGGAGGCATAGGGAATCTGAATGGCTTGAGCTGCGTCGCGCTGTTCCAATAGTTCTGGGCACCGCAGGTGAACGACAGTGCCAATGCGCCCAGAAGCAAAACGTTTCTCTTCATCAGTAAGAATAATTATATTAATCAAGTGTCATTAAAGTCCACAACGGAAAAACCTTGGCAAATATCAGAATATTCTTGAAGTATTCCTATTCGCCAAGGTCAATATGCTTCCACGAGGACAATAATGAGACTCTCGTGCAAGAAGAGCTATGCTTTCTGGAAGTTCAGTTCGAGTTTGAATTCCGTGGTAGCCTTCCAGATCGCCTCAAAATCCGAAGGCTTGCTGATTCCTACAAGTTCGAAAACTGCCTTGATAGTGGCCAGTTTTTGAAGTGTCTCCGGATCACCGGACGTGGCGAGTTCCTGCAGAAGCTGATCGAGAACAGGGAGAAGAGGCAAAAGCGGAGTGATGAACTTGTCACACATCTCCTTGTCAACATAAAGGCACAAAGCGTCACCCTCATTTGTGAACCGGAACGCAAGACCTTTTGTCATAATCTCGGAAAGTGCCTCGTTCAAAGCATTGAGATCCACACCATAGGCCCCCAAGGCGGCGAGAGCGTTGAGTATTTCCGACGGATCATAACCACCTGTCTGGGTACCATCATCCTCATTAAGGGCCGAAATGTTAGGAACTATGTAAAGTCTGTCACCTAAAGCGTACCAGAACGCAAGGTTTGCCATCGGAGAATCCTCCCATTCAGTGTGGCTGGCGTTGAATGTGAAACTGTCACCGTCAACACCGGGACGAAGCTCCAACAATTCCTTGATGTTAACGTCCTTGTCATCCTCATAATAACGGATAGTGATGTTCCCGTTGGCGTTGAAGGTAATCTGATCCAGCTTATCGGCCACCACAACCCCACCGGCCGTGTTGACAAGCGTGCAAACCGTCCCGACACCAAGGTAAGAGCCGGCCTTCCAAGTCAAATGGACCGGTCCCTTCCCGCCGATGATCTTACATTTCCGTACGATGTTCCAACTGCCGGTCAATCCGGCTGAAGCCATTTCCGAGACTTCCGTGGCTGCTTTGATCTCAATCTCTCCATCAGTGGAAATACGACCGTTTACGGTAAGATTGTATATCGATGATTTCATCTCGCCGCGAACGGTAGCGGCGATGGACGGTGGCTCAGAAAGAGTTGTCTCACCATTGAATGACCAATGGGTCTCATCATCCCTTTTAAGGGAAACCATCATATTCACATCCGAATATCCCGGGATCATCCCCATCAATGTCAGTTTGGCTTCCTTCTCATTCTGAGGCACAAGAGCGGCCGAACCGGCACTCTTGACCTCATTGACGTAAAATGAAGCCTTCCCGCTTGTCGAAGAAATCAATCCTTCAGGAATATCCTTCCATCCGTCATCGGCCTTGTCGCCGTTGCAGGAAGCGAACGCGAAAATTGACACGGCGACCGCCATTAAAGTTAACAGTCTGTTTTTCATTGTACTCATAGTCTTTTGTTTTAGAATATTCAAATAATACTGTCAGGAATTAGACTTAGTGTCTTCATCCTTTGGCAGCACGATTGTGCGGAAGCGCTTCTGACGGCGTTCCCAACGCTCGCGGGCAAACTGCTGCATATCAGTGGCCTGGTCGTTCTCATCGATGATCTCCAGACCGAGAATCGTCTCGATGATGTCCTCAAGGGTGATGATGCCCTGGAAACAGCCATATTCATCAATGATGAGGCCGATCTGTTCGTGCTTCTTGAGCAGTTCCTCCCAGATGTGGCCGCAGGAGTCCTCCTCCGTGAAGAAGGAGATCGGGCGCTTCAGTTCCACGAGACGCTTGTCGAACTCATCGTCCGCCAGTCCCTCAAGCGCGTCACTCAGAAGGATATAGCCGGTGATATATTCAGGAGAGTCCCCATAGACCGGAATCCTTGAGAAATGCAGGTAGGTTTCGTTCTTGTAGAAATTCTTCAGGGACATATTTTCCTGCGCTGTCATCGCCACTATTCTCGGAGTCATCACATCGCAGGCCTTGACGTTGTCAAGTTTCATAATGTTCTGGATGACCTTGTTCTCATCGGAGTCGATCACACCTTCCTCCGCACCGATATTGGCCATCGCCGTCACCTCTTCCCTGCTGACGGTCGCCTCGTCATCATCCTTGGTCATAAGATTGGTGATCAACCGGACCATTATCACAAGCGGCCACATAAGAACTGACAGGAATGATATGGCCGATGTCACAAAGCCCATAAGGTTCTTCCAATATGAAGTTCCGATGGTTTTAGGAACTATCTCGGAGAAGACCAGCACAAGCAATGTAGTCATCGCGGAGATGATTCCAAACCAGGTGCTGCCAAACAGGATGGTAGCCTGCCGTCCCACAGCCGCCGCACCCAACGTGTTGGCGATAGTGTTCAACGACAGAATAGCCGCCAGAGGCCTGTCCGGATCCGATTTGAACTTAAGGAACTTCTCCGCCGGCTTGTACCCCTGCTCCTTCCTCATTGTGATGTAAGAGAGCGGAGTTGACATCAACACCGATTCCAGAAGCGAACAAAGGAACGACACACCAAGCGTCCCCAGCATATAAACTATAAGCAGAGCCATATAGGTTTTCAGTTAATTCTTACAAATATAGCATAAATTTCCTCTTTCCTACCAAAATACTGACACACGCTTTGTAAAAATCCTGTATGATGGCAACAACTCTTATTTACGCCGGAAACCTCACTCCAACATTTCCACCGATTTCAGATCCCCCTATAGATAGCAAAGCTGCTCTTAGAGGCATATTGGCTGAATATATAGCATATCTTTCCCAATGTTTTTCACCCCATCCAAGCTCTCATAGCCTTAAGCAATATAATGGACTGAATGTGATTCGCAAAAATCAGTTCCTTTTCTATAATGAATTTTATTCGTTTTCTAAAATGAGGCGACAAGTTACAGGAACCAACTTACCATCATTCCTGCCTGGTATCCAATTAGGCGATGACTCAACTATTTTTTTTATCATTTTATTGAGAGCATTGTCTTTTCCTTTGACGATTTTTACGTTTGTGACATTACCATAAACCGAAACTGTAAAATCCACTACAACACTTTCTAAAAATGCATCAGCTCCCACCATTCCTTTAACCCACTCTGAAAATTTATCTATGGAACCGCCCTTAAAAGTAGGATTAATTTGAACCTTACCATATACAATACTTCGGTAAAAATTTACCGTACTAAAAAGTTAAACAATGGAAGCCGGGTGACCGGTTCCGCTATATAAA
>CAKVCK010000017.1 GCA_934725575.1 uncultured Bacteroidales bacterium
ACTTGTTCATTTTCTGTTTTGCGGATATTGTAAAAAACTGTAACTTTACGGCCGAAAACAGTTTTGGTTTATGGAAAAATGTATCATCGCGGCGGTTGCCGATAACGGGGCGATAGGGAAGGACAATGACCTGCTCTGGCATATCTCCGAGGATATGAAATATTTCAGACGCACAACCACCGGGAATCCTGTGGTTATGGGTTTCAGGACATTCCTTTCGATCGGCCGTCCGCTCCCTAAAAGGATGAATATTGTCATCTCCACACGGCCTTGGAGCGATGTTCCGGAGGGCGTGAAGGTGGCCGGAAGTCTTGAGGAGGCATATTCATTGGCGGAGAAGGCGGTCGTAGCGAAGGCAAATGATGCTGTTGTTGATGCCGAAACGTCTGGAAAAGAGGGCGTTACATCGGTTGGATGTGGCCGTGGAACAGATCCGGGCCGCATCTTCATTATGGGCGGCGGTGAGACCTATCGCAGGGCGCTTCCGACAGTGGATAAGCTTTACATTACGCACGTCCACACAGCGATTGAGGATGCGGACACATTCTTTCCTGTGATAGATCCGGAGATTTGGGTGGTGGAATCCGCCACTCCGCTCGCCACGGATCCTGAAACCGGTTATACTTACGAATTTAAAGTTTATAAAAGACGATTTTAGGCCATTTCGGCCCTTAGACAAGCTCAGGGACCACAGGCTCATGGACCAATTCCGGCATTCCCCACAGGCCGGGCGCAAAATAACGAACTTAACGAATATGTCAGACAGAGAGAACTTCGGCAGCCGCGCTGCCGTGATAATGGCCTTCGCCGGCTCAGCCATCGGACTTGGCAACATCTGGAGATTCCCCTATATGGTCGGTGAATATGGAGGCGCGGCCTTCATACTTATCTACATAGTGTGCTCCTTCGTCCTTTCCCTGCCGATCCTGTTCTCGGAATCGGTGATCGGCCGGAAAACCCATCTCAGCACATTCGGCGCGATGAACGCCCTCGCTCCGCATTCCAAATGGAAGTGGCTGGGGCTCCTTACGGTCATCACTCCTCTGATTATCCTTTCCTACTACAGCGTGGTGGGAGGATGGGCCATCGAATATCTCGTCAAGTCCGCCACTTTCAGCTTCACGCCTGACAAGGCCGAGGCCGTCACCGGGATGTTCGGCGAGTTCGCCTCTTCGGTCTGGGGGCCGATAATCTGTTTGTTTATATTCCTGTCACTGACCGCTTTGATTGTCTTTCTGGGAGTCAAGAAGGGAATCGAGAAGTTCAGCAACATCTCTATACCGATCCTGTTCGTGCTGATTGTGGCCATAGCCATCTATTCGGTCACGCTTCCGGGAGCCGGCGAGGGAGTCAAATATCTTGTCAAGCCGGATTTCTCAAAACTGACTCCCGGAGCATTCTCGGCGGCATTGGGGCAGAGTTTCTTCTCGCTGTCTCTGGGCGTGGGAACGATGCTGACATATTCATCATACGTCAGTAAGAAAGAGAATCTTGTAGTTTCAGGCGCAGGCACTGCCGTGTCTGATTTGATTTTCGCTATGCTGGCCGGGTTTGCAATTATGCCGGCTGTGTTCGCCGCCGGAATCGCCCCGTCAGCCGGACCGGGACTCGTGTTCGAGACCCTTCCTTACATATTCGCGAAGATGGGCGCTGGCGGGCAGATCCTGAGTTGCCTGGTGGCTATTTTGTTCTTTCTGACCATTCTGGTCGCGGCGCTCACGTCGTCCATCTCCATTCTTGAGGTTGGAGTCGCCTATCTGGTTGAGGAAAAAGGCGTTTCAAGGCACAAGGCATCAATCGTGCTGTTCTTCGCCACGTTTGCTATCGGAGTGCTGTGCTCGTTGTCGTTCGGACCGCTGTCGGATGTGAAGATTCTGGGAGACGGAATATTCAGTTTCTGTGACAAGATGTGCTCCAATTACTTGATGACGCTCGGAGCGTTCCTGTTCTCGGTCTTTGTCGGCTGGAAGATGGACAAAACCTCTGTCCGTGATGAGCTCACAAACAGAGGTACAATCAAGGCCAACAATAAGTTGTTTCCTGTTATCTATTTCCTGATCAAGTACATCGCCCCTATCACCATCGCCGTGATCTTCATCACCGGCTTGATAGGTTAGGTGTATATCAGAATGAAAGTTACGATTCCACCGCCTGCGCAAGCCGGCCGGCGAGATCGATGAATGCCTGGCCGTCCGGACGGGTGGAGAGGGCGGCGGGCTCGCCGGAGTCTCCGCCTTCACGGATGCTCTGGACGATCGGAATCTGACCCAAAAGCGGAATGCCGTACTTGTCAGCCATCTCCTTGCCGCCGTTCTTTCCGAATATGTAGTACTTGTTCTCCGGAAGTTCCTCCGGCGTGAACCAGGCCATATTCTCCACGATGCCGAAGATTTTGCGGTCTATGTTTTTGTTACGGAACATATTCACGCCTTTCTCTACGTCCGAGAGGGCTACCGGTTGAGGTGTCGTGACTATCAGCGCGCCTTCCATCGGGATGTCGTTCACGAGGGAGATGTGGATGTCACCGGTTCCAGGAGGCATATCGATGAGCAGGAAGTCCAGAACGCCCCAGCGTACTTGCAGGATCATCTGCTTCAAGGCATTGCAGGCCATAGGACCTCTCCAGATTAGAGCCTGGCCCGGTTCGGCGAAGTAGCCGATGGACATCCATTTCACGCCGTATTTTTCGATCGGATAGATCACTTCCTTCCCCTCGGCGATCTGTTCGGCCTCAGGGACAGCGCCTTCCGTGCCGGTCATCAGCGGAACGGAAGGGCCATAGACATCTGCGTCGGCGAGTCCGACCTTGTACCCGAGACGGGCGAGTGCTACAGCCAGATTTACGGCCACGGTTGACTTTCCGACTCCGCCCTTGCCGGAGGCGATTCCGATTATGTGGCGGACATTGTTGATCTCCTCAAGTCCGAGGTCAAGTCCGGCTTTCTTTTTCGGAGCCTCTTCCTTGACAATCGTTCTGACCTCTACTTCAGTGCCTTGCGGGGAGTTGCGGATGATTGTCGCGCGTGTGCTTCCTACAAGATATTCAGTGAGAGGGTCACGTCTTTTCGGGAAGGCAAGGGTGACTGTCACCTTGTTGCCATCGATGGAGACGGAATGAACCATCCCGAGTTCTATGATGCTTTTGCTTCCTTGGGCGGGGTGGACCACCTCGGTCAGCATATTTAATATTTCCTGTTCTGTCATATTCTTCGAATATTCCAATTTTCATTCAACCCCCAGTCGCTCCGCGACAGCCCCTGAGGGGCACGGGGAAAGGATTCCCCGAAACCCCTTCGGTCGCTACGCGCTTCGCGCACGATTCCTCCAACCCCCAGTCGCTCCGCGACAGCCCCTGAGGGGCACGGGGAAAGGATTCCCCGAAACCCCTTCGGTCGCTACGCTCCGAGTGTTGTGATTTTTTTGGGCAGTGTCATTCTTTATTTTACGATGTTCATTTCCTTTGTGAGGTAGCCGGCGCCGCCGAACTTGTCCACGAGGAAGAGGACGTAGCGGATGTCCACGCAGATGCACCTCTGGAGGTCTGGCTCGAACATCACGTCGCTTGACATTGACTCCCAGTTGCCGTCGAAGGCCAGTCCGATGAGCTCGCCGTTGGCGTTGAGGACAGGGCTGCCGGAGTTGCCGCCGGTGATGTCGTTGGTGGTCAGGAAGCAGCAAGGGAGGTTGCCGTCGGCCATAGCGTACTGTCCGTAGTTTCTCTTGACATAGAGCTGCTTGAGTTTCTCAGGAACGATGAACTCGTAGTTGTCCGGATCCTCTTTCTCCATCACACCGTAGATTGTGGAGTAATATCTGTAGTTGACCGCGTCTTTCGGGGAATATGACTTCACGGTTCCGTAGGTGAGCCTCATCGTGAAGTTGGCGTCCGGGTACATAGCCTTGCCTTTCTTCCATTCCATCAGGCCGGCGGTATAGGCCTTGGATGCGACCTTGATCTTGTCTTTTGCCTCCTGACTCTGCTCTCCGCGCAGTTTGACAAAGACATTCACGATGGAAGAGGACAGCTTGTTGACCGGATCGTGTCTGATGGCGGCGATGCCGTCCTTGCCGATGGCTTCGGCGGCCTTTTCGTAGGATGTCAAAGCCGTGGTTCTGAACAACTCATCGACGTACTTGTCAATGTCCAGAGTCGCGAAATCCTCTCCAAGATCCGGATAATTCTCCGGCCTTGCCTTCTCTCTGTAGAATTTAAGCAGGGCGGCGGTCTCTTCCTTGTCCAGAGGCGCGTAGTAGTCCTCATAGACAGCCTTCATCGCCTCCAGACCCTTGGCATTGGCCGTCGCGGTGTCGGAACCGGCCTTCAGGCTGTTGTGCCAAGCGCCGTTGAACGCGCTGGTGAAATTCATGAGCTCAAGTCTGAAAACAGTCTCGCTCAAGAGCTTGACATCGAAATCCACCTGTTCGTTCGTCTTGATTCCTGCGGCGATGTCAGCGATCGCCGTTCCGTAGAGAGCTGAGCGCTTCTTGCTCTTATCGACCCATTTTTGGAAACGGGCCTCCTTGTCGTGCTCTTTCTCGATGATATTCAAGTCCTTGAACGCCTTCTTCTCGCCGATCCACTTCTTCCAGCCGTTCGCCGAGCTCGCATATTTGTTGGCATATTTAAGCCTGATGGAAGGATCTTTCTCCATCCATTTCCACATTATGTCCTGGCGGAGCGTCCTGGCCTCGATGGCTATGTCGTTCAGTGCCATCATATGGTTCAACTGCGCTTCGGTCTGGTATCTCTGCGTGCGGCCAGGGTAGCCCATAATCATCGTGTAATCTCCCTCGTTGATGCCTTTCAAGGAAATCTTCAGAGATTGCTTCGGAGTGTAAGGAACATTGTCCTTTGAATATTCAGCCGGCTCGTTGTCCTTGCCGGCATATACCCTGAACATCGAGAAGTCGCCCGTGTGGCGCGGCCACATCCAGTTGTCGGTCTCGCCGCCGAACTTTCCGATCGATGCCGGAGGGGCGCCCACGAAACGGATGTCCTTGAATATCTTATAGACAATGATGTAGTGCACGTTGTTGTTATAGAAGGAGGTGAGCTCCACGTCGCACCCAGGATTCTGCTCCTCTGAGGCTTTGACAAGGGCTTCGGAAACAGCCCTTCTCTCTTCATCGCTCTTCGCTCCTTCGATCGCGTCGGTGACATCGCTCATGTTCACAAGGAACGTTACCGAAAGTCCTGGAACGGGGATTTCCTCGTTGCTGTTCATCGCCCAGAATCCATCCTCAAGGTAGTTGTGCTCGTCAGAGGAAAGCTGCTGGATGCTGCTGTAGCCACAGTGATGGTTGGTCACCAGCAGCCCTTTGTCGGAGATCATCTCACCGGTGCAGCCTCCGCCGAAGATGACGATAGCGTCCTTGAGCGAAGAATGGTTGACACTGTAGATCTGGTCAGGGGTGAGCCTGCAACCGAGATCCTTCATCGCGTCCGCATTGAGTTTCTGGAGGAGCGGAAGCATCCACATCCCCTCGTCTGCCATCGCGCTGAATCCGACCATGAGGGCGGCCGCGAAGGAACAAATCAATTTTCTCATATCAAATACTTTTAAATATGTCTGTGTCCGTAATCAAAAAAGATTACCGGTTATATTTACTAAAGTAGCTATTTCCAATGAAAATAACCAACAAAAGTAGCCATTTCCTGCTTAAACTCAAATTTCTGGTTATATTTGCCGTTTCCGGCAGGCTGGAGGGAGGTTGACCCAAGGTTGCTGAGCCTGTCGAAGTGCCGGTCGCTTCGACAGGCTCAGCGACCAAAAGGAATTGTCCGCCGGCAAGGTTTGAATTTATGAATATAAAGAAAGAGATACATCTGCTGCCGTTTATGGAGGCGGGGCGCATCGAGGCCGGCTGTGACGAGGCCGGGCGCGGTCCGTTGGCTGGCCCTGTCTATGCCGCGGCCGTGATACTTCCGGCGGATTTCCACCACCCGTTGCTGAACGATTCCAAGAAGATGAGCGAGAAATCCAGGGATATCCTGAGGCCGATCATTGAGCGTGAGGCGATCGCTTGGGCGGTCGAGGCTGTCAGCGCTGAGGAAATAGATGAATTGAATATTCTTTGGGCATCCGTTACCGGAATGCAGCGCGCGGTCAGGAGGCTTGACCTTAAACCGGACTTCCTGCTGATCGACGGCAACCGTTTCAGACCTTTCGATGAATATGGCTTCGGCACCTACAGCACTGTGGTTCACGGTGATGCTACATATTCATCAATCGCGGCGGCGTCTGTGCTCGCGAAGACTTGGAGGGACGAGAAGATGCGCCAGCTGGCCAAGGAATATCCTGAATATGGCTGGGACAGGAATATGGGCTATCCGACCAAGGAGCACATCGAGGCCATCAAAAAATTCGGGTTGACACCGTGGCACCGTAGGTCGTTCCACCCCAAGGAACTTGAACCGACATTATTCACCGGTCTTTAGTCCGAGTTCCTTCTCGTAGTGGCTGATTAGCTTGCGGTTCATCGAGATGACCTCCTCCTTGTCCTTGAGTTTTTCGTTCAGTCGCTTGATCTCGTCTCTCATAACATTCAGCTCGCTTGTGTAGCTTTCTTCCAAGGCACGGAATTTCTTTTCGTACGCTTCCTTTATGTTGTTGAGGCCGCTTTCGAAGGAACTCACCGGCTCGAAACCGTTCACAAGCTCGGCAACGGAGACTCCAGTCTCTTCGGCGAACCTGCCGACGTGCTCGTTCAGAATCCTGGTCTTCCCCTTTTCGAGTTTCCGATAGGCGTTCAGAGATATGTCAAGACGGCGGGCCATCTCGGTCTGCGAGAGACCGAGTTCGTTTCTTTTCCTTTCAAGGTTGACCTTAATCGTCTTGTCGTCCATATTCAGTGAACATCTTTTGTTCA
Source organism: uncultured Bacteroidales bacterium (assembly GCA_934725575.1). Lineage (GTDB taxonomy): Bacteria > Bacteroidota > Bacteroidia > Bacteroidales > UBA932 > Cryptobacteroides. The sequence goes on from CAKVCK010000017.1 coordinate 6,871, forward strand.
GCCACAAAAATATCCAAAAGTGGTGTTTGTGATTTGTAACCTATGGTTGTAAAATGCAACACGGGGATATAAAAAACACATATAATTGATAAAAAACAGAAATTTTGTAGTGTTTACCCCCGCTGAATTGCAACCAAAGGTTGTTTTTTACAGGTGAAGTTGTGTTATTTGCGGAAAACGCTTTTTTGCTATGAACCGAACAGAATCAGATTATGCCGCTTTCGAGCGGGCGATGGACGAGGAAAGGATTTTCTCGATGGTTTCCGATTTTCCGGGAATATGCGCGCGGATAGGCGCGGATCCGGTGTCGTTGGATAAAATGATTTATGACGAACTTGGCTGGCAGGGACAGGATCTGGTCGATTTTTACCGTCGCTGCGAGAATATTCATTAAGAAAGATTATGGAATAGTGTTGTTATTGGGACATTTTTTTATTAGATTTGCCTTTCGGCGAACTTATGAGGCACTTCCAAGGGTAAATCGATTTTTATCAAGTTGTTCCCCGTAATGCAGTTTTGCCAACAATGATTTCATAATTAATAACTTATAGTAATGAAAGAATATTCTACTAAAGACATCCGCAATGTGGTTCTGATTGGCAGCGCCAAGTCAGGTAAGACCACATTGTCTGAAGCTATGCTCTATGAGGGCAAGGTGATCGCCAGAAGAGGCACGGTCGAGGACAAGAACACTGTTTCCGACAATGAGGAAATCGAGAAAATCAACCAGAGGTCGATATTCGCCACTCCGCTTTACGCTGAGTTTATGAACACGAAGTTCAACGTGATCGACGCTCCGGGTTCCGATGACTTCATCGGAGGCGCTGTGTCAGCCTTCAAGGTTTGCGAGAACGGTATTCTTGTCATCAACGCACAGCAGGGCGTCGAGGTGGGCACAGACATCTTCGCGCGTTACGCCGACCAGTACAAGCTGCCTCTCATCGTGGCTGTCAACCAGCTTGACTCCGAGAAGGCCGACTGGGAGAAGACGATCAACGATATGAAGGAGACCTTCGGCCACAAGCCGATCATCGTCCAGTTCCCGGTCAACCCAGGCCCTTCATTCGATGGCTTCATCGATGTCCTCAAGATGAAATACTATCATTTCAAGGACGATAACGGAACCCGTGAGGATCTTGACATCCCTGCGAACCTTATGGACGAGGCCGAGACTCTCCGTCAGGAGCTCATCGAGAAGGCCGCCGAGTTCGACGACACCCTTATGGAAAGGTTCTTCGAGAACGGCTCACTCACCGAGGACGAGATCCGCGAAGGTCTCGGAAAGGGAATCCGCCAGGGTGGCGTGCTCCCTATCTTCTGCCTCTCGGGCAAGAAGGACATCGGTGTGAAGAGACTTATGGAGTTCACCATCAAGACCGCCATCTCCCCTGCGGAGACCAAGTCTGCCACAAAGGACGGCAATGTGGTCGAGTGCAAGACAGAGAACCCTACTTCCGTATTCATCTACAAGACTGACGTCGAGCCGCATCTCGGTGAGGTTTCCTACTTCAAGGTTATGTCCGGTCATCTGACTGAGGGTATGGATCTTGAGAACCCTGAGACCGGTGACAAGGAAAGGCTTTCGGCGATCTACGCTGTCGCCGGCGCGAAGAAGGAGAAAGTGACCGGACTTCAGGCCGGTGAGATCGGATGTACAGTCAAGCTCCGTTCCGGTAAGACCAACGTCACCCTTTCGCAGCTTGGCTCCGGCATCGCCTACGAGCACATCGTCTTCCCTGCCTCCAAGTACCGCTGCGCCATCAAGGCCGAGTCCCAGAACGACGAGACCAAGCTTGGCGAGGCTCTCTCCAAGATATCCGCACAGGATCCTACGATCATCGTTGAATATTCAAAGGAACTCAAACAGACCATCCTCAGTGGTCAGGGCGAGCAGCACATCAATGTCTGCAAGTGGCGTCTGGAGAACGAGTTCGGTGTGAAGGTCGTTATGTTCGCTCCGAAGATCCCTTACCGTGAGACCATCACGAAGGTCGCCACAGCCACCTACCGTCACAAGAAGCAGTCAGGTGGAGCCGGCCAGTTCGGCGAGGTCTCCATCCTCATTTGCCCTATCGTTGAGGGCGTTCCGTTCACGAACAAGTTCAAGATCGACGGCAAGGATGTCGTCCTCAACGTCAAGACCAAGGAAGAGTTCGACCTCGAATGGGGCGGAAGGCTTGAGTTCTACAACTGCGTTGTCGGTGGTGCCATTGACGCACGCTTTATGCCGGCCATCCTCAAGGGTCTCAACGACAAGATGACCGAGGGCCCTCTCACTGGTTCATACGCCCGTGACATCAGAGTCTTCGTCTATGACGGTAAGATGCACCCGGTTGACTCCAATGAAATCTCCTTCATCCTCGCCGCGCGCAACGCCTTCAAGGAGGCCTTCCGCAACGCCGGTCCGAAGATTATGGAGCCTATCTACAATGTCGAGATCCTGACTCCGGCCGACTATATGGGAGCTTGTATGTCAGACCTTCAGAACAAGAGGGCGCTCATCGAGGGTATGAGCTCTGACAAGGGCTTCTCAGTCCTCAAGGCTCGTGTTCCGCTCGCTGAGCTTTACCGTTACTCCACAACTCTCAGCTCCCTGACATCAGGCGCCGCGACGTTCACGATGACATTCGCTGACTATCAGCCTGTTCCTGGTGACGTTCAGACCAAGCTTCTTGCCGAGTACGCCGCTCAGGAGAAGGAAGAGGAGTAGTAGCCCCCGACCTTTATGGTCCATAATTAAAGAATATTCAGCCCTCCTTTCCGGTATCGCTGCCGGAGGGGAGGGTTGTTCTATCCCAAGCGTTAAAATTAGTCGCCTCAGAATTCTGAGCATAGATTACCTGATTGAATATATTCATTTATGAAAAAGACATTCTTCTCCCTGATCGCGGCCCTGTCGCTGCTTTCATCCTGCGAGGTTCATCATTTTATGACCGACGCGTCCTATCGTGCCCGTGTCGAGACTGATCTGGACAAAAGGTTGCGGCCGGAGCGTCTGCAAGCTTTCTTTGCGGTTGACAAGGACAAGAAATGCCTGACGGAGTCCAATGGCTTTGTCAGCGACCTCTATCTGACGACCGAAGAACTGGAGGCTTTGGAGTTTCTCTATGCCTATATGCCTCTTGCGGACGTGACAGATTACAGCACAGACTATTACCTCCAGAATATTCGTTCGTCCTTCGCCGCCCGCAAAGAGATGGGGTGGAATGTCCCGGAAAGGGTTTTCAGGCATTTTGTGCTGCCGATCAGGGCGAACAATGAGGACCTTGACACCTCAAGGGTCGCTTTCTACCGTGAGTTGAAGCCACGGGTGGAAGGAATGAATATGAAGGATGCCATTCTGGAAGTGAATCATTGGTGTCACGAGAAGCTGACCTACAAGCCATCCGATGCCCGTACCCTGTCCCCGCTTTCTTCGATGAGAAGCTCGTTGGGGCGTTGCGGAGAGGAATCCACGTTCGCTGTTGCGGCGTTGAGGGCTGTCGGGATTCCTGCACGTCAGGTTTACACTCCTCGTTGGGCGCACACGGATGACAACCACGCCTGGGTTGAGGCCTGGGCTGACGGTGAATGGTACTTCCTTGGGGCGTGCGAGCCGGAACCTGTCCTTAATCTGGGTTGGTTCAACTCACCGGCCAGCCGTGGATTGTTGATGCACACAAGGGTTTTCGGAAACTATGACGGCCCGGAAGAGAAGGTTATGGTCGGGCCTAACTTCACGGAAATCAATCTGATTGACAATTATGCCAAGACCGCCCGTGTGGATTTTACGGTTGTGGATGAGAACGGCTCCCCGGTTGACAGCGCATTGGTTGATTTCAAGATCTACAACTATGCAGAGTTCTATCCTGCGCTTTCCAAATACACTGACGCTCAAGGGCGTACATTCCTGACCGCCGGGATGGGGGATATGATGGCCTGGGCCTCGAAGAACGGCAAGTATGGTTATTCCAAGGTCTCTTTCGGTAAGGACTCCGAGGTTAGGATCACGATTTCCGACCAGCATTCCTTTGATCCTCAGTCAATGATGATCGTCCCGCCGCCGGAGACCGCGAATATCCCTGAGGTCACTCCGGAGCAACGTGCTGAGAATGACAGGCGTTTCGCCCAGGAGGACAGCATCCGAAAGGCTTATATGGCCACATTCATCGCCACGGACAGTTCGGAGAAAGGGAGGCTTCTGGCATTCTCTGCCGGCAACCACGAGGTGATCGAAAAGTTCTTGGAGGATCATCCGGACGCAAGGGCTATGGAACTGCTTAAATCCTTGAGCAATAAGGATATGATAGATGTGACGAGGACTATTTTGGATGACAGTTACAATGCTTCAGACGCGATTCTCTGCCCAAGGGTCGAGAACGAGTTCCTCAGTCCTTACAAGTCGTTCTTTGCTGGTCGCTTCGGCACTGAACTGTCAAGGGAGGAGCTATCTGTTCCATCTAACCTGATCAAATGGGTTCAGGACAGCATCACCGTGCTGCGTGACCCTAAGGCTTGGAGCATTCCGATGTCTCCGATTGGCGTTTATAGGGCTCGGATGGCGGACATTCGCTCCAGGAATATATTCTTTGTCGCTCTCGCAAGGACTCTCGGGATCGACGCGCGCAAGGATCCTGTGACCGGGAAAATTCAGTATAGGTCTGGCAGTCAGTGGGTTGATGTGGATTTCGAGGCGTCCTCACAGGTTGTGGCTCCGACCGGGACGCTGGTCCTGAACTACGAGCCTACGGCTATCCTTGCCAATCCTGGCTACTATTCCCATTTCACTGTCAGCAAGATAGAGAACGGCCGCACAAAGCTGCTTTCCTTCGATGAAGGTCAGGTGGATATGGGCGGAGGCGTCAGCTGGGCGAATATATTCAAGAAAGGAACTTCGCTCGATGTCGGTGATTATGTGCTTGTCAGCGGCAACCGTCTTTCCGACGGCAGCGTGCCTGTCACAATGCAGCAGTTCTCCGTCAAGGAGGGCGAGACCACTACTCTTGATCTCCGCATCACCATTCCGGAGGATAAATTGTCCGTGATCGGTTCGTTCGACGCGGAGACAAAGTATAAGGTGGAAGCTGATTCTGAGCCAGTTTCGGTTCTTTCGACCACCGGCCGTGGATTCTATGTGATCGGTTTCTTGACCCCTCGTCAAGAACCGTCCGTTCACGCAATCAACGACCTCATCGCCGCGAAATCCGGTCTGGAGGCTTGGAATCGTCCGATCCTGCTTCTGACCACCGCAGAAGGACTTGGGTGGATTAAGGAATATTCCGCCTCGCTCCCGTCCAACGTCCGTTTCGGCATAATCCCTGACGGGCTCGACTTGAAAGATCGCCGGATGCCGTACTTCATTCTCGCCGACACCTTCAACCGCATCTTCTTTACCACCGAGGGTTACACCATCGGCCTCGGCGACCAGCTCGTCACAGCCATTGCGAAACTGTAGCCTGTATATCGCACATAACAACAGAATGGTCGTGGAGGCCAAATGGTTGTAAGTGAATATGTTGACACCCCATCCTCTTCACTGTTTAAGGTGGAAGGATGGGTGTTTAATTAGTTGTCCGTCAGGTGTTTATTCTCCACGTTTATCTATGCATCGAAGCCTTGAGCGGCGTTGCTTATGGTTACCGCAGGAAGTTTACGCCCCTATGATCCATTTGCTGCCCGGAAGCCTGGAGATGAGTTCTGAGGTCAGGGCGCAGCAGACGAATGTGCAGACCGCGATGAACGGAATCGCCACCGCTGTGTGCAGCTGGAGAGTCTGGATGGACACCACTGACCATAGGTGCAGCCAGAAGATATGCATCAGGTACATCCCGTAGCTCAGTTTGGAAAGTCGGGTGATGATCCAAGGGGCTTCCGTACGCTTTATGCAGGAGAACATCAGGAACGTTCCGGCTGTGAGGCAGGCCACGTTGATCGTGCAGAAATTCCAACCGATTTCGAGCACCGGAGTGCTTATGACAATTCCCGGCGTGGCTTGTACATAGAACGAAAGAATAGTGACAATCGCTCCTACGGTCATCAGTACCGCTCCGATAGTCATCTTCTTACGCGAGTCCCAGTCAAGGTGTACACGGATGTAGTGCGCCATCACGAGGTAGCCAAGGAAGCCGGAGAAGTACCAGAGCAAGTGGTACTGGTTCCAGAAGCATTGTCCCCAAACTTCTCCGAACCAACGATTTAGGTACGGGATGCAGGTGGAGATCAGGAACAGGATGATGAAGAACCTCTCCTCTCGTTTGCCGACCTTTTCAAGCCACGGGGATATTACCGGAATGAAAAGATACAGGCTCAGAAGAGGGAATATGAACCACAGATGCCCGGCAAGAGACGGGAAGTTCAAAGGAATATGCGTCAGGTCGCGGACGCTTGTCTGTATGTCTATCTGTCCCCAAAGCAGAGGAAGCGTGGAGTAGAGAACCGCGAAAAGGATGAACGGTGGTACAATCTTGGTGAAGCGTCTCTTGTAGAACTCCTTTGCTGACATACCTTTCTTCATCGGAGCCAGCAGGAACGCCGACACGATCATAAAGAGCGGCACCGCCATTCTTGAGAATCCATCGTAGAGAGACACGAACAGCCGGTCGGTCTCATTGGCCAGAAATGACTGAGGACCAGCCATATCGGTTGCTCCCGGTCCCGGATAAAAATTCTCGCTGGCGTGCACCAGCATAACCAGAAAGCACGCGAACACACGCACATAGTCCAGGAATACGATTCTTTTGCTTTCGTTCATCTATCCTCTTTTTTAGAAATATTCAATGTACATTATGTGATTCTCCAACCGGAGCCCCGCAAAGATAGAAAAAAGGAATCTCGTGCGCAATATCAGCTCTTTTCACACAAAAAGAAGTTGATTTGAGAATATGCCCATAACACTCAGGCGCGCATAGTTTTTATATTATACCTTTGCGACAACCGTCTAAAATCGGCACTTGTCGCAAGACAATAAAATTTATTCTTGTGCGGTAACTCGATTTTTTTTACCTTTATCGCAAAGCAATAATGAATATGGCGAATGAGATCATAGGAAGGGAAGTGGAGATCAAGTAATAAATGTCTGCGAGGCGAAATTTTCCAACAGACCTTACGTTGTGACGCTTGATGATTTGTTTAAGGATTGATGGATATACCGCAAATTAACAAAAAACTTTATGGATATCAGACCTTATATTATTACCGCTTTGGCTGCTTTGTTGGCCAGCTCGGCCATCACGGCGCAGAAAAAAGGCACTGACTTCACTGAACATCTTGACCAGAAAGTTGTTACGGAGGGGAATGCCGTGACTCGGAGGCACGAGACGGTTTTCTTTAATTCGGCCAAAGACGCTTTGTCAAAAGAGATCGAGGCAAGCCCGAACTATTCTTCCCTGAATGGTGTCTGGGATTTCCGTTACTATGATTCCGTGCAGGATATGCTGGCGGATCCCCACAAGGCTCCGTCAACCATCAAGGTGCCAGGCAACTGGGAGGTTCAGGGATTCGGGACGGCGATCTATGTGAACCATCCTTACGAGTTCTGCCCGAGGAACCCGCAGCCGCCGCAGCTTCCGGACAAGATCCCTACGGGAGTATATTCAAGGAAATTCACGCCAGAGTTCGGGGCGGGGGAGAAGTGCTACCTGAACCTCTGCGGAGTTAAAGGCGGCGCGTATGTGTTTGTCAACGAGAAGTTTGTGGGTTACAGCGAGGACTCCAAGGATCTGGTCCGCTATGATATTACTCCTTATGTGGAGAGTGGCAAGGAGGCGGATCTCAGGATGGTCGTGACAAGATGGAGCACTGGCAGTTACCTTGAGTGTCAGGATTTCTGGCGCATCAGCGGAATCGAGCGTGATGTCTATCTGTCAAGAGAGCCGGCAACCGTTCCGGAGGATTTTGACTGGAATGTGGTCTCGACGCTGGCAGATGACCTTAGCACCGGGGATTTCCGCCTGAGCGTCAATTCGTCTAAGCCGATCAATGTCAGTTGGACCCTTTTGGATGCCGATGGCAACGAGACCGCGAAAGGAAACGCGGAAACGGTACAAGGCGTAAAACAGTGGCAATCAGCCATTAAGGATGTTCAGAGATGGTCCGCCGAGACCCCAGAACTCTACACCCTGCTTCTCTGTGTCGAAGGAAAATACGCAAAGGCCAACGTCGGTTTCCGTCGTCTTGAGATTGTCGGCAATCAGTTCCTTGTGAACGGCCAGCCAGTCAAGTTCAAGGGTGTCAACATCCACGAACACAATCAGTTCACCGGCCATTACGTCACTAAGGAAGACATTCTGACCGACCTGCGTCTGATGAAGGAACACAACATCAACGCCATCAGGACCTGCCACTATCCTCAGCCGCGGCTTTTCTACGAACTCTGCGACAAGTACGGATTCTATGTCTATGACGAGGCTAACATCGAGTCCCACGGAATGGGCTACAAACTCACCAGAACCCTCGGCAACAATCCTGACTGGCTGCCTCAGCACCGTGACAGGATTCTGAATATGTACTACCGGACCCGCAACTACCCGTGCGTGACGATCCTCTCGCTCGGCAACGAGGCCGGCAACGGATGCAACTTCTACGACACCTACAGGGAACTGAAAGCCTTGGAAAAGGACGGCCAGAACAGACCTGTCTGCTACGAGCGCGCTGAATATGAATGGAACACGGATATGCTCGTCCCGCAATACCCTGACGCGGAGTGGTTCCACAAGATGGGGGAGAGCGGCTATGGCAAGCCGGTGGTGCCTTCTGAATATTCCCACGCGATGGGCAACTCCAACGGCTCGCTCGACCGTCAGTGGAAGTACATTTATGAATATCCAAACCTCCAGGGCGGATTCATCTGGGACTGGATTGATCAGGGACTTTACGAGACCGATGCCGAGGGGCGTATGTACTGGGCCTACGGTGGGGATTATGGTGAGAACACCCCGAGCGACGGCAATTTCAACTGCAACGGAATCATCGCTCCGGACCGTAGCCTGCATCCTGCGATGGCCGAGGTCAAACACGTCTATCAGGATGTTGCCGTTACTCCGGTCGATGCTTCAAAGGGGCAGTTCCGATTGACGAACAGATTCTATTTCAGAAGTTTGGACAAGCATATTCTTAAATGGACCGTTATTGCTGACGGCAGCAGGATCGCTTCCGGTGACATCAGGCTTTCCGCCGCGCCGCAGTCCGACGAGGATTTCAGCGTCGGGTTACCGGACCTGCCTTCCGATAAGAATTGCTTGATTACATTCGAGATTCTCACCGCTGAGAAAGAAGGATTGCTTCCGAAAGGTTATGTGATTGGCTACGACCAGATTAAACTGTCGGATGCGGCCCGTCAGGAGATTCCTGCCAATGCCTTTGACATAAGAATGACGCAGGACGAGTCCGCGATAACTCTTGAATGGAGGGATGCCGTTACGTTTAAAACCAAGGCTTCCATTGTCTTCGACAAGACCCTTGGATGTCTGCGGTCATATTCATTCAAAGGAAAGAAAATGTTCAACGACGATTTCGGCCTCAGGCCGCTATTCTGGCGCGCTCCGACCGACAACGACTACGGCAACGGAATGCCGTCCCGCAACCAGGCGTTCAAGACCTCCAGCCGGGAATTTGATGTCAAGGCGGAGTTCGACGGAGAGTCGATAGTTGCGGAATATACGCTTGCGAGCGGGAATATATTCATAGTCCGCTATACTCTTCTTGATGGAGGAATTCTTTCGGTACGCTCTGATTTCAAGGGTGTTAAGTCTGCCAAACCGGTTGATGTGCCGCGAATCGGATTCAGGTTGAGGCTTCCTGCGTCCGCCGACTCCTTCACCTATTTGGGCAGAGGTCCGGAGGAGAACTACAGCGACAGGTTCAGCGGGACCCTCATCGGGAAATATTCATCATCCGCGGCGAAGGAATATGTCCGCTACGTCCGTCCTCAGGAATGTGGTCATCACGCTGACTGTGAATATCTTGCCATCGGAGGTTTGACCATCCGTTCGGAACGCTTCGAGTTCAACGCTCTTCGTTGCTCCGTCGAGGATCTTGACTCCGAGGAGGCGGTTCAGCGTGACTATCAGTGGGAGAACAAAGGCCCGTTGACCGAGAACGACCCGGTGAAGGCAAAGAACCGGCTTCGTCGCCAGACCCACATAAATGATTATGTCGAGAGGGATTTCGTGGAGGTTTGCATTGATCTCGCGCAAAGCGGAATCGGAGGTTATGACAGCTGGGGAGCCAGGCCAGATGAAGACAGGTGTCTGTGGAGCGACAAGGACTACTCGTTCCGTTTCGCTCTTGTCCCGGCGAAGGCAATGAGTGCGGAGCGCGCGATGAAATATGATTTTTAGGCTTTTCCGCTTAATTATGATATCTTTGCGTCAGAAACATAATTCAAATACTAATAAGCAATGAAGTTCAGAAATTTGTTCGCTATCCTATCGCTTGCTTTGGCGGTATCCTGTGCCACTTCGAAGGAAGAAGGCCCGATCAAGGTTGAGACCACAGCCCGTCCTGCCGGTCAGGAGAACGTGCTTGGGCTGACCGTCCCTGCGATGGACACTGTCCGGGTCGCCTTTGTCGGCATCGGAATGCGTGGCTCCAGCGCTGTGGAGCGTTACACCTACGTCCCTGGCGTGAAGATCACTGCACTCTGTGACGTGGAGGCCGACCGTGTCGAGAAGGCTCAGAAGACATTGGAAGACAGAGGATTCCCTAAGGCGGTCGGATATTCCGGAAGCACCGAGGCCTACAAAGAGCTTTGCGACCGTGACGACATAGACCTTGTTTACATCTGCACTGACTGGAAGCATCACGTTCCGATCGCACTCTATGCGATGGAGCACGGCAAGAATGTCGCCATCGAGGTTCCTGCCGCCGCCTCTCTTGAGGACATCTGGGCTCTTGTGAATATGTCCGAGAAGACCCGCAAGCATTGTATGATGCTGGAGAACTGCTGCTATGACTTCTTCGAGCTGACAGCCTTGACGATGGCCCAGAGGGGGCTTCTTGGCGAGATTCTCCACGGAGAAGGATCCTATCATCACAATCTGGATCCGTTCTGGAACGCCTACTGGAGCAACTGGAGACTCGATTTCAATCAGGCCCACAAGGGCGATGTCTATCCTACGCACGGCTTGGGCCCTGTCTGCCAGGTTATGAACATCCACAGGGGTGACCGTTTCAAGACTCTTGTCGCGATGGAGACCAAGACTGTCAACGGTCCTAAGCACGTCGAGGCCAAGAGCGGAGAGAAATGCGATGATTTCCAGAACGGTGATGTCACGATGACGATGATCTCCACGGAGAAAGGCAAGACCATCCTTGTGGAGCACGATGTGATGACTCCGCGTCCTTACAGCCGTATGTACCAGATTGTCGGCAGTGACGGTTATGTGGGCAAGTACCCTGTCCAGCAGGTTTGCCTGCGTGAGAACGCCACTGAAGGCACTTCCACTGATTTCCAGAATCTTGGCCGTGAGGTTGTCTATTCAGGAGACAAGCTGAGCAAGCTGCTTGAGGAAAACCGCAACCCTATCCTTACCCCTGAGCTTGAGGCTCTCGCCAAGCAGGTCGGCGGCCACGGCGGAATGGATTTCATTATGGACTACCGTCTGATCTACTGCCTCAGGAACGGCCTTCCGCTCGATATGGATGTCTATGATATGGCCGAATGGTGCTGTCTCACCGAGCTCGGCAAGATCTCGATGGAGAACGGCAACGCCCCTGTCGAGGTCCCTGACTTCACCCGTGGCGCCTGGAACCAGATTCAAGGCTTCTCCTACGCATTCGTCAAGTAAATAATATTCAATATATTAAAGATGAAAGCGTTAAAAATTTTTGCTGTCGCCGCTCTGGCGATCATCCTTGCGGCCAGCAACGCGGCCAAGTCAGCGGCCACCGAGGCGATCACCAAGATAGCGTCTTCCAAGGCCGGCGCCAACACGGTGTCAAACGCTAAGGAGATAGCTTCCGCCGCATCGACCCTCTCCACCCTTTTCAAGAACTTGAAGAAGTAGGAATATCTTAGAAGCTGAAGATGGTCCCGGTTGCCGTTCGTGGCACCCAAAGGATTGTCTGTCAATGTAATAAGCGAAGACCTTGTGCTGGATTCGGCACAAGGTCTTCGCTTTTATTGTTGATTATCAAGGCGTTGGCCGCCACGGCTGTACTACCGGAAATCCTCGTACTCCGGCATACCGAGGCCGGAAAGGAAATCCTTGAACTGCTTGTCGTCCTTCGGGCAGATCAGGAGAACGTCACCGGTATCGACCACCGCATAGTCCTTCAGCCCTTTGATGGCGTAGAGTTTCTTAGGGTTTGAGCTTACCAGTAGGCTGTCTTTGTTGCCTTCCGCCAGGATCTTGTCGGTGAACACAACGTTACCGTCCTTGGTTTTCCTGTCGTAGTTCCTGAACAGGGAGTCCCAACCGTCAATGTCTGACCATCCGAAATCCCCGCAGTAGAGCCAGGCCCTGTCCGTCTTTTCCATCACACCGTAGTCGATGGAAACCTTCGGGCAGTCTGAATATACCTTCTCAAGGAATATCTGCTCCTTGTCGCTGCCCAACGAGTCTTCCCAACCGACGAAAACAGAGGTGACATCAGGAATATATTTCTCCATCTCTTCCCTGATTACCGATGCCTTCCAAATGAATATACCCGAGTTCCAGTAGAATTCCCCGGTCTTGCAGAACACCTCGGCCAAAGCCTTGTCAGGCTTCTCTGTGAAAGTCTTGACTTTCAGAGGAGTGTCAGCGTCAGCGTTGTCCTTGCTCCTTGGCGCCTGGATGTAACCGTAGTCCGTGTCCGGATTCGTCGGGTGTATTCCCAAGGTCATCAGGGCCGGTTTGTTTTCGGCATATTCCATCATCTTAAGGATGGCTGCCTTGAATTTGTCCTCGTCCGTGATGATGTGGTCCGCCGGGGTGGCGATGACGGTCGCTTCGGGATCGCGCTTGAGGATGCTGTAGGTGGCGTAGGCTATGCAGGGGGCCGTGTTGCGGGCGTAGGGCTCCAGCAGGAGGTTGCCTTCGGGCAGCTCGGGGATCTGGGTATGGACCAGCTCCGCGAATCTGGTCAAGGTGACGATGATGATGTTTTCTTTCGGGACTATTTCCGAGAACCGCTCGTAAGTCGTTCTGACGAAAGACTTTCCGGTGCCGGAAATGTCCAGGAACTGTTTTGGTTTTGTCTCTCTGCTTACAGGCCAGAAGCGGTTCGCTGTGCCTCCGGCCATTATCACACAGTATCGGTTATCTTTGCTCATATCTTAGTGCTTAGCATATTTTCTCGAATCAATGTGGTCACTTCGACAGGATCAGTGACCATTCAAAGGTACATCGGGTAAAACGCGTTCGGGAACCATTCCACAATCTCCTTTCCTCCGTCAAACGTCACGGCCACGACATCGAAATTGACTTCCAGATCACCTGAGATCCGTTTGTCCTTGGACATCCGCAGGTACCTTGACGCGGCTTCCGCCACCTTTTTCTGCTTGGCCGCCGTCACGTTCTCCTCAGGGGAGACAGCCACTGGCGCCATCCGGCTCTTGACCTCCACAAAATGCACACCATTCCTGTCCAGACTGATGATGTCAATCTCCAGATGTCCGGTCCTGAAGTTCCGCTCGATGATGGTGTGTCCGTTCCCGGACAGGAACCCGCAGGCGACATCCTCACCCATCCTCCCCAACGTCATCCGTGGAGTGACCGTATTCTCAATGTTTTTCATAGTTTATCCTTTATTGTTGTCCGGCTATCCCAAAGTCACGATCGTCACTCCAGAGCCCCCGAACTGAACCTGCTCATCGTGGACGGATGTGACACCAGGAATCGTCCTGAGATATTTCTGCAATTCATCGCGCAGCGCTCCAGTGCCTTTGCCGTGGATGATGCGGACGGAGCCGATGTTCAGCATAATCGCATCGTCGATGTAGTGCACAACGATGTCCAAGGCATCCGAGACCCGCTCTCCGCGCACGTCCAGCTCAGGAGAGAACGCCAGTCTGCGCTCTCTGAGTCCTGAATCATCCTGTGCGGCCCGAGGCTTGATGGTCTCCCGCACCGCGGCCTTATATTCATTGGAAGAAATTCTCTCAACCTTGTCGAGAGGCATCTTGCTGGTGATGTTGCCGACCGCCACGGTCACGGCCTTGTTGGAGACCCTGATGACCTCGCCGACCATACCGTTGTCCTTTACGCGTACTTTCTCGCCTACTTTCAACACGCCTCCGCGGAATTGCTCCGAAGCCTCCGACTGTGTTTCGTCCTGAGGTTTGCCTTTGCGGGCGTTGCGGCGCATCTTTCTGTCTTCCAGCTGCTTGAGCTTCTTGTCAATGTAGTCATCGTGGTTCTTCTGGTCGTTCTCCTTCTTGGTTTGAAGCGAAGAGACGAAATCCTGAAGAGCCTTTCTGGCATCGGAAGTCTTTTCCTTGTCCGCCTGTGACTCCTTGATGGTGCGGATCGTGTTCTCCACCGTCTTGTTGGCTCCCTGAACGATCTCCTGGGCCTCCTTCTTGGCCTGGTCCAGAATCTCTTTCTTGGTCTGTTTCAGACCTTCAAGCTCTTTCTGGTAGCGCTCGGTGATGTTCTCCAAGGTCTTGTCCGTGTTCTTGATCCTCTGGAGCTTCTCGTCCAGGGCACGGCGGTTGCGCACGATCTTGCGAAGGTTCCTTTCCATCCCGACGAACTCCTCTCCGGCCCTGGCCTCGGCATCCTTCACGATGCTTTCCGGAAGGCCCATCTTTCGGGCTAGCTCGAAGGCGAACGAGTTGCCTGGCATTCCAATGTCCAACTTGAACAGAGGCTGGATCTTGGCGGCGTCGAACTGCATCGCTCCGTTGATGACCCCGGTTTCGGATCCCGAAGCGTAGAGCTTCAGGTTTGTGTAGTGTGTCGTGATGACCCCGTAAACCCCTCTCTTGTCCATCTCGCTGAGGATAGCCTCGGCGATCGCTCCGCCGGCAGCCGGCTCGGTTCCCGATCCGAACTCGTCTATCAATATCAAGGTCTTGCTGTCGGCTTTCCCGAGCATCGTCTTCATATCGTCCAGGAACGAACTGTACGTGCTCAGGTCATTCTCGATGTTCTGGTCGTCACCGATGCTGACCATAATCCTGTCGAAAACAGGAAGTTCCGAGGTCTCGGAGGTCGGGATCAGCATCCCCCACTGGAACATATACTGCAACAGTCCCGTGGTCTTCAGGCACACCGACTTGCCGCCGGCGTTAGGCCCGGAGATCAAAAGAATATGCTTGGACGGTGTCAAAAGGATGGAAACCGGGACGATGGTCTTCTTCTCCTTCGCCAGAGCCCTCTCCAGAAGCGGATGCCTGGCCTTTCTCAGGGCAAGTTCGCCTTCCGTTGAGATGATCGGCATTCCGGCCTTGAAGTCAAGGGCGACCTGAGCCTTGGCGACCAGAAAGTCTATCTCGCCGATATATTCAGCAGAGTTGATGAGATCCGGGACATACGGGCGCACAAAGTCGCTGAACGCGGCGAGGATGCGCTGGATCTCCTGCGTCTCCTCGGCGTGAAGAGTGAATATCTCGTTTTCCAGTTCGATGATCTCAGCCGGTTCCACAAAGGCTGTCTTGCCGGTGGCGGATGTGTCATAGACGAATCCCGGAATCTTTTTCTTGCTGGAGCTGTTGACCGGAATCAGAAGTTTCCCGTCACGGACCGAAAGTCCGGCGTCCTCGTCCACGAGTCCGTCAGCCTGTGCCTGCCTGAGAATTGCGTTCGCCCTTTTTGATATGGTACCTTCCTTAGACTTTATCGCCCTACGGATTTCCAGCAGCTTGTCCGAGGCCGTGTCCTTGACATCCCCGAACTTGTCCAGAATGATGTCGATCCTTCTCTGAACCTCCGGAAAGCTCATTATCGGGGCGCTCATCCTTTTGAGGTTGGGATAGACCCCGTCCTTTATCGACATAAAGAAGTTCGTCAGCTTGCGGACCGTCTCGACCATCGTGCGCAGCTTTCCAAGCGAGAGCAGGTCGATGTTGTAGCCGGTGTTCTCCAAAGGTTTGAGGAAGTCGAGACAGTCGATGTAGCCGTTGGTCGGGAAGTTTTCCTCGAACATCACGATCAGCCTCATCTCGTCGGTCAGCGCCAGCCTTGACGCTATGACCTTGGCATCGTTGCTGAACGTCTCTTCCGTCACCCTTGTGACGGCATATTCAGTGGAACATCTGTCGGCCACAAAGGTTCTGACCCTGTCAAATCCCAACTTGCTCTCTAATCTTGTGTCAATCTCTGTTCCGTTTATTCGTTCCGACATATTCGTAAATTATTGTTTTTCCTCCGTGGCGCGTTTTTCTTCCGTGGATCCGTCGCCCGCGCCGAGAAGGAGTTTAAGTTCATTGATGTTGCCTATGCTCTTGATGTTGCCTCCTCGGACGAAGGATATTCCTCCGGTCTCCTCCGAGACCACAACCACGTCAGCGTCAGTCTCCTCCGAGATTCCTATCGCCGCTTTGTGCCTCATTCCATAGTGGGCGGGGATGTCCGTGCGCCCGGTGATCGGAAGGGTGCAGCGGGCGGCCACGATCCTGTCGTCGCTGATGATCATAGCACCGTCGTGCAGAGGTGAGTTCTTGAAGAATATGTTCATTATCAGCCTTCTGGTGACTTTAGCGTCCACTATGTCCCCTGTCTCGACGATGAAATCGAGCGAATCCTTGCGAGGGAACACGATCAGCGCTCCGGTCTTGTCGGCCGACATAGCCCTGCACGCCTCAGCTATCTCGTTGACGGTGCCTCCGGTCATCTTCTTGTCTTGGATTCCCAGCAGCTTGTTGACGAAGTCACGGCTTTTGCCGGCCATCCCGTAGCGCGAGCCGAGCTTCATAAGGAAATGCCTCACTTCAGGCTGGAATATCACGATGAGGGCGATCACTCCCACGTCGATGAAAGTCCCCAGCAGAGCGTTCATCAATTTCATATTGAACGCCGCCACTATCACCCGCAGGAAGAAAAGCAGGATGACAGCGACGAATATATTCATCGCGGCAGAGCCTCTTATCCATCTGAAAGCCAGATAGATGAATATGGCGACCATCAGTATGTCCAGGATGTCCGCGAACGAGATGTTGAGGAATCCGAATATATTCAAAAGCATCATTGTCCTTTTTCGTGGTACAAAGATAACTATTCCTTTGATTTATTACCTAAGGCTTGCTGACGATTTCTCTGATTATTAGGGAGTAGGCTTGTGGAAAACTTTGTTAATTGAAAAAAAATCGCTACCTTTGCAGTCCGCAAAATAGTGCGGATTACGTAAAATATTTATTTACAATTAATTAATCAAACCAATGCCTGGATTAATTGGAAAGAAAATCGGAATGACTTCCGTTTTCGGTGCTGATGGAAAAAATATTCCATGCACCGTCATCGAGGCTGGTCCGTGTGTTGTCACGCAACTGCGTACAGTAGAAAAAGATGGCTATGCCGCTGTACAGCTTGCCTATGACGAAATGAAAGAGATACACGCCAGCGCGCCTCTTTTGGGCCACTTTAAAAAGGCAG
Source organism: uncultured Bacteroidales bacterium (assembly GCA_934725575.1). Classification (GTDB taxonomy): domain Bacteria; phylum Bacteroidota; class Bacteroidia; order Bacteroidales; family UBA932; genus Cryptobacteroides. The sequence continues at coordinate 24,366 of CAKVCK010000017.1, forward strand.
GGACCACCCCTAAGCGCAAGCTTGTCGAATTTCCGGCAGACTTCGAGGGTGAGCTCAAGCTTGGAGACACCGTCACCGTGTCCGACATCGTCACCGACGATGTGAAGTACGTTGATGTTGTCGGTACTTCTAAAGGTCGTGGCTTCCAGGGTGTTGTTCACCGTCATCATTTCGCCGGTGTAGGCGGAGCGACCCACGGTCAGCACAACAGACTGCGTAAGCCGGGTTCTCTCGGCGCCTCATCTTGGCCTTCACGCGTGTTCCCTGGAATGCGTATGGGCGGTCATATGGGCAACGAAAGAGTCAAGGTCTTTAATCTTGAGATTGTCAAGGTCATCCCTGAGAACAATCTTCTCGTCATTAAGGGTTCCGTTCCTGGAGCCAAGGGTTCTTATCTTGCATTAGAGTTTTAGTTATGGAATTACCAGTATTGAAAATTGACGGATCAGAATCCGGAAAGAAGGTTGTTCTTGACGAGAAGGTGTTCGGTGTCGAGCCGAACGACCACGCTATCTATCTTGATGTCGTTCAGTACCTCGCCAACCAGCGTCAGGGTACCTCCAAGACAAAGGATCGCAGCGAAAACGCTCATTCCACCAAAAAGCTCGGTCGTCAGAAGGGCGGCGGTGGCGCGCGTCACGGTAGCTTGAAGTCCAACATCTTCGTTGGCGGTGGCCGTGTGTTCGGTCCTAAGCCTCGTCTGTACAGGTTCAAGCTCAACAAGAAGCTGAAGTCTCTCGCGCGTTGCTCGGCGCTTACCTACAAGGCACAGGAGAACGCTATCGTCCTCGTTGAGCCATTCACTATGGAAGCTCCTAAGACAAAGGAATTTATGCGCATCCTTGACGCTCTCAAGGCTGGCCAGAGAAAGGTTCTCGTCGTGCTTCCTGAGAATTCAGACAACATTTTCCTTTCATCACGTAACCTCCCTGAGGTAAAGGTCATCACTGTTGACGAAATCAACACCTACACCGTTATGAACGCGAACTCAATGGTTCTTGTGGACGGTGTTCAGGATGTCCTCGCAGCCAGGGTCAACCGTTAAAAGCGCAAAGAGATGGGAATTTTAATCAAGCCAATAGTAACCGAGAAGCTCACGGCTGAGACTGAGAAGTACAACCGTTACGGCTTCATCGTAGACAGGGAAGCCAACAAGCTTCAGATAAAGGCAGCTGTAGAGCAGTTCTACAACGTGACTGTGGTGGATGTCAACACCGTGAACTATCACGGAAAGAGAAAGTCCCGCTACAGCAAGGCAGGTATGCTCCGCGGCCGCGCCAATCACTTCAAGAAGGCATACGTTACCCTTGCAGGTGATGACAAGATCGATTTCTACAGTAACATTTAAGGAGGGACAAGGCAATGGCAATCAGAAAATTCAAGCCGATTACTCCTGGTACCAGGAACAAGGCTATCAGTGCATTCGATGAAATCACTGCCAAGAAGCCGTACAAGGCTTTGTTGGAACCTCTTAAGAGTACAGGCGGTAGAAACAACACCGGTCAGATGACCGTTCGTTACCGTGGCGGCGGACACAAGAGAATGTATCGTATCATCGACTTCCTCCGCACCAAGGACAACATCAAGGCTACTGTGAAGACCATCGAGTATGATCCTAACCGTAGCGCCCGTATCGCCCTCGTTGAGTACGAGGATGGCGTAAAGAAGTACATCATCGCTCCTGCCGGAATCAAGGTAGGACAGATCATAGAGTCCGGATCAGGAGTAGCTCCTGAGCTTGGCAACTGCCTCCCTCTCGCGGAGATCCCTGTAGGTACGCTCGTTCACAACATCGAGCTTCGTCCTGGCCAGGGAGCCGCTATGGCACGTTCCGCCGGTACATTCGCGCAGCTTGCGGCCCGTGAGGGCAACTACGCCATCCTTCGTCTGCCTTCGGGTGAGACCAGAATGGTGCTCGTGACCTGCCGCGCGACCGTTGGAACTGTTTCTAACGCAGATCATAATCTTGAGTCTTACGGAAAGGCCGGACGCAGCCGCTGGTTCGGTCGCAGGCCTCACAACCGTGGTGTCGTTATGAACCCTGTTGATCACCCTATGGGTGGTGGTGAAGGTCGTGCCTCCGGAGGTCACCCGCGTTCACGCAAGGGACTTCCTGCAAAGGGTTACAAGACACGTAATCCTAAGGCTACTTCCAACAAGTTCATCATCGAGAGAAGAAAGAAGAAGTAATTAAACGGAATTAAACTTTAAGATTATGAGTCGTTCATTAAGAAAAGGTCCATACATCCAGGAAGCCCTGGAAAAGAGAATTCTTGCTATGAATGATGGTAGCAAGAAGAAGGAGGTCGTGAAGACCTGGTCCCGTGCCAGTATGATCTCCCCTGACTTCGTCGGCCATACTGTCGCAGTTCATAATGGAAACAAGTTCATTCCTGTTTACATCACTGAGAATATGGTAGGCCACAAGCTCGGCGAATTCGCGCCGACCAGAACATTCAAAGGCCATTCGGGCAACAATAAGTAGTAATTATCAAAGGAGAATTCATTATGGGAGCTCGTAAAAGATTAATGGCTGAGAAGTTCAAGGAAGCCAAAAAGAATACAGCTATAGCTAAGTTGAATGATGTTCCTACATCCCCTCGCAAGATGCGTCTCGTCGCTGACACTGTGAGAGGTGTGGAGGTAAACCACGCGATTGACCTTCTTCATTTCTCGAAGAGGCAGCCGTCCATCCGCCTTGAGAAGCTTCTCCGCAGCGCCATCGCGAACTGGGAAGCCAAGAACCCGGATCAGAGCAAGGAGCTGGACAACGGCAACGTTTATGTCAAGACAATTATGGTCGGTGAAGGCCGCACGCTCAAGAGAATCCGTCCTTGCCCTCAGGGCCGCGCCGGAAGGATCCGCAAGCGTTCCAACCACGTCACCATCATTCTCGACGTCAAGAAACCAACATCAGTAGAGGAGAACAAGTAATATGGGACAGAAGACAAATCCTATTTCTAACAGAATCGGTATCACCCGTGGTTGGGACTCTAACTGGTGTGGTGGTAACTATGCTGAGAAGATCGCTGAGGATTATGAGATCCGCAAGTATCTGACCAACCGTCTTGCCAAGGCCAGTCTCTCCAAGATTGTCATCGAAAGAACCCTCAAGTTCATCACCGTGACCATTCACGCCGCAAGGCCTGGATTCATCATCGGTAAGGGTGGAGCTGAGGTTGACAAACTCAAGGAAGAGCTTAAGAAGGTCACCAAGAAGGACGTTCAGATCAACATCTTCGAGGTTAAGAGGCCTGAGGTTGACGCCCACATCGTAGCTGACAGCATCGCCCGTCAGATCGAGGGACGTGTTTCCTACAGAAGGGCCATCAAGATGGCTATCGCTTCGACAATGAGAGTTGGAGCCGAGGGCATCAAGATCCAGATCAGCGGCCGTGTCGGCGGTGCTGAAATGGCAAGAAGCGAAATGTTCAAGGAAGGCCGTACACCTCTGCACACATTCCGTGCTGACATCGACTACGCTCTTGCGGTAGCAAGCACAAAGGTCGGCGCGCTCGGAATCAAGGTGTGGATCTGCAACGGTGAGCGTTACGGCAAGCAGGATCTTACTCCTAACACAGCTGCCGCAGCCAACGCACAGGGCGGATCACGTCCATCACGCGGAGACCGTGGCGAGCGCAGGGGCGGAGACCGTGGTGACCGTCGCAGCCGTGGAGGCCGCGGCCGTCGCAACGACCGTCAGGCTGAATAGGAATATTCATACACAGAATACAAGATTGAGTGATGGGAGAATATTCCCATCACTCTTTTTTTTACATTTTTGTCGTGCCAAAATTGAAAATCTTAGCGGTAAAAAATGTAAATTTGTAAAATCGCTCAATACGTAAAAATATTTAATCACAATAGCACTATGGGTGAATCCAGAAGAAGTTTTTTGAAAAAGTCGGCGGCGGGACTGGCATTGTTCACGATCCTGCCACGTAATGTGTTCGGCGCTATGGGTGGCGACAAGAAGTACGTCGCTCCGAGCGACCAGCTGACACGAGGCATTATCGGTACGGGCGGTATCGGAATGAGCAGTCTTCATTTCGCGAGCGATGAACGTTGCCGTCTGGTCTCTGTCTGCGATGTGGACAAGAACCATCTCGACAACGCCTTGAAGAAGGGTGTCGAGAAGTTTGGCACAAAACTCCAGGCGTACTCTGACTGGCGGGATCTTGTGCACGATCCTAACGTGGACATCGTACACATCGCCACTCCGTCACATTGGCACGGAATTATGGCCGTAGAGGCTTGCAGGGCCGGCAAGGACATATTCTGCGAGAAGCCTATGACCAGGACCATCGGTGAGGGCCAGAAGGTTGTGGAGGCCGTGAACAAGTACGGCAGGATCTTCCGTCTGGACACCTGGTTCCGTTTCAAGGACACGTTCTACGGTCTCGGAACGACCGTCGAGCCGCTTAAGAAGCTCGTTCAGAGCGGTTTGCTTGGATGGCCTCTGACCGTCAGGATCTCCGGAGCCACGGGCTTCACCTGGAAGTTCTACTGGACCGGTAAGGAAAACCTTGTGCCTCAGCCTGTCCCTGCCGAGCTGGACTACGATATGTGGCTCGGACCGGCTCCTTACAAGCCGTACAACCCTCATCGTGTGCACCAGACCTTCCGCGGCTATTGGGACTATGAGTCCGGCGGTCTCGGAGATATGGGGCAGCACTACATCGATCCAGTGCAGTACATCCTCGGCAAGGACGACACCTTCCCTGTAAAGGTCGAGGTGGACGCTCCTCAGCAGCATCCGGACGCTGTGGGAATATGGCGCAGCATCACCTACACCTATGCTGACGGCTGCAAGATCATCCTTGAGGGCGAAGGCTTCGAGAGCAAGGGCAAGGTGCCTTACATCGAAGGCCCTAACGGCAAGGTTTACAAGGGATTCGAGTGCACGATCCCTAACGTGATGGATGTCATCAACTCGCTTCCGGATCCGGAGCCACGCCACACCGACTTCCTGGAGTGCGTGAAGACCCGTCAGAAATTCGCGCTGGCCGAGGACAACGGTCACCACAGCTGCACGATTGTCAACATCGGAGCCTGCGCCCTGCGTCTCGGCAGGACCCTTAACTTCGATCCTGACAAGCAGCTCTTCATAGGTGATGACGCCGCCAACCAGCTCATCAACCAGCCTATGCGTGCCCCTTGGGGTTCAATGATTCTTTAATATATTCCTGAATATGAAGAAATTACTTACATCTATATTATTCCTTGCGGCCGCCCTTACGATCAACGCTCAGGACGCAAGGCAGAGAACAGTGGAAACCGTTGTGGCTGACGTGCTTGCGGCTATGCCGGCCAACAACGCGGCGGATTTCAACACACAGATAGCTGACCTCGCGGCCGCCGCTCCGGCATCGGTTGTGGAGACCGCAAAAATGATGAAGCCCGCCGGCGAAGGCGTGAAGAACAATCTTTATGAATATGCTCTCACAGGTCTCGCAAGCTACGCTTCGGCCAACCCTCAGTGCGTGGACAAAGTCCGCGAGGGATTCGCGCAGGCCGTCAAGGCCACTACCGACAGCAACAACAAGGCTTTCTTGCTGAACCTGTTCCGTCAGATAGCCAAGCCTGCGGACGCTCAGTTCTTCAAGGAATATGTCAGCGACCCTGCTCTCGCATCCACGGCCGTTGGCGCTCTCGTGGATATTCCGGGAACAGAGGATTTGATCCTTGACCTTGTGAAGGAAGGAACCGCTGACAGAAAGCTGCTGGCGACCGCCGCCGCAGAGAAGGGAATCACCGCCGCCGAGCCTTATATTCAGAAATGGGTCATCCCGACCGTCCTGAATTCCACGATGCACGACAACGCTTACTTCTCCGCTCTCGCGGCTATCGGCTCAGAGTCATCCCTGAATATTCTTAAAGAGAACTCGACTCCGGACTATGCCGCTCTGGCAGTGAGGCTTGCGGATGGATCCAAGAGCAAGGCTGTCGCCAAGGCCGCCAAGGATCTGATGGCTTCAGAAGTGTCCGCCTACAAGTCCGCCGGCGCTTTGGCTCAGATGAAGAACGATCCGTCAAAGGCTCTCAAGGTCGTTGCCGCCGCTCTCAAGAGCGAGGATGTGAAGTACAGGAATTCTGTGATCGACAACGCCACTTCGATTCTTGGCGCCGGAAATCTCGTTCCGCTTTTCACAAAGAACTTCGCGAAACTCTCTTCTCCGGTCAAGGTTGATCTCCTCAACTGGTTCGGCAACAACAAGATCTCGTCTGTCTCCGACATCGTGCTCGGTTCGTTCTCCGAGGGTGGAGATGTTGCCTCCGCCGCTATAGCTGCCGCTGGAAAGATCGGTGGTGACAAGGCCGCCAAGGCACTCGTGGGGCAGCTCGGAGGTGAGAACAGCACCGCTGCGATCGCCGCTTTGAAATCATTCAAGGGCAACTATCAGGACGAGCTTCTTGCCGCTCTTGACGGAGCAAAGGACAACAAGACTCTTGGCAACATCCTCAGTCTGGTGATGGCCAGAAGGATGACCGCCGCCGCCCCGAAGGTATATTCATTGATAGATTCAAAGGATGCAGAGGCTTCGTCTCTCGCCAAGCTTGCGCTTGCTGACATCGTTGGTGTCCAGGACATTGACAAGGTAGGCGCTTTGCTTGACAACGCTTCCGCCGCAGACCTGAAGGCCGCCCAGAACGCTTTGATCGCCGCTGTGCACACTCTCGCTCCGGCTGATCAGTACGCCAAGGTCAGCGCTTTGATGAAGAAGTCCAAGAACGCCGCCGCGTACTATCCTGTCCTTGCCGCCACTGGCACTGACGAGGCCGTGAACGATCTGGCAGCCGCTTACGAGGCCGGTGACAAATCCGCTTTCACGTCATTGCTTAACATCGACAATTTCAAGGTGGCTCCGACTCTCCTCAAGATCGCCGGTTCAGACGCAAGCCTTGCCGACAATGCGGTCAAGAGATATTCTTCCCTTGTCTCTAAATACGAGACCAACATTGACAAGAAGCGTATTGACTTCGCTAAGGCTCTTGAATTGGCCCAGACCCCTGCGGTGAAGAAGTCTATTCTTAAGTCACTCTCATCCGTACCTACGATGAAGGCGTTCCTGCTTGCCGGCAAGTACTTGGACGACAGCAATAAGAGCGTTAAGAAGGCCGCTGCCGAGTGCGTAAGGACAATCGCTTCCAAGACCAAGGAGGAGATCAACTACGCTGACCTCAAGTCCAATCTTGACAAGGCCGTCGTGATCTTCAAGGCTGCTGGCGGAGCTGATGATGGGTACGCTGTCGACGAGATCGGCAAGATCCTTAGCGAGGCCGAGCCATCACCTGTTTCGCAACTGACCGACGAGGAAAAGAAGCAGGGATTCGAGATGCTGTTCGACGGCACGAATCTGGACAAGTGGCAGGGTGACCTTGAGGGTTACACTCCTGTAAACGGAACAATCTATGTGTCAGCGAACTACGGCAGCACGGGCAACCTCTACACCAAGAAGGAATACCGTAACTTTGTCTATCGTTTCGAGTTCTGCTTCCTCCGCGAGGGTGTGAACAACGGTGTGGGTGTGCGTACTCCTATGGGTGTTGACGCCGCTTACGATGGAATGTGCGAGGTGCAGATCCTTGACCACGACGCTCCGATGTACGCCAAACTCCGTGAGTATCAGGTGCACGGCTCCGTTTACGGCGTGATCCCGGCGAAGAGGATCGTCCACAAGCCTCTTGGAGAGTGGAGCACCGAGGAGATCCGTGTCGAGGGTGACAACATCAAGGTTATCGTCAACGGTGAAGTCATCGTGGACGGCAACATCCGCAAGGCCTGCAAGGGACACAATGTGGCTCCAGACGGAAGCAAGAAGAATCCTTACACTGTCGATCACAAGAACCATCCTGGAATGTTCAACAAGAAAGGTTACATTTCGTTCTGCGGTCACGGTGAGGGTCTGAAGATCCGTAATGTCCGCATCCTTGATCTCGGGGATAAGAAATAATTTCCGTAAAGGATTTATATTCAATTAAAAACACCTTCTTCTTTAGCATTGTTCGGCTAAAGGGGAAGGTGTTTTTCTTTGATAATCATCTCGTTGCCCACCACGGTGATTTAAGGCTCGCGGCGGACGGCGGGTCGCTGTTAGCAGTTCATTGCGCCGCAGCAGTGGATGACCTGGCCGGAGACATAGCTGGAGAGGTCGCTGGCGAGGAACACAGCCACGTTGGCCACATCCTCAGGAGTGCCTCCACGGCGGAGCGGAATCTGCTTGACCCAAGCGTCACGCACTTCCTCGGAGAGAGCGTTGGTCATATCCGAGATGATGAACCCAGGAGCGATGCAGTTGGCTCTGATGCCGCGTGGACCCATCTCTTTGGCGATTGACTTGGCCAGGCCGATGAGACCGGCCTTGGAAGCCGAGTAGTTGCACTGTCCCGCATTACCGGAGACTCCCACGACCGAAGACATATTGATGATGCTTCCGCTTCTCTGACGGGCCATAATCGGGGTCAGTGCGTGGATGAAGTTGAACGCTGACTTGAGGTTCACGTTGAGGACGGCATCCCATTGGGCCTCGCTCATTCTGAGCATAAGTCCGTCCTTGGTGATTCCGGCGTTGTTCACAAGGATATCGATCCTGCCGAAATCGGCCAGAATCTGGTTCACCACATTGTGAGTCTCCTCGAAGTTTGCGGCGTTGGAGGCGTAGGCCTTTACCTTGTGACCGAAGGCTTCGATGTCCTTCACCGTCTGTTCTCCAACTTCATTGATGACGAGGTCGGTGAAAGCCACATCCGCTCCCTCTGAGGCGAATTTCATCGCGATTGCCTTGCCGATTCCTCTTGCGGCGCCCGTGATCAGGGCTACCTTTCCGTCTAAAAGTCCCATAATATTTAGTTAAATTAAAATTTCGGTTCGGCGCTCCGCCATATTCAGATGGCTTTGGCGCAAGGTATCTGCCGCAAACTTCAGACCATAAGAGGCGCTTCGGTCTGATTCAGATTCCGGTGAACCTCCGCAAAAGTAATCTATCTTGCCGCGATGCGCAAGTCTAAAGGTCGCTATTTGGTGAAAGAATGGAAGATGTGGCGAAAGGCACGGATAAAATGGTTATCTTTGCCATACTGAAAGAAGAAGACTTCTTTTGAATATCACAAAAGTGGCTTTATGAATATCCGCCTAAGTGTCGGAAGTTGCATTTTTGAATATTACAATAGATTTTACACTGATGAGTGAGATACGTAACCCTCAGCTCTGGGAAAGCGGGGAGCTGAAGATAGAATGGGTAAGGCATCATATGCCTCTGCTTGAAGGTCTGGAGAAGGAGTTTAAGGAGACCAAGCCGTTCAAGGGGCTGAAAGTCGCCCTTTCCGTGCATCTGGAGGCCAAGACGGCGCATCTTTGCGAGGTGCTGGCCGAAGGCGGCGCCGAGATGTACGTCACCGGCAGCAACCCTCTCTCGACTCAGGACGATGTCGCTGCGGCTCTTGTGCACGAGGGACTGAACGTCTTCGCTGTCCACGGGGCGACTCCTGAGGAATATGAGCACGGTATCAGGCGTGTCATCGAGTGTGGCCCGAACATCATCATTGACGATGGGGGAGACCTTGTCACGATGATCCACGAGAACTATCCGGAGCTGATTCCGAACGTCATCGGCGGCTGCGAGGAGACCACTACCGGAATTCTCCGCCTTGAGACTATGAACCGCGAAAGGAGGCTGAGGTTCCCGATGATGCTCGTGAACAACGCCGCCTGCAAGCATTTCTTCGACAACCGTTACGGCACAGGCCAGTCCGTTTGGGACGGCATCAACAGAACCACGAACCTGATCGTGGCCGGGAAATATGTCGTTGTCGCCGGCTATGGATGGTGTGGCAAGGGTGTGGCGATGAGAGCCAAGGGCCTCGGGGCGAAAGTGATTGTCACAGAGGTGGATCCGATCAAGGCGATGGAGGCCGTGATGGATGGGTTCCAGGTTATGAGTATGGCTCAGGCCGCTTCGGAAGGCGACATATTCGTCACTGTCACAGGCTGCGACGATGTCATCACGAAGGAGCATTTCCTCAATATGAAGGACGGGGCGATCTGCTGCAACGCCGGGCATTTCGACTGCGAGGTTAACGTCGCCCAGCTCAAGGAAATCGCTGTGTCAGAGAAGCCTGCGAGACAGAATATTCAGGAATATGATCTCCCTAACGGTCGTAAGGTTTACATCATAGCCGAGGGCAGGCTTGTCAACCTTGCCGCCGGGGACGGACATCCTGCGGAGATTATGGATATGTCGTTCGCCATCCAGGCCTTGAGCGCCAAGTATCTGGCTGACAATCGGATGGTTCTTGCGAGGGATCTTGGAGAGATGCTTCACTGCGTGCCTGAGTCCATTGATCGTGAAGTGGCTTTCAGAAAGCTGAAGGACTGGGGGATCACGATCGACACGCTGACCCCTGCGCAGCATAAGTATCTTTACGGAGAATAATCACATAAAAGTAATACTATGAGACTAATTCCTATTTACACCTGGACCAAAGGCATCCGGAACTTTGACCATAGAAGGAAGCAGTTTTCCCAGTTACCGTGGGCGCAGGGTGTCCTGTTGCTTTGCTGTGTCGTGGTGGCGATGCTTCTGGCCAATCTTCCGTTCACCAAAGAGTTTTACCATAACTTCCTGGAGACGGACATCTCGTTGAGATTCCAGAGTCCGGGAGGGGAGAGCATCCTGTTCCCTAACGGAATGACGGTCGAGAAGTTCATCAACGACATCCTGATGACGGTCTTCTTCTTCACGGTCGGTCTGGAGATCAGGCGCGAGATGAAGAACGGGGAACTTTCCAGCCTGAAGAAGGCGATGATGCCGGTGATCGCCGCATTCGGCGGAGTTGTGGCTCCGGCGTTGATATTCACTGCCATCAATCATGGCTCGGCGGCCGCTTCCGGCTGGGGTATTCCTACCGCCACTGACATCGCTTTCGCTGTCGGCATCCTGTCCATTCTGGGTGATCGTGTGCCCGTGTCACTGAAGGTTTTCCTGACCGCGCTGGCCATTGCCGATGACCTCATCGCCATTCTCGTAGTGGCTTTGTTCTACGGCGGCACAATCAACTTCGGACTTCTGAGCATAGCGTTTGTGCTGATTGCTTTGGTGTTGCTGATGAATAAGTTGGGGGAGAAACGCGACTGGTATTACTTGGTTCCTGCCATCGCGATCTGGTCGCTCTTCTACTATGCCGGCATCCATTCCACGATGTCAGGCGTCGTGATGGCGTTCCTCGTGCCGATGACCCCGCGGTTCAGCGAGGCCTACTTCCGCAGAAAGCGACTCCAGTACATCCGCAGGCTTAATGAATATAATGGCATAGAATCCACGTCAGCCGAATTCCCTAACGGCCCGCAGAGGCATTGTCTGAGGCGACTGTCAGCGATCTCCAGAGACTCCATCGGGATGAGCTACCGTCTTGAACACGCTCTCGGCCCTTGGGTCAACTTCCTGATAATGCCGATCTTCGCACTCGCCAACGCAGGAGTGGAGATTCCGGACGTGTCTTACTTCAACGTATTCCAGTTCGATCAGGTCCTCGGCAGCGTTAGTATGGGTATATTCCTTGGCCTTGTCCTCGGCAAGCCTCTGGGAATCTCCCTAGCCAGCTTCATCGCTGTCAAGCTCCACGTGGGCGAGATGCCTGCGAAATCCTCTTGGCCTATGCTGATAGCGGTGGCCTGTCTTGGAGGTATCGGCTTCACGATGTCCATCTTCGTGGACACCCTTTCGTTCGGTGACCAGACTCCTGAGGTGATGGCCCGCTTGCGTGATATGGGCAAGGTCGCCGTCCTGATGGGCTCCCTCTGCGCCGGCATCCTTGGCAGCGTCCTGATCAACATCATCCACGGCATCGAATCCCGCAAGGCCGTCAAGGCTTAGAGCCCAAGCTCGTCCTTCATCGAGCGTAGGAGGTCGAAGGCTTGGAGCGGGGTGATGTTGTTCAGATCGGCTCCGGCGAGTTTGTCGCGCAGGGATTCGAGCGTAGGGTCGTCCAGCTGGAAGAACGAGAGCTGGAGGCTGCCGTCGCTCTCAATGGTGCCGGCCTTGGTCTGCACAGGTTTCTTGATCTCGCCTTTTCTGGCGCTGACAAGGTGCTGGGAGTCATTCATCTCCAGTGCCTTCAAGGTGTTCTCGGCGCTCTGGATCACCTCTTTCGGCATCCCGGCCATCCTTGCGACGTGGATACCGAAACTGTGTGCGGTCCCGCCTTCCTTGAGCTTGCGCAGGAATATCACCTGCGAGCCTACTTCCTTCACGGCGATGTGGAAATTCCGGACCCTTGAATATATCTCCTCAAGGTCGTTAAGCTCGTGGTAGTGAGTGGCGAAGAGCGTTTTCGCACCACGACCATATTCGTGGATATATTCAACTATCGCGCGGGCGATCGACATTCCGTCGTAGGTCGAGGTGCCTCGCCCGATCTCGTCCAGAAGCACCAGCGAGCGCTCGGAAAGGTTGTGAAGGATCATCGAGGTCTCCAGCATCTCGACCATAAAGGTGGACTCGCCGCGGGAGATGTTGTCAGTCGCTCCGACCCTTGTGAATATCTTGTCGAAATATCCGATCCTGGCGCTGTCAGCCGGCACGAACGAGCCGATCTGGGCCAACAGCACGATCAAGGCCGTCTGCCTCAGCAAAGCCGACTTACCGGCCATATTCGGACCCGTCAGGATGATGATCTGCTGCTTTTTGTTGTCCAGGAATATGTCGTTTGGAACATATTCCTCACCTGCCGGCATAAGTGTCTCGATGACCGGGTGGCGGCCGGCCTTGATGTCAAGTGTCAGATCCTTGGTCATCTCCGGGCGGTTGTAGTTGTTGTCACGGGCCAGCTGGGCGAATCCGGCCAGCACGTCCAGGCGGGCAATGATCCGGCAGTTGGTCTGGATCGCCGGGATGTTCCTCTGGATCTCGGCGACCAACTCACCGTAAATCCTTGTCTCAAGGGCGTAGATGCGGTCTTCAGCACTTAGAATCTTTTCCTCATATTCCTTGAGCTCCTGGGTGATGTAACGCTCGGCGTTTACAAGGGTCTGCTTGCGGATCCACTCCGGCGGAACCAGGTCCTTGAAGGAGTTGCGGACCTCGATGTAGTACCCGAAGACATTATTGTAACTTATTTTTAGCGAGGATATTCCTGTCCTTTCGGCCTCGGACTGCTGGAGTTTCAGAAGGTAGTCCTTCCCGCCTGAGGAGATATTCCTTAACTCATCAAGATCAGGATCTACTCCCGAGGCTATGACCTCGCCTTTGCCAACCGCCGCTGCGGGTTCAGCTGTCATCGTCTTTAGGATGCGATCAAGCAGCTTCGAACAGTTCTTCATCTTGCTGATGAGAGAGTCCAAAGCCTTGACTCCGTGATCTTTGCAGAGTGCGGCTATCGGCTCCATCTGCGAGAGTCCACGGCCCAGTTGCATCACCTCGCGAGGGGCGATCCTGCCTGTGGCCGCCCTGGAGATGATCCTCTCAAGGTCTCCGATGTTGCCGACATATTCCTGAACCTTGTCCAGATCCTCGCCGGCCTCAAGGAAGTGCTGTACCACATCATAGCGGCTGTTCAGCTCCTTGATGTCCATTATCGGCATCGCCAGCCAGCTTCGCAGAAGCCTTGCTCCCATCGGGGAGGAACATTTGTCAATGACACTGACCAATGACACGCCTTCACCACCGACAGAAGAATTGAATATCTCCAAGTTCCTCATCGTGAACTTGTCCATCCACACGAACTTGTCCTCGTCGATTCGGGAGATCGAGCAGATGTTCTTGAGTCCCGTGTGCTGCGTCTGCTCCAGATAGACCATCAGCGCTCCGGCCGAGCATATTCCCAATGGGTAACCGTCCACAGCGAAGCCCTTGAGAGATTCGACGTTGAACTGCTTCTTGAGCCTCTCGACGGCGGCATCATAGACGAATGCCCATTCCTCGACAGTGGAGATGTAGAGATTGTCCCCGTACTTTTCCTTGACACCTTTCTCGTACCCCCTCTGGACAACTATCTCCTTAGGATTCAGGGAGGCGATCAGGGTTCCGATGTAGTCCAGCGATCCTTGAGCCACCTGAAATGAGCCCGTGGAGACATCCAGGAAGGCGGCTCCGCACTGGTCCTTGTCGAAAGCCAGGCCGGCGAGGAAGTTGTTCTCTTTCTGGTCAAGCAGCTGGTCGTTGAACGCCACGCCTGGGGTAACCAGTTCTGTCACACCTCTTTTGACCAGTTTCTTGGCGAATTTCGGATCCTCCAGCTGGTCGCAGACGGCCACTTTGTAGCCTGCCCGGACAAGTTTGGGAAGATAGACATCTATGGCGTGGTGCGGGAATCCGGCCATCTCGATGTAGCCCTTGTCCCCGTTGGATTTCTTGGTCTGGACGATGCCAAGAACCTTGCTGACCAGCACTGCGTCGTCAGAATAGGACTCGTAGAAGTCACCCACCCTGTAAAGCAGCACCGCCTCCGGATGCTGGGCTTTCACAGAGAAAAACTGTTTGATCAGCGGAGTGTCCTCCAGTACCTTACCTTTCGCCATATCAATGTCTTATGATTGTTCTAAACAAAAAAGCAGACGCAGAATCCCCCCGCACCCGCAAGATTACAAATTTACAAAAAACTTAAGGAACTATACACCAATTGATCAAGAAGATGTTTTGATTTATCCAGCGAGAGGCCGTTTGGGTGGGGCAAAGTGTCTCCCGGATCCTTCATCGAGTCGATGGCTGTTGGGTAAGGTGACGGGATTTCACCAACATATTCATTATTTCGCAACTAATTTTGGGTGTTGGCGGATGGGGAGGGGTGGTTGCCACTTTTTTTTCGCAGTGTCCGGGCATTCGGGTAAATTTGTCTGAGTATATAAACGAAATGGCAGATGGCTGAGCAAAAAGGAAGAATACTGGCGATTGACACAGGGTCCACCTCGACGAAGATAGGGTACTTTGTGGACGGGGAACTGGCGTTTGAAGAGAACCTTTCCCATTGTGCGGAAGACTTGGCGGGGTTCAAGGATGTGATGGAGCAGGACACGCTGCGGCGGGATGATGTGCGAATATTTATGCGTGGGAAAGGGATTCACGCTCAAGATATTGACATCATAATGGCGCGCGGCGGACTTTTCTACCCGGTGGTCACGGGAATATATTCGGTGAACGAGGATATGCGTGAGGTGCTGCGCGGCTGCAAGTATGGACGGCACGCGTGCAACCTAAGCGCGATCATCGCTGACGATCTTGCCAGGGAGGTGACCGAGAAGAACGCGGCAAGAGGGGTGGAAATGCCTTTCGGGCCTTGCCGGGCGTACATCGCTGATCCGCCGATGGCTGACGAGATGCTGCCGGAATGTCGTGTGGGAGGTCTGCCGGAGTTCCAGCGCAGGCCGTTTTTCCACGCACTCAACTCCAGGGCTGTCGTGAGGCGTTACCTCCGGGAGCACGGACATATTCAAAATGACATCACCGCCATTGTGGCTCACATAGGAGGCGGCATCACCGTGACGCTTCACAGAAACGGGAAGGTGATTGACTCGAACAATGGTGTCGGAGGAGACGGGCCATTCACTCCGGAAAGAGTGGGTTCCTGCCCTGGCTTCCAATTGGTTGACCTCTGCTTCAGCGGGGAATATACCAAAGCGGAGATCAAGAAGAAGCTTATGGGACACGGAGGAGCGGTGGCGTTCTTCGGCACGAATGACCTCAAGGAGATTGTCCGCAGAGGCGAGGACGGAGATGTCAGGGCGAAAGTCTGGATGGAGGCCTTTGTCTTGAATATCGCCAAATATATCGCTTCCGAGGCTGCCGATGTCTTCGGCAAGGTGGATGTGATCTTGCTGACAGGGGGTGGCGCATACGGGCGTGATATCGTGGAGGGAATCCGTCAAAGGGTCGGCTTCATCGCCCCCGTTGAGGTTTATCCCGGTGAGTTTGAGCTTCTAAGCCTCGCCGAGCACGGCTACAATATCCTTTCCGGTGACGCCAAGATTCTGTCATACGACAAAAATGCCCCTGAACCTGATCCGTTCAGAGGCTGATATATTCAAAAACTTGAATGGTTCAGGCAAGGCTGACTATGCGGCTGGTTTCTTGAAGCAGCCTTTGACCGGCTTGCGAGACATTACGAAGTGGAGCTTAGCTCCGTCCTTGATGTCTGAATATCTGACGACAGGGGAGTCGAGACGCTTGCCGTTGAGGTAGGCGGCCTTGATGTAAACAGCGTCCTTGCTCCAACCTTCAGTCGTCATCTCCAGCGTTCCGCCGTCCGATAACCTGACTTTCAGTCCCTTGACACACGGAGAACCGATGTAATATTCATCAGACCCGGGGCAGAACGGATAGAATCCAAGGCAGTTGAAAATGTACCAGGCGGACATCTGGCCACAGTCGTCGTTGCCGCTCAGCGAGCCGGGGTCGTTGCCGTAGAAATTGTCGGCCACATAGCGCACCCATTTCTGGCACTTCCAAGGCTCGCCGAACCAGTCGTACAGGTAGGTGACGTGGTGGCAAGGCTCGTTGCCGTGCCAGTAGCCTCCGATGCGCCCCCAGATGTCGTGCGCTCCGGGAATATCCTCGGGCAGCTCGATGGTGAAGAGGCTGTCCAGACGGCTCAGCAGCAACTTCCTGCCGGCTCTCTCGACATATCCTCTGAAATCGTGTGGCACTGTCCACGTGTACTGCATCGTGAATCCCTCCGTGATGTCACCCCAGCCGTGGACGGAGTTCGGACCCTGGTAGGCGATAGGGGCGAACGGATCGCGCCAGTTCCCATTGGAATCCTTTCCGCGCATATACCCGGTCTCCGGGTCGATGAGATTCTTGTAGTTCATCGAACGGCCCAGGAAGAACTCGTAGTCCTCCTCGTGCCCGAGAAGCTTGGCCGCCTGGGCTATGCACCAATCATCGTAGGCATATTCAAGTGTCTTTGAGACAGATTCTTTCTCCTTGTCGAACGGCACGTAGCCGAGGGTGGTATATTCAGGAATACAGTCGTAGTGAGGGTTCGTGGCGGTGGTTTTCATCGCCTGGAAGGCGCGCTCGTAGTCGAAGCCCTTCACTCCCTTGAGCATCATATCTGCCAGCACCGAGCAGGCGTGGTAGCCGATCATACACCAGGTCTCGCCGCCGTAGAACGACCAGATCGGGAGCATCTTCTCAGCGCTCTTGTCGAAGTGCGCGAGCATCGAGTTGGCGATGTCGGCCTGAAGCGGCTTGTTGACGAGGTTGAGAAGCGGGTGAAATGCCCTGTAAGTGTCCCAAAGCGAGAATGTTGTGACGTTTGTGAAGCCATCGGCCTTCCCGATCGTGCCGTCGTGCTCACGAAAGCGTCCGTCAGCGTCTTCGAAGAGGAACGGATGCAGGGCGGTGCGGTAAACGCTTGTGTAGAACGTCTCTCTCAGCGCCTTGTCATCGGAATCCAACTCGTACTTCCCAAGTTCTTTCTCCCAAAGATCCTCGGCCTCGGCTCTCACTGCAGCGAAGTCTTTGCCTTCCAGTTCCTTGAGGTTGTTCAAAGCGCCGTCTGTCCCTACAGCAGACACAGCGACATCTATGAATATGCTCTCGTCTTTCCCGGTCTTGAACCTTGCGACGGCTTTCAGCTTTTGCCCCCAGGCCTCAAGCGAACTGCGGAAACGCTTGGTGTTGTAGATGACCGGTTGCCCGTCCTGGAATATGTTGAACTCCTCGATCGGCCTTGAGAACCTGGCTATAAAATAGACGTAACGTCCTGGATTCCACCCGTTGACGACCTTGCTGCCGATGATCGTGCGCTCGTCCAGCAGGCGTACCGTGGACCAGAGGCAATCCCATTTGAGGGTGTGGTCAAGGTCGATCATCACGAACGAGCTGTCCGACTGCGGGAATGTGAACTTGAATATTCCGCTCCGCTGTGCGGCTGTCATCTCGGCCTTCACTCCGTAGTCCTTAAGGATGACTCCGTAGTACCCCGGCTTGCCCCATTCCTGAGAGTGGTCGAAGGTTGACGGTTCCATTCTCGATCCTGTTCCCGGCAGGAAGAGGAAATCACCCATATCCGGGATTCCGGTTCCGCTTAGGTGCGTGAGGCTGAATCCCTGGATGAACGGCTTGGAGTACTTGTACCCCGCCGCGCAGTCATAGTCCTTGTCATCGCAGTCCGGGCTGATCTGGATCCCGCCGAACGGTACCTGCGGTCCCGGGTACACGTTCCCGAAACCGTCCGTGCCCACGAAAACGTTCACGTCATCGATCAGTTTCCCTTCCGCGGCCGCACAAACAGAAAACCCGCACAGCACCGCCATTCCAAAAAAGATTCTCCGAATATTCATAATCCATCCATTTTTCATTTTCCCCGTAAAGTTACCGAATATTTCAAACAATTCAAGCGATTCCTTAACCGCCTATTATTGAATATATTCGTAAATCCTGCCAGTCATATTCAGAGGGCAGCGTTTCGTAACTCGTTGCCGCTTAATCGGTGGATTTCCATCCTTTGATATTCATCAATTTGCGGAATCGTGCTGGCTCATTGGTCATAAAATCTGCTAATTATCGTATCTTTACGGAAATATTCAGAAAATGGCAAAGAAGAAAAAGAACGCGAAACAGCAGACGTTCCTTTCTCCGGAACAGTATGTAAGAGAGAAGGCAAGAACCTTGGAGATAGGAGATTGCTTCATCAATGAAGATTACGATGAATTTGGTTTAGGCCACATTGTGGTGACCAGGCTGCACAAGGGTGGCAGGAAAACCATCGGGGTCTATCTTGTTGATAAATACTGCCTTGGAGTGAAGGATGCTTTCTATCGGCTGAGAATGGATGATGTTGACTATAAGGATTTTATCCAAACTATGAGTAGGGAATATCATCTGAAGAAAATCTCCTACAACGAGGCGCACAACCTTATCTATGGCGCGATCGAATTCGCCGATGAGGCCGGGATAGCACCTTGCAAGGATTTCGCCTTGGCCAAATATATTCTTGAAGAAGACACCGAGGCCATTCCATTGATTGAATATGAATATGGAAAGGATGGGAAGCATCTGCTTGTTGTCGGCAGCCAGAAAGAGGCCGACCGATATCTTCCGGCATTGAGGGCTAATCTTGGGGCGAAGTTCAATTACATAATTGAAGACAACCCGTTTGCCGCTCCAGAAGACGAGGAGGAGGAAGGTGAAGAAGACCTCTTCGGAAAGGATTTCATCCAGAGACTATCTGATTTTCAGAAAAAGCGCAAGGATGCGATGAGATGGGACCAGCCATATTCGTACAAACATCCTCAATATCCGGTGGTTTTAGACGTGGAGAATCCATCCCTTCTCCAAATCATTTCCGACCCTGGCAATATGTGTCTGTCAGACGCTCAGGTGGATGAAATCCTTTCGCTGCCTCACGACAGCCTAAGAAGAGATCTTGAGAAGATTCTTCTATTCAACATCGGTCTGTCCTGCGATGGTATTCCGGAGGAAATGTCATCCAAGCCGTTCGCAGGTGTGATCGGCCACTGCGTAATGCTGCTTGGTGAGGTAGGTAACGATTCTTCCAGTCTGAACGCCGTGCTGGAGCTCCTCAGGCAGAATGATGACTTTTTGGACTATCACATTGCGGACAGTTCAATGGAAATCATCGTCCCGACAATTTATAACTTGGCGAAAAACAAACTCGATGCTTTGATGGATTTTATGAAGGAAACCGGTCTGGCTAATTTCTGGAAATTCACTGTCGTCAACGCTGTCGTGCAAATCTCATTCTTTGAGCCGGACAGGAGGCCTGAAGTCGTCGCTTGGTTCGAGAGGTTGCTCACGGCTATCAACAGGGATTTTCCTTCGGCGACTTACACCGATGCAATGCTCAATGGCCTTATCGTAAGTGATCTTATCAAGATTGACGCGACCGAGCTTATGTCTGAGATCAAGACAATGTATGACAATGGTTTCGTGGACCTTATGGCTCTCGGGGACTTTGCGGAAGTGGAAAAAGCGATGATCAAGAAAGGGCACTCGCCTTCATTAGAAATCAAACAGGACATAAAGAAACGTTACGGTCTGCTACGCAAATGCGTGGAGTAACATCCGCAAATGTATAAGGCCATATCATAGGACGCAATCCGTGAACCACGACTGGGCTCACGGATTGCTGTGTATTGCGCTACTCAGATCTAGCGAACGAAGCGATTGTTCCTTTGTCAACCCCCGTGCAGTTGATAATAACATCAATCGGTGTTCCTGCCTCGAAAAGTTTTCTTGCGATAGAGAGTTTTGCTTGCTCGCGTCCTTGCTCACGTCCTTGCTCCAGACCTTGCTCCAGGCCTTCCTGAAGTCCCTTTTTCAAGCCCTCTTCCAAGCCCTTGCGCACGGCATATTCCCGCTGTGCCTGAATGTCCCACTCGTTCATCTTGTCAATCTCGTATTTAAGTTTCTTCACCTTGTCAAACGCCGCCACCTCACACGCCTCGGCCAGTCTTCTGGAGATACCTCCGTTCTCCTCGATCCACTCAGGGATCTTCTGAAAGCCTCCGCTGTTCCTGAATATGTAGAACAGCCTGTCGAACTCCGTCACGCACTCCTCCAGCGTCTTGGTGAACAGTGTCATCTCCACAAAGATAACACTAATTGTCTGATCCGCAACCATTCCGGTGCGTTTTTCGGTAAACTGCCAGTAAGAGATGAAGTGGTCGGTGTCCCACAGGGACTCGTCATCGTGCCTCAGGCGGTAGTTAAGGAACGACACCACGTAGACAGGGTGCAACCCCATATACCGCTCTCCATCTGACAACTCCAGATGATAGAGTCCGGAGGCGTAGTAAACACATCTCTCGAAGAAGTAGTCCTCCGGATCCGCCTGCATCTCCACGACGAACGTCCTGTCGTCCTTGTCCACGCATACCAAATCCAGCACCGTCTTCTTCCCATAGGTGACATCCCTTTGCTGCTCGCGGTCGGAATATTCCTTGATGTCCTCGATCCTGGCCTCAGGGGGTAGAATAAGGTTCAGCACCCCGATGAGGATGTCCTTGTTGTTCCTGTCCGCGAACACGGCCTTGAATCCCACATCGCTCCGCAGGTTGACGAACGGAGCGAGCTTCTGTCTCTTTTCATAACTGTCCATAATGTCCAAATTTTAAACAAACATTTGAACTGCAATAATATGCACAAAAAACGTAAATGATGAAAAGAAACAGAAAATCCGTCTTAAGAAACAGAAATATTTTTTCTTATGATCAGCGAATATGCTGATTAGTGAATATGCTGAAGCCACAGATGGCACTACAATGAGATCGCGTCGCCAGAAGTGTGAGATTCTTCACACTTAATGGTACAAAGAGGCTACATCCGTCCCGCAATGATGAGGGGCCTGCAACGGGGCCTGCGACTTCTAAGTGTGCGAATATATTCACACTTGGAATGGCAAATGGCAGATTGTCAGCGAGATGTGGTTTTAGATGCGAATGGATACTGCGGATAAAGAACGATGCCTTATGCTGGGGTGGGAAAGCAAACTGCGTGAAAGCAAAAATCCGGACGGCCTGTAACGGGCCGCCCGGATCGGAAGTGAGGTGTGCTACTTAATTTTAGTCAGATAACACACGTTATGCCACGGATTACTTTCTTGTGAAGAACTCGCCTGACTTACCAGCAGGGTTGCACTGGAAGAAGTTCGCATAGGCGCTGACGGTCGAGTGGTTGAACGCATTCGTGTTTGAAAGGACAACGCCGAAGCCACAGATCAGGTTCATTGACTTGTCGGAGTATTGGGTCAAGGTCTGAAGCTCTACATCATTGGTTGTCCTGTTCTGGTACATAATGGTGTTGAAGTCGTCAGAAATCTTAAACCACATCCAAACATAGTCCGGATCACCAAGTTCTGTTTCGGTGTAAAGCCAAGGCTTTCCCCAGGCAGTATCAGTCTTGGTCGCAAGCCCAGGGAAATAAGTGGCATATTTTCCGTTGACAGACTGGCCGATACCATCCCTGGTGTCAAGGAAGAATCCGATACGGGCTGTCTTAGCCTCATAATCGACATCCAGGCAAGCATCAAGTATCGTGTCAAAGAACAGTCCTTTCACACCGATGTTGTTCGTGTAAGTCTTGCCGTCAACATCTTTGAGAGCCTCTGTGTTTCTCGGGGCTCCAAAAGTGACAGATTCGAATGTATAAGGATCTGTTTTCGGCACAAAAGAGCCGGCACCAGCGAATGTCTTGGTAGTGAATGACCAGGTCCCCTTGAAGGAATCCGGACCGATCTGGAGAGCCTCGAAGGTGGAGCCGTTGGCGAAGATGAGTTTGGCGGAACGAGGCTTGCCGGTCTCGTTCTTGGTCCAGGAAATCTTACCATTAGCGTAGGACAGGAATCCTTCGGAAACGGCGGCGGAACCACCATTAGGGAAATCAATGGATCCAGCCTCATCAGAGATCCACTGGCTTGCCATAGAAACCTTGGCGAGAGTTCTCTCAACCGTGTAAACCTTACCAGCGACAACAGATGCGGCCGGCTTGAAGTCAGCGACGAAAGTTTCTTCTCCGATATTCACGAAAATTTTGGAGGTCAGGTCATCACCGGCCCAGACGGCTGCGGAGGCGGAGATGATGTTGTTGGCGATGGTCGCGCCGAGCTTGAGCTCACCTTCCTCGCTCTTGGCGCCGAGAACGCCACCGGAGATGTGGAGTTTATTGTGCATCTTGCCGTTGGACAGTGTTACAGAGACGGCGGCCTTCGGGTCAACCTCAGTTCCTTCCGGAAGAGCGAGGCTGAACTTCAGCAGACTTGTCTTGTAGGAGAAAGGAATGCTGGCGGCAAGGGCGTCAGGGTCAGTGGAGGTCAGATCCTTGAAGTCAACGGCTCCGTAGATGACCTGATTGTTCAGGGCTGCGGTGAGGTTGGCTTGTGAGCTGATGTCGGACACAATGTCGTCACCACCATCGAAGTTCGTGGTGTTGGCGGTGTTCGCAAGATAAGCGATGATCTTTGTGGAACCTTCAGGGATGGACACAGCGGGCTGGCGGAAGCAAGCCGTCTTACCGTCAAAAGAGATAGATTTTGGATCGATGGCAAGTTTCGTCACCGGACCGGCTACCGAATTGTCAGCCTTGGCGAAGTATGCCCAAACCACATCGTCGTTGTTGAAACTTGCCTTGTAGCTACCGTCCGTAGCCTCTGAATATGAAAGGCGGGTGGCCGGATCTCCAAGTGTTGCGGTGATCGTCAATGTCTTCGCACCGTTCTCAGGAGCCACGACCTCGTTCTCAACCTTGTTGCAGGCGAGAAGCGAAGCGGCGAGAGCGAATATTGTCAATATTTTCTTGTACATAGTATTATCCTCCAAGATTAAAGTTTACCACCGTTGCCAAGGTCAAGGCCGTCGCCGATGCTGACCTTGCCGGTAAGAGAGTATTTAGGTCCAGTGGTCCAAGCATAATAGAAGTCGTTTGTCGGCCACATAGCGTTAAGAGCATCAACAACATTGGTGCAACTTACGTTATTAACCTTAACCGCAGCAGCCAAGACACCTTCAGCGGTCGCTGAGCAGACTGTACCTTCTGTAACCTTTCTGGCTGACTCCGTGCCAATCGCATTCGCGGCCACACCTTCAAGATAGTATGAATATGAGCATTCAGCGTTGGCATTCAAAGACTTACCTGCAATTGCACCTAAAGTGAGTTCTATATTCTCTACAGGTGAACCAGAAACAGGTGTAACGGTTCCACTTGTGTAGCAATTGTAGATACGTCCACCACTGAATGCACCTGCTATTCCTCCTACTAAAGGTTTTGCTGTTTCGGCATTCGCATATTTGACAGCACCTGTATTCAGGCAATTGTCAAGACGAGATCCGCAACCTCCTTGTGTCTGATTGGTGCGTCCGCCGCCAAGAATACCACCCGCTCTGTCTGAATTTGTGATGATCTCACCGCGGTTTTCGCAGTTATTGATGTCAGTACGAGACTTTGAGCCTCTTCCATCAAAACAACCCATAATACCACCGACAAACTGACCACCGTGAATTTTACCAGTGTTAAGGCAGGTGTAAATCGGAATCGCAGTCCAATTGTTATTATCATAGGACTGACCTACAATACCACCTACATAAATACCAGACTGCGCTACGGAACCACCTTCCTTACCGGTCACAGTGACATCACCATTATTTGTGCAATAGTAAATCTCAACCCTGTTCGGCGCATTTGAGTAAGACCAGGTATGACCTACAATACCACCTACACCCTGGGTGCTGCCCTCGGTACCGGCGACATTGACCTTACCGTTGTTCACACAATTCTTGATCGCGATGACTCTTTTTCCTGTCTTGCCGGCCGACCTTGCAGAACCGACAATACCGCCGGTCCAACCAGATTTGAATGTGCCCTTGACCTCTCCATCGTTCTGGCAATTCAGGATGTTTGCATTGTCCCATGCGGATCCGACAATACCACCATTGACTCCGAATCCGTTACTTGAGACAGTACCAGTGTTCGAGCAATAGGAGACAGTGTACCAGCTTCCGTGTCCGAGGATACCGCCGCCCTTGTTGACACAAGTGACAGTTCCGGAGTTGGAGCAACGGCTTACAAAAGAGCCATTCGCAAAGCCGACGATACCGCCGACTCCATTTAAATCAACGCCCTTGTCAGAAATATTATTGTTGGTCAAAGTGGCTTCAACCGCTCCGGAATTCTTTGAATTAGTGATGTTTCCTGTCCTGACAGAACCGCAAATACCTCCTACAGAACGGCCACCCTTGATGTTTCCCTCGTTTGAGCAATTATCAATAGCGAAGTTAGATTTGGAATCCACCCAACCGGCGATGCCTCCGACATAGCTGCTTGTTGATGTCACATTAGCCTTGTTGACGCAATTGGTGATCTTAGCACCGTTATCCGCATTGACGAGACCGCAGACACCGGCAGCGTCATCAAATGTTGAATTGACAGTACCCTCTACAGTAACATCGTGGATGTTGGCGCCCTCAGCGATGGCTCCGAAGAGTCCGCAGGATTTTCTGGCTGTCTGGTTGATGTTGAGGCTTACGGTCTTGCCGTTACCGTCAAAATCACCGATGAACTGCTTCTTGACATTGATGGAGGCATCGTAGTAACCGACAGGAGTGGTTACATTCTTGATGTTCTCCATCAGTCTCACATACTGATCCTTCATATTGTTACCGTCGTTCACATAATAAGCGAAAGCAAGGAAGTCAGCAAGGCTGGAGATCTGCCAAGGGTTACCCTGTGTGCCTTCTCCGGCAAGTGGCTTAAGAGCATCACCGATAGTTCCGAGATCATAGTAGGCATTGACAGCCAGTTCCTTGTCGGAAACCGTGGATTTACTCTCACTGGCGTTGTGAAGGTCAAGTGTAACGGCGGTCATAGTGAAACCTGCCGTGTAAGTTCCAGGAATGACGGTGGCATAGAAAGCGTTACCATTGTTTCCATCGACAGCGACAGTGACATCTGATGAATATGTGTTACCCTCGATTGTGCTGACAACAGGAGAACCTGATGTCATGTCAACACTGAAAAGTCCGGAAACCTTGTTGTTCACAGAGTTGATAGACACAACCTTCACCGCAGCTGCGGCATCGGCTGAAACCTTGAAGCGAAGGACTGACGTGACGTTCTTCATCTTCACATAGCGGTCTTCGGCGACGGCGCAAGCGATATTGGCGCTGCCGAACAATCCATTTTGGTTGCTCGGAACCTCAAGAGTGAACTTCCCGTCCTCGACTCCTTTGGCGGCGGTGCAAGGATAGACAACATATATCTTACCCTCAAGAGTGGTGCTGAACTCGAAATATCTCTGACCGGCGAACTTGGAGTCAACCGTAAGGGTGTCTGATTCTGTTCCGTTGGTGACGAAAATCTTGTCACCCTCTGACCAGACTGTCTTACCCTGCTTGGTGATGTCGGTCTTTGTCTGGGTCTCCTCGTCAAAGGAGCAGGTGAAAGTCCTGAGCTCTCCTCTGGTCTGCCCGCCATCGAGAACCTCTTCACGGGCGCAAGCCGCTGAAGCTATCGCAAGAGCGGCCACGAAAAGCATTTTTATAGTCTTTTTCATCTTGTATTCAATTAAGGATTACTTGTTCCAGTCCCAACCCGGTTTGTCATAGTCCTCTGTACCGGATGAGTTGTCCGGCTGGGTTGGCTCCTCGCTCTTCTTTACCTCGACCTTGAGGATCTGCCAGGTACCGGCCTTCTTGCTCTCGTCGCTGACATACTTGAAAGCGATCTGGATTACAGAACCAATGTAAGAGTCAAGTTTGATCTCCTCGGAAGTCATCACCTCTGAACCGAGTTCATCAGGATAGGAGAATGTGATGGCTATCTGATTCCAACTGCCTCCATCCTTTCTTACCCAAAGGGAAGTCTGCTCTTTTGCAAGCTCGATGCCGGCGAAATCTCTGACGATGTGATCGAACACAAGGATAGGCTTCTCGGCGTTCTTCAGGTCAATCTTCTCTGTGTAGAGAGTGGCCTCGGTTGTGTAGTCGGCGTTCTTGTAGCCGGAAGCTCTCCAACCTGTCGAGGCGCTCCAAGACCAAAGTGCGTCAAACGCATAAGGGAATATCGCATTGTTGACAACCACCCCGTTCTCGGCGGTTTTGTAGTCGGCGGTGTAAGGGAATGCCTTCGTAGCGGCCGTGTCAGGGCTTGGCTCTGAATATTCCTCATACTTCACAAGGTAGGCATAGACAAATTTGCCGCCCTCATAGTAACCGATGATCGTGACTGTGCTGCGCTCCTTGACATTGTCAAGCTTGCCGCCCTGGGTGCCGTAAGCGACCTCAGAGGCACTGAGACCTGCGACCTGAACGGAGCCGGTGCCGTCAACGAGGTTGAACGAGCCATCGGACTTGAGGCTCTTCACAACTCCGGTGAGCTGGAAGCGCTGGTATTTGTAGATGTTCGCCAACTTGCTCATCGACGAAACGTCGATGGTCTGTACCTCAGGGATATATGCTTCCTGATTGATGGTGAGTTTCGCGGTGAGGGCACCGTCGGTCTGCTTGAATGTGACGGTGGCGGTGCGTTCCACATCCTCGTTCTTTGAGACGGTGACTTTCACAGGCTGGAGTTCCTTGGAAGGATCTCCCGCCATTGGTTCAACCTTAACCCAGGACACCGAGTTCTCAACGGTCCATTCGACCGTGGCGGTGAGGTTCACTGTCTCGGAACCTCCGTCCACCTTGAAATTCAGCTCACCCGGATTAACCTTAACTGCAGGATCGCCGTAGCCGGGATCCTTTTTGCATGAGGAAAACGCGAAAATCGCGAGAACCGCTGCGGTCAGTGTTAACAAGTGTGATTTCATTGTGAATAAAATTTGTGATTAGAGATTAATATTTAGTTTCTTTTGAAGTACATCCCATCAGTGTCACTGCTGTTGAAGTTGGCCTGATAGATCACGTCATAGCCAGATGCCAAAGTGGTGGCACTCGTCGAGGTCGCCTTCACGCAGGAGATGCCGCAGATGTAGTGGTTACCCTTTGAGGTTTTCTGTCCCTTGTCCTTGAACACGTACCTTAAAGTGTTAAAGTCCTTGCTCACGCTGAACCACAGCCACTCGTAATCGCTGGCGGAGAAAACCCCTGCTCCCGGAGCGAATACATATTTCCCGGCGGCCCATCCGCTTGTCTGATTCAACTCGGGAAGAAACGACACGAATCTTCCGCCCCCGGCATCAAGTGCGGCACGTCTGTCAAGGAACACCCCAAAGTTGACTGACTGCCCGGCGTAGTCAATCTCCACCACGGCATCCATCACGGCGTTGAAATAAAGTCCCTTGACACCGAGGTTGTTGGTGTGTTCCGTTCCCGACGCGTCTTTCAATTTTTCGGTCTTGAGAGGTTCGCCTAAAGTCAACGGGGAGGCATAGCCAAGGGTGTTGCCTTTACCGAGGGTCTTGTTCGGGTCGAACAACTTGGAGTACAATGTCCAACCGCCCTTGAAATCATCCGCCGAGATCTGGGTCACTGAATATTCAGTAGCGTCAGGGAGGGTGATGGTCGCCGTTCTTGGCTTGCCGGTGGTGTTGGCGGTCCAAGAGAGCGTGCCATTGGAATATGTCAGCCAATCTTCCGAAGCGTTGCCGCTGCCTCCGGAGACAGACTTGCTTCCAGCCTCATCATTTGTCCAAAGACTGTTGGATGTAGAACCAACCTGAAAAGTCTTCTTGAGCGGTTTCGCGGCTGCGTCCCAAGAGTCGAAAGCCTCAAGGGTCAGCTCGTAAGTCCCATCCGTGACGTTGCCGAGTGAGCGGGTCCACTCCTTCCTCATCCCGGAGGTCTTGGCGCTCTTGTAGAAGTCGGCGAGGATCTTCATGGTCGTCACGACAGCGGCACCCTTCTTGAGGGTGAGCACGTAATGATGCACGAACTCGTCATCCGTGCCGGCGGCCCACTTAGCCGTGGCGATTCCATCTGTAACATCAACGTTTAACGTTGACAGTGACGGAGCCGCGTTGGCAAGGCTGAGTGTCGTGTGATTGTATTTCGTCAGGTGCCCCTTGTCGGATGTCGGATAAGAGGACACGATAGGTTCCCCGATGACACCTTTGTTGTAGAAGTCCATCCTCAGCACACGCATGTTGCCGCTGGCGTCGAACTGGAGCAGGTTGCCCTGCGAGAAGTCGTTGCAGTCCTTCATCACGGTGGCGCTGGACATATCCTCGTACTTGCCGTTCTCAAGCGCCATATAACGTACAGAAGCGCATCCGAAGACGGAGAAATCGCCCTGCCATACACTGCGAGGGTCGTTCAGAGGGAAATGGAGGTGGCCACCGAACACAATCGCCTGAGGATATTTCCTCAGTACCGGCGTCAACGCATCGGTCGCCCAGTAATGCGAAAGTGTGGACTCCCATATTCCACCCTCCTCGCCCAGACGGCTGCCATAGACGGTGTTCTTGATCATCGGATGGGTGAGCACGATGACATATTTCTCAGGCTCGGCCGAGGTGATGGCGGCCAACTGGTTGTCAAGCCAAGTGACGACCGTCGGGTCATAGACAATCGGCTGGTCTCCGTTCGGAGAGACGCACAGGATGTGATAATCCCCGATTACGCAGTGACGGGCCTCGTACTTTGTCCTCATCTCCTGATCCTGGTCTGTCTGGAAATAATCGTTTCCGAACATATTCCTCATATAAGCGACATCCGAGACCATTGTGGAGGCCCAGGCATATCGAGGGACATCGTGATTACCAATCGTGTAGATCATCGGAGTCTTCTTCACGTCAATCTCTGATTCGAGGGTCGATTTGAACAGGCTCAACTGATTGTTGCTCGGCTGATCAATCAGGTCACCTACCACAAGGACTCCGGCCATTCCGTTGGAATCGTTCTCAAGAGCCTTGGCCTTGAACTGCTGGAGAGCGGACTTCCATTTGTTCGCCTGTGCCTGCTGGTTGACGTGCACATCGCTGACCACACCAAGCGAAAGGACAATGTTGCTTGCGTCAAAGTTCTTTGTCTTGTCCGTCGGTTTTGTTATGACGAACTTGGCGGCGTTGTAGATCTTCCCTTTCTCCACTGTAAGCGAAGAATTGTTCTTGGAGTAGCCGATCTCCTTTCCGGCGCTGTTGTAAACCCTCAAGGTATATCCCTTTGAGAGTTTAAGTCCAGGGTAAAGCCCGAACCAATAGGTCTTATCCGGTTCGATGGTCTTCTTCAGGGATGTCGTGGACTCAAACGCGGGGGTTGTGTTGCCGTTGACATTCTGACTGGAGAAAGACACTAGCATATTCTTGCTGATCCTTTCAGAATTGTTGCCTTCGAGCACCACGTATGAAGAGGCAGGCTCGTCAACCTTGAAAGCGAGGAGCGAGAATATGTTCTTGAAGGCAAGCGTGCCGGAACCGTCCGCGCAGCTTGCCACGGTGACAGTCGGCTTCTCAATGGTGTTGCCGTCAAGGTTGCTGGTTGACCAGTTGGCTTTCTGGCAGCCGTCTATTCCCGTGCCAGGAATCATTGCATAATAACCGGAGGCTCCGGCAGGAAGAGTACCGTTGGAAACAAACTTGGCGGTACGCCCGTCAGATGATATGTCTGTGGCCTTGATGGTTTCTGTTACAAGTGTTTCGCCATCGAGACAAGCGACCTCTATCACATCACCGTCTGTCCAAGTGGATTTGAATTCCGGAGTCGTAGTGTCCTCAAACGAGGCGGTGAACTCAACCGATTCCGGCTGAAGCTCTCCGGCTGCCATGACTTTTCCATTCGGGACTGTGAGCTTGTCGGAATAGACAGACTTGCTGACAACCTTGCCCGAAGCGTCATAGGCGGTGACGGTGTAACCCTGTCCAAGTACGGTTCCCGGCACAAGGCTGATGTAGCAGTTTCCAGACCCGCCGACATTGACCTTGATGACTTTCTGTGCCTCGAACGTAGGTTTTGAGGCCAAGGAAACGGAATAGTCGGAAGTCGAGACCGTGACATCGTAGTTCAGATCTTCCTCGTTGTTGCCTTTCAGTTCGATGGACTTGACGGAAGCGTCGGAGACCTCAACCTTAAGGAACGAGAATATATTCCTGAAGCTCAAGGTTGAAGAGCCTTTGCCGCACTTTGCCACGGCGATTGAACGGGTTGACGAGGTCGATGACGAGACTGTCCAAGAGGAAGCGGGATCACATCCGCTGACACCGGTCTCCGCAATGAACGCGTAATATTCATCGCAATCTTCCTTGATGCTTCCTTTCGATGTGAAGGTAGCGCTTGCCGAAGACACGGAGGAGGCGGTGATGGTCTCGGATGTGGATTGGCCGTCCTTGACTCCGATGAGATGAATAGCGTCACCGTCCGTCCAGGATGTCTTGAACGGTGTGGCCGCGGAAGCGTCAAGCGTGGCCGTGAATGTGGCGGCATTCACTTCCGGTTCCGGCTCAGGAGTCGGCTCCTGCTTCTCCTTGCAGGATGCAGCCGCAGAGAGAAGCACAAGAGCCGAGAGTAGTATTGAATGATACATTTTCATCTGGTCCGCCGTTAATCAGCCAACGAAGGGATATAACCGTAAGGAATGAGCTCCCAAAGATCGATGAAGCCGTCTTCGGCGTTCCAAGAATTTTTGAACACAATAGCCATGTAACGGCCGGTGGCGCCCTGGGTCACATTCACTGAATATTGGTCCGCAGATGTGGAGAGTGTCCCGCCGATGAACGGGATACCGAAATTCTTCTGATAATCAGCATCATCAGGATTGTAGTAGGATGAACCGACATAGATTGTGTAATCCTTGATATAACGCAGTGATGCCGCCGTGTTATTCTCGCAGAAGGTAAATCCCGTGAAAGCGAACTCTTCTCCGGCGGAAGTCTGAGTGTCAACAGAAAGGATTTTTGGGAATGCTTGTTTGTTATTATCAGATTTGGAGCTGTGCCAGCTGTATGCCGGACGATCATACCTGCCGTCAAAAATCTTATCTGGAGTGTTGATTCCGAAATCCTGTCCGTTTGTGGCGGTAACATTCCAACGGCTGCCGTCAATCTGATAGGAGATGCCGTCAACAGACTTTGTCCAAGTGCGCCAGACCGTGTCCTTTCCGGCCTTAGGACAGAAAGAGGAAGAATATTCAAATCTCTTGCCCTTCATGGCATCCTTGAAAGTGACTTCGTTCTCTCCTGGTTTGAGGACAGTCTCGCTTTCAACCCACTCATCCTGAAGGTTCTTGTAGCGGAATCTTGTAGCGACCATCTCATCGGTGGCCTTGGACATCACGATTTTTGCGTCCCTGCCTTCCATCCTTGCGGAAGTGACAGTTCGCTCGGAGCGGGAGACCATCCAGCCATCTCCGTACGGAGAGACCGTAATCTCTGCGGCAAGGGACTTGTTGCCTACATCATCATAGTTGACAATGTCAAATGTGTAGGATCTGTCCTCGAGCTCTCCAACTTCTATGGAAACCTTGCCATCAGGGTAATCAGCATAGTCCACATCGATGGATTTCGCATAATTATCCCAGAACAGAGTGGCTGTCCGGACCGCCGGATCCATCGGTTTTTCCCAATTGACAATGACATTTTGGTAGCCGATGACGGAGGACAGGTTAATGGCCTTCGCAGGGTAGTCATAGCCGCCCTTCTTGACCCATTCCTTATAGATTTCATCCTGACCTCCGCAAGAGACCGCCAAAACGGCCAAAACCGGCACTGTCAGAATATTGAATGCTATCTTGTTCATATTCATAGTCTTTAAGTATTATAAGGATTCTTTCACAACCTCACCGTAAGGTGTGACCTCACCGAACTGAAGAGCACCGACAGTAGCGTCAGGCATCGCCCAGGAGGCGAAAGATGTGAGAACGACCCTCAAATAACGAATCTGATCATAGGCGTGAGGATATTCATCGCTGTTCAGCTCAAAATCATTGCCTCCGTTGAATGCCTCCACGTCTTCCGGTGTGACAATTCCGACTGAACCGTCAGGATTATAGCCGGAAGGTTTGTACTGAACGAATTTGCCAAGGCAGAACCAAGAGTCGTCAAAACCATGCTCGCCCTTGCCCTCTTTTCCTGAAGGGTTCATGCTGCCCCAGAACTCGAAGTTGCGCGGGTGCGCGTCACCGAAAAGTTCCGGATAAGCGATACGCGGGAGTGTCGCGATACGGCTGAGCGCAGCCACACAGCCGAGGTCGATCGTGAACCAGCAAGGAATAGGAACCTTGTCAACCGCCAGAAAGTGGCCTGTCGAAGATGCGCCGGATCCATCCCAAAGGCCTTTGAGAGGATAAGTTGAGCGTTCATCCTCCATAGAGAAGACATTGTCATCCTCAAGATACGCACCTTTGAACCCGGACTTAGGAATCTGCACTTCCAGCGCCGGAGTGAGCACTGCGGTCAGGGTGT
Organism: uncultured Bacteroidales bacterium; assembly: GCA_934725575.1. Taxonomy (GTDB): domain Bacteria; phylum Bacteroidota; class Bacteroidia; order Bacteroidales; family UBA932; genus Cryptobacteroides. Next base: position 57,150 of record CAKVCK010000017.1, read on the forward strand.
CGGACACATTGCCCCAACGATCTCTGACATAGACTCCGAAGATTGCCTCTTTAGGCTCGATTCCACGTCTTGTTAGAGTGATGCTGTCACTGGCCGTGAACAGAGTCGTGACCTCCTTCCATTTGATTTCAGAGACAGGCTTACCGGCATTGTTGACATCCCCGTCACGAAGGATGCAGACGGCGATGTTCGCCTTGCTCTCATTGCCTGTGATCTTCACCTTGACACCGCCCGCGGCTGAAATGATAGTCGGGGAGACAGTCTGTATCGCCGGTTTCAAAGGGTTGAATTTGACTGTGACAGGGGTTGATTTATCTTCATTGATGTTGAATGAGCAGACTTGAATCTCATGTTCCTGGGTGTCAGCGAAGCCTTCAACCTCCAGGCTATCGACATATCTGGAGATTTTGGATTCGACTTCCACTCCGCCACGTTTATAGGTGGCGACAACGCCTTTTATGTTCTTGTCATCAGGGATCCTGACCCAGAGGACAGCCCCACCGCTCGTTGGTTTGACACCGGTGACCTCAACTGGCTGTGGAGCCGGGAGGTCCTTGTCGAGCTGGTCAATTCTGCCGTGATTGTCCTCGGCACAGCCGGAAACCAGCAGCAAAGATGCGATTAATGTTGTTGATAATAATATTACTTTTTTCATTTGCGATGATTCTTAAGTTACCAACCGATGTTCTGCACAAGGTTAGGGTTAATCTCAATGTAGCTTGTCGGGATTGGCCAGAAGTAGTCTTTCAGTCCGAACTTCTGTTCATAGATGAACTTCTTTACGTAGTAGTCCTCAGGCAAAGCGGATACAATGTCGAATCCGTATATTCCTTTCTGGTACTCGGCGGCGGCCTCCTTCCATCTGCGAAGATCCCAGAACCTCTGACTTTCGAAAGCCAGTTCGTTGAGACGCTCCCTGTGGATGATGGCGCGCATTCCGACCTTTGTGTTGTAATAACCCGGGCTGTTGCTGTAGGTGTCCCAGGCGGTCTTCACGTCAGGGATCTTCGCGCGCTCACGGACGGCGTTGATGTACTTGAACAGGTCATCACTGTGCGCTCCGTTCGGGCCTTCCGCCTCGTTGATCGCCTCGGCATAGAGGAGGTAGAGGTCGGACAGACGGATCATCGGCCAAGGGTACCATGTGGTGCCGGAGCCGGTGAATGTGTTGTTGCCAGTCCAGGTCGCCTGAATCGGGAAATGCTTCTTCGGGAAGAATCCTGTCACCGGACCTGTCTGGTTGCCTCTCTTGGCATGTGTACCACCCATCCTGCAGGCCACATAGTGAACATCCTCCGGTTTGAGGTCGTTGAAGTTACCAAGCTGCCCGAGCCAGTTGCCTCCGTCGAATCCGAGAGAGGCGTAGTACCTCGGCTCTCGGTCGAAGTTGAGCTTGATGGTGGTGTAGCCCTTGCAGATGTAGTAGGCATGCTGGTCATCGCCGACACGCAAATCCATCGGGTTGATGTTCGCCCATTCGGAATCGTTGGCGATAGGAAGCCCGTGCACGGTGTAGAACTGCTCGGCAATCTTGAGCGGAACGCCGATGAATATGTAGCCTCCGAGCATGTCGGTGAACCCGTTGAGGATCGGCATGCAGAGCTTGTGGTACATATTCATTGTTTTGGGATCCGGCTGTGTGTTGCCCCAGATGAGCTCGCTGTTCCACTTCTGGTTGAATGCGTTGCGAAGGGTCAAAGTGGTCTTGAGGGAGTCTGTCATGCGGTAGGTGATGTCATCGCCCTCGTAGAGGGAGATGTTGGCCTCCTCGGAGACTGCGATGGCCTCGCGGCAGGCCTCCATGGCGGCTGTCCAACGGACAAGCTTCTCATCATCTGTCTTCTCCGGAAACAGCCTCGTGGTTCCGTCTGTGTCCACGAGAGCCGCCTGTTCGGAGTTGCCGTTGAAAAGCGGGCTGGCGGCGTAGACCGCTACCTTGGCCTTGAAGGCGGCACAGATGGCCTTGTTGACGCGACCATATTCATCAACCGATGGATTGATGAGCGGAAGGTCAGGCATCGCCTTGTCCAGAAGTTCAATGATAAAGTCGAAGCATTCATCGATGTTGTTGCGGTGGACACGAACCTCATCGACAGAGGAGTCGATAGGGAGGCTCTCGCGTACAATCGGGACCGGTCCCCACTTGCGGACAAGGTTGAAGTGGAAGTAGGCCTTGAGGAATGTCACCTCGGCGATCCACTGCGCCTTCTCCGTCTCATCCATGTCCGGGACCTTACCGATGTTGTCGACAAAGATGTCACAGCAGCGGATTCCTTTGTACATGTCTGCCCAGTCGTTGGCGAACACGCTGTTGGCGGTCATGTTGCCTCTGGCGATGTAGGACATCGTGAACGGCACACGGCCGGCGGTGTTGGTCGTGGTACGGCCATAAAGATCCCAGTACTCATCGCTTCCGAGCATGGCCGGGTCGTTGCCCATAGAACCCTCAAGGGTCATGTAGGAATAGCAGGTGGCCAGATAGCGGATAGCCGAGGACCTGAGGTTGAACGCGGTCTCGATCGACGGCAGACCGTCGTCAGGAACCACGTTGAGGAAGTCGTTGCAGCCCGCCGACCCCAGCAGCAAGGCCGCGGCCGCAAGGGAGGACGCTATTGATTTATGAATATTCTTGCACATGTTCATAGTCGAAGATTATTTGAATGTCACGTTCACACCGATGTTGAAAGTCCTCTGGATCGGGTAGTTGAATCCCTCTCCGGCGAGCTCCGGATCCCAGAGTTTGAACTTGCTCCAGCACAGGAGGTTGTTGCCCTGGAAGTAGACGCGGAGATTGTCGATGTGGATCTTGTTGGTAAGCTTCTGAGGAAGGGTGTAGCCGAACTCCATCTGCTTGAGACGGACGAAGGAGCCGTCCCTCATCCACCAGGTGCTGACCTGTGTGTTGTTGTGGTTCTCGTAGGCGCTGTAGCGTGGGTAGAGGGCGTAGATGTCACGGTCGTCCTCGCTCCAGTGGCTGTCGGAATAGGCCTTCAGAAGCTGTCCGTTGTTGACAAACGGAGCTGTTCCGTACTTGTTGTACTTCGTGCTGTAGGCGCTTGTGGCGTCAATCCAGAAAGACTCGCGTCCCAGACCTTGGAAGAACACCGAGAAATCGAAGCCCTTGTGACCGAGGGACACACCGAACCCGTAGATGATCTCCGGGGAGGTCGGATAGCCGATCGGCACCATGTCCGCGTTAGTGATCACACCGTCACCGTTGACATCGGTGTACTTGATGTCACCTCCACCGTACTGGCTACCGAAAGCGGCCTGCGAAGGGCTGTTGGCGGCATCCTCGTCATCGACGAACAGACGCTCGGCGATGTAACCCCATGTCTGCCTGATCGACCTGCCGGCGTGCTGGCGGTAGGACTCCGGATAAGTAGGCTCCTCATAGACATCATACTTACCGGTGGAGTAGGTGAAGTTCGCCCTCGCGGACGCCCAGAGGCCGCTGGCCCAGGCCTGCTTGTAGTCGGCCTGGATGTCGATACCCTTAGAGCGGGCCTGGCCGATGTTGCCGTAGACGGCGGCCTGGAGACCCATGGTGTTAGGGATGTCGGCGCGCTGCATGAATATGTCGGTGCGGTGCTCGGTGAAGTACTCGGCGATGATGTCGAGCTTTTTGAATAGACCCAGCTCGAGGGCGTAGTTGCTCTTGTAGGACTTCTCCCAGGTGATGGCCTCGTTGGCGTAGCGCACGACTCCGATACCGTTGTAGCTCACGTTTCTGGTCTCGCCGAAAGATGCTCCCAAACCACTGTTGTTCATGCTCATCTCCGACAGGTAGTAGAAACGGTTGGAACTTGAGCCGATGTTGTCGTTGCCGACAAGACCGTAGGAGTAGCGCAGCTTGAGATTGCTGACCACCTTGGTCAACGGCTTGAACCACTTCTCGTTGGACATCATCCACGCGAGACCCGCCGAAGGGAAGAATCCCCAGCGGTGGGATTTGTGGAAACGCTCGGAACCATTGTAGCCGAAGTTATATTCAACAAAATACCTCTTGTCGTAGCCGTAGGTGAAACGTCCGGAAAGGCCGGCGTTGCGCGATGGCAGGGACAGCTGGAGTGAGCCGGCGTTGGCGGTCAGGGACTCGCTGGCGGTGAAAACCAGAAGTCCTGTCACGTCGTGCTTTCCAAATGAGCGGTTGTAGTTCAGGCGGGTCTCGGAGTACATCGTGTTCTTCACCGTCTTCCCACTCTCGGAATATGTCAGGTAGTCCGTTCCGTTTTCGTTGATGCGGTTGACGTGGTACTCTCCCGTGTAGGAGTCGTAACGATCCAGCCTGTACCAATAAGGATTGAACTGGCGGTTCACTGTAAATTCGGACAACCTTGTGAGGTTGAACAATGTCATGAACGACAGACCCTTGGTGATGAACTTGAGATCCTGCTCAAGCTGTACGGCGGCGATCATCTGGGAGCGCTGGTAGTTCTTGTAGCCCTTGACAAGGTTGGCATAAGGGTTGATGTAGGAGCCATCCTCGTAGTTACCGAACATGATGTGCTGGATCCCCACGTGCTCGTCGTCCACAGGGTAGTAGGCCGGGAAGAGCACAGGGTCGGAGTGCATGACCTGACGGTAGACATCGCTACCTCCGTTCAGAGGGCCTTGATAGTCCCTGAAGTTACCGGTCAGGCGGACAGCCAGCTTCGTTGTCGGGGTGACGTTGATGTCCACGTTGGAGCGCAGGGTGTAGTTCTTGTCGTCGATGTTGTTGTTGAAACTGTTGCGCTTATCGACTTTCAGAACACCCGTGTCCTCGGTGTAGGCACCGGACACATAGTAGGTCGCGACCTTGCCTCCACCACGCGCTGAAACGTTTGCGCGGTAGCTTGTGGCAAAATCCTTGAAAAGCATATCGTACCAGTCGTTGGCCGGATAGATGAGGCGGTTGGCGCCCGGTTTTCCGGTCTGCTCGATCTTGTCGTAGGTGTACATCAACTCTCCGAGAGGGTCACGGGTGGAGATGGCCTCGTTGTACGACTTCATGTAGGTCACAGGGTCGGCGAGTTCCACGACATCGGTCGGGGCGGAGATCGAGGTCTCGACACGGGCGAAGATCTTCGCCGGACCTTCCTGGCCGCGCTTGGTGGTAACGAAGATGACACCGTTCGCTCCGCGGGCTCCGTAGAGGGCCGTCGCCGTGGCGTCCTTCATGATCGAGAAGCTCTCGATGTCGTCCGGCTGAAGGCGGGCGAGGTCAGTGGAGGTAAGCTCGATGTTGTCGATGAGGATCAGAGGGCTGGTGTTCGCGCCGAACGTGGTGATACCACGCACGAAGAAGTCGGCGTTGTCCTGTCCAGGCTCACCGGTACGCTGGTAGGCGATCACACCGGCCACGTTTCCGGCCAAGGCGGTGGTGAGGTTGCTGGAAGGAACCTTCAGGGTCTTGACATCAACCGTGGAGATGGAGCCGATGACGCTCTCCTTCCTCTGTTTACCGAAGGCGACCACTGTCACCTCGTCAAGTTCGTTTGCCGCGTTTTTGAGTTTCACGACGAAGTTGGTCATAGTACCGACCTGCAGAACCTGAGTCTCCTTTCCAAGGCACTCAAACTTTAGCTTGTCGGTAGGCTTGACACCGGTCAGCTCGAACGAGCCGTCAAGGTCGGTCATCACACCTCGGGTGGAACCCTCGACGGAGACCGTCGCTCCCGGCATAGGCTCGCCAGTCTCCTCCTCGTAGATCACACCCTTGACGGTCTTGGTCTGGGCCACGGCCGCAACGGTGCTCAGGATGAGCGCAAGCGTCATTGCGATCTTTTTGAAAGACATAAACGTTTTTTATAAATTTTGTTGTTTAATTAAAGTGCTATATTCCTTTAAATTATTAACCACTATCGGCGATAAACCGATTTAACTGTCGCGCACTAAAACTCTCTAATGAGAGTATGAAAGACAAAATTAGAGACTTTTTCATAAAAAACAATAGATTTGCGTATATTTGGGCTATGAATTTTAAGTGGTTATACGCAGGCATATTCCTGCTTCTCTGCGTCGGTGCGGCCGCGCAGCAGCCTTCCTCCAAGGCAAGTTATGTCGATCCTTTCATCGGAACCGACGGTATGGGACACACTTTTCCGGGGGCGTGCGTGCCTTTCGGCGGGGTTCAGCTGAGCCCTGACACGGACACCATCCCTCACAATGTGAACGGGAAATACCAGCCGAGGACTTATGAATATTGCGCCGGCTACCGTTACTCAGACCCTACGATCGTCGGGTTCAGCCACACCCACTTCAGCGGCACGGGTCACTCGGATCTGGGCGACATCCTCCTGATGCCGACCACGGGAGCGCTGAGACTTAACCCCGGCACGGCGGACAACCCGGACGGCGGCTACCGCAGCCGCTTCTCGCACTCCACGGAGAAAGCCTCGGCGGGACGCTACGAGGTGACGCTGGACGACTATGGCGTAAAGGCTCGTCTGACCGCCACCACCAGAGTCGGAATCCATGAATATTCATTCCCTAAAGGCGTTGACGGACAGGTGATTCTGGACCTCATCCACGGGATCTACAACTACGACGGCAAGACCCTCTGGGCGGAGGTGCAGGTGCGGAACGACACCCTTCTGACCGGCTACCGCATCACCAACGGCTGGGCCCGCACGAACTACACCTACTTCGCGATCTCCTTCTCGCAGCCTATCACTGAATATGGCTACGCGGACCGCGAGAAGATCAATTATAAAGGAGGCTGGAGCAAGTTCGACCAGTACCACAACTTCCCGGCGATGGCCGGACGCAAGCTGGTGGCCTGGTTCAAGTTCGCGACTTCCAGGAACCCGGAGCTGACCGTGAAAGTTGCCCTGTCCGCCACAGGTGCCGAAGGGGCGCTGAAGAACCTTGCGGCGGAGGCCTCCGGGAAGTCTTTCGACCAGATCGCCGCCGAGGCGACATCCGCTTGGGAGAAAGAGCTTTCCCAGATTGAGATCCAGGGAACCGAGGACGAGAAGAGGATGTTCTACACTTCCCTCTACCACACGATGATCAACCCGTCAGTCTACATGGACGTGGACGGGAAGTACAGAGGCCTCGACCACGAGATCCATCAGGCCGACGGCTTCACGAACTACACAGTGTTCTCACTTTGGGATACTTACCGTGCCGAGCATCCGTTCCTGGCCCTGTTCAAGCCGGACCGTGACAGGGATATGGTGGAGTCGATGCTGGCCCACTACGACCAGAACGTGCTGCACTTCCTTCCTGTCTGGAGCCATTGTGCCAACGAGAACTGGTGCATGAGCGGCTACCATGCCGTCCCTGTGCTGGCCGACGCCATCACCAAAGGGCTGGACATCGACCGCGACCGCGCCCTTGAGGCGATGGTAACCACCTCAAAGGCAGACTGGTACGCCGGGCTTGGGGAATATATGAGGCTTGGCTATGTGCCTTACGACAAGATCTCCACCGCCAGCAACACGCTGGAATATTCCTACGACGACTGGACCATCTGGCACACCGCCCGGCTCGCGGGTAATGACAAGGTGGCCGATGAATATCTCGCACGCGCGCAATATTACAGGAATGTGTTCGACACCGAGCTTGGGTTCGCCCGCCCGAAATATGCTGACGGAACCTTCAAGAAGGATTTCGACATCATGCAGACTATGGGAGAGGGCTTCATCGAGGGCAACTCGCTGAACTTCTCGTTCCACGCTCCGCAGGACGTGTATGGCGTGATGGCTCTGATGGGCGGCGAGAAGAAGTTCATCTCCGCGCTGGACGAACTCTTCTACAATGATCTTCCTGAATATGCCTACGCGACGAACGAGGACATCACGAAGGACTGCCTGATCGGCGGCTACGTGCACGGCAACGAGCCGAGCCATCATATTCCTTACCTCTATGCCTGGACAAACCAGCCGTGGAAGACGCAGTACTGGATGAGGGAGATCATCAACAGGATGTATCGTCCTGATATTCACGGATTAGGAGGAAATGACGATTGCGGTCAGATGTCCGCCTGGTACATCTTCGGCGTGCTTGGATTCTATCCGGTATGTCCAGGAAGCGACCAGTACGTGTTCGGCGCTCCGTACCTTCCTTATGCCAAGATCGCCCTTCCGAACGGCAAGACCCTTGAGGTTAAAGCCTCTGGCGTGAGCGACACAAACCGCTATGTGAAGAAGGTTCTGCGCAACGGCATCGAGTGCAAAAAGCTCTACATCACCCACGACGACCTCCTTCAAGGCGGCACCATTGAGTTTGTGATGGCCTCCAAGCCGAACAAGGCCCGCGGCCAGAAACCTGCCGACAAGCCGTACTCCCTTTCCGCAAAGGTGAAGTAACTTGCCAGTGGAGAGTAAGCCTTTATTCTGCAATATATTAAGCGAAGTCCTTTAGCCGACACCGGCTAAAGGACTTCACTTTTATGATTGATCACCAATCGTTTGCTCTGCACGGCGTTTTATCGCAACGCCTCAATCTGGACCTCACTCAGCCCTGTGAACAGCATAATCTGATCCACAGGCATTCCGCCAAGAAGCATAGCCTTTGCCACCTCGGCTTTTCCCTCAGCCATTCCTTCGGCCAGCCATTTGTCTTTTGCTTGTTGTAGTCCCTCTTTGAGTCCCCTGCGGTAGCCCTGCGGTTCGCTGCCCTCAAGATAAGGCAGCATTTCATCCTTTGAAATCATATCGCTGAAATAACTTTCTATCTGCTCGTCACTGAGGCGGCGGATGCGTATTGCTCCCTTCAACTCCTTGAGCCAGAAAACTTTCGCCGCAGCGGTCCTTGCAAAGATACTGAATATCCTGCACCATCCGGCAACGGGGCTGTCATAATGTTAATAATGGAGTATGTTTTGATCACCGTAAGGGAATTAATCGAACTTATCAACGAACTGCTTTAACTAATTCGTTTCATCTGAAGACATTCACCTGTCACGTAATGTGGATATTATTTGTTTAATTAACCTAATGTTATGCGATGGTAAACTCTGCTGAAAGTCTAAATTTTACCGGTTTTCCGCTGAGTTTGTAAAGTTAAACCTTGCGGAAAGTCGATTTTTTTTTAACTTTGCGCAAGGTTATCAAGGAATATAATGAAGATAATAGGCAGAAAATCAGAGATTGGGCAGATCCGGAAGTTGTATGATTCCGGGAAATCAGAGTTCGTTGTCGTATATGGGAGAAGGCGTGTAGGAAAGACATTTCTGGTAAACCAGTTCTTTGACAATAAGTTCCTTTTCAAGGTGACCGGACTTGCGGTCAAGGACAAGGCCGCACAGTTGGTCAATTTCGGTGAGGCCCTCAAAAAGCAAGGTTCTCCCCTTTGTCCTTACCCAAAATCCTGGATGGAAGCGTTTGGCTTCCTGAAGACGCTTATCGAAAGTTCAAAAGTGAAAGGCCGCAAGGTTGTGTTCATCGACGAGTTGCCGTTTATGTACACTAATCGATGCGATCTGGTAGTGGCCATCGAGCACTTTTGGAATGATTGGGGATGCACGCAAGACGATCTTATGCTGATTGTCTGCGGATCCGCCACATCTTGGATAACAAAGAAGATTCTCAGGAACAAGGGCGGTCTGCATAACAGGGTGACCGGGAAAATCTATCTCAGGCCATTCAGCTTGGCGGAATGTAAGGCCTATTTCAAAACAGTCGGGATAAACCTTGATGAAAAGGACATCGCTGAATGTTATATGATTATGGGCGGAATCCCGTATTATCTCAGCCTCTTTGAGAAAGGGAAAAGCCTCGCGCAGAACGTGGATGACCTATTCTTCAAAAGAAAAGGTAAACTGGATGGCGAGTTCGATAATTTGTACGCCTCTCTGTTTGAGAACAGCGAGGACTATATGAAGGTTATCGAGGCTCTCAGCCGCAGGAACGCCGGTCTGACCAGAAAAGAGATTATCGCCACTACAGGTCTCCCCGATGGCGGAGGCCTCAGCACAATCCTGTCAGATCTGGACGATTGTGACATTATACGGAAATATAAAGCCTTTGGCAAAAAGGAGAATGACGCCGTCTATCAACTGACTGATTTCTACACAATATTCTATTACAAGTTCATCAAGAAATATGGCACCTCGGACAAACCGTTCTGGTCTTACCAGATTGGTACAACACTTCATAGCGCTTGGGCTGGGATCGCGTTCGAGAGGCTATGTATGTGTCATCATATTCAGATAGAAAAAGCACTTGGCATTCAAGGCATAATGACCGAGACATCAGCGTGGCGATCGGAAAGCGCACAGATTGATATGGTGATAAGCCGTGCTGACCGCGTCATTGACCTCTGTGAGATCAAATTCTGGGAAGGGCCTTTCTCCATCACCAAAAGATACCGTCAGGAACTTGACAACAAGATCAACTCATTCCGTGATTCCCTCAAACTCCGCCGGACTCTCCACCTCGTCTTCATCACAACCTACGGCCTGAAGCCCAATGAATATAGCGGCGTGGTTCAGAACGAAGTGACCTTGAATAACCTTTTCGAGTAATTGAGTTCACTGTCAGAGGAACGAAAAGAGGCGGCCGGGATTCCGGTCGCCTCTTTTTATAACGTTGCTGAAAGCAGGATTACTTCTTGGCGAAGTACATACTGTCAGAGTTGCTGTTCTTGTAGTTCGCCTGGTAGATCACGTCATAGCTGCCGGCGATTGAAGACTTGTCGGCGGATGTCGCCTTGACGCAGGAGATACCACAGATGTAATACTTTCCGTTGCTGGTCTTCTGACCAGCGCCATAGTACTGGTACTTCAAGGTCTTCAGGTCTTCGCTGACCGTGAACCAGAGCCAGTCGTAGTTGGAGTCGGAGAACGCCTTGTCTCCAGGAGCGAAGTTGTAGTTGCCCCAAGTGTTCACACCGGCGCATTCAGGGATATATACACAATACTTGCCTGCTCCGGCGGACTGTGCGGCACGACGGTCGAAGAAGACACCGAAGTTGACAGTTCTGGCCTCGTAGTCGATCTCAACGCAGGCATCTAGAACTGATTCAAGGTACAATCCCTTGATACCGAGGTTGTTGGTGTGCTCTTTGCCTGAAGCGTCGGTCAAGGTCTCCTTCTTGAGAGGCTCGCCGAATGTCACCACAGTTTCGTTCGCATTGTTGTCACCACCGGTTACTGTACCGTTAGGATTGAACCTCTTGGAGTAAAGCGTCCAGCTTCCCTTGAAGTCGTTTGCTCCGATCTGGGTGAAGATGTAGGTGTGGCCGTTGTTCAGCACAACTTTTCCGACACGCACGCTGCCTGTCTTGTTCTCCTCGACAGTGAGGACACCATCCTTTACAGTGATCCAGTTGCTTGCGCTCTCAACTTGGGCATAAACATCGGGAACAGTGTATTTCTCGTCGCCGATCCAATAGTTGAACTCTTTGGCGTCAACACTCTGAGCGATCTCGGTGGTCTTGCCGGCCACGATATTCGTAACCTCAAGGGCATTGCCGTAGGTGGTAGTCTGGATGTGGGAGATGAGGTTGGTGTTGGTGTACTCTCCACCTACAGGCCAGATGGCGACGTAAGCGGTGGCGGTGCATTTCACCGTGTCAACAATGGCAGGAACGGTGATCGCACCTTTCGTGCTTGACTTTTCAGGAGAATCAAGCGCCAGTTCAATCTTGTTGTACTGTGCGTCACCACCAAGCGTTACTGTGGTCTCGCCCGGTTTGACTCTGGTCCCCTCCGGATAAGACACCACGATCTTTGCGATACCGGTCTTGTAGGCAAGTGATACGGAGCCCTTACCTCCTGACAGGCCGCTGACAGGGGTGGAGCCAACAATCACCTGATGCGCCATGGCATCAGCAAGCGTACCTTTCTGACCGCCCAAATTCACAAATGTCGGAGCGGATCCATAGTTCACGAGATTGGTCTCGTTGTTGTCAACATAGACGAAAGCCGTCTCAGCGTCATTCGGCACGGCCACACGGTTGCTGAATGATGCGGTCTTGCCTTCTGCCGCCTCGCCTCTGAGGATCTGGGTTCTTCCCACTGAAGTACCGTCAGCCTTCGCGAAACGTATACGGAGGAAATCCTTGGCTGTGAAAGCGGTCTTCATGCCCTCACCCTGTGCGGACGGAAGGGTAGCCTCGATTGTCAAGGCTTTCACGGTAGCGTTTTCATCCTTGAACTCCTTCACATCCTCACCCTTGTCGCAGGCTGAGAACATTGCCATTGCGGAAAGAGCGCAAGCGAATGTCAATAATATTTTTTTCATCTGAATATAATTCTAGTTGTGGATAATGACTGTTAGTTCCAGTAAGGATTGCCCTGACGCTCCTTCTGAGGGATCTCCCAAGTGAAGCCTTCTGCAGGAATCTGAGTCTCGCTCCAATGGTTCGCTCCACGGGCGTTCTGAACGCCCCAGCGCTTCTGGTTGAAGAACGCCCAATCGCCTTCTCCCCACATCTCGATGCGCCACTGAAGTTTGACCATCTCCATAACACTCTTGCCAGGCATCGTGTTGTCGCATGTCATGGCGGTGGCGCCGCTCTTTGTGCGGGCCGCAAGCAGTTTGTCAAGCAATGCCTTTGCCTGAGCGTCCTGTCCACCCTGAGCGTATGCCTCGGCGACCATCAGCAAGACGGCTGAGGAACGGAGGTAGATGTTGTCGGATGTGGTGGCCTCGTTCGTGTGGTTTTTGTAACCGATAGCCGAGGATGCCGCCCATTTGAGAGACGTGTATTTCGGCATAGTGTACTGGTACCAGGTCGTGTCAGCACCGTTGTTGGTGTAAACGTGGAAATCCTCGAAATCCTCAGGGAGAATGCAAGCCTTGCGGCAGTCATTATCCGAAAGCGCGTCGTAGATTCCTTTGTCCACCTGATAGTAGCCTGAAGGGCTGCGCTTGAGGGCATTGAGACCAGCGTTGGTCCAGAAGATGTTGGATGAGCCTCTGGCACCGCCGAAAATCGCCTCAGGATTCTTCTCCAGATTGTAGAAGGCGTTCTGTGTGGCGTTGAAGTCGGATCCGTTCCAAGAGGTTCCCTGAGGCAGGGATGCGGTGACACCAGCGCGAGAGTTCACAGAGGCCAACAAGCTTGCCTTCATACCATAATCATCGGCGTTGATCAGGTTAGGGAAATGGCTGAGGAGGTCATTCCCCGCCTCTATCACGGTCTTCCAGTCCTTGCTGTCAAGGGCGGCGCGGCAGCGGTAGTACTGTGCCACGGCGCAGTCGATGTCGTAAATCTGGGCAGCCTCGTTACCGATGGTATAGCCTTTCTCTCCGAGCGTGGAATCGTGGAAAAGATCCACAGCCTCCTTAAGTGTAGTGTTGATCCAATTCCAGGTCTCGGCGACCGAGAGCGGAGCCTTGGCGGCATTATAGGTGTAGGCATCGTAGATCGGCCAGCCCTGCTTTGTAGTGGAGGTCACATCCTGAAGGTCAGTGTAGCGCTCCATCAGCATCATGTAGCAGATAGCCTTCATTGTCAGTGCCTGGGCGCGGCTGGAACCCATTCTTGGATACTTCTCGACACGCTCCTCGGTAAGGAAGTCAAGCGCCTTGAGTGCGGGTCCGAGCTTGAGTACAGGGGCGAGATAGTAGCCATAGTTCTGGATCTCCTGATCCGTTCTCCAATAAGTGTTGTTTGCAAGATTCTGATACCAAGTCGAGTATGTTCCTTGGTTCAGTCTATCGCCTTCAACCACGTCGCCAGACTGGCAGAAACGGCGGAACTCAAAATTGGATTCGTAAGCGGAAGCGTTGGAATAGCCACCGGCGATCGCAGCGTTGTAGATGTTGATGTAACCTGGCAGAGAACCAACGAGACCTGTCAGAACCTGCTGCTCTGCCTCTTCACTTCCTCCGATGAACTCCGCCATCTCATCATCCGTGAAATAGTTTGGGTTGTTCACGTCCAGCAGCGATGTGCAGGATGAAAGGCTTAAGCCAAGGACAGTTGCGGCTAAAAGACTTTTATATGTTTTCATGTTTATTCGCGTTTAATTTTAGAAATCAAGATTCAAACCGATGGTGAGAGTCTGCATCTGTGGGTAGATGAAGGTGTCAACCTCTTTTCCTCCGATTGTTGAGAAAGTAGGATCCACACCTTTCTGCTGAGAGAAAATCAACACGTTGTCAGCGGAGACGAACGCGCGGAGGGCGCTGATGTTGACTTTCTTTGTGAGTTTCTTAGGCAGGGTGTAGCCGATGGTCACGTTCTTGACACGGAAGTAGCTTGCGTCAAAGAGGCTCATGTCTGTGTAGTTGTGAGAGCCTGGCAGCAAGGATCCGTCAAGATAATAACTGCTTGCGCCTGAGCTTGGGAACCACTGCATAGGGTAATAGGCACCGGTGTTGTCCGGATTCCAGGTGTTGCCCACGAGATCCTTTGAGACAGGAATACGCTGTCTGCCCATAGATGAGCCGCGGAACAGATGCTGGGAGTACTCCATAGAGAAGAACTTGCCTCCGATCTGGTAAGCGGAAACAACGCTGAAATCGAAATCTTTCCATTTCAGGCTGAGGGTAAGACCTCCGATCCAATCAGGAGTTGCTGATCCTACCTCGTAGTAAGATGCGTCAGCCGCCACGTCTGTCTTGACATTGTCGCCCACCTTGTAGTTGGCGTAACGTCCTCCGTGCTCGTAGACACCTGTGGTCTCGTTCATATTCACATCATAGTAAGTAACTCTGTGCCAATAAAGTGGAAGACCGGATTTTTCGTCCACACCGGCATATTTAGGCATATAGAGGTTGAAAAGATCCTTTCCTTCTCCACGGAGGTAAAATATTCCTCGTCCGGCGTGGCTGGCTGTTCCGGCCTGCGCCATATCCTCGGTGGCGACGGTCCAACAGCCCTTAGGGAGATCCATGGTCTCGTCGTAGTTCGGAATCTGGTCGGCAGGGACGCTCAGAAGCGTGGTGCGGTAGTGTGTTCCGTTGATGCCAACGCTGAGGGTGAGATCCTTCTTGCGGATGATGTCAGCGTCGAGTTCGATCTCGAAACCCCTGTTGCGAACCTTGGCAGCGTTTCCAAGAACGGTGGTGTAGCCGGCGCTGGCGAGAGGGGAGACTGACTGATTGAAGAGAGAGTTGACAGTCTTGTGGTCATAGAAGTCAAGCGCACCGGTGATGCGGCTCTTCAGGACACTGAAGTCAAGGCCGAGGTCAAACTGGTGGATGTTCTCCCAAGTCAGATCGGAACGAACCAAGTCGTTGCCGGTCCTGATGGCGGTTGAGGCAGGAACGCCGGTACCGCTTGAGCTTGTCTGCCACGTGGCGACAGCGTAGTACCAGTAGTGGTTGAGATAATAAGAGGTAAGACCATTGGAGTTACCAGTCACACCATAGCTGGCGCGCAGCTTGGCGTTGTCAAGCCATGTCTTCATCTCCTTAAGGAAGCTTTCCTCCGAGAAACGCCAACCGGCTCCGACTGACCAGAATGTACCCCAGCGGTTGTCCTTTGTGAACTTGGAGGCGGCATCACGCCTGAGGGATCCAGACAGATAATATCTGCTGTCGTAGTTGTAGTTGAAACGGCTCAGGTAAGACTCGGTCCTGTAGATGTTTGTGCTGAAGCCAGGGGTAGTGGAGTTCTCACCACCAGCGTTGACATAGCGGCCGATGAAGTTTCCGGCGATGGCATAACCCGGAATCAGCTCGTAACCAGTGCCGAAATTGAGGTCATCCCTGTTCAAATCCTCATACTCGTGACCTAGCATAGCGTCAACGTGATGCTTGTCGAAGTCCTGATTATAAGTAAGGATCTGCTGGGTGTTGATAATTCGGCGCTGGTAGGTCTTGATACCGAATCCTCCGTTAGGAGTTCCGCGGCCGGCGACACTGTTCACGTACATAGTACGTTTCCAGTGGGACTCGTCCATATTGAAGTTCACATTGAAGTTGAAGTACTTCAGGAAGTTGACATCGGCGAACAGACGGGTGGTCCATGTGGAGATGTCCTGACGCTCGATGTTGGTCTCGGCGATGTACTTGAAGTCGCTGCCGTAAGGGCTGGTCGCTACTCCGAGTGGTGAGTATGAGGCGTTCTTGGTGTTCAGGATCTTGTTCCCGTTCGCGTCGAGCACAGGGTCGCCGTTCTCGTCGATTGTGTAAACCGGCTCGATAGGCTGCCATCCCTTCACGTGAAGCATAGCGTTACCGTAGGCTCCACCGATCTGACGGGAACCCCACTTACCGGCCTGGGCGCGGGTGCTGGTCTTTGAGTAACCGACATTCGCACCGATCTTCAACCATTTGAGGGCCTGCGCATCGACGTTCATACGTCCGCTGTAACGCTTGTATGAGCTGGCGATAAGGAATGAAGGCTCGTCCTGATAGCCGAGGGAAGCGTAGTAGTGGATCTTGTCGGATCCGCCGCTTGCAGAGAGGTTATATTCCTGACGGAAAGCATTTTTGAACATAATGTCGGCCGCGTCTCCGTTGTAGAGCAACCTGGCGTCCTTGTTGATCTTTCCGGTGGCAGGATCGATCAGATAGGCTCCGCTCATAGTCGCTGAGGCGTTCGAGCCTGATCCCGTCGGGGTGTAGATCGCTCCAGGAACGTTGTAGGCCATATTGTTGCCGAGGGCGTTCTTCTGGAACTGGGTCTCGCTTCCGTTGTAGTCAAACAAGTGCTGGCTGGCAAAGAGCCTTGCCTCCTCGTCCGTGTGGTTCGGAGTGGCGATGTTGGTGTAGTAGTTGCCGTTCGCGTCGACTCCAGGAAGACCTGTTCCGTTCACACCGTAGCGGTATGAGTTGTAGATTGACTGCCAGGCATATTCATAGTACTCGGCGGCGGTGTCGATGGAATTGACGTTGTAGTTTCCGATGGAGTTCCATCCCCAACGGCTCTGGAAGGAGATCTTGGACTTGCCTTCGGAGCCTCTCTTGGTGGTGATGAGGATGACACCGTTACCTGCTCTTGATCCGTAGAGGGCGGTTGAGGCCGCGTCCTTGAGGACGGTCACGGAAGCGATGTCGTTAGGATCCAGCTGGGAAAGAGGGTTCTCGTAGGTGGAGTTGGTCTGCTGGGCCACACCGTCGATAACGACAAGGGCGGCTGCCGACGCACCGTTTGTGGAGCTGACACCACGGAGACGGATCGCCATATCGTAGCCAGGCTGACCGTCAACCATTGAGACCTGAAGACCAGGGGCCGCTCCTTCCAATGCTCTGGAGACTGTGGTCGTGTTCTGGATCGCCACGATATCAGACTTGACATCGGTGATCGATCCGGTCACATCTTTCTTTTTCTGAGTACCATAGGCTACGACAACGACCTCGTCGAGGTACCTGTTGTCGCTCTGGAGGACTACATTGATCACGGACGAGGTGCCGACCTTGACCTCCTGTGAGGTGTAACCAATGCTGGAGAAGACGAGGATGGCTCCCTGCTTCACGTGAGGCAGGCTGTAGTTACCGTCCAAGTCTGTCATTGTGCCGGTTGTTGTGCCCTTTATAAGGACATTGGCACCGACACAGGGTTCCCCTGTCTCGTCCGTGACCTTTCCGGACACGGCGGACTGGGCGAACGCCTGCGCCCCGATTAGCAGAAGCGCAAGCAAAGCTGTGAATAAACGTTTACCCATAAACTGTTATTTAAAAATAATGGTTTTCTAAACGCGGGGTTTAGTGAATATAAAATGTATAAGGGGGAGATGAAATAATTGTTATCAGTCGTGTTGTGTCATTATGCAATATGTTGTTAATTCGTTCAAAACGTTGCAAAATTATACTATCGGAATTGAACTTTGTGATAATATTTGACAAAAACACTTTGAAAAATGACAAGCGCAATCCTTTTTGCATAGAAGTGGCGTTCCGTACTTTCCATTTTGGCACGCGTTAAATACGGGCTTTCGCCACAAGGAAAATTGAATTTGTTTTATTCCTCGGAAATCAGTTTCTTTGTGTGGCATAAAACGAAAGGACGAAGGATGCCGAGAGTCATTATGAAAAAAGTTCAAAAAAACACCGTACGGACGATCGCTCTGACTTTCGCGGTTTTTGTCTGTGCGATTCTGTTCCTTATATGCTTTCTCTCCTCGCAGAAATGGGTGCTGCCTTTCAGGGGGCTGCAGGAGATGTTCCTCTTGGACTGGGAGTACGTCAATGGAATACTGATGCATCCCGGCGGACTGACGGAACTGGCCGCCAAGTTTCTGGTGCAGTTCTTCACCATTCCCGGAGCCGGGGTGGTGGTCACAATTATTATCCTTGGACTGAACGCATTGTTGGTCTGGAAAATTATGGAGAGGACTGCCTGCACAGGAGGGCGGTTCTCCGATGTGCCAGCGGATGGATCCAATAGAAATATTTGGGGAATATTCCCACTGTGCCTGCTGCCTTCCGCCTTTCTTGCTGTCTCATTATTAGACTATTATAGTTTCTACCAAGGACTCCTTGCCTACGTTGCGGCTGTCTTTTGCCTTTGGGAATATACTAAGATCAGAAGCTGCCGCGTACCTTGGGTCCAAGGATGCCTGATGACGGTCGGACTTTTCTTTCTGGCTGGCTCCGTCGCACTCCTGTTCGCTGTACGCGCGCTGTTGTTCGACATATTCGTAAAACGCCAAAAATCTTTATTGTCAATTGTTTATCCGTTACTGACCCTTGTCCTCGGCCTGTTTATGATCCAGACAGGCGAGATTGCCTCAGTCATCGACGCCTTCACTCCAAAGATGTATTACGAGGTCAATATAATGAATATGCCTGAGATCCACTACGTAAGCTGGGTTATGCTGTCAGTCTGCATATTCATCGCCGCTTGCTCGCGAAGGCTGGAGGTCGGGACTATGGCCGCCAAGGGCTTCATATTCCTTCTATGCGCGGCGGCGATGTTGGGAACTTATGCCTATTTCGGCGGCGCTTCCCGGTCCGAGGCCAGAACAAGGCTTTACCGGTTGGAATGTTTGGCGACCAATGAGGATTGGGACGGCATCATCCGTCTGCACGGACGGGATGTAAGATCGCAGAACGAGGCGAATTATCTGAATCTGGCTTTGGCGGAGAAAGGAATCCTCGCCGAGGATCTTTTCAAATACAGGCAGAACGGACCGGCGTCACTGATAAATGACGTTAAGGCGCAGAATGATATGGATCTGCCGCGGCTTGGCAGGATTCTCTTTGCTATGGGGAATATGGGCGCGGCGCAGGGTATGGCTTTCAACGCGAACCAAGCGTTCGGAGACAATGTTCCGTCGATGTTGGGAATGATTCTTCAGATCGACCTTATGAGGGGCTCCTACGCCACGGCTGAAAAATACATCCGTCTTATGGAAAAGTCTCCGCTTCTCTCGAAATGGGCTTCCTCTCAAAGGACATTCCTATGGAATGACAAGGCTGTTGAGAGTGACAGTCTTTTGGGCAATGGACGGAAAGACCTCGGATGTGAGGACGCTTTCGTGCTGTACACCAATCCGATGGATGACCTGTTCAGGATAGTCGAAGCGAATCCGTCCGATGAGAAGGCGATGGAATATGCCCTTTCATACCTCCTGTTGGCAAAGGATATGGACAACATCGTAGGGTTTGTCGAGAAATATTTTGGAGCGCCTGCCTTGAGGACTCTTCCGACACCGGTGCAGGAATGTCTTCTGTTCTACTCGGATTATTACACAACAATGGACGTCAAGTTTGCGGTCAGCCACGGGATGCCGCAGGAGGATGTCGAGCGCAGACAAGCCTACGACCTTGATTGGATTCTTGCGCACGGAGTGACCGAGGAGAATCTGGCCAGGTTCAAATCTTTCAGGGATAAATACGGCAAGGCGGCGCAAAGCCGAAACCCAAAATCCGCTATGGCCTCTTTCCGAGAGACGTTCTGGTACTATCTTTTGTTCACTCAAATTTCTGATAATTAATGAATATGACTTCGTCTTTAGGGTCATCGCTCCGACAGGCTCTGCGACCATCGAAGCGGCCGTTCATCAATGGAATATTATCATTGATGTCAATTATGATTCTGGCCTCCTGTGGACAGGAAATAAGCGTTTCAGGAAACATTGAGGAGTGTCCGAAAATATTCCCGGACTACGCCGGAGTCACCATTCCGGCGAACATCGCCCCGCTGAACTTCTCCTACCTTGGCGACGAGCCGGCGGTGCTGATCGTCAATGGAAATTCCGGCGAAAGGCAGATCAAGGGACGGAAGGGGTTATTCTCTTTTCCGACAAGATATTGGAAAAAGTTGATGGAGACGGGCAAAGGCTCGGACGTAAAACTCACTGTGGCCGTCAGACGCGACGGAAAGTGGATGGCGTTCAAACCATTCATCCTCAGCGTTTCAGCGGACGTGATCGATCCGTACCTCTCCTACAGACTTATACCGCCAGGCTATGAGACGTGGAAGAAAATGGGAATCTACCAGAGAAATCTGGAGACATATTCGCAAACTCCCATCATAGAGAACTCGCTGACAGGCGGAAATTGTGTCAACTGCCATACCTATTGCCAAAGAGATCCTTCCAGAATGCTCTTCCACGCGCGCGCGGATTATGGCGGAACGGCGATGATCATAGACGGGAATGTAGAGAAACTGAACACAAAGACCGACTCAACGATAAGCGCTTTGGTGTACCCTTATTG
This sequence comes from uncultured Bacteroidales bacterium, assembly GCA_934725575.1. GTDB lineage: Bacteria > Bacteroidota > Bacteroidia > Bacteroidales > UBA932 > Cryptobacteroides. The sequence continues at coordinate 77,645 of CAKVCK010000017.1, forward strand.
GCATCCTTCCGGGAAGTATGTGACCTTCTCTGTCAATTCAACGAGCCAGAACTTCTTCAGTCACAATCCAAACCGTATCGAAGTCTATGACAGCGCCTCCGACATCGTGCTGTACGATGTGGACAAACACGAGATCTCTTGGTCGCCTCTGACCCGCTCGGAGGATTCCTTCGAGACATTCCCTACCTTTTCACCTGATGGCCGGAGTCTGTACTTCTGTTCCGCCAAGGCTGTCTCTCCGATGCCTCAGGAATATTCAAAAGTCAAGTACAGCCTTTGCCGCATAGCCTTCAATCAGGAAGACGCGTCCTTCGGTGACTCGGTGGACACCCTCTACAACGGCGCCGCCAACGGCAAGAGCGTCTCGTTTCCACGAATATCCCCGGACGGCCGCTTCCTGGTTTTCACTCTTCAGGAATATGGTAATTTCTCCATCTGGCACAAGGATGCCGACCTTTGGTTGATGAATATGTCAACAGGGGAGACCCGTCCTCTTGAAGCGGCGAACTCCGAGGACGTGGACAGTTATCACTCCTGGAGCGGCAACAGTCGTTGGTTGGTATTCAGTAGCAGGAGAATAGACGGACTTTACACAAGGCCGTTCATCTGCCACATTGATGAAAACGGACAGGCCTCGAAGCCGTTCCTCCTTCCTCAGAGGAATCCGTTGGAGTACTACGCTGACCAGATGGTTTCCTATAATCTTCCAGAGTTGATGGAGCATAAGGTCACTGTGAGCCGGCACAAAATCGCCAACACTCTCCGTAACACTTCTGGAACAGACATAACTGTGAAAGCGAAATAGTTGGAGTTCAGAATGTTGAAATAAAAAGAGGGAGGCGAATCCAATCACCTCCCTCTTCTTATAGTAATGTAGTCAGACTACTTGCTGTTGTCGAATGTACCGTTGTCCCAACCTATGTTCTGTGGAATCTCGCTTCCGGTGTTGGACTGGATGAATCCGTTAGGAAGTGGGAACACATAGTCATAGTCGTGGATGTTCGGACGCTTGATCCCATCGTTGGCGTTAGGGTAGTTCCAGCCATATTTCCTGACTCTGTCCACAAGAACGTTGCCATAGCCAAGGGAGGCGAGGTTAGGGTTGTTGGACAGACGTGAGAGGGTCACACGGCGCTGCTCCTCACCGAAGAGTTCGCGGGCGCGCTCGTCAAGGATGTAGTCAAGGGTTACCTCTGAGGCAGAGCAGTCGGCCGCGCCGGCACGCTCTCTGACTGCGTTGATGTCCTTTGCGGCGTTTGCCTTGTCGCCCTTGCCAAGATAAGCCTCGGCGCGGAGCAGGTAGGTCTCCGCAACACGGGCGACATACCAATCGACATCATACTGCTGCCAGCTTGGACCGGATGTCTTGGTACCGCGCTTGTCTGTGGAGAACTTCCAAAGGCGAGGCCAGTAACCAACTGTGTCAGCAGGTGTAAGAGTGTAGGACGGGAAAAGGGTCGCCACATCAGCTATGGCCTGAGGCCAGGTCTTCTCACCGCTTGGCTGCCAAACATTGTGCTGGAGCATCGTTTCCGATCCACGGAAGTCGTTCTTGTCATTCCATACATTGTAGATGAAGAAATTGGTAGGACGGATTGTCGGGCCATAGACACCGATTGTTCCGATAGAGTCAGGACGCGCAGAACCGGCCTCTGTCTTGCCGTCGGCGAAGTAGAAACCACCGTCACCGAAGATTCTTACATTCTCCTTGCCGTTAATGGTCTTGCGGGTGTTGTTGGAACGAATCCAGTTAGAGTTGATCGCGGCCTCTGACTGGTTGTAGTTACACCTCCACCAAGAGTTTCCACCACCACCGGTGCTGTAGGTTCCGTAGTTGTACTGAGCGACCCAGATAGCCTCGCTGTTGCCAGCCTCGTGATTCTGGTTGCCGACCTGGAAAAGATCCCAGTAAGGATTCAGAGCGTGGCCATACCTGTCGGTAGCCTCGTCCTTGCGCTCGCCGTAGCGGGCGGTCATAAGATGATAGTCACCGTCTGTTCCATCGATGACACGTGTCGCGGCCTGAACAGCCTCATCGAATTTGCCAAGGGTGTTGCAGATCTCTGCGAGATAATGATCGGCAGCGGCTCTTGTGACACGTCCGGCAGCGGCAACCGTCAAAGGAAGATTCTCGCTTGCGAACTTGAAGTCATCGTAGCACTGCTCCCAAACTTCAGTACGAGTGTTTCTCGGGAAGTCCAGGCAAAGTTCCTCAGTAGGTTCTGTGACCACAGGAACGCCACCGTAGAGACCGGCCAGATTACGGTAGAACCAACCGCGAAGGAATCTGGCCTCGGCGAGATATTCATTCTTCTGGGCCTCGTTGTTCCAGTTGAGATCCTTCTGCTCAATGGTCTGGATCACCTTGTTCATGTCGTAGATGACATAGTACTGGTTCCTGAACCAGTGGTCGATGAAACCGTCATCAGCATTGTAGCCATTGTCCCAGTTTCCGCCACCGATTCCATTCGTTCCGGTGGAAGTGAATGTGTCAAGGCCACAACCCATAAGGAGCCACGAGCAAGAGTTGTGCATTACTCCAAGGAAGAGGTACTGAACTCTGGCGTAGCCATAGTTTATTGCTAGTTCAACATCGGCTGGGCTGTTGTAGAAAGTCTTTGAGTTGAGTGTGTACGACTTTTCCTCAAGGAACTTGCTATCGCTTTCGCAGCCAGTCACAGCGAACGTCGCGATCGCGGCAGCAGCCGCAAGAATATATTTTCTGATCTTCATAATGCTGTCTGATTAAAATGTGATGTTGGCACCGAAAGACACTGTTCTGTAAGTAGGGGTAGAGCCGAAACGTGTACTTGACATGTCAGCGGCGACAGTACCACCATTCTCTGGGTCGAGACCTGACCATCCAGTGATGGTGAAGAGGTCGGTGGCGGAAACGTACAGACGCAGGTTCTGGATGCTCGCCTTGCGGAGGAGCTTCGAGTTGAAGTTGTAGGACAGAGTGAGATCCTTGAGCTTCAGGAAGCTGCGCTGGTTCCAGTAGTTGTAACCATACTTGTTCTCATAGCCATACCTTGGATACTTGTCTGAGTGGTTGCTCTCAGTCCAAGGGTTGATGTCAAGCTGGTTGTCGGTCGTTCCGATAGAGAATCCGTGAGGGTCGTAGCCGAGGAAGTGCTTGTCATTGCCCTGCATCCAGCGGAAGCTGAAGTAGAGGGAGAAGTTCTTCCAGCTGAAGGTGTTGCCTAAGTTGACGGTGAAGAGAGGATCCATGTCTCCGATCCAGTCTTTGTCCGCTGTGGTAATCTTTCCGTCATCATCGATGTCGGCGAATTTCAGATCACCTGGCTCGGCGTCCGGCATGATCACCGTGCCGTCAGAGCTCTTGTAGTTGTCGATCTCCTCCTTGCTCTGGAATATTCCAAGAAGCTTGTAGTCCCAAGCAGAAGTGATGGAGTGTCCCGGCATAAGAGCATAGCTCAAATCGTAGCCATTTTTGGTCACACCCGCAACATCGATGTTGTTGTTGTCGTCGAACAGCTTCACGATCTTGTTGCGGTTGAGGTCGAAGGTAAGGTTGGTTTCCCAATTCAGTGTGTTGACACCGTCACCGTTGAGGTTGATGGAGTGGAGTGTGATCTCGACACCTCTGTTGGTCACCTTACCGGCGTTGGCGTCAACTGAAGGGAATCCTGAGACATAAGGGACTGACCTGTTGAGAAGCTGGTCGGTTGTAGCCGATGTGTAAACATCTACAGTACCGTCAAGTCTTGAACCAAGTACGGCGAAGTCAAATCCGAGGTTCCACTTTGATGTTGTGGCCCAGGTCAGGCTCTTGTTCTCAAGGCCGGTGATATACATTGCATAGACGCTCTGCTCTCCAAGCCATGTGTAGGTCTTGCCTACACCTGCGATGGTCGAGTAAGCGGCGACAGCGCTGGAACCATTCTGTCCCCAAGAGAGACGAAGCTTCAGGAAATCAAGCCAGCTGACATCTTTCATAAAGTTCTCGTTGCTTAGGGTCCAGGCCGCCGAAGCACCGAAGAAGTCACCCCACTTGTTGCCTTCGGCGAACGCAGAGTAGCCGTCACGACGGTAGTTGCCGGTCAGGTAGTAGCGGTTCGCGAAATTGTAGTTCAATCTTGCAAGGTAAGAGATTCGCTGCCAGCTTGTGCGCTGACGGGCGGCTGTCATATTGTTGGCGTTGGAAAGATCAAGGCCATAGGTGCCGAGGTCGGCTGCGGCAGGAATGTCAAACTCGCTGAAGTCGATTCTGATGGCCTCCTGATTGTAGGCCTCACGGGTGTAACCGGCGAGAGCGTCGATATGATGCTGCTTGATGTCGGTTGTGTAGGTGAGGATGTTGTCGATATTCCAGTTGGATGTGTGATAGTCACGCACATAACCCTTTGCCGAGCCAACATATTTGTAAGGATTCGCAAGATCGTCTTCAACTCTTGTGTCAAGGTAAAGCTGAGGGTTGTTGAACAGATCCTGCTGCGAGGTGTTGCGCTGCGCATTGAGGGTCAGTTTGTACTGAAGACCTGGAAGGAACGGGAAGTCGATCTGGGCATAGCCTACTCCACCGATGTTGTAACCAACAGTCTGGTTGTCAGTCCAAAGGTAGCTGGCGTTCTCGCGTCCCCACAGTGGGTTGATCTTGTCCTCTCCGGTAGGGTTGGAGTTGATCCAGTTCTCGTAGCCCTTGATCTCGGAATGAGTGTAGGAATATGGACTCATCCAGGTTGCCGCCTGCATTGAAGGGGTGCATCCCCAGCTCTTGGAACCCATGTAACGTCCGGTGAGGCCAACGGTAAGCCAATCGGCGACCTTGGTGTCCACTTTAGACATCACGTTGAACTTGCGGAAGTTGTCACCCTTGAGGACACCTCTGGTTCTGTCATATCCACCGGAAATGTAGTAAGAAGTGGCGTTCTTTCTTCCGGATATGCTGAGGCTGTAGCTCTGTGAAGGAGCGGTCTGTGAGATCTCGTCAAACCAGTCAACCTTGGTTCCCGCCTTGTAAACCTCAAGCTCTCGCTGTGAGAAGACTGCGCCCGGGGTGACTTCCTCGGTGGCGGCGATCTTGTTCGCGGCGACCATAGCGAGGAAACGATGCTCGATGAACGTGTCGTCATCGGTCTGCATCCTTGGTCTGCGGCCCCAAGTGTTGAACTTCAAGTCTGCGTTGAAATTGACAGTAGGCTTGTCTGATCTTCCGCTCTTGGTCGTGATGACGATCACACCGTTGGCGGCACGGGATCCGTAGATTGCTGCGGAGGAGGCATCCTTCATCACATCGATGCTCTGGATGTCGTTGGTCTGGATCTCCTGGATCGAGCCGTAGAAAATCGCTCCGTCAACGATGATCATAGGAGCGTTGGTACTTTCCGCATCCGCTTTTGTGCTGGAAGGGATCGTGTTACGTCCTCGGAGTGTCATCGTGCTGAGGTTGCTGCCTGAAGCGGAGTTGGTAGGAAGATAGTGAAGACCGGCCACCTTACTTGACAATGCCACGAAGGCATTAGGGTTAGGAAGGTTGGCGATGTCTTTGTTGCTTCCATAGTTCACGCTTGCGATGGCTCCGGACACATCCTTTTTGCGGGCTGTGCCGTAACCGACGACAACAACTTCGTCAAGGAAATTCGAGTCATCGGCCAGAACAACATTGATCACTTTCTGTGAGCCGACAGTGACTTCCTGTGCGGCATAGCCGATTGATGAGAAGACCAGAACTGCTCCGGACTTCACGTTCGGAAGGTTCCAGGAACCATCAAGTTCCGTCATAGTTCCGGTGGTCGTGCCCTTCACAAGGACATTCACACCGACCAGAGGTTCACCAGCCTTGTCTGTAACCTTTCCGGAAACGGCAGACTGGGCGAATGTCTGCGCGACTATAGCAAGAAGCGCAAGCAGAGTCGTAATTAATCGTTTACCCATAAAACTTTATTTAATAATGGTTTTGTTAATCCCCGCGTTTA
>CAKVCK010000018.1 GCA_934725575.1 uncultured Bacteroidales bacterium
TTAGCATAGTAGTGAAGATGTCTTCACCGCATTGCCGTATGCAAAAGGAAGGAGGTATTTTGATGCGGTTGCCCTGTAAATAAGAGATAAAGTTCCCCAAATGCCGACAATTATTCGTAATTTTGCGGTTCTGGAAATTTTAAGTAAGCGGCAAAAAAAATAAGTTGCCGCAGATTTGGCAAAGATTTTTGAGGATAGGTTCATTTTGGAAGAAGGAGTGTGCCGGTGGCACATAACTGATGAGAAAAGGAATATAGACCAAAAAGATTGCCAAAGGTTATGCAAGTTATTTTTTACGATTACTAAACTATGGCAGAGGACGGCAAGATTGTCATAAAAGGGGCTAAGGTCAACAACCTTAAGGACATCACGGTTGAGATTCCGAGGAACAAACTGGTGGTGGTGACCGGCATCTCGGGCTCGGGAAAGTCATCTCTGGCTTTCGACACTTTGTTCGCAGAGGGGCAGAGACGTTTTGCGGAAAGTCTGTCCTCGTATGCCAGGCAGTTCCTCGGCAGGATGAGCAAGCCGGATGTGGAGTCCATAGACGGGATTCCGCCGGCTATCGCCATCGAGCAGAAGGTTAATGTCAAGAATCCTCGCTCCACGGTAGCTACCACGACCGAGATATACGATTACCTTCGCATAATCTTCGCCCGTATCGGACGGACATATTCACCAATCAGCGGCAAGGAAGTCAAGTGCCACAGCGTCAATGACGTGATGGCCAGTATATTAAGCGGAGATTCAAGGACGGCGTATATTCTTGCCGACCTGAATTGGTCCGTCAGGGAGGACAAGGTCGAGTTGATGCTACGGCTGAAGGAGGAAGGATATTCCCGTTTCTTCGGCGATGATGGCATCATCCGCATTGAGGACATTATGAAGATGGCCGACAAAGGGGAGTATCCTGAACATCTTAACTTGTTGATCGACCGTCTGAAACTGCCGATATTCAGAGAATGTCTGCCATATTCGGAAGACGGCTCTCCGTGGCCGCAAACCGACTGGGAGGACCTTCAGACAAGGCTTCGCTCATCGATCGACACCGCGTTCAGGGTGGGCGAAGGCAAACTCATCCTCCGCAAGGACAATTCCGTTGAGGAATATTCCAACCGCTTTGAACTGGACGGGATGACGTTCCGCCAGCCAGATGAATATCTTTTCTCGTTCAACAGTCCTCTGGGTGCGTGCCCGGTCTGCGGAGGTCTCGGAAAGATTATCGGCGTGAGCGAGGATCTGGTCGTGCCAGACAAGACGAAGAGCATCTACGATGGGGCTATAGCCTGCTGGAAAGGCGAGAAGATGGGATGGTTCAAGGACAGGCTCGTGAAAGTGGCTCCACGCTACGGGATTCCGATATTCGAGCCGTACTGCAATCTGAGCCAGAAGGTCAAGGATCTGATTTGGGACAGCCAAAGCGTTGATGGTGACGATAATTCGATAGTCGGGATAAACGAGTTCTTCAAATGGGTTGAGGCCAACCGCTACAAGATCCAGTACAAGTATATGCTGAGCCGTTTTTCCGGACGCACGACTTGCCACGCCTGTCACGGCACAAGGCTTCGTCCGGAGGCGTTGTACGTCAAGGTTGGCGGGAAGACGATCGCGGAACTCCTTGATATGAACGTTGACGCGCTTCTTGACTTCTTCACTGGAATCCGGCTGACAGACTACGAGACCGCCATTGTCCGCAAGGCAGTCGAGGAGATCGTCTCGCGTCTGAAGTACATAAAGGATGTCGGACTTGCATACCTTACTTTGAACCGTGCCTGCAACACGCTGTCCGGAGGTGAGAGCCAGAGAATCAACCTCGTGACCGCTCTGGGAAGTTCGCTGGTCGGCTCGATGTACATTCTTGACGAACCAAGCATCGGTCTTCATCCTCGTGACACAGAGAGACTTATCGGAGTCTTGCGCAAACTCCGTGACATCGGCAACACGCTTGTCGTGGTGGAGCACGATGAGGAGATCATCCGCGCGGCCGATGTTCTGATCGATATGGGACCGTACGCCGGAGTGAACGGAGGCCGGATTGTCTTCCAGGGCAAGATTGACGGTAAGCTTCCGGAGAAAGTAATCGATGGTTCGCTGACTCTGCAATATATTACAGGAAAGAGATCCCGCTATGTCAGGGAAAAACATCCGTGGACATATTCAATAACTGTGGAAGGCGCTCAGGAGCACAATCTTAAGAATATTGATGTGAAGTTTCCGTTGGGTGTGCTCACCGTGGTTTCCGGCGTGAGCGGAAGCGGCAAATCCTCCCTTGTCGGGGACATCCTCTATCCGGCGCTGTTCCGCAAATTGAACCAGACCGGTGACCTTCCAGGAATATTCAGAAAACTTTCCGGCAACGTTGACAGGATCACGAGGGTTGAATATGTGGACCAGAATCCGATAGGGAAGAGCTCTCGCTCGAACGCCGTCACTTATCTTAAAGTCTATGATGACATCCGCAAACTCCTTGCTGATCAGCAATATGCCAAGATCAACGGTTACACTCCGTCCTTCTTCTCGTTCAATCAGGACGGCGGCCGTTGCCCGGAGTGTCAAGGGGACGGGTTCGTCCGTATTCCGATGCAGTTTATGGCTGACGTGACGATGGTCTGCGAGGCTTGCGGCGGGAAGCGGTTCAAACCGGATATCCTGGAGGTCCGCTACAGAGGAAAAAACATAGACGACATCCTGAATATGAGCGTGCAGGAGGCAATAGACTTTTTCGGCTCCCAGCCGGAGGATATCTCCAAGCAGATAGCACGTAGACTGCAACCTCTTGTGGACGTGGGACTTTCGTACATCAAGCTCGGCCAGAGCTCGTCAACGTTGTCCGGTGGAGAGAGCCAGAGAATCAAATTGGCTTGGTTCCTTTCGATGAACGATGACTCCTCGTCAACCCGCAAGGAAAGGATTCTGTTCCTGTTCGACGAGCCGACGACCGGTCTGCATTTCTATGATGTGGAGAAGCTGTTGAAGGCTTTCGATGTCCTGATCCGTAACGGCCACACGGTGATCGTGGTGGAGCACAATCTGGATGTGATCAAGGCTGCAGATTGGGTTATAGACCTCGGTCCTGAGGCCGGTGACAATGGCGGAGAGGTAGTCTTCGCCGGCACACCGGAGGATATGATCAAAGAAGGACAGTCCTGGACGGCGGAGTACCTGCGTGGGTAGCTATTTCGTGAATCAAAGGTCAGAAAAAAAAGCAAATTCCAAATTTTGCACGTTACCAAAATTTGAAATTTGATTTTTCTGACCATAATAAAGAATCCGGTATATTCATTCTTGTCACTATTTCTGGTCACTGAGCCTGTCGATGGTCGCTGAGCCTGTCGAAGTGACCTGATTAATCTTTCCAGTAGAACGAGATGTAGTTCTGGAGCGGCTTCCGCTTGCTTTCAGGAGGCAATGTCATATAGTCGCCGTAGGTGTCTCTCAGGATTTTGTCGTATCCTTTCCAGACAAAGAACTCGGTGTCCTCGAATTCCATCCGGACATATTCGTTGATTTCATCTTCCGCATAGAATTCGTTCGCTCCGACCTCAGGACATGTAAGTTGTGACCAATGATGGCTTTCCTTGGGAGTGATCAAAGAGATGAGCGTGTTCATGTCCTTGACAATGTCGGCTGGATTTCGTTTGATAAGGCGTGGATGAGTCCTTTTCAAGACCCAAATCTTCAGTCTTTTCCTCACGGAGAATCTGGATGATGAGATTGTGTGCACTCTGCGTATTCCGACATTGAACTTCATGAGCAGAAGGAGGGAATCATAGATCCTGTCAAAAGTGTCCTTGTCGTCTGGTACCCTATCAACCGGGAATATGTCAATCCAGACCCCGACATCCTCTCGCACCCATGGAATACAACTTGACGCAAGGGTCTTTTTCTTGTCACAGACCCTGCCGAAAGCGATGTAGCAGTCGGGAGTGTTGCGGCTGTCTATGAATGAGTAAAACTCTGATTTGTAGATGGCTCTGAACCTTTCATAGTCCTCGCGCGGCATCATTATGTCCACATCGTCATCCCACGGAATGAACCCTTTGTGGCGGACAGCGCCAAGCATAGTACCGTAGCCTAATGAATATCTTATATTGTTCCTTTCGCAGAATCCGGCGACATCCTTGAGTATATCAAGACTGAATTGTTGGAGCTCCTGAAGTGTGAGGTGTCTCATCGCTGTCACTAACTTAGTTTGTAAACGTTCTTCCCGTTAAGGTAGTCCTCCTGGACACGAGCCATTGCGAGGATCTCCTCCTTTGTCAGGAGATAAAGGCTCTGCTCCGGGTTGAGGATATGCGAGACAAATTCTCTGATCTCGTATCTAAGCCCTTCTCCCATAAATGGATAGAAACATTTCCTGTTCATATTCTGATCCTCGAACCGAAGTTCGAAATAGTCCGTTTTCCACCACGGGGCCGGGACATATATGTAACCCTGTGTCCCGGATATTACCATATTCCCCTCCGCCTTTGCCCCGAGTCCGACTTGGAATGAAGCTGTGGCGTTGTCGTAGCGGAACACCGCCTTGGTGTACATATCTACATCATTCTTCATTATCGAGTAGAAGTTGATGTTCCGGATGTCGCGCCCCAACAGCTTTATTATAGGCAGGAGAGGGAAGCAGGCGTTCTCGTTCATACTGCCGCCGAACATCGCGTGGTCCAGTTTGGATGACTTCTCGTCGGTCAAGGTGGTTACGGAGGCGTTGATGTCCACTATCTTACCGATCACTCCGGATTTCAGCATAGACACAAGATGTCTGAATGCCGGGCAATATGCAGTCTTATGCGCCACCATAAGTGTCCTGTCCTCGGACTCGGCTATGGAAAACAATTCCTCGGCTTCGGAAAGATGCAGCACGAAAGGCGTTTCGCTCAGCACGTGTTTCCCCGCCAGCAAGGCCGCTTTGGCATATTCATAATGAGTGTAGTGTGGGGAGGCCACATAGACGGCGTCGCAGTTGGCCAGCAGTTCGTCAAGAGTCCGGGCCGCCAGCGGTATTCCGTTCGCCGAGCAGAACTTCCGGCATTCCTCCTGGTCGGGATTGTAGGCCGCGCTTACCGTGTTGCCGCTGACAAACCTCGCCTCCGGCACGAATCTTCCGGCGATGCTGCCGGTCCCGATCATTCCGATCCTCACCGAGATCTGCTCCTCCCTCAGCATCGTGCTGGAAATGCCTTGTGTGCGTGGCAGATAGACAACCTCGCAGTACTCTTTTAGATAGTCGAAGTAGCCTTCCCAGTCCGATCCTATCGCGAAGACATCAACGTTGTATTTCTGGATGTCGTCGATCTTCTGTCCTTTGTACTCCTCGATGATCACCTCATCGACGTAGCCCGTCTCCTTGACCGCCTGGACACGTTTCATCACGCTGTCCCTTGTGTTCATCTTCCCGCGCTCAAGATCGAAGTTGTCAGTGGTCACCCCCACAATCAGCCAATCGCCAAGCTCCTTTGCCCTGCGCAGCAGATTGATGTGCCCTTGATGCAGTACATCAAAAGTACCGTAGGTGATGACAATCCTCCCGTGCGGGCGGTCGCCGCCTATGTTAGGAATATCCTTATTCATCAATCTCAGCCTCGATTAAGTGGATGCGCTCTGCCAGGGTCCGGAGCTCCTCGTCTGTCTGAAGTCCCATATGTGAGATCCTGTAGAATCCCGGAAGCGAGCCGGGCATAATGAAAGTCTCGTAACGCTCTATCAGTCCTCTGAATATCCTGCGCCCGGCCGTGTCCTTTGTCTGGATGGCAGTGATGGCGTAGGACGGATTCTCGGCAGGCATAGTCCAGCCGTACCTGCGGCATTCTTTTCTGAACACCTCAGCCCTGTGACGTACCTGCGAGATGTTGTACATCTCTCCTCCCTGTGCCTGAAGCTGCCTGAGCCTCGCGTTGAGCTGGAGGTAGATGAGGGTGGCCGGACTGAACGGGGTCTGCCCTCTTTTGAGGTTGTCCAGATTGTCATCGAAGTCCCAGTAGTAGCCTCTGTGGGCATATTCATAGCCTTCCAGTCTTTTGCTGATGAACAGGATCGACAGCCCCGGAGGAATATTCAGGCCCTTCTGAGTGCTTGTGACACAGATGTCGATTCCGAGCGCGTCCATATCCAGCTCTTCGGCGAGGAATGTGCTGATGACATCGACAACCAATGAGACATTGTGCCTGTGGCATATCCCTGAGATCTTCTCAAGGTTGAACATCTGGCCGGTCGAGGTCTCGTGGTGCTGGCAGAGGAACACATCGGGGCGCTCGGCCTCCACGGTCCGCTCCAGCTCGCCATAGTCTATGTCCTTGGCGAAGGGAACCTTGAAGTCAACCACCGGAACTCCGTAATATTCACAGAGTGAGACCCAACGCCTGCCGAACGAGCCTCCGTTGATCGCCAACGCCTTACCCTTCGTGCTGACGTAGTTCTCAACAACAGCGCTCATCGCACCGGTGCCGGAACCCGTGTAGATGATTGTCCTTCCTCCCTGGCAATGGATAAGATCCAGAAGGATTCTCTCGGATTCGAGATTGATTTTTGAGAACTCATCGGTTCTCATATATGGGATCGGCTGTGACCCGACCGCCGCTATTTCCTTGTCCAGGTCTCCTGGAAAAACATAAGAATGCATACTCGGTTCGCTACAGATTACGCAAATTTAGCAAAAATCAGTTATATTTGTGAATATCCGGCAATATTTTGGACTTATAATGCAAAAATTATCACATAGAGAGATTCAACTCTACCTCTTGGACATCCTGAAGGCTGTCGACGCTTTCTGCGCGAAGGAAGGGATCAGGTATTCTATGGCTTACGGAACCCTTCTCGGAGCGGTGCGCCACAAAGGCTTCATCCCTTGGGACGATGACATTGACCTGTTGATGCCACGTCCTGATTATGAACGCTTTGTCTCGACCTTCGGCAAGGATCCAGACTCTCGTTACCGATGCCTTTGCCACAAGGAAGGGGTGAAGGGGGACCGTTTTGTCCATTTTTTCGCCAAGGTTGAGGACACCCGTACCAAAAGCCTGCAAGGACGAGGTTTTGACTATGATTTCGGTCTGAACCTCGACATATTTCCGGTTGACGGAAAGCCTGAGGACGCTGTCCTTCAAAGAAAGAGGGAGCGCCTGCTGACACATTGGTCCCACAGGCTGAACATCTGCGGCACCAGATTCGACCTTTTCAATTTCCATCAGCCGCTGTTCTCAAAGCTTGAAGCGCACGCGAGAGGTGTTGAATATTGGTGGAGGAAGATCAATGCCGAGATGCTGAAGTACCCTTACGAGACCTCAAACTTTGCCGGAACCGTCTCTGTGACATACAACGGCACGAGGGAAATCTTTGACAGGAATATGTTCGAGGAATATGTTGATCTGGAATTCGAGGGTGCGGCGTTCAAGGCTTTCAGACGTTGGGACGAATGGCTGTCACAAGAGTTCGGGGACTATATGACCTTGCCTCCCGAGAATGAGCGTAAAACTCACGATCTTACTGTTTATCTTCTTGATGATTAGTTTTTTTTATGGATGTCGTTATAACCTACGTCAACGGACTTGACCCTGTTTGGAGGGAAGAATATTCACGGGCATTGAACATCCCGGCATTGGACAAAAGGTTCCGGGATTGGGGGACATTGAGGTATCTTCTCCGCGGCGTGGAGACGTTTATGCCGTTTGTCAGGAATGTCCATCTGGTAGTCTCCGGTAAGACACAGGTTCCGGAATGGGCCTCGGGCCGACTGAAAGTGGTGACCCACAGTGACATTATCCCGGAGGAATTCCTGCCGACATTCAACAGTACGACCATCGAGATGTTCCTTCACCGGATTCCGGAGCTGGACGAACGGTTCATCTATTTCAATGACGATATGTTCCCAGTGTCACCTTGCCGTGAGGAGGATTTTTTCCGTGACGGGAAGATTGTGATAGGGTTCTCGACCCATCTTTTCGCGACCGGGATGTACAAGCGTCAGTGCAGGAATTCGGACCGTTTGGCGAGAAAGGCTCTCGGGCTTGGACACACTCCGTTTTTCATACGTCCCCAACATATCTGCTCACCTATGTTCCGGAGCGCTTGTGAGGAGGTTTACACCAAGATGAGAAAAGAGATTTTCTCCACCGTCTCACAGGTCAGGACTATGGATAACCTGAACCAGTACCTGTTTCTGGACTATATGTACCATCAGGGAAAGGCCATCCGTGAACGTCTCTCCGGCAAGTTCTTTTCCATAGCCACATCTTCCGCTTCATCAATCGGGGAATATCTCCGGAACCCGTCACGTAAGCTTGTCTGCATCAATGACGTGCATCTTAAGGATGAGGCTTATGTCTCAGAACGCCGCATCCTGTTGGATTCCTTTGACGCGGCTCTTCCCAAGAAGTCAGTTTACGAAAAGTGATTTTTACCGTTTCAGGGCGCTTTTGAACAAAGCGTCCCATTTCTCCATCGTTTTTTTCAGAGTGAAGTTCTCTGAACGCTTTTTTGATTCCGCTCCGAACCGCTTCCGCAGCTCCACGTTGGCTATGACGCTGCATATTCCCTGTGCAAGCGTGCCGGTGTCACCAACTTTGGCAAGGTAGCCGTTCGCTCCGATGGTGACTATTTCCGAAGGCCCTTTAGGGCAGTCATAGCTTACGATAGGCAAACCGGTCGCAAGGGCTTCGAGAAGGATCATCGGGAAACCTTCGAACCTTGATGACATCACCAGACAGGAACTGCCGAGCAGCTCTTTCCTGACATCATTTGTCCGCCCCTCCAGAGTAACCTTTCCTTTCAACCCCATCGAGTCTATCTGACCCAGTAGTGAATCTTTCTGGCTGCCATCGCCGTAAATGCTTAATCTCCAGTCCGGATGTCTGGCATCAACGGTCTTCCAGGCCGTGATCAGATCCTTGAAGTTCTTCTGGCTTTCCAGCCGTCCGGCGGCTATGCAGCGTTTTTCGTCAAGGGAAGAGACTTCGTCTGACGCAAACGGGAGCGGGTTGTATATCTGCTCGACTTCAGGAGTCACTTTCAGCCAGTCATTCTTGTCAGCCTTGGTCAGCACGACAAACCTGTCCAGCTTCCTGACAGCCTTTTCCAGTCTTTTCGTCCTTAATGTCGCGTATATCTTACCAAATGCGTTGGTGCCGTATTTCATAAGGAATTTCTCATAGGAAAAATGAAATTCGCCTATTTTCACGCTACCGTCAGTGCATCTTGTGAGGGCATAGAGACTATTGTCGCAGACGGTCACTGTGATGTCAGGACGGATCTTGGCCAACAGTGCGTCAAGGCGTTTCCTGTACTTGAGGAGAAACATCCTGTCATTGGCGTCAAGGTCGTGGCGGATTATTTTCCCGCTTAGCGGAAAGAACTCCTTCCGGCCTTTTTGCCGTGCCGTGATGATGTGTATCTCATAGCCCATAACATCGGCCAGATAGTTAGCCTTTGTTGTGAGTACCCTCTCGATGCCTCCGGAAAGGTTCAGGGCGTGTATGCAGTATGCAAGTCGCATCGCTTGGTCTTTTTGTGCCACCAATTTACGAACTTTATGCAGGAATTCAAAGAGTTCGGTTCTTTTCACTTTTCACGCGTTTTCCCGCCTGCCAGCCTTTCGGGTCCGACGATAGAGTAAAAGCAAGTTCGAATTTTGAGTGGATACCGCGGCAGAACGCCGCTCAGTGTTGTTTTTGAGATCCGTCGGACCGGCTGGCTTCTGGCGGGATTGAAGCGTGAAAGACTTCTGCCGGGCAATCGGCTGCCGGACAAAACCCTGAGGCAAAGTTAGTTCTACGAGTGATGAAAATCTGGGAACATAAAGAAAAACGATGAAAATATTTCTGTTTTTTATCTAATTGTGGTGAAATCTCAAAATAGATTGTAAATTTGAGCCGACACAAAAAAAGTTTATCGAGTATAAGAAAATATTTATGGGTCTTTTGAAGAGAATGAGGATGTTGTTCCGTGGCACACGCCACGATTTTGTACCGATCCTCGCGCAGCAGACGGATTTCCTGTGCAAGACATCGTCGCTTTTGGTTGAGATGTTCGGAACTGATGATGTCGAGCGCAGGGCCGGGATGGAGAAAGAGATAAAGTCCTGTGAGGCTCAGGGTGACGCTCTCCTCACAGAGTTTCACGAGATGCTGTCAGGCCGCCTTTTCGTCCAGGTGAACAAACTGGACCTGCAGGCCGTTGCGATGGCGATGGACGATTGCCTTGATGTCATCAAGGACACATCCAAGGCAGTGCTGATCTATCGCCCAAAGAAACTGGACGAGCAATTGAAGGAACTCGCCCGGATGGCCAAGTCACAGTCGGAGGTCATTCACGACATCATCCCGCTTTTGGTGAACCTGCGTGAGAACATTTCGGCCATCTCTATGGCTTGCGAGCGTGTCACCGAGTTGGAGCACGCCGCCGACGATGCATACGAGGAGTATATGGGCTATATATTCGGCAATGAGGAGGACACCAGGGAACTGGTCAAGTACAAGAACCTTGCGGAAATGCTGGAGAACGCCACGGACGCTCACAAGCGCATCTCCGACAATATTCGGAAATTGCTGCTCAACTATCTTGTTGACTGATACTAAAGAATTTATGAATATGAAGAGAAATCTTTTGGCGGCGATATTGCTGTCTGTTTTGTTTGGTGTGATGTCGTTCGCGGCCGGCGCGGCGGAAGGCTCTTTGAGGCTCGCTTCTGTTTTTACCGACCATCTCGTGCTCCAGCGTGACACCACGGTTCTGGTCTGGGGCTGGGCCGCTCCTGGCGCAAAAGTGACGGCCCGTGGATCTTGGGACAAGAAATCAGCCTCATCCGCCACGGCTGGATCGGACGGACGTTGGGAGTGCCTTCTTGAAACCCCTGAGGCTGGTGGCCCATATTCATTGTCCGTGGTGGCCGGGAAAGAGAAGATTGTGCTTGATGACGTGATGAGCGGCGAGGTCTGGCTATGCACAGGACAGTCGAATATGGAGATGTACGTCAGCGGCTTCAGCGGCCAGCCTGTCGAGGGCAGTTTCGACGCCATCCTTGAAGCTCCCGAATATTCAGACAGGGTCAGGGTGTTCAACATCAAGGCTGCCAAGGCGTATGAGCCGCAGGAAGAGGTTGACGCCGCTTGGTCCAAGACTGACGGCAAGACGGCTTCAGGCATCTCGGCGGTGGCATATTTCTTCGCGAAACGTCTGACAAAGGTTCTGGGTGTTCCTGTAGGAATTATATGCAGTCCTTGGGGTGGTTGCCGTCTTGAGCCGTGGATGAGCCGTGAATGGCTGGACAAGTCCGTCAAAGGCTATCTTTCCGAGGCTCAGTACAAGGCTATCCTTGACCGCCGGGAGGAAGAAGGGAAGGCTCCGCGCCAGCTGGCTACGATGTACAATTCCAGAATGTATCCTGTCAAAGGCTACACTCTCAAAGGTTTCCTTTGGTACCAGGGATGTTCAAACCTGGCGGACAACACATTCTACAACAGGCTTCAGGCCGGAATGGTCGAGTGTTGGAGGAATATGTGGGGAGACACTGACGACAGGATGCCTTTCTACTTTGTCTCCATCGCTCCGTTCGCGTACGGCAATGACCGTGTGAGTCCGTCCAGGGCCTTGTTCGTGGAGAACCAGCTGAGTTCTCTGGACATTATTCCGAATTCAGGCGCCGCCATAACAGAAACAATAGGTGACGAGGGCTGCATCCATCCGGCGAAAAAGAAAGAGGTGGCTGACCAGTTGGCTCTGCTGGCGGTAGAAAGAACCTATAATGTGAAGAGCGGGCTTGGCAGCGGGTTCCCTTATCCGGAAAGGATCATATTCCCGTCCAATTCTACTGTGGAGGCGGAGAAGATCCATCGGTCCGGCTTCGGGATCGAACTCGTCCGTGGCAAGGAGGCGAACGGCGAGATCAGTATCCGCTTTGCCAACACACGCGCCGGAGTGGGCCGCCTGTCGGCTTTCGGCGCTGAGGTCAAAGGATTCGAGGTCGCAGGGCCTGACAAGGTCTTCCATCCGGTGAAAGCGATCGCCAACCGCTTCGAAGTCATACTTGATTGCTCGCAAATAGCTGATCCTGTTGCTGTTCGCTATGCTTTCCATAATAGTTCCGACGCTGATTTGACAAGCACGTTCGGCGTTCCGGTGCCGTCGTTCAGGACTGACAATTGGGCAGAATAGGATTCTGGGGCTTAAAAATTGTAAATGTCTTTGATTATCATTAAATTTGTAGGATAATCAGAGACATTTGATTTTTTATGGCTATAGCTAGTATTCTAAAAAAAGTGTTCGGCTCGAAGGCCGATAGGGATCTCAAGCAGATCAGACCGATTCTCAACAAGGTTCTGGAGGCTTACGGTCCGATAGACAAGCTCTCCAATGATGAGTTGAGAGCCAAGACGGAAGAGTTGAAGGCAAGGCTGCGTGAGTGCGAGGCTCCATTCGAGAAGAGGATCGCCGAGATCAAGGCCAAGCTGGACGAGGATATTCCTGTTCACGAGAAAGAGAACCTCGCGACCGAGTCCGACAAACTTGTGAAGGATGAGGACGCGGAGATCGAGAAGGTTCTGGAGGAGATTCTTCCGGAGGCTTTCGCGATTATGAAATCCACCGCCCGCAGGTTCAAGGAGAACGCCACCATCGAGGTGACCGCCAATGACTTCGACCGGGCTCTCAGCATAAACCACGATTTCGTGCACATCGAGGGCGACAAGGCTGTCTATCAGAACCACTGGATCGCCGGCGGCAACGAGGTGACCTGGGATATGGTCCATTATGATGTCCAGCTGATCGGTGGTATCGTGTTGCATCAAGGCAAGATCGCCGAGATGGCGACCGGTGAGGGAAAGACCCTTGTGGCGACCCTTCCTGTGTTCCTTAACGCCTTGGCCGGCAAGGGAGTGCACGTGGTGACGGTCAACGACTACCTTTCAAAGCGTGACTCCGAGTGGATGGGACCTCTCTATATGTTCCACGGCCTTTCTGTGGACTGCATCGACAAGCACGAGCCTAACAGCGACGCTCGCAAGAGAGCCTACAACTGCGACATCACTTTCGGTACGAACAACGAGTTCGGTTTTGACTACCTTCGTGACAATATGGCAGTGAATATGACAGACCTCGTCCAGAGGAAGCATCACTATGCCATCGTCGATGAGGTGGACTCCGTGCTCATTGATGACGCGCGTACTCCGTTGATCATATCCGGTCCTGTGGCCAAGGCTCAGGACGACGAGCAGTATATGGAGTTCAGACCTTACGTCGAGAGCCTCTACCAGAAGCAGCGCGCTCTCGTGACCCAGGTCCTGAACGATGCCAAGAAGGCTATCGCGGCCGGAAAGGAGGACGAGGGTGGAATGCTTCTCCTGCGTGCCTACAAGGGACTTCCTAAGTACCAACCTCTGATCAAGTTCCTCAGCGAGCAGGGTGTGAAGCAGCTGATGCAGAAGGCTGAGAACTATTATATGCAGGACAACGAGCGTGAGATGCACATCGTCACCGACGAGCTGTATTTCGTGATCAGCGAGCAGCAGCACTCTGTCGATATGACCGACAAGGGTCACGACCTGCTGGCCAACGCCGTTTCCAATCCGGATTTCTTCGTGCTTCCTGACGTTGGAAGCCAGATCGCCGAGATCCAGAAGAACACTGAACTCTCCGCCGAGGAGAAGCAGGAGAAGAAGGATGCCTTGATGGAGGATTATTCTTTGAAGAGCGAGCGTGTGCACACCGTGATCCAGCTCCTCAAGGCCTACGCTATGTTCCAGAAGGACGTTGACTACATCGTCATCGACAACAAGGTCAAGATTGTGGACGAGCAGACCGGCCGTATTATGGAAGGCCGCCGCTGGAGCGATGGTCTGCACCAGGCTGTCGAGGCGAAGGAGAACGTCAAGGTCGAGGCCGCCACACAGACATTCGCGACCGTCACCCTCCAGAACTATTTCAGAATGTACCACAAACTGGCCGGTATGACCGGTACGGCCGAGACGGAGGCCGGTGAGTTCTGGTCCATCTACAAGCTGGATGTGGTTGTCATCCCTACGAACCGTCCTGTGATCAGGGACGATCAGGATGACCTTATTTATAAGACAAAGAAGGCGAAATACACCGCCGTGATCAATAAGGTGGAGGAACTCATCAAGGAAGGCCGTCCTGTTCTGGTCGGTACCACTGACGTGGAGACTTCCGAGCTCCTGAGCCGTATGCTCCGGATGAGGGGCATCAAGCACAATGTCCTCAATGCCAAAGAGCACGCCAGAGAGGCGGAGATCGTCGCACAGGCCGGTCTGTCCAGCACCGTGACCATAGCCACGAATATGGCGGGCCGTGGTACCGACATCAAGCTTTCGCCGGAAGTCAAGGCCGCAGGTGGTCTTGCTATCATCGGTACGGAAAGACACGACAGCCGCCGTGTTGACCGTCAGCTCAGAGGTCGTGCCGGCCGTCAGGGAGATCCGGGATCCTCAGCGTTCTACGTTTCCCTTGAGGACAAGCTGATGCGTCTGTTCGGCTCCGAGAGGATCGCTGGGGTCGTTGACAAGCTGGGTATGGCCGATGACGAGGCTCTTGTCAGCGGAATGCTCTCGAAGTCAATCGAGAACGCCCAGAAGAAAGTCGAGGAGAACAACTTCGGAATCCGTAAGAGACTCCTTGAGTATGACGACGTGATGAACTACCAGCGCGAGGCCGTCTATGCCAGAAGGCGCAACGCCCTTTCCGGAGAAAGGATTGAGATTGATGTCAGGAATATGATGATAGATTCCGCCTCAATCATCGCGGGCCGCGCGGAGGGAATGCCTTACGCTGATTTCGAGGAATATGTGATGGCGCAGCTGTCCATCGACCTTGGCTTCGACGAGAAGTTCTATTCCAACGCCAAGGGCGACCAGCTCACCGACGCTCTCTGCAAGCAGATGCAGGCCGTTTACGAGCGCAGGATGAACACTCTTGCCGAGAAGGTCTATCCGTTCATCAAGATGATCTTCGAGAAGCAGGGAAATATGTACAAGAACATCGCGATTCCTATCTCCGACGGCCGCAAGATGCTGACTCTCAGCGTGGACCTTGAGAAGGCTTACAACACGGAGGGCAAGGAGATCGCAAAGGCTCTCAGCCGCTCGATCATCCTTTACCAGATCGACGAGCACTGGAAGCAGCATCTGCGTGATATGGACGACCTTCGCCAGAGCGTGCAGAACGCCGCTTACGAGCAGAAGGATCCGCTCGTGGTTTACAAGTTGGAGAGTTATAACCTCTTCGCCACGATGCTTGAGGAACTCAACAAGGATGTCCTCTCATTCCTCCTCAGGGCCTTCGTACCTCTCCGCGAGGACAGCGAGGCACGCCCTGCACAGGCTCCGAGAAGCCAGGATATGAGCAATATGAGAACCCAGCGCAACGATCTCACCACCAACGGCGAGCAGAAGGCGAGGACTCCGATCCACGTGGACAAGAAGATCGGACGTAACGATCCTTGCCCTTGCGGTTCCGGCAAGAAGTACAAGAACTGCCACGGCGCGGGTCTGGTTTAATGAATATATTAACTGAATATAATAATAAAGGAATATGAGCGCGAATTATGGTTCCAATGATTCTGCAAGCGTGAATGACATCAGTAGAATCTCAGCCGGTTCGGTAATCAAAGGTGAGATCACATCTCCCAACGACATAAGGATTGACGGTACTTTCGAAGGAAGGATTTTCTCCCAGGCAAAGGTTGTTGTCGGCGAGAAGGCCGTCATCAAGGGTGACATCATCTGCAACAACGCTGACTTCTGGGGCAAGATCAACGGTAACTTCTTTGTGAAGGATACCCTTTCCCTCAAGGATACTTGTGTCGTTGAGGGTGATCTTCACATCAGAAGACTTCAGGTCGAGCTTGACGCCAAGTTCAACGGCAACTGCAAGATGATTACCGAGGAAGAGTTCAACCAGCTCACCTCCGGCTCCCGTCCGGGAATGTACGATGTCCAGGCTCCTGCCCCAAAGGAAGAGGAGGATTTCTCCATCCCTTCCGGCAAGTCACCGTTCACCATACCCGCCAACGACGAGATCCCTGAGGCATAGTTCTCTTTTCCACAGGTGTGTCCAAAGAATCAGGAATAAATGATAACAATGTAAAGTTCAAGGAAATATATGATAAGTATTTCCACGAACTTTACTTGTATCTTCATTCTGTGACCGAGGATAGTCAGGAAATCGAGGATATTCTTCAGGATGTCTTCCTGAAACTTCTTCAGGGAGGCCTTGATATTTCATCTATCTCCAATGTCCGGGGGTACATTTATTTCTGTGCCCGAAACGCTTTGTACAACCGTTTGAGGGACAAGGCGAACAGAAAACGTATCATTTCGGAGGTTTTCACCGAAGTCTCTATGCAGTCGGACGATCCTGATGTGACAGACACGGAGGCATTGATCAAGTGCGCCAATGATGCAGTGGAGAGACTTCCGGAGAATTGCGGTGAGATTTTTCGTATGGTGAAGATGGAGCATAAGTCGTATCGGCAGACAGCGGAGGCCAAAGGGCTTTCCATCAAGACGATCGAATCGCAGATGGGCATTGCTCTCAGAAAGATCCGTGAATACGTGAAAAAAAATCTTAAATCTTTTTAAGGGTTTTCCGGAATTGAGTGTCTATATTGTGAAAACACAGATAACAGATATGGACAAAATCCCGTATGAGCTGATAGCCAAGTATCTAAGCGGAGAGTGTCTGCCGGAGGAAGAGTGGACGCTTGAGCGATGGTTGGATGAAGGCTTGGAAAACAGAAAGATTTTTGAGGAATTGTCGCAGGAATGGTCGGCGGTGTCTTCATCCGAGAAATACTCTCGTGTGAAGTCGGGCGTATGGTCTGATTTGGAAAATCAGATATATTCATCGTCACGCCGTGTCCGCGGATCAGGCATATTCCGTCGCATTGCCGGCATCGCGGCGGCTGTAGTGATGGCTTCCGTGCTGACATTTGCTTTCCTGAAGGTGGACAGGACTGAGAAGCTGTACGCTTCGCAGATGATAACGGTTCGTACTATGCCTGGGCAGAAGTCGGAACTTGAGCTTCCGGATGGAACCCGTATCTGGCTGAACTCCGAATCAGAGATTGTCTATCCCGCAGATTATAACATTAATAATAGAAATGTCTCTCTTACCCGTGGAGAGGCATTCTTCGATGTCGCCAAATCCGAGACGAGCAAGTTCATGCTTAATGCCGGGGAGCTTGGCGTCAAGGTCTATGGCACACGGTTCAATGTCCGGAAATACGATGAAGACCCAGAGGTGGATGTCGCGCTGGAGGAAGGGCATATAGATGTGCTCTCCCCGGAGGGCGGAAGATGGGCCGAGATGTTCCCTGGACAGAAATTCACTCTGGAGAAGGCTACCGGGGACAAATCATTGGTGAAATGCGACACCGGAATTGAGGGAATATGGCGGATGGGAGAGCTTGTGATTGATCAGGCTTCCTTCGACAAGGTTCTCAAATCTATGGAGCGTTGGTACGGGGTCCGGATAACCGTCTCCGGGGAATATGATGCCTCCAGACAATTCTGGATGACCATCAAGACCGAATCGCTTCGGGAGATGCTGGATCGGTTGGACAAACTTGTCCCGTTCAGTTATGACATCAACGGCGGGAAAGTCACACTAAAACTTAGGAACTAGAACTCATTTTTTACATAACTAATAACAGTATGAACAAGAGATTAATGTTTATCTTGAGTTCGTTGCTGTTCAGCCTTGTCACCATTGCCTCCCACGGGCAAGGGAAGGGCGGTGCGGTCTCACTCGACCTGAAAAACGCGAGTGTCGTGGACTGCATCAGAACAATCGAGCAGCAGACGGACTACACTTTCATCTTCGACGATTCTGTCGTTTCCACCGGGACTGTCACGTTCAGTTGCAGCAAGATGCCGCTGGAGGATGTCCTGAGAGGTATTTTCACTCCCCGTGGGGTTCGCTTCGAACTGACCGGGAAACAGATTCTGCTGAAAAAGGCGGAGAGAAAAGACACGTCGGTGACAATGAAGACCGTCACCGGTGTGGTCAAGGATGAGTCCGGACAACCTTTGCCTGGAGTCGCCGTTGTGGATCCGCGCACTAATGACGGTGTTTCTTCCGATTTGGACGGAAAATACAGCATAAAGCTTCCGTATGAGGAGTCTGAGTTGCTGTTTATGTGTCTCGGCTTTGCCGATTTCAGAGTCAAGGTTCCTGCGGACAGGCAGACTTTGGACGTTGTCCTTGGGGCTGACACGCAAGCGTTGGAGGAATCGGTTGTCGTCGGCTACACCCCTATGCGTAAAAGCGACTTCACCGGTTCCGTCGCGCAGATCAAGTCCGGGGAATTGTCGCTTACATCACCGACTGTAGGGCAGTCTATTGTCGGAAAGGTGGCCGGCGTGGAAGTCCATCAGACAAGCGGCGCTCCGGGACAGGGTGTGCAGATCCGTGTGCGTGGAGTGAACTCTCTGTCCGCCAGCTCCGAACCGTTGTATGTTATCGACGGCTATCCGGCCTCGGAGGATGTTTACATCAATCCTAACGACATTGAGAGCATCGATGTCCTGAAGGATGCCGCGTCCGCTGCCATTTATGGCTCCAGAGGTGCTTCCGGTGTCGTCCTGATCACGACCAAGCGTGGCAAGGAGGGTGACAGGGCTAAGATCTCATACGATTTCTCTTACGGAATCCAGCAACTTGACAGGAAGGTGAAACTTCTTGACGCTGACCAGTTCCGTGACTTGTACATCGCCGCCAGGAACAATTCATACCGTCTCCGCGCTACCGCCGCTGGAGTGGAGTGGAGTCCGAATGACGATAACACCGTAAGGGCGGCGAAAGGTTTCTCCCTCTCGGAAGTGGGCATCCATCCTATGTTCTTTGATTTCACGACTCTTACTCCTGTAAAGCAGCAGTACAATACGGATTGGCAGGATCTGGTGTTCTCAAACGCCGGAATGATGAGGCACAATGTCTCCGCCACAGGCGGTACCAAGAATGTCAGGTATATGGCCAGCATCGGGTATATGAACCAGGATGGTATCATCTCCCCGTCAAACCACAAGAGGACAAACGCCAGACTCAATCTGGATGTCAAGTTGACCAAGAGGCTCTCGGCGGAATTTTCATATTCAATGTATGATGCCAAGAACAAGGTGGTTCAGGCCGAAGGCCGAATGATCAATGACGGCATCATCCAGAGTGCGCTGATGTACCTGCCGAACCTGCCGGCCTATGACGAGAACGGTGATTATGCCAGAAGTGCGATGATCAAGATGCGTGACGACTGGGGCATCAACTTCCCGGAAAACCCTCTAGTGATAGCCAACGAATTGGATATCAGTGAGAAAAGTTCAAGGCACAATCTCAATGTCAATTTCACTTACGAGATCCTTAAGGACCTTAGGTTCCAGGCCCGTCTTGGACAGCAGTGGTACAATTACCGCTATTTCTATTATCGTCCGATGAGCATAGGGCGTGACGGTGCTCCAGCCTACAGTTCGGCGCTGTCAGCATACAATGTCGGGAGAACGACGTCCGTGTATGATGTCGATAAACTTGGTGAGTTCACTCTGGACTACAAGAAGGACTTCGGCAAGAGCCGCATCAACGCTTTGGCAGGTTACACGATGCAGAAGAAGACCTACGACCGCGTCGGGGTCGAGGCGAAAGGATTCGCCAATGACAGGATCCACGAGGTCACCGCTCACGGAACAAACGCATCCGACATCTCGCTTTACAGCACGAGGAAGGCTGCCTGGGCGCTTCTGTCCTATTTCGCTCGTCTTAACTGGTCCTATGACGGAAGGTATGCGCTTACCGGAACGGTCAGGGCTGATGGCTCGTCCCGCTTCGGAGTTGACAACAGGTACGGATTCTTCCCTTCGGTCTCGGCCGGATGGACTTTGTCCAACGAACCTTTTATGAAGGACAGACTTGACGGTATCGCTTCCATCCGGCTGCGCGCCAGCTGGGGAAAGAGCGGCAACAACAACATCGGAAACTATTCCAGCATCGCGTCGATCTCCACCGGAGGTTACGCTTTCGGCAATACGGCTGTGTCCGCTACCGCAGAGGGGGCTTTCACTGACACCGCGCTTGGCTGGGAGACTACTACCCAGACCAACATCGGTGTTGATCTCGGATTCCTTGACAATAGAATCAATGTGATAGCGAACTATTATAATTCAATATCCTCTGACATCCTGTACAAGGCTCCGATCTCCGTGATCTCCGGTTCCACGTCCACGACAACCAATATGAGCGGGGCGAAGATCCGCAACCGAGGTTTTGATGTGCAGGTGGACACAAGGATCCTCACAGGCAAGGTGGACTGGAACTTCAGCGCCAATGTTTCCGTGAACAGGAACAAGGTTGTGGATATGGGTGGTCTGGACGACATCATATCTGTCACAGAGAGGTCCGTGGGCTCACATATCACCAAGAAAGGCTACCCTATAGGCTCGTTCTATGGCTATGAGGCGATCGGCATAATGTCGGAGGCCGACTATGCCAACGCTCTGCTGGACAGGAAGGTGTACGTTGCCAACGGCAACAAGTTCCCTGAGGGGTATGTCCTCAAGGGACCGGCTGTGGGATCATATTCATTGGATAATCTTTCCTATGGCAACGTCATCTGGAAGGATCAGAACGGAGATGGGGTCATCAACACTGACGACAAGACCATCATCGGAGATGCCTATCCTGATTTCACAGGTGGTTTCTCCACAAACCTCAGCTGGAACGGCTTTGATCTTGCGGCAAGCTTCTCATATTCATACGGTGGGGAAGTGATCAACTTCCAGGACTATTACCTTTATAATATGGAAGGATCGTCCAACCAGTACGCCATCGCGAAGGACCGCTATATCTCCGATGCGGAGCCTGGAAGAAACAATGTCCCTATAGCGACAAGAATATCCACGACAAACGGTTCGCTGAAGCTTTCATCTTACTATGTTGAGGACGCTTCATATTTCAGGTGCACGAATGTCACCCTTGGATATTCATTGCCTTCAAAATGGATGGAGAGGATAAAGATCGCATCCTGCCGTATTTATTTGAGCGGCGACAATCTGTTCACAATCACTCCTTACCGTGGCTACAATCCGGAGGTGTCCTACAAGAGCAGCAACCTTATGCCCGGATTCGACTGGGGATGCTATCCTCTGTCCAGAATCTGGTCCGCCGGACTTAATCTGACATTCTAAAAGATCTCATTATGAAAGCAAGAAATATACTGATAAGCGTCTTTGCGGCCGCGTCTTTGGTCTCCTGCGACTTTTTGGATGAGTTCGATCCGAACTCTGTCACGACGGGAAATTTCTACAAGACAGAGAGTGACATCCAAACCTCTGTCAACGGAATATACTCGGCTCTTACCCAAAGCTATTATTTTACTTATAACCACTATTTTACGGATGTCCGCGCCAATGCCACCATCGTCAAGGACGCAGGTGCCGTGAGTGGAATCCCGTACCAGTTCTACAATTTCACATTGACCGAGGAGAACTCTTACGTTTACAACCGTTACGCTCAGATGTACAAGACTGTCTCAAGGGCGAACAAGGTTCTTTCACACATTGATGATGTCGTGTGGTCCTCGAAAGACAGCCGGGATGTCTGCGAGGCCGAGGCGAGGTTCCTCAGGGCGCTGACATATTTCTACCTTGTGACGGAGTGGGGGGATGTCCCTCTTGTGCTGAAGGATCTCACTACCACCTCTGAGGTCAAGGCCAACAATGTCAGGGTTCCAAAGGCGGATGTCTATAAGGCTATCACAGAGGATCTTGAGGCTGTGGTGTCCGGGCCGATTATTGATTTTCCGTCCGCTTCCGAGTGCGGTAGGGCCAGCAAGGCGGCCGCTTATGCCTTGTTGGGAAAAGTGTTCCTTCAGCAGGCTTGTGATGAGGATTTCGCCGGCGGGAAGGATGACCTGCTCAAATCAGCGGAGACGAACCTTAGGAAGGCTTGGGATCTGAGGAAGTTCAGCAGCCTGACCGATGTGAGATATTCAGACATCTGGTCTCTCAGCACGCAGAAAGGCTGTCCAGAGAACATATTCCAGATCAATTGCATCCAGGGGAACGAGTCTTTGAGCTCGTCTTGGAATTGGCTGTTCGGTCCAAACAGCACCGGAGTCACATCGAAGAAACTTGGTAATATGCAGAACATCACCACTTCAGCCGTGTACGACTCGTTTGAGGATGGGGATGTCCGCAAAGGTTTCCTGCGCAAGTTCGAGACCGCCGGTCAGACATATTACCATACTATGAAATATGTTGACCTTGATTGCGGCACCGATGGTTTCGGAGGCAACAATTGGGTTGTCCTGCGGTACGCCGATGTCGCGTTGATGCTTGCCGAGACTTATTATTGGCAGGGCAATGCCGACGAGGCGAAGATGTGGATGAATATGGTCCGCGCGAGGGCTGGCCTTCCGGCGTGGTCCGGAACCGACCTCCGCCAAGGAATCTATGATGAGCGTCTGCACGAGTTTATGCAGGAGGGGCTTAGGTGGCAGGATGTCCTCAGGATGTATTCCAGAGAGGAGATGATCGCCCACTACAATGCCATCAACAGCAATTTCGGCCTTAAGGATCTGCTGCTTCCTATTCCTTACAATGAGAGGATCCAGAATCCGGACGGCCTTTATCAGAACCCGGGCTATGGCAACTAATCTGAAATATCTTATCCCGGCGTTGGCCACTGTCATCGCCGGGTGTTCCGGGACTTCAGATGAACCGGAGTCCCCTGTGTCAGATGGCTATGAGATAGCCTGGACACCCGAATCCCCGCTGAAAGGCGAGACTGTGACCTTCTCTGTCCCTGAGGCGGAGAACGATGTCAGGTCGATTCTATGGACATTCGGCGACAATGGCACGAAGAGTGCTGATGGAGCCTCGTCCGTTACACACGTCTATGAATATGCCGGGACCTACAATGTGCAGGCGTATCTGACTTTGAAAGCCGGCGGAATGAAGGAGGTTACGGCCAAGGTGTCGGTTTCCGACACTGATGCAGCAATGATCCTCAGCAACATCTTTCCAGCCAGAATGGAAACGGTGACATTTGGAGTGACATCCGTGCCTGGAATCCAGTCTGTGTCCTGGGATTTCGGTGACGGGCAAACGGAAAAGAATTCGATGTCTCCTGTTCACCAGTACACAAAGGACGGCAAGTATGAAGTCAACGCCGAGGTCTCATTGTCAGGGGGCAAGGCCATAAGACTTTCACAGTCGGTTTCGGTAGAAGGGGAGAGCCTCAGCTGGGCCTGCCGGAATTTTACTAAGGGTAAAGTCTGGATTATGGCTCACCGTGGCAATGTCGATGCCGGCTACGAATATGCTCCCAACTCTCTCGCCGGTTTCCGGAAATGCGTGGAGTCCGGTTGTGCTGATTTCATCGAGACGGACGCGCAGATAACCAAGGACGGTGTCGTCATCTGTCTGCACGACAACTATCTGAGTCGTTTCACGGACTATAGTTCGTACGCCTCGGACAGAGGGTATGTCTCGCAGTTTACTTATGATGAGATCAAGAAGTACCGGATCAAGACAACTGACGGAAAGGTCTCAGACCAGATTGTGCCTACATTGAAGGACGTTCTGACTGAGTTCAGAGGGAAGGTCTGGTTCGATCTGGACAAGTGCTCAGACACAGACAAGGACATCGTGATGATCTCCAGGATCTATGATGTCGTGAAGGAGTGCGGATGTCTTGACAGGGTTCAGTTCTATGTCGGCAATTCGGGAACTTCCAACGCGAAGTGGCTGACGGAACAGCCGCAGCCCGCAATCATCTCTCCACACGCCAACAACAGCAAGCAGTTGACTGCGATGACTCCTTTTCAGCCGTTCTATTTCGTCCAGATTTCCACAGCCACATTGCAGAGCGATATCTCGTGGCTCAGGACGGCAGGGGCTGCCGGACTTACAATCACCAACATTCTTGATGACAACGGTCAGGCTTTCAAGGAAGGAAACACGACATTGATAGACAAGTTTGTGGGCGCAGGACTGGATATGGTCCAGTGCGATTACCCGGTTGAGATGGACAAACATCTGAGATCTATTGGAAAACGTTAATGACAAGATAATGAAAAGCTTAAAATATTTAACAGCGATACTGCTCGGCGCGGTCGCGATGGCCTGCTCCGAGAAAGAGGAAGGCGAGCCGGTTTATACTTCTGAACTGGATCCTTCGTTCACATACGAAGTCGAGGGTGACATCGTGGCAGGTGAGACATACCTCAATTTCAATAACACGACCAAGGTGGAAGGAACTGAGGTCGCGAGATACTTCTGGCATTTCGGATTCTCTGGAGAAGGGAACTGGTCCGAGGATGCCAACCCTGATCCGGTCCTGTACAAGACTCCGGGTGAATATACGGTCAAACTTACAGTCTGGGGAGCGGACGGCAACAAGGCTACGGCCGAGAATGTCATCAAGGTTCTCGCGGCGAACGTTCTTCCTGTGGCTGCGTTCTCATATTCACCGCTTTCGGTCAAGGCCGGGGATTCGGTGACATTCACTGATGAATCGAAGGATGAGGATGGTGAGGTGATTTCACGGAAATGGCTGTTCCCGGATGGAACGACAGCGGAAGGCGCGCAGGCGTCGTTCACTTTCGCGTCCGCGGGAATATTCAAGGTCACTCTGACTGTCGTGGATGACAGGGGCGCGGAGTCCTCATTGACAAAGGCTTTGTTCGTCCGTGGAGCGGATGTCAATGACTTTACTGTAAACTGGTCGGTTCCAGTGGCTTCCGGTTCGGCAAACTGCCCGGCGTCTGTCGTGGCTGTGAGCGGAATGGGAAACATATTCTTTGCCTCCGGTGACGGCAGGATCCTGGCCCTGGACATTCTTGGAAACAAGGTTTGGGAATATGACGCCGAGGCGAATGACGGCATTTATGCTAAAGGCTATGTGGCATATCCGTCCGTTGATTCCGACGGTAAAGTCTATTGGGCGGCCAATGGCGTAGGCGGTCCGGCGACCTCCAAGTCCGTTATGTATTGCTTTGACGGCTCCGACGGGACGACTCCGCTATGGAAAAACACGACGGCATACGCGCAGGGTGCCAGGCTCTCGTTTATGACTCCAGCCATCACTCCTAACTTTGTCGCTGTCGGCAACCGAGGCACATCAGGAAGCCTCAAGGCATTTGACAAGAACACCGGTAAGGTTATCGCTACTGTGACCCCGGCCAAGGGAGGTGTCAACTCAGCCGTGGCATTGCTGAAGAACAACACCGCCGTTATGTCCTTGAGTGGCAACTATGGCTATGGCCTTATGATCTCAGACCCTGATTTCACTTGGTCCGCAGTGCCTTACGACGCATCATTGACTCCAGGTAATATTCTGGTGTCCAATCAGAACCAGATCTGTGTTGACGCGGACGGCTGTGTGTATGTCGTTGGAACCGTGAACACCGGAACTTGGAACATCGCTTGCTTTGACTGCTCCGCTGTTGATCCGAAGACTGTCAAGACCGCTAAATGGACGCAGACTCTAGACGCTGGCTTTAACAGGACCGGAGCGTCGTTGAGCGCTGACGGGCATACATTATATGTGATCACGGACAAGGCGGCTCCGTACAACCTCTATGCCTTGAATGCCGCTAATGGCTCCGTAAGGTGGTCATATTCACTGGAATCGCAGAGCCAGAGCGTGCCTGCGGTGGACAATCTCGGCCAGATTCATTTCTGCACCAAGGATGGTGTCTATCACGTCTTGAAGGACGGAGGTACGTCAGCGTATGTCGTGTATGAGAAGAAGGTCGCAGACAGCATTGACGGTTCGCCGACAATCTCGTCCGTTGACGGAGCGTCTTACTTTGTCGGAAAGGATGTCGCCGCGGATGCACTCAAGGTCTATTCCATCTCATTCCCGGGAGTTTCAGGACCGGCCGAGTCGGCGTGGGCTCAGTACGGACAGAATCCTGGACATATCAACTATCAGAAATAAACGGTTATGAACAAGATAACATCATTATTTGCTCTTTCGCTGGCCTGCCTGTATTTCACGGCGTGCCAGGACGACTTTCCCACAATCCTGAACACTGAATATGCCCAGTCAGATGATGACACTCCGGATCCGGGCGATGAACCGGGCAAGGAAGGGGAGGATCTGGTCATAGGCTCGTACAATCTGTGGATATCTACAAAAGGAGTCGCTGAATATTCTTGGACATCCAGACGTGATGCCTTGGCCAAATCCATTGTAGACAACGGCTTTGACGTATTCGGATTTCAGGAGGCTGACGCCACGATCCAGAGCGAGTTGCCGGTGCTTGTCGAGAAGAACGGCGGCAAGTACGAGTGGTGGTTTGTCGGCAGGGACAGCCAGGATGCCAGAGGCGGCGAGGCCGTCGGACTGGCTTGGAACCCGGAACGTTTTGAGTTGACAGACAAACATTATTTTTGGTTGTCGGAGACTCCGGATGTCTTGAGTTATGGTTGGGACGAGAAAGCCTACCATAGGATGGCTGCCTGCGCTATTGTCAAGGACAGGATTTACAACAAGTCGTTCTTGATGATGGTGACTCACGCTCCTCTGTCTTCGGATGCCAGGGCAAAGGCCGCCGCGCTTCTTGTGGAGCGGGCGAAGATGTACAATCCGAAAGGAATGCCGTCCGTCCTTGTCGGAGATATGAACGCATATCCTTCCGACCCCGCCTCACAGGTCTTCCGTTCCTACTGGTCTGATTCAAGGTCGGTTGCCCCCTCGGACAAGGTTTTCGGTCCTTTAGGCACCTTCCAGAGCCATAACACTTCCGTTGATCTTTCTCAGGAGAGCAGACGGATTGACTACATCTATGTGAATGGCGAGATTGATGTTAAATCGTACAAGGTAGATGCTTCTCTTTACGGGAACATCTATCCGTCGGATCACTGTCCTGTGAAAGTGACGGCCACAGTCACGTATGTTCCTGACGAGGTGGAAGGAAAGGGCTCCACTGAGGAACCATACCTTATCAACAGTGTCTCGGACTGGAATGAGATCTCGGCCTCGATGGATCCGGCCGTAGAGTCTCCGGAGTTCTCCAAAACGGCTTATTACAAGATACTCAATGACATTGACTTTTCCGAAAAACAGTTCTCCGCGTGGAAACAGTTTGACGGTACGCTTGACGGAGGAGATCATAAACTGTCCGGTATAACCTCCGAAAATGAGACGGATGACTATTCCTTTGGTTTGATCGGAGTCAATGCCGGAACGATAAGGAATTTGTCGGTCGAGGCTTCATTCACATCATCGTTCAAGAACCTTGGTGGAATCGCTGGAACAAACAACGGACTGATTGACGGCGCTTCATACAAGGGAATCCTGATCGGTAAAGGCGGTGCTTCCTGCATCGGCGGTATCGCTGGGATGAATACTGGAGTCATTGTGAA
The DNA here is from genome assembly GCA_934725575.1 of uncultured Bacteroidales bacterium. Taxonomy (GTDB): domain Bacteria; phylum Bacteroidota; class Bacteroidia; order Bacteroidales; family UBA932; genus Cryptobacteroides. Next base: position 27,360 of record CAKVCK010000018.1, read on the forward strand.
TTCAGCGAATCTCGGCGGAAAGATCCTTGCAGCGGATGCCGCAAAGTCAGAGAACTGCGGTGGCATCGCCGGTGCCGTGGCCCAGGGACATTATGTCATCAACTGCTACAGTTGGATAGAACGCATCGAGTCGAGCAACAACAACATTGGTGGTGTTGTCGGATTTGTCGGCAACAACAGTTTCGTCGTGAACTGCTATTCCACGATCGAGAGCATCAAATCCAATGGAACATATTGCAGTGCCTTAGGTTACAGCAAAATAGGCAACATCCGCAACGTCTATGGCAACACCGTTTGCAATGCTTCCAAGGCTGGTGTGGTCGTGGCCAACGACAAGAAGGCCGGTACCGTCTGGAAAGTGACAACCGGAAGTCTGCTCACTTTGGAGCAGATGAAGGAAGGCCCTGTGGCTGTCGCCTCGACCGGAGAGACCGCCGCCAATTTCGCTGAGGCCCTCAGCAAAGGCGCGGAGGAGTTCACATCGATGTCAACGAATGTCCTTCCGACCAAGCCCGAAGTGACCCTGCGTCTGTGGGAGATCTCAGCATCCTACCCGGTCTTCAAGTAAAGACTTTCAAAACATCCCCGTGTCATTGTCGGCATTCTTGATTTTCTGATCGATGGCACGGGCTTTCTTCCCGTAGGAGAAATTATAGACACAAGTGAGGATGACCGTGTTTTTCTGGCTGGTCATCCTGCTTGTGTTTTTCATTGTCACAAGCGATCCTGGTGCGGTCTCCTCACTGACTTTCCAATGGTAGAACGGATAGCGCATTCCGGCTCCGAGACGGAGATTCTTCCCGATCCTCCGGGAGAACTCAAAGTAACCGTAGTTCTCACCTTTTGATATGCCGATGTCGCTGATCGACTTGAAGGGCAGGTTGTACATAGCCTCGGCTGTCCACTTCTTTCCTGAATATCTAAGCATCGCCATTCCGCCAAGGCTCTTGACCGATCTGTCCGCGCCGCTTCCTGTCAACCTTTGGTCGTTGTACATCGCATAGACGGTAAGCGAGAGGGGAATATTCCTGAATGGTTTGATCCTGCCTCCGAGAGCGGCCATCACGGCAATCATATTTCCCGAGTTCTCATCCATTTCAACAAGCAGCCCGTCAGTGTGACTGAAAATAGGAATTATTTGATTGTCATTGTGATAAACAAGGATGTACGGATTGATGTAGAGCCAAGAATTGTTGAATGAATATCCAATCATCGCATCCCGTGTTGTGTAACTTTCGAGTTCAGGGTTGCTCTTCACGAGCCATTTGTCATCCTTGTAATATGACGCATCGCCCATCCATCCGATCTTCGGAGTCGAAGTATCGCTTGAGTAATTAAAATACATCGAGGAGTGATCGTTGAATGTGTTGTTTAGCTGGATGAGCGGGCGGAAATAGATGTAGTCGTGCCTTCCGGATGCCTTGGTTTCGTAGCCGAAATGTTCCATAGCCGCTCCGACAGAATAGCTGAACCCTCCTGCGTTTCCTGAATATTCACACCACAGTCTACCGAGATCGGTGTTGATGTCCGAACGGACGGTGACTTCTCCGTTACCGCTGTTTTGCCCGGCAAGGCTGGCCGTGGCTCTGGCTCCGAAACCAAGCTTATGTTTCTCGGACAGCGTCCGTCCATAGACGGCCTCAAGGATTCCTGAATATTTCCGCCCGTCGGTCAGGCTTGTCGAGGATAGTATGGGAGTCGCTCCTGCATATTCATAAAACCCTTTGCGGCTTTTGGTGTCGAAGGCGGTGGCGACGAAGTTCACTGACAGTTCGTGTCTGTCGGAGAATCTGCGGTTCCAGTAGATATCGAGTGCCGGGGAGAGATATTCGGACCAATCGTCCTTGTGGTCTGTTACTTCAGATGTCGTGGATTCTTTGGTTGTCAGATTCGTGACGGTTTTGAGGGCGCTTTGGCTTACGGGCCAGTCCTTTTTCTCGTAGCCTAAAGTGAATTGTGCTTTCAGGGCGCTTTTCTCGTCTTTCATCCTGACCAGATCAAGTGAGACGTTGTGCTGGTTCCGTGTAAAATCAGTGTCCAGACCATCTTTCTCTTTGGTGTAACGGTAGCCTCCGGCTTCATATTCAAGGAACTCGTCGATGCCATAGCCTCCGCTTTTGCTCGGTTTCCCGGAATATTCAATGCCGATCATTGTGTTTTTCAAGACTTGACGATAGGAGACGGCGTTGTTGCCCCAAGGGGTTGTGACCGCCTCCTTTAGGTTCAGCATCAGGCTGCCGCCGATTCCGGGCCTTCGGGTGATGATGTTCACAAGCGAGCCGCTGCCGGCGAATGAATATCTTGCCGGGGCGCTCTGGTAGAAGTCGATGCTTTTGATGTCCGCCGGGGTGAGTAGTGATAGGGAAGCGCTGGTAGTCGGGAGGCCGTTGAGAAGGATCGTCAGGCCTTTGCCGTTCAGAAGTTTGGCCTCATCGTCCTTGACCAAGATTCCAGGGATCAGTTTCAGGGTCTCCAGCGCGGTCGCGTGGGCGTTCCTGTCTTCCTTGTTCAGGTAGAATTTCTGGTGGTCGCTAAAATGCTTGACGCTTCTTCCGGTGAACACCGCCGCTTTCAGGGTGTCAGTTCGCTCGCTTGCCTCGACAGGCTCCGCGACCGGATGAAATGCTTCAGCTTGAATGCCGATAACGCAAACACATAACGTGCAAAATAGTCTTCTGGAATCCATATCTTATAGTCTTTGTCGGCAAAATTACCTGAATATAGTTTTACAACCGGAAATATGCTTGAATTTTTCTTTTGCGCAATTTGCTGATTGCTAGTATCTTGTGGGAATTCTTTCTCGCGAATCCTCTTACATAGTCTTACATGACTGTTTTTTTACTAACTTAGTAAGCGTTATTGGTTTGATAAAGACATAGTGAGAGACTTATTTGCCGGATGAGACTTAGAACCGTCATATTCATTGTCATCCTGTCCTTGTGCTTCGCTTCCTGCGCGCGCTCGTTCAGGACGGCTGAGCAGTTTCTGGATGAGATCGAGGCCCGGCTGGAGACCCAGCCTGACAGCGCTTTCATCGCATTGGATTCCTTGGACAGAAGTCTGCTTGGCACGAAGGAACTCCGTGCCCGCCACGCCCTGCTCTACACGATTGCTCTGGAGAAGGTCGGGATGGAGATCACCTCCGACAGCATAATCAACATCGCGGTTGACTATTATTCCTCGTCCGGGGATGAGGAGATGAAAGAAAAAGCTCTGTATTACAAGAATATAATCGATCAGAATGCCGCCACTGTCCATAAGGATACCCTTGCCCTTCAGCGGCAGAAGATCATTGAGGAGCGTTACACAGACAAACAGTCGATTGTGGATCGTGGCAAGTCCATCTGGCTGCTTTGCCTTTTGGTCGCCATTGTGGTTGCGGTTCTGGTTGTTGTCGTAAGGCTGTTCAGAAGAACCCACCGAGAGCTGATGGGTAAGCCGGACGATGAGGCATTGGCCATAATCCGGGAAAGGATGTCGGTGCTGGACAAGTTCTTAGCGTCCAGGCTTTCCTCGGACTGCTCATTCGACAGGGCAGCGGAGGCTGAGCTTGACCGCCTGGTCTCGGATCAGGATGATTTCCTGCGTTCCACGATGGTGCTCTTCCGTGACAGCCATCCCGGATTCGTGTCCGAGCTGAAGTCCCACGGCCTGACGGATTGGGAGATCGGCTATTGCTGCCTCTATGTCCTCGGGCTCAAAGGCAAGGATGTCGGCAACTATCTCAAGAAGAAGCGCAACTACATAATCAGCAGTGACATCCGCCGCAAACTCGGCTTGACCGAGCACGACACCAACCTCGGAATCTGGCTCCGCTCCCGTCTTGCTGCCTGACATCCCTCTTCTGCCTTACCGCCTGACATCTCTCTCCCGCCTTGCCACCTGACATTCCTCTCCCGCCATACTGCTTGATTGTCAGACTTTTCTCCGGTATAACTGCCTTTGCCCGGATAAAGTTGTCAATTAACATATTTCCTCCGGTAAAAGCCTGTTTGCCCGGACAAAGCGGGTGATGCCCCCGTTTCTCCGGTGAAACGCTTGTTTACCGGACAAAGCGGGTGATGCCCCCGTTTCTCCGGTGAAACGCTTGTTTACCGGACAAATTATTTAGCCTTTGCGAGCATAATGATCGGGTCGGATTCGGACGTGATCCCATCTACGCCGATGGATGACAGATATGAGTATGCTTTCTGCCGAGCTTCATCGGTGATGTCCCTGTAGTATGTATAGTTAATAGTCGAGGGATCAAGGACATCGATCAGCCAGCCTTCGCTCTGCCATCTCGGGCTGAATTTGGTGTTAAAGTTGTCAGAGAGCCTGAAATCTCCCTTGTAAATGATCCCGTTCGACTTTTTCAGAACAAAGTGCTTATAATCCCAACTCCTGTCAAAGATGCTGAGATAGAGATTCTTGTTGTCTTCCGCATATTCCACGATAAACTGCGTGTCGGAGACATTGCTGTTGAAGTCCTTCAAGTCTTCCTTTGTGACAGAGTGAGGGAAGAAGAATGAATATTTCGGGGTCAACCGTCCCGCCCTGTACGAATAGATAGTGTCGCGGCACGCCGGATTGTACAATATCTCATCGGCGTACTTCCGTAGGGAATGATGGTTCGGAAGCGCGAATGGGCTCTCGCAGTCAAAGAAGAAAGTATTCGGAATATAACTGAGCGTGTCACCTTCCTGGCTTAGCTCAACTATGGCATCACGCTCATCCCCAAAGATGTTCAACACATTCTCGATTATTGATCCGGAATCAGAAATTACAAATAGCCTGTTTTGGTAACTATTTGTTGCAGAAATTGTTGATAGATATACACCATCGCTGGAAAATTTCATAATGCCCTTTGCCCTGTCCGCGACATACAAGACGTTGTCCGCTTTGCTGTAAGCGATGTCTGTCGGAATCAGATATTCACCCTCGGCGCGTCCTTCCACTGATATTGTGTAGATCAGAGAGCCGTCAAGTGCAAAGCGGAATATTCCAAAAGGATTGACGGTCAGAAGATAAAAGGAATCCTCCGACATACAGACCTTAAGGATGTTTGAAAGATTGTAGGCTTCGTCTGTTTTAAGAGGGACGAATCTTATCGGGTCGAAGACTTCTGACAGCGACAGCGTCGGCGCATTCTCAAAATCACGGTAGTCGAAAGAATTTGCCTGGGATCTTTTCCCACAAGATGCAATACTTGCCGCACAGAGGATGATTCCTAATGAATATGCGAGCATCGCAGTGTTTCTCTTTTTCATCGCAGATAAATGTTATGTTAGCTGATCGTAATACGTTGTTTTTAATAACTTGCGCCAGCAAATTTACCTTGAAAAAGTTTTACAAAAGTGTTTAGAGTGGATATTTTTTGTTGCTGTAATTTATTGATGGATAGGATTTTGTGCGTTTTCTTTCGCTATCGGCCTCTTGAAAAGTCTTACATTGGCCGAGAGTTACAACGTATAGAAAACAAAAAAGGTCAAGGACTGTCTCCTTGACCTTAACCTGGAGCGGAATGCGAGGCTCGAACTCGTGACCTTCGGCTTGGGAAGCCAACGCTCTACCAACTGAGCTAATTCCGCAAAACAAATGCGAGACTGATTGATTGTGTTCAATAGCCTCGCATCTTTGTGATCCCCACAGGATTCAAACCTGTAACCTTTTGATCCGTAGTCAAATGCTCTATTCAGTTGAGCTAGGGGACCAGTTTGTCGGAGACTCGCTCCGACTTTATCTCTACAAGGACTATGCTTGCTCTTCCTTAACGATGGCAAGCTTCTTTTCCTTGATTCTTGCCTTCTTACCGGAAAGCTGACGCAGATAGAAGATTCTTGCCCTGCGAACCTTGCCGACCTTGTTCAGTTCAATACTGTCAATGAATGGTGACTGAATCGGGAAAATCCTCTCAACTCCGATACCTCCTGAAATCTTGCGGACTGTGAAGGTCTTTGTCTGAGGAGTAGCACCTCTAAGCTGGATAACCACGCCTCTGAACTTCTGGAGTCTATCCTTGTCACCTTCCTTAATTCTGTAGGTTACGGTAACTGTGTCACCGGCCTTGAATTTTGGATACGTAGCGACTTTCTCGTTAGCGAAAGCCTGTTCTACAACTTTAATCAAATCCATCTCTCAATAAATTTTGTGGCAACATTACGCACATTTGATAACGACCCGTAAGCGGTTGCTCTTGTTTTTTCGGACTGCAAATGTACGAATATTTTCTTAATTCCAAAAACTTTTTGAGATTATTTGAAAAATTTCAGCGCTGATCTGCACAAATCGGTGATTTTTGACCATTCTCCGGCCGCGATCATCTCTTTCGGGAACAGTTTAGAGCCCATCCCGACGCAGGTGACTCCGGATTTGGCCCAGGCCGAGAGATTCTCCTCGGTCGGCTCCACACTTCCTGTGGCCATGATCATAGACCAAGGCAGAGGTGCGAGAACGTCCTTCACGAACTTCGGTCCGCCTACGCTTCCGGCAGGGAAGACCTTCACGAGGTCACAGCCGAGTTCCTGCGCGTTGCAGATCTCGGTGACGCTTCCGCATCCAGGGGTGTAAGGAATCCCGTGTCTGTTGCACAGTCTGGCGACCTCCGGGTTCAGAGACGGCGACACGATGAAGTTCGCGCCCATCTGAATGTATAGAGCTGCCGTTGGAGTGTCCAGAATGGTTCCCGCACCGAGGATAAGCCCGGGGCACTCGGCCAAAACGAACTTGGACAACTCCTTGAAAACCTCGATCGCGAAGTCTCCGCGGTTTGTGAACTCAAAGGCCCTGATGCCGCCTTCATAGCAGGCCTTGACAACGTTTTGGGCGATTTCCACATTATTGTTGAAGAATACCGGGACTATTCCCGTCTCTTTCATCGCCGTCAAGGTCTCAAGCTTTCTGTATTTTGACATATCCGTAAAATTATCTTGACACGCGGCCTGAGCCGTTTCCTTTCATAAGATTCTCCACTTCCTTGACGCTGACCTGGTTGAAGTCACCGAAAATGGTGTGCTTCAGCGCAGATGCCGCCGCGGCGAAGTCAATCGCCTGCTGGTCATCCTTGTAGGTCAGGAGGCCATAGATGAGTCCGCCCATAAACGAGTCTCCTCCGCCGACACGGTCAACGATGTGTGTGATGTCATAGCGGCGGGACTGGAAGAGTCTCTCTCCATTGAATATTACCCCGCCCCAGGTATTGTGGTTGGCGTTGATCGAGCCGCGCAGGGTGATGGCCACCTTCTTGCAGCGCGGGAACCTTGCCATAAGCTGTCTGCAGACGCTCTCAAAACGACTCTGGTCAATGGCTCCATCCGTCTGTTCGGCGTTGAATCCCTCCGGCTTGATACCGAACTCCTTCTCGGCGTCCTCCTCGTTGCCAAGGATGAGGTCGCAGCCTTCCACGAGGGCCGGCATAACCTCAGCCGCGGTCTTGCCATATTTCCAAAGGTTCTTCCTGTAGTTGAGGTCGCAGGACACGAATATTCCAAGTCTGTTCGCGGCCTTTACCGCCTCAAGGCAGACATCCGCCGCACTCTGGCTGATCGCTGGGGTGATGCCGGTCCAATGGAACCAGTCGGCTCCCTCAAAGACCTTCTCCCAATCGATCATTCCAGGCTGAATGGTTGATATTGATGAATATGCACGGTCGTAAACCACCTTGCTTGGACGTGCGACGGCACCGGTCTCAAGGAAATATATTCCCAGGCGGTCTCCGCCGAAGACGCAGTGTTTGGTGCCTACTCCGTAGGAGTGCAGGTCGCGGATGCAGCTGTGGGCGATGTCGTTGTCAGGGAATCTGGTCACGAATTCAGTGTCGATTCCAAAATTCGCGAGTGAGACAGCCACATTGGCCTCGCCGCCGCCGAAAGTGGCCTCGAATTGTTTTGCCTGCGAGAATCTCAGGTAGCCCGGGGTGGAGAGCCTGAGCATGATCTCGCCGAATGTGATTACTTTTGCCATTATCGTTCGTTGTTATTTTCTGGTGTGTAAATGTAGATGTTGTGGATCTCCCGGTCATAGCCAGGGTAGAATCCCTTCGGCATTCCGAGGATGATCCGTGCGCCCCTGTTGGACATCACGATGAGATTCCCGTTCTTTGGATTCATCGTAAGCCCCTCTATCTCGCCGGTCAGGATGAAATCGTCCATAGTGCGGAACAACGTCACCTCGCCTGTCTTCAGATCCACCTTGTAAAGGTTGTCCGGCTCTCCTTTCTCGGCGTCACCGTCATCGCAGGAGACGAGCATCTGCCCGTCCACGCAGTAGATTCCCTGCTGGAGTCTCGGGGCGGAGGAGAGTGTCAGGTTCCTGAGGTACTTCCCGGTCTTGAGGTCGTAGCAGTAAAGTTCCGAGCCTTGTACCCAGTCGGCCATCCAGACCTCCTTGCGGTCACGGTCAACGGCGAGGCCGCAGCATTCGACCTGGCCGGATTCCGGAACCCAAGGGATTGAACGCTTATATTCAAGGGTCTTCGCATCGTAGATGGCGGTCTGGATGTTCTTGCCGACACCGTCAAGGAAATATTCACAGCCGGCGAAGAGCTCTCCGTCATATTCATCGATGTCGCCGATGTGGTTGCATTCCAGTTGAAGGTCTTTGAACGGGGCTTCGTTTTTTGCGACCAGATTGCCCTCCATATCATATTTATAGAGCGCGGTGGATCCGGAAATATAGTAGAAATCCCCATCGGTGGCGACCCCTTGGCGGCCTTCGACCTCCAGCACGTGATCCAGTTTGAAGTCGCTGTCAAGAACGGAAACAGCCCTCCCGCACGAAACGCAGCACAGGAAGGCCATAAAACCAATGATTGTCGAATGAATCGCTCTCTTCATTAGAAAATGTTCTTCATCTTGTCGAACAACGCCTTGTCGTCACGGGAAGGATCCGGGGTGAACGAACGGCTTGTCCTCATATTTTCCAGGGCGTTCCTCTCATCAGAGGAGAGTCTCTTTGGAATCCAGACCAGAATCTTCACGTAGAGGTCTCCGGTCCCGCTTCCGTAGCCGCTCACGGCAGGGAGTCCCTTTCCGCGGAGTTTCATCACTGTACCGGACTGTGTGCCCGGATCCACCTTGACCTTGTACGATCCGTCCAGGCAAGGGACAGTGATCTCGGTTCCCAGAATGGCGTCGGTCACGGAGATGACTGTCGAGTAGAACAGGTTCTTGCCGTCACGCTTCAATGATGAGTGCGGAATTTCCTCAATGACAACGAACAGGTCGCCGTTGATGCCATTGTGTGGAGCGGAGTGCCCTTCTCCCCTGATTGTCAGCTGCATACCATCCTCGACACCTGCCGGGATCTTGACCTTCACGGTCTCACGTCTGCGGACTAAACCAGTGCCGCCGCAGGTGCGGCAAGGATTGCTGATGACTTTCCCTTCGCCGCCGCACTGAGGGCAGGTTGAATATGTCACCGTCCTTCCGAACAGCGAGTTGACCACACGCTGTGTCTGTCCAGAGCCGTTGCAGGTCGGGCAGGTTTTGACATCGGAGGCGTTCTTGGTTCCGCGTCCGCCGCAGTCAGGGCAAGGCCTGTTGCGCTCGATCGTGATCTCTTTCTCCGCTCCGGTGGCGATCTCCTCAAGGGTAAGACGGATCCTTGTACGGATGTCACGGCCTTTCATAACCCTTTGCTGCTGAGTTCGTCCCTGACCTCCGCCGAATCCGCCGAAACCAGAGAATCCGCCGAATCCTCCTCCGAACAGGTCGTTCAGAATGTCGTTCAGGTTTCCGAAACCTCCACTGAAGTCTGGTCCTGGCTGTCCGTCCACACCGGCGAATCCGAACTGGTCATATTTTGCCTTTTTGTCAGGATCGCTGAGCACTGAATATGCCTCCGAAGCCTCCTTGAATTTCTCCTCGGCGGTCTTTTTCTCTGCCTCGGTGCCGTCCACCCAACGGTCAGGATGCCACTTCATCGCGGCAGCCCTGTAGGCTTTCTTTATCTCATCGGCGCCGGCGGTCTTCGCGACCCCCAACACCTCGTAGTAATCTCTTTTGTCTGCCATATTCGTCTATCTCCTATATTCCGACAACAACCTTGGCGTAGCGGATGACCTTTCCGGAAAGGGTGTAGCCCGTCTGGACGACATCGTACACCAAGCCTTTCTTGTCTTCCTCCTGAACCGGGAACTGGGCCACCGCCTCGTGGAAGTCTGTGTCGAACTTCTCGCCCTTGGCCTTGATCACCTCAAGCCCCTTGGTTTTAAGATATCCCATCAGTTTGTTGAATATCAGCGCGGTGCCTTCCTTGGCGACTTCATCGGCCGAGTTTTCCTCCAGCATCTTCATCGCCCTCTCGCAGTCATCCAGCACCGGAAGCAGCCCCTTGATCGTGTCGGCCGACGCTGATGAGACAAGCTCCAGCTTAGCCTCCGCGGAATGTCTGCGGAAGTTCTCGAAATCAGCCATCAAGCGGATGTAGTCATCCTTCTCCTTGGCCACGCTGGCCTTAAGCTCTTCGTTTTCTTTCAGAAGAGTGTTGAGTTTCTCCTCGATCTTCTTGGCCTCCTCAGCCTCGCTTTCTCCCTCCTCCTTCTTCTCCTCAACCTTTGTTTTCGCGCCGGTTTCCCCGTTATGCTCAACCGCCTCGTCCCTCTTGCGCTCTTCCTGCTGATTTATGTCGCCTTTCTTAATGTCCTTGTTCTTCTTGCTCATATTGTATTTTCTCCTTTTTTCAATCGTGCGGCTTTCCTTGGCCCCAACAGGCACGGAAAGCGTCTGCAAAGATATCAAAATATCTGCCAATATCCACAGCCTGCCATTCTGTCAGAAGACGTCGGTGTTGCACAAAACAGAAAAAGATTGCGTATCTTTGCGGTCGCATAGCTGATGACCGATGACTGAGATTTCAGACAAATATCTTTTGACGCGGCTCTCCGAAGGCAGGAAAGATGCCTATGAGGAGCTTTTCGCGAGGTATTACACAAAAGTCCGTAAATTCATCGGCTCGGTGCTCTTCGGCAGTGTTGACGCTGATGACCTTGCACAGAATGTCTTTCTGAAGGTCTGGGAGCGGAGACGCGATCTTGCGGCCGTGGATTCTTTGGACGCCTATCTCTTCACTGTGGCAAGGAACGAAGTCTGCGATTGTGTCAGGAAGCATAAGGTGAATGAGAAATTCCTGGATTCGGTCAAGGATCCGGACGATTACATCAGCGGTATGAGGATCGAGTATGACACGCGCAAGATAACCGACATCGTGAGCGAGTGTGTCGGGAATATGCCGCCACAGCGCCGGATGTGTTTCGTGATGAGCCGTGAGATGCATTTGACAAGCCAGAAGATAGCGGAGAGGCTGAACATTTCCAAGCGTACCGTTGACCGTCATTTGTCACTGGCCTTGAAGGACATCCGTGACGCTTTGGGAAAGGTCCTGTCTGGAATTGTCCTGTTCATCGTCTCTTGTTGGATATAGTCTCTGAAATTAATACGCAAAAAAAACGTTTTTTGATTGGGTATGTCCGTTAACGTGCACGTCATAATGGTAAAACGTGAGTTATGGATATACACAACAATGATGCACTGAAAAGGATATGGGATTCCATCCCGGAGGAGAACACGGTGGAAAGCGGCAGGGCTTTCAGCCGTTTCTGGAGGACGGTGCGGAGGGAAAGGCCGGCTTATTTCGGAAAGGCTGCCCGGATATATTCCTACATCGCCGCCGCTCTTTTCATTCCGATGCTTATCGTAGGAACTCTTTATCTATTCCGGGAGAGGACTTATATTCCTGAATATGCTGAATTCATAGTCCCTCAGGGACAACGGGATTCCGTGCGTCTGGAAGACAACAGCCTGGTTTGGCTTAACGCAGGCTCGCGTCTGATTTATCCAAAGGATTTCAGTCCGGATGTCAGGAAGGTCTTTCTGATCGGAGAGGGATTCTTCGAGGTCGCCAAGGATCCGGAAAGGCCGTTTGTCGTAAGCGCCGGTGAGGTAAGTGTCCGGGTGCTTGGAACCAAGTTCAACCTGTCCTCCTACGAGGATTCCAAATCGGTGTATGTCAGTCTGGTCGAAGGCTCGGTACGGATTGAGTCCGAGCATAACGGTGTCAGGAAGGAGTTGCTTATGTCGCCTGGGGAGATCGTTCAGTATGACAGGATCAGCGGAGATCTTGGAAAGACACCAGGCAGCGCGTCCGCTATGGCTTGCTGGAAAAACGGAGGCTTTTATTTCAACGACAGGCCTCTTGACGAGATCGTGGAGTGTTTCGAGCGGGCTTATGGTGTAAGGATCACGCTTGATGGCGGCTTGATCGACAGGGAAAAATATTCATTGGCCTTTGTCAACGACGAGACGCTTGACCAGATGCTTTCGGCGATCGCCTACGACGGCAGATTGACTGTCGTCCGGACGGAGGACGGATATTCATTGCGCAAAAGAAAATAATCAACCATTTAATTAAAAAATAATGAAGTTAACCACAAGATTATCGGCTGTCCTCATGCTGATGATGCTGCTCTGTCATTCCGTGACGGTGACGGCCCAACAGAGGATAAGCCTTACGAAAAATGACACTCCGATCAAGGAGATCATTGAGATTCTGAGGAGCGAATGGGGCTATTCATTCGCGTACAAGACAAGCGAGGTGAATCTGGACAGGAATGTCAGCATCTCCGTCTCTGATTCAAAGATTGATGACGTTCTGGAGGAAATCTTCAAGGATCAGCCCGTGATTTTCAGTGTTGAGGGAAAACTCATCTACTTGGTCGCCAAACCAATGGTCAGAACGCAGGGCAAGGACATTCCTCTCACAGGAAAGGTCCTTGACGACAAAGGCAACCCGGTTCCCGGCGCCTATGTGCTGGAGAAGGGGACCAAGAACGGCACGGTGACGGATTCCGATGGCGTGTTCTGTTTCGACAAGACTCCGGAAAGCGGTGTGCTTGTCGTTTCATCTCTCGGATTCGAGGACAAGGAGGTCAGTGTCTCGGGAAAGAAGAACATCACTGTCTCTCTGCAGGAGAACAGGATAATGCTGGACGAGACTGTCGTCGTGGGCTATGCGTCCCAAAAGAAGGCCACGCTTACAGGCTCTGTCTCTTCGATCAAGATTGATGACAATGCCCTTGGCCGCCCGGTGACAAGCGTGTCCAGCTCACTGGCGGGACTCGCCGCCGGAGTCGCCGTAAACCAGACCACCGGCAAGCCTGGCACGTCGGCTACGATAAGGATCAGGGGAATAGGAACCCTCAACAACAACTCGCCTTTGGTCCTGGTCGATGGAGTTGAATGGAGTATGGACAATCTGAATCCTGCCGACATCGAAAGCATAAGCGTCCTGAAGGATGCCGCCTCCACGGCCATTTATGGAGCGCAGGGCGCGAACGGAGTAATCCTTGTGACCACAAGGCAGGGGGACGGGAAGATACGCTTTGACTATAATGGCTACGTCTCCATCCAGCAGGCTTTGAACAAGTTGTCAATGATCTCCGACTATGCTGATTATATGGAACTTGTGAACGAGTCCCTGACCAATGTGGACAACACGCCTTACTACACCCAGGCCACCATCGACATGTGGCGCAGGGCCGGCAAGTACCCTACCGCCGTCAATGAATATGGTGTCCCGAACTACATCGCCTATCCTAATACGGAGTGGTTCAGCGAGATATTCAAGACCGGCGTCTCGCAGAACCATCATCTTTCGATGGCAGGCTCTTCCAACGGCATAAGGTATTCCGCTGGAGTCGGTTACACTGACAACCCGGGAATCATGAATGTCGCCGATGGCGTGAATTCCGGGGCGAAGAAACTGACGGTGCAGGCCAAGGGAGAGGGAACCGTCGGCAAGTGGCTGACTTTGGGGACCAACATCTACGGCACGATGGACAATCTTGGCGCGGCCAACACGGCTAACGTGTTCACTTATCTCGGCAGGACATGTCCGGGAATATGGCCGGGAGAGCCTTATAAATATGGCGTGCCGGCCTCGTCGGAGGAGTCCACGACCGCGAACAACCTTCTCAGCTGGCTTGACCGTCAGGGACAGGACAAAAGGGAAAGCTATTCGCTGACGGGATATTTCAAAGCGAGACTTATTGAGGGATTGCAGCTTGAGGGAAAGGTCAACTATCTTTCCTACAGAAGGGATTACAAGTATTTCGGCAGCGCGAGGACCAGTACCTGGGACTACGCCAGAAACGAGGTCCGAAGCAGCGCCAACCTTACGGACCAGCAGGTCACTAACGCGAACTATCATTCCGGACAGACAAACACCGAGCTTCTTCTCCGGTACAATGTCAACATCGCCGACACGCACGAGATCACGGCTCTTGCCGGTTACTCCACGCAGCATTATCTGTACGATGAGTTCTCGGCAAGGAAAAAAGGAATGACGTCCGAGTCGCTGACCGATCTGAACGCTCTCGGCACGATGGACAGCATCACTGGATATTCGACGGAATGGGCCATGGCTTCCTTGTTCGGCAGGCTGAACTATTCCTACAAGAGCAGGTATATCATCGAAGGCAATGTCCGTTACGACGGCTCGTCCAGATTCTCGCCGAAATCCCGTTGGGGATTGTTCCCGTCCGTGTCAGGTGCATGGAGACTTTCCGAGGAACCGTTCATGTCCTCGCTCCGTTCATGGCTGGACAACTTCAAGATCAGGGCCTCCTATGGTGTGACAGGTAACAACCGTACCTCCAACTATGCCTGGCAGGCGACTTACGCGTCATCCACCATCGCGCTGGAGGGAGGAAAGACATCCGCGATGTTCACAAGCAAGATCGGCAACGAGAATCTTAAATGGGAGACTACAAGGACCACGGATGTCGGAATCGACTTCGCGATGTTCGGCAACAGACTTTCCGGAGAGGTCGATTGGTACAACAAGAACACAAGCGGAATCCTCTTCGTCCCGTCGCTCAGCATCACGATGGGACAGGTGACCGGAGCTACGGAGAACATCGCCGAGGTCAACAACAAAGGTCTGGAATTCAATCTGAAATGGAATGACAAGGTCGGAGATTTCCGTTACGCTGTCGGAGCGAACATTTCCTTCAACAGGAATATTGTCAAGAAATATAAAGGTGCCCTTGTCAAGGGTTGGGCCGAGGACGGGCAGTATGTGAACAATCTTGCGGATGTCTCCGAAAGCGGTTTCGGGGGAAGGATAGCCGAGGGCTACAAGCTCGGCGAGACCTATCTCAGGAAGATCTACCGCGGAACCGGCGACTATGACGGAAGCGGCAATCTGGATCTGAACGCCGGCCCGAAGGACGGAATAATCCGAACAGAGTCAGATATGGAATGGGTGCGTATGATGGTTGAGTCCGGCTACAAGTTCTGCGGCGTGAACATGGTCTCCAAGAACACGCTTTGGTACGGTGACATCATCTACGAGGACTCCAACGGGGACGGAAACTATGGCGACACGAACGACCAGAACTTCACAGGCCACACGTCCACACCAAAGTACACCTACGGACTGAATGTGTCGCTTGGCTGGAAAGGGATAGACCTCTATATGCTCTTCTCCGGAGCCGGCGGGCACTATCTCTACTGGCAGACAGCTCCAAGTCTGGCCTCTGGCTACAACACATATTCATTCCTCGTGGAGAACCGCTATTTCTATGATCCTGAGAATCCAGGCGATCCGAGGACTGCCGTTGACTCAAAATATCCGAGGATGGGAGGCCGTAACACCGGAGCGGCCAGCGATTTCTGGGAATATAAGGGAGATTACCTCAAACTCAAGAATATCCAGCTGGGCTACACGCTTCCGTCGTCGCTGACCAGACGGTTCAAAGTCGACAGGCTCCGTGTCTATGCTACGGCTGACAATCTTTTCACCGTCACGTCATATCCTGGACTCGACCCGGAGATCGGAACAAGCATCACCTATCCGCTGATGAGGCAGTATGCGTTAGGTATTCAATTGACATTCTAGAAATAAGACCATAATGATTATGAGACACAACAATAAGTTGATTTTAGCGTTATCGCTTTCCGTCGCCATGGCCTCCGGATGTGTGGATTTGGACACGGTGTCGAAAAGCTCGATGATGTCGAACAATATGTGGACGACCGAGGCGCTTGTGGACGCCGGCGTGGCCGGAATCTACAAGGTTTTCTACCCGGAGTCCTCGAAGTGGTACCCGAACGCTGAGACAAATGTCAGCCATCTCCGCCCGGAGGTCTGCGGATTCACCTCGATAGAGATGGCTCACAGTTTCTTCTTGAACAGCCCTACATATTCCGCCGGGGATTCCTATCTCAGCAATGAGTGGAAAGCCCTTTACACCGGTGTGTCCAGATGCAACGACGCTCTCTACAATCTTCCGTCAGCGTCCGTCTCGGAGGCCAAGAAGGCAAGGTTGACCGCTGAGTGTAAGTTTATGAGGGCTTGGTTTTACACGAGATTGAATATGCTGTTCAACGGAGTCCCTGTCTATCTGACTCCGGTCACCGCGACTGAGTGCACCAAAGGGCAATCTACTCCAGAGGAGGTCTGGGAAGTGGTCATGCAGGATCTGGCCGATTGCCTATCGGAACCGGAGTTTCCGGACAACACTCTGAAGATCAACTATGGCAGACCGTCCAAGGGTGCCGCTTACGCGCTTCGCGGAATGGTTTACGTTTGGCTGCGGCAGTATGACAAGGCCATTCCGGATTTCGAGGAGGTCGGCAAGTGTGGCTACGGTCTTTGGGAGGGGAAATATATTGATTTCTTCAAGGAGGAGAATGAGAAGGACAAGGAGATGATACTTCCGGTCCAGTATATTCCTGAAACAGGATACGCGGACTCGCAGACCCAGCAGGTGTTCGGTAACCGTTCGACTCTCCAGAGCGTCAATTTCATCATCCCGTCATCAGAGTTCGTGGACTCGTACCAGAACGCGGACGGTTCGGAATTCTCCTGGTCTCAGATATTCCCTGACTGGGACAAGCTCACGCCGGTCCAGAGAGAGGTTTTCTTTGTCCGTGACGGAATGAACTCCAATTCTTCAGTGGGATTCCAGAACCAGAAGAACACCATAGTGTCCAGAGTGTCGAAGACAGTTTGGGACAATTATTATCTGGACAACGGCAACCAGGCCCGTCTCACCAAGGCTTACACCGGCCGTGACCCAAGGTTGATGCAGACCATATTCACTCCGTCCAGCTCCACGATGACTTATGCGAGCACAGGAGGGAAACAGTCTTTGAAGACATTCCTCTGGCCATACATAAACGCCGGGAACGGTGACAGCGCCGGTGATCTTTGGTCTGATCAGAGGCAATGCTTCTGCTATATGTACAGGAAATTCGTCGTGACGGACAGAAACGATCTCACACGTGACCGGATGGGGATGGATTGGCCTTTGATCCGCTACACGGATGTTTGGCTGCTTTATGCCGAGGCTCTCAATGAGGTAGGCCGCACGGCTGACGCGGTAGCCGCGGTGAACAAGATCCGTCAGAGGGCCGGAATGCCGTCGCTGACAAACGGAGGCTCCGGTGTGAACGGGGTCACCGGAAAGGAGGATATGCGCAGGCGTATTCAGTACGAGCGCAGGGTCGAGTTGTGCGGCGAAGGTGTCAACTACTTCGACGAGGTCCGTTGGGGAACCTTGAAAGAGATGAAATTCAAAGGAAAGGACAGCTACGATTTCACCTGTATGTGGGGAACCAGGGCCAAATGGATCATGTATTACAGAAATAATATGTGGCCTTGGGCTGTCCCGATGTCTGAAGTCCAGCGTAATCCGAATCTCACTCCGACCGAAGGATGGAACTATTAGCCGGAATCATAGCCGTTGTGCTTTCAAGCATATTCCCGTCATTGTCGGAAGAGGCCCATCCGAGGCTTCTTCTGGCAAAGGGCGAGGAGTGCCGGATTGTCGAGGCTGTGGGTTCGTCGGACTATCTTCGGAGGGTCGATTCAGTTGTGTTCAGCCAGGCGGCCGAGGCTGTCAGGACGACACCGACAGAATATAGGATGACCGGAAGAAGGTTGTTGGATCAAAGCAGGAGAAGCCTGAAGCGTTTGTTCTCTTTGTCTTACGCCTACCGGTTCAGTGGCGGGAGGGAATATCTTTTGGCCGCTCTGTCCGAGTTGGAGTCCGTGTGTTCGTTCCCGGACTGGAACCCGTCCCATTATCTGGATGTGGCGGAAATGTGTCTGGGCGTCTCGATAGCCTATGACTGGCTCTATGACTCACTTTCTTCGGATGTGAGGTCATTGGCTTGCGAGGCGATTGAACGGTTGGCCTTGGACACCGCTCTTGATCCTGCTTACGATAGATTCTACAATGGTGTGAGCAATTGGCTGCAGGTCTGCAACACAGGTCTGGTCTTCGGTGCGTTGGCGATCGTTGACAAGGCTCCTGACAAGGCCGAAAGGATCATCCGCAACTACTTTGATTCGATTGTCAGGACTGTTGATTCATACGATCCTGACGGAGCCTATCCTGAAGGACCTATGTACTGGTCCTACGGGACGGAGTTCAACACTCTTCTGAATTATCAGTTGGAGAAGGCTGGACTTAAACCGTACACAGGAAAGGGCGGGTTCCAGAGAACCGGGGAATATTACCTGCATTCGATGGGGCCGTCAGGGTTGTTCTTCAACTATTCGGACGGTGGCGCAAGATGCGGGGCCAGTGTCGCGGAATTCTATTTCGCGGTGGTGAACGATGACCCGAGCCTCCTGTGGAACACTTTGCGCCAACCTGTTCCGGACAGCCGTCTGCTGCCTGCCGCATTGATATTCGCAAGTGAGATTCATTCCCCGCGGGCCTGCGAGCCTGAGTCGTTGTCCTGGCTGGGGCGAGGCAGTGTGCCCGTCTATTACGCCAGAACATCGTGGGAGGATCCCGATGCCTCGTTCTTCGGAGTCAAGGGAGGACGCTCCAATCATTCCCACTCCCATCTGGACCAAGGTTCCTTTGTCTTTGACGCTTTGGGTGAAAGGTGGGTTGTGGATCTCGGCAACGAGGACTATACTCAGGTCGAGAAGGCTGGGATAGATCTTTGGAATATGAGTCAGACCAGCCAACGTTGGGACTTGATAGCCTATGACAATATGCATCACAGCACGATGACTTTCGACGGGAGGCTCCAGAATGTGGAAGGAAAGTGCGAGGTCGTCCGTGAGATCAAAAAGAGAAACCGGCGAGGGGTTCTTCTGGATTTGAGCGGATGCTACGACAATGTCGCATCCGCATGCCGGGAAATATGCCTTCGGAAAGACGGTTCCCTTGAGATCCGTGACGCTGTCGGCACGGCTGACCGTCCTGTCCGTATGGATTGGAACTTGATGACAGGCGAGGACACCGATTGCGTTGTTATGGATTCCGGTGAAATCGCTTTACACAGGAACGGAAAGACCTTGGTCGTAAGCTTTCACGGTCCGAAAGGTCTAAAGATCGAGAGTCGTGTCGAGAAGTGCGTCCCGAAGACATCCTATGAGCGCATCCGGGCCAAACGCGCCGGATTCACTGTCTGGCTGCCCGCCGGTACTGATAATGATTTTAAGATAACACTCAAACCGATAAGGAAATGAAACTAAGGAATATTATGTTGTCCGTCACCGCCGCGGTCATGCTCGTCGGCTGTGGCAAGGATGTGGGGAATGACCCTGATCCGACTCCATCAAAATCAGGACATCCCGTGCTGCTGATCAGTAGCGGGGACGAGGCCTTGATCGAGAGGATGGTGGATTCCAACGCCAAGATGAAACTTGTCCAACGCAAGGTTTACGCGCAGGCCAACGCCGCGGTCAAATCAGGCCCCTCGTCATATATGCTGAACGGAAAACGTCTTTTGGACGTGAGCCGGAAATCCCTCCAGAACCTGTTCTCCCTTTCCTATGCCTACAGGATGTCCAAAGGGGAACAGTATCTGAAAGCCGCTGTCGCTGAGCTTGACGCAGTGTGCGCTTTCCCGGACTGGCACCCGTCCCATTATCTTGATGTGGCGGAGTTGTGTATGGGAGTCGCCATAGCCTATGACTGGCTTTACGACTGGCTGCCGGCGGACACACGTGCCGCCGCTGAAAAGGCGATCGAGGAATATGCCCTGAAGACAGGGCTGAACACCAACTTCAGCAAGAGTTTCCTGAACAGTTCCGGGAACTGGAACCAGGTCTGTTCAGCCGGACTTTTCTATGGCGCCATGGCGATAAAGGACAAGTCTCCTGAACTCTCACGCAGGGTGCTGGAGATGTGCCGCTCGTCAATCAGGGCTGCCGTGGACGCTTACGGCCCTGACGGAGCATACGCCGAAGGACCGGGCTATTGGTCATACGGAACAGATTTCAACATCATGCTCGCTTACGCCGACAAGAAGATGGGCGGAACTCCTTACATCTCGGAAGGTTTCCGTAAGACTCCGTACTATTTTCTGCATTCAGTGGCTCCGTCCGGAAGAAAGTACAATTATTCGGATTGTGATGACAGCGTGAACCTTGATATCGCGCAATTCTATTTCTCCGGTTTGACAGGGGACAATTCCCTTCTTTGGTGGGACTGGAAAAAGATAGGCGAGAATATGTCCGACAACCGTCTCCTGCCTGCTGTCCTGGTGTTCGCCAAGGATCTGAGTCTGGAGAATGTGAAGGTCCCGGCGGACAGGTATTGGACGGGAGGCGGCAAGACTCCGGTCTATTTCACGCGCACGTCCTGGAATGGCGCTGACGCATCGTATATGGGCATAAAAGGAGGCCGTGCCCAGGATTCGCATTCGCACATGGATGCCGGCTCGTTCATATTCGAGGCTGATGGTGTCCGTTGGGGGATAGACTACGGCAACGAGAATTACACGAATGTCGAGAATGCGGGAGTCTCCCTTTGGGACATGACGCAAGGATCCGCGCGATGGAATCTGCTTGCCTACAACAACAAACAGCACAACACCATCACATTGGGAGGAAAGAATATGCTGGTCTCCGGTTTCGCCGGCATCTCCGGCCTGATTGACGGAGACGGGGAGAACGGCGCCACCTTTGATCTTACCCGATGCTATGATGGAGTCTCCAAGGTCACCCGCACCGCGACTTTGGCTGATGACGGAACGATGACGACTGTTGACAGGATTGTGGCGTATGAGGAGACCGATTACCGCTGGACGATGATCTCCGACATCAACACCACATCAGAGATCCAGTCCGCCAGTTCCGTGCTTCTGTCCCGCAATGGAAAAAGACTTCTTCTGACTGTCTCGGTTGAGCCTTCCGGCATAACGGTCAGTCCCGCGTCAGCGTCATTCGCGGCCTCCAACTCCTACGAAAGCGTGAAAGGCTTGCGCACAACATTCAATGCCTCGGTTCCGTCCGGCTCCGAGACGAAATTCACAGTGACATTAAAACCAGTAAAATAAATGAAAGGATATTTTAAGACAACAGCCATTGTCTGCTCGCTTGCGGTGGCTATGGCATCGTGCGGCGGCTCCGAAGATATTCCGGTATCTTCAATTCAGATCAACAGCACGGATTTGACCCTCACGATAGGTGACACCTACCAGCTTACTGCTCAGGTTGAGCCGGAGAACGCCACAGACAAGGATTATGTCTGTCTGAGCAACAATTACGCTGTGGCCTCCGTGACGGATGACGGATTGGTTACAGCCCTGACCGAAGGTGTCGCCATCATAACAGTATCCACCCTCAAGGGAGGCGCTTACCAGAACTGTAAGGTGACGGTTCTGACTCCGGGAGTCAATCTCAGCGAGGACGGAACGGCCAACTGCTACATCGTCCAGGAACCTGGGCTCTACAAATTCAAACCTACCAAGGGCAACTCCAGCCAGGTCATCGTCCCGGCGTCCGTGGAGGTCCTTTGGGAAACATTCGGTACAGATGTGGCTCCAGAGGCCGGTGCCTTGGTAAGGGATGTGAAATACGATGGCGGCCTGATCTATTTCTCGATTCCGGACGATCTTGTTCCTGGCAACGCTGTGATCGCCGCGAAGAACGAGACCGGAAAGATACTGTGGAGCTGGCACATCTGGCTGGTGGATGAGATCAAAGAGATCACTTACGCCAACAACGCCGGAATCATGATGGACAGGAATCTTGGAGCCACCTCCGCGGATCCTGGCGATGTCGGCTCGCTCGGTCTTATCTACCAGTGGGGACGCAAGGACCCGTTCCCGGGAGCATCGTCCATCAAACAGAACAATTCTCGAGCTCTCACGACTCCGGCCGCTCCTGAAAGGGTTGTGATGACCCCGGAGACCGGCACGATCGAGTACACTGTCGCGAATCCTCGTGTCTTCCTTTCCTATGACAAGAACAAGAGCGGGCAGGCTATGGACTGGCTCTGCAACGAAAGCTCGAAGGCAACGGAGAACACACGCTGGGGCGTCGAGAAGACAATGTACGATCCTTGTCCTGTCGGATGGAAAGTCCCGAGAGCCACTTCCATAGGAATCTGGAAAGTAGCCGGGATCCCTCACGCCGTCGCCACTCCTGGTGTCGATAAGGACAATTGCGGAATAACTCTCGGAGATCCATACTGCAGCCCGGAGACTTGGTATCCAGCCGCCGGCCATACCGGGAACGGGAACGTCAATTCCGGAAACGAGGGACACTATTGGTCTTGCTCCACCACGGACATGGGAGGCAAGTCATTCTCCGCCGGTCTCTTCCGCTTCACCCTCACTGACAGGATATTCTCCGCTGACAACGCTTACAAATATTTCGGAAAGTCAGTCCGCTGCCAGAAACAGTAGTCTATGAATATCAGGAATACATTGATGGTCGCCGCTTCGGTGGCGACCTTGGCGGGATGCGCGGAGTCTGTGGACAAGTTGGCCGACCGTGTGTTCGAGACTGCTTCCGGGCAGGTCAGACTTATGGATGCGAGACTGCCGGACGGCGCCTGTCCCCGCTCGTTGGCTCAGGACGGAACTCCGGTTGATTCGGACATCTCGTGGTGGTGCAGCGGTTTCTATCCGGGGACATTGTGGTATGTCTATGAATATACCAATGACGACTCTGTCAAGGCTCTGGCCGTGAAGCATACCCACAGGCTCGACTCTTTGCTCGCCGGTCACACCGACCATGATCTCGGATTCCAGACAATGTGCTCATACGGCAACGCGTTCAGGATTACCGGTGATAAGATTTGGCTTTCGCACATTAAGGAGAACGCGTCCTGGCTGGCGAAAAGATATTCACCGGTCACCGGTGTCATAAAGAGCTGGGACAGTGAGAAGTGGGAATTCCCTGTCATCATTGACAATATGATGAATCTGGAACTGCTGATGGCCGCGGACTCCGCGCGTCTCCGGGACATCGCATATTCACATGCCGTGACAACAATGAAGAATCATTTCCGCGAGGATCACACCTGTTATCATCTTGTGAACTATTCTTTGGCGGATGGCAGTGTTCTCGGCAGGCAGACCGTTCAGGGCTGCTCTGATGACTCCGCTTGGGCGAGGGGGCAGGCGTGGGCTTTATATGGCTACACGATGATGTCCCGTGAGGCGGCCTCCGCCGGTGATCCGGAAAAGTCGGCCGCTTTCTTGGTTCAGGCTGAGAAAGTCGCGTCGATGCTGCTTTCGAGGCTTCCTGAAGACGGAATACCGTACTGGGATTTCGATTCCCCGGACATCCCGGATGATTTCCGTGATGCCTCGGCCGGCGCGGTGATGGCCTCCGCCTTCACGGAACTCAGCTCATTGACATCCGACAGGAGGCTTGGAAAGGCGTGCCGGAAAATGGCCTTGAGGCAGATCCGCGCTTTGGCTTCCGATGAGTACCTTGCGGCTGTCGGGGAGAACGGGAATTTTCTGCTGAGGCACAGCGTCGGGAACAAGCCGGGAAACAGTGAGGTGGATGTGCCGCTGACCTATGCGGACTATTATTTTCTGGAGGCGATTCTGAGATATTTGAGATTGCCGTCCTGAAAAAGGATATGAAAATCTTTTATTGTGACGCGCCGCC
This sequence comes from uncultured Bacteroidales bacterium, assembly GCA_934725575.1. GTDB lineage: Bacteria > Bacteroidota > Bacteroidia > Bacteroidales > UBA932 > Cryptobacteroides. Next base: position 51,219 of record CAKVCK010000018.1, read on the forward strand.
CGTTCTTTTATGAATGTGGCGGCGCAAATCTTATGTTTCTCCCGGACAAATGCTTATTTTTGTTGTGGAATATAAATATTACGAGAATATGACTGCGTTCATCAACGAAAACTTTATGCTGTCCAACGAGACGGCGCGTCAGTTGTTCCACGGCCATGCCGAGAACCTGCCGATAATAGACTATCACTGCCATCTTTCTCCACGGGAGATCGCCGGGAACATCCAGTTTCGTGACATCACCCAGCTTTGGCTGGTGGACGGCCACAGCGGCGACCACTACAAATGGCGCGCGATGAGGGCGAACGGAGTGCCGGAGGAATATATCACCGGAGACAAGTCGTCTTGGGAGAAGTTCGAGAAATGGGCGGAGACGATGCCTTACCTGATGCGTAACCCGCTCTACCACTGGTCACATCTGGAACTGAGCCGTGTTTTCGGAATAGACAAAATCCTGAAGCCGGAGACAGCCCGTGAGATCTTCGAGGAGTGCAACGCCAAGCTTGCCACGGAGGAGTTCCGGGGACAGGCACTCATTCGCAAGTTCAATGTGGAGGTAGTCTGCACGACCGATGACCCTGCGGATGACCTCCGGTGGCACAGGCAGATCGCCGAGCATCCATTCGGCACCAAGGTGCTGCCGACCTGGAGGCCTGACAAGGTGATGGGAATCGAGGACGCGAAGTCTTTCAATGAATATCTCGGCAGACTATCCGAGGCCGCGGGGGTTGAGATACGCTCATATTCATCATTGATCGATGCTCTCCGCAAAAGACACGACTTCTTCGAGTCGATGGGCTGCCGTCTTTCAGACCACGGCCTTGACACCTTCTATTCAGAGGATTATGACGAAAGCGAGATCGAGAGAATCTTCAGTACGGCCATTTCCGGGATGCCGGTTGGTGAATATGACGTAATGAAGTACAAGAGCGCGGTTCTGTACGACCTTGCCGTGATGGACGCCGAGTCCGGCTGGACGCAGCAGTTCCACGTAGGGCCTCTGCGCAACAACTGTACGAGGATATTCCGTAGCGTCGGTCCGGACGCTGGTTGCGATTCGATGAACGACAAGCCGGTGGCGGAGTCCGGCAACAGGTTCTTCGATGTTCTGGATATGACCGACAACCTTGCGAAGACCATCCTCTACTGCCTGAATCCTAAGGACAACGAGGTGATGACCACGATGGCGTACAATTTCAACGACGGCTCGGTTCCCGGCAAGATGCAGTTCGGCTCCGGCTGGTGGTTCCTCGATCAGGAGAACGGAATGCGCCGGCAGATTGACACCTTGTCCTCCCTCGGTCTTCTCAGCCGTTTCGTCGGTATGCTGACCGACTCCCGCAGCTTTATCAGCTACCCTCGCCACGAATATTTTCGCCGCATCCTCTGCGACATCATCGGCACCGATGTCGAGGCAGGCAAGATTCCGGCCTCCGAGATCGACACCGTCGCCCGGATGGTCCGCGACATCTCCTACTTCAACGCCAAGGAATATTTCGGATTTTAGCTATTTATTGACAAAAAAATAACAGGACGGCCGGTCTGGTCGCCCTGTTTTTCGATTTTTATCGGCCTTCGACAAGCTCAGGGTCCTATTCGTTCGGTCACTGAGCTCGTTGAAGTGACCTCTAATCCGAAATACTTTATCTATTAACCACCGCCGTGAGCCTTATGTCCTCACAGGACGCTCCGACAAAGATGTTGAACTTGCCGGAGTTTGCGCGGAAGTCGTGAATGTCAATGTCATAGAACGAGAAAGCCTCTTTCCCAAGATGGACGGTAACTTTCTTGCTCTCGCCCTTGCCGAGCGTGACCTTGGAATAGCCTTTGAGCTCCTTGGCCGGCCTTACGACGCTCGGATTGACCTCGCCTACATAGACTTGCGCAACCTCCGCCGCAGCCATCTTCCCCTTGTTAGTCAGCGTGAAAGTCACGTCAACCCCGTCTACTGATGGTGCGACGGCGATGTCTGAATATTCAAAATCCCCGTAGGTCAGTCCGTAGCCGAACGGGTAGAGCGGCTTCTTGCCGGAACGCTCGTAGCCACGGTAGCCGACAAACACACCTTCGGTGTATGTGACATATTTGTTGGTGAAACCGCGCTTGGTCTCTGCCTTCTCTTTCGGATAGTAGCTGTTCGCAGTAGGGTTGTCGGCGAGGTCCGCGTCAATGGTGATCGGCAGACGGCCTGACGGAGAGAACTCTCCTGCCATCATTCTGGCGAGTGCGAGTCCGCCTTCCTGGCCAGGGTACCATCCGAGAACGATTCCCTTGACGCTGTCCTTCCACTGTGACATATCGAATCCGCCGCCGGCATAGACGACCACGATCACGTTAGGGTTCAGCGAGGCCGCGAACCTGATCATCCCGTCCTGTCCTTCCGGAAGGGTGAAAGTCCTGTCGTGGTTCTCCTTCTCGGTCTTGGTGTCGAATCCTGCCGACACGATGACGGTTGATGCCTCCTTGATAGCCTTGACATTCTCAGGAGTGTTGTAGTCCAGACCTTCGGAAGGCTTCAGTAATGCGACCGGCCACTTCTTTCCAAGTGAGGACAATCCCTCGTACAATGATATAGAATATAGAGGGTCAACCTTTCCGCTTCCGCCTCCGCAAGGAATCCTGTCGGCGTTCGGGCCGAGGATCACGATCTTGTTGCGTTTGCCGGCCTTGAGAGGCAGGATTCCGTCATTTTTGAGCAGGACCGCAGACTCGCAGGCCATCTGGTAGGCTGTCTCACGTGAAAACTGGTTGTCCTCGGAGATCGTCGTGTCCAACTGAGGCCTGTCCAGAAATCCGAACGCGATGAAAGTCTGGAGAATATGCTGTACCTTCTCATCGATCTCCGATTCCTTGATCACTCCGCTGTCAATCATCGGCTTGATGAACTCGTACTTGAGCAGGAATGCTCTCGGCATCTCCAGATCCAGACCGCCTTTCACCGTGCCGAGCGTTGAATATGTCGAAGTCCAGTCGGACATAACCAATCCTTCGAAGCCCCATTTGTTCCTGAGGTTCTCCTTTATAAGAAACTGATTCTCCGCTGAATGGACATTGTTCACAAGGTTGTAGCTGGTCATCACAGAGCCGACTTTCGCCTCGGTCACCGCCGCCCTGAACGTCGGGAAATAGATCTCGTTCATCGTCCTTTCGTCAGCGTCAGAGCTGGTGTGATGGCGGTCATATTCCTGATTGTTGAGCGCGAAATGCTTTACGGTCGCCATAACACCTTGCGACTGAACGCCTTTGATGTAGTTGACCGCCGTCCTTGAGGCAAGGAAAGGATCTTCGCCCATATATTCAAAATTCCTTCCGCAGAGCGGGCTGCGGCAGATGTTGACTCCAGGTCCGAGCAGGACGTGCACACCTCTTGCCCTTGAGTCCTGGCCGAGAGCCACGCCCATCTTGTAGGCCAGCTCCTCGTCCCAGGATGCGGCGGCCGCCACTCCGCTGGCGAACAGCGTGCTCTTGGTGTCGTTCCTCACTCCCTGAGGCCCGTCGGCAAGCCTGATCTCTGGGATGCCTAACCGCTCGATCGGGCGGAGATGGAATCCGTCCTTGTAACCGGAGATGTAGTCGATTTTCTCCTCAAGGGTCATCTTGCTGACAAGCTCAGCCGCCCTTTCCTTACATTCTTTTGTAATCTCTTGAGCATCAGTCACTATGCCGATGCCGATCAATGCGATGACCGCAATCGCTCTTTTCATATTCCTGAATAATTTGAATTTCTTCCTGTACCGTAGCGTCTTAAAAGTGGCTTTATTCTTTGATGCGAAAGATGAAAACTTCGTCTTAATCCGCAGGTATGCCCGGCAAAATTAAGATATTTCCGCAACAAATGGTTATTTTTGTTCTCTGAATATTTTTGAATATGCCAAGTTACCTCCAGATAGAGAACATCTCCAAGTCCTACGGGCCCAAGGTCCTGTTCGAACACATCGGCTTCAACATCAACGAAGGCGACAAGATCGCACTTATCGCCCCGAACGGCACCGGCAAGACCAGCCTCCTGCGCATCCTCGCCGGCAAAGATAGCTCCGACTCCGGCGGCAAGATCATATTCCTCAAGGACATCCGCATCGCATTCCTTGAACAGGAGTATGAATATGACCCCGAGTCCACAGTGTGGGATCAGATTATGCGGGACAGCGAACCGTGGACGAAGAACCTTGATCCTGAGCATCTTGCTGAATATGAGCAGCGCGTCCGCCGCCTTCTGACCTCCTTCGGGATGTCTGAATATGATCGTAAGATGAAGGTACTTTCCGGAGGTGAGATCAAGCGCGCGGCCATCATCGTGATGCTTGCCAGCGAGGCGGACTTCTTCGTGATGGACGAGCCGACGAACCATCTGGACATCGACGGCATCGAGTTTCTGGAGAACTATCTGTCCCACGCCCGCTGCACCCTTCTGATGGTGACCCACGACCGTTATTTTCTGGATTCCGTGGCGAACACCGTGATGGAGATGGACCACGGGGCCGTTTATATTTATAAAGGTAACTATCAGAACTACCTGGAAAAGAGGCAGGAACGAATCGAGAACTACAACGCCGAGACAGATAGGATCAAGAATCTTCTGCGTAGGGAACTGGAATGGATGCATGCCAGTCCGTGCGCCAGGACCGGAAAGGCCAAGTACCGCAAGAACGCTTTCTACGAACTGAAAGACAGGGCCGAGCAGGTTTACAAGACCAACAGCGTGAGCCTTGGTGAGATGGGACCGGCATCAAGGCTTGGAACAAAGATCATCAACTGCAAGGATGTCAGTTTCTACTATGGCGGAGACTGCTACCTGAGCCATTTCACATACAATTTCCAGCGTTACGAGAAAGTCGGAATAGTTGGAAAGAATGGGGTCGGAAAAACCACTTTCATCAATCTTCTGATCGGGAATATAGATTCGTCCGATCCAGGCACGATGACAGGTGTGATCGAAAGGGGAGAGTCGTTGAAGATCGGCTACTATCGCCAGAGCGGAATGCAATTCGATGAGAACCAGACTGTTCTGGAGACAGTGAATGACACTCATCTGTTGAGCCAGTTCCTCTTCCCGCACGATATGCTGAACAACCGCATCAGCAAACTTTCCGGAGGAGAGAAACGCCGTCTCTACCTGTTGACCATCCTGATGAGGCAGCCGAACCTGCTGATAATGGACGAACCGACGAACGATCTGGACATCGTGACCATTAATATTCTTGAAGAGTACCTGAAGGAGTTCAAGGGCACTTTGATCCTTGTTTCCCACGACCGTCATTTCCTTGACCGTTTGGTGGACCATCTGTTCGTGTTCTGCGGTGACGGTGAGGTCAAGGATTTCATCGGCAGCTACAGCCAGTACCGTGATTTCATCAAGGACTACGAGGCCGAGAAACGCGCCAAGGCTCGTGAGGAAGAACGTGCCTCCAAGTCCGCTTCCGTTACCGGCCAACTTTCTGCTTCGTCTCCACTTGACGCCACAGCTTCATCCAAGCCTTCCCGTCTAGATGCCCCTCGCAAGCTAAGCTACAAGGAACAGCGTGAGCTTGAGCAACTTGAGAAGGACATCGAGTCCCTCACCGCCGAGAAGTCCGACCTTGAGTCCAAGATGAACGGCGGCCTCACCGATCCCGTCGAGCTCCAGAAGGTCACCACCCGCTTCGCCGAGGTCTCTTCGGAACTCGACACCAAGGAAACCCGTTGGCTTGAACTGTCCGTCTGACCTCTCCTGCCCCCACAAAGGAAAAGAGTCGGATGTTTGTTGTCTGACACCTTCTGCCCATTCCCCAAGAGAGAATCGAAATGGCTGCACGAAAAGGGATTGGATAAATCAATGTAATATTCCGTGAGACAGTCTTCGTACACACTCGATGGAACACTACCGCCACGAGTATCAATGAATAATAACAAACCTCCCATCCGTCAGTTCTTGGGCGAAAAAAATGTGAGTGGGTGTTGCTCAAAAGAGTAACCGGACACTCTCTGTGAACGGGAAGAAGCGGATAAGCTTCCCGAGAGTACGTCGCAGGTTTCCGTGCGGATGACGAAGGCCTTTCAGAAACGAAATAATGTCACCGATGGGTGCCCAACAACACCCTTGGGAGGCGATAAGTGGGGTAAACGTTTCCCAAGAGTGCATTTTGCACTCTTGGGAAGCAAAATAGGCCGAAAGTGTTACCGGACGTGAGACATAATCTCTTCACGGAAGCGATGTCGTGAATGGCGAGGCAAAAGGACGAGTTTCCACCTCAAAGAACATTTCAAACAAATCAAAACAGCTTCTTAGTATGGTTTGGCGAAATAATGTTATTTTTGTACCGATAATCAACGAGTTGAAGCAATCGAGATATTCATTATGATGAAAACAGCCTTCATTGACCTGGAAGTTGACGGCCGAGGCAAGATTCTGGACATCGGGGGAGTGAAAGCCGGGCAGGGGTTTCATTCCGCGAGGATTCCGGAGTTTGCGGGCTTTGTCTCTGACTGCGATTGTCTTTGCGGGCATAATATCATCGGGCACGACATCAAGTACCTGAAACCATTCCTTAGAAAGGAATATATCCTCATCGATACCCTTTATCTCTCGCCGCTGCTTTTCCCGCAGAAGCCTTACCATAAACTTCTCAAGGATGACAAGATCCTTACGGAAGAGCTGAATAACCCGTTGAATGACAGTTTGAAGGCTCAATCTCTCTATGATGATGAGGTGATGGCGTTCAATGCCTTGGACAAGGATTTCCAGCAGCTGTACTATGATCTGCTGAGCGAGGACAGCCACTTCTCGGGATTTTTCAAAAGCATTGAATATGTCCCCTCAAGGAAGCCGTTCTTTTTCCGGAAATCCACTGCGGACATCTTCCGAGAGTTATTTAAAGGCAAGATTTGCGAGCATTCAAATGTCGAGTCTTTTGTTAGGGATCACAAGGTGGAATGCGCCTATGCGGCTGCCTTGATAAGCACGGATGACAGAAATTCCATAACTCCGGCCTGGATCCTGCGCAACTATCAGGGCGTGGAGAATGTGATAAGAGGTTTAAGGGCTGTGAACTGCGGCGATGCCCGCTGCGCGTATTGCTCACAAAAACTGAATGCTGAATATTCATTGAAAAAGTGGTTCGGCTACGACCGTTTCAGGACTTTCGGAGGGGAGCCGCTGCAGGAGAATGCGGCAAAAGCAGCGATTAAAGGTGAATCGTTGCTTGCCATATTCCCGACCGGCGGAGGGAAGTCGCTGACATTCCAACTGCCGGCATTGATGGCAGGGGAGACCGTCAGAGGGCTGACCGTCGTGATCTCACCGCTCCAATCCCTGATGAAGGATCAGGTGGAGAATCTGGAGAAGAAAGGAATCTCGGAAGCCGTCTATATCAATGGCTTGCTGTCTCCGATTGAACGCCGCAACGCTTTGGAGAGAGTCGAGTCCGGCGAGGCCTCGCTGCTTTACATCGCCCCGGAGCAACTCCGCTCCAAGACCATCGAGAAGGTTCTGATGTCCAGAACCTTGGTCCGAATCGTGATTGACGAGGCGCATTGCTTCTCCGCCTGGGGTCAGGACTTCCGGATTGAATACATGTTCATCGGGGAGTTCATCAAGCATCTTCAGGAGAGTAAAGGCCTTGACACTCCGATTCCGGTCTCCTGCTTCACGGCGACCGCGAAACCGAAGGTGATCAGCGACATCTGTGACTATTTCCGGGACCGGCTTGGGATAACCTTGAAGCGTTTCACGACTGATGTTGCCCGCACTAATCTTCGATATACTGTTCTGTTCAGGACTTCTGATGAGGATAAATACCAGACCTTGAGGAACTTGCTCGATGGCACAAAATGTCCGGCCATCGTTTATGTGACCAGAACCAAAGCCGCGGAGAAAATCGCTGAAAGGCTCGGCAAGGACGGGTTTGACGCAAAGGCCTTCCACGGTCAGATGGAGGTCAACACAAAGGTCAAGGCTCAGGATGATTTTATGAGCGGCAAGGTCAGGATAATCGTGGCCACATCAGCGTTCGGGATGGGAGTGGACAAGAGCGATGTCGGTCTGGTTGTCCACTACGAGATTTCGGATTCGCTGGAGAATTATATTCAGGAAGCGGGAAGGGCGGGGCGTGATGTCAACTCGCAGGCGGAGTGTTACGTCCTTTACAATGACGATGACCTTAACAAACACTTCATACTTCTGAATCAGACGAAGCTCACCCTGAGTGAGATAAACCAAGTCTGGAGCGCTGTCAAGAAACTTACGGCAAAGCACGACAGCATCCACATCTCCGCTTTGGAGATAGCCCGCAAGGCAGGTTGGGAGGAAATCCGGGACGTTGAGACCAAGGTGAAAAGCGCGATTGCCGCCCTGGAGACCGCCGGTTATCTGAGACGCGGGATGAACAGCCCGAGAATATTCGCGACAAGCATTGTCCCGAGGAATATGGACGAGGCTTCGGAGCGGATAGAACGATGCCCGGATTTCACTGAGGATGACAAACTGGACGCCAGAAGAATCATCAAGTCATTGATCTCGGAGCGCAGCCGTTCCCGCGCCGGGACCGCCGAGGCGGAGTCCCGTGTTGACTATCTTTCGGATATGCTCGGCATCGAGACCCGCAAGGTGATCAGTATCGTGGAGAGAATGCGTGTGGCCGGAATCCTCGCCAAGGACGACGATATGACGGCCTACCTCCGGCTTGGCCAGCTCAGGAAATTCAAATATTACATCCAGCTGGAGAAATTCCTCGTCGAGACAGTCATCGGCGAGTGCACGAAATTCAGTCTGAAGGAGATAAACGAGAAAGCGATCGCTTCCGGAATCGCAAGGTCCTCCGTGAAGGACATCCGTACAATCCTGTTTTTCTGGACGATAAGGCACTACATCGAAAAGCGCCCGGTCACGGACGATTATATTCAGATAGCGGCTAAGGTTTCGGCCTCGGATCTGGAAAGGCAGATCGCTGTCAGGAACTCAATCGCTTCGTTCATCGTCTATCGTTTCAAGGATAATAATAAAGAGGAGGACGGCGAGGTCAAGGTCGGGTTCTCGTTGGCCGGACTTGTCGGTGACTACAACGACAGCGCTCTTTTCCCGGAAAAGGTGGATGTCGGAATGGCCGAAGAGGCGCTCCTGTTCCTCGCGAAGACCGGAATCCTGAACCTGGAAGGCGGCTTTATGGTCTTGTACAACAAGTTGCAGATCGAACGGCTCAAAGACAGCAAATGCCGCTACAAAAAGGACGATTACCACAATCTGGACGACTTCTACAAGCAGCGGATCCAGCAGATCCACATCATCGGAAAATATGCGAATATGATGGTGTCCGACAAAAATCGGGCTATGGAATATGTCCACGACTATTTTGTGCTGGATTTCAAGGCTTTCATAAAGAAATATTTCGATTCGAAGGAGGCGAAAAGAATCGACAGGAACATCAGCGAGAAAAAGTACGAAGAGCTGTTCGGAAGTCTGACCGGGACACAGTCAGACATAATCAATGACAGCGAATCAAGGTTCATCGTGGTTCCGGCCGGACCTGGAAGCGGCAAGACCTATGTCCTCGTGCGCAAGCTGGCCTCTTTGATCCTTCTGGAGGATGTCAAGTCCGAGCAGCTTCTGATGTTGACATTCTCAAGGGCCGCGGCTACGGAGTTCAAGAAGCGGCTCAAGGCTCTGATCGGCAACGCCGCCGAATATGTCGAGATCAAGACTTTCCATTCATATTCATTTGACATTCTTGGCAGGAAGGGAACGGTCGAGGGTTCCGAACATATTGTCGCCGACGCTGTCGTGGAGATTCGTTCAGGCAGGGTTGAAAGGAGCCGGATAACCAAGTCAATCCTTGTCATCGACGAGGCACAGGACCTTGGTGAGCAAGAATTCGCTCTGGTCAAGGAACTTATCCGTTGCAATGAGGATATGAGGGTCATAGCGGTCGGTGACGATGACCAGAACATCTACGAATTCCGTGGCTCTGACTCCGGGAATATGAAGTCCCTGATCACTGAATATGGGGCGTCTGTCTATAATATGCTGGAGAATTTCAGAAGCTCTCAAGCGGTCATTTCTCTGGCGAACTCCTACATTAAAGGAATATCCGGGCGTTTGAAGTCCGCCCCGATCGTAGGTAAGAGAAGTGATCCGGGACATATCCGTTTGGTTCGTCATTCCACTCCCGACTATGAGCAAGCCATTGTTAATGAGATTGTTTCCGACAGGAGTCCGGGTCGTGTCTGCGTTCTTACCGCCACGAATGACGATGCCTTGGTGATATCGGCTTTGCTTAACAAGTCCGGCCGGAAAGCCCGGCTGATCCAATCCCGAGATGGATTCCAATTGTCCGATCTTGCCGAATTCAGAAGTTTTCTTGACGCTGTCAGGAAATATGACTCCGCTTGCCTTGATGACGCAATGTGGGCTGAGGCAAGTGATTTTGTCCGGAACCGTTTCAGTGACAGCGGATGCCTTGATTTGCTTGAGAACTGTCTGGCCGCTTTTAATGATGAATATCCAACCCGCAAGTACATCACTGATTTTGAGAACTTTCTGCTTGAATCCCAACTTGAGGATTTCACGAAGTCCAAGGACTCGGAGATTGTGGTCTCAACCATCCACAAAGCCAAAGGCTGTGAATATGACAATGTGTACATCTCGTTGAAGGGGCTTCGGGAGATCACCGACAAGGAACGCCGGATGGTCTATGTCGGAATGACCAGGGCGAAGAACAACCTATCGGTGCATTTTGACAACGTAGATATATTCACAGATGAAGTGTCACGTTCCGTGATGGTTGGAGATGAGTCGGTCTATGGTGCTCCGGAGGAGGTTTTGATGCAGCTTTCCCATCGGGATGTCGTGCTGGATGTGTTCAAAGGCAACCAAAATCTGCTGTGGAATTTGCATTCGGGAACCAGGCTTGGGCTTGATGGAGACTACCTGTCCGCCGAGGTTGGAGGCTACCGAAGGAAGATCCTTAAATTTTCGGCAGCATTCCGGGAAAAGCTTGCCAAAATGGCTTCAAAAGGATATTCACCGGTCGAGGCCAAGGTCCGGTTCCAGGTGTTCTGGCGTTATGAGGATCAGGTTGAGGGGCATCTTGAGCCTGTCCGTCGTGAGATTATGCTCATTCTTCCGGATCTGCTTCTTGGAAAGTTATAAAACAAAGCGGGCCGCTTGAATCAGTCTCAGGCAGCCAGCTTTGTTTTTGGTCACATTTAAAAAATCAGTGCGAATGTGAGTGCGGCGAAGGCGGCGCCGGCGATCGGGCCGAGGACCGGGATCCAGCTGTAGGACCAACCGCTGTCTCGCTTCGGACTCTTGAACGGAAGCAGAGCGTGTGCGATTCGAGGGGCAAGGTCTCTGGCAGGATTGATCGCATAGCCGGTGGCTCCTCCAAGTGACATTCCGATGGCCATAATCAGCATCGTGACAGGGAAGGCTCCGACAGTGCCGAGACCGATGTCCGCTGAGTTTCCAGGGGCGGAGAACATCAGGATGCAGAGCACCAGAAGCCAGGTCCCTACGAACTCACAGAAGAAATTCCTGCCTGGGTTGGAGATGGCCGGCATTGTGCAGAACGTCCCGAGTTTCGTGTCAGGATCCTCGGTCGCATCATAGTGATCCTTGTAAAAGGCCCACACGAGGCTGGCACCGAAGAAGCCGCCAAGCATCTGGGCGAGTATGTAGCCCGGAACCAAGGCCCAGGAGAAAGTGCCGGCGGCCGCGAGACCGATCGAGACTGCTGGGTTGAGGTGGGCTCCTGAATATGGCCCTGCGATGAACACACCGCACATCACGGCGAAGCCCCAGGCCATTGTGACAACCGTCCAGCCAGCTCCTTTCCCCTTTGATTTTTCAAGACTTGTGCAGGCGCACACACCGTCACCCAAAAGGATGAGGACAAGAGTGCCGAGAAATTCGGCCAAAAATGGATTCATATTCGTAAAGCTAATTATTTCTTGGTCAATGTTCTGCCGATGGCGTCGGCCCATCCGGCCTTGGCGGCTTTGACGGACACCTCATCCATCGCCGGAGTGAAGACACGGTCCGACCGCCATTGTTTTTTTACTTCGTCAAGGCTTCCCCAGAAACCGACGGCAAGTCCGGCGAGACAGGCGGCTCCAAGGGCTGTGGTTTCGGTGACCTTAGGTCTGATGACTTTCGCTCCAAGAATGTCGGACTGGAACTGCATCATAAGATTGTTTCTTGAGGCCCCTCCGTCAACCTTGAGCTCGCCAAGACGTATTCCGGAATCTTTCTCCATCGCCGCGACGATGTCCATTGTCTGGAAGGCTATGCCTTCGAGGGCGGCCCGGGCGATGTGTGCCGCCGTTGTTCCGCGGGAGATGCCGAGGATGCTGCCTTTGGCGTACTGGTCCCAGTACGGGGCTCCAAGTCCGGTGAGCGCCGGAACCATATAAACACCACCGTTGTCGGACACGGATGCGGCCAAGGCCTCGATCTCTGAGGAACTCTTGATTATCCCAAGGCCGTCCCGAAGCCACTGAACCACGGATCCGGCCACGAAGATCGATCCCTCCAAAGCGTAGTTGACCTTGTCTCCAATCTTCCAGGCTATGGTGGCCAAAAGATTGTTGTGCGACATTATCGGCTTCTCTCCCGTGTTCATCAAAAGGAAGCATCCCGTCCCGTAAGTGTTTTTAACAGAGCCCGGCTCTGTGCACATCTGGCCGAACAGAGCGGCCTGCTGATCACCTGCGATGCCGGCCACAGGCACTTCTCCGCCAAGCAGGTTTGTCTGGCCGTAAATCTCTGAGGAAGACTTCACCTGAGGCATCATCGACATCGGAATGTCAAGAATGTCAAAAAGTTCCTCATCCCACTGGAGGGTGTTGATGTTGAACAGCATCGTGCGTGAAGCGTTGCTGACATCTGTGACGTGCTCGTGGCCTCCTGTAAGATTCCACACGAGCCAGCTGTCCACAGTTCCGAAGCGCAGTCTCCCTTGCTCGGCGCGCTCCCTTGCACCCGGCACATTGTCCAGAATCCAACGGATCTTAGTCCCTGAGAAATAGGCGTCGATGATCAGCCCGGTTTTCTTGCGGATCAGCTCCGTCATCCCGGCCGCCTTGAGGGAATCACAGAAATCCGAGGTTCTCCTGTCCTGCCAGACGATGGCATTGTAGATCGGCTTGCCGGTTTCAGCATCCCAGACAATGGTGGTCTCACGCTGGTTGGTTATCCCGATCGCCGCGATGTCCGCTCCGCCAAGTCCAAGCGAAGTGACCGCCTCCGTCATCATCGCATATTCGGTCGCCCAGATCTCCATCGGGTTATGCTCGACCATTCCCGGTTTCGGGAAATATTGTGTGAACTCCTTCTGGCGCACGGCCTTGGCCTCGCCGTTCCTGTTGAAAACAATCGCTCTGGATGAGCTTGTACCCTGATCCAGGGCAATGATGTAGTCTCTCATATTCTTAAATCAGATATAATTGGTGTCTTTATTTCAGGAATATTATTCCGTTGAGGTGGATGCTCCTCGCATTTCCACCGTCGTTGTCGATTGAAATGTTGTTGGTAAAGAACACTCCGCCGTCTCCGTAGAAGTACAATGGCTTGCTGCCGTTCTCTTTATCAGCCTTGTCAATCTCACTCATCGGAATCGCCAGCATTACAGAATCCGCTGAGACCGTCACAAAGACAGTGTCGGCCAATGGCACAGAACCGTTGAAGTTGATGCTTTCAAAACGTGTGAACCCCTCAGGAATAACAGCCCCCCTGGCGTTGATCTCAATCCAGCGGAAGCCGTCAGCATCCACCGCGACCGTGTCCACCTGTCTCTTCTCCGCCCAAAGACCAAAGTTCCAGAATCCGACGGTCGTGTCCACTATCTCACGCACGACCTTCTCCGGGTATATTGTGTAGAGATATTCCATCTTCCGGTCTATCCCAACCACAGTCGCGGAATCTCCTGATTCCATTATCTCTGAATATCTTGCCGAGTCCAAAGGAAACCTGATGTCGGGGGAGTGGGAGGTCAGCGCTTTCTTCACATCGCTGACGAGACTCCTTCGGGACATAGCGGCGAAATTCTGTGGTCCGACGGACGAAAGAGCCGCAAGCGCGAGAAAGGACAGCGGAATCCACCGGAATCTTTTGGACTTGCTGACCGTCAGACCTATGCAGACCGCGTAACACCAGACGTTGAATAGGGCGAGGTAGAGACGCGGTGCGGTGATCCCATAATCAGTGATCCTTTTGACAATTCCCACAGTCATCAGCATAAGAAGAGGAAGGAATATGGCCGGCGACAGCCTGAGGGCCTTGCGGTCGAATCTCCATCTGTTCTCCTCCTTGCGGAATTGCACCGGATAGATCAGGAATATCATCAGCACCAGGCAGAGCATAGACACTGTCACAAGCGTTGAGACCCATCCGCGAGGCAGATTCCATTCAAAAAGGATCTTCACGGCATAGGCGTAGAGCGTCAGGACGTAAGCTCCTAAAAGAGGAAACAGCAGGTAGTTGATAAGGCCGAGACCCGTCTTTCCGGGACGATCGGTGTCATACCTCCCCTTGGTTGGAATCAACTGCATAAACACCATTGGCGCGATGAATATCATACTTACCCAGAAAATGTCTGCGAACGCTTTCCATCCGATCTCAAGCCCGAAGAGCATATTGAACGCAAGAACGAGCAGATCCAGTCCTCCGGCAAAAAGCAGTCCGACCACAAAAGCGGTCGCGGTCGCGGCCGAGCAGTCGATGATATGGTTCCAAAGCCCCGTGTCATTGTCGGATTTTTGCTTGACCGGGGCGATGAATATTCCGGAAACGATGATCCACACAAGGGTGGCCGCGGCATTGGTCCAACCCGGGTCCAACGGCCAGTTCTGACGGAACGTGAGGCATATTCCGAGCCATAGAACATTGATGGCAAGAGCCCAAAGCGGTTTGACGGGGTGTTCCTCGCCCTTTCTCCAATCCGTGAGCGCAAGTTTGACCGCCAGATTCAGAAGACCTGCGGTTATCGTCCAGAACATCAGGAAGAAAGAGTCTTTCCCTTCGATTTTGTCTTCCGAATGGACCAACACGACCGCCAGAATTGCCGCCGCTCCCATAAAGCAAGCCGAGACCGGGAATCTCTTGAAAGTACCTGCCGCTTTCCGGCATAGGTTCTTGAATGTGGTTTTGAATGTCATACTTTTTAATTCTCCGCCTACAAATATAGTCTTTTTTCAGAAACGATGTCCTTTCGGGCGCATAGACCTGTTCGGCACACGGGAGCATTCAGTCTTGCCGATAAATCAGCAATATTTTGGAATATATTCATTATCTTGCGGAGGTAAAGAAAATTCTTAGCAGGTATGAAACGGAATATTCAGTTATTGTTTTGTCTGATTGCAATAGGAATGCTGTCATCCATAGCTATTGACGCTTCCGCGCAGCAGGCGTTGTGGAGCGGGGCGCAGGTGGTGTCCCCTCAAATCAATGATGACAACACGGTGACTTTCAGGTACTCCGGCCCGAATGTCATTAGGGTTCAGGTGACCGGCGACTTCCTTCCGCCACAGAAAATCAGCACTCCGAACGGTGAGTTCGAGGTGCCGGGCATCGCTGAACTGACACAGAATCAGAACGGTGTCTGGGAATATACCAGTGCCCCTCTTGAGCCGGAGCTTTACAGCTACTCTTTCATAGTGAACGGCCAGCGTATGAATGATCCGTCGAATGTCTATCAGATAAGGGATGTGGCCACGGTCACGAGCATATTCATTGTCGGCGGCGGACAGGCTGATCTTTACGAGGTGAATGATGTTCCGCACGGGACGGTGGCAAAGGTTTGGTACGACAGCCCGTCCCTTGGGATGAGGCGCAGAATGACGGTTTATACCCCGGCAGGTTATGAGGAAAGCGGCAGGACCAGATACCCGGTGCTGTACCTGTTGCACGGAATGGGCGGGGACGAACAGGCGTGGATGGAGCTCGGCCGCGCCTCCCAAATCCTTGACAACCTCATCGCTCAGGGCAAGGCGAAGCCGATGATCGTGGTGATGCCGAACGGAAACGCCTCACAGGAGGCGGCTCCCGGCGAGACCTCCAACGGCCTCGTCCAACCGCAGTTCAACCTCCCGAAGACGATGGACGGCACCTACGAAACCTCTTTCCCTGAAATCATTGAATATGTTGACTCTCACTATCGTACAATCCGCAAAAAGGAGGCGCGTGCGATAGCCGGCCTGTCTATGGGAGGATTCCATTCCCTCCACATATCAAAGGAATATCCCGGCACTTTCTCGTACATCGGCTTGTTTTCCGCCGCCATATTCCCGGAAAAGGAATCTCCTGTATATGAGGATTTTGACGGCAAACTGGCAAAACTTTTCGCCACAAAGCCGGCCCTCTTCTGGATCGGCATCGGCAAGGATGATTTCCTCTACAAAGCCAATACCGACTTCCGCAGGAAACTTGATGCCGCTGGTTATGAATATACCTACGTAGAGTCCGCCGGCGGCCACATCTGGCGCAACTGGCGCGTCTATCTCAGCCAGTTCACACCGCTTCTGTTCAAATGACAAACCAGCTTGATGTGAATCACCTATGGGGGCGGCCATAGACATTAGGCTGAGCCTCTATATTATTGAAATGTAACAAACAACGAATATGAGCGCACTTTCAGTTCTCTTTATAGTTCTCCCGATCCTGGCGGTATCCTTTTTCCACACGTTAGAGGTGGCGTTCACCGCCAAGCGATGGGTGGGGCGGCATTGGGTGTCCTTGATGAATGAGCACCCAAATTTATTGAATATCCTCTTCCGCCTTTCCGGAATGAATATGTCAGCGTTAGTCATTGCCGCCGCTGTCGGTTTCCTTGTGGTTCTCCTCTCGACCGCTGCATTGTTCGTCGGCGGTCTCTGGACCGAGCGCATCTGGGCGACAGTCTTTATGGCATATTCAGTGTGCTCCCTGATCAACATCGTCCGTGCAGTAACCCTCAAAGGTTATGTCCCCGGACTCGTGACCAGCATCATCTCCATCCCCCTCATCGCATACACCGCCTATTCACTATCCCTAGTCTGGCCTTGGTGGGAAATGCTCTTGTTCAGCATCCTCGGCCTTGCCCTTGCCATCGCAGGTCTTTTCATTGCCCAGCGTATAGGGTAGCTTTCCACCACTATTTCTGCATCACAGCGAGAAGCTTCTCGTAACTATCAACACAATCGTATCTGACATCAGCGCCGCTCAAGTTGTTGAAGAGAGCCCGGGCGCAGTCTATCTTTGCCTTAAAGATAATCGAGGACATTCGAGAAAATTGCTTAAATATGCAGCATAAATCTTTTGAAACAATGGCTAAAAAGGAAGAGTTGACGACAGTTATGCACGCCGAACTGATGAATGGCGAAAAGACTCGTGAAGAACTGACAATCTGGGCTGTGAAGGGTGCTATGCGCAGAGGGCTCTCAAAAGAGGAAGCCTGCAAGCGATATGGCGTTACCATAAGCGAGTTCGAGGGGGATATATGAAACTTACTTCTTCCCAGAGAGGTAACCCTTAAAATAAGCGACTGACTGCTTATCTGTCAAATCTATCTCTCCAGCCCCATCTTCGCCCATCATAAGATCTTTGCTCCATCCGTCCTGACACGGCTGCCCCGCAAAGACAGCCACCATACTCTCCACCGCGTCAGTCTGGTATCGTTGTATCTTGAAGTTGAATTTCATTGTCCATCTATTTATTCCAATATGATCCAAATACCTCGTGTTGTCCCTTGACGTTTCAGTATTCCGGATTCTTGCAAACCTTTGAGTGCCTCTCGAGTTTTACGGTCGCTAATATTAAGTCTATCAGATAATTCCTTTCGGGAAATTGATGGGTTTGACTTTATGAGAAATAGTATTTGACTATTCAAATCAATTTGGATCACATTTGGATCATTTGGATCATTTGACATAAGTGGATTAGCTATCAGATTAGCTCTGAATATAAAATCGTCCTGCCTGAAAATAGGACTTGGCCATCCACCTTCTTCCATTTCCCTATACATTCTGTCAACACCCTCACCAAATTCACGAATGAATTCGTATTCTTTCATAAATGAGGCGATCTTAGGATTACGTGAGAAATGAGTTGTCCGCATATTATGCAGCCGAACTCTTCCGGGAAGGATTCCTGGGCTTTCCACCGTGAAATGATTGTCAAACAACTTTACTTGAATGTCCGTCCCGAGGATGGAATAGTCTCTATGTGCAACCGCATTCACGATTAGTTCAGTCCAACAAAATTCCGGATATTCGGGTTTTGTCACGAACAGAGCGTTTGAGGCAAGATAAGTCCTCTCTTTTATTTGCGTCTTTACATAAGCTATGGCAGATTGAGTCATTTCGAGGATCCTTCCTTTGAATGTAACATCTTTTTTTGCTGTAGTAATGATGTCTTAGCATTGGTCGGACGTGGAACTTCAGAATGTTTTTTGTAAGTTTACGGAAAATTGTATGAGATAATGAATATCGTGCGTAAGATTTCCGTGATTGTTGCTGCCGCTATCTGTACTGCGGTCACGGCGTGCTCAGTGAAAACAGTTGAGATTCCTTTCGATCCGAATGTCAAGGACTACACTCCGGTTGTTGTTGAAATCCTAAAGTCACATCCTGAGGGCAATCTTAAAATCCGTTTCGGGAAGGGGCTTTACCCGTTCTATCCGGAGCAGGGGGCGGAGGAGTTCCTGACGCTGTCCAACAACGACAGCGGGGACAAACAGATCGCTTTCTTGATCAAGGATATGAAGAACGTGACGATTGAGGGGGAGGGGACGGACTTTTTGTTCCACGGGTGTATGGTGCCGTTTGCTGTCAAAGGGTCGTCCGGTGTCACAATTAGAGGAGTGTCAGTGGATTACGACTATCCTTGGACGTTCGAGGGAACGGTGCTGTCTAACGATCCTGTGGCCAGAAGCTTCACGGTCAAGGTGCTGCCTGACACAAAGTACAGGATCGAGGGCGACCGGCTGTTTTTCGGGGGCTATGACTGGGAATATGCGATGGGGGAGAGCATCTTGTTTGATCCGAAGACCCACAGGCCGTACTACAACACCTGCGCTTACGACCACGGCTATTGGTCCGGTGAGATGGGGGCTCGGGAGATAGGCGATGGCGTCATCGAATTTACACGCCTCAGCGCGAGGAATGTGCCGCCGGTCGGAAGCGTTTGGGACGACAAAGGACCTACCGGACTGAACAGACGTTTCCCGGCGATGGCTGTGCTGTCATCCAAGAATATAAACATAGAGGATGTCCACATCTACCGGAGTGGCGGAATGGGACTGATCGCTGAATATTCTGAGAATATCTCGGTGAAAGGTTTCTCGACGGCCGCTCACGAAGGCTCTCCGAGGATGGTCACCACTTCCGCTGACGCAACCCACTTTGTCAGCTGCAACGGAATGATTACGATAGAGAACAGCCTGTTTGAGAGTATGCTGGACGATGCCGCCAATATTCACGGAATATATATGCTTGTGGATTCGGTGCTGTCCGACAATACTTTACGGGCGCATTTCGGCCATTTCCAGCAGGTCGGAAACCAATTCGCCGAAGCTGGGGATAAGATCAGTTTTGTGGACAAATCCAATCTCCGGCCTATAGGCACAGGCGTTATCAAGTCAATAGACAAGTCCGATCGTAAAGCCTATCTGATCGAGACGGATTTTGATCTTACAAGAGTCGAAAACCCTACTAATCTGGCTCTTGAGAATCTTTCCCGTGGGGCGGATGTGACCATCAGAAACTGCACCGTCCGTTACAACAGGGCCAGAAGCCTGCTGCTTTCAACCTACGGTGATGTGCTGGTTGAAAACTGCGATTTCGCCTCACAGATGGCCGGAATCTGCGTCAGCGGTGACGCCAACTTCTGGTATGAATCCGGAAGGACAAAGAATATTGTGATAAGGAACAATAAGTTCACGGATCTGGCCATAGGAGCGAACGGTCCGCAGGCCATCCTCCAGATTGATCCGGAGATCCCTACCAAGACCAGAGGCAATGATTTCCATTATCATAACCGTGTGGTCTTCACTGGCAACACCGTCTCCACGTTCGACAGCCAGATCGTCTATGCCAGAAGCGTCGGGACGCTCGACATCTCCGACAATATATTCATTGATTCCAAGTCTTATGCGCCTCTGTTTCCGGGGCAGCCGGTGATTGATGTGCAGTTCTGCGGAGATGTGACCATCAAGGGGAATGATTTCTCCAAATGGAAGCCGGACGCCGAGATCAGCGTACACGATTGCATCAAGGTAGAGAATGACTCCGGCCTTCCTGTAATAGACAAACCGAATCCTTACCGTGAGCGGAATTGGTAAGGAGCCGGTCTGTTAAGATGTTTCCGGGACGGCCTACTTTTCAGAGGATGCCGTCCCTTTTGATTTGTCTTCCTCTTGTGAAGCTTCGTCAGTCTTTTGCGCTCCGTCCTTGTACTTGAACCTACGGATCTTATGAGTGGCCGTCTTCTCGAAGTTGTCCTTCATCGCCTCGACCTCTCCGATTTTGGACTGCTTGCTGACATGCTTGTTGACATATTCAAGAACTGCCTGCTTCATCGACTGGAGGTTGTCGAAGAACTTGTCCTCGCGCTCCTGATTCCAGTCGAGCACATTGTCGTCGAACTTGACGAGGGCGACCAGCTTGCCGTTCCTCTCGACCACAAGTGACTCATTCACACCGCTGAAGGTGTTGATCACCTGCTCGATCTCCTCAGGGTAGATGTTCTCGCCCGAAGGACCCACGATCATATTCCCGAGCCTTCCCTTGATGTAGTAGCGGCCCTTGGAATCCTGGCACGCAAGGTCGTTGGTGCGGAACCAGCCGTCGTCGGTGAGCACTGAGCGTGTCCTTTCCGGGTCGCGGTAGTAGCCCAGCATCACATTGTCACCCTTGGCCACGATCTCGCCCTCTCCGGTCTCCGGATTGACGTTCTGCAACTTTACCTCTACATTATAGGCAGGGACTCCGATCGAGCCGACCACGGTCTTGCCCACACAGGCGTTTGTGATCAGCGGAGCCGTCTCGGTCAGTCCGTAGCCGATGGCGTAAGGAAATCCGGCCTTGTTGAGGAAATCCTCCACGGTCGAATCGAGTTTCGAGCCGCCGATGCCGAAGAATTTCAGCTTGCCGCCGAAGGATGCGTAGAGTTTCTTCCCGATGAGCCAGTATAGGAGTCTCGGCGTGTGTCCCTTCATCCAGGAAAGCACGCGGCTCTTCTCCACCGTCGGAACCACGCTGTTCTTGTAGACCTTCTCGATGATCAGCGGCACGGAGCACATGATGGTCGGCTTGACCTTCTTCATCGTCTGCATCAGGATGCTCGGTGTTGGCGGTTTTTGAATATAATAGACGCAGCCTCCGACGTACAGCGGGTAAAGCACGCTGAACGCCATCTCGTAGGTGTGCGACATCGGCAGGATGGAGAGCCAGCGGTCGTGCTTCCCGGCCTTCTGGGCGTGGTAGGCCGCTATGATGTTCTGGCAGAAGTTGCGGTGGCTGAGCATTACGCCTTTGGCCTTTCCGGAAGTGCCTGATGTGTAGATGATTGACGCAAGATCGTCGGCCTGTGGATCAACACCGTGACCCTCGCAGGTGAAAGCCTTGTCGTCCTTCTTGATGAAGTCGAATGTCTCTATGTCGATCACGAGGGTCAGTTTGTCGATCACCTCCTGACTGAGTTTCTTAAGGAGCCTCCTGGACACGAAGATGGCCTTGCATTCCGAGTGATTGATTATGTTTGTGACCTCGCTTTCCGACGAGTCCGGCAGGATTGGCACAGTCACACGTCCGAAAGGCACGCACGAGAACATCGCAACCGTCCAGTTGGGCATGTTGTTGGAAAGTATGGCTACCTTGTCCCTTGCGCTGATCCCGAATCTGTTGAAGCGGTGTGAAAGCTCCAGACACTTGTGCTTGAAGCTTTCGTAGGTGTATTCCTGCCCACCTTCGACGAACCGCGAGAGCGGCCGCTTGTCGTAGTTGTCGGTGGCATATTCAAAAAGCTTGGCCAGGGTAGTGACATAGTTCTCCCTGCTTTGGCTGAAAATTGGCATAATAAACTATTCTTAATGAGTGATATAGCCCTCCGGGTGTTTGCCCTCGAAGTGCATTGTTTCGTAGATCGTCTGGATTCTGTCGGTGTCAGCGCGCGCGTCATCTGTCAGCTCAACCTTCTCGCCGATGCCGACGCGCTTGGTCTTCCAGTCAAAAAATCCCATATAGACAGGGCATCCGACCTCCCTGGCGATGAGGTGGTAGCCGGTCTTCCATTTCTTCACGGCTTTTCTGGTTCCCTCGGGGGCGATGGCGAGGTGGAACTGATCCACTTTCTCCATCTCCTCGATGAGGCTCTTTACCATCGCGGCGGCACTGCCCCTGTCCACAGGAATGCAGCCGACCTTGCGGAGGAACACCCCGACCGGCCAGAAGAAAAACTCCTTCTTGATCATAACGTGCGCCGTCCGGTCGAACTGCGTGTAGAAAAGGTAGGAGACCACAAAGTCCCACACGGAAGTGTGTGGCACACCGAGAATGATGCATTTGCTTTCCGGCGCGGGGCCACCTACCGTGGTCCAGCCCATCTTCTTCAGCAGCCATCCGCAAAATTTAGCCCAACGTGACATAATCAATGAATATTAGATGTTTACGTCTTCAAGTTCCTCTTCGGAACGCAGGTTCGCCCTGATGAAGTTCTGGCGGTCGATCGTGTTGTCGCCCATATAGAACTCCATAATGTCCGCGATCGATTCCTCGTCGGAGAGCTTCACGAGGTCCAGCCTCATATTCTCGCCGATGAAGTCCACGAACTCGTCCGAAGAAATCTCTCCCAGACCCTTGAACCTTGTGATCTGAACGGAGGTCTTCAACTCCTTGATCGCGGCCTCTTTCTCCTCCGGAGAGTAGCAGTAGCGTCTCTCCTTCTTGTTCGCCACCCTGAAAAGCGGGGTTTGAAGAATATGCACGTGTCCGCGCCTGATGAGGTCCGGGTAATATTTCATAAAGAAGGTGAGCACGAGCATCCTGATGTGCATTCCGTCATCATCGGCATCGGTCGCCACGATGATGTTGTTGTAGCGCAGGTTGTCAAGGTCGTCCTCGACTCCGAGGGCGGAGATCAGGAGGTTCAGCTCCTCGTTCTCGGCCACCTTCTTGTGGCTCTCCTTGTAGCAGTTGATCGGCTTGCCGCGAAGACTGAACACCGCCTGGTATTCGGCTTTCCTCACCTTGGTGATGGTACCGCTCGCGGAGTCACCCTCCGTGATGAATATGCTTGTCTGCTCCGCGAGATCCTGCTTGCCTTTAGGCAGCTTGTCACAGAAGTGGAAGCGGCAGTCGCGCAGCTTGCGGTTATAGACATTGGCCTTCTTGTTCCGCTCACGTGTCTTCTTCTGGATCCCGGCGATTTCCTCGCGCTCCGCCTGGGACTCCTTGATCTTATTCTCGATGATCGGAACAATGTCCTTGTTGATTCTCAGGTAGTTGTCCAGATTTTTGGCGATGAAGTCATTGACGTACGATCGGATGGTTGGCCCTCGGTCGATCTCTATGGAGCCATCCGGATTCTGCACCTTCTTGCCGTTCCCGTCCGTCTTCTCCTTTTCCCACATATAGGTGGAACCGAGCTTGGTCTTCGTCTGACCCTCGAAGTTCGGCTCCTGAATCTGTATGCTGATCGCTCCTATTATGCCTTGACGGCAGTCCTCAGGAGCGTAGTTCTTCTTGAAGAAATCCTTGAGTGTCTTGGCGATGGCCTCACGGAAAGCGGCCAGATGGGTTCCTCCGTCACGGGTGTTCTGGCCGTTTACGAACGACGCGATGTTCTCGCCGTAGGAGTTGCCGTGGGTCAAGACGACCTCGATGTCCTCGCCCACAAGATGGATCGGAGCATAGCGCGGGGTCTCGGAAAGATTGTCGTTCACAAGGTCCAGAAGGCCGTTCTCGGACTTGTAGGTGACTCCGTTCAGGACTATCGCCAGACCTTTCTTCAGGTAGGAGTAGTTCTTGACCATCGTCTCCACGTAGTCCATGTTGAACTCGAAGTTCCCGAACATCGTGCTGTCCGGTGTGAAGACCACGAGGGTTCCGTTCTTCTCGCTGACTTTCTCTTTTCTGCCGCTGTCCACCAGCTCTCCGCGCTCGTACCGCGCCCAGGAACTCTCTCCTCCTCGGAACGACTCCACGTAGAAACTCTCTGACAGGGCGTTCACCGCCTTGGTACCCACACCGTTGAGTCCGACGGACTTCTTGAAAGCCTTGTCGTCGAACTTTCCTCCGGTGTTCAGCTGGCTGGTGGCCTTGATGACGGAGTTGAGCGGAATGCCTCGTCCGAAGTCCCTGACGGAGACCTGCCTGTCCTCGATGTTGATGAGGACCTGCTTGCCGAATCCGGCGGAGAACTCGTCGATGCAGTTGTCCACGATCTCCTTGAGCAGCACATAAATGCCGTCTCCCGGGTTGGAGCCGTTGCCAAGTCTTCCGATGTACATTCCCGGACGCCGGCGGATGTGTTCGACACCTTCCAGGGTCCGTATGTTGTCGTCAGTGTAGTCGTAGTTCTGTTCTATGTTCGCCATTTATCTTAATCGCATAATCGTACAAAATTACAAAATTTGACACGCATTAAAAAATAAATATTCTCCTCCTCCGTCCTTCTTGTCCCTCTTGGAACTCTCTGTCCCATCAGATGCCCTCGAATGTTGACGGCGATTTCAGAACTCTTTCCTGCGATTGGATTACTTGGACTTGAAAAAGTACCTATTAAATGGTAAATTTGCCAATGGAAAGGAATTTGCATTCCTTATGAATATTATGAAGCGTTTGTTTGAAAGTCTCCTTGATGCGAGGGCTCGTCAAACAATTAAACAGCGTGATTTATGAATATATTCAAGCATATTGCCGCCGCGGTGCTTTTGCTTGTGTCCGCCAGCGGTGTCATCGCCGCCCAAGGCTCCGGCAAGGACAACACATTCGGCGGAGTCGTCCAGCTGGACAAGACCGTGCACGATTTCGGGGACATCCTGGTGTCGGACGGCCCTGTGACGGCCACATTCACGGTCAAGAATGTGGGGGAGAAAGCATTGTTGATCTATAATGTCGTATCTTCCTGCGGATGCACGAATGTGGAATGGACCCGGAAGCCAATCGCTTCGGGGGAGACCGGAACCATCAAGGCCACCTTCAAGAATGACGAAAAGGGAGGCTATCCGTTCGACAAGTCTCTGACCGCATATTTCTCTGGTTTGAAGCAGCCTGTCGTCCTGAGGCTCAGAGGCGTTACCCACGACAAGCAATTATCTTTGGGAGAACTTTATCCGATCCGTTTCGGCAATCTGGCCTTCAAGAAAGTGGACATTAAGGGTGGAAATCTGTCTCAAGGACAGCAAAAGAGCGGAACGGTTCTGGTGGCTAATCTCGGAAACAAGCCGTTGTCGGTCAGTTTCTCCGATGTCAGTGAGGGACTCTCGGTAAAGGTGTCGCCGAACCCCGTTCCGGCGCAGTCCACTGCCAAACTGAACTACACGGTCACAGCGGACAGAAACCATTGGGGGAAGAACTATTACTATGCGACTCCGCTGGTGGACGGCCGCCAGTACAAGGCGGTTGTCTCGAAGTCGGCGGAGAAAGAGCCAGTGGCGGCCGGTGCCGAGGCCATCGTGGCTGACCCTAATCCTGAACTCGGAGCCGGCAAGAGCCGCATAGGAATATTCACGTACACGAAAGAGAATTTTTCATCGCTCACGGACAAGGAACGTAATGACGGCCCTAATCCGATGGCTGACGAGAGCACATTCTCCTTCGGCAAGGTCAAGGCCGGGGCGAATGTGGACTGCAAGTTCACGTTCACCAACAAAGGCAAGTCTCCTTTAAGAATATATAAGGTGGATTCAGAGAGCTCGCACGTGAAGGCGCAGGCTTTCGCGGATGTTCCCGCAGGCGGCAAAGGTGACCTGAAGGTGACTTTCGACACGAAGGGATTCCCGGCAGGGGAGTGCCTGATAGTCTTGACCTTGACCACGAACTCGCCTCTCCGCCCCATCATCAACCTTTATCTCACCGGCTGGGTGTCAGCGTAGAAGACTATGATCGTTTCCGTTTTACTTGACGCTTTGCGTGGTGCTGTCTTGATCTCCGGCTTAGTGGTCGTAATGATGATGATCATCGAGTCGTTCAACGTGGAATCGGACGGCAGGATATTCAGATCCCTCAAGAAATCAGGTTTCGCCCAGGTCCTCGTCTCCGCTTTGCTCGGTTCGGTACCTGGTTGTGTCGGAGGCTTCGCCGCCGTGTCGCTCTACACGCACAGGATGCTGAGTTTCGGTGCATTGGTGGCGATGATGATCGCAACGGCCGGGGATGAGTCGTTTATGATGCTGGCTTTGTTCCCAGGCAAGGCCGCTTTGCTGTTCCTTATCCTTTTTGTGCTGGCCGTTGTGACGGGACTGCTGATCGACAGATTCTCGTCCGGTGACAAGCCGCTGCCAACCCGTCTTGAGGATTCCTTTGAACTTCACGGAGACGGATGCGAGCATCAGGACGGGCATCATCACAAGGAAGAAAGGCATTTCGGAAGGACAAGAATATTAATGTTCTTTGGGGTTGTGATATTCATAGCCGCCCTGCTGCTTGGCCTCCTGGAGGAAGGAGGTGAGGCAGAGGGACTTGCCGTTTTTGACGAGGAGTGGACTTTCTGGCTTTTCGGTGCTCTAAGTCTTGTAGTGTTGGGGGCGCTGCTTTTCGCCTCCGACCACTTCGTCGAGGAGCATCTTTGGGAGCATATTGTCCGCAAGCATCTTCCGAGCATATTCGCCTGGACTTTCGGGGTGCTCCTGGTCATCGGAATCCTGTTCAATTTCATCGACCTCTCCGCGTGGATCAGCGACAACACCGCGCTGATGATTCTGCTTGCGATTGTGGTCGGCCTGATTCCTGAGTCGGGTCCGCATCTTGTGTTTGTGACCCTGTTCGCCAGCGGTGTCATCCCGTTCCCCGTCCTGCTGGCCAATTCCATCGTGCAGGACGGCCACGCATCCCTCCCTCTTCTTGCCGACAGCAAATCCTCCTTCTTCAAGGCAAAAGCGATAAAAGTCGGGATCGCCCTCATCGTTTTTGTGGTATGGGGTTTGATATTGTGATTTTTAAGATTTATATTTGCATAATGTTTCCGGATTTCCGGAGACAGGCAGAAATGACAACAATTTTATTTTAGTGAATTATGGCTTACAAGATTTCAGAAACTGATTGCGTAGCTTGCGGAACTTGCGCAGGCGAGTGCCCTCAGGGTGCTATCCACGAGGGTGACATTTACACCATCGACCCGAACGCCTGCATCGACTGCGGCACCTGCGCCGACGCCTGCCCGATGGGCGCCATCCACCCGGCAGAGTAATCAGACGTTCTTTAAAAGCTGGAGGGTAATCATTATTATTGCCCTCCAGTTTTTGTTATATTCAACCTTGACTACTTTTATGATATTATGCTGATATTTGATCAATCGCGAATAACGAATTTTATTCGTAAATTTTTCGTAAATAAGCAGAATGGCGTTTCAAGTACAGACTGGTTTCCATCGTATGAACGTAAGAAACAAATAATTAAAACATACTATGAAGAGCGTAAGATGATTATGGAAGAGTCATATTACGGACAGCAAGAACGTTCTTTCCATAATGCCGCCAATCACGGAATGATCAATGATGGATGGATTAAACTGAGCCGTGGACTACAAACAAACGAGAAAGGATGGTATTTATATCAGTGTAGAAATGATAATCACATCAGTTTTGAAGTATACTTACTGGATGCTGGAGATGATCTGAATAGTCCTTTTATTGGGGAAAAATATCATGATAATGGTGATGGTAACCTTGTTCCTTATGCATATATGCCAATCAATGAAATATCATCACCTGATTGGTTGCGTGTGGATAAGAATGTCTCATCAGGAATGAATTTATCATCCATATGTCCCCCACCTTCTGTCATTGCATACAATTTGGAAGGAGAACTGCGTTTTTGTGTATCTGATTATTGTTTGAAAAAACTAGCAAAGGATATTTACTTGATATGCTATAAGCCTATATATTAGGCGGATTAATCATCAAGATATAAGTATGAGGATTTGAATGAGTTAAATATCGAAGGAATATTCAAGTTGACAATCCCCAGGTCTCAAGATATTTCCTGTAGTACATAATCTGGGCGATAAGCGGATTCTGTGCGTGTGAGATATGTGGCTTCTTCGTATCGTCCAGAGTGAAGCCGACCGGTAGAGTTCCGAGGTTTTCAACCTCAACACGGTCGTCATATACCGCTATGCTCACAAAGCCCGAAGGTGAATCATATAGTCTGTGTCAGGGTGTTCAGAAGGCACTCTCTCAAGGCCTTGTATGGGATGGTCAGAGACTTCATTCTTAAATAGAACAGACTTATGTGCTTTCTATTTGCAATCCATAACAAAACCCTGCAGGCTATGTCATTACTATGAGAAAGCCCAGAGTGTATGGCCACGAGTATCAATGAAGAATAACAAACCTCTCATCTTCCGGTTCTTGGGCAACAAAAATGAGGGTGTGCGTTACTCAAATAAGTAACCTGCCACTCTCCGGGAACGAGAATAGGCGGATATGCTTCTCAAGAGTGCGGTGCAGGTCTTCGCACGGATTCCGAATGGCCTTTTAGAAGCAAGAAGGGGAATAATGTCTCCCATAGGTGTGCTCAACAGCACCCTCGGGAGACAAAAAGTGGGGTAAACGTTTCTTAATCTGAGTTTTTCAATTTAATATACCTATAATTCCTGATTCTCGGTTTTGGCCTTCGCCGGGCGGCCTCTCTTTCTG
>CAKVCK010000019.1 GCA_934725575.1 uncultured Bacteroidales bacterium
GCCGGTGACTGTTTCGTTGTTTATCCAGGCGGCCGCGCCAGCATCCATTTCGCCAAACTTACCGAGGGCATCCAGGACTTCGAGAAGATCCGCATCCTTCGCGCCCAGTGGCAGAAGGAAGGCAAAGAGGCCAAACTCTCTCAGTTGACCGAAATTCTCAAGTCCTTCTCCACTGAGAAGATTCTCAAAGAAGGCCCGGCCAATGCCCTCACTTCCGCAAAGGCGTTCCTCGACAAGCAATAGTATATAAATGAGAATATGATGAGATGAGTTTTGTCCGGAGAGATTCCTTCTCTCCGGACAAAATTGCTTATTAAAAATGATGATTATTCTGCCCTCATATTTTTATTGCCAATTAAATATTCAATATATCAGAACCTTTGAGAAATCTTAAAATTTGAAGTTATTTTCCATAAATGGATTTTTTGTTATACTTTCGTGCTTGTATCGAAAGAGAACAGGATGAAAACAGAGGCCGGCCGACTCGATGACAAATATTTTCTCGAAGGACTGAAAAGGTCTGACACCAAGGTCTTTGAGGCCTTGTTTGATCTCTATTACGCCAACCTTGTGATGTTCTGCGGCAACTATCTCAAGGATATTCACAAGTGTGAGGACATTGTCTCGGGAGTCTTTGTGACTTTATGGGAGAGGAGAGAGAAAATCACAATCAGCAAGTCCTTGAAGGCCTATTTGCTGAATGCAGTGAAAAATAGGGCTCTGAATGAGGTCCGGCATGACAAAATCAGATACGAGCATGCCCGTAACGTGTGCCTGTACGATGCTCTGGAAATTTATGATGTGGATGACTATGTCCTTTATACGGATATGCGCAGGATCCTGGACAAGGCTGTGGACGCTCTGTCGGAGAAGATAAGAGAGTCCTATGTGATGTACCGGGACGGTGGGATGAAGTCATCGGAGATCGCCAAGAAGATGAATGTCACGCAAAGGACGATCGAACTGAGAGTATGCAAAGCGCTTTCCATCTTGCGGAGATGCCTTGAATGTATAATATTGTTGTTAGTAGTATAGAGTATGAATGAGAATGTTCGGGAATATGAGGAACTGATGTCTCTTTATTTAGAGGGCAAGTGTACGCCTGAACAGGCGGCACGGCTGGAGGAGTGGGTCAGCGTGCATCCTGATAACGCCAAGGAATATCACAGATTCCGAAATGTCTGGGAGGCGGAACATCCTGCGTTCAGATTCGACAGCATAGATGTGGACAAGGCCAAGGAGCGTGTTCTGGAGTCCGTCGGAGAGGGACATGGAAAATCGGGTATATTCATTGAATGGTGGAAGAATGTCGCCGCTGTCCTGCTGCTTCCGTTACTGTTCCTCGGGACTGTGCTTTCCTATGAGATGTATTTCAAAAAGTCACAGGATGTGGAATGGCAGAAGTTTTCCGCCCCGTACGGCGTGTATGCCGACATTGTCCTTCCTGACCATTCAAAGGTCTGTTTGAATTCAGGCTCTACTTTGTCCTACCCTTCACGGTTTGTAGGAGGGAAACGCAGCGTCAAGCTTGAAGGCGAGGCCTATTTTGAAGTCAGGTCTGACAATGACCATCCATTTTCCGTGAATGTCGGAGACATGGAAGTCACGGCTACGGGAACGGAATTCAATATCGAGGCCTACTCTGGGACATCTCAGAGAGTGACTCTGGTGACCGGGAAGATCGGGGTCAGCGTACCTGGAAAAAGTTATGCGTTACCTCAGGGGTACCAGTTGCTCCGTGACGGAGACGGCGAGGTCTCTTGCTTCCGCACCGACACTTTCAAGTGGACATCGTGGCGGACTGGCACCTTGGCGTTCAGAGGTGACCCTCTGTCTTATGTGTTCGGAAGATTATCAGCGCTTTTCAACACGGATATTATTGTTATGGATTCGCAAATATCGGATTATCAGATAAGAGCTACTTTCCGAAACGAAAGGCTGGATGAAATGATGTCCCTAATAGAGCAGACCACCCCGATAAGATGTAAGTGTCAGGAGTATCTCGATGATGAAACCATCAGGGTCAAATACCTGATATATTCAAAATAATTTTTTCGTCTGGACTGTAGTTGTGTGTCCTATTTATGTAGTCTCCTATCAGACTACATGTTTTAACTACATAATTAATACAGATCGGATATGAAGAAATTCTTTTGGGTGCTTTCAGTTGTGATACTGTTGCCTCTTTTGTCCATTAACCTGTCCGCACAGGATGTGGGCGTCACTCTTCGGATGGAGAACACTCCGTTGGTCAAAGTCATTGACCGGGTTGAGCAGTTGAGTGGATACTCATTTATCTACACTAAACAAGTTGTGGATGACTTGCGTGTAGTCAACATTAATGTAAAGAACGCAAGCATTCGGACAGTGCTAGACGAGTTGTTTTCTGGCTCAGATGTCCGGTACAGGATTGAGAAAAAGCAGATTGTCCTGAGTAGAGCCAAAGATGGCGGTCGAGGTGTCAGAACGTTGGCGGGAACTGTCGTTGACGCTGCTACGTCGTTGCCTTTGGTTGGTGTGACCGTCTACATCAAGGGTACATCCACGGGCACCGTGACTGATGACGGCGGGCATTATTCACTTGCGGTTTCGAATGGGGACGAGATAGAGTATGATTGCTTGGGTTATGTGGTTGAGTCACGGAGGGTTGCGGCTGGCGTGAATAAGATTGATGTCAGCCTGGCAGAAGATCGTCAGGCCTTGGACGAAGTTGTTGTTGTCGGATATGGCTCAATGAGAAAGAATGACCTGACAGGCCCAATCTCCAGCATCAAAGGTGACGCTCTGACGGAACGTTCCACTCAAATGCTGTCCACGGCGATGCAAGGACAGGTTTCTGGCGTAGAGGTGACGCGCTCTTCTGGAGGACCGGGAAGTTCGGCGACGATACGTGTCCGTGGTGTCACGACACTTTCCAATAATGATCCTCTTGTCATCATTGATGGCGTACCGGGGTCGTTGAATGATGTCGTGGCTTCTGATGTTGAGACATTGAGCGTTTTGAAGGATGCGGCTTCGGCCTCTATTTACGGATCGCGTGCGGCTGCCGGTGTTATTTTGATAACTACGAAGAGAGCCAAGGAGAATAAATTCAATTTGGATTACAATTATGAATATTCCATAGACAAACCGACGGCACGTCCTACTAATGGCGATGTGATTGATTGGATGAATATTCAAAATGAGGTCAAGTGGAATGATGGTGCGTCTGATCCTTATTCGCAATATTCACAGGAAACCATCAACTCTTGGATGGCCAACAACGCCGCGGACCCATATCATTATCCGAATACGAATTGGTCTGACCTATTGCTGAAAAAGACTACTTCTCATCAGCAGCATAGTTTTAATGTCTCTGGTGGTACGGATAAGTTACAATCCAAATTTTCATTCAATTACCAGACTGCGGACGGGTATTATTCAAATAAGTCTTATGAACGCTATGCTGGCCGGGTAAACAACGATTATAAGATCAACTCTTGGATTCGCGCCAATATTGATGTTGATTTTTCAACCTCTGAGAGCCTGTCTCCGGCAACCATCAATCCTGTTTATTGGGCCTATCTGACTTCTCCTTATTACAATCCTTATTGGGAAGATGGACGCTATGCTGATGTGAAAGCAGGTGCCAATCCGTTAGCTATGCTCAATGAGGGAGGAACAGACAAAAGCAATTATTATAAATTTGGAGGTAAGGCGCAATTGGAATTGACTCCGGTTAAGGGATTGACTCTTACGGCGGTCTTTGCTCCTAAATACTCGTTTGTACAAGGGAAAAAATTTGTAAAAGCGGTCAATGTGTATTATGAGGATGGAAGAGCCATCTCCACACAAAACAATAAGACCACATCCCTTAATGAAACACGCAACATAACGCAAAGCCGTACCTATCAGTTCTATGCCAATTATCAGAATAGATGGAATGATCATTCCTTTAATGCAATGGTCGGCTATGAGGGTTACACATACAAATGGGAAAACTTGGGCGCGTCAAGAAATAATTATGAGTTGGACACGTATCCATATTTGAATCTTGGACCGGAGGACTACCAGTATAATTCGGGTAATGCGGGCCATAATGCTTACCAATCTGTTTTCGGGCGTGTGATGTATTCCTACAAAGACAGGTATATGATACAGGCGAATGCCCGTGCGGATGCGTCTTCTCGTTTCGCCGCGGATTACCGTTGGGGAGTATTCCCTTCTGTGTCGGCTGGTTGGGTAGCATCAGGTGAGCCTTGGTTCCCTAAAAACAAACTGGTCGATTATTTGAAAGTGCGGGCTTCCGTCGGATCCTTGGGAAATGAGCGCATAAGTGATGCAGAGTTCCCATACCAGGCGGCCATTAATTTCGGAAACAGTTATATGTATGACAAGGGGTCACAGTCAGTGACGGCCGTACAAAACGCTGCCCAGTATTATTATGCTTTCAACAACATCACGTGGGAGACAACGACAACGTATGACATTGGTATTGACCTCGCTATGTTTGATAGCCATTTGAGTTTTACGGGTGATTACTATTACAAGAAAACATCTGATATGCTTTTGACCTTGGGATTTCCTTCTTATGCCGGATTTTCCGCGCCGAAGCAAAATGCCGGTGATATGCACACACGTGGTTGGGAGTTTGAGGTCAATTGGCGAGACAAGATCGGGGATGTTTCTTATGGCGTGTCTTTCAATCTTTCCGATTATCGTTCGAGAATGGGTTATTTAGGGGATAGACGAACGATAGTTGGTGATAAGATCTATGAAAAAGGGTCTTACTATTATGAGTGGTTTATGTACAAGACCGATGGATTGTTCATTACTGATGCGGATCTGTACGATTCGGAAGGAAACAAGTACCCAACACTCACCCCAAACGATAAGGCAGGTAATATTAAATATGTTGATGTGACAGAAGATGGTGTCATCAATGCGGATGATAAAGTCCGCTTGGGTAATTCTTTGCCGGAGTTTCAGTATGGCGGTAATCTTTTCTTGGGTTGGAAGAATTTGGACTTCTCTCTTTCTTTCCAGGGTATAGGACATCAGAATGTTCTTTTTAATTCCGCTTGGATACAGCCATTGAAAGAACAATGGGGAGCCGTGCCTTCTCTTCTCTTGGGTAATTATTGGAGTCTGCATAATACAGAAGAACAGAACAGGAATGCAAAATACCCTCGCCTGACCTATACCAATACGAATAATACTTATACAGGATCTGATTATTGGCTGTTCAACGGGGCTTATTTCCGTGTCAAAAACATTACATTAGGATATTCGTTGCCACAGAAACTTATGGACAAGTGTTTTATCAGAGGTCTTCGGATATATGCTGCAATAAACGATCTTCCTGCCATAAGCCATTATCCTAAGGGATGGGATCCGGAAATAGGTACAAGTTCAGATTTTATATCCACGTCTTTTACATTTGGCGCAAGTGTTAAGTTCTAAATTTTAATGATATGAAAAATATAAAATTTCCTATATGTGCGGCATCTCTGTTTATACTTATGTCGTGTGTCGATCTTAATTTGAATCCTCTTTCTGAAGGATCAAGCGAGAATTGGTATTCTTCTCAAGCGGAGATAGAAATGTCGTTGAATGATTTCTATCGTAAGGAGTTTTTCCCGATAGACGATATGATGTGGGGAGATGATGTGACCGCAAGAAACTCAACATCTGCGATTAACAATGGAACATTGACTTCTGAAGACTGGACGATTGCCTCACGTTGGGAGAACTATTATAAAGGTATCGCACGTGCTTTGCGTATAATCAAGAATATGGATCGCGCGCGTGCTATGGGGGTGTCTGAAAATGATATTACTCAATATGAAGGAGAGGCTTATTTCTATTTGGGATATGCTTACGGCATGTTGGCATTTCATTGGGGGGATGCAATTTTGGATAAAGAGGGCATGAGTCTGGATGAGGCTTATACGGCTTCCCGTTCCCCTAAGGCTGATGTGTTGGCTTACAGTTACGAATGCCTTGACAAGGCTGCGGAGCGCTTGCCGAATACTTATCCGGGTATCCAACGCGCCACAAAAGGTGCCGCTTATGCGTTTAAGGCAAGGATTGCTATTTATAATGAAGATTACACTGTGGCCGCTGCCGCCGCCAAGAGTTGTATGGATTTGAATGTGTATAAATTGCACGACAACTATCAGAACTTGTTTACGGCTTCGTGGTCTGATGAGTGGATTTTCTTTTTCAGGGGAGACGTGACGTTGAAGCAGTATTATTGGGCCGCGTCAGATGTCCAGAATTGTATTTCTCGTCTTTCCGGCGTTCCGGCGGATGGGGTGGACAGAAGGCTCCATCTTATGAATTGGTTTGCGCCTATCCATGTATTGATGGCAAACCGATTGATGAATCTCCACTATATAACCCGAAAGACTTTTTTGAGAACAGGGATCCGCGTATGGCTATGACGATTGTGCCTTTTGCGACCGCACACAACAAAAGCGTGTTGAATGGGACTTATGACCCGAAAGATTACGCATGGTTGGGGTATGAATATTCTCCATCTCCGCTCAAGACTACGGTTCTGAAAATCTCAGACGGCACATTGGTCGGAAATAATGATTCTAAGGCAAGGGCGGAACATGCTTCCTACACTGGCCTGCTGTTTAAAAAGTACATCGACCAGTCTTTCTTGGAAAATGGTAAGGTCGGTGCGCCGACCACATATCCTGTGCTACGATATGGTGATGTCTTGTTGATGTATGCGGAAGCAATGAATGAACTGAATCAGTGCGATCAGGAAGTGCTGGACGCAACGATTAATAAATTGCGTGAAAGGGCTTACAAAGGGACAGGCCTTGAGTATCCGAGGGTTATGGAAGGGACACAAGAACATTTACGCACAGTTATCCGTACCGAGCGTTTCATAGAATTGGCTTGGGAAGGTCATCGCTACAGTGATTTGATTCGTTGGAAGATTGCTGGCAAAGTATTTAACCGCCCTATTTATTTCTTGAATCGTGCATGGTCTGGAAGTACTTCATGGGATGGTAATGAAAGCGTTGTTTCAGCAGAATATAAGCAATTGATTCAGAACTGGAAAGATGGCAACTATCCGATTGGTGGTATCCCTAGGATTGACGAGGACGGTATCGCTGATTTAAGCGAAATGGCGAAAAATGGATACATTACTGTGGCGACAGAACGCAAGTTCGATGAAAGCCGTGATTATTTATGGCCGGTACCAGCCGCGGACAGGCTGATCAATGAAAACCTGTCACAGAATCCGAAATGGTAGAATCTCTTGAAGTTTTAATAATCTGATTAACGGGCTTCTCAGTTTATGCATTATATGTATATAATTGAGAAACCTTCATAATATTAGATGATATGAAATTGAATGTATTAGGTTTATTGGCCGCGTTTTCAATGTTCGGTTGTGCGGCACATGACGAAGCCTCAAAAACTCCGGATTCCATATCCGGGGTTTATCCAAGTTTGGCTTATTATAATAATGAAGGAGAATGTGGGACAGGAGCTGTCGTGCCTTGGGCGGATCGTTTATGGGTGGTTACTTATGGACCTCATTTGCCGTATGGATCTTCTGATAAATTGTATGAAGTGACCCCTGATTATCGGCAGATTGTACATGATGAGAGCATCGGTGGCACACCTGCGAACAGGATGATCCATAAAGAAAGCAATCAGCTTTTTATAGGCCCTTATGTTATTGATAAAACAGGGAAAGTCCGTGTGATTCCTTATACTGTAATGCCTGGGCGACATACAGGTAACGCGCGTCATTTAACGGATCCGGCCAATAAAATTTGTTATGGCACGATGGAAGAAGGCTTTTACGAGGTGGACGTTAATACACTTGAAGTAAAAGAACTGTATCAAGATGGAAATAATAAGAAACAAAAGAAGAATGATACTGATGCAGGGCCGATAAATGCCTTGTTGCCTGGAGTCCATGGTAAAGGACTATATTCAGGACAGGGACGTATGTATTTCACGAACAACGGAGAAGGCACCCAGGAAGCCTTGAGAAAATTTGATGTTGAGGCAGGTGTTCTGGCTGAATGGGATGGTAAAAATTGGATGACTGTTCGTCGTAATCAATTTGTTGAAGTGACAGGACCAGGTGGAATTTATGGTAACGCGAATCCTGAGACTGACCCTATATGGGCGACCGGTTGGGATTACAAGTCGATTATCTTAGGTGTGCGCGATGCTGAAAAAGGATGGTCTTTTTATCGTTTGCCTAAAGCCAGTCACAGTTATGATGGAGCGCATGGTTGGAATACGGAATGGCCGCGTATCCGAAATGTGGGTACAGAGTCAGAACCTGAATATTTAATGACAATGCATGGTATGTTCTGGCATTTCCCGGCTATGTTTACCGCCGATAATTCTGCCGGAATCCGGCCACGGTCTGCCTATTTGAAGGTGATTGGCGACTTTACACGTTGGAATGATCAATTGGTTTTTGGCTGCGATGATTCCGCCCAAAAAGAATTCTTGAATAAACGAAAAGCGAAGGGTAATATAGAAGGGCCGGGACAGTCTAATTCAAATTTGTGGTTTACCTCTTTTTCAAGGCCGGATGAGTTAGGACCGGC
This sequence comes from uncultured Bacteroidales bacterium, assembly GCA_934725575.1. Taxonomy (GTDB): domain Bacteria; phylum Bacteroidota; class Bacteroidia; order Bacteroidales; family UBA932; genus Cryptobacteroides. The sequence continues at coordinate 8,580 of CAKVCK010000019.1, forward strand.
TACGGCCGAGGGTGCTGTTTGGGCTAAAGAGATGGTGGCGGCAGGTGAAGTGTCTGAGCCTTTTTTATTCAACGGTTGGGCCAAACGTTTCGGCTGGGTGAAAAACGATGGCGATCAGCCTGTGACATTTACTTTTGAAGTGGATGAATCGGGCAATAATGAATGGAAAACATTGAAATCGGTGACAGTCAACTCTCGTGGCTCTGTGTCTGTACCATTTACGGAGAGAGGAGAGTGGATTCGGGTGAAAGCGGATAAGAATACGATGGCGACTGTTAGTTTCAATTATACGTCGGCAGATTCACGCACGACATCTTCGGCTCCGATCTATAATGGTTTGGCTTCGGTGGATAAAGAGTCGGCGACCGGTGGTTTGTTGTATGGTTTGGGGGACAACCGTCGCGCTTTAGGTTTGTTGGCTAATGTGACAACGGAAGGGATGGTGTCTGAAACAGGTTATTATGAAATGGGTGAAAAATTGGAACTAGTTCGTAAAGATGACTCTGAGACAGCCGATTTCATCCGTAATAAATTTGCGATACCTGAACATGTCATATCAATAGACGAAAGTTCAGTTTTGATTGTGGATGATTCAGGCCGTCGTTGGCGTTTGCCTTTAGGAAATGAGACGTATAAGAAACTGACAGACCAGGGATTGCTCCGTATTTGCCGTGAAGTCGCAACAGAACGTGATCTGTTCTCTTGCATGGGTACATTTTATGAACTCCCGGCTGAAAATGCGGATGGGTATGCTAAGATCCGCCCAATATCAACACATAATTATCGTATAAACGATTATGCCTCTTATCGTGGCATGCTTGTCATGACGGGTGTGACTCCCGAAGAAGGGAAAGACAATCCGCATATCATTGTGTCAGATGACGGGAAAGCGGCGGTTTGGGTTGGAGTGATAGATGATTTGTGGTCTTTAGGGAAACCTGTTGGCCAAGGTGGCCCTTGGAAAGATACGTATGTAAAAGCTGGTACAGCATCAGATCCTTATCTGATTGCCTTTTACGATAAGAAAGAATTATCATTGTCCCATCAGTCTGATAGAAATGTAGTGATGACCGTTGAGGTTGATCCGACAGGAAACGGAGATTGGATGGAGTACGCATCATATACAGTAAAACCGGGAGAGACATTAGTACAACAACTTCCGGAATCATTCCAGGCAAGGTGGATTCGCTTCGTGTCAGACACGGATACGAAAGCGACAGCTTGGTTGAATTATAGATAAAAAGCGTTATTCCAAGTGGTGGCACGGTGTAACCTTGATTAATGCAACTTTTGTAAGAAAAAAAATCAGAGGAAGAGTCTCTCTTTCTTTCATATTCACAAATTTGAGGATATGAATATCATGAAGAATTGTGTGATTTCAGTGTTAGCGTTTCTATTTAGTTGTGGAATAGGGCTGGCGGCTGACCTTTTTGTTGAGGCGGAAAATTTCAGTAACAAAGGGGGATGGAAGGTTGACCAACAATTTATGGATTTGATGGGATCTCCTTACCTTCTGGCGCACGGGATGGGAGTGCCGGTCGAAGATGCTTCTACTGAAGTGACTTTCCCTGAAAAGGGAGAATATTATGTATATGTCCGTACTTACAACTGGACCTCCCCATGGAAAAAGGGGAAAGGCCCTGGTAAGTTCAGTTTGTCAGTCGGTGGTAAACGGATGATTTCCCCGTTGGGGGCGGAAGGAACTGGATGGATATGGCAAGCAGCAGGGAAAGTGTCTGTGAAAAATCTCAGAGAGGTAGTCCGGTTGCATGATTTGTCGGGATTTGACGGCCGTTGCGATGCCGTTTACTTTACCACAGAGGCAGGCAAGACACCTCCATCGGACATCAAGGAACTGGATGTGTTCCGTCGTAAGGCGTTAGGATTACCGGATGATCCCCTGGTTGCCGGCCAATATGATTTGGTGGTAGTGGGTGCGGGTGTAGCCGGGATGAGCGCTGCCGTGTCAGCCGGTCGCTTGGGATGTAAGGTGGCTTTGATCAATGACCGTCCTGTTGTCGGAGGAAACAACAGTTCTGAGATACGGGTCCATTTAGGGGGCCGTATTGATGTGGGAACTTATAAGGAATTAGGCGGTCTGCAAAAAGAATTCGGCCCGGAAAAAGGAGGGAACGCACAACCTGCCGAGTATTACGAGGACCAAAAGAAACTGGACTGGCTCTCTGGAGAAAAGAATGTGTCTCTTTTCTTGAACTATCGTGCGATTGGTGTTACGAAAGAAGGTGACAGGATCACTTCAGTGATTGTCAAGCATATCGAAAGTGGCGAGGAATTAAAATTTGAAGCTCCACTGTTTTCAGATTGTACAGGAGACGGAACAATCGGTTATCTTGCCGGGGCAGACTATCGAATGGGGCGTGAGGGACGAGATGAGTATGGAGAAAGCATCGCTCCCGAGAATGCTGACAAGATGACGATGGGGGCTTCAGTCCAGTGGTATTCTGTGGATGGCAAGAAACCTTGTCCTTTCCCTGAGTTCAGTTATGGCGTGGAGTTCAATGACGAGAATTGTGAAAAGGTGACGATGGGGGAATGGACCTGGGAGACGGGAATGAATTTGGATCAAATCAATGATTTCGAGCGAATTCGTGATTATGGAATGCTTGTCGTCTATTCAAATTGGAGTTATTTGAAAAACCATCTGAAGGATAATGACCAGTATAAGAACAGGAAATTAGGCTGGGTGGCTTATGTGGCCGGCAAGCGTGAATCTCGCCGTCTGTTGGGCGATTATATCTTGAAGGAAGATGACCTTACAAAAAGTGTCTTCCACGAAGATGCCTCGTTTGCCACGACGTGGAGTATTGATTTGCATTGGCCGGATCCGATTAACAGTGAATACTTTCCAGGAAATGAATTCAAGGCGGTGACGAAGCATATTCTGATTTATCCGTACGCGGTTCCATACCGTTGTTTGTATTCACGTAATGTGGACAACCTGTTTATGGCTGGGCGCGATATCAGTGTGACTCATGTGGCATTGGGAACAGTCCGTGTGATGCGTACGACCGGAATGATGGGGGAAGTGGTCGGTATGGCGGCCTCTCTGTGCAAGAAATATGGCGTGCTTCCTCGTGGCGTTTATCGTTCGCATCTGGATGAGTTGAAGACGTTGATGATGGAAGGTGTGAACAAAAAGGGGCTGCCCAACAACCAGCGTTATAACGAGGGGGGTATGCTGAAGGACAAGCCCATGGTCAGATAAATTTTTCATGTCAAAAGGGTGGCACAAAAGTCAATACAACTTTGTGCCACCCTTTTAGTATGAAAGCTTATCTATTTGACCTTGATGGAGTTGAGGAGGTCGAGTTTGCCGGTGTCGGTGAGGTGGATGATGAGCTCGCCGAAGAGGGTGTTCTGCCAGGCGAACCAGGCGCGGGTGAACTTGCTCGCATCATCCTTATAGAAGGACTCGTGCATAAATCCTGTGCCGGCATCGGTCTTCATCAGGGTCTCGACGCACCACTTGATCTCCTTGTCGTCCTGGGACGTGAAGGCCTTCATCATTATGCTCATAGGCCAGATGTAGTCGTAGCCGATGTGCGGACCGCCGATTCCCTCGCCGGCCTTACCTTTGAAGAAATACGGGTTGTCCTCGCTCCAAACGAACCTGCGGGTGTTCTGGTAGATAGGATCGTTGATGTCAATGTCACCGAGATAGGCCATCGCAAGAAGGCTCGGCACATTGGCGTCGTCCATCATCAGCTGGTTGCCGAAACCGTCCACCTCGAAGGCGAAGATCTTGCCGTACTTAGGGTGATCCACGACGGCATATTCATAAAGAGCCTTCTCCACTTCGGCGGCGAGGTCGAGGCATTCCTTAGCGAGTTTCTTGTTGTGATTAACATCCGTGAGGATCTCGGCGGCCTTGCGCAAAGAGGTGACAGCGAAGAAGTTGGAAGGAACGAGGAACTCGAAGATTGTGGCGTCGTCGGACGGACGGAAAGCTGAGGCGATAAGGCCTACAGGCTTGACAGGGTTGCCGCGGCCGTCGTTGGACTTGGTGTCGAACTGGCGGTCGGTCTTTCTGGCGAATCTGTAAGGTCCCGGGCCATCCTTGCGCTGCTGCTCCTTGAAAGTCTTGAGGGTGGCCTGGATGGAATTCAGCCAAGTCTCTCCGAAGACGGAATCGTCACCGGTCACCTTCCAGTACTGGTAGGCGAGACGGATCGGGTAGCAGTGCGAGTCGATCTCCCATTTGCGCTCGTGGTCGTAAGGATTCATATCCGTCAAATCCGATTCCCATTCGCTGCCGGTAGGACCTTCGTTGAAGGCGTTGGCATAAGGATCAAGGCAGATCAGCGAGAACTGGCAGTTGATCACGCCTGCTAGCATATTCTTAAGATGCTCATCATGATTGGCCAGCTGGATGTAAGGCCAGACCTGCGCTCCGGAGTCACGCAGCCACATCGCGTGGATGTCACCGGTGTAAACGAACGTTCTGAAGTTGCCGTCGTCGTCCTTGCCGAAGTGCACGGTCGTGTCAAGGGTGTTCGGGTAGCAGTTGGCGAACATCCAGGCGAGGCGCGGGTTCTTCAGGATGCCTTGCATCTGGGTGATCTTGTTCTCGACGGCCTCGGAGCGGAAAAGACGCTTCTCGGGAGCCGGACGCTGCGACTCGTAATCCTTACCCTGCGCCAGCGCGCCGCCGAGCATAAAGATGGCCGAAGCCAGAAGAAGTGTGCGTTTCATTACTTTATTTTTCATTAGTGTATGAATATGGTCTGTCCTCCTTCGCGGTTCCTCTAACCGTGTCAGGTTCGGACCCCACAAGATACACAATTTTCGCACCGCTGGCAAGGTCTTCAAATCGGAAATAGTTCCGGCTCCAATCCTTGCCGTTGATTCTCACACCTTTGATGTAGAAGTTATTCTTCGAATTATCAGGAGCTTCCAGAGTGATGGCCTTCCCGTCCGGGCGGCTGATCACCGCCTTCTTGAACAGAGGAGTTCCGATCGCATATTCATTGGCCCCAGGGCAGACCGGATAGAATCCGAGGGCGGAGAATACGTACCAGGCGGAGGTCTGACCGTTGTCCTCGTCACCGCAGTATCCGTCGAAGTTGGAGTTGTAGAACTTGTCCATCACCTCGCGGATCCTCTGCTGCGCCTTCCAAGGCTGGCCGCACCAGTCGTAAAGGTAGAGCATATGCTGGATCGGCTGGTTGCCGTGGGCGTAATTCCCCATATTCATAACCTGCATTTCCCTGATTTCGTGGATAGGAAAGCCGTAGTAGCTGTCGTCGAAGACCGGGGGGATTGTGAAAATGCTGTCGAGCATGCTTGCGAACACTTCGTCTCCGCCCATAAGGTCAATCAGGCCCTGAGGGTCGTGGAAGACTGACCAGGTGTAGTGCAGGCTGTTGCCTTCAGTGAAGTTGCCTCCCCATTTCAGAGGGCTGAACGGCCTTTCGAATGAGCCGTCGAGGTTCTTTCCGACCATCAGCCTGTACTCCGGATCGTAGAGATTCCTGTAATTGAAAGCTGCCTTCGCGTAAGGCACAAGCTCTTCCTCGCCGCGGCCCAGAGCCTTGCCGAACTGGTAGATGCACCAATCGTCGTAGGAATATTCAAGTGTCCTGGCTGCGTTCTCGTTGATGCCTACATTGCAAGGGACATAGCCGAGGCTGTCGTAATATTCCCAGCCAAGTCGGCCTGTGGCGTCCACCTCAGGGTGAACCGCATGGGCACCGTGGGTGACGGCCTTCCAGAGTTCTTCCGCATCGTAGCCCCGCAGACCCTTGAGCCAGGCGTCGGCCACGATTGACGCTGAGTTGTTCCCGACCATACATCCCCTGTGACCAGGGCTTGACCACTCCGGCAGGAATCCGCTCTCCTTCCAGGTGTTGACCAGCCCTTCCTGCATCTTCACGTTCTCGTCAGGATAGACAAGGTTCAGCAGCGGGAACAGGCATCGGAACGTGTCCCAGAAACCGGTGTCTCCGAACAGATAGCCCTTGTGGATGGCTCCGTCGTAAGGACTGTAGTGAACCCTTTCGCCGTCCGCATTGATCTCGGACAGATCACGAGGGAACAGAACCGACCTGTAAAGGCAGGAATAGAATGTGCGCAGATTGTCGAGGTTGTCATCCTCTACAGCGATGCGGCCCAGCACTTCGTTCCATCTCGCGCGCCCGGCCTGAGCGATTTCGTCAAAAGTCCTGTCACCTAACTCATTGAGATTTAACTCTGCTTGAGTCTGGCTGATGAATGATGACGCTACTTTCAGGTTGACTTTCTGACCTTTCGCGGTCTTGAATCCGACCATAGCGATGTGTCCGTCAACAGTCTGTGTCTCGAACGGGGTGTCGGAAACCACCACAAACCAGTTCCGGAAATTCTCGGTCACGCCGCCGTGGTTCGCCGTAGAATAGCCCACGATCATATTCCTGTCTTTCAGGACTTCCGCCTGCCCTCCGTTGTAGGCATCGACCACGAGGTAGGACATCTCCTTTTCAGGGTAGGTGAGCCTGAACGCCGCCGCCCTTTCGGTAGGGGCGAGTTCGGCAACCACATCGTGCTCAGCGAGATAGACCTGGTAATAGTAAGGCTTCACGGTCTCCGCCTTGTGCGAGAACCAGCTCTGCCGCCCCTCCTCGTCGTAAACAGGTCCTGTGGTCACAGGCATAATCGAGAATGAGCCGTAGTCGTTGATCCACGGACTCGGCTGATGGGTCTGCTTGAGTCCACGGATCTTGGTTGATGAATATGTGTACGTCCATCCGTCCCCGTTGGCTCCGGTCTGCGGGGTCCAGAAATTCATTCCCCACGGCAAGGCAATCGCCGGGTAGGTGTTTCCGGTCGAAAGTTCATAAGTGGACGCCGTGCCCATCAGCGGGTTCACATAGTCCACGGGATCCTCCATCCTCATTCTCTCCGGAGATCCGCACGCCGCGGCGATCAAGGCCACAGCCAAAAATATTGATTTTTTCTTCATCAGTTCTGAATATTTCCGCTAAGGTACATCAATTTCCATTGGTTCGGAATAGTTCCATCGTCTTGTTCCGCTTCCTACCGGTGTGTCGAAATTGATCCTCGCCGCCGCGCGCACGAATACCTTCCTGCCGGAAGGGAGGGTGCCGTTCGACTTGATGGTCACATCGGTGCCCAGAAGCTTCTCGAACGCCTGTCCTGAATATGTCAGCTCGCTTGACCAGCGGTTGTCCCGGGCTCTGTAGCCGACACTGGATGACTGGCTTACAAATAGTTGGATGTCCGTTACGTTGGCGATGCTCTCCTTCCAGAAACCGGTAGGTTCCATAGCCTTGCGGATGTCCTCACGGCTTGTGGCCCTTGTGACCTTCACTCTTGCCGTGATCTTTCCGCCGCTGACCATAGGCGAGCCGACGAACTCAACGTTGAGGAAAGGCTGCACCTGAAAGTTGACCTCGGTCTTGCCTTTGATGTGCACGTCCTTGGTTCCGTTTGAGATGACGGTTCCGTCCTCGGTCTCCAGCAGGATCGGGATGAACGGACCATCCACACGTACATTGTAGTCAGCCTCAAACAGTTTGGTGTTCCGGAATGTACCGTCCGACTTGCAGTTGAAATCTTGTGGGGTGACATTGCCTTCCCAGCTGGTTTCAATGAGACGTACCCTTATTCCTTCCGAACCTTGGTCCGTGAGAACCGGTGCTCCCGTGTTCACATCCGTGACGCTTCCGAAAATCGTCTCGGAAGGAGCGTCGTAGTTGTCCAGCTCAAACAGTGAGCAGGATGTGAGAGCCATTGCGGCCATCATTGAGTATATTAATCTTTTCATACTTTCCTATCTGTTTGGTTGCTGGTCGATAACCGAACTCTTGGCGACTTCTCCGCTCGGGATCTCGAAGTAGTAGTCCGTGGCGCTGTAAAGGAGACGCATCTCCCTGGCCATTTGGAAGTTGGCATCGAAGAAATACTTGTGCTCCTTGGAACTGTAGAACGGATAGAGACCTCTGAGCCTGTACTCTCCGTCCGCGCCGGTTCTGGAGGCGTAGCCTTCCCTGTGCTCACCCCAGAAATCGTCTCTGGCATCGTAATGCTGTACTCTCCAGCGCCTTACGTCCCATTTCGTCTTGTGCTCAAGGGCGAGTTCCTTCCTCCTTTCACGGCGGACTATGTTCCTGCTCTCGATGTCACCGCTCAGGTCACTGGTCAGAGCGTCAGCCCCGGCCCTTTCACGGATGTCCCTGATGGCCTGTGTGGCCACTGAAAGCATATTGTCCCCCTCGACAGGGCAAGGAGCTCCGGCGATGGACAGCTCGACAGCGGACTCCGCGGCCGCCAGAAGCACGTCGGCGTAGCGCATAAGGATGAACGGCTGGGCGGACTTGCCCTCTCCACGGATGTAGGCCGGATCCGGGTTGAGATACTTCCTGAGATAGAATCCCGAAAGGTTGGCCTCGTTGTCCTGCGTGTTGTAGAACGGCCCGTTGGCACCGGCCGGAGTCATCTTCACTCCGTCAACTTCCATAACCGGCTGCGTCGCGAGGGCGTTGGCGCTCATAAACAGCGTCTTGCCGAACTGCGGCAGAAGTTGGTAGTAGTTCTGGGTGGCCCTGCTGTAGGAATAGTCAGACCAAAGAGGGGAGACGGGAGTCTCACCGGTGTAGATTCCCGCGCGGATCTCGATCTCGACGTTGCGGAAAATGTCTCCCGGCAGGATCACGTAGGCCCTCAGACGAGGCTCGGCGTTCTTGAAGAAATCCATCGTGGTGTTGTACATCAGGTAATGTCCATCGGTGTTGGACGCACCGTCTGTCACACGGATGGTTCCGTCTGCGTAGCGGTCGAACCCGTCGAACAGTTCCACGAAATCAAGCGAAGGACACGAACCGGAGCAAAGCGGATCCCTGAATATGAACGGCGAGCTGTAGGCATCCAGACCGTGTGTGAGGGACGGGTCGGAATATTCCTTCACGAGAATATTCTCTGTGCTGGCCACATCGCTGAACATATCCACCATATTTTGGTATTGCGCCTCTTTGTCGTCCGCGCTCCACTTTTTCTTGTAGAGGGAATACCTTCCGCTCTTCATCACCTCCCGGGCGGCCTTGTAGGCCTCAGAGAAATATCTCTGTGATGCCGCCGCGGCCCTGTCGCTGTCGAATCCGATCACCCTCACGCCAGTCTTCAAGCCGACCCCGGTGAGACGGCCGGTGACGGTGTCGTTGTACTTGGCGACAGATCCGGCGTAGAGCATAGCCTCGGCCTTGAACGAGAGCGCCGCGTACTTGTTCGGCAGTCCCTGCAACGAGGATGTCTCCGGAAGCAGTTCGGTGGCCGTGTCGAAATCCTTGCAGATCTGATCCCAGGTCTCTTCCTCGGAAGATCTTGCGACCTCAAGCTTGTCAGCCTCAGCCGGATAGGCTATTGTGTGGGTGACGAGCGGAATGCCTCCGAAGCGGCGGGCCATCTGGTAGAACGTGTACGCCCTTACGAAATAGGCCTGTCCGAGGTAGTAGTTCATCTCGACCGTCGAGAAGTTGCCGCCATATTCGGGAAGAGCCTCGATCAGGTGGTTGGCATCGTGCAGCAGGACGAAAGCCTGCTTCCAGAACGGTGTCCTCTCGCTCCTGAAGGTCTCGAAAACATCGTCCCTGTTCATCGCCTCCCCGCATCCGTCGATTCCGAGGGTGCCGAGCCAGCCGTTGAACTCGAAGCCCCACTGGGCCATATACTTGAAGTCTTCCCACGGCATCTGGCTGTAGAGCCTTGCCAGATAGATCTGCATTCCCTTGGAAGAGGTCAGCAGGTCATCATCCGTGACCGTGTTCTTCGGCGGGATATTCATATCACCGCAAGCCGAAAGAGCCAGCAATGCTATGACTGATAAATATTTGAATATTCTGTTCATTCTTTCAGACTTTAGAAATTCAGGTCAAGTCCAACTGTCACAGTCTTGTTGAGCGGGTACATCCTGCCGTAGTCGGAATCCGGATGCTCCGGGTCAACATATTTGATTCCAGTGAGTGTGAATATGTTGTAGGCGTTGGCGAAAATGCGCAGTGCGTTCTTCGCCTTGCCCTTTGCCGGAAGCGTCCAGCCGAGCTCCACGCTCTTGAGCCTCAGGTATGCCGTGCTGACACGGTTGAATTCGGAGTTCTGGTCAGGAGTGTGTCCGGTGTAGGCGTGCTCGCCGCTTATCCATTTGATACTTTGGTCGTAAGGGTCTGCGGTAGGGTCTTCCGGATGCCATCTGTCAAGGAACAGGTCGAGGGTACCTCCTCCGTTGCTGCCCCAGATCGAGTACAGCGGCTCGGAGTACATATAGGATCCCATTGCCGAGCCTTGGAACAGGATGCTGAGATCCCAGTTCCTCCACTGCGCGTCAAAGGACAGGGAGTAGTTCATCCACGGAGTCTGGTCAAAGGCGTAAGGATGCATATCCAGTCCGTTGATCTCGCCGTCTCCGTTCCAGTCAAGGTACTTGTAGTCACCAGGAAGCGTGCTGCCCTCCTTGTAGATGTCGTAGTTCCAGATGTCCTCCCAGCTGGTGAAACGTCCTGCGCTTTCGTAGCCGAACTGGATTCCCTGATAGCGGTGGGTGAGGTTGTCGTTGCGCCATCTATCGTAGGAGTTGCCGTAAGGCCCCTGATTGAGCGCGTCGAGGTATTTCTGACGCGTGACGGTCACTATTCCTTTAATATTATAGGAGAAGTCTCCGATCCTGTTCCTGTGGCTGAGCTCCAGCTCAAGACCCATATTCATATCCGAGTTGATGTTCTCGATCGGTGCGGAGGCTCCCACAACCGTAGGAAGGGACGAGGAGTTCTGTGCGAATATTCCGCTTCTCCTTCTCTCGAAATAGTCAACCGTGATGCCCAGAAGGCCGTTCCACGCCTCGAAATCGACTCCGATGTTGAAAGTCTTCGACCTGAGCCACGTGATGTTCTTGTTAGGCAGCGGGTATGTGCCCACACCATAGATGAACGATCCGTCGATCAGATAGCCTGGGGCGTAGTTGCTGTAATATCCTTTCTCCGCGTCTCCGGATGTCGCCGGGTAGGTGTAACCGGACACCCATTCGTAGTTGATTCCGCTGTCGTCTCCGAGCGATCCGTAGCTGCCTCGGATCTTGAACTGGTTGATGAACGACAGGAAGGAGATATTCTTGAACCAAGGTTCCTGGGAGACTCTCCAACCGGCCGAGAATGAAGGGAAGAATCCCCACTGGTGTCCCGGCGCGAATTTCGATGATCCATCGTAACGGAACTGTCCCTCAAAGAGATATCGGTCATCGAAGGAGTAGTTGACCCTTCCGATGAGAGCCCGGTACTCGATGTCGTGGAAAGTGTCCAGGCCTGTGTTGATGCCCACGAAAGTCGATTCCGTGTTGTCTTTCAGGGCTGTGAAATACGGTGTGCTGAACGCAAGGTCGCCGTAGATGTAATAGTTGTCTCCTTTCCTGCGCTGCGCCTCGGCTCCGAATGTGGCTCCGACCGAATGGCGGTCTGCGAACTTCCTGTTGTAGTTCAGGAGGATCTGGCCGAGAACCTGCTGATTGGAGTAATGCTCACGGGTGAGCCTGTCAGAATGATCGGCGAACTCTTTGGAGACATATTCCCCGGTCAGGCTGTTCTTTGCGTAGAGGGAATAGGACTTGCGGAACATCTCGTTGTCATCGAAACGGTAGTCGTAGCTAGCCAATCCTTTGAGTGTCAGGCCTTGCAGGACATCCGTGAGGGTTCCGAAATCATATTCAAGAGACGCCGAGGTCTGGAATTGCTTCTGGCGGTACTTCTTGTAACCGGAGATGTCGGCTGTCATCATCGCCACCGTGTTCTGCTCCAGGTCAAGGCCGTCGTAGTTCAGCATTGTCTGCTCCTCGTCCACGTAGGCCGGGAACAGCACGCCCTGCTTCCAAAGGTTCCTGATCAATGTGACGGCGTCGGAGTCAGGTGTGCGGCGGTCGTCCGCAAGCGCGCTGACGCTGAAGTTCATATTCAATCCATTGAATATCTCGGCGTTGATGTTCGAGCGCAGGTTGTACTTTGAATAGTTGAGGTCCCTGCTGCGGAAGAATCCTTCCTGGAACAGGTAGCCCATACTAACATAGTACTGGTACTTGTCCCCGCCTCCGGAGATGCTGACATCGTGCTGGGTCTGCGGTGACCAGTCGGAGAACACGAGCGAGTTCCAGTCCGCGGCCTTCTTTGTGCCGTTGATGTAAGGCTCCATATCAGCGTCCAGATAGACTCTGGAGCCGCTTCCGTCAGCCTTGTTCATCGTCATCTCGTTGTAGAGGGTCATCGCGTCCACCGCTCCGGCCAGTTTTGGCATCGTGGACGGGAACTGGAACGTATAGCTTCCGTTGTAGTTGACCTTCGCCTTGCCCTTGGTTCCGGATTTTGTGGTCACGAGCACGACTCCGTTACCGCCTCTGACTCCGTAGATCGCAGCCGAAGCGTCCTTGAGGACTGACACGTTCTCGATGTCGTTAGGGTTGAGTCTCTGGAAATCCTCGATGGAGCGTGGCACGTCATCGATCACGACAAGCGGTGTGCCCAAACCTCTGACATCGAAGCTGTTGCTGTATGTTCCCGGCTCCGCGCTCTTCTGCCAGACACGTACTCCGGCCACCCTTCCTGTCAGCATATTCTGAGGGTTCTCGGACTTGGTGTGGAGCATATTCTCGCCGCTGACTCCGGAGATGGAGCCGGTGATGGACCCTTTCTTCTGGGTTCCGTAACCCACGATGACCACACTTTCAAGATAGGTGTTGTCATCTTTCAGGACGACGTTAATCTCCTTCCTGCCGCCGACTTTCTCGACCACGGTCGTGTAGCCGATGCAGGAATATTCCACCTGGGCGTTGTCCGGAACTGACAGTGAATATTTACCGTCAAGATCCGTGGCAGCTCCCGTCGTGGAGCCTTTCATCATCACATTGGCTCCGATGACAGGTTGTCCCTGCGCGTCACGGACCGTTCCGGAGACCGTGATCCTGTTCTGCGCGTCCAGACAGAACGATGCGATGAACAACAGCAGAAGAGCCAGATATGTTCTTTTTGCCATATTGTTACAGTTTATTTTGTGCTTATCAGATATCTCGCGATCTCGGCGTATTCAGCGGCGAACGCGAAGGCGAACATTCCCTCGACTTTGTTCTTGGTGTTGTCCGTGTTCCAGCCGTACAGAAGGCTCGGAGGCAGGAAACCATCGTGAAGGTAGTTCGTGTAGCCGTAGTCCAGATTGTTCTGGAACGTATTGATGTTCAGTGTGACATTGGAATAGTGCGCAGAGACATCCACCCAGCCTCTCAGGAGGACACCGTTGAACCAGTTGTTGAATCCGGTGACATCGTAGTCATAGCAGTCTTCAACAGTGGCGGACTTCTTTGCGAAATATACCAAAGCGGAGTTGGAGAGGTTCGTCATATCGGTCAGATATTCCTTGTCCCCCGTCACCCTGTAGAGGTCTGCCGCCCCGGAAAGCATTGTGCCTGAATTGTATGAATATGCCGTCCCGGTCGGTCCCTCTTCCTCGTTGTTGGCGCGGTAGCGCACCCCTCCTACGGTCTCGTAGGCTATCCCGGATTCGCTCAAGGAGGAGCCTTTCGCTCCGAGCATATCATAATACACTCCGACTGTCTTCCTGAAAAGGTTGTTCTTCTGGAACGCATAGACCTTCTTTGCGAACATCAGGTAGTACTCGCTCTTGTCCATCTCCTCGGTCAGGCGCTGCTTCATCGCCCCGATGTACCGGTGCGTGATCTTGGCGGTCTTCCCTGAATATATCTCACTCAGCCAGACGAGCGGACTTACGAACGGCCCGTTGCTGCACGAGTGCTTGGTGTAATAGCCTGGACCCCAGGTGATTCCTCCATGTTCCGTGCCGTCGCTTTTCAGTGTGCAGTCCCATCCGTCAAGGACATATTCAGCAAGATATTCGGCCTTTTCAAGGTAGCGGGATTCTCCGGTGAGACGGTGGGCGTTGAGCAGTTCCCTGACAAGCCATTCCTGGTCGTCATAGACATTCTCCCTGCCCTCGACCTTTGCGGTGCCGGGACTGTTGCCCCTGTTGACACCGTAAACGGACCATTCCTTTGTCTGGGTGTAGGATGTGAGGGTGTAAGTGCCTTTGTACCAGTCAAGACCATCGAAAAGTTTTCCGAGGGTGCTCTTGAGTTCATCGCTGTTGGCGTTGTAGAGATCCGGCCTTCCTGCCTCTTTCAGTTCCTCCATTCCGGAAAGGAGTGCGTTGACCGCCTCGAAGGATGACGTGTACATCCACACGCTTGCCTTTTCGAGCGAGGTCTCTCCTGTGAACGGGTAGTAGTAGCGCATCATCAGCATCGAGTTGCCCTTGAAGCAACGCTCCAAGGCCGCCTGGGTCAATGTCAGCGAGCGCTTGAGGTTTTCCTCAGCCTTGTCCAGGTTTGTCTCCTGGACCGGTGGTTCAGGAGGAGTCGGTTCGGGATCAGTCCCGTTATGTGAGCAGGCTGTGCCGCCGATCGCAAGGATCAGCAGCACAACCATCAAAGTTCTTCTCATTATTTCAGACCTATAGAGTGGATGGCCATCTTGTTCTCATCTCCGTTGTCGTCTCCCTTGAAGACGGCGATAGCGATTATGACATTCTTTCCGCTGTAGGCTGAAAGGTCATATTCAAAGTTGGCGTAGAGCTCCGGCTCGTCCTTTCCGCCGCCCTCGTTGATGAACTTCCAGGCTCCGTTGCCGACAGACTCGGCGAAGTTGGCTTCGTGTCCGTTGCCGACAGTGTGGACCTTAGGCTCAAGGAATGAGACCGCACAGTCCTCAGTGATGGCGGCAACCTTGAAGTAGGTAGGATGCTCGGTGCTGAAGTTCCTGGTCTTGAGGAAGAGGGTCTTCTTCGCGTTGACCGGAAGCTTGGCGTAGAAATATGACTGTGGCTCGTCAAGTGTCACTGGAGTTCCTCCTCCGTTGGTCTTGATAACGAATCCCTCACCGGCGAACGGTTCGCTGTCCTTGTGGATAGGCATACAAGCCCAATAGGCCGCGAAATGCTTCTGCTCTCTCCAGGTCTGGTAAGCGTCACGGTACATTTCAGGACCATCGATGTCCTCTTTCCCTACATTTGAAATGCCGGAGAACTCGTCAATCTCTGTTATAGGCATTGTTGAGCGTACAATTTCCTTGGTCATCTTCCAGTTGGTTCCGAGTCCCTGCACTTCCTCGCCTGGGCACCAACCCCAATCGGAAGGGCATTCCTTGGCGAACACGATGCGGCGGAGGACAAGCTGCTTCCAGTAGTCACCTGTGCGTACCCTGTAGGTACCGATGGCGAAGTAGATCTCTTTTCCGATGTAAGGAGTGAGGTCGAACTCAAAGTCCGGACGGTCACTGCTGTTTCCGGTAGTGTATGCGTCGTTTCCATATTTGCGGATGTCACCGATTCTTACAGCCTCAGGTTCAGCGGCGGTAGGGTCGATCACCATAACGCCGAAGTTGGTAGGATCCGCATCATCCGCAGCGTGAGTGCGCACCTTGAGGTACATCTTGCAGTTGTCTGCTGTGATGGCTTTCTTTCCGTAAATGTAGGAGTCGAACACATCAAGGTCAGCGGGATTGTTCCAGTCGCCGTCATCCTCACGGTTTCTGATCTGAATCGCTGTTCCTTCATTCTGTTCCTCGAACCATCCTTGGTGGCTTGTAATGGTTCCGAGGAAATCGGACGACCAGTCGAAGTGAGGATAGTCGTCACCGTTCTTGCCACCTCTGTATTCATTATAATAGAAGGTGTTCGCGGTGGCCGCGATCTGCTCAAGCGTGAGGCCTCTGAGAAGTTCCTTGCTTCCCATCAGAACCTCGCCGAGATCAACGATGAAGTCTCCGGTGAAGGATGCCTTCTCGACTTTCTTCTCGACGGTGACGCATCCGGCCTTTGTGAAGGTCAGGGTGTAGTCATCGATTGTCAGGTTGTCGAAGAGGAAAGTCCCGTCAGCGCCGGTCTCGATGTTCTTGGCTCCGTTGAGGGAGATGGTTACACCAGCGAGCGGGGCATTGCCGTTCTTCGCGTCAACGGTTGTGCCTTTGATCGCCGCGCACGCCACAGCCATAATCGCATCGACATTTTTGGCGACCTTGTCCACGAACGACTTCTCGGTGATTGAAACGGCGGCCTCAGCGTATCCGTCCTTCTTGAATGTGACAGAGTGCTTGGTCATCGTCACTCCATCGATCTTGTAGGAACCGAAAGCATCGGTAGTCGCTGTCTTCTTGATGTCCGCGATCTCAACGGTCACGTCTGCGATCGGGGATCCGATGTCGCTTGTCACGGTACCAGAGACAGTTCCGGTCTCGATTTCCGGGTTCTTGTTCTCATCCTCTTTGCAGGATGTGAAAGCCATTCCCATAAGAACGGCTGCCAGCGCCATAGCGCCAAGAGTTTTTAGTGTCTTCATTTTGTTAGAGTATTACTATTGTCTTAATATTCCTTTGTAACGTTTTGCAAATTAAGCGTCCAAAGGTTAAGTTTAGGGTTAAATTAAGATTAATTCATTGAGATTTTTGGGTTAATTTCGTGGATTTTTGATAATTTTACAGAAAATCGTCATTCAGATGCGCCGTTTTGCTATACTGCTTCTACTCCTTTTTATCTCCGTTCCGGGCTTTTCGCAAGGGCTCGGATTCTATGGGCACGACTGTCAGATTGACAAGAGGACTTCGTTCGAGATCAATCCGAGATGGTTCGGGAATTGCCACAGGGCACTGCGGCTTTCCTTTGGATTCCGGGCGATGCCGGGCGCGTCTGACGGTTACATCTTCAGGATGAAATCGGGACGTAAGGATGATTCCCCAATCGTGAATTTCTTTTACGAGGAGACATCTGAGTCTTATCTTTTCAAGCTGATTCTGGAAGGAAAACGCTTCATCGCGCAACTGGATATCCCTAAGTCGCAGGTAAGGATCTCGCAGGACTGGACAGACATCTCCCTGACCTTTGATTCGGACAAGGATCTTGCGACGCTTTGTGTCGGGAACGACTGGGAAGCGTCCGGCTCCATCGACCTGCCGAACACAATCCGGCCTCGCATCTGGTTCGGAAAGAGTGAGTACCTTATAGATGTCCCTTCGTTCGCCATCAACAATCTGAGAATCTCTTTTGACGGTGATGTGATCACATTTCCTTTGGACGAGGATTCCGGTGACATCGCCGGCAGCTCTCGTTGGTATCTGCGAGGGAAGACGGTGAATCCAATCTGGCTGCTGAACGGGGCGTATCATTTCCGCAAGGTGGCTACCCGCAGGTCCTCCAGGATGCTCTGCGCCGGTTTCGACCAGCGGCATCACAGCATCTATATGTTCAACAGGGATTCCCTGTTTGTTTTGGATCTTGTTACTGAGCATCTTACGGGCCGAGCCACATCCAATCCTTGCCCTGTGTACAATGCCTGCGCGACTTCGTTCATCGATCCTGATGACGGCTCGGTCTATGCTTATGAGGTCTTTTATGATGATGCCGAGAACAGAGACCGTCCTACTGTGGCGAGACTTGATCCCGAGAGCCTGATCTGGGCTCCCGTGTCCTTCGAGTCGCTGGATATGCAGATGCATCATCATTCGCAGTGGCTTGACAGCGAACGGGATAAATTCATAATATTCGGTGGTTACGGCAACCGCCGTTACAATGGCTCCTTCTACGATTTTGATCTGTCTGACCACACTTGGACGAAATGGGACATTGAGAGTGGCGATGAGATATTCCCTCGTTTCTTTTCCTCGATGGGATTTGACAAGAAAACCGGCAATCTTTTGATATTCGGAGGAATGGGTAATGAGAGCGGAGACCAGATCGTGGGCCGTGAATATTCATACGACCTTTTCGAGGTGAATCCTCGTGACAGGAGCTCCCGCAAGGTCTGGACGGCGGACTGGAAAGGCGACAACTGCGTGGCTGTCAGGGGAATGGTTGTGGAAGGAGACTCGTTCTTCACGCTCTGCTATCCGGAATATGAGACTTTCTCAAAGTTGCGTCTTTACCGTTTTTCGCTCGCGACAGGCGAAATGGAGGTTTTGGGAGATCCTATCCCCATCAATTCCGACAAGATCACGACCAATGCCAACATCTATTATGACCAGGATCTTGGTATAATGGTTGCCTTGGTCGAGGAGTCTCCCGATGACATTGCATCTTCGGTCTCCACTTATGTGATTTCTTATCCTCCCGGTTCCGGGAAAGTCTCGACCGTGGTCTCCAGGATGCGTCGCAGGCTTGTTACAATCGTCCTTACCGTTGTCCTGCTTCTGGGTTCGGCCCTTGTCTTGATATTCACAAGGTCGGCGAGGAAGAAGCGCTCGCATTTGGCCAAGATGCCGACATTCATCAGATCCAACGATGACAAGCCTGACTCTGTTTATCTTTTCGGTGACTTGACTGTCATTGACCGTGACGGCAAGGACATCACCGCCCGCTTTACCACCAAGCTTCGTCAGATGTTCCTTATCGTCCTCAACAGCATTGATGACGGCGGGGCTTCCTCTAAGAAGATCAGCGGCCTTCTGTGGCCGGACAAGGAGGAGGACAAGGCTAAGAACATCAGGGGAGTGACCGCCAACAATCTCAGGAAGTTCCTTGGAGAGCTTGACGGCATCAGGATGGTCTATGAGAACGGAAAGTTCAATTTTGAGTTGACACCGGAGTTCAATTGCGACTATCTTGAATTCCTTCGTATGCTTGGTTCCGGTTCACCGGATATGGATGCGTTGCTCGCTATCGTGGCCCGAGGCAAGTTCCTTAGGAATGAGTCTGATCCTATGTTCGATAAGATGAGGGGTGAGACTGAACGTCTTGTCAAATCCGTCGTGACTGTCGAACTTTCCAGACGATTCTCCCTCAAGCAGTATGAGAACACTGTCCTTTGCGGGGACATATTGTTCGGTCTGGATCCTCTGGATGACGAGGCGTTGGCGTACTCAGTCCGTGCCCTGATGGCTTTGGGGGATGAGGACAAGGCCGGCCGTCTCTATCAAACATTTATAACAAAGTACAAGAAAGACTACGGAGAGGATTATTCCACCTCGTTTGAAAGCATTCTGGCTGACAGGTCTTAGGATCAGTTCTGGATTCTCCTGGTGGCTAAAACCTTAAATCTTCTATCTGGGCTAAACAGTCTCTAATAGACAGCAGATATCGGCATTAGGAACGATTCTCTGAATATTCTTGAAAATTTTTAGTACTTTGTCTTGCAAGGTATTTGAAAATATTTATATCTTTGCATTGTAAAATTAATTGCAAAGCAAGGTCTTGGGCGGGCAATGAAGTTTAAGCGCCAGGACAAGATAATGATAATTAAATAGTTAAAATGAAAAAGGTTGTAAATGTCAGTGTTGGAGGCCGGAGTTTTTCTCTGGATGAGGATGCCTATGCAAGGCTTCTTACTTATTTTGATCACTTCAAAGCCCGTCTTGACCGTGACACACAGTCGGCCAAGGAAGAGGTGATGGCCGATCTGGAGAACCGGATCGCTGAACTGTTCGATCAGGGAACCGGCGGAGCTTCCTACCGCGTTGTCAATCTGGCTCTTGTCACGAAAGTGGTCGAGCAGCTCGGAATGCCGGATGGATCCAAGGAACCCGAATCGGGAGCGGGCGGTCAGGAACAAAGCCAAGGGAATGAGGCTGATGATGAATATCCTAAGTCAGGATCAGGTGTTGATTTCACCTATAACGGAGCTCAGGGAACCTCCCGCAGGAGGCTTTTCCGAGATTTGGACAACAAGACCATCGGAGGAGTGTGCTCCGGCTTGGCGGCGTTCCTCAATGTGGACATCACGATTGTCAGGATTATCTCACTTCTGACCCTGTTGCTTTGGGGAACCGGTTTTCTGGTTTATCTTGTTTTGTGGATAGTGGTTCCTGTCGCCAAGACCCCTGCGGACAAATGTATGATGAGGGGTCTTGAGCCGACGGCCGAGAATATGGCGAGATTCAGCCAAGGGAGGAGCGGTTATGGAAAATAGCGCCGACAATGTACGCTCCCAGATGCGCAAGGGGGTCCTTGAATATTGCATACTCAGCATTCTGGCGCGCAAGGAGGCCTACGCTTCCTCGATTCTTGACGATCTGAAATCCGCGAATATGATCGTGGTCGAGGGCACCCTTTACCCGCTTCTGATCCGTCAGAAGAATCAGGGCCTGCTCTCCTACCGTTGGGAGGAATCCACGCAGGGACCTCCCCGGAAATATTACTGCATCACCGAAAAAGGTCGTCAGCAGCTCCGCGAGATGGATCAGGCCTGGCAGGAGATAGTGGAGACAATCAAAACCATAAAGCAATGAAACAATGAAACAAGTTGAATATGTCAGCATAGGCGGCTATGTGTTCTCTTTGGAGGACAGCGCCAGCCGCGCAGCCAAGGAATATCTTGACCAGCTCGAAGCCTTCTATTCCGGAAAAGAGAGCGGTGCGGAGGTTATGGAAGGGATAGAGGAACGTTTGGCGGAACTCCTTCTGGAGAAAAGCGGCAAGGGTGGTGTCGTCACGCTCGCTATGGTTAATGACGTGATCTCTGTCCTTGGCCGTCCGGAGACCATAGAGGAGGAGTCTTCGGACACACCTGGCGCTTCGACGGTTGGTGAGCAAGGTCGAACCACAGGCTCAGCGACCGCAGATCCGGATGCTGATCCTGCCGAAGCGTCCCGCCGTTCGTCAAGGAACTCTTCCCGAAATGACGCCAAACCTCGCCGCAGACTCTACCGCGACCCCGTCAACGGAAAACTGGCCGGAGTGTGCAGCGGCCTTGCCACTTACTTCAATGTTGATCCTGCCATATTCAGAATCATATTCATCGTCCTGACCCTGTTGGGCGGATTGAATTTCAGATTCTGGCCGCTTGAGCCGTGGATTCATATTTCCATTCCGTTGGTGTACATAGTCCTCTGGATCTGTATGCCGGCCGTGAAGACAGTGCGCCAGCGTGATGAGCTAAGAGGCGAGGGAGGCACGGTCGATGACATCAGCGCAAGGGTCCGCAACACCCCTCGTGAGGAGCAAAGGACCCGTGATTCGCAAACCTGGAGAAATATCAGCAGGATATTCTCCGTCATATTCGGGGTGTTTCTTCTTCTCGCCGGAGTCGCAGGCATAGCGTTCCTATGCTCATTCTGGTGGGGCGGTGAGGTACTTGGAAACAGCTTTTTCTACAATAAATTGATTGAGCGTATTGCCTTGGAGACCCCTGAGCTTCTGTCATTCATCTCCGTTCCTCTGGTGATGGTCGCCGCCATCCTTGTGGTCGCCATCCCTTTGTTCATTATGCTATATGGCGGTGTGATGCTGATCTTCGGCCTCAAGTCCCCGAAATGGCATCCTGGTCTGATTCTGTTCGTCATCTGGCTCATCATCCTGGTGGCTCTTGCCGTCTCCTCTTTGATGACATTCGCGGTGATTGTATGATCATTTTTATGAAATGAACCTTAAATGGACTTGATAGGAACCGCCGAAGTGTTTACTTTTGCAAAAACATCAACAGCAGTTCTAACTTTACAAGCGTCGGGATGCCATCTGAAACATCACGGCGCTGTTTTTTATACCTATTACACAGCCACTTTCCTCCTATATTCATAGATATTCCGTGTTATTTTGTTACTTTTGCAATCCTCGCCTGACGGCGACTATTGACAGCAATGGTTTGAGAAAATGAATATCCTGAAGATATCGCTCGCTTACATAATGGTTGTGCTTCTGCTTTCCGGCTGTGGTGGAGACGCCGTGCCCGAAAAGCTGCTGCCACCGGATCCCCCGTCCGTTGGGGCGACGGTTGACGGCCGCACGATAGTGCTGACAGCCGAGTTCAAAAGCGACGACAACCTCGACGGCATTACCGAATATGGTTTCTATTTCGGCCCGGACGAGGAGAATCTGGACTGCCTGAGATTCCGCAAGTCGAACGATCGGTCATATTCATTGACAAGAGAAAACCTTGAATATTCAAGTTCCTATTTTTATAAGGCTTGGGTCAGCAACGGCCGTGAGGAGATCTCCACTGAGCTTATGACGGTCAGAACGGGCGATGCCCCTGTTGATCCGGACCCGCCAGTGGATGGGATAATCCAGTTCAAGGATCCACTTGTGAAAGACATCTGTGTGGCCAACTGGGATCTTGACGGTGACGGCGAACTGTCTATGTCTGAGGCGGCGAAAGTGATAGATCTCGGGCACGCTTTCGAGAGTACAGACATTGTGTCATTCAATGAATTGGAATATTTTACCAATCTACGTGTATGCTCTTTGGCGTTGTGCCATAAATTATCTGAAGTCAAATTGCCGGACAGTATCATTCAGATTCCAGCCAGCGGCTTCAGTGAATGCTGGGAGTTGAAACTGACCGGTCTTCCTAAGAATCTGACTCAAATGGGCGAATGGGCGTTCCATCAGTGTAAGAATGTGAGATTTACATCTTTGCCTGATGGTCTTGAGACTATTGGGTGGTATGCCTTTGCCGGAGCGGACAACATTGAATTGACTGAGTTGCCGTCCAACCTCATATCAATAGGCTCGGCTGTTTTTGCGGGTAAGCAAAGTGTCCTTCCCGAGGACCTTCCCGCTTCGTTAAAGATGATAGGTGCAAGTACGTTTGGTGGGATAAAGAATTTCAATCCAAAGAGCATTCCGTCAGGAGTGTCAGAGATAGGGGAAGGTGCTTTCGATGGCTGCGAGGCTTTGTCTTGGACAAAACTGCCTGATTATCTGGTTAGGATCGGTGAGAACACGTTCCGGAATTGCTGGCATCTGGCTGCGACTGAGTTGCCTTCCGGCCTTAGGGAAATAGGTGAAAGCGCATTCGAGAATTGTTATTTTTTGAATATAACAGAGTTGCCGGATGGGCTTTTTACAATTGGTGACCGTGCGTTTAAAAATTGCGGGATAAAGAGCCTTTCTATTCCGGCAAGTGTCGATCATATTGGTACCGATGCCTTTTATGGCTGTTATCCTTCCGTCGTCAAGATTTACGCATCAGAGCCACCGAAAATGTTGGACACCTATCTTGGTAATAGGGCAGAGGCTATTTATGTGCCTGAACAATCTATCCCGAAATATGAATCCGCCGCAAACTGGAGTAAATGGAAAGGTAAATACAGAGCCTTGTCTGATGACGACACGCCGGAACCTCCGGTTCCTGACGGAAATAAGATTCAGTTTGAGGATTCCGCTGTCAAGGCGATTTGCGTTTCTAATTGGGACAAGGATGGCGATGGCGAATTGTCATATGAGGAGGCTGCGGATGTCAGGACAATCGGAAGTGCATTCTCTCGCAGTACAGACATCCGTTCATTCAAAGAGTTTGAGTATTTCACAGGACTCACAGCTGTCCCGGACGATGGATTCTCTGGCTGTAAGTACCTGATTGATTTTAAATTGCCTGTCAAGGTGATCCGAATAGGAAACAGTGCGTTCTCAGGCTGTCCCAACTTGTGTCTGACAGAACTACCAGATGGTCTCGAAGACATAGGGCATAGAGCGTTTGCCGGTTGTGGAAACATAAGATTGAATTCGCTTCCAGAGACGTTGAGGTCGATAGGCGCTTATGCTTTTTCTTCTTGTGATAACGTGAACTTGACCAAACTTCCTCCTCTTTTGACTTCTATTGAGACAGGAACCTTTGAGGGAAGCAATGGGGTGCTTCCTGAAGGGTTGCCGTCCGGTTTGGTCTCTATAGGCCCGAGCGCGTTCAGAAGTATAACTAAATTGAATCTCAAGAAGCTTCCTGACGGTTTGACGTTTATTGGCCTCCAGGCTTTTGAGGGGTGTGAGACACTTGCCTTGACTGAACTTCCGTCAGGGTTGACCACTATTGAGCTCAGAGCGTTCAAACGCTGCGGGAATCTGAAGCTGAAGAGCCTTCCGGCGGGGATTACAAAAATTGACAAAGAGGCGTTTGCGGGCTGTGTCTCTTTGGAGTTCACCTCGCTTCCCGAAGCTTTGACGGAGATTGGTAAAATGGCCTTTATGAACTGTGCGTTCAGGCAGTTGACCCTCCCTGCGGGAGTTGTCCGGATAGAGGAGGATGCTTTCAAGGGTTGTGAGTCGATGAAAGCAGTCAATATCTTGGCGGAGGATCCCCCGGTTATGGATGATATTTATCTGGGTGAATATGCTGATGTGATCCGAGTTCCGGCAGCTTCATTGGAAAAATACCGCACAGCTTCCGGCTGGAGCCAATGGAAAGCCAAATTCCGCCCGATCGCCGCTGAGTAATCAATCTATTGACAGCTTTCAGAAGGTTGTTGATGAATCGTCACCGATTGTTTACTCTTGGGCGATTTCCCAAGATTCAATCGTGCGGGTCTGTGTGGAGATATTCACTCCGACCTTGACGAGTACCCTGCCGGTCGCTGAGCTTGCCGAAGTACCGCAATCGATCTCAGAATCGGTCGCTGAGCTTGCCGAAGCACTATCCGCCCCCTCAAACCTGTACGGAATCAGATATCCTTTCTCGTCGATCTTCCTGAGCGCATCCTCGTCCAGATGCTTAGCCGTTGACATATCAAAATGGAACACAGATGCTTCATCCATTCCTTCTTCAATTCCCCGGCCTTAAGTCCATTGAACAACTCCGCTTCCCCCGCGAAGTAACTATGGATCGTGGAGGACAGCAGCGACTTCCCGAACCTCCTCGGCCTGCTCAGGAACACATATTTGTAATTCTCCGCCAGATCGTGCACAAATCCCGTCTTGTCGATGTAGAGATACCCTCCCTCGACAATATTCCTGAATGTCTGTATCCCGATCGGGTATCTTATCCTTTTCGCCTCTATAGCTCCTTATCAATTAATATTCAATCCCAAAGATAATAGTTATTCCGCAAATAATCAGAGTACCTGCTGAACCTTGACATCTGTAACAAATGAGCAGCGCACCGCAACACGCTTAAAGTTTCTTCAAATATCAATTCATAGTGAGCCCTCTTCGGCAACGAAAACGCAGCAATATGTCGCCGAACACCTCCATCTGACCCTCTCCGGAAGCATATTCCGCCATTATCGCTTCCCGAAAACCCTCAAACACATTAATTTGGACCAAATTTGGACCAAACGATCCCAAATTGTTTGAATATATTTGCAACGTTACAAAAGAACGCTTGGACCCTGCCACTTTTTGGCACGGAAAAACGTTTATTTTGCAGAGTGAAAATACTAGTCAACTTCTATCAGGATAAAACTCCGTCAGGAGTCAACCCGAACAGAAAAGACAGACCAAGAAAAGTTTAACGACTATGTTACGTGGTATCACCAAATTCCGTTGCCCCAACTGCGGCCACATCTTCGAAGCCCCCGACATCGAAGACAGCGCCACCGTCCGCACTATGCCGCAGCCTTGCCCACGCTGCGGGGCCAAGAGTTATCCAGAAAAATTTCTTCGTTACTTATACTTACATTCTTTGACGGACCCAGCACCTAGCATCATAGATTTGATTCGGTTCATTATAGGTGGAAAGAGCAAGTAGTATTCTTTTGAAAAACATTATGGAAGAAATGGTTGAACAGATTCAGCATATCATAGATTATTTATGTGGTAGAACAGTACCTAAAAAAGAATTCTTCTTGTATATAGAAAATGAATTAGGTGTTTATGAGCAAGAGTTTAGATTACTGTATCCTGAATTGAAAAAATGCGGTTTTAGAATAGTTAAAGATGAAGTGTTTATGGTTGATAATACTCCGTTATCATTACCACCGAACCAAGAAATATGAGTGATATTTTTCAAAACTTTATGAAAGGAACGTTTAAGAGTATCTGTTTGTTATAATGATTTAGAATTGTTGCAAATAAGCAATGATTTACTGAGAATAATGTCATGAATGTATCATCTTTGGAGATATTTAAGAACAATTGCTTGCGGGCATCAGGTTTACTTAATCGATTTGAAGCTGCAAGATATAGTGATAGGGAGTCATGCAGGAAAGATCTAATAGGCCTTCAGACTCCAGAAGGATTAAATAAGGAGTGGGAGTATGTTAAAAAGATTTGGCAGACGTATTATGAGTCAGGTTTTGTCAACTTAGAGACTATAGAAACACCAAGTACAATTAAGTTCGTATTTAACGAGCCTAGAATATGGCGATCGACAGATGTTCAGGCAGTATTGTTGGGAATATCAGAGAGTCTGGACACAAATGTGATACATTGCGGAACAACTAGAAACGCTGAGACTGACGATAAAGGGACTAAGGTAATAGACAGTAAACAGAGTATTGATTCTGTGGCGATTGATAGAGAGGAAACTTATCAGGGTACTGAGAATGTGAAGAAATGCACGAAGACTTGCGAGAGTTCAGAATTGCAATCGCAGGATGACATCAAAAAGGCGTATAAGAAGTTGATAGATATATTGAAAGCTTCGCAGAGTGAAATTTTAGAATTACAGGGCATAAATTCACAGTTCAATACTGTAAAGGAAAGAATAGCCTTTGCTTTTGATGGGCCAATCAGGGAATCTCAGAAAGAATTGGAGACCGCACTGAAAGATACTGTATGGGATAACTTGGTTATTGCTTTCTTTGGAGAAACAAATGCCGGAAAAAGTACGATAATAGAGACTTTCCGAATTCTTTTTGATGATAAGCGCAAAAAGGAAGATGGCTTGATTGTAGGTGATGGCAGACACGACTTTACTAAAACTTATGAAGAATACAAATTGTCAATTGCTGGACATCCTTTTACTTTGATAGATGTCCCTGGCATTGAAGGCGATGAATCTGAATTCAAAGATGTTATAAGAACTGCTTTGCATAAAGCTCACTGTGTCTTTTATGTTCAAGGACACAACAAGAAACCTGATAGGGCAACGGCTGAAAAGATAAAGAAATATTTAGGCGATTGGGTAAAAGTTTATTCAATCTATAATGTTCGTGGCAGTGTAGGGAACTATGATGAAGAGGAAGAGCGAGAAACTTTGCTTACAGCAGGTGTCCGTAAAACAGAAAGTCTTATACGGTCAGAGTTCAAGTCAATACTAGGAGATGTTTATGCCGGTCATGTCACTCTTCAAGGCTTATTGGCTATGTCTGCAAAGGCAGCGTTTTCTCCAAAGCGTGAGGATTTGGTTAGGGGGCAGCAGAAACTCTTGAAATATTTTGATGGCTCTGCTGATAAAGTATTGGAATTTAGTCAATTTAAAACTTTGACTAACCTTGTAGAACAAAAATCATCTAACTTTAAAGCTGAAATTATAGAGGCTAATAAACAGAAACTTGTGTCCTTGGCTATAAAAGTCGCGTCTGATGTAGATGACGTTATGAACTCTCAGAAAGATTATCTTGCCAATTTGAAATCTAATTTGCAGATTGTAGAACGTGAGGTATGTAATAATAGTTTGGACTATGCAGCAAGAAATATAACTAATAAAACAAAAAATGCGATAGATAAGGCTTATGGCAATTTGAAGGCTGATATTTTCGGGTTAATAGATAATAAGCCTGATGATATTAACAGTCGGGCGACTTCTTTTCAACAGCTTAGACTTCGAGAATTGAAAAATAATATAAAAACGATAGTGCATTCAGAACTTTCAAAAGTTAATGATACTGCAAATCGGAAAATAAAGAATTTGGATGGAGTAAATATACGGCCAATAAGTTTTGGTAATTCAATCAATTTGGACAATGAAATCGATTTTACGGGTGCGTTAGGGGAATTGGATATAGATTTTGTGGATGTTTTAAATTGGACTAAAAAAACTGCAGGAACTGCTGCGGCAGGGGCTGCTTTAGGAAGTTTTTTTGGATCTTTAGGACCAGTTGTTGGTGCTGGGATTGGTGCTGTAGTTGGCGGCGTAGTTAATGCTTGTTCAGGTGATGGTGGAAAAGCTGATGCAAAGAAAAGTGTTTCTGATGCGATAGGGGAAGCAAAGCAACGGGCAAAGCGAAATATGACAACAACGTTAAAGCCAACGCTTAATGAAATTGATGGTCAAAAACAAAAACTTCGCAATTCGATAAAGGTTGAATTGGCTAATGTCGATAGCCTACAAGAGACTCTCGATAGTTTTATGGAAGAAATAAATGATTATGTAAACGTAATAAAGCATAAACACTATGGAAGAATTTAATATAACAAGCAAAAAGTTACAGAAACTTACTTTGTTGAAGGCTCTTTTGCAAAAGGGGGTAGAGTATATTCCTGAATTGCAATCTTATCTAGGAAAAATAGACAGTATTATGAGTACTATCGCAGATGGTGAGATTAGTGTAGTCCTGTTAGGTAGTTTCTCTGATGGTAAAACCAGTGCTATTGCTGGTATGTTGGGGCGTTTGGAAGATAATATGAAGATCGATAATGACGAATCTTCAGATGAGCTTACCGTTTATCGACCTAAGGATTTGAAAAAGGGATTCAAGATTATTGATACTCCAGGATTGTTCGGAACAAAGGAACGAGAAATAGATGGAAAGAATGTTAGATTCTCGCAGATAACTGAACGCTATATATCAGAGGCACACATTATAATATATGTATGTGATGCGGTTGTACCATTGAAAGATAGTCACGTGGAGATAATCCGACGCGTTATGAGAGATTATCATAAGTTGGATAATACTATATTTGTTATCAACAAGATGGATGAGGCAGGATATGACTTGATGGATGAGTACGATTTCTCTAATGGTTGTAAAATTAAGAAAGATAATCTTGTCTCTCGTTTACGCAGTACAATCAACTTGTCTCCAGATGAAGAGAAAAGACTGCATATTGTCTGTATTGCAGCAGATCCAAAGGGAAAAGGGTTACAGCATTGGTTCTCGAAGATTGACAGTTACTATGAGCGTTCTCATATTAGGGATTTAAGAAATTGTGTAAATGCTGTAGTGAATAATGTTGAGGTGGATAAGTTGTCATCATCAACTTATGAAACTTCAGTGACTGATGTTGTTGATGGACTTTATAAAGCTATCTCTTGTACGGAAAAGCCAGTCTCTAAAGCTATTGTAAAGATGGAGAGAGATTGTGAGGAAATAGAGGAAGATGGCAAGCATTTGAAGTCGGAATTGACGTTGTCACGTAATGAACTTCGCAATGCTATCAATGAAGTTAAAAATGATGCTCTTAGAGAAATAAACGGTGCTTCTTTAGAAACAATTGATGATGTGATTTCCTGTCAGCTTGGTGTGCAGGATGGTAAGGCTACTTTTTATGTTTTCCAAGACAAACTTAGTGCTTTGATAGAGCAGTGTTGTGAAACTAACGCCAATAATGTAAATTTGGCAGCAGTCAAGGTACAAAATAGTTATTCTATGCAGGATGCTATGTTGAATGATGCTGTAAAGTTTGGCATTAAACAATTGAATAACTTAAATGTCTCTGGTGAACAAATTAAGGCCATAAGAGATGTTATAGCCAAAGGTTATAAATTTAAGCCTTGGGGGGCTGTCAATCTTGGAAAGAACATAACGAAATGGGCAGGCTGGATAGGTTCTGCACTGGGTGTCGGTTTTGAATTATATGGTTGGTACAAGCGGCATAGGGACGAAAAGAAGTTGTCGAAACTCAAAGAGTCTTTGACTAATGCTGTTAACAATTGCATCGCAACTGTCTTTAAGACATTTGAATCTGACGATGAATATTACAAGAATTATGCTCCTTCTTATGTTCTGCTTTGTCAAAAAATAAAAGAACGAAATGATGAAATTCTGGCCCTTAAGCAGAAGGTTTCGGATTTGGAGAAATACAAAAACGAGATAGAGGAATGGCGAAACTCTGCCGAGTCTGTTGATTTCGAGAAAGTATAACTATTAAAATATTTGAAATTATGAGTGACGAAAAGATTAAAACAAAGAAAAAGGAGAAGAGCCTTTTGAAGGAGTTAGGCACCGCAGCTCTGGCAGTGGCATTCTTAGTGTTTAGATTAAAAGGAAATAACAAAACACCGAATCCTAAAAACTGAGTGTATGTTGATTGTTTGGTGAATTATCAATTATTATAGTGATAATAAATGGATAGTGTAGTTAAAATCGATTGACTATGAACGATATTCAGAGAAACAACAACGGCGGTCTGCTGGAAAAAGGAATTGATATAATGAAGGATCCTAAATCTAGCACGGCTGCAAAGGCAGGTGCTGTTGGGATCGTGGCCATAGGTGCGATTGCATTGGTGGCAAAAACCACATTGGATGTTATGGGAAAACATTGAGTTGATTATCTCATTAATAGATCTCTATGCCACAATTAGTAACCTACGGGAGCGACCTTCTGCGGATAAACACGCAGAAGAACAGTATTGAATATTCATCGAACGGTGGCAGGACTTGGCTGAACAGGTTCTGTATGAGTTCGGTGGGGACGTTCCGGGATCTGCTGGTGATGGGAACGGAAATATTCGCAGCCACATCGAAGGGACTTTATTGGTCACGGAACGGTGGGGCGACTTGGACCACGCGGTACAACAATTCCGGAGTGGGGGAGTTCCTCACGCTGGCGACGGATGGAACAGCACTGCTGGCGACTACCACAAAGGGACTATATGCCTCGCGGAACCAAGGGATGTCTTGGGAACGCAGGAGGTAGGAATATTCAATTGGAAGGAGTGCTATGCAGGAAGTGTCCGTGAGGCAAAACCTATTCGGACACTTCCTTTTTTCTTAGTGTTTGGCAAGCGCTTCCACTGCTGCCTTGTCAAGGCCAGTACACTTGACAATAAATTCTATAGGGGTGTTAGCTCCTATCATACGCAAAGCTATGGCTTCCCTTTCGGCTACCTTACCTTGCTCCAGCCCTTGTTCTCGCCCTTGCTTGATCCCTTGCTTGATCCCTTCCTCGCGCCCGAACTCCCTGGCGTAGGCTATCTGATTGTAAGTGTCCCTTTCGTTGATCATATTGCTGACATATTGTTGTTTCTCATCCTTTGTAAGGGATATGACCTCCGCCGCCTCGAAGAACCTTCGGAATATCCTGTCGACCAACGCCGCCGGACGCTCCAGCAGGCGGTGCAAGTTCTTCATCACGTAGAACCACTTGTCCAGGTTCGTCTTGAGCTCGTCAGGTCCCTTGTCGAACCGCCCGATCTCGATGAACACGAACCGCAGCTTGTCCGTCATCAGATCTCCGTTCTCGTCGTCTCTGACTGAATATCTCCGGATCAGCCCTCCGCCTCTTTCTGGGCCGAAAGCGAAATTCTGCAACCCGACGAAATACACACCCTTGATGTTGTAGTTCCACTTCCTGCCCTTGACACCCTGCGAGTGCAGAGCCATTCCGGAATAGTACAGTGCCCTTTCCCTGAAATGCTTCTGGTAGGCCAGTTGTACCTCGACGATGAACTTCTCCCCACTTTCATCCTTGCACATCACGTCGAACCTTGCGTTCCTGTCCCCGGCGGCCATCCCGAGCTGCTCGGTCGGCATATATGTGATGTCCTTTATCCTCTTGTCCGGGAAGATCGTCATCAGGAACGCCACAAGGAACTCCTTGTTCATCTCCGTCCCGAAAAGCCTCTTGAAACCCCAGTCGTTCAGCGGGTCGATGTACCGTGGCAGAGCGTCTTCGCTCACTTCGTCTCCGAACCCAGCCGCCTCGTCTTCCAAAAGTGCGCGGCCCCAGCCGTAGGCACTCTGGTCGTCATATCCATTAACAGCCATAAAGATAATAGTTTTAGTTGGTTAAACAAATCGCTGACTTCCGTTTTTTGACTTTTTGCCGGAAAACCATTTCTTGGCCAGCAAAGATTCTACGCGAAAATCGGCATCAAGGTACAATCATTTCTATAACATTTGGGGGTATGAATATGTTTTTTATGAATATTATATGTTTTTTATCGAACCCAAATCCTTGGCACCGCAGCATTTCCCCAAATAATCTTGCCTGAGGTGTTTTGTCTATGGAAACTGCCATTATAGGAGTAAATGGACCGAATATGGACCAAGAAAATCAAATATGATTGAATACCTTTGCATCACCAGAATATAATACTAAACATTTTTTTGATATGACGCAAGAAGAACAGTACCTACTTACATTTGTGCCGCAGATAACAGCTGACACAGACCCTCTTCAGGAAGAAATTGACTCAAGGTTGAAGGACTATGAGGACAAATGGGGACAACTTGAGGCTGTGATAAAGGTTGATGATGAACTGCAAGAGGTTCCCAAACCTGATGAATCCAAAAAACCTGGTTGCGGAGTCCCTGTTGTAGTGGCGATTGTGCTTTTTGTTTTACTTCTTATCTTCGGTGTGCCATTCTTGGCTTCATTGATTTTGGGAGCCGCAGGGGCGGCCGTCCTTTATGGCATACTGTCATACGACTATAAATCGAAAGTTGATGACTATAATAACTACGTAAAAACGAGAGAGCAATACCGTGAGCGTATGCAAGAGCTTGACGAGGAGACTTATGGAATTATCTTTCTCCTAAACTTGATATCCGTTTTGAGACGCTCCGCGTTGCCTTGAACAAGAACCTCGGAATTCCTTACCCAAAGTCGGCCATCACGTTGGACAACTATTCCAAGGTCAAGAAATGCTATCTTGCCCTTATGGAGAAGAGCGAGGAAGTGAATAGCATCCCTGGCGAAAAAGAACAAATGGAGGCCAACAGGGCGTTTATTGATGAGAAACTAACATTTCTGTACGCTCACTCACTGCGCGCTACCGTGTCCGATGATGTCTATGGAGAGTTCAAGCAGCAGCTTTTGAACGCTGGGGCCGGAAAGATGCTGATGCGTCAAGAAATCAAAGGCCGCTACAGTCAAGGAGTCAGTGAAATTATGCACCTTCCTAAGTACAAGGATATGCTTGAAGACGATCACCTGACTCCTATCATCAATAAATTCGAGGCGGTCTCCAGGCGAAACACAAGAGGATTTCTTTTTGACAGTACTG
Organism: uncultured Bacteroidales bacterium; assembly: GCA_934725575.1. Classification (GTDB taxonomy): domain Bacteria; phylum Bacteroidota; class Bacteroidia; order Bacteroidales; family UBA932; genus Cryptobacteroides. The sequence goes on from CAKVCK010000019.1 coordinate 41,385, forward strand.
ACAAAAAGGAAGCGCAGACAAGGGATATGGCGGAACTTTTCAACGCCGCCAAGTATGAATACGACGAGTTGATGGATATAAGCAAGAAGGTGTCTTATGCCCTGAATTATGCCCGTGGTTGCGCCTTCCGCAACATTTATCTTGCTACCGAATTGATTAACTACATCGTAGGTTCTAACCGTGGCGGTGGATTGACGACGGCTCAAGACGGGATAGCTTTTTCATCTGTGAACACAACCGATGTCAGTTTGGATTCTTTTGAACTGAATGGCAGCTCGATTGAAAGTGCGGTGAACACTGTCGCATTCCTCAGTGACGCGGTGATGGATAATGCCGCGTTGTCACAATACGTTGATGAGAATCCTAAGGTCGCGGCGGGAGTTGCGATAGTGGCAGCTGCCGGAGCGGGTGTCGTCCAATATCTTGAGAATCTTGACAAAAATGCGGAAGCCCAGAAGCAATTGACTGATAACATTCAAGCAATCGCTGACGGTTACACCGAAGGCAAGGCAAATATGCTTAGGGCGATAGAAATCATTGGCGGCATTGTCAAATGCAATGATGGCTTTATGGCTGTTTACGAGCCACTTAGGAAGAAAGTGTTTGAGGATGGTGACACCAACCTGACAAAGATGGAGATTATGCAGCTTGCCGCAGCCGCGAATGAATATTCAAAGACAGCCAAAGCCAAAATCAAAGAATAATGAATATGAATACGGAGTACGAAGATGATATGTACCAGGATGTGGAAGACGCGGATAACCCGATATATGACTATGATGACCAGTCAATAGAGACAGAGTCCTCACAACCTGCGGAGGGGCGTTCAAACTTTATGCAGGATATGGCTTTGGTTCAAAAACAGGCCAACACCAGTTTGTCCTTTGCTAAAAATATAGGAGGATTATATTCCGATTGTATCAAATTACGTGAACATCGTAAGGAGGTCGAGGCTCTGACGCAGGTGAAACTTGCCGGAATCGTGGCGAAGTACAAGACTGCTGAAAAGTTTATAACGTCTTCATTCTCTGAGAGAAATGGCGCATTACAGAATTATTATGCAGTTCTGGATGATGCGGTCAGAAAAGGAGACAGAGATCTGATAATCTCAGCGATGGCGAACATCAGTGGTATTGTCACAACATCTCCACTCAAAGATTTGGAGAAACTGTGCGAATCTTTCGATGATTCTCTGGACAATCTGCTTGATTTTGATTAGTAGTTTCTGGGTTTGTTTTATTAATATAGACGATGAGTAATACAATAAAGTGTCCCTATTGCGGAGAGGAGATCCCCGCATCATCAACCAATTGCCCTTATTGTGGAGAACGGTTGGATCAGAAGCGAAGTGAGGAACAAGTTCCGGTGACCCCGTCCCCTGCATATCAGGCACCCGAGTCACCTAAGCAGGATCTCCATTCTCATATTCCTGAAAGCGATTCGAAGCAAGGTATATCACCCAAAAACGGCTCTGAGAAACCGGGAACTTTTAAGGTTGGGAAACTCGCTGCTATAATTGTAGCGGCATCAGTGGTTATAGGGGTCACATTCGGACTTGCTATGGGAATAAGTAACAGAATGGGATCAGCGCATAAGGATAGCATTTCATCAAAGGCACAATCGCCGACACAGCCTCCAGTGAGAGCGAAAGCACCTGCTCCATCAACCACTCCTGTCTCCTCGTCAGCGACATTTTACTGTAGCAACACAAAGGAGGAAGTGACATTTGATTATGGATATGAACCTTACTCCTATGGCGACTATGTCATTCTCTCAGGAGACAATGGTGCGCTTGGAGGGTACTCCGGGTACAATGTTGTGTCTTATGAGAAATCATTCGGCACTTATAACTATGTGTGCTTTGGAGCGGACGTGATTGTATATCCTCCATTGGTCATCAGCCTTGGCCGCAAACTAGAGAAGGAAGGAGATTGTGAGGCTGACAATGAATATTCATATTTCTATGAATATTATAGTGGAACCGCCAACAAACGATTGAACTCCAAAATATATTCAGGTACTCTTGGAAAGTACGGGATAACAATGGAACTTGCGTTTGATTCCGCTACTCCGAAAGCGGTTGGCACTTACTATTACAACCGAAATGGAGGACGTAATAGAATGATTGTCTTCGGAGATGTGTCGGGAGACGGTGGTTTGGTCCTGAAGGCATACGATACTAAGTTTTATGACAAGCCAAGCGAGACAATGGTCTTGAATGCTGTTGGCTCCGGCTATTCGGGATATTGGGAGCGGCCGAACAAAAACAGGCTTGAAGTCACCCTTTCAAGGTGATTGGTTAATACGGAAAGATGTCGCTTGAACCTCGGCAAAGTGTGTGTGTCTTGCGGGATCAAGGTAAGTCTTTAGAACGCAGGAGGTAGGAATATTCAAGTTGGGCGATAGTCAAGTTTGAAGTGTCCGAATAGGCTCAACCTCCCTGGCATTGTCACCTTTTCAAAGGACGTATTTATTGCCATTTTGCAAAACGGTGGCATACGATTATGCTTCCACGCCATTGTGAGGTACGGTCGTATGCCACCTACGGATACAGAAACCATAGGCGGCATATCCACCGGCCTCTCGCTCTACTCAGGGAGGGTTTGTGTGCCGACATATTCACAAAATGCGTGTGCCGCCAACTCGTGGATATTTGGCGACTGCTTCATTCGATGTCAGTCAACTGCTATATGGCTCCTATGTTTTTCAAAAATAGCAACCTTGTTGGCTTATTCCCAAGCTTGCTTGCTATGGACCAATAATGAACCAATATTTAATCGCCAAATTGATTATGTTTGTAATCGGATACTAATATTAATGAATATGCTGTCGTCAATGGAGAAGATGGCCATTCGGTTGAGAACCGGGTGGTCTGACAGGATTCTGTCGAACATCGATTCGATGGAAGAGGCTGCGATTTATACGAAGGCTGGCTTAAGGGAGGCCGTTGTTGGAGGGAGACCGGCACTCATAAGGTCTGACATAGATTGGGCGGCATTCAATTGCCGTAAGGAATGGCTGAAAAGCAAGCTGGCGGATTGGAACAAGTGGAAGGACTATAATAATGCGGATTTGATCGGTGAAGGGTACCCGCCGCGAGATTCCAATGGAGACCCTTATGAACTGCATCACATAGGCCAAAGGCAGGATTCTCCTTTTGCGGAACTCACTTGGGCAGAGCATATGGGGGATGGCAATAACACGATTCTGCACAAGGCGGGCAAGGAGTCGGAGATCGATCGTGGTGAGTTCGATGGTGAGAAGTCTGCTTATTGGCAGGCACGTTTCAGGATGTTTTCAAAGTCGGAATTAGAAAGTATATATTCAAAGTAACCCGTCGGGTAACGAAACGAGACGATAATGTCGCCTGAGAGTGCTGGCTGCACCGTCGGGTAACGAAACGAGACGATAATGTCGCCTGAGAGTGCTGGCTGCACCGTCGGGTGACGAAACGAGACGATAATGTCGCCTGAGAGTGCTGGCTGCACCGTCGAGTGACGAAACGGACCGGGATCGTTGCCTGGGAAGGAGCGGAATGTCGTGGGCAAACTCAAACTACTTTACTGGTCAAACAGTTCGGTGGCCTGTCGGAAGAGTTCGTCGATGGCTTCTTTGTCGCTTTGTGGTTTTGTCTGGCGGGTTGAAGGTTCTTTCTTTTCGGGTTTGCTTTCATCCTTCCGTACGATCTTCTTGGCGGGATCCAATGATATCACTGTGGCGTTGGCGGCCTTTGCGGATTCCGGCCGATTCCGGGAGTTGTCATTGTCCGAAGTCGAGTCGGTGTCGGTCGAGCCAATGCCCACCATCTGACCAGAGTCCACAGTCTGAACCGCTGATGCCGAGTCTGTGTCGGCGACCCTGCTTGAGGAATCCGCCACACTGGAAGCCACATTAGTCCTCGGATGGATTCCCGGACGTATGGAAAGCGCGGCCACAATTATGATCGCAGAGGCAATGGCGAGCCACAGCGGCAGTCGGGATCTATGATTGATGGCCTGTTTGACCTCAAGCGCGCTCTGGAAGCGCTTAGACGGATCCCTCTGGCAGCATTTACGGGCAACCTTGGCGTATGCCGGGCTCAGATGGGCGATCACACATCCTAATGAGAATATGTCCGTGCGGTAATCAATGCTTCCGCCTGCGATCAGCTCCGGCGAAGCATAGAACTGCGTTCCGGCGGAACCTTTCAGGACGGAATGCTGATCGGAGTCTGACAGCCCGAAGTCGATAAGCTTGACGTTCTTGCCATTGTAGGTCAGCATTATGTTTGACGGCTTCAGGTCCCGGTGGATCACCTGCTTTGAGTGCATATATGCCAGAGCATCACAAGTATCGTTTATAATCTTGGCGGTCAGAGCTTTACCTAAATCTCCTCGTGTCAGGAGGCTGTCCAGCGACAGGCCGTCCACCCACTCCATCTCAATGCAGTTGCCAAGCGGCGGAATGTTCACGAAACCATAGTACTCACAGATGTTCGGATGGTCCAATGAGTATCCTATCTCGAATTCTTTCCTCAACAGACGCTCATAGACGGCATCACCGGCATATTCACTTTTCAGAGCCTTATAGATGCGGAAGCGTCCGTCCTTGTCGGCACGCCAGATCTCGCAGTAACTTTCAGGGTTGCTGCGGATCAGCTCAAAGATGCCCTGTCTCGGGCTTTGAGCCTCGGTCGGTGTCTCGAAAAATCCGGATGCCTCGTCCATAATTCGTTTGAATATTCAAAGATAACTATTTTTGAATTAGGAATATGCAGACTGTCATAAAATATAGCGACAATGCGGCAGGTTATATTTTGAAAATGCTTAAATTTGTATGTTAGGTTTGTCAATGAGATCTGTTCTTGGACATATTCTTTTGTGTTTGACCTTGAGTTTTGTCTCGGAGTCAAGGCTTTCGCCATACCGCAGGGAGATAACTACGACAAGGCGCTTGACAAGTACGCCTACATCTGTGACCGCTGCGTGGAGATGCGTGCCAAGGTCGAGTCCGGGCAGAGTATTCAGATGGAGTCGTTGGGATCGCTGCTCGCTGAACTCTCGTCGCTCAGGAAGACGTTGTCCAACGCATCGGGAAAGATGTCGGCGGCACAGGCGGCCCGTTTTGAGGCGATCAAGGCGAAGTATATGCAGGGAATGAGGGCTTTCGGGAAGAGGCCGGCCAGACCGTCGTTAGGTTCAATTCAGAGGATAAACCCGGTCACTGAGCCTGTCGAAGTGACTCTGATCGAAATGCCTGAACGGTCGCTTCGACTGGCTCAGCGACCAGCACCACAAGTTCAGCGCCCGGAACCACAGGCTCAGCACCCGGAAAGACAGAGTCGGCACCAGGAAATGCAAGTTAAACAGTCAGAAAGACAAACTCAGCACCCGAAAGGGAAAACACCGCGTCCAAAGGAAGGACTCAAGTTGACTCTCCTCGCCGATGCCGGAATATTTCCGATTCCATCATACGGCGCGATGGCGGTGATGACATTGCGCGGCGTCGGAGCCTATGCCAACTACCGGAGCGACTTCCGGAAGAATGAATATTCCTACACCTGCACCAGCGAAGGTGACACTGAATATGGCCGTATCTGGGCTACGGGTGAGTCCCGTGTGAGCCACACTGTGGCGACGGCCGGTCTTGCGGTGTGGACGTCCAGACGTTTCGGCTTCTATGCCGGAGCGGGGCTTTCCTCATCCACCCGTTGTTGGGAAGACATTTCAGGAGAATGGGCTAAAGTTGAGGACAAATCCTACCGTAGTGTCGCCGCAGATGGAGGTATCCTGTTGACATTCAAGCCGATGGCCTTGTCTGTCGGAGTGGTCTCCGATTTCCGAAGATATGTGGATGTCCAGATCGGAGTAGGTGTACGTTTCTGAATCAGATCGCTTTGAGATGGTTTAGCCCGCCTTGGCGGCCTGCCACATAAGAGGCCGTGTACTTGTCTCCACGCTGGATCCTTGAAATGTAAAGCGGGTAGCCTTTGATGAAGTTTGACTGCACGAACCTGTCTCCAGGTTCCAGTTTTGAGTTTATTGCGGTCTCCACCTCAAAAGCGCTGTCTCCCAGATATTTCAGGACAACGAGACGGTCGGGATCCCAACCGATTTCAATCCGGTCGCCGACTTTGAGGTCACTTGCGTTGATGAAATCCGCCGTGAAGAATATGGACTGGAACGCGTTGCCGCCCTTCAGATCTTCACAGAACGTCTTGTAGTTTTTCTTGCCGATGTACTTGGCAAGAATGTCCAGAGTGGCTTGTCTTGCCGTTGAGGTTGTGCTCACATAACCCCACATCCTCTTGAGGGTGGATGCGGAGACGCTGTTCCCGGTCTCGGTCTCGATTTCCTGAGCCAGAGAATAAAAGTCTGTTGAGGTCTTGACATCCTTGTGGAATTTCTTCTCCACAAGGGACATCAGGTAGTTCATTTCAGGAATCTGTCTGTCGGCCATATTCGTTTATCAGTTTTCTATCACAAAATTACTTTTTCCGGTGTGGATTCGCAAATTTTATTTCAGATTGGAACCACGCTTCGGCAGGCTCGGCGGCCGTCGTCTCAAAGCCGCCGATCTTGCCGAAGTGCCGCGACCGGATATTCAGAAAAACAACTATCTTTGCACCCGGTTAGTTTAGCAAGTGTTATGTGGTTATCATTAGCGTTCCTGTCGGCGGCCCTTCTGGGCTTCTATGACTCTTTCAAAAAGGAGGCCCTTGGCGGCAATGCCGTCATCCCCGTGCTGTTCATGAACACATTGTTCTGCTCGCTCATATTCATTCCATTCATTGCTCTGTCCTACGGTTCCACCGCCCTTGACGGCACCATCCTGAAGGTCGGTGAATATGGCGGCTGGGCTGTCCAGAAATGGATTCTGCTGAAGAGTGTCATAGTCCTAAGCTCTTGGACTTTAGGCTACTACGGAATGAAACATCTTCCGCTTACGATCGTAGGCCCGATCAACGCCACCCGTCCGGTTCTGGTCCTGATAGGCGCGATGCTGATCTTCGGAGAGAAATTGAACTGGCTTCAGTGGACCGGTGTGCTGCTGGCCGTTGTCTCCTTCTTTATGCTGAGCCGCAGCGGGAAGAAGGAAGGGATTGATTTCGAGCATAATGTCTGGATCTATGCCGTGGTCGGCGCCGCCATTCTCGGAGCGATAAGCGGTCTCTACGACAAGTTCCTGATGAACCCGGACGGTCTCGCTATGGACAAGATGTCCGTCCAGAGCTGGTACAACATCTATCAGTGCGGAATGATGGCCGTGATGATGCTCCTGATCTGGTACCCGAACCGCAAAAAGACGACCCCGTTCCGCTGGAAATGGTCCATCATATTCATTTCCATATTCCTGAGTGTCGCGGACTTCGTCTATCTTTATGCCCTCTCCATCCCGGGAGCGATGATTTCGGTCGTCTCTATGATCCGCCGCGGCAGCGTCATCGTCAGCTTCCTCTTCGCCGCCCTCGTCTTCAAGGAGAAGAACCTCCGCAGCAAAGCCATCGACCTCGCCCTCGTCCTCCTCGGAATGGTCTTCCTCTACCTCGGCTCCAGATAGTTCGCATCGGTCGCTGAGTCTATTCCCTATAGACGCAAAGAAATTTTCCCTTGTCGCAATTTTTGTAACGTGAAAAATTCGGTAAGGGAAAATTTTTTGCGCCCCTCCACAGATATATATTGCCAAAAAATCCGTCCCCGGCAGGGACGGATCTTTATGAATATGTTAGTGAAACCTAACTATTTGCTCTGCTCGATGGCAGCCTGGGCCGCAGCCAGACGCGCGATAGGCACACGGAACGGTGAGCAGGAAACGTAGTCAACACCGATCTTGTTGAAGAAACGGATTGACGCAGGATCTCCACCGTGCTCTCCGCAGACACCGCACTTGAGGTCTGGCCTCTTTGAGCGGCCTGCCTGGATGCCGAACTCAACCAGTCTGCCCACACTCTTGGTGTCGATGGTCTGGAACGGATCGGCGTCGAGGATCTTGTTGCCAAGATATTCACCCATAAAGGTTCCGACATCGTCACGAGAGAAGCCGAAGGTCATCTGGGTGAGGTCGTTGGTGCCGAATGAGAAGAACTCGGCGGCGCGGGCCATCCTGTCGGCGGTCAGGGCGGCACGAGGGATCTCGATCATCGTACCGAAGTTGTAAAGGATGAACTGACGGGTGGTGCCTTCAACCTCAGCCTTCACCTTGTCGCAGATGGCTCTCTGGAAGCTAAGCTCACGGGCTGAGATGGTCACAGGGATCATGATCTCGGGATGAGGGTTGAATCCTTCCTGCTGAAGCTCGGCGGTGGCGGTGAATATGGCCCTGTACTGGGTCTCGGCGATAAGAGGGTAGGACATGTGCAGACGCACTCCACGGTGACCCATCATAGGGTTGACCTCGTGAAGAGCCTCGCCACGCTTCTCGATGTCCTCGACGGTGACACCAAGTTCCTTGGCAAGTTCCTCCTCCTTCTCCTCTGTCTTAGGCACGAACTCGTGGAGAGGCGGGTCAAGCAGACGGAAGACAACAGGCTTGCCGTCCATAATCTTCATGGTGCTCTTGGCGGAAGCCTTGATGTATGGCTCAAGCTCGGCGAGAGCCGCCTTTCTCTCCTCATCAGTGTTGCAGAGGATCATCTTGCGCAGTTTTGCGAGAGGCTGCTCGGAGTTCGCACCGTAGAACATGTGCTCGATACGGAACAGGCCGATGCCCTCGGCTCCGAAGCTGAGAGCCTTCTGGGCATCCTCAGGAGTGTCGGCGTTGGTCCTGACACCGATCTTGCGGAACTTGTCAACGATAGACATAAACTTGATGAACATAGGGTTCTCGGAAGCGTCCATCGTGTCGATCTTCTCTCCGTAAACGAATCCCTTTGTTCCGTTGAGGCTCATCCAGTCTCCTTCCTTGAATGTGACATCGCCGAAGGAAACAGCCTTGTCGGCGAAGTTAATCTTCATCGCCTCGCAGCCTACGATGCAGCACTTGCCCCATCCGCGGGCAACAAGGGCGGCGTGTGAGGTCATACCTCCACGAGTGGTGAGGATACCGGCCGCGGCGCGCATACCCTCGATGTCCTCAGGAGAGGTCTCCTCACGGATGAGGATGGCCTTCTGTCCCTTGGCGTTGGCCTCCATAGCGGCCTCGGAGGTGAACACAACCTGACCTACGGCTCCGCCTGGTGAGGCTGGAAGGCCGATGGCGATGACCTTGGACTTCTTCTCGGAAGCAGGGTCGAGGATAGGGTGGAGAATCTCGTCGAGCTGTGAAGGAGAAACCCTCATCACGGCTGTCTTTTCGTCGATCATCTTCTCGTCAACCATATCCATAGCCATCTGCAGGGCTGCCAGTCCGGTTCTCTTGCCGATACGGCACTGGAGCATCCAAAGATGTCCCTCCTGGATGGTGAACTCGATGTCCTGCATATCGTGGAAATGCTGCTCAAGTCTCAGGCGGATGTCGTCAAGCTCCTTGTAAACCTCCGGCATAGCGGTCTCAAGGGACTGGAGATCCTTGTTCTTCTCGGTCTTGGTGGCCTCGTTCAGAGGGTTAGGGGTACGGATTCCAGCAACCACATCCTCACCCTGGGCGTTGATGAGCCACTCTCCGTAGAACTTGTTGTCTCCGTTGGCAGGGTTACGTGAGAATGCCACACCGGTAGCGGACGTGTTGCCCATATTTCCGAACACCATTGACTGCACGTTCACGGCTGTTCCCCAGTCATCAGGAATCTTCTCGATCCTTCTGTAGGCGATGGCCCTCTTGCCGTTCCAGGACTTGAACACGCCGCCGATCGATCCCCAAAGCTGGGCCTCGGCGGTGTCAGGGAAGTCAACTCCAAGCACTTCCTTAACCTTTGCCTTGAACTTCTCGCAGAGATCCTTGAGCTCTTCGGCTGTGATGTCGGTGTCGGACTTGTAGCCCTTCTGCTCCTTGAGCTCCATCATCATCCTGTCAAGCTGCTGGCGGATTCCCTGGCCGTCGGCCGGCTCGATGCCCTCGGCCTTCTCCATAACGACATCAGAGTACATCATAATGAGACGTCTGTAAGCGTCATAGACGAACCTTGGGTTGCCTGTCTTCTGGATCATACCAGGAAGCGTGGCGGAGCAAAGACCGATGTTGAGGATGGTGTCCATCATACCAGGCATAGAGCTTCTTGCGCCAGAGCGGCAGCTTACGAGAAGCGGGTCGGACGGATCACCGAACTTCTTGCCCATAATGGTCTCGGTGGCCTTCAAAGCCTCTGCGACCTCTTTCTTGAGTTCATCAGTATAGCCTCCGCCGAGTGAGTAATACTCAGCGCAGCATTCAGTTGTGATTGTGAATCCGGCAGGCACCGGCATACCGAGCTTGCTCATCTCGGCCAGATTGGCTCCCTTTCCTCCCAGGAGCTCACGCATCTGTCCATCGCCCTCCGCGGTCTTGCCGCCGAAACGATAGACTCTTTTCTTTTTGTCGAACATATTATTAAGAATTTGTTTTATAGACGTGCCATAAATACAGACTACAAAATTACTAAAAAACTTTGGTTATAGCAATTGCGGAAAAATCAAAAGCCAAAGTCAAAAAATCAAAACCTGCCCCAGGCCTTTAAATGCAGCGGGGCAGGTTTTCTTTTCCTTTACAAAAGGCGTGACGCGATGTCGGAAAGCTCGCTCCTCTCACCGATTTTCAGGAATATGTGCTCGAACAGCTTCTGTCCGTCCATCTTCTCGTTCAGGTGCGACAGGCCGTTGGACCACTGGTCCAGATAAGGCTGGTCAATCTGGAATATGTCGCCTGTGAACACCATCTTTGTGCCTTCCCCGGCCCTCGTGATGATTGTCTTCACCTCGTTCGGCGTGAGGTTCTGGGCCTCGTCGCAGATCAGGAACACCCGTCCAAGACTTCTGCCCCTGATGTAGGCCAGAGGCGAGATCAGCAGTTTCTCTTCCTTCAGCATAGCCTCGATCCTCAAAGCCTCCTTGCTCGATGACCGGAACTGAGCCTTGATGACGTTCAGGTTGTCCATCAGCGGCTGGATGAACGGACTCATCTTGGTCTTCTGGTCTCCCGGAATGAATCCGATGTCTTGATTGCCAAGCACTATCGTAGGTCTCGTGAGGATGATCTGGTCAAAGTCCTTGGCCTGCTCCAAAGCGGCGGCCAGAGCCAGCAGAGTCTTTCCGGTTCCCGCTCCGCCGGTCATCGAGACCAACTGTATGGCGGGATTCAAGCAAGCGTCCAGCGCGAATTTCTGCTCGTCGTTTCGGGGCCGGATCCCGTAGGCCTCCTTGTTCTTGACCAGAACGACCCGTTCCTTGTTCCCGTCAAACCTTGCGCAGAGGGTCGTGTCTCCATTCCTGAACTTGTAAAGTTGGTTCGCTTTCGGCTTCACCTTGCAGACAGCCTTCCAATCAACGGACGTGTCCGGGCTGTAGGCCAGACTTTGGATCGCCTCCGGTGTGATCCCGTCGAGGTACTGGACCTCTTTGTTGGAGTTCTCGATCTTGTCCTCCTCGATCCTGTCGGTCAGGTAGTCCTGGACCTCCATTCCGGCGGCTTTCGCCTTCATCCTGAGGTTGATGTCCTTCGTGACGAGGGCTACGAACCTGTCCGGGTTGTTGTCTCTGGTCCAGATCGCCGTCGCAAGGATCCTATGGTCAGGAATATCATCATAAAACATCCCTTTCATACTCTCCGGGAAAGGATGTCCCGGGTCTATCCTGATGTTGCCCAGGCCTTTCCCGATCGGCACGCCGTACTTCCCGAATGATTTCCCGTCGGTGATGCGGTCGATGTCCCTCATAAATCCTCTGGCGTTGAACGCCAGGTTGTCATTGCCTTTCTTGAATTTGTCAAGTTCCTCGATCACAGCGATCGGGATGACCAGATCGTTGTCCTGGAACTTGCGGATGGCCTTGTAGTCGTGCAGGATGATGTTCGTGTCAAGAACAAAGATTTTGGGCTTCCTGCCGCCCCCTCCTCTGCGAGGAGTGTCAGCGTATCTTGCCATATATGTTATTAATAATGTCAGTCTTCTCCTTCCGAGGCCTGGCTGCTGAGCAGGGATTGCAGTATGCCTGCGATACCGCTGCCGCCGGCCTTCACATTGACTTCGCCGGTGCCGGTCGCGGGGTGACCCATAGGGTAGTAGGCGATGTCCTGAAGCAGGAATTCGGCATCGACATAGTCATAGTCGGAGTCCTTGATCTGGATGATCGCTCCCGGAACCTCCGAGAACAGGATCCTTAGCTTCTTGTCCTCGCCGTATGCGCTCATTATCCCGCTTATGTCGATGTCGGCTCCGACATCCCCCGAACACATCAATTTCAGTGCCGTAAGCAGACCTCCATCACACACGGTGGCGGCTGACACAGCGATTCTGTCCTCGATGAACTCACGGATAACCTCGTAACAGTCAATAAAATAGTCTGCGTCTCCGATTTCCGGGAAATTGTCCCCGTTCTGCCCGAGGGCGTCACAGAGGAGCGACCCTCCAAGTCTGAAGTCACACGTGTCGAACGGAACATAGATGATCCAACTGTCAGGGTCGGCCACCAGTTTGTCCGGAACCGCCCTGCGGCGGCCAAGCACCGGATGCTCGCTGCCGAAAGGAGCGTCCTCTGGCAGGAATATGTCGTCTTCATCCGGGCTTTCAGCCTTTTCGCACGCCCCGACCTTGAAGGAGGTCTGGCAAACCCGCCCGCTTTCCGTGAACGAGTACCCGCTCAGGCATATTCCAAGATTGTTGATGTAGTCCGCGGTGGCTTCGGCGGACGAATAGAACGCCGCCATATTCCCGAGCGGCTTGCCGTTCCACTTCCATTTCGCGGCCAAGGTCAGGTCGCCGAGCTTGAAATGGCCGTTCAGCCACACCGCGTCTAGAAGCGCCTTGGCGATCCTGCCTCTGGTGTAGGGATCCGCGTACGCCGCCGGAAACGACCTGGGTTCGTCCAAAAGCGAAACGACTGTCGCAAGGTAGCCTTGAACGTTCTGATTCTGAAACTTTTTCATTGATGGCGATGGATCCGTACTTTCGTCCACGACCGGCTCGAACTCCCCGTTATTCGGAACCACCCCTTCTTCTTTGGACGCGATGCAGTCATCAAGCATCTCAGCCGGAGTCAACCGTCTGGAAACGCCATCGATGATGTACTTCGAATGAAGCGCTGATGTTTTTTCTTTCATTCCGCTAGAATATGTCCGTAAATTTAAGTAAATTTGAGTTCAGTTCAAAAAACAAGTATATCGGACGATAATGGAACCATTTTCCAAAAAGAGTTACCAGAGGAAGGTCGAGGCTATATTCACCAGATTCCCTTCGGTTCAGAAAGTTCCTTTCAAGGATGCCTACAAGCCCGGGCTTGAGAATATGCTCAAGTTCGAGGGAGTCTTGGGTAATCCGCATAAAAGCCTGAGGACGATACACGTGGCCGGCACGAACGGCAAGGGATCTGTCGCGAATATGCTCGCTTCGGCATTGTCCGCCTGCGGTCTCAGAGTCGGCCTTTACACCTCTCCGCACATTGTGGATTTCCGGGAGCGGATGAGGATTGTCGGGGAAAAACAGAGCGCCGGACTGGTGTCCGAGGAATATGTCTATGATTTCCTCTGCCGTTACGAGGCCGATATGGATGCCCTGAGCCTGTCGTTCTTCGAGATCACGACCGGAATGGCGTTCAAATGGTTCTATGATCAGAAAGTGGATGTCGCAGTGATCGAGGTCGGTCTCGGAGGCCGTCTTGACAGCACGAATGTCATAACCCCAGACCTTTCGATAGTCACAAGCATAGCTCTGGATCATTGCGCCCTTCTTGGAAACACATTGGCTGAGATCGCCGCCGAGAAGGCCGGAATATTCAAGAAGAACGTCCCGGCCCTTGTCGGGGAGTATCTTCCTGAGACACGCCCCGTCTTTGAGGCCAAGTCTGCCGAGGTCGGCTGCCCGCTGACGTTCGCCGAGGATGTGGAACCTTCGCTGTGGCACCGGAGCGATGAGATTCTAAGGAATATGGACCTTCGAGGTGAGTACCAGAGGAAAAACCTCCGCACCGTGCTCGCCGCCATCGATATATTAAGGAATATGCCTGAATATGCCGGTCTGTCGGATTCCCGGGCTGTCGTCACCGCCATAGTCCGCACGGCTTCCAGAATGGGCTTCCACGGCCGTTGGGAAAGGCTTTCGCTCCAGCCGTTCATCATCGCGGACATCGGTCACAATCCGGCGGCCCTGAAAGAGAATTTCGCCCAGCTGGAGTCGATGGTGGCGGAAGGGGAGTGCTCCTCGTTGATTCTGGTATATGCGATTATGGCCGACAAGGACTTGGATGGCATCATGCCGTTGATTCCGGCCGACGCCACCTGCATATTCACGAATCCTGAGATTCACCGCGCGCTTCCGGAGAAGGAACTGACGGCGCGGTACCGTGCTTTCTGTGTCGCTGAAGGAAGACCAGCCAACCGCATCTACGACGCTCCCGACGTGCGCGGAGCCCTTTCGATGGCTATCAACCTGGCCAGGGAGACCTCCCGTAAGCCGGAAGGCGCGGGCTTCGCTTTCCCGCTGATCTATGTCGGAGGCAGCACCTACCTTGTGAGCGAGGCCGTGCAAATTCTGAAGTCCTTACAATTGTAGGATTTCTGGTTGTTATATAAGGTCACTTCGATGCCGAATCTTCTTGCAAGATTTTTGCAGGGCGGGATTTATACATAGCGATAACACTTTTAATGATGAAAACCAATATGCTGATAACTTCCGCCATGGTGGCGATTTTTTGTCTTGTGGCTATAACCACGGTCGCGTTTGTCAGAAAAGATAATGGTCAGAACCCTGCAAAGGACAACCTTGTGCTGACTGACCTGTGGAAGGAATATTCCGCCGCTCAGAAAGCCGACCGCCCGAAAGAAATGGCCTCCATTCTTGACGCCATCATCTCGAAAGCCAAGGCCGAACGTCTGAACTATGACTTCTACACCGCCGCCAACAGGAAGGTTGAGATTGTGGGCAACCGTGACTGGAAGCTGCGCGAGGAGTATGATAAGTGGCTTGACAAGGAGGTGGATGAATATGCCGAACCGATCGTGACCTTTTATCACCGGCGCTCCGAAGGGAGTCCTGCATCTCTCGTTGATTATGTTCTGATCAACAAGGCCAGGCTTCAGGCGGCCAGAAACGGCGCTTTCTACGGCGACGGACTGGATGACCTGTGGACGGGGATGATCAAGGATGATTATGAATATGCCCTCTGGTTCCTGGCCGTCATCAATCGTTCGGAGAAGGCGATGTCGCTTCTGGGGGAATATGTCGGCGATTCCTACCCGAAGGCCGCCTACCTTGAGTACCGCCGGATGGCTGATAAGAACTATAAATACAATGATCAGGGACGTGCCGAGAAGATGGCCGCCGCCCGTTCGTTCGCGGATAAGTATGCTGGAAAGGCTATGTCCCTGTACGGCAAGGCCATCGTGTTCAGAGGCCGGTTTGACAGCCTGTCCAGGATTAGTGACTCTTATGCCGGCCAGAGATCTTCGGACGCCGAGCTTGTCGAAGCGTCTTATAAATCCCTTCGCAATGATTGCAGACTTGCCGAGAAGGAACGCCTGTCATATTCAAAAGGTATCGAAAAGGATATCGCCGGAAAGGTGAATGATTTCAAACTGTTGATGGAATCCCTTGACAGGAAGGAGATAGGAATAGCTTTCGAGAAAGGTGTCGCCGTCCTCACCATTCGCAATCTGGCGAAAGTCGATGTGGAGTTCGTTCAGGATGTCAAAGGAGCCAAGCCATTGATCCGCAAGACGGTGAACAACCCCAGGAAAAGTTTTTATGTTCAAGACACTGTGAAGGTTGAACTTCCGAAATGCGATGACGGAGACTACATATTCACTGTAAGGAACGGGAAGGTGGTCTCAAAGGCCGAATGGGAAAAGAAGACCCTTTCCATCGCCGTGCGCAAGGACAGCGAGAAGCTGCGTTTCTTTGTCGCTGACTATCTGACCGGCGAGCCTGTGGAAAAGGTTGATCTTGAGCTACTTCGCTCAGGTAAGACCATTGCCGGGGCCAAGGATGTGGAACTTTGCAAGGACGGATTCACTCCTTTGCCTGAAGACATTGCTGGCAGTCTGAAGAACGGTGCGGCGAGCTGTCTGGTCGCGTCATACCGTGATCAGGACGGATTCCTCCACAAGACTGATGAACACTACATCTACGGGAACTCTGGTTATGTGTCGGATCAGAATGACGATCCGGGAACGTTCTGCGAGATATTCACGGACAAGTCGGCCTACAATCCGGGAGAGAAGGTGGAGTTCAAGGCCGTCCTTTACAAAGGAGACATGGGCAAGAGCCTGCATACCTTGGAGGCCGGTGTCAAAGTGAAGGCCGAACTCGTCAATGCTGAGGACAAGTCAATCGGGAACAAAGAATTGACTACCAATGAATATGGCTCTGTGGCTGGCTCGTTTGACATCCCTTCCGGAGACAGGA
This sequence comes from uncultured Bacteroidales bacterium, assembly GCA_934725575.1. Classification (GTDB taxonomy): domain Bacteria; phylum Bacteroidota; class Bacteroidia; order Bacteroidales; family UBA932; genus Cryptobacteroides. The sequence goes on from CAKVCK010000019.1 coordinate 57,829, forward strand.
ACGGTCATTTTCAGGTGTGGGTCACCGGCGCTGGCGTGAACTCGTCGAAAGGAATCGTCGTGGATGAGTTCATCCTTCCGACCTACGACCTTGCCTTTGACAAGACCGACAGGCTTTTCATTGCCGGCGACACCGTTGAGGTGACCGGCAAGGTGTCCAGTTTCAGCGGACATCCGCTGTCTGCCGCATCAGTGACCTATTCTGTTGGCCGGCACGGGAGAACTTTCGCCTCGGGAAAACTGCTTTTGGATGCGGACGGTTCGTTCACGGTACGCTTCGGAACTGATGACAATGATGGCCTCGCCTTCTATGGCGTGACCGTCAAGGTGACGGATGCGACAGGGGAGACAAAGGAATTCTCCAGGATGGTCTCGGCTCTGAAATATTTCAACCTTGCTGTTGATGTGGCAAATGCGTCCAAGGGTGACATCAATCCTTCGGATGGCGCATGGCGCGGCACTCCATTTATGGTTTCCGGAGATAAGGCCATTGTGTCGTTCGGAGTCAAGGATTCGAGAGGCGGTAAGGTTAACTCTCCTGTTGAAGTAAGGTATTTATTGTCAGATGATTCTGGCAAGAATTTGGCTTCTGGCGAGACGTTCTCCGGCAAGACTGAGGAACTCGCGCTTCCGGCGGCCGGAATGTACCTGCTTGAGGTTAATGCTGAAATCGTCAGGGAAGACGGCCGTAAGGTGACTGCCCAGACAAAGTTGATGATACTTCGTGTGGATGATTCGGCTACCGTACTTGATGCTAAGGTCAAGAACATATTTAAGTTGGTGGGCGGCTGCGCTGACGGCATCTTGAAAACCGGTGAGGACATCAAGGTTCAGTTCGGTGTCGGGGAAGGCCCTGTCTGGGCTGTGGTGGAGCTGTTCGGGGACAAGCGTCAGCTGCTTGAGCACAAGATGATCCATCTTGACGGCAAGGTGGGAGAAAAGGGCTCTTTGACGGAAATTGTATATGATTATAAGGAGGAATATCCTGACGCCGTCCGGTTGATGGTATTCTATTTCCGGGACGGGTCGAGACGCATGTTCAACCAGGAGTTCAGGCGTGAGCGCAAGACTCTTGAACTGCCGCTGGCATTCTCTTCGTTCACGGACAAGGCTTTGCCTGGTACGGAATATTCATTGGCTTTGAAGTCTGTCCCTGGCGTTGAGGCTGTGGCGACCGTGTTTGACAAGAGCTCGGAACTGATCTCGGCCAATGATTGGACCACTGTGCGTTTGGTCTGGTCGGGGGCGGAGAATGTTTACATTTCAAATTCCACGGGTGGAGTACGTGGCCGGATGACTTATGATGATGACATGGTTGTCGGTTACGGCTCTTTCTCCCGGAATAGCGTGAGGGTCCGTGGTCTTGGCAGAAGAAGTCCTGCAGTGATGATGGATTCGGTGGCCGACGGCGAGAGCGATGTCCTTCTCGAATCTGCGGCAATGCCGTACGAGATGTCAAAGAGCGCGTCTGCCGAGGATTCCGGGACGAGGGACGAAGAGACCGGGATTCAGGACGTTGCCGTTCGCTCGGACTTTGCCTCCTCTTTGGCTTTCGAGCCGTTCCTGCACCCGGACGCCGACGGGAACATATTCCTGAAATTCAGGACTTCTGACAAGCTTTCGACTTTTGTGGTGCAGGTTTGGGCGCACGACAAACAGATGAGGAACGCCTCCGTCCGCCGTGAGATGGTCGTGACGGTTCCGGTCAAAGTCTCCGTGGCCGAGCCTAAATATCTTTATAAAGGTGACAGGTTTGTGCTGCACGCCACTGTGTCAAATGGTTCCGACAAGAGTGTGACCGGAGTTACGTCTTTGCAGACATATTCATCGAAGGATCATGAGGGGATGAAGCCGTTCGCTTCGTCATCGAAGAAAGTGACGGTTCCGGCTGGCAGTTCAGTTGAAGTCGCCTTTGATGTCAACCCTAAGGAATATGATGAGCTTGGACTGAAATTGGTCTTCGCTGACAACGTCAAAACGTTCTCGGACCGGGTGTTTGTCAGCCTGCCGGTTCACGAGGCGAAGCAGACTTTGACAGAGTCCCATTCCGCCGTGCTTCTTGCCGGGGCGGACAAGGCCGCTCTGATCAAACGTCTCGAATCAGAGTTTACCGGCACTACATCCAAAGGTGCTGAGGTTAAGGAAATTGACATCCGCCAGATGGTTTTGGACGCGGTGCCGTCCAAGATTGAGCCTAAGGGTAAGGATGTTCTGTCTTTGACGGAGGCACTGTATGTCCGTAAGGTCGCTGCCTCTCTTGGCACTGACGTTGAGTCAGAGATGTCGGACGCGGTTCTCGTGGAGAAGATCAAGGCGTGTCTGAACGCTGACGGAGGCTTTGGTTGGTTCGAGGGTATGCGCTCCTCTCCGGTCGTGACCGCTGTCGTGCTTGAGCGTCTTGCAAAGATGCGTGATGCCGGCTTTGATTTCGGTGGAATTGATGTGAAGGGCTCTGTCAAGTGGCTGGACCGTAATCAGTTCCTGCGTGGGAATGCGCTCCCTCGCTGGTGCGGCTGGCTGTCAATGGAGCAGTATGCCTACGTCCGCTCGCTGTACTCGTCCATGCCGTTTGATGTCTCTCTTCAGACCAAGAACGACAAGTCTGAATACGCCGGTAATTTCAAGGAGTTCAAGAAATCGGTGAAAGACTATCTTGTGCCTTCCGCGAAAGATGGTCGTGGGCTGAACGGGCAGATTCTTGCCAAGGCTCGCAGAATCAAGACTTTGGCTAATCTGACAGGCAGTGATGGCGGTTTGTTGTTGGCTTCCTCATGGGGGCTGAAACTCTCCGCGGAATCGAAGATGAACCAGTCGATGGCCGCTGACACTCAGTCGCTTCTTGAATATGCCGTACAGCATCCGGACGGTGGTTGGTACTATCCTAACGCAGTGATGCCGTTCAGAGGCTTGCTGGAGAGCGAGGCCTATGCGCATTCGATGCTTTGTGACTTGCTGTCAAGTGAATATGTGGAGGCCGCCCTTCGACACTTCGGCAAGCTCAGTGCAATGCAGGCTCGTGGATCGGCGAATTCGGTCACTGAGCCTGTCGAAGTTACCGCTAAACAGATCGCCGACGGCATACGTCTTTGGCTGATGCTTCAGAAAGAGACTCAGAAATGGGGTGGGGATCCCGCTTTCGTGGATGCCCTCAACTCCGTGCTGACCGGCCCGGCTGACATCCTTGCGACGAGGGTCGTGAGCCTGACAAAGACATATTCAGTACCTTTCTCAAAGGTGAAGGCCGCAGGAAACGGCTTCACGGTCGAGCGCCATTTCTACAAAGAGGTAAAGGGCGAGGACGGGAAGAAGAACCGTCTGGAGATATTCCCGGGAATGAAACTCAGTGTTGGTGACAAGGTGACCGCCGAGTACCGGATCTGGAATCAGGAGAACCGTAGTTTCGTGAAACTGACCGCTCCCCGTGAGGCCTCTTTCCGCCCGTCTGACCAGCTTTCCGGAGCTTACGGCTGGTGGCTCCGCCCTCTTGCCGTGAACGGAGTCTGGTCGGTGACCCCTCAGGGCTACAGGGATGTCAAGACTGACCGTACGGAGTACTGGTTCGATGTCTATCCGGAGGAGAAAACAACTGTGACGGAGGACTTCTTCATAACCCAGGAGGGCATATTCACCGCTCCTGTCGTGACGATCGAGTCCCTCTATGCTCCTCATTACAGGGCGAATGATGCATATTCCGGTGAAGTTAAGACTGTAAAATAAACCTTTGCCGGGAGAAAGGCTTCCCGGCTGTTGACTAAAAGAGATAATCCGATGAGAGCTTTGTTTCTTGGTTGTCTGGCGCTCTTGGCTATGGCCGGCTGTTCGGAACGAACGGATCCCACCCCAGAATTGCTACCTCTCCCTCAAGAGGTCGTGTGGTCGAAAGGTGCTTTCCAAAAATCTGAAGTAAGTTTGTCTGGAGACCCTTCAGTTGTGGGAATCGTAGGGGAGTGGCTTGACGGGGCCGGGATCAAACGCTCGGACACGGCCACCGGAAAAGTGAATGTCCGGCTGGTTGAGCGTATAGATCAAGCCGTTGTCAATCAGGAAGAAGCATATAATCTGACTGTCTCTCAGGAAGAGATAAGCATCGAGGCGGTCACGGAAAAAGGTGTCTATTGGGCTGTCCAGACATTGCGCCAGCTGACTGACAGGTCAACTCGTGAGGTCAGAATCCCTTGCTGTGAAATCATAGACTGGCCCGCGTTCGGAATCCGTGGCTTTATGCACGACACGGGACGCTCGTACATAAGCCTGGAGGAAATCAAGCGCGAGATAGAGATCCTTTCGCTCTATAAGATCAACACTTTCCATTGGCATCTGACTGAGAATCAGGCCTGGAGGCTTGAAAGCAAGATTTATCCGCAGCTTACCTCCCCTGAGAATATGACCCGTTACCCGGGATGCTGCTATACCCAGGAACAGGTCCGGGAGTTTCTCGATTTCTGCCGCAAGCATCATATTCTTGTGATTCCGGAGATAGATATGCCTGGTCACAGCGAGTCTTTCACCAGAACATTCGGGTGCGATATGCAAAGCCCGAAAGGCAAGGGCATCCTCAAGGAACTTCTTGCCGAGGCGTGCGACCTGTTCGCGGAAGAGCCATATTTCCACATCGGCACAGACGAGGTACATTTCACGGATCCGGACTTTGTTCCGGAAATGGTGGCTTTGGTGCGCTCGAAGGGCAAGAAGGCGATCTCTTGGAGTCCTGGTTGTGAATATGCTCCCGGAGAGATTGACATAGCCCAGCTTTGGAGCTATATGGGCAAACCGAAGCCTGGGATTCCGTCCATAGACAGCCGGTTCCGCTATGCGAATCATTTTGATCTGTTCGGAGACATTGTGGCTGTCTATAACAGCAGGATCTGCGATGCTGAATATGGCAGTGAGGATGTCCTGGGCACCATTATGGCCGTGTGGAATGACCATAAACTGCCGGATGAACGTAATATTCTGTTGCAGAACGCGTTTTTTCCATATATTCTGGCCATCGCCGAACGTTCGTGGATAGGTGGGGGAAGCGAGTATTTTGACGGCAACGGAGTCATCCTCCCCGATGAATCAAGTGATGTCTTTAAGAAATTCGCTGATTTCGAGCGTCGTATGCTCTGGCATAAGGACAAATTCCTTAAAGGGGAGCCTTTCCCTTATGTGAGGCAGACGAACGTTCACTGGGCGGTCACGGACGCTTTCCCTAATGAAGGCGATCTTTCCCGTTCCTTCCCGCCGGAGGACGGAATCTCCGACAGCTATTCTTTTGAAGGTAAGGAATATGGCGTGCACCGAGTCACCGGGGCAGGAATATACTTGCGCCACTTCTGGAGTTTATGGTATCCGTTCCCGGCTTTGTTCAAGGATCCGGTCGAGAACAGCACGGCTTATGCTTACACGTGGGTGTATTCACCAAAGGCTCAGGATGTTGGGATGTTGGTTGAGTTCCAAAACTATAGCCGTTCGGTGAACGATATGCCGCCGCCAGAGGGACGCTGGGACTATCGTGGAAGCCGGATCTGGCTGAATGATCAGGAATTGCTTCCGCCGGCGTGGACGAATTCCCCGGATGTGAGGAGCCCTGAGATTGACCAAGGTAACGAGAATTGTACCGCTCGTCCGCCGCTTCCTGTCCATCTGAACAAAGGATGGAACAAAGTGTTTATGAAATTACCTGTCGGAAAGTTTACGACTCCGGAGATCTGGCTGGTCAAGTGGGCGTTCACGGCGGTGTTTGTCACTCCGGACGGAAGCCGTGCGGTCGATGGACTGATCTATTCGCCGGACAAATCAAAATAACTCATACAATATTCCTATGATGAAAAGAACCTTTTGGCTCATTGCCTTGTCGTTGCTGTCGTTGACATTGTCGGCATCAGATTCGTTGAGGATCCATAATCCTCAGATTCCCATCCTGTTGGATCGCATGGACAATGTCCTGTTCCAGATACGTGTCCCTGACGCTGTGCAGGGGGATGTGCTTGAATCCTTGACCGTGGAGTTCGGACCGGACACTGATCTGAAATCCATAGCCGAGCTGCGTCTTTTCTATTCCGGAACAGAGGCAGTGCGGCGTCAAGGGCTGCGTTTCAGCCCGGTGGAATATATCTCCGCCCATAATGTGTGGAACACACGTTCCGCCAATCCGTCATATTCAGTGATGCAGGAGCAGGCCTCGAAGATCGGACGCAAGGTGGTTCTTCATTCCCGCCAGCCTATGGTCGGTGGCATCAATTATTATTGGGTCAGCGTCCGGATGAATCCCGATGCGTCTTTGCTGACAGAGTTGCGCGCTAGGGTGTCTGAGGTTGTGGTTAACGGGAAGAAAGTTCCTGTGGCCTGTGATTCGAGGGAGGTTGTCCGCAGGATGGGCTACGGCGTGCGTCACGCGGGTGACGACCATTCGATGGCTTACCGTATTCCGGGCTTGGTCACAACCAACTCGGGAAGCCTTATCGGAGTCTATGACGTTCGTTGGAACAGCAGCGTTGACCTTCAGGAACGCATCGACATCGGTGTGAGCCGAAGCACGGACAAGGGGCAGACCTGGGAACCGATGCGTATCGCTATGTCTTTCGCGGACGTCGACGGACTCCCTTCCGGTCAGAACGGGGTAGGGGATCCGGCGGTTCTGGTTGATGAGAAAACGGGAACCATCTGGGTGATGGCCGCTTGGACTCACGGAATGGGCAACGGCAGGGCCTGGACGAACTCGATGCCGGGAATGGAACCGATAGAGACCTCGCAGCTGATGCTCTCGCGAAGTGATGACGACGGGCGCACTTGGAGCAAGCCGATCAATATCACGAAGCAGGTCAAGGACCCTTCGTGGTGTTTCCTCCTGCAAGGCCCCGGACGAGGTATAACGATGCGTGATGGCATCTTGGTGTTCGCTATCCAGTTCATCGACAAGGACAGGATGCCGCACGCAGGGATAATGTACAGCAAGGATCACGGGGAGACCTGGCATATTCATAATCCTGCCCGCTCCAACACGACGGAGGCGCAGGTGGCTGAGGTTGAGCCTGGAGTGCTGATGCTGAATATGCGGGACAACCGTGGCGGTGCGCGCGCCGTGATGACAACCCGTGACTTGGGACGCACCTGGACCGAGCACGTCTCGCACAGGACAACCCTCCGCGAGCCTGTCTGTATGGCCAGCCTGATCGCTGTTCCGGCTGATAAAAATGTCTTGGGCAAGGATCTGTTACTGTTCTCCAATCCGGACACGACTGACGGCCGCCGTGACATCACGGTCAAGGCCAGTCTGGACGGCGGGGTTACGTGGCCTTACAGCCTGCTGCTCGACGAAGGAGACAGTTGGGGATATTCGTGTCTCACGATGATTGATTCTCAGACGGTCGGCATCCTTTACGAATCAAGCGTGGCGCATATTACATTCCAGGCGGTGAGACTGGAGGACGTGGTCAGATGAGGCGAAGAGGTGCGGAAAGCAAAAAAAATCAAAAAAAAGTTCGAAAAAGTTTGCAGTAATAAAAAAAAGTAGTACCTTTGCATCACCCGAACGATGAACAACGGGACAACGATTCGGGAGCTTAGCTCAGTTGGTTCAGAGCGTCTGCCTTACAAGCAGAGGGTCGGGGGTTCGACTCCCTCAGCTCCCACCAAAAAGACCTCTTCAAGTTTCTTGAAGAGGTCTTTTTCTATGTATAAGTCCCACCCGAATGTTATGGCAAGCCGTGGGGCAAGTCCTAAACGGATCAAGCATCAAATCTAAGAGTATGTGTCAACGAACGTCAGGGGAAAAATCAAATGGCAGATTTTGGTAACGTGCAAAATCTGCCATTTGCCTTTTTTCCCCTGTCCTCACACATTATATCTATACTCTTCGCTGCCTCAAAGATAAATGTGTCTCGTAAGCCACGCGCTTCGATTGTGAGGATTCCTCCAAATGGTTATATTTGCATATTCATAAAATTCTATTGCTATGCGAAAGATAATGATCCTATTGACAGCCGCCTTGCTGTGCGTCTCTTGCTCTGAACAGTTCAACGCCGCTTACCTCCTTTCCGGCGGCGCCAAAGTGGCCCAGGCCGCGACCCTGTCTGACGCCCAGATCCAATCCTACGTCAGCCAGTATGTGCAGAAACTGGACGCCGAGAACACTGTTCTGCCGGAGACCAGCCCATACGTCAAGAGGGTCAGGAGGATGACTTCAGGGATCACCTCGGTGAACGGGACACCCCTTAATTTCAAAGTCTATAAGACGAACGAAGTGAACGCTTTCGCTTGCGCGGATGGAAGTGTAAGGATATATTCCGGACTTCTGGACGCGATGACTGACGACGAGGCTCTTGGCGTTGTCGGTCACGAGATCGGTCACGTCGCCCTCAAGCACTCCAAGATGCAGTTCAAGCAGGCCCTTCTTACATCGGCTCTCAGAGATGCCGTGGTGTCCACCGGAGGCACGGTCGCCGTCCTCACAGCATCACAGCTTGGAGATCTCGGCGAAGCCTTGATGAGCGCAAGTTTCTCAAGAAAGCAGGAGACCGCTGCTGACGACTACGGTTATGACTTCCTGAAGAGCGCCGGCAAGAATCCTTGGGCTATGGCGATGGCCTTCGAGGAACTTCAGAGGCTTTCCAGCGGTGACACAGCCTCAGGCACCCAGGCCGCTTCCGGATCTTCTGTCGGTCAGTTGTTCTCGACCCACCCTGCCACGGCGGACAGAATCTCCAGGATGTCTGACAGAGCCACCAAGGACGGCTACAAGAGACCTTCCAAATAATCAGCGCAAAGTCTTGTTCTCGGCCACGGTGAATCCCACGGAAATGGAATTCCCGGAATCATCGACTGCTGTGACAGTGTGTTTGCCGGGTGATGGCTTCAGCGTCATCTGATGGATCATCTGAGTCTGCCCGACATATTCATTGTCCAGATGCCAGAAGACATTGACGCTTGGAGTCCTGTGCGCCAGATTGAAGGTTATGCCGGCGATTGACCCGTCCAGCTGGCGCGGAATGTAGATCACGGCCCCGCTTTCGGGATAGATGAATTCCATCGGAGCACTGTCCGCCTTGCCTTTCGGAACCACTGGGGCATATTCAGGATGATGCTGCCTGTAGTACCATTCCATCGATGGCGGCAGGATGAACGTCCGGACCCCGTCCACAACCTTATGGTATGGACACGGTTCGCTCCTCACCGATTTGCGCGGCAGCATCAGAGTGTCCGGATCCTCGCAGTTCACCCCTTTCAGGCAACCAGACTCACGGCATACCTCCGCGACAATATAATCTCCATAGACCGGCTCCTTGAACCAACCATTCCGGGAATATTCACTGTCATATTCCTTTGGCGGAAGAAGGTTGAATATGTCGAACATCACCGGCCCGGCAGTGCGAGCACCCGTCAGGCCGGGAACTCCTTGCCCTTGGGCGTTGCCTGCCCAGACCCCGACGGTGTAGTCAGCGGTCACTCCGACCGCCCACGCGTCCCTGAACCCGAAACTGGTGCCTGTTTTCCACGCCACCTTCTTGACCGAGCCGATGAGGTGCCAGTCTATCTCGTCAGGTCTGTTGACCTCTTTCAAAGCGTCGAATGTCCACCATAGAGCGCATTTGTCGTTCAGCGGGAAATTGTGCAGTCTGTCGCCCTTGGATGTGTGCGTCGTGTCCGCGCTTTGGTACGCCGCCGACAGTTTTGAATATGTCGATGTGATGTCGCCGAGTGTCCCTTCCGCTCCTCCGAGAATGAGCGAGAGGCCGTAGTGCGAGGCGCTTCCGTTCAATGTCGTCATCCCGCATTTTCTGAGAATATCCAGAAATTTCGGCACCCCGAATCTGCGCAGGAGATGTACGGACGGCACATTAAGCGAGCGGGCGAGCGCTTCGTCGGCAGGAACCGCTCCGTAGAACTGCCGGTTGAAATTCTGCGGAGAGAAACCGTTGATGTTGATCGGCACATCGGGCAGAAGTGTTTTCGGTAATATCTCGCCGTCCTGAAGCAGAGCGCAGTACAAGAGAGGTTTCAGGATGCTGCCGGTGCTTCTTGGCGCGCGGATTATGTCCACCTCGCTTCCCGGACGTTTATGGTCTGGATTGGCGTTCCCGATGTAAGCCAGTGTCTCGCCTGTGCGCACATCCTCCACGACAGCCGCGAGATCGTATATTCCTGTCTGGGAGAACTCGTTGTTCCATTGGTTGACTATTGCTTGCGCCTGCCTTTGCAGATGGATGTCGATTGTGGTGCGGATCCTTTTGCCGGGGGAGGTCTTCCAGTAATATTCAGTCAAATGATGCGCTTCCTGCGGCAATGCCACCGGCTCACCGGGAAGCGGCTCGTCGCAGGCTAGGACAAAGTCCAATGAGTCAATATGCCCGTGCTTGTAGAGCGTGCCCAGCAGCCGGTTGCGCTTTTCCAGCAGTCTTGTCCTGTTTTTGCCGGGGTGGATCTCAGCAGGTGCGTTCGGGAGCACCGCCAGCGTGGCGGCCTCGCCCCAGGAAAGCTCATCGGGTGGTCTTCCGAAATACCTCCAGGAAGCGGCTTCCAGTCCGACAACATTCCCGCCGAAAGGCGCGTGCGAGGCGTACAGGCTTATGATCTCCCTTTTGCTGCATCTTAGTTCCAAACGGGTGGCGAGTATCGCCTCGATGATTTTCTGACCGATGTTCCGTTCACGTCCCCTGGACATCCTGATGACCTGCATAGTGATCGTGCTTCCTCCGCTGGTGACGTGCCCGGCTTTGATGTTGCCGACGGCGGCACGCGCTATCGCAACCGGATTCACACCTGGGTGGTATGCGAACCATCTGTCCTCGAACTCGATGAGGGCTGTCTTGAATTTCTCCGGGACAGTGTCCGATGGGGGAAAACACCATTGTCCGTCACTTGCGATTCTGGCCCCAAGCAGTTCCCCGTTTCTGTCTGTGACAACGGTGGAATAGGATGTGCCTTTGAACAAATCTCTGGGCAGACAGAAAAAATATGCGGTCAAGAGGGCGATGACGACACCGACCGCTATCCTTGACCGCAGTTTCTTTCTCATAGACTATTCAGTGACTTTCGCCGTGCCGGATGCCGTGTTGGCGCTGATGTGAGGGTCGTACATAGCCTCGCATTTGACGGCAGGGAGTATGAACTCGCCTTGGTAGGATGCGTGCATCTTGATCCTGAATGTCTTGCTGGTGCCTTTAGGAAGGTCGAAGAACCAGATGACACGGTCATCCCTGATGTCACGGTAGTTGAACGAAGCCTTAGAGCTCTCGCCTCCGTAGAGTCTGTCGTTCACTATCTCCCAACCGGAAGGAATCATCTCGGTAAGGGCGAGATTGTCACAGTCCCTGACACCGCTCGTGTTGCTGACAGTGATGGTTACAATGAAGTCGGTTCCCTGAGTTATGCTGTAAGGGTGCAGGCTCTTGCCGGCCAACGTGCTGTAGCTGACATTCAGGCTCAGTCCGCTGGACTTTGCCTCCACCTTGTCCCCGAATTCTGGAATGACAGACGTGATCAAAGTCGCGTAGAGACTTCCGTTCATCTTGTTCGTGATGTCGATGCTTCCGTTTTCGGTGTCCACCACGGCACGGCCGATTGACTTGGCGCTCTTAACCTCAGTCGTGTTGTCACCTTGTTTTATTTCAGCAGAGACCGCATCGGAGCCAACCTTCCGGGCAAGATCTCTCATCGCGCAGGTCGCGAACGCTATTTCCTGTGTGGAATACCATCCGCCCGCGATCGCGTCGGCGATTTCCTGGGCGACATCCATAGCCTCTGGCAAAGCGTCGTTGAGAACCAACGCCTCAAGGGCCACAGCCTTGTCTCTGACCGGAGAGCCGAACGTCCTGTTGGCCTCAGGGTAATCGGAGAAGTTTGTTTTAAGTCCTGTGATGACTTCTCCGGCCACTGTCTTCTTGCCTGTGACAGCGTAGGTGGACGCAAGCATCCAGGCGGCCTGGCCGGAAAGGGTCTCGCTTTCCTTCAGCCTGTTCATAGCCCCGCTTTCCGCCTCACCGTTAAGCGCCAGAGTGTAAAGCCTGTAGGCCTGCTCAAGGTCTCCAAGACCTCCGTTGTCGGAATTCCGGTAGTCCTGTACGTTCCGCTTTTGGAATCTTGACCAGCTGGCCAGCACGCCCTTGCTGACGCTGAAGCCGTTCTGTGACGCTGAGATCATAAACTGCCCGGCCATAGAGCTTACCCATCCGCTGGCGTCAGCGTTTCCTGGCCAATAGACAAAGCCACCGTTGCCAAGCTGTCGTTGGTAGAGTTGCTGAAGCAGTTCTGGAATCATCTTGTCGATTTGCTTCTGCTTGTCCTCCGGGAGCATATTCCTGATGGCAAGAAGGCTTATTCCCTTGGAAGAGATCTGCTCCGTGCAGTTGTAGGTGTAATTTGTCAGGAATGAGAATATTCCTCCGCAGTCAACCGACGGGAATCCAGTGAGTTCCAGGGTCGCCCATTGGTTGTCATCAGCCTTGAAAGGCGGGAATCCGAAATGCTTGGTCGCGTCTTTGCCGATCATTGCCCTTGTCACGGAGATTACCGGCGGGTTAGGCGTGCGCACCTCAATGGAGATCTTTTCGCTGGCCTTGTGTCCGTTGCCGTTCGCGGTTACAGTCATAGTGGCGGTCCCGGTCCCGGTGGCCTCAAGGTTGAACCTGACCATCTTGTCCCCTGGCTTGCTGAATTGAACAGAAGCGTTTGCGTCTCCCGTGATCTTCAAAGGTCCGTCAACCTTGACGCTGACATCGGCGTTCCTGACTCCGTCCTCAAGGGCGAAGACATTTACTGGCATCACGACCTTCTCACCTGTTCCGATGACTCTTGGCAGGGTAGGGAGAACCATAAGCGGAGACCTTACCGGGACAGTCTTTTCTGCGTTGCCGTAGGCTCCGTCCCTTGCCGCCACGAGCATCACCCGGACACTTCCGACGTACATAGGCAGCTTGACCTTATGTGTGGCCGAGCCGCTCTGCAGCGAGAACGGGCCGATGAACTTGACAACGGCGTTGAACCGGTTGTCCTTCTTCGCACCGACAATGAGGCTCTCGTCACCTCCGATGCTGAACATCGGAGAGAATCTTCCGCTGTAGGCTCCGATGACATCATCGTAGAGGTCCCACGTGCTGACCCCGAGCGCTTCCCTGGCGTACATCGCGTTCCAAGGATCAGGAGTCTTGAATGACGTGAGGTCCAAAAGTCCCTCGTCCACAATGGCCAACGTGTAGGTCATCGGCTTGCCGCTCTTCTCCTTGACCTTGATCTTGAATTCCTCCTCAGGGCGAAGCACGTCAGGCATAGTGATGACCGGCTCAAGGTGCGAGTCCTTGTCGTTGACAATGACAGGGCGCACTCCGTAGAGCCGGATCGGCAGATCGTTGTCGGCCCTTTCGTGCGGTTGGACAAGGGTGATGTGGATGTAGAAGTTAGGAGCCATCTCCGGAGTGACCTTGAAAGAATATGCCACATCGCCCTCTCCGGAAGTCTTTACCCATTCACGCGCGATGACCTTCCTTGAGTTCTCCAGCGAGACGAGCGCCTGTCCCTTTGACGCTGCCGGAATATAAACGGTCACCTTCTCGCCGACCTCGTAGGATTCCTTGTCTGTGGAGAACGACAGCATTGTCAGAGCGTCAGGATCCGTCTTGGATGACCTTCCCCTGTAGGCCGGCCAGTCCACATAGATGACGTCCCCGGCCGTGTGTCCGCTTTCATTGTCGGTCACAAGCACCAGATAGCGTCCCCATTCCGGATAGTCCACCCTGAACGGGATGACACCGTCTCCATTTGAGGACTTTATTGTGCCAGAGGCTATTATATTCGCAGAAGGGCTGTTGACGTAGGAGTCGAGGCTTTCGCTGCGGCTTTCCCACCACCAGCTCCACTTCATCTTGTAGATTGTGTACTTCAGGTTGTGGCCTGTCACCTTCACGCCGTTCTTGTCCACGACGGCGATGCTGACGCTGTAGTCCTTGTCTGTCTCCAGATAATGCCCGTTGCCCTCTTTCGGAACCTTCACTCCGACGTATGATGAATATGGTGAATATGGCACCGACAGCGAATTGAAACTAACATCACCGCCTTGCTCCTCGACTGTGGTCACGATGTCCGCCCGGAGCATTCCCGGAGCGTTCTCCGCTGACGGCATCGTCACGTTCAGCCTGGCCTGGCCGTTGGAATTCAGCCTTGTGTCGATGAGCTGATGCTCGCTTGCGCTGAAGTCCGACAACGGACTTGAGAAGTTATACCCCTCGAATCCCTTGAACGTGGACGGCCCCTGATGCAGTGTCATATTCACTTTCGCCGCCAGTCCCGCCGCAGGAGGACCGGTCAGCCAATCCGCGGATATGCTGACCGGGACATTCCGTCCTCCGTCAATGGTCTTGCCTTCAAGATCGAGGTTGATCTTCAGTCTGTTAGGCTTGATGCTCTCGATTCTGAAAGGCTTATGGAACGTGGCTCCGCCAATCTTGAAGTAAGCGTGCCATATCCCCGTAGGGTCCTCGTCCTTGGTAGGAACCGTGAAAGCGTAGAATCCGTTCTTGGCGTTCGTGTTGATCTGCTTTGTGTAGAACTGTCCCTGCGGAGTGTACAGTTCCATCACGGCCGGATGGTTGTCGGGGATCCTGTTCTCTTTGTCTTCAAGGATCATAGTGACGTGCAAAGTATCTCCCGGCCTCCAGACACCTCGCTCCCCATAGACAAAGGCTTTCAGGCCTTTTTCCAGAACCTTGCCTCCGACATCGAACCTGCTGAGGGACTTCTGCTCGCCCTCGGTGACTTTAAGGTAGCTGGTCGCCCCGCCCCTCTTTGCCACAACCACGAAAGGCTTTCCGGAAAGCTGCATTTCTGCCATTCCGTCAGTGCCGGTCTTGGCATAGCCGATTTCCTTGAGCTGGTAGCTATAGACGTAAAGCTCGGCGTTGAACACAGGCGTGGCCTCGATGATGTCGCTCACGCTGACCCAAAGCTTGTCCCCGCCGGCGTACTTCGCGATCACTCCCAGATTGGATGTCAGCAGGTTGATGGCCGGGAACCTGTCGTCTTCCATATAGTACGTAGGCTTTAGAGGATTGTCCCTGTCCTTCCAGTTGTACTCCTCCCAGTCATAGAAACCGTCATAATAGTAAGGTGCCGGGGTGTCCCATTCATCGTTGTCCTTGTCAGTGATGTCCTCCGCGGAGATGTTCACCATCTTGTCAGACGGGGTGCCGCTCTTGAACGAATCACTCTTGCCATAGACTGAATATTCCTGCTTGAATGAGATTCTGATGCGGTAGATGGCACCTGGCTCCTGTTTGAAAAGTCCGGAGAGATCCACCGAATAGTCCTGCCATTTGTGCAGGTTCTTTGACGGATCTGAGTCCAGACGCACACAACGCTTATAGACAAGCCGCCCGCATCTGCGCAGCGAGTTGTCACCGGAAAGGTTGTTGTCCTGCAGGAACATCAGCACGTTGTCCTCATAGATCTGGATGACTCTGATGTCCACCGCGTTGAGATTCACCGCCTTGAACGGGAGTATCAGTTCCTTGGAATTCGGCAGTATGTTGCCGGTCACCGGAATCTCGACCGCCGGCTTTACCTCAGTCGAAGAGAATTTCTTTGAATATTCCTCTCCGAGCCTTGTCCCGTCGTGGCTGCTTACCGCGCCGGAGATCCTGAGTGTCAGAGGCTGCTCCTCCGGATTCTCGTAGAACACCTTGACGTGCGCGTTCTCTGTCTGAATATAACTGCGTCCCACACCTTCCAGTGTGAACAGGCCGGAGTTGTCGCTGACATCAGCCAGAGCCTCCGTGAAATATATGTCGATGTACGGATCGTCCGCTTCCACCCTCTCGGCGCTGAGGACCTTGAAATCGTTCATCGCCGGAATCCTGATCTCCAGCTTAGAGTCTGTCACAAATCCGGTATCCCCGGCTTTCAGGCTGATTTTCAGCGTCCTGTCCTTTGTGTCCCTTGGCAGGCCGATGATCTCGAAATGATAGTTGAGCGGATCCGTGCCGGCTGTGACATTTGCCTCCGCGCTTTTCTCCGGATAATCATATTCAAGCATCTTTTGAACCTTTTCCAGAGGAAGCTCTTCCGTGAGGGAGATCGCGCCTTCTATGCTGGCCCTGTCAGGAGAGGCGGCCGTGATCGTGATCTCATTCAACGAGAGAACCGCTTCCTTTATGGCCACAAGGAACTTGAACGAGAATTTCTTGAATTTACGGTCGCCGACCTTCTGGATCTTGTCCAGCCGCAGTTTGCCCGTGTAGGACTGTCCCGGTTTCAGGGCTCCGGTCTCGGGAATGAATTCTATCATACTGCTGGACAGCCATCTGGCCGTTCCTTTGACTGACGGTGTGAATGTCAATATCCCATCTTTGAGATCGGTTCCGGCCGTCGCCTCAGGGATGTCGGAGGCAAGCTCCACACGGATTGTGGATTTGTCGGAGATGACCCCGCCCGTATATGCCTTGATGAATGTGGCGAACTCGGTGCTTTGCCCCTTGCTCTTGCCGAAGCGGCTGCAGGATGAGTTGGCTAGAATAAGTATGGCCATTGACAGAATGGCGATGACGTTTTTTGTCGAAATCCTAAAGTTCATATACCTTAATATATATTATAGGTGTGATCGGTTGTTCTTATCAGGAAGCCGATGGTCTTTATTATTAAAGGTGCTGATCGTGCTTCGTTGACATCAAATTTAGGAATTCTTTTCCGTATATTCAATATCCTGCCATTATTTGCGCACGAGTGACAATTTGTCAGCATTGCCGCGGTGGCACAGCCTTTGATTTTATCCCAGCGTCTCCGGAGTGAGCCGGAGCGTAGATTTAAAAACATTAAAAAACTTTATATTATGATCAAACCATTGGCAGACAGAGTCTTGGTTGAGCCTAAGGAGGCTGAGACAAAGACAGCTTCAGGTCTTTATATCCCTGACACAGCAAAGGAGAAACCTCAGGAGGGTAAGGTGATCGCCGCAGGTCCTGGCAAGAAGGATGAACCTATGGAGGTCAAGGTAGGTGACGAGGTCATCTATGGCAAGTACGCCGGCACAGAGGTTACCGTTGAGGGTAAGAAATATCTTATCGTGAAGCAGTCAGACATTCTGGCTATTCTGTAATTAACAATAGGAGGAATTTATTATGGCTAAAGAAATAAAATTTGATGTTGATGTCCGCTCGAAGATGAAGGAAGGAGCTGACGCTCTTGCGGACGCGGTTAAGGTCACACTTGGACCTAAGGGTCGTAATGTCGTGATCGACAAGAAGTTCGGTGCGCCTCAGGTCACCAAGGACGGTGTGACTGTCGCTAAGGAGATTGAACTTGCTGACAGGTATGCCAATATGGGTGCCCAGATGGTAAAGGAAGTCGCTTCCAAGACCAACGAGCAGGCTGGTGACGGTACAACCACGGCTACCGTTCTCGCGCAGGCCATCATCAATGTCGGTCTGAAGAACGTCACCGCGGGCGCCAACCCTATGGACCTCAAGAGAGGTATCGACAAGGCTGTCGCCGCTGTTGTCGCCGAGCTCAAGAAGAACAGCAAGAAGGTCGGCACAGACTATTCAAAGGTAGAGCAGGTCGGCACGATCTCCGCCAACAATGACGCTGCCATCGGCAAGCTCATCGCTGACGCTATGTCAAAGGTTAAGGGTGACGGCGTGATCACTGTCGAGGAGGCCAAAGGCACTGAGACCGAGGTCAAGGTTGTCGAGGGTATGCAGTTCGACAGAGGTTACATCTCTCCTTACTTTATGACCGACTCTGACAAGATGGAGGCCGTACTTGACAACGCTTCCGTTCTTATCACCGACAAGAAGGTCTCTTCGATGAAGGATCTTATGCCTATCCTTGAGCCTATCGCACGTGACGGCAGGGCTCTGCTGATCATCGCCGAGGACGTTGACGGTGAGGCTTTGACAACACTCGTTGTGAACAAGCTTCGTGGCACTCTGAAGGTAGCCGCTGTCAAGGCTCCTGGTTTTGGAGACCGTCGCAAGGAGATGCTTCAGGACATCGCCACCCTTACAGGCGCCATCGTAGTGTCCGAGGAAAGAGGATTCACTTTCGAGAACACGACTCCTGACATGCTTGGCAAGGCTGAGAAGATCACCATCACCAAGGACAACACCACGATCGTGGGTGGAGCCGGTGACAAGGACGCCATCGCCGACAGAGTCGCCCAGATCCGCAAGCAGATCGAGAACACCACATCTGACTACGACAAGGAGAAACTTCAGGAAAGACTTGGCAAACTGGCCGGTGGAGTCGCAGTGCTCTATGTCGGTGCAGGTTCCGAGATTGAGATGAAGGAGAAGAAGGACAGGGTTGAGGACGCTCTCAACGCCACCCGTGCCGCTGTGGAGGAAGGTTACCTTCCAGGTGGTGGAGTCTCCTACATCCGCGCCGCCGAGGCTTTGAAGAAGCTCAAGGGTGAGAACGATGACGAGACCACAGGTATTCACATCATCGCGCGCGCCATCGAGGAGCCTCTCCGCCAGATCGCCCAGAACGCTGGTGTTGACGGCAGCGTCATAATCCAGAAGATCCGCGAGAACAAGGGTGACTTCGGCTACAACGCCCGTACTGATGAATATGTCAATATGCTTGAGGCCGGTGTGATCGATCCTACCAAGGTCGCTCGTGTAGCCCTTGAGAACGCCGCTTCAGTCGCCGGAATGTTCCTTACCACCGAGTGCGGTATCGTTGACATTCCTGAGAAGGAGCCAGCCGCTCCTGCGATGCCTGCAGGCGGAATGATGTAATGAATGAGAGAGGCTGCCTCAAAAGGGCAGCCTCTCTCATTCATTATTCACCCCCAGTCACTTCGTGACAGCCCCGGTGGGGCACTGGGGACCGAATTCCCCAGACCCCTTGCGTCGCTCCGCTCCGAATCCCGTGACTTTGTGATCATCCCCTTTGTGTCTTGTTGAATATAAAGTGACATAGACGTTGATGATGAACGAGACATCCAATCCCCGAATTTTGCACGTTACCAAAATTCGGGGATTGGATGTCTTCGCTCATTAGTGCTTTTACTTGTTATGTGGTGGAATTATAAAAAAGTATCTTCCTATTATTAGAATTGTGACGTTTTTTATTTATCTTTGACCTTTGATAAAATTTTGCGCTAACGTTTTAGCACTGGATTTGGTAAGCGGCAAAAAGAAGTTGCCGCGGATTTGGTAAAGATTTTTGAGGATAGATTCCTTTTTGAAGAAGGAGTGTGCCGGTGGCACATGACTGATGAGAAAAGGAATCTAGGCCAAAAAGATTGCCAAAGGCAAGGCAAGTTGTTTTTTACGGTTACAATAACCATTGAATAATTATTTATCAAAGAATATGAAGAAAATACTGATTTTAGGGAGCAGCAACACGGATATGACGGTGAAGACGCCGACTCTTCCGGCTCCCGGTGAGACTGTTCTTGGAGGAGTCTTCACGATGAGTGCCGGTGGAAAAGGCGCCAATCAAGCGGTTGCCGCGAAAAGGGTCGGGGGAGACGTCTCCTTTATCTGCAAGGTCGGAAAAGACGTTTTCGGAGACAATTCGATCAAGCATTACGAGGAGGAGGGCATAGATGTCAGCGGAATCATCCGTTCCGACAAGCCGTCCGGTGTCGCTTTGATCACCGTTGACAAGGATGCCGAGAACTGTATCGTCGTGGCTTCCGGAGCGAACCTTGACTTCAATGAAGAGGACATCACAGCCTCCGAGGCCGCGCTCAAGTCCTGCGACATCCTTCTGATGCAGCTTGAGATTCCTGTCCCTACCGTGTTGAAGGCTGCGAAGATCGCTTATGAGGCAGGAGCCTTTGTGGTCCTCAATCCGGCTCCGTACGCCGAACTCCCGGAGGAGATATTCAAGTACATCTCATTGTTCATTCCTAACGAGACCGAGCTCGCCTCATTCTCCGGGATGCCTGTGACTGATAAGGAATCAGCCGCCGCTGCCGCGAAAGTGCTGTTCGGCAAAGGTGTAGGTAATATGATCGTGACGATGGGAAGCAAGGGATCACTTATTCTTGACGGTAGCGAGCCTCAGTTCGTCCAGGCCCGTAAGGTTCAGGCTGTTGACACGACCGGAGCGGGGGACACTTACTGCGGATCCATCTGCGTGGCTCTCTCAGAGGGCAAGACTCTCAAGGAGGCCGCTGAGTTCGCTTCAGCCGTTTCCGCATTGTCCGTGACCAAGATGGGTGCGCAGACCGCCATCCCTACAAGGGCTGAGGCCGAGGCCTTTATGGCACAATAATAATGAATAATCAATCTTAAATAACACTAATAATTATGTTCATCGTAAACAGTTATGGTCTGGCAGTGTTCTTCTGCTTCATCATTATGCTTTGTTGGGGCTCTTGGGGCAACACTCAGAAACTCGCCGCCAAAAGTTGGAGGTACGAACTCTTCTACTGGGACTATGTGATCGGTATGGTCATATTCTCTTTGCTCCTTGCGCTTACTCTTGGTACATTCGGCCCGGAAGGACGTCCGTTCTTCCAGGACATCGCCCAGGCTGACTCATCCGCCATTCTCAGCATTATCATAGGTGGCGTGATATTCAATCTTTCGAATATCTGCCTCAGCGCTTCCACCTCGATCGCAGGTATGTCCGTCGCTTTTCCTGTAGGATGCGGCCTTGCGCTTGTGCTTGGTGTGATCAACAACCTTAGGGTGGAGATGTCGCAGGGAGCGCTCAAGAGCAACCTGACCCTTCTGGCGATTGGTGTGGCCCTCGTTGTGGTCGCCGTCATTCTTAATGGTGTCGCTTCCGGAAAGAAGGCCGGCAACGCCGAGATCAGCAAGGCTGACCAGCGCAAAGGTATCATCCTCGCCGTTGTCGCCGGTGTCGTGATGTCCTTCTTCTCATCATTCGTGATGAAGGCGATGGACCTCAAGGATTTCGCGAATATGGAGCCAGGCAAGGTCGGCCCTTACACCGCCATCGTCGTATTCAGCCTCGCGGTTCTTGTCAGCCACTTCGTCTTCGGCCCTATATTTATGAAATGGCCTTTCCAGGGTGCGCCTGTCAAGATGAGTGAATATTTCAAAGGCAATTCTAAGACTCACCTCGTGGGAATGCTCGGCGGATGCATCTGGTGCCTCGGTACAGCTCTCAGCTATATCGCCGCCGGTAAGGCAGGCGCTTCCGTATCTTATGCCCTCGGTCAGGGCGCGCCTATGGTCGCTGCCATCTGGGGTGTGTTTGTTTGGAAGGAGTTCAAGGGATCAAACAAGACTGTATATGGTCTTCTTGGAGCGATGTTCTGCTTCTTCCTCGTCGGCCTTGGGATGATCGTGGCGGCTGGAATGTAGTTATTTGATCAGAATTTTGAATATGTCGGCTCCAGGCTCGTTCTGGGGCCGATTTTTTTTACTTTTTTGTAATCGTCCGAACAGGCGGAACTTACATCGGTTTAGAGTCGCTCTCAACACGTGATTGTTGAAAACTATTATCGAAAAAATGTCAAAAAAAGTTTGGAGGGAAAGAAAAAAGTACTACCTTTGCACCCGCTTTCAGGAACGGAACGCAAGTTCAATCTCTTGAAAACAACAAAACAAGTTCATTGAAAAGACTGAAGGAAGTACAACAAGTACCGAGAACGAAAAAGAGAGCGTTGATTCTTTTTTTAGGAAAGATGAACAAGTTGTCGGGGTCGA
>CAKVCK010000020.1 GCA_934725575.1 uncultured Bacteroidales bacterium
GGGTTCCAGTCGTATTTGAGATAGTCGAAGCCCCATTCCGCCCACTGGCGCACGTCCTGGGCGGCGAATGAATATTTTCCGCTGTACCAAAGCTTCTCTCTGGTCAGTTCGCCGGACGGATCCACCATCCTGTAGTTCTCGTTGACGAGCCCTTTCTTTACCCACTCGTAGGTGCCGTCGGCGTTGTCGCACTGGGTGCCGATGTGTGCCGCGTAGGTCGCCACCCACGGACCGGAATAGATGCCGACCTTGAATCCCATGGTGTGCAGCGAGTCCACAAGACCTTTCATGTCAGGGAATTTCACGTTCGGCTGGATCGCGTTCTCCTTTCCGCCGCGGAGTCCCTGCCAGCCATCGTCTATGTTGATGTACGACCAGCCATAGTCCGCCAGTCCGCTTTCAAGGATCGCCTTCGCGGAGGCCATCACTTTCTCATGGCTTACCGTGTTGCCCCAGCAGTTCCAGCTGTTCCAACCCATCGGAGGAGTCAGCGCGATCTTCTCTCCGATGACGATCCTGAACTCCCTTTTCGCCTCGCCGAGGCTGTTGGCGGCCTTCAACGTAACATTATAGGTGCCGGCTTTCTTGACCTTCCCGGTGATCACACCTGTTCCGGAGTCGATTTTCAGGCCTTTGGGCAGGTTCTCGGCCGAGAATGTCATCGGTCTGTCACCTGTCGCCGCCACCTTGTACAGGAAATCTGAGCCTGGACGGGCTCCATAGATCTTGGCTCCGTTGATCCGGGGAGTGTGTGGAGCCTCCGGAGTAAGGATATAGCCGGAATAGTCCGGAGCCTTCACCTCGTCCGATGGCTCTGATTGGGCTGATGCTGTGGCACTTGCCAGAATGGCCAGCGCGCCTGTCAGCAGAAAGGAAATTTTTCTCATGATCTGAATTTTGTGTTATTAGTATTGAATATCCTGCATTATAAAACGCAGCGACTCCGATTTACCCTACCTCGCATGATTCCGGAATATGTATGATTGCATCCGAAAAGTCACTTCGTGCAAAAAAATACGTACCGATCATCGCGGAGCAAGAGGCCGTGGAATCTTTTGAAATATTCTTTTGAAAACAAAGGTAGGGTAAAAGTCCGGTTAAACGTTAAATATCTATATGAAATAATTAAAGTCATTATGAGTAAAGACGACAGAAGGATTTCAGATGATCGGATCAAAGAGAAATGCTTCAGATATTTCCGTGGCGAATCCACTTACGAGGATGAGGTTTCCATCCGCGAGAGCCTTTCGGACGGTAAGCTGTCGATGGATGATTTCAGGACGATGGAGAAGGATTGGTGTGACAGCGAGAGGCCGACTGCGGGGCAGAGGATGGCCTACGCCAGACTTACGGGCAAAATCAAGGCGCGCCGGTGGAAACGCTTGCTGCTGAGGATTTCCGTCCCGGCGGCAGCGGCGGTGGCCGTCATCGTGGCGTTGTTCTTCAATCTGTTCAATGACAAGGAGAATCCGGTCTCCACTTTCTCGACAGCCTATCTGGAGACGAGACTGGTCGTGCTTCCGGACTCGTCCAAAGTTTGGCTGAACTCAGCTACGACCCTGACCTACGATTCGGATTTCAACAAGAAGGGCAGGGAAGTGACGCTGTCCGGAGAGGCCTTCTTCGATGTCACGAAGAATCCGTCCAAGCCATTCATTGTCAGGATGGACGATGCCAGCATCACTGTCAAAGGCACCTCGTTCAACGTCTCTGCCTACAACGGCGAGAACGGAATCCAGGCGGCCCTCCTTACGGGACAGATCCAGTTCCAGACCGGTAAGGACTACATTTATCTCAGCCCGGGCGAGGTCATCTCCTACAACCGTATCGACCGTTCCATGAGCAAGTCCAGGCGGGATGTGAGCCAGTACCGCTCATGGCTTGACGGCAAGCTGGACTGCGAGTCAGTCACGCTTGACTGGCTGTTTTCCAGACTGACATCCTTGTACGGAACGCGGATTCATTACAATCCGGTGAAATACAGGAACAAGACTTTCCGTGTCATACTCGACACCCGTGAGTCCATCGATGATGTGCTTGGGGCGGTGGCCGTAATTGTGCCGATCTCGTGGGCATGGCAGGATGACAGCAGCATCGCGATCACAGAAAAATGACATACAATCAAAACTAATAACGTTAACTAAACCCACTGTTCAACAAAAATGAAGAGACAACTTGTTTTCAAGAGCGCGCTTCTTGTTTTGCTTCTCGTGATGACCGGGCAGTTCATCTCCGCCCAGTCGTTCACAAAGCGGTTCAAGAACGAGCCTCTGACTGGTGTCATCAAGGAACTTGAGCGCCAGACCGGCTATTCTTTCATCTACGAGACAGGAATTCTTCGGGATGCTCCGGCTGTCACGGCCGACTTCAACTCGGCGTCCGTGCAGACTGTCTTGCGGCAGATAGTCAAACCGCCTTTCAAGTATGAGCTGAAAGGCAAGATCATCACGATCACCAAAACCGAGGCAAAGACCTCAGGCAAGACAACCGGCGATGACAAATCTACGGAGGTCAGCGGAACCGTCAAGGACGCCAAGACCGGCGAGCCGCTTGTCGGAGTGGCGGTTTGGGTCAAGGACACTCCGATTGGAGTCTCCACCGACCTTGATGGCCGCTATAACCTTTCATTCAAAGGCAATTACGGCTACATCAGCGTGTCCTGCATAGGCTATGTAGCCCAGGATGTCCAGATAAAGAAGGGATCACAGGTCATCAACGTTGCCCTTGAGCAGGATGGAAACACTTTGGAGGAGGCTGTGGCTGTCGGCTACGGCCACCAGAAGAAGGCCAGTATCGTGGGCGCCATCGCCACAATCGCTCCGGACGCGGTGAAGATTCCGGTGTCCAAGATCAGCAACGCTCTCGCCGGAAGGCTTTCCGGAGTCGTGTCGGTGCAGAGGAGCGGCGAGCCTGGCGCGGGATCCACTTTCTGGATCCGAGGCATCAGCACCTTCGGAGCCAACGCCAACCCTCTCGTCCTGATCGACGGAGTAGAGCGTGAGCTTGACCTTGTGGATGTCGAGGACATCAAGGAATTCTCCGTCCTCAAGGACGCCGCCGCGACGGCCGTTTACGGAGTGCGAGGAGCCAACGGCGTGGTGCTCATCACGACACGCAGCGGAGAGGAGGGCAAACCAAAGGTCAGCATCAAATTCGAGAACGGTGTGACCAGCCCAGTCAAGGTGCCGGAGATGGCGAGCGCGACACAGTACATGGAAATGTACAATGTGGCTTCCGGGACTGAATATTTCGATGCGGAGAGGGTACGCAAGACCTTGAGCGGAGAGGATCCGGACCTTTACCCTAATGTCGATTGGGTCAACAGCATATTCAAGAACCTCAGCAACAACACCAGGGCGAACGTCAACGTCTCCGGTGGAACCAGCTCCGTGAAATATTACATCTCTGGAGGTTTCTACAACGAGAACGGACTCTTCAAGACTGATCCGACCGCGGATTACAACACGGGAATATATTACCGCCGCTTCAATTTCAGGGCGAACGTGGATGTGAAACTCACTCGCCACACGTCCATGAACGTCAATCTCGCCACGACTTTCGAGCAGAAGAACGAGAGCGGAACGAGCAGCAGCTCGATCTGGTCGGCCGCGTTGAAGACACCGTCCGTGATCTTCCCGATGGTCTATTCGGACGGCCATTATCCAGGACCGGGTACTAACATGGGCTACAACCCGTACGCCCTTCTGACACAGACCGGTTACAAGCAGGCGTTC
Organism: uncultured Bacteroidales bacterium; assembly: GCA_934725575.1. Classification (GTDB taxonomy): domain Bacteria; phylum Bacteroidota; class Bacteroidia; order Bacteroidales; family UBA932; genus Cryptobacteroides. The sequence goes on from CAKVCK010000020.1 coordinate 3,735, forward strand.
TATAACACGGCTCAGTCTCTCGTGTCCCTCACCCACGATTTCTCGTGGCTCACCGATGGACTTACAGCCACAGTCAAAGGCTCTTTCGACGCCAAGAACAACGCTTACCAGAACCGCACCAGGACTCCTGAGCAATACGGTCAGGCGTACAGGGACGAGAACGGAGAACTGCACCTTACTGAGCTTGTGCAGGGCTCGCAGACACTGGATTTCTCATATTCCAACACCGGATGGCGTTCCCTCTATCTGGAGGCCAGCCTGAACTACGCAAGGTCATTCGGAAACCACAGCGTCACAGGTCTCCTTCTCTATCAGCAGTCACAGAAGAACTATATCGGCTCCAGTGCCACCTCCAGCAATGCGGCCCTGCCGTACAGACATCAGGGAGTGGCCTTCAGGGCTACCTACAATTATGACTCACGGTATTTCGCCGAGTTCAACGCCGGCTACAACGGATCCGAGAACTTCTCGCCTGGACACAGGTTCGGATTCTTCCCGTCAGTGGCCGGTGGCTGGCTGGTCTCCAACGAGAAATTCTGGACAGGACGCCTGGCTGATGTCATCAGCTTGCTGAAAATCAAGGGCTCCTATGGAATTGTCGGAAACGACCAGATCGGAGGCAACCGCCGTTTCATCTACCTGGAGACAATCAACTCCGGTGATAAGTGGAGTTTCGGCGAGACGGTGACCTCATACCCGTCCTACCGGCGCGGCGAATGGGCCAACGACAATGTCGGCTGGGAGAAATCACGCAAACTGGATGTCGGCGTGGATGTCTCGTTCTTCGACAAACTCCGCGTGCAGGTGGACTGGTTCAAGGAAAAGCGTTCGGGAATATTCCTTCAGAGGTCTTCCATTCCTGAATATATCGGAATCACCACGAAGCCTTACGTCAACATCGGCCGGATGAGGAACTCCGGATGGGACAGCTCCCTGCAGTACGACCAGAAGATCGGCCAGGTGAACTTCTCGGCGATGGGTAACTTCACTTTCGCCCGTAACGTCATCGAGGATCAGGACCAGCCGGACTACATCGAAAAGTACATGAACCGTACCGGCCAGGCCAGATGGCAGACATTCGGCTATGTGTCCGACGGACTGTTCAAGGACGAGGCTGACATCGCCACGTCTCCGGACCAGAGCGCTCTCGGCGAGGTACGTCCTGGCGACATCAAGTACAAGGATCTCAACAACGACGGTGTGATCGACAGCAAGGACGTCAAGGCCATAGGGTACACCGACGTGCCTGAGATCGTGTACGGTTTCGGTGTGTCCGCCCAATGGAAGGGATTCGATGTGTCGGTTTTCTTCCAGGGCAACGCCCACGTAAGTTTCTCGATAAACTCCTCTATGGTACGCGGATTCACCGAGCCGAAGATGGCGGCGAACAACGTCTTCTCCGACATCTACGGGAACTACTGGACCGAAAGCAATACCGACGCGAAATACCCGCGTCTTACCACGACCGAGGCGACGAACAACAACCAGTCATCTGACTTCTGGCTCGTCAACGGCCGCTACATCAGGCTCAAGAACGCTGAGTTCGGCTACACTTTCCCTAAGAGATTGATCCAGAAGATGCGCCTGAGCCAGCTGCGTGTCTTCGTGTCCGGAACGAATCTGCTTACCTTCGCTCCGTTCAAGCTCTGGGATCCGGATCTCCAGACGGGAGCGTCGAACTACCCTAACACCAGAGTGGCCAACATCGGTCTGAACATCGGTTTCTAATAATCAAGAAGTACTATGAAGAAGAATATATCAGCAATAATCCTGATGATTGCGCTGGCGGTCTGCGGCTGTGACAGTTACCTGGACAGGCAGCCTGACGACCAGCTGACCTCAAAGAACATATTCGACAAGAAGACGACCACGCTGCAATATCTTGTCAATGTCTATACCTACATTCCGAGCGAATGGTCCCCGGAAGGTTACGGTTCCTCATCCGGCATCGCGATCACTGCCAGCGACGAGGCTTCCTGCGCCTACACCGGCTCACGTTTCTTCGCTTTGCTGAACCATAACCAGCTTTCCCCTCTGTCAACCCACGGCGGTTACCGTCATGCGGTTTACAGACTTTTGTATCAGGGAATAAGCGAGGCGACATATTTCATGTCCAAGGTCCAGGACTGCCCTCAGCTCACGGATGATGAGAAAGTGATGTGGCGGGGCGAGGCCCGTTTCCTCAGGGCGTTCTACTATACCGAGCTGCTCAAATGGAACGGCCCTGTCATTTGGCTCGGGGACAGGCAGTCGGACTATTCCGACCCGAATGTGTCAAAGGTGGACAGGTCTCCTTGGAGCACGATAGTCGATTGGCTTTGCGATGAATATGACCAAGCGGCCACCGAGCTCCCTGACACGAGAAGCTCCTACGAGATCGGACGCGCCACGAAAGGCTCTTCCCTTGCGATGAAGGCCAGGCTCCTCATGTTCAACGCCAGCCCTCTTTTCAACGGGCAGAACGGCACCGGCATTTATGACGGCATCGTGAACAAGGACGGCGAGAAGCTCTTCAACACTGAATATGACGAAAACCGTTGGAGACAGGCGGCCGAGGCGGCGAAGGCTGTCATAGACATGAACACGTACAATCTTGTGGATGACGAGAACGCCACTCCGCTTGAGAATATTCATAACGCTGCGGTGCTGCTCAATTCCCCTGAGAACATATTCACTGTGCAGTGCGGCGGACGCAGCTGGCGGGTCGGTGAGACTCCGGTCTCGGCGAGCGGATACGGCGGAATCGGTCTGACCCAGAAGCTTGTGGACGCTTTCGCGATGGACAACGGCTACTATCCGATCACCAACATGGATGACGAGTCCTACGACAACGGCGCGGGCGTCATTGAGGTGGATCCACGTTCCGGCTACACTGAGACCGGGTCTCAGAAGTTCGTCAACCCGTTCTTCTCCACCATCCCTAAGAACCTGAAAGCCAACGACGCCATCGAGACCATGAACATGTACATAGGCCGCGAGCCAAGGTTCTACGCCAATGTGTTCTGGAGCGGCCAGACATGGATCATGGGCACGAACAAGCTGGCCAACATTCAGTTCTATAGGAACGGGAACTCCGGTCCTATCACGTCGAACAACTACACTCCGACAGGTTACGTCTGCCTCAAGTTCATCGATCCGGATCTGGACACGAAGTCAAGCCGGTGGGGGAACCTCTCGTGGCCGATCATCAGATATGCCGATGTGCTGCTGATGTACATCGAGGCTCTCAATGAATATGACCCGGCGAATCCGGACATCCTCACTTACTGGAACATGATACGCCACAGGGCCGGGGTCCCGGCGATCGGAACCGGCGAGGACGAGGTCTATCCTGAGATCATCGGCGACAAGGATCTCCAGAGAAAGTACATCCGCAGGGAGCGTATGGTCGAGCTTTGCTTCGAGGGGAAACGTTACTTCGACACCCGCCGCTGGATGATAGCCGAAAGGGAGGATAACGGCAAGGTCGTAGGATGCAACATCGGAGCGTCTGACCATAAGATTTCCGGTGATTATTGGAGGCGCACGTCCATTTTCGACACTTTCGGAGAGGCCGGCACCAAGTCCGAGAGGGTGTTCACCAAGAAATACTATGTCCTTCCTATGAATCAGGCCGAGCTTGACAGGGTTCCGGAACTGACTCAGAACTACGGATGGTAGAACTGGAAACGACTTCTAAAAAAGAATCATTATGAAACGAAAATATACTCTTATAGGCTTAGCCGCGCTTCTGTCCGCCGCGGCCTGCGAGCCGAGCCACCTGGAGGACAATCTTTACGACCCTTCCGTGTACATCCTCAACAACGGGTACCAGAAGACGGAGACATTCTATGACGTGCAGTCCTCGTTCACGGCTGAGGTGAACGCCTACTGTGGCAGCTATTACGACCAGAATCCAAAGGTGAGGCTGTCGGAGGACGCCGCCGTGCTGGAAAGGTACAACGAGGAGAACTCCACGTCACTTCAGGCTCTGCCTGCCGACTGCTGGTCTCTGGAATCGTCTGACCTCCAGATGAAGGACAAGAAAGCCACGTTCAAGGTGGATTTCAACATCGAGGCTCTGAAAAGACTTTCCACCGAGCCTGACTATTCCGATCTTGGGAACTATGCCGTGGCGTTGAGGCTTAAATGCCTCACCGATGGCGTGAACGACGCCCAGACCGATGAGCTTGGCAGCACCGTCATCGTCCCGGACATGAGCATGATGGCGTTCAGACTGGACAAATCCGGCGTGTCAGAGACGGATCTCGACAATCTTGAGGACAATGACGGATTCATCATTGTTGAATATAAGGTCCGCACAAGCATCGAGAACAATTGGGACAACGGCGTGAAGTTCACTTTCAACGTCCCGTCTGACAAGGCTGAATATTCACTTCTCCCGGAGGGGTCATATTCAGTGACATCCTCTTCTGAGCAAGGTTTCACCCCGGGTGTCTCCGAGATTGTCTATACTGTGCGCATCGACAAGTCCAAGGCGCAGGAAAGGTACTATTCTCTTGTGGCCGGTGTCGAGTCGGAAGGCGGCTTCAAGGTGGAAGGTGAGTCTGAGTCAGTGATGAATATGTTCAACAGGCATCATTACAGCCAGTCGGACATCAAGGTCCGCAACTGCAACACCTATAAGATCGGTGCCGGGCCGGAGCTGACATTGGACGGGAAGATCAACACGAAATGGGAATCCGGCTATCAGACCACCGATGTCGTGGCATCAAAACTGCCTTATGTCATTGAATATGAACTGGCGAATCCGGTGTGCATCTCTGACTTTGATCTGTACCGCCGTCAGGACCGTTATGCGTCCGACCTTAAAGGCGGGCATCTGGAAGTGTCGTTGGATGGTGAGAATTACACCAAGGTCTGCGATTTCGACTACACCGGCGTGAGCGCATACCGTAACGTTCACGCTGCGGAGATCGAGCCTGAGGCGAAGTACGTCAAGTTTGTCGTGACGGCGTCAGGACGAAAGGGCGGAGCCTTGAAGGTTCCTCTGTGCAGTCTGGCCGAGTTCAGCATCTGCTATAGATAATTGTCATGACGTAATATTCAGAAAGGGTGACTTTTTAGCCACCCTTTCTTCTTATATTCAACCCTATGTCCGTGATCAATCCACCATGCAGGTGAGGATGAACAGCAGCCAGAGATGAGCGGCTCCGCTCTGGAGATCCGCGTTCCCGTTGCCGGCGAGGCCGTCCAATTCTTTCCTGAACACCGTCAGGGCTTTGTGGATGTGCTTTTCCACAGCCTTCTCAGAGATTTTCAAAGCCTCCGCGATTTCCCTGTTCTTCATATTTTGGAACCTGCTCATCATGAACACTTCGCGGCATCTGTCAGGAAGCTTGCCCATGATGCTGTGGATGTTCGCCGTGAGTTCATCGTAGATTGTCTTCCGGTCGGAGTCGTTGACCGCGAAATCCATCTGATAGAGACCTTCGTCGCAGACATTTCTGAAAGAATCCGTGAGACTGACAATTCTGAGTGATGACTGGTGGCGCAGTGTGTCAATCGACCGGTTCCGTACAATGCGGAACAGAAGAGCCTGCCATGCGTCGCTTTCCTTTCCTTCGAATTTCTCCCAAAGCGTGCCATAGGCCTCGTGCACGATGTCTTGCGCTGTGTGCTCGTCCGACACGAACCTGAACGCGAAGTTGTAAAGCCTGTCACTGTACTTGTAGTACAGCCCTTCGAATATCGTTTCATCCAGAATCATCTTTTCTTATCCTTTGACATGGCTTTATATCATACAAATATAGCCTTTTTTAAGGATTACCTGATAAAAAGTCTTGATCGTTTTTTAGCATATAGGGCATCGAAGGTGTCTTACCTTATATAAAACATTTTTATACTCCATGAAACTAAAACTCATAACAAAACTCATTCTGGTCGTTCCGCTGCTTCTTGGCGGGACCGCTTGCCAGAAACAGACTGTGTCCGAGGTGCACGACACTGTCGTCATCAAGACTACGTTGGCCGCCAAGACACCTGCTACGTTGGTGGGAGGCGGAACCGATCAGATCACGATCAGCGCCACGTGTGACTGGTCGCTTGAAGGCGAGGACTGGTTCACCATCGAGCCCGCTTCAGGAGTGAAGGGCATCAGCGAATCCAAAATCATCACTCAGCCTAACACGACAGGAGCGGACCGTACAGGTACAATCCGCCTCAAGGCCGGTTCTTACACAGGTACCTACACATTCACCCAGGCGGGCAAATAATGAAGGGCGAAGACTACAGACGCATCCTGGATTTCTTCTTCAGCGGTGTGGAGGTCTCTGATGAACTGAAACAACGGTACCTCGGGTGGCTTGCCGCGTATGGAGATGAACCGGAGGTGAAGGCTTTGCTGGAGGAATATTGGGACTCTGTCTCTTCGGACTCTCCTGATTTCGACTTGACGGCCGGACTGGAGAGGCTTATGGCTTCGCTGGGAGAGGATGGCGCTTCGACAAGCTCAGCGAGCATCGAAGGGACTGCCCCAACGGTTCAAAGACTCGGATGGCTGTCCAATCTGCTGCACAGCAAGCCATTACGTTACTGTGTCACCGCCGCCGCAGCAGCCGTGGCGATATTCATAGGAGGCGCGACAGTCGCGAGACTGAATATGGTTCCCGAAAGGGAGACCGTGCTCATCGCTTCGTCCGACAACGCCGGCTCCTACACCTTGCCTGACGGCACGCGCGTATGGCTCAACCGGGACAGCCGGCTGTCCTACAACCAGGATTTCGGCAAGAGCGCAAGGAATGTCTCCATCGACGGCGAAGGCTACTTTGAGGTCACCAGAAACGAGGCCTGCCCGTTCATCGTGAATATGCACGACAACCTTCAGGTCAAGGTTCTCGGAACGACTTTCAACATTGTCAGCGACCCTGTCGGACATTCCGCCGAGGTGATCCTCCGCAGCGGTTCCGTGCAGGTCTCCGACACTGAAAGCAAGGAACTCGTCATCCTCAGGCCTGACCAGAAATATTCCTGGGACAGGGGAAGGACTGAGGTGACGGCGGTGAACGCCGATGACTGCTGCCGCTGGTACGAGCATCGCCTCGCATTCGACAATGTGAAGCTCGGCGACATTCTGGAAAGCCTCTCGCACAAGTACCAGATGAAGATCGCGGCTGACCTCGGCAACCTTAAGGACAAACGTATGTCATTGACGGTCAAGGATGAATCCGTCGATGAGATTATGGAGATCCTCTCAACCCTCCTTCCGGTCCGCTGGGAGCGTCAAGGAAAGACAATCACAATTGATAACAAAACCAAAAACACAAATTATTAATGAAAGGAATATCTAACATTCTTCCTTCATTCACCAGAACCGTGCTTTGCGTGCTGTGCGCCCTCGGGCTTTCGCTCGGTGCGTACGCTCAGAGCAGGACGGCGACCGTGAATGTCAAGGATGTGACAGTCAAGGAACTCCTGAAGGCTATCGAGGCCGGTAGTTCCTACACTTTCGCCTATGTGGACACCGACATTGACCTTGCCGGCAAGGTTTCGGTCACGGCGAAGAACGAGGACATCGAAGCTATCCTGAAGAAGGTGCTTCCAGGTGTCAAGGTCGAATTCAAGGACCAGAAGATCCTTTTGAGCAAAAAGGCTCCGGAAGCCAGACCTAAGGCTTCGGGGACCTTAGGCCCGAAAATCATTACCGGAAAGGTCGTTGACAAGTCCGGACAGCCGGTGATCGGCGCTATGGTCATCGAGCGTGGCACCAACAACGGAACCGGAACAGACATCGATGGAAACTACGAGCTCAAGGTCAAGAGCGAGGACGCTGTCCTGGACGTTTCCATCATCGGCTACAACAGCGCCTCCGCTACATTGGCCGCAGGCCAGTCCAAGGCCGATTTCGTGCTTGAGGAAGAGGCCATCAAGCTGGATGATGTTGTGGTCATCGGTTACGGCGCGCAGAACAAGAGGGATGTCACGACATCCATCGCGTCCATCAAGGCCGAGGACTTCGCCAACACTCCTACCACGGACTTCCGTGAGTCTATGGCCGCCAAGATGCCTGGTGTGCAGGTCATCAACCTGGGCGGTCAGCCTTCCGGAAACGTCTCCGTCAGGGTCAGGGGTGTCCAGTCCGCCACATCAGGCAACGACCCTCTCTATGTAATCGACGGAATCCCTTGCGACTCAAGGGCTTTCGCAAATCTTGACGGCAGCGACATCGAGAGCCTTGAGGTTCTGAAGGACGCCTCCGCGGCCGCCATCTACGGATCGAGAGGATCCTGCGGTGTCATCCTTGTCACCACAAAGCGTGGAGCCAACTCAGAGACACCGGTCATCTCCTACGACGGACAGTTCAGCGTCTCCAATGTCTCCAAGAAGATCGATATGCTCGATGCCTACGAGTTCGCGGAGATATTCAAAGAGGCCAGGGACGGCGCCTATCTTTTTGAAGTGCCTACAGGCTCCATCGGAGACCCGTATAGCGGTCGTCCGAAGAGTTATCATAATGTCGATCCTCTCATCACTTCCTATCTTCAGGACAAGACCGGCACTTTGACGAACACTGACTGGCAGGACGAGATCTTCCGCACGGCGCTCTCGCACAAGCACGCCCTCAGCGTCTCCGCCAGAACGAAGAACTACAACTACTATATTGGCCTGAACTACCTCAACCGCGAGGGAACCATCATCGGATCGGACTTCGAGAGGTACGGACTCAGGGCCAACCTTGACGGCAAGAAAGGTAAGCTGAAATATGGCGTAAGCTTCTCTCCTTCATATTCAAAGACAAATTATGTGAACTCTGACGGCCAGTACGGCAGCGACGGTGTGATCGCGTCGGCTTTGATGGCACCTCCGGTCTTCCCTGTCTATAACTCTGACGGATCCTACAACTGGGATATGAACGGTTATATGAGGTTCAACACTTGGGACACCCAGACCAACGAGGTGCTGAACCCTGTGGCCCTTGCCCTTGAGATCGATGATGTCAGAGAGAAACTGAATCTTGTGGGCAACGTCCACGCCTCCTACGAGTTCATCAAGGGACTTGAATATAAGGTCACGGTCGGCGGTGACTACTATTCCTACATCAGGAACTACTACCGTCCGTCCTACATCCCGCTCAAGAACCTGAAGTATTACGACAAGCCTTCGGCTCCTACGGCGGCCAACTACACGCAGTCATATTTCCACTGGAACGTCACCAACCAGATCTCGTTCAACAGAAAGTTCGGTGAGCACTCCATAAACGCCGTGGCTGTCTATGAGGCTGAGAAACAGGCCATCCAGACTTCCGCCATCAAGGGTACGGGCGTAGAGGGTGACGACAAGATCAGGACAACCAAGAGCAAGACCATCTCGATCGACGACACCTACAACGACAAGTACGCGTACACTTTCGCTTCTTGGCTTGTCCGCGCGCAGTATTCCTACAAGGGACGCTATATGTTCTCCGCTTCGATCAGAGGTGACGCATCCTCACGCTTCGCCCCGAACACAAGGTGGGGATATTTCCCTGCCGCATCCGCCGGCTGGCGCATAAGCGATGAGAATTTTATGAGATGGACCAAGAACTGGCTGAACGACCTCAAGCTGCGCGCCAGCATCGGCCAGACCGGTAACGCCCAGATTGGTAACTCGGCTTACCTGGCCCTTTATGGATCCAACACACTTGACCTTGGCAACGGACTCGTCACTTCGATGTACCCGTCACAGATCGCCAACAACGAGCTTGGGTGGGAGAAGAACACCCAGACCAACATCGGTTTCGACGCGAACCTCTGGAACGGACTTCTTGGCATCAACGCAGACTTCTACTATTCCAAGACCACGGATATGCTCTTTAATATTCCTGTGTCATCCGTATCAGGTCTCACGAAGTCGAATGTCAACATCGGCTCGATGCAGAACAAGGGTGTGGAGATCACCCTGACCTCCCATAAGTCATTCGGTGACTTCTCTATGGACTGGAACGCCAACTGGTCGCTGAACAGGAACAAGGTTCTGTCGCTCGGTGACGAGGACGCTCCGCTGATCGTGGCTTCCTCATATTCAGGAGCCAACTACATCACGAAAGTCGGCTATCCGGTAGGTTGCTACTACCTGCTCGTGCAGGACGGTGTCTTCCACAACCAGGAGGAACTCGACTCGTACCCTCATTTCCCGACCACCACTGTCGGTGACTTCCGCTTTGTGGACGCCAACGGCGACGGCAAGCTCGACAAGGATTCCGACCGTGTGATCGTCGGCAACTATATGCCTGACTTCTACTACGGATTCGGCGTTCAGCTCGGCTGGAAGGGACTTGACCTTTCCGCCAACTTCCAGGGAGTCTATGGCAACGAGATTCTGAACCTTGAGAGACGTTACCTTCTGAATATGGAAGCGTCCTCGAATATGATGAAGGAGGCCTTGAACCGCTTCCCTTACGGTAACCTCAACAGGGCCACCAGAAAATCCTCCGGAAACAACGGCTCCTGCACATCGACCTTCCATCTTGAGGACGGATCCTATCTGAGGCTCCAGAACCTGTCCCTCGGCTACACAATGCCGGACAAGTGGTTCCGCGGCACGACCATCTCAAAGATGAGGGTTTACATCCAGGGCACGAACCTGTTCACCCTGACTCATTATTCAGGCTACAACCCTGAGGTCAACAAGAGGTCAACCAACGCCCTCAGCCCGGGCGAGGACTATTGCTCCTACCCTCTTTCAAGAACCTTCAGCGTGGGTATCAACTTTAATCTGTAATGAATATGAAGAATATCATAAAATCAGCTTTGATCGGCCTTGCGGCACTTAGCCTTGCCTCCTGTGGCGATAGCTTTTTCGAGCAATACCCGGCAAACACCGTGACTGAAGGCAACTATTACAAGACCGATGATGATTTCAACCAGGGCGTTTACTGCTGCTACGACAAGCTGAAGACCCAGATGGGCTTTTTCATCAACGAACTGGCTTATAGAAGTGACGAGTGTGAGCTCACCGCAATGGCGGTCTCTACTCAGGACAGGTACGATCTCGATCATTTCCAGGAAAGATCCAACAATGCGATTCTCACGAATATCTGGAACGCTTGGTACAACGGAATATACCGCTGCAACGATGTTCTCGACCATATGACCGGCAAGACTCTCGCGAACGGGGACAAGTACCGTGGCGAATGCCTGTTTATGAGGTCCTGGTGGTATTTCAGCCTCTACAGGGTGTTCGGAGTCGTGCCTGTGACACGTACCGTTGTGACACCTGTCCAGGCCAAGACAATCCCGAGATGCACGGATGAGGAGATGTACAACCTTCTTATCGAGGATCTCAAGGAAGCGATCGATCTCCTTCCGGCCAAGCGTTCCGCTGAGGTCGGGCGAGTGACGAAGATCGCCGCCCAGGCTCTTCTCGGCAAGGTCTATCTGACTTTCGGCAAGTACGCCGAGGCGCAGACCGTGCTGGAGGATGCGATGAAGGACACGAACTTTGGCCTTATGGCAACCACCGGAGCCGCTTTCGATGTTGCCAACAAGATGAACAAGGAGATCCTCTTCGCCATCTACTATAACAAGACAAACGACAACGGTCACGGCTACTGGCACAGCACCAACATCGCGGACCCTAAGCTGAGGCCTAATCCGACAGGTGCGTTCAAGTCTGTCTATTCAGCGGATGACAACAGGTATGCCCTTATTGGGGAGTATCAGGAGATAACACCGGGTAAACTTTATGCGATCAACAAGTATATGGACACCTACGATGCCACATATACCACGCTGGTTGGCAATGATTTCCCGTTCCTCCGTTATGCTGACGTCGTTCTGATGTACGCCGAGGCTTTGGGACAGCAGGGTAAGATCGCGGATGCCCTTACGTATCTCAACAAGACCCGCACACGCGCCGGCCTTCCTGAGCTGACCGAGGCTGAGGTCTCCGGCAAGGATGCCTTCATCAAGGAACTGGTTGATGAGAGAGGAAGGGAGTTCGCCCTTGAGGGACAGAGATGGTTCGACCTTGTCCGTCTTGGGCTGGCCGTGGATCTGTTCAAGAATCTTGGATACTCTCTTGACTCACACAACCTTCTCTTCCCGATTCCTCACGATCAGATCGAGATAGTGAACGATGATTCCATCCTCTGGCAGAATCCTGGATTCTGATGAAGGTGATAACACTAAGATATTGATAAACACTGAAAAGAAATGAAACGAATATTATATTGCATCATTGCGGCGATCGCTTGTCTGACGGTAAGCTCCTGCTGGCAGGAGGATATTCCCGAGACAGGAGGGCCGCGTCATCAGGTGACTGATTTGAAGGCAGTTCCGGGTGATGAGGAGGTTCAGTTGTCGTGGTCTGTTCCGGAGGGATGGAATCCGACTGAATACATCATCACTTACACCAAAGGCTCTGAACTGACCATCCGCACCGATGTTCAGAACTATACTGTGACAGAACTTGCCAATGGAGACGACTATGTGTTCTCCGTCCAGGCGGTTTACGGAAGTCTGATCTCCAATCCTGTCGAGGTTTCGGCGAGGCCGAGCACCTCAAGACTCCCTGTGACTGACCTTGACGCGGACGCTTCAGATGCGACTGTCACATTGACTTGGACCCGTCCGTCCCAATTGCTTACTTCCTACACCCTGACTTGGTTTATGGAAGGAGCCGAGACCGACGTTCAGAAAGCCGAGATCGAGGCAGACAAGGAAAGTTATGACGTGACAGGCCTGACAAACGACAAGAACTACACGTTCACCCTTGTCGCCAACTATGCTAAGGGACCGGCCGAGGCTGCGCAGATCAAGGCGATGCCGACTTTGGCGATTCCTTACACCCTTGACAGGAGCAAGGCTGCCATCAACCAACCGATCAAGTTCACGTTCAACACCGAAGGTTATCCTGGCGCGACGAATGTCAAGTGGACATTCCCTGACGGAAAGGTTCTCGAAGGTGTCGAGGTTTCCAAGGGCTTCATCGCGACCGGAGCGCAGCAGGTTACCCTGAGCGCTGACATCAAGGGCAAGACAAAGACCTGGACCCTTGAGGTGGAAATCCGTCCGTATGTCGTATTCTTCAACGATTGGGAGATGTCCGGCACAAACTACGAGGGCTTCAAGGGCAGTTGCCCGGTCTTCTCGCCTGACGGAAAGACCGTCTATGATATCACCTTCAACAAGAAGGCTGTTCTCTACGCATTCGATGTCATCAGCGGGGATATTAAGTGGAAATATGTCCCTGAAACCAATTCGGGCAGTTACAACCCTCTGACCGTCAACCCTAAGACAGGTGACATCTATTATGGTACCACATCCTCAGGTCAGTTCTATGCTGTCACCGCTGATGGACAGCTCAAATGGAAGTTCACCGAGGCCGGCTCAATGCAGAGCGCCGCGCCGGCTGTCAATGCCGCCGGTACGGAAGTCTATATCGGTGACAAGGCCGGAAATGTGTTCGCCCTCGACGCCGCTTCCGGCGCGAAGAAATGGCAGGCGGCCATTGGCACGGCGGTCGCTGGTCTCCTCGTGAACGGACCAGAGCTTGTCGTTGGCGCCGGAGCGACCATAACGTTCCTGAACATTTCGGACGGCTCGCTGCTCAAGGCATTGACGATGAGCGCGAATATGGTCGGGATCTCCGGCTTTGCCGTGGCCGCTGACAAGAACACTATGTATGTCCCTGTCGCCGCCGGACTCAGCTCGATTGATCTGGCCAAGAAGGAGATCATCGTTGACAACTTCGTGTTCGCCGGCAATAACCCTTACGAGCCGGTTGTGGCTCCGAACGGAACCGTCTTCGTCGGCTGCAAGGACAACCACGTCTATAACATCGACAAGGATTTGACCAAGGTGAACTGGAGCTACGAGCATATCCTCTCCAATGGAGGCAAGGCCAACGCTTTCAACTTCTCGCACCCTTGCGTGGACACCGAGAACCACTTCTACATCACTTCCGGACAGTACGGCAACACTTCCTATATTTTCAATAGTGATGGAACGATCAAGGAATCCTGGAGCGAGAACGCTGATGACACAAACCAGAAGCAGATGGGTGGCAACAACCTTCTTGACGGTGTGTTCTACTCAGCCTTCATCGGAAGTAACAAGGGTACGGGCAACGGTCTGATGGTCGGCAAATATGTCGGCGGCGAGAGAGCCTCCGGATGGAGCACCCACGGTGGTGACATCTGCGGTTCCTGCTGCCTAAGGTAATCATTTCTGACCCGGTCCGTGGGGGAAAAGTCCTGCGGCCGGGTCGGGATATTCATTAAAAATGAAGAGAATGAATAAGATAAGGTTTATATCCATTGTGTCGGCCGCGCTTGCTTTGTGTGCCGCCGGCGCTTGCTCGGAGGACAAGGATTCCGAGATAAGGGATCTTGCGGTCAAGGCTAAGATAACCTTGAGTCCATATTACGAGGCTGGCAAGGACTTCAAGACCGCAGGGGCGATTGTCACACCGGCTTGGGGAGCCGATGACAAAGGTGTCATAATGCTGGAGCCGGATGGAATCGCGAAGAGGGCCGAAGCTTCTCCGATAATCACGGGAAGCAGTTCTTCGTATTTCCTGTTCAACGTCCAGGCTTCCCGGCTTGAGACCACAGTGTTGAGTTGGTATCCTTCCGGAGCTGACGTGCGTCTGTCCGGAAAGACTGTGAAATATACCATTCCGACAAACCAGAACGGAACCGAGGTCCCTGTTATGCTTGATGTGGCGAACGCGAATGTCAATTCCTACGAAGGCTGCGATTTCAAACTTAAGCCTGCCGGATGTATGGTGTTTGTGAACGTTGCGATGGGGGACTACGATGTCGCTTCACTTGAACTGACCGCCAACGGTGGCGAGAACCTCGCCGGTGAGGTCACCGCTGATATCGCGGAGGGCACGTTCACCGCAAGCTCAGCGTCCGTCAAGATGACTCCGGCCACTCCTGTGGACTGCCGCTCGAACTCTGTGTTCATCCCTGTCTATTGCGCTCCTGTCACCCTTTCAAAGGGCTTCACCGCAAAGATAACCACTTCTTCCGGCCAGACAATCACCGCCGCCAACCACAGCGAGATCGTCCTTGAGGCGGGCGAGAGGATCAGCACCGAGAAGCTGGCCGAGGACGAATCGACCGAACTTGTTTTCTGCGGAGACAACCACGTGTTCGTCATCAACGCGGCAGTCGCCAAGGATTCCTACAAGGAAGGACTTGTCTGGTCGTGGGACGCAAGGACGGCGGCCTCTGAGCTCGGACTCGCTGCCGACCGTTGCGACCATCTGGACGAGTGCAAGTTCGTGGACAACGGCACCAAACTGCTGCTGACAAGCTCCTACGGATGGTGCATCCTTTTGGACTACGCCACCTCAAAGGTACTTTTCCACGCGACCGGACTGCCTAACGCCCATTCCGCTGAATATCTCCCTGGAGGCTACATCGCTGTGGTCACATCAACGGGATCGACCGCCAACCACAACAAGGTGCATATCTATAATTCGGCCAGGTCGGAGGTCTCATTGGCGAACGCCGACCTTTATTCCGGCCACGGAGTTGTCTGGGACTACAAGAGGAATGTCTTGTACGCCGCCGGCGGAAACGTTATCAAGATATTCAGGATCAACGGCCTCGGCACCGACAAGCCTTCGTTCGAGCTCGTCAAGAGCATCACGGCTCCTCAAGACGGAATCCACGACATCAACCGTGTGGACGACAACACCATCACAGTGGCGGGCAGCAGGGCTTACCTGTTCAATGTCGAGACCGAGCAGTTCACGGAGATGCCTTTGTTCTCAGGCTCCACCGCTCTGAAATCCCTGAACTACAACGCCGAGACCGGCGAGGTTTGGTACACGGACGCGACCATCCCGGAGGGAGACGAGAGCTGGTCTTCCCACAAGATCCGCTACAGCAGGAACATCAGCGCCTCCGCACCGGACAGAATCATCAATGTTGACATTGATATGTACAAGGTCCGTGTCAGAAAGTGGTAAATAATCGTTATATTTGTCAGGTGAAATGCTTAATGAAGACAAGCAGTTACTTGAGCAGATAGCAGGAGGGGATGTCAAGGCTCTTGGCATCCTCTATGTTCTGTATGCCGGGCGCATCCGAAATTTCGCGTTCAGTATGCTTCAGAACTCCTCGGAGGCGGAGGACATCACGCAGGATATGTTCCTGAAGATCTGGAACTCCCGTGAAGCCCTCCGTGAGGTTGATTCGCTCAAGTCCTACCTGTTCAGTATGGCGCACAACGCCGTCCTGAATTTCATTAAGCGCAAGGGCGTGCGCGACAGGTACCAGAAGGCCACTGTCGGAGTCAGCACGGAGCAGTATGAGCCGTCGTTCCAAATGGACACGTTCGAGTTGCTGAAAAGCATAGACGAGGCTTTGGAGGATATGTCTGTCCTAAGGAAGACAATCTTTAGGATGAACCGCTACGAACACAAGACTTACCAAGAGATCGCTGACGCGCTGATGATAAGTCCCAAGACGGTCCAGTACCACATCTCCTGCGCCCTCGCTGAACTAAGGAAACTTCTTTAGAAAGCGGCCTGCCGCGGATTTTAAACGATTGCCGGCATTGACTGACAAAATATTTTAAAAATTTATGAATATATGAAAGCAAGAATTTTGTACCTGTTTGCCGCCGCAGCGGTGTGCCTTTGCTCCTGCGGTACGGCCAAGAAGAATGTGGTTGATGTGACCAAGTACCCTAACCGGGCTGAGATGATCGTCGCGCAGATGCACGACCCTGCCTCAAAGTATGTGGTAGTGGCCTGCCACAGAGGCGACTGGCGCAACTATCCGGAGAACTCCATCCCGGCCATCGAGTCCATCATCAGGATGGGAGCTGACATTATGGAGCTCGACCTCAAGCTCACCAAGGACAGCGTTCTCGTGCTCTCTCACGACAGGACGATCGACCGCTGCACCACCGGAAAAGGGCTTGTAAGCGACTACACCTTGGATGAGCTCAAGAAGTTCCGTCTCAAGCGCGCGCACGGCGTTGCCACCGACTCCCTGCACATCTGCACCCTCCGCGAGGCGCTGGAGTGCTGCAAGGACCGCATCTGCGTGAACGTGGACCAGGGCTATGAATATTACGACTTGGTTCTCGCCCTCACCGAGGAACTCGGAGTCACCGACCAGATCCTGATCAAGGGCAAGAAGCCTGTCGCCGAGGTAGCCGGGAAGATGGCCGCCCACGAGCACAATATGATGTATATGCCTATCATAGACATCCAGAAAGAGGCCGGAAAGGCACTTTTCAATGAATATATGGAGACGGGCACCGTGCCTCTCGCCTACGAGGTCTGCTGGAAGAAGCTGACCCCTGAGGTCGAGGACTGCTTCAAGAAGATCATCGACTCCGGCTCGAAACTCTGGGTTAACACCATCTGGGGAAGTCTTTGCGGTTATCTGGACGATGACAAGGCTCTTGACTGTGGTGATCCTGCCCTCATCTACGATCAGGTTATCGCCTTCGGCACCTCCCTCATCCAGACCGACCGTCCGGAGCAGCTTCTCACTTACCTCCGCAGTAAGGGATTGCACGATTAGGAAGCCGTCATAATATTCATAGATAATGGCTTCATTTCTTGATTTCTTCCGAATAAGTTCTCCGTCCGCCGTAAAGGTGACTCCGGAGAACACTGACAAGGTCTGGAAACGTTCCCGCTTCCAGTCCTTCATAGCCATCACGTTCGGCTACGCGCTCTATTACGTGTGCCGTATGTCGATGGGCGTGATGAAGCAGCCGCTGATCGACGCCGGTCTGCTCAACGCCACGCAGCTTGGTATCATCGGCGCCTGCCTTTACTGGACCTACGCCGTGGGCAAGTTCGTCAACGGATTCCTGGCCGACGGCTCGAACGTCAAAAGGTTTATGGCCACCGGTCTGGTTCTGTCTGCGGCCGCCAACCTGATTATGGGAGTGCTTGGCGCCACAGCGGTCAGCGCGGGCATCAGCAGTTCCATCATATTCATAGTGTTCGCGATAATGTGGGGCATCAATGGTTGGGCTCAGTCTATGGGCTCTCCGCCTTCCATCGTTACACTTTCGAGATGGTTCCCGCTGCGGATACGTGGCACGTACTATGGATTTTTCAGCGCCTCGCACAACATCGGTGAGGGCCTTTCGTTTATATTCGTAGGTTCAATTGTCGCAGCCTTCGGTTGGAAATGGGGCTTCTTCGGAGCGGCCTGCGCCGGCCTTCTGGGAGTGCTTCTGATCCTGTTCTGGCTGCACGACACGCCTGAGAGCAAGGGACTTCCGTCCATCGAGGAACTTTCCGGCGAGGAGACAAAGAAACCGGCCGCGCAGGAATCCGCTGAGTCCGCCGAGGCCAGGGCCGCCGAGACCAGAAAGATTCAGAAAGCCGTTCTCCGCAATTCCGGAGTGTGGATTCTGGCCCTTTCCAGCGCCTTTATGTATATGAGCCGCTACGCCATCAACGAGTGGGGCACGATCTTCCTTCAGGAGACTTATGAATATGACCTCAAAGCCGCCGCCGCGATCATCGGCATCAACCCGATCTTCGGAGTGCTGGGAACGGTATTCTCAGGCTGGCTGTCCGACAAGGTATTCAAGGGAGACAGGAAATATCCCGCCTTCACCGCAGGTGTCCTTGAGGCGATTTCCCTCTACCTGTTCCTGTTCGGAAACGGCAGTCATTTCACGCTCATCCTGTCAATGGTTCTGTTCGGTATCGCCATCGGTGTTCTGATCAGTTTCCTTGGCGGTCTGATGGCCATTGACCTCGTTCCGAGAAAAGCCTCCGGAGCCGCCCTCGGCATCGTCGGAGTCGCTTCCTACGCCGCCGCCGGCTTGCAGAACGTAGTCACCGGCCTCCTTCTGGACAACAATACGGTCGAGGTAGTGAACAAGCTCGGCGAGACCGTCACCAAACACGATTTCACCTACGTAAGCTGGTTCTGGCTCGGCGCCGCCGTAATCTCCTTCCTCCTCCCGATGCTCAACTGGCGTCGCAAGCGGCAGGAGATATAAAAGACTTTGTTCGGATCAACATAAAGAGAAGAGTGACCGGAATCCATTTCGGTCACTCTTCTCTTTTGCGATTAATGTTTTTGACACTTGTCAAGCACGTAATGTTGATTGCGAAAATCAATACATTGTGTTGTAATTGTTGGTGTAATATATTATTTTTGTGTTTAAATGTTAAATTAGCGTTATGGCACAGTCAACATTATCTATGAGAGTGGATGAAACTCTGAAGAAGAAGTTCGATATGATATGCGATGATTTTGGATTTACCAGCACCGCTGCCATCACTGTCTTTATGAAAGCTGTTGTACGGGAAAGAAAGATTCCGTTTGAGATAAAGGCATCTTCAAAGAGACAGATAAATCAGGATGCCTGGAACGCATTTATCGAAATGAGGGCGCAGGCTAAAGAAGCCGGTGCTCAGGATATGTCTCTGGATGAAATCAATGCGGAGATTCTGGAGGTGCGCAATGAGCGATAGGATATTTGCTGTAGTCGATACCAATGTACTTGTTTCAGCTCTGATTTCAAAATCAATAGAATCCAACCCGATGAAAGTCTTTCGGGCTATTGTGACGGAACGGATTGTCCCACTGTATAATGATGAGATTCTTCAGGAGTATCGATCTGTCCTTTCAAGGGAAAAATTTCATTTGGATAAAACCTTGATTGTGACAGTCCTTAAAGCAATTGTGACAGATGGCCTATGCCTTGACAGGACACCTGCGGTGGATGCAGAGTTTCCTGATCCGAAGGATATCGTCTTTTATGAGATCGCATTGTCAAAAGAGGATTCTTATCTCATAACTGGAAATATCAAGCATTTCCCTATCAGACCCTTCGTGGTTACTCCAGCTGAAATTGTTCGAATCCTTGAATCAAGACAGGACTAAAGTATACAGTTCCCGGTATGACCTTGCAGAGAATCCTTAATCTCTGGCCAACTGTCGTATCAAAAATCGGCCAACTGTCGTATCAAAAATCGGCCAACTGTCGCATCAAAAATCGGCCAACTGTCGCATCAAATTTCATTTAACATCCTTGTCTTTAATAAGATAAATCATTATTTTTGTCCAAAATTTATTATTGGATGAATGGATATAAAAATAGAGTGGCAGACCGCCTGCTTGCAGAGAAACTAGAAGCCTTCGGTGCCGTTCTCATAGAGGGGCCTAAGTATTGCGGAAAGACGACGTTGGCAACGCAACAGGCCAGAAGCATTCTATCAATGGCCGACACGGACACTCTTGGCCAAAATCTAGCTCTGGCGAGAACGAACATTTCAAGGCTTCTTGCGGGAGAAACACCCAGACTTATTGATGAATGGCAGATCGCGCCTCAATTTTGGGATGCGGTAAGGAATGAGGTCGATAAGCGTAACGAGGACGGTCAATTTATGCTCACTGGTTCCGCTGTACCGCCAAAACCGAAGAAAGATGAGAGTGGAAACATCTTTGAGGAGGAGAATATCCATCACACTGGGACCGGACGTATCTCCCGCCTGAGATTACGTACTATGTCCTTATGGGAGTCGGAGGATTCCACAGGAGATGTCAGTTTGGAGGAATTGTTCATCAATCCAGACACTGTTGATGGCGTCAGTAACATAGACTTGGACAGGCTCGCTTATCTTACTTGTCGTGGAGGTTGGCCAAAGGCTGTTCTGAAAAAGAGTGAGAAGGCGGCGTTGGCCCAGGCATTCGACTATTATGATTCTGTTGTAAGCAATGATATTAAACGGGTTGATGATATTGACAGGGATGAAGAATTGACAAAGCGGATTATGCGCTCATACGCCAGAAACCAAGGCACACAGGCAACAGTCGGAACCATCCTTGCGGACATCAAAAGCAACGGGGATGAGCGGATGTCAGACAGTACTGTTTACAGTTATATCAAGGCGTTAAAAGAAATTTTCGTTATTGAGGATTCTATTGCCTGGAATCCAAACTTAAGGAGCAAGACGGCAATAAGGACTTCAGACACGCGGTATTTTATTGATCCGTCAATAGCCACTGCGGCATTGGGTATGGGGCCTAAAGACTTGATAAATGATATGGAGACATTCGGGTTCATTTTCGAGGCATTGGCCATAAGGGATCTTCGCGTATATGCGGATGCATTGGATGGCAAGGTCTATCATTATAGGGACAAGAACAACCTTGAATGTGATGCGGTCATACATCTAAGGAATGGTTCTTATGGATTGGTAGAAGTGAAGATAGGCGGTGCAGAGTTAATCAAAGAGGGGGCGGAAAGCCTTAAGACATTATCTTCAAAAATCGACTCCACCAGAATGAAAACACCTTCGTTTATGATGGTTTTGACCGGCATCGGCAACTTCGCCTACAAACGCCCGGAAGACGGAGTACTCGTTGTTCCGATAGGTTGCCTAAAACCGTGACATAAGTACCAACCTTGGCTCGGGGATTTGATATCTGACATTGGAACTTGATCGTATTTGCCGTTCATTCCCGTCAGTCGTGAAGTTAGGTGCGTGATGTTTCCGTCATAATGAAGGTATGAATGACTATTGCAGTCCCACGCCAGCATTCAAATCAAGGCTGACGGCCGGCTTAGTTATCTGTCAATGATCCGCAACATTCGGCGACCTTCAGAATATGATCACCTTTTCAAAGGACGTATGTATTGCTATTTTGCAAAAACAGCGGCATACGATTATGCTTCTATTCCATTGTGAGGCCCGGTCGTATGCCGCCTATGGATCCAGAAACCACAGGCGGCATATCCACAGGCCTCTCGTTGTACTCAGGGCGGTTTTGTGTGCCGCCATATTCACAAAATGCGAGTGTCGCCAATCCGTATATAATTGTTCGGTGACAGCTTGCATACTGTGTTAGTCAACAAGAAAGTTCTTGAAAACACAATGAATATTCTTGAGTCTGTTCCAATTACGGGAACATATTCTTATCTTGCGTGATATTGGAAAGCGTTTGTGTTTATGGACAGGAGGATATTCATAACATATTTATTGATTTGTGTCTGCGCTCTTTGCGGGGCGCGGGAGAGACAGGAGAGACACAGGTACGAGATTCGCTTTGACACTCCGGCCTCGCTTCGGCAGCAGCCGGCGTGGTGTGGGGGAGAGGATCCGGAATGGGAGTCACGGTCGCTGCCGCTCGGGAACGGGAGCATCGGGGCCAATGTGCTGGGGTCTATTCAGGCGGAGAGGATCACGCTCAATGAGAAAAGTCTCTGGAGAGGCGGTCCGGGAACTTCCGGCGGGGCGGAACATTATTGGAACGCCAACAAGGAGTCGGCCGGAGTCCTTCCTGAAATCCGCAGCGCTTTCGAGGCAGGCGATTACGACAAGGCGGCGGAACTGACCCGGAAGAACTTCAACGGGCTTGTGGCTTACGACAGTTCGGAAGAGAAGGAATTCCGTTTCGGCAGTTACACGACTGCCGGGGAACTGAAAATCTGGACGGGGATTGATTCGGCCTCTATCGCTGATTATCACCGGGTTCTGTCTCTTGAAGATGCCGTGGCACGGGTGAGTTTCGACAGCGGAGGGATAAAATATTCAAGGGAATATTTCATCTCGTATCCGGCGAACGTGATGGTGATGCGGTTCCGTGCAGACCGTCCCGGAACGCAGAATCTCAGGATGGAATATTCACCTAATCCCACCGCTGACGGCAGTGTCAAGCCTGACGGGAAGGATGGCCTTGTATATTCAGGAAGATTGAAGAACAATAAGATGGAGTACGCCGTGCGCGTCAGGATGACGGTCAAGGGTGGCTCGTTTTCCAATAAGGGAGGGGCGTTGGAGGCTTCGGGGGCGGATGAGGTCGTGTTTTATCTGTCCGCCGACACCGATTACAGGATGAACTATGATCCGGATTTTGGTGACCCTAAGGCCTATGTCGGAGTGGAGCCGTTGGTGACGACTGATGAATGGATGAAGGTGGCGCTTGCGAAAGGCTACGATGCTCTCCTGAACGAGCATATTTCCGACTATTCATTATTGTTCAGACGGGTCGATTTGTCGCTGGGAGGAGAATCTGTGGATCTTCCTACTCCTGAACGCCTTGAACGTTATCGCTCTGGCGCTTCCGATCCCGGCTTGGAGGAACTTTACTACCAGTTCGGCCGCTATCTGCTGATCGCCTCCTCCCGCCCCGGCAACCTCCCTGCCAATCTTCAGGGAATATGGCACAATGGCATTGACGGCCCGTGGAATGTGGACTACCACAACAACATCAACATCCAGATGAACTACTGGCCGTCCTGCTCCGCCAACCTGCCGGAATGCGCCGAGCCGTTTTTTGAATATGTCCGCTCGCTCGTCGGGCCAGGGGAGAGGGTGGCGCGCTCGTACTACGGTGTCCGTGGCTGGATCGCATCTATCTCCGGAAATCCTTTCGGTTTCGCCTCTCCTTTGAGTTCCGAGGATATGACCTGGAACCTTTGTCCGATGGCCGGTCCGTGGCTTGCCACGCATCTGTGGGATTACTATGACTTCACCCGTGACACTGCATTCCTTCGTAGTACCGCCTACGAAATCCTCCGCTCAAGTGCCCGTTTTACAGTCGATTACCTTTGGCATAAGCCTGACGGTTCGTACTCCGCAGCTCCGTCCACATCGCCGGAACACGGCCCTGTTGACGAGGGTGCCACGTCCTCTAATGCGGTGGCGAGGGAGATTCTGCTGGACGCGGCGGCGGCCGCCGAGATTCTTGGTCTGGATGAAGAGGAACGATCCGAATGGCTTTCCGTGGAAAAAGCCCTGCCTCCGTACAAGATCGGCCGTTTCGGTCAGCTGATGGAATGGTCAAGGGACATAGACGATCCTGATGACCATCACAGGCACGTCAACCACCTGTTCGGGCTTCATCCGGGACACACTCTGTCTCCTTTGACGACTCCTGAGCTCGCTGAGGCCGCCAGAGTCACCTTGAACCATAGGGGAGACGGGGCCACAGGCTGGAGTATGGGCTGGAAACTGAACCAATGGGCACGATTGTATGACGGAGACAGAGCCTACAAACTGTTCCGGAATCTTCTCGGAACGGCACTCTGGACAACCTGTGGGACACCCATCCTCCGTTCCAGATCGACGGCAATTTTGGCGGCACGGCCGGCATCACCGAAATGCTGTTGCAGAGCCACTTGGGATTCCTCCATCTGCTGCCCGCACTTCCTTCCGCCTGGCCGGCCGGCAAAGTCACCGGCCTTCTCGCCAGAGGCGGCTTCGAGGTCGATCTCGAATGGTCCACCGGCAGGCTGACAAAAGCCGTCATCCATTCCAGCGCCGGCTCCCGATGCGCCCTCCGCTACGGTCAGACCACCCTGGAATTCGACACAAAACCAGGTATGGCTTATCACGTCACGTTCTGAAACGAATGTCGCTTTGGATGTTATGTCCATTCCTGGATATCCTCGTTATTGATGATGAGACGGCTTTCGTTACGTCTATGAACGAAAACGCGCTCCCTGGCACGGAAATCCGGCAGGGAGCGCGTTTTGTTAAAGGTACAGGCTTGTTGACAGGGAGCTCTTTGATCAGGACCGGCCGAATCTCCAGGCGAGGAGGTTGGCCAGATTCTCATCGGACTCTTTCCGCCACGATCTCTGGCAGGATGTGATGTCAAGATATTCATCCTTGAGTCCGCTCTGGTCGAAAGCGAAGCCGAGCGAAGGATCTTCGGCGACCATATTCCTGACCTTGGTGTACATCTCCAGAAATCTGGCTCTCAGCGGGCCGCAGAGGATGAATCCCTCGTCGCAGTCGGACCAGTTGAGGTCACTGCCTGAAGTGCAGACGTCCGCGGCCTCGATGTACTGTCTGAGCGCCAGGAAAGCAAGTCCTGACTCGTTCAGAAAGTTTCCGTACTCCTCCCGCGCGAAGCTGAGCGCAAGGATGAACGGGACTTCCTCTCCGGCCTTGTGACGTTTATAGACCGTGCTCTCAAGACTTTTGATCCTGTCGAGATACTCTTGGGACATTTCCTTGATCAGGTCAAGGCTCATCTTCACATTACCGCCTTCCGTCCAGGCGACAAGCTGGCATTTGTCGTTGTTCATACGCACAAAATATTTCAAAGAACATAATGGTTGACAAGACGCTGTCGGCCAACCACATAATACCGGCCACCCGGTTCCTGCCGTCAGGGTACAATACACCCTCCTCAGGACCTTCGTCCGGTTCATTGTGCGTATGTGAGGGAAATTTGTCAGTGCATATCGCAGGTGATTACGCAGCAAATGTAATGAATATTTTCTATAATCCGCAAGAATATTCAGAAATATTCCTCTTTCTATCCGCAATGAAAAATCCCGCGAACGTAAGTGCGTCCGCGGGAAATATCTTAAAGAATTGCCAGACGTTGTCGTGTGTGGCAGTGGTTCAAAGGCACTGCGGCCCGATGAAACAGCTTATTTCTCGTTGGCCGGAGCGATGGCTGACCATACAACGGCGCTGAGGGCTCCGCCGCACAGTGGGGCGACGATGAACACCCAGAGATCCTTGAGGGCCTGTCCGCCGGCGAAGAGGGCCGGTCCGATGGAACGGGCAGGGTTCACGGATGTGCCGGTGAGCCTGATGCACACGAGGTGTATGAGGATGAGGGACAGACCGATCGCGAGACCGGCGAAGTTTCCGGCTCCCACCTTGCTGTCAGTCGTTCCGAGGACCACGAACACGAAGAGGAACGTGGCGATGAACTCTACGAGGAACGCTCCGCCTGCTCCACCGGCGTTGGCTACAGCGTTGGTCCCGAGGCCTCCTGTGAGGTCAGGGGCGGCGACAACTTTCGTGAGGAGGAGAAGGATCGCGCCGGCGATAACCGCACCGATGACCTGGCCGATCCAATAGCCAAGAGCGTCCTTCCAGCTCATTCTGCCGGAAAGGGCGACACCGAGGGTGATGGCAGGGTTGATGTGGCAGCCGGAGATGCCTCCGATGGTGTAGGCCATAGCCACTACCGACAGACCGAAGGCGACAGCCGTGCCGACTACTCCGGCGGCCGTGTTGCAGCCGAGGAACATTGCGGTTCCGCAGCCAAGAAGTGTCAGAACCATTGTTCCGATGCACTCAGCGATGTACTTTTTCATAATGTCAAAAATTAAAAGTTCGCGTTTTGTTTTGCTAATTTACGAAATAATCATTGGATATCGGCGATTTTTCCTAAATTTACAAATGATAGGAAAACGTTTTGGTTGGGGTTCTAATCAAGACAGACTCTAAACCAGTTGATTGTTATGGAGACACACGTTGTTATTATGGCGGGAGGAATCGGCAGCAGACTTTGGCCTGTCAGCACTCCCGGAATGCCGAAGCAGTTCATCGACCTGCTTGGAATAGGAAAGACGATGATCCAACTGACGGTGGACAGGTTCCAGCCGGTCTGTGAGCTTAAGAATTTCTGGGTCGTGACCTCGGCCGATTATGTGGAGATAGTTAAGGAGCAGTTGCCGAACATCCCTGCCGGGCATATTCTTGCTGAGCCTGAGCCTCGGAACACCGCACCTTGCATAGCATACGCCTGCTGGAATATCTCCTCCGTCTGCCCGGACGCCAACATTGTCGTGACACCGGCTGACGCTCTGATATTGAATGAACAAAAATTTTCGAATATAATCCGCAAGGCGTTGAATTTCACCGCTGAAGGGAACCGCATCGTGACGGTCGGCATCGAACCGTCGCGCCCGGAGACCGGCTACGGCTACATATTCGCGGAAGAGAAACGTCCTGAGGAAGTCGTCAAGGTGCGTGAGTTCAAGGAAAAACCCGACCTCGCGACCGCCAAGGAATATCTTGCCGCCGGGACCTATTTTTGGAACGCCGGGATATTCGTATGGAGCGCCTCGACCATTGTGTCGCAGATGAGGGCACACGCCCCTCAGATCGCGGACGTGATGGATAGAATCGCGGTGTCATTCGGGACTGATAAAGAGATTGAGGCCGTCAGAGAGCTCTTTCCGACCTGCGAGAAGATCTCGATTGACTATGCGGTGATGGAGAAATCCGATGAGATCTATGTGATCGAGGGTGATCTTGGCTGGTCTGACCTTGGCAGTTACAGCTCCGTGAAGGCGCATATCCCTTCACCGGACGGTGATCCCGTACCGGATGGCTGCGCCGCTGATCCGGCCTGCAGGGAGAACAAGGTTATAGGAAAGGATGTCCGTCTTTTTGACTGCAAGGACTGCATTGTTCACGCGGAGGATGCCGGCACGGTCATAGTGAAAGGTCTGGAGGGCTACATCGTGGCGGTCAAGGAAGGCAATGTGCTTGTCTGCCCTCTTGCCGACGAGCAAAGGATCAAGGAATATTCAGGCAAGAGGTAGGCTTTTGTATGAGGTACGTCTTTATCGTTCAGGGAGAGGGGAGAGGGCATCTGACCCAGGCCATCTCGATGGAAAGGCTTCTGCGTGAGAACGGGCACGAGGTTGCCGCTGTCTTGGTCGGCAAGAGCCCGGCCCGCAGGCTGCCGTCTTTCTTCGCGCGGACAATCCAGGCTCCGGTCGAGATGTTCGAAAGCTTCAATTTCGTGCCGTCGGCCTCGAACCGCAAGGCAAGTTCCTTGAAGACAGGCTTGTACAATGTCCTGCACATCGCCGGCTTCGTCCCGTCCATCCGGTTCATCTCGCAGAGACTGAAGGATTTGAGGCCGGATGTCGTGGTAAATTTCTATGACATCCTCGGCACTCTCGGATACCGCTTCAGCCGTCTGAAGTCACCGATGATATGTCTTGGACACCAATTCCTCTTCCTCCACAAAGACTTTAAGTTCCCTTCTTCCGGATATTCAGGCCACTACGCCCTGAACTTTTTCACGAATATGGTGGCGTGGGGGGCGGCCAAGGTCCTTGCGCTCAGTTTCAGGCCGATGCGTGATGACCCTAAGCGGAAGATCAAGGTTGTCCCGCCGCTCCTGCGCCCGGAAGTCCTTTGTCTCCGCCGGGCTGACGGCACTGATGACCCGGCTGTGCGGGACGGCGGGTATATTCACGGATATATGCTGAACGCCGGATTCTCGCAGGATGTTCTGGAGTGGCATTATGTTCATCCGGATGTTCCGCTGCGCTTTTTCTGGGACAGGGCAGACGAGGCTCCCGTGAAGGTGGTCGATAAGACACTGTCCTTCTATTATCTGAATGACGAGGAGTTCCTGCGCCAGATGGCCGGTTGCCACGCTTACGCTTCCACTGCCGGTTTTGAGTCCGTCTGCGAGGCTATGTACTTGGGAAAACCTTTGCTGATGGTGCCCTCGCACATAGAGCAGAAGTGCAACGCATACGATGCCACTGAAGGATATCGGATGGATTGCGGGGACTCCGATGGAGTTAAGGAGAACGGGGCGGTTCCACGTCCGGCCGTGAGCTCGGACAGCTTTGATCTGGATCTGTTGCTGCACTTCGCTGATAATGAGTTTGTAGCGGACAAATCCTTCCCTCAGTGGGCTCGGTCGGCGGATTCAGTGTTTTTGAAGGAACTAA
The DNA here is from genome assembly GCA_934725575.1 of uncultured Bacteroidales bacterium. GTDB lineage: Bacteria > Bacteroidota > Bacteroidia > Bacteroidales > UBA932 > Cryptobacteroides. The sequence continues at coordinate 32,117 of CAKVCK010000020.1, forward strand.
CTTTTTTGTAAAATTTTCTCAAAAATATTTGGATAATTCATCTGAATGCCCTACCTTTGCAATCCCAATCAGGAAGACCACTTCTTGAAAAGGTTGGAAAGATTCGTTAGCTCAGTTGGTAGAGCACAACACTTTTAATGTTGGGGTCTCGGGTTCGAGCCCCGAACGGATCACAAAAGGAGCAGCGCTTCTTTCCAGAGCAAAAGGCTTAGGCCGCAGCTCAAAACATAATGCTTTGCTAGCTCAGTTGGTAGAGCAACTGACTCTTAATCAGTGGGTCTAGGGTTCGAGTCCCTAGCAGAGCACGAAAAGATGGTGACTAAAAGACTTTTTAGCCACCATCTTTGATTTAACCCCCAGTCACTTCGTGACAGCCCCAAAGGGGCACGGGGAAAGGATTCCCCGAACCCCTTCGGTCACCGGTCCTGTCGAAGTGGCTGATTGTAGGATTAAACATAAGGATATGGACATATTCGAGAAATACGAGAGTGACCTGGTCGATAGGCTTGTGGAGCTGAGCACGGCCAGAGGGCTGCTGGACGGAATGCTGCTGAGCACCCCTGACATCACGGCCAGATGGGAACCGATAGCCTTGGAATATTCCGGTGACGCTGTCAGGGAGTTCAACGGTTATCCGGAGGTGGTGCTGGCCTGGACCGCCTACATCGGAATGGCCGTCGCCTGCTGGTGGGACAAGGATTGGATCCGGTACAAAGACCAAGGATATTCATCACTGGTCGGCTCCAGAGGATTCGATGACCTGGACGAGCACGTGACCAGGGATATTCTTAAACATCCTTTGAATTCGATGGAAGCGGCCGAGATCGCGAAGAACCTCGCCTTTTTGGCCGGGGAGGCATATTCATTTATGATGAGGCAGGGAGTCGAGCCGCAGAGCGTCGAGGCGTTCAATGTCTTCAGACACACGCTTTCCGCGATGTACTGTGTCGGCGCGGCGTTGGAACTCAAGGCCTTGCATTACAAGATGGAAAAGATTTAGGTGGGGGTATGGCGAAGGCGTTGCATAGTTTGAAGGAGCTGAAAGGCTATGCAACGCACTGCACCTACACCGTTGCACGCCAGGAGTCATCGTCCGTCAGGCGATTTTCCAATGAAATCTTTGACAAACTTCATCAGGACGGAATTGTAGGCTTCGTCCTCCTCCGGCATCCCGAACGAGCCTGTGATGAAATGCTCGTCGCCATCTACAACGTATGTGCGCAGGTCTTCGCTCACAGTGGCGGCCTTCTCAGTCAGTTTCTCGAAACAGATGAACGGCACTTGGCTGTCATCGCGGCTTTGCATCATCAGCGCCGGTCTTCCGTGCAGATTCCCTATCGCTTCCAATGGCGTGGCCTTGAAGCCGTTGACACCAAACTTGAACCCGGCGTAAAGCGCGGTTGTGAGCTTCGCCGGATAGGCCAGCACAGACGTGATGAACCTTCCGAAGTGCCAACCCATAAAATCCTGCATTGATGAATATGCCGACAGAGTGATGAGCGCGTCGATGTCGTCATTCTCCCCGAAGGAGCGGATCGCGACAGCCCCGCCCATTGAAAGCCCCATAACGATGACTGGAATGTCAGCATAAGTCGCTTTGACATATTCAGTGATCGCCTTGATGTCGGCGGTCTCGTTGTAGGCCAGGCAGATGCGGTCTCCGTCGCTGTCCCCGTGCCCGCGGAGATCCGGCATAAGTGTGGTGAGTCCGATTTCACGGAATTCTCTGGCGTGACCGTAAAACGCTGTGACCGAAGGATTCTCGATGCCAGAGATGCAGATGACCACACCTTTGACCTCACCTTCCGGCTTGACTTCAAGCGTGTGGATCCTGAACCCGTCAGCCGTAGTGAGCCAAAGCGTGTCAGGATCCGGCAACCCAGCCTCCTCCGCCCTGTACACCCTATGGTAGGTGACGTGCTTGTCGCAGAACAGATGCAGCAACACCGCCGGCGCCACAAACACGATCAATGAATATACCACCCCCACGACAATCGCCGTCCATTTCAAAACCTTCTTCATAACCCTTTCAATATTTTATGAATATCCCGAATATCGTTCCGCCGCCTGATCGCTGTCACCCAACGTGGGAATCATATTGCAAAATTAGTCAGAATCCGCGCTCCCGCCAATGCTTCCCGGTGGACAACGATATTGCGCAATATCTTGATACTCAGTTTGATTTTTGATGACATTGTGGACATTAAGCGGCTTCCCCTGTCCGGACCAGTCTGACTGAGGCCGGTCTATGACGCAAAACGAGGACGGCTGACAATTCATAGCCGTCCTCGTTTTTATACTTGGAGTCTCTTATTGTGATGTATGGCTCTGGGGTTACTGTTTGACAAAGAGGGAGGCGAAACCGAACATTTCTGGCTGGAAATCATCATTGTCCCACCACGTTTCTCCGAAAGGAGGCTTGTCATAGTCTCTGAACTCGACATTCAGCCCGTCGTCTGTGACGCTGAACACAACCACGGCCTTCCCTAAGGTCTCTTTTGATGAACTGAACGCCCTGTTGGCGGAAGAAAGCTCGTAATAGGTGTTGACCTGATAGATGTTGTCGGTGTTCTCGTAGAACATATTTAGCTCGTAGGTGGTGTACTTTCCAAGGATGACTGGGTTTGGAGTTATATTCTTTGGCTCGGTGAGGGACACTGTCGCCTTTCTGAAGAAGTTGCTGAAGTCTCCATTGCCGCCAGGGGTCACGGTCACAGATCCGTCTGATTCCTTGGAGAAGGTCAACGTGAACCCGTCATTGTGGGTAGGCAGAGCGTCAATATCATCGCCATATTCGGAAAACCAAGAGTTCAGTTCGTCAAGGTCGTAAACCTTGCTGAATTTCCAGGTTCCGATAAGCTTGTCAGGAGTCTGGAGTCCGCGTACCGCGAGGGAGACCGAGCCGTTGTCCCCGGCGATGAACCTGGAGTCCTCATCCGAGTTAATGGAAAGGATGGCGGCCTTGTCGTCAGAGTAGTTCGCCGGTACCGTGAACTTTACGGTGGCGGAGGTGCTCCCGGCCTTAAGCACGGCGTATGGAGCCGGCGCAGGCGAGGTTTTGGTCTCAGCCTCTGTCGGAACGAATTGTAGGTCAGACGCGCCTTCACCAGCAATGGTGAGCGGAATCACGATATCCTTGTCGGAACTGAAATCCTTGCCGGAAACTGTTCCTGTCACCTTTATGGTCGCCACGTAACTTTCGAGCACATAGCCTCTTGCCATACTGAATGAGCAGACAAGACCCTCCTGAGCGTCAGGAGCGACAACGGACACGGTTCTCGTGCCGAGATCATAGCCGGCAGGAGCGGTTAGTGAAAGACTTATCTGCTTGCCTTCGGTGAGCGCCAGATTGGTGATGGTTATGGAGCCGGAAGTCTCTCCGGCGGCGATGGTCACAGACTGTGCCGAGGCTTCATATTCCTTTCCTGCCTCCGCGTCACCGCTGAAGACAATAGGAACGGTCACAGAAGAAGAGGCCGGTTCGTTCGTTGTAACGAAGACTTCCACGCTTCCTTTCTCATAGACCGTGTAAAGACTCTTCGCAAATTCGACCGTAGGTTTGTCATCCTTTTGGCAGGATGAGATCGTAACGGCCGCCGCGGCCGCCGCCACAAATGTCAGAAATCTTCTAAACATACTGCAATAAATTAACAAAACTACTATAATACACTACTGTTTCTGTCATATTCGGCATCTGTAACTTACAGATGTTAATTCTATTCGCTTTTGTCTGCGCTGATTGCGGCCTCGTACTCTGCTTTTATGGCCTTGACCTCCTCCCTTTCGGCCTCCGTAGGGATTTCCCCTTTCGGTTTGATATAGCTTTTCGAGGCGTCGGAAGTCTTCGGTGGAAGCTCGTTATAGGAACATCCACAAAGGGTTGTGCCGACAAAAACAGCGGCTAATATAGCAAATATATTTCTTTTTGTGTTCATATTGCTTGAAAAATGTAAGTCGTGCCTAATAAACATAGCCTGGGTTCTGCTCAAGTCCAGGGTTCAGATCCACATCCGATTTCGAGATCGGGGATGTGTAAAGGTATTCTTTCGTGGTGTATTTCAGCCCGTTGCTGATCACCCACCACTCCGGCCTGCCGTTGCGCTTGAGCTCGTACCAGCGGTCTCCTTCCATATAGAGTTCCTTTCGTCTTTCATCGAATATGGCCTGAAGCAGGGGAGTGACGGTATTGCCCTGACAGTCAACAACGATCCTGTCTCCTTCCCGGACCTCCGGAAGTGAGGTCATAGTCAAGTCGGTTGCCTCCTCTATCCTGTTCCTGCGCAGTTCGTTCAGCCATTTGAGGGCGGAAGCGTTGTCTCCTTTGTGGTAATATGCCTCCGAGAGCATCAGCACGACCTCTGAAAGGCGGACTTTGCACTCAGGCGTCTTGACGTTCATCCTTTTCTTGTCGAAGCTGGCGGCGTAGCGGACATCCTTTTCCGGATTCTCACCGAACAACTTGATCAGTCTGGCACTCGCCGGTCTGGATGCGAGATAGCTTTTCGTGTAGCTGAAGTACCAGTCCAGCTCGCTGGAGTTGTTGATGTGCGAGCGGACAAGCACCTCGCCTTTAGTGTCATACTGGGCGTTGATCATCCCGGCATATTCAGAAATCGGGGTCAGGGATATTCCGCTGTGGGCGATGATGTCCTCGCAGAGCGAGATGACTCTGTCCCAGTTCTGGCACCAGAACTCCAGTTTCGCCTCGTAGGCCTTGATGATCCATTCCGTGAATATGTACTTAGGGTCTGTCGGATTCAGGGCAAGGGCGTTCTCGAACTGCGCCTTGGCATAGTCGTAGGTCTGGCGGATGGTGCCGCGCGTCGGCTTGTCGTTGATGCCGAACCTGTCAACTATCGGAATGCCAGGTAGTTCGCTTGCCTTTGAGTCGCTCCACGGCTGGCAGAACTCCCTCAGCAGGTTGTAATAGACAATCCCTTTCATTGAATATGCCGCCGAGAGCGCGCCCCGGGCGATGTCCGAGGTCCGGTCTTTCATATTCTCGATCACGATGTTGCAGTCGCGGACAATCTTCCAGCTTTCCTCGTAGGCCCTTTGGCGGCTGTCGATCTCCTCGCCGGCGAAGAACGTCAGGTTGGAGCTTGTGCGGATGTTCGCGTCCAGATTGTCGGCGCAACCCTCAAGGTGTTTGAGCGCGTCCATATTCCCGATGACATATTCATCGCCACCGCCCTCGATGTCACGGAGCAGGTTGTGGATGATCGCAGTGAACTCCTCGTCGGTCTCCGGGATGACCTCGCCTTGCGGCTGGACGTTGAGGTAGTTCTTGCAGCCGCTTACACTGGCCAAGACGGCGAGCGGAGTTAATATATTCATTAATATTCTTTTCATATTCATTGCTTTAGAATTCGATGTTGATGCCTCCGGAGACGCTTCTGGTGGTAGGGTACGTCGCTCCCGGTATCTCCGGGTCCATCCCGTCATAGCCGGTGAACGTGAAGAAGTTGTTCATTGAGACGTTGAAGCTCAAGCCTCTCATCCTCAATTTTTTCACGGCTTCGGACGGCAGTGAGTACGTAAGGATGATCGACTTGATGCGGACGTAGGAATTGTTTTTCAGATAGACAGCGTCGATGATGCTGAGGTCCATCGGGTTATAGGATGCGAAGTTGTACTTGGCGTCGTAGTAGTCGTAGATGCGTGGGTATTTCACTCCGGTCGTGTGGTCCGGAGTCCATCTGTTGGTCCTGTCCTTCTCCACGTTGAGGTGGTTGCCGTACAGGTCGCTGAACTGGGACTGGACGGTCTCCGTGCTGACTCCGCTGTGGGAGGTGTTGCTGTAGCTGGCCGGGTAGCGCATCTTCTCGTAGGTCTTAGAACCAAGCGAGAACATTCCGCTGACGCTGAGTTTCAGCTGCTTCCAGGACGCTGTAAGGTTGAATCCGCCGGTGTAAGGGGCGATTGTCGTGCCGAGATAGTAGCGGTAGTTGTCCGGCTTGTTGAGGTCGGTGGCTGTTGCGATCTGCGCGTCCGGGCGCAGCTTAAACTGGTATAGACCAGTGTCTGACGCTATCCCTGAATATTTCCCGCTGAATATCGCGCCGGTAGGGTAGCCCTCCACGTAACGGTCCTTGGAGGTGATTCCGCTTTTGGACACCGGGTTGTATTTCAGTACCTTGTTGTAGTTGTAGGCGAAGTTCACGGCAGCGCTTACGGTCCAGTCCTTCTTCTGGAGAATCTTTCCGTTTACCGTTACCTCCACTCCGTTGTTCATTATGTCCGCCGCGTTGAAATAGACGTAAGTGAAACCGGTCGTGCTCTGGACTGGAGAGGACGTGACCACATCCGTGCTGAGGCGGTAGTAATATTCAGTGTTCACCGTCAGCCTGTCTTTCCAGAGGCCGAAGTCCAGGCCAACCTTGGCGTCCTGGGTTTTCTCCCAGCCAAGGTCCGGGTTCGGGGCAGACGGGATTGTCCCGAGGTTGAAAGTCTCGTCACCGAAGTAACGGTACTGCTGCTGAAGGTATTGCATCACAAGCAGGTGCGAGGTGCTGGTGTTCACGTCGCCCGTGAATCCGTAGGCCGCGCGCAGGGTGGCGTGTGAGACGGCCGGAATATTCTTCATCCAGTTCTCCTCGCCAAGATGCCAGGCCGCTCCGGCGCTCCACGTCGGGTTGAACTGCCGGTTGCTTCCGAAGTTGGAGCTTCCGTCTGTCCTGAACGAGGCGTTGAGGACGATAGTCTTGCCGAGATAGTAGTCGGCTGAGGCGTAGAAAGACGCATAGCGGGTCTTGCTGAAATATTCCCCGTTCAGTTTCTCGACCTCCCGGAGCCATTCGTCCTGTGGCCCGCTGATGCTCGGAAGGGAAGTCGTTCCGGTCTTCGGGTCGTAGTTGTAGCGCTTTGTGAATATGGTGTTGGCGTCCGAACCTCTCAACTCCGCTCCGGCCAGCACGTTGACCGTGTGCATTTCTCCGAAGCTCTTGTTGAAAGCGAAGTGCCCGCGGACGACATAGCTGTTCCTGTTCGTGCGGTTCTGGGAAATATTCCCGTAGAGGTTGGTCTGCGAGCGGTCATCGCTGCCGAGTCTGTCGCGGAATGCAGAGTAGGAGTACTTGTCCACGACCTTGTCGGTCGAATTGTTCGCGAATGAATATGACGCCAGCCCGACGAAGTGCAGAGGTTCCAGAATCTTGAAATCCACCTGTGTTCTGAACGTTCCGTTCGTGTTTATTGTCGCGCTGTAATTGGAGTCCAGCTCGCGCAGGATGTTGAAGCCGTTCTTCGGCATCACCTGCTCGACTCCTCGGCCATTGTAGTAGCCGAGGGTGAACCAGGTGTTGTCGGCGGCATAAGAGCCGTCCTCGTTGTATGCTTTCTCGTAAGGATTTGAGAAATAAGCATAGTAGAACGGATCCACGCTTGAATATGGCATCCTGGATTCCTGCCTTGCCGCCTCCATTCCGATGTCGATCCGGACCCGGTCCACAGGTTTGAGGGTCATCTTGGAGTTGACATTGTACCTTCTGTAGCTGTTGTGGATCAGCATTCCGTCCTCGTCATTGACTCCGAGAGCGACATAGTAGGTGCTCTTGTCCGTGCCGCCGCTGAGGGAAAGGTGGTGGCCCTGCGAGAAGGCGTTGCGGAACAGGAGATTGTACCAGTTGGTGTCGTTCTCTCTTAATGACGCTATGTATGCGTCCTGGGCCGCTGTGTCGCCTTTGTATTTCGTGAAGTCCCCGACCCCGGCCCTGATCTGGCCGACAATCCCGACAACAGGATAGATTATGGTGTTGTCCGTGAGCGATTCCTCGTACTTGCTTGCGGAGAACTCGTTCCAAAGCTCGTCCTCCCAGGCCAGTTTCTCGGCCGAGTTCATCAGGTTCAGCGTCCTCTGAGGCTTGATCGAAAGAGTGAACGTGTTGTTGTAGTTGATCCTCATCTTCCCGGCCTCGCCTTTCTTTGTGGTCACCACGATGACTCCGTTCGCCGCCCTTGAACCGTAGATGGCCGCCGCCGCGGCGTCCTTGAGGATGGTGATGCTCTCGATGTCGTTAGGGTTGATGTTGCCGATGCCGTTCACGAATATGTCATCGAAGCCTCCGGTGGCAAGCTGCTCGGAACTTAGGCTCGGTGAGTCGCTCTGCATCGGGACACCGTCCACGACCCAAAGCGGCTGGCTGGTTCCCGAGAGGTTGTTCGCACCTCTGATTCTTATCCTTGACTGGGTTCCCGGCTGTCCGGAAGTCGCCGAGACGGCCACACCGGCGACCTCACCCTGCATCAGCGCATCGACTGACGAGATAGCCTTGGCCTCGAACTTATCTGAGTTGATGACAGCCACGGATCCGGTTATCCTCTTGACGGTTGTCTGCGCGTAACCCGTGACCACAACCTGATCCAGCTGCGTGGTCTCCCATTCCATCACGATCGTGACACCGTCGGTCTTGCCTGGATCTATCTTATAGACAACATCTTTCATCCCGACTGACGAGAACAGTATGGATTCCGTTCCGTCCGGAATCCTGAAACTGAACTTTCCGTCCAGATCCGTGGTCGTTCCCGAGGATTTTCTCTGTATCGAAATTATCCCGGCCCCGATTACCGGCGCTCCATCTGTGTCCACAACCTTTCCGGTAAGCAGTCTGCCTTGCGCCGCCGCCGTCATCTGTGTCAGCAAAACCATCACGGTGCAGACAATCCAGCCTTTCCGAAATTTGGATAGTAACTCGTTCATATCCTGTACTTTTTGTTTAGACAAAATTATGCCTTCGTCTTTGTCTCACTTTGAAGTAAGTGACGTAAAAACACAAATGTACAAAATTGCTGATAAATCCGTATAGGTGAATCGGTTTATGAAACAGCGTTTTTCTCAGAACAGCTTCGTCATTACTGCTTATTGATGTAGTCCTTGGGTCTGATGCCGAATTGAGAGGTGAAGCATCTGGTGAAATAGGACAAACTGCTGAATCCTACCATATAGCAGACCTCGTTGATCCTGTAGGAGCCGCTTTGCAACATCTGGGCGGCGGTCTTCAGACGGATCAGTTTGATGTAGTCGTTAGGTGTGGCTCCGAGCAAACCTTTGAGCTTCCTCTGGAGGCTTGAGCGGCTGACTGCCATCTCCTTGGCCAGCTGGTCCACCGAGAAGTCCTCGTTGGTCAGGTTCTCCCGGATTATTGCGTTGAGGTTGGAGATCCACTCTGAATCATCGTTCTTGATGTTCTCTCCCTCGATCGTGGCGCCAGGATCGGAAGCGAAATGCAGGTAAAGCGCCTTTCTGTTCTCGATCAAGCCGTTCACGGTAGCCTTTATGTAACTGATGGAGAATGGCTTCTCGATGAAGGCGTCGGCTCCGCAGCGCATAGCCTTTATCTTAGAGTCCGTGGAATCCAGTGCGGACAGCATTATTACAGGAATATGACAGAGCATCGCGTCCTCCCTTATCTTCTGCAGGAGCTCGTAGCCATCCATCTCCGGCATCATTATGTCAGAGATGACCACATCGCAGCTGTTCTGCGCCAATGTCTCCAGAGCCTCGACTCCGTTACCTGCCGACAGAACAGAGAACGTTTGTCTTAGGTTTCGGACAAGATATTCCCTGATCTCAGTGGAGTCTTCCACGACAAGTATGGTCGTAGAGTTGCCGCCCTCGGTCTCTTCCTGGCGGGAGGTCTCGTCATCGGCCAGAATCACCGGAATCTCCACGACCATCCCGCAGCCGGATTCGGAATCAGAGACATACACCCTTCCATCAAGCTTGTCCACAAGCAGTTTGACAAGGCTGAGGCCTATCCCGAATCCTTTCTTGCCGTCGGTGGCCTGGAAGAAAGGCTCGAATATTTTCTTTTTGAACTCCGGTTGGATTCCCGGTCCGTCATTCCAGACTTCCATCCTGAACATATCCTTCCCGTCATTCCTGAATTCGTCAAGATTCACGCAAATGGATGAAGATGCGAATTTCAATGAGTTCTCAAGAAGGTTGCCGATGATCTTGCTTATCGCATCCGTGCTAAGCCTGCCGACCAGCGGGCGTTCCGGGGAGTTGACCGTGATCTGGACAGCACCTTTTTTGCGGAACCGGTCAACTATGTCAGTGACGACCGCCTTCAGGTCGAGGTTCTCGGAACTGAGCACTACGTCTCCGCTGTCAATCTTCCTGAAGTCCAGAAGCTGACAAACGAGTTCCAGAAGCCGGTCTATGTTCTTTTTCATTATCTCCAAATCGGTCTCGGTGTCCTCATCCCACTTTTTCCGGTCGAGTATGTCTTCCATCGGGGACTTGACAAGAGACAGAGGGGTCTTGATCTCGTGGGCGACTTGCGTGAAAAAGACCATCTTCTCATCGTTCATCTCTTTCTGGCGCTTCTCCAGCTGTCGTTTGTGCATCAGCGTCCCCACTCCGTAAATGATTGACAAAAAGCCTAACAGGTAAAGAATCTTAGCCCATACGGTCAGATATAACGGAGGGTCAATGCTTATCGTGAGCGAGGCGATGTCCTTGCTCCAGTAGCCGTTGTTGTTCCGTCCTCTGGCCTGGAATGTATATTTGCCCGGCGAGAGTCTTGCGAATGATACCTTGGAGGAGTTCGTGGTTATCCAGCTGTTGTTCAGTCCCTTCATCTGCCAGGAGAAACTGTTGTGATCCGGAGATGAGAAGCTGAGGCAGTCAACGTTGATGTCAAAGCTGGCCGCGTTGTACGGCAGCCTTATCCGCTCGGTCGGATGGACTTTCCGCTTTGTCATCGTCTTGCTACCGGGGATGATGTCGTACACTTCGACCGACGAGATCACCGTGCCCGGCCTGACCGTGTTCTTCGGGAGGTCGAACGGGTTGAATCCGTTGAATCCGTTCACGCCTCCAAAATACATAGTCCCGTCACTTGTCCTGAGTGAGGACCTATAGTTGAACTGGCTGCTTTGCAGTCCGTCCTCAGCCGTGTAGGTGCTGACGTAGTGGGTCGTCGGGTTGTAGCGGACAATCCCGATGTTTGAGGAGAGCCAGATGTTGCCGCTGCCGTCCTCAAGCACGCCGTAGTACATACTGTCCGGCAATCCCTGCAAGGAACCGTAGTTCGTGAACTTTTCGGTCACGGGATCGTATCTGGTGATTCCGTCCCTTTCACCGCAGAACCAGATGGCTCCGCTTTCCCCTATGTGGACTCTCGTGTACCTAAGACCCGCCGGCAGGTCCGGAATGCCGTTGACCGGCCTGAATCCTTTCCACTTCCCGTCTTGCGCGGAGAGCCTGAATATTCCGTGATCCCTCGTCGGAGCCCAGATGTTTCCTTCGCTGTCCTCGGCCAAATCCCCGATGAACATCTCCTCCAGTTCCTTGACTCTGGAGAACCGTCCTGTCTTCTCGTCCAGAATGCTGAGGCCGGACATCGTGCCGACGAAGATACGTCCGTCCTTCGATTTCAGTATGGAATAGACATAGTCATTGCATATCGAGGTCGTGTCTGACGGGATATTGCTGAAATTTCTGATCTTTCCTGTCTTGATGTCCAGGCAGTCAAGACCTTTTGAGAACGTTCCGATCCAGAGCCTGTCTCCGTCCAGCATCAAAGCGTGGATGTTGTCGTGTGTCTTTATCCCTTTGTCAATCAGGGAGGAAGACCTGGTGTCGAAATAGTGGAGCCCTCCGTTCTCGGTTGCGATCCAGAGATTCCCGGACCTGTCCTCGCACAGCTCGCTCACGGCATAGCCAGGAAGGAACCAGGTGATCTTGCTTTGGATCGCCGACTGATAGCTGGCCCCGTAGAAATATGTCCCAATCCAGAGACCTTTCTCCCTGTCTTCGCAGAATGTATAGACGCTTTCTGTCCCGAGCGGTCCCTTCGCCCTGGCCCAAGTCTGGGTGGCCGGATAGTAGATGAACAACCCGCTGTCAGTTCCGAACAGGATCTCAGTCGATGATTTCTTGAATATCGAGTGAATTCTTGACAGGGACATCGCCTTTCCGTCCTTGTCTCGGACTATGCTCTCCGTGAAGGTGTTGTTCCTTGTGTCGAACACTCCGATGAGCCCGTTTTGTGTTCCTGCCAGGATCTGGCGATGGGAGACCTGAAGCATCGCGGTGACGCTGTTGTCGCCGTTCAGGCATATTCCCTGCCTAAGTCTGCAAGGCTCATCGAACCCGTCGATCTCAGGGATGTAGCGGACCAACCCGTTTTCCATTCCGGCATAGATATTTCCGGTCTCGTCCACCAGAAGGCTTTTCACGATCCTTATAGGCGACCGACCTGGATCTGAACAGAAACCGTAGTGCCTGATCTCTCCGGTCCTTTCGTTGAATCTGTACAGACCATTGTTGCAGCCTATCCACAAACTGCTGTCCCTGTCGTAGCAAAGGCAGTTGCAGTTCTGAATATGAATACCTCCGGGTTCTACTGAATATGTGCTGTCCCGCACCGCGTCAAAGACGAACAGCCCCTCGGTGCTTGCCATCCAGATCTCGTTTCTGGAAATATGCTCGCAGATGTCATCTATGTTGAGACCGTGTCCTGACGCGGAAGATCGGAATGCCTCGAAGTCCTTGCTGTTGAATCTGTTCAGACCATCCTTGGTGGCAAGCCAGACGTAGCCGTTCCTGTCCTGCCGAATGCTCTTCACGCTGTTGTTCGACAGTCCGCTGCGTACATCATATTTCCTATACTCGTTGCCGGACTCGGCGCTGTAAGCTGAATGACAGATCAGTGCCAGAATCAATGGCAAGAGTATGGAAATATGCTTCATCATCTTATTATAATGGATTGATTTCTGTGAAGTTCATCACTACCTTCCCCTTGAGAGGGGCATTTTCGGAATCTGTGAGGGTGATGCGGTAGAGACGCTCTCCCCAGACCCTCGTGAAAGCTTTGTCATCGAGTTCCTTTGTCTCGACCTCGGACTTGAATCCGGCCGGGAAAGACAGCAGAGTGAAAACGGTGTCATCTCCCAATTTGTTCTCTATCAGGATCTCACCTTCCTTTATCTTGCGCTTCCCGCAGGTCTCGCCAGGGAGGTACACCTTGCCTTGGGCGAGAAAATGCCAAACATCGGCGCCGACCCTTTCCTTAAGGCAATAACTGTCCGTGATCTCAAGCGACGGCTTTCCGGATGGTCTGAGAATATATTCCCTCTTCCAGGAGACGCATTGCGCCGAGTCAGGATAGGCATTGTTCAGCTCCAGCGAGAAGCGACCTTTGCTGATGTCGCACCTTGCGTCGGCGGCTTTGTATTCTCCTCCGAACTCCTGTTGTATCCCGTTGATCATCGGCAGGTTGTGCCATTCGCACCGCATCGCCCAGATCTTGTACCTTTCCTTATTATCGAAGGTGGCCTTGGTGTAGGTTCCGACCCCGGCGTCAACGAGCACGGGAATATTCCTGATCGAGAGTATGCAGGTTCCGATGTCGTTGTGGTTGTGGCTTTCATCGTTATGTCCTCCCTTTGCTCCCAAGAACCATCCGCTGGAGTTTCTCAGGAAACACATCTCCGTCTCATCATACCACGTGGACATCGGAACATCCTTCCTCAAGTCACCGAGAATCCTGTCCATAACCGCCGGACGGTCTTTCTCCGGTGCCGCTGAGAGGATCCTGTTCAGGGAATCGGTCTGTCTTGCGATGTCCGGGATGAACCTTGCCGAGTTCATCGACCTGTAACCCTCGTTGGCGACAGGATGCGGGCTTCTGAATATTCCTTTGCTCTTGTCGGCGTAGCGGCAAAGCGCATAGTCCATCATCTCCTTGCTGCGCACGGCCTTGCCGTATGCCCAGACCATTTCAGGAGTCGATGTCGCCAAGGCGCTTCCGTCGGCGAAATTGGCCGCGAACCCGTCACCGATGTAGGAACGTGAGATGTACTCACCCATTCTTCTGATTCTCTCATTCCTGAATATGTCGAACTTTCCGGAAGACGCGTCGTAGAGAATCTGAAGGAAATCGTAAAGCTTCCCTGCGGCCGCGTTCCAGTAAGCCGGGCCTTCCTCGCAGGCTCCGTCGGAGGTGTTGTAGTCAAGGAACATATCGATTGATTCGATTCCTTGGCGCACGGCCGCGTCCAGCCTGGCCTGATCCTTCTCCATCAGCAGGAAGCACAGGATCGCATCCGAGTTGCACCACGGATTCCAGTTGTTGATCATCCCGCCGTAGTAGCCGAGCCATTGGTTGACCTTGCGCTCCTGGATGTCCAGATATGGATCGAGAATATTCCTTTTCACCGCATCCTCGATGGCGATTGAGACCGAAGGGTCTATCTTGTCGAACTCACCGTGGAAGAAGTGGTGAATGATGGCGATGATCGCACCGTATCTTCCGGATCCAAGGTCGATGAAGCGTTCCCTCGCGTCCGGAAGCGCGCGCTTGGTCCTTTGCCTTGGCTGATGTGCCGACAGGACCCAAGATGTCTGCTCGGTAGAGAGCCAGGCACCATTCAGGATCTGGTCTATGAACCGTCCCTTGCCTTCGGCCAGCTCCGCCAGCATCAAGGAGATCAGAGCGCCTCTGTTAGCACCCTGCGGATTCTCCATCGTGCCTCTGTTTCCGGTTCTCTCAAAGTCAAGATATGCGGTTGCCGGTATTACCTTCCATTGATAGTCAAGGTATCGTTCTCCACGTCTGACAAGGGCTGCCGAGTCCCTTCCAAGAAGGTTGGCCCATCCGGCCCTGTCATCGTAAGAAGGAAGCGGGAACCAGTCCTTGCCGGCCTTGAATGATTTCCGGACCTCCTTTGATGACTGGTAAACGTCAAGGAGGGTATTATCCCCGGCGATGGCCGCGGCACTGAATGCCACAGCCATCGCAAGGGTTGTAAATATGTGTCTTGTGATTCTCATCAAGATTCTGGTGTGAGTGTTGTCGTGAATGTGGCGGTCTTGTTGACTGTCACGTTTGCCTCAAATCCGACCTCATAGTAGCCAGAGTTGTCGGCATCGTAGTCCTTGCCTTTGGTTGACCACGTCTTAAGGGTGACCTCGGGACCGCTTGAACTGACTTTCATATACATCGTCTTGCCTCCGTTCTTGAGGACGATCCTGTCCTTTTCGATGGTTGGCTGTCCTGTTGTCACCATAGTCCACCGTACCTTTGCCTGAAGGTTGTACTTGGCCGAGATCTCGTCAACAACCACAAGGTCCTTGTTGTTTTCGATCGTGACGGTCCTGTAGGCATTGTCGCATTGGTCGGAAAGGATGTCCGACAGATCAACCTTGCAGCCCTTCGATGTCTCCTCGTCAATGACTTTCGTGATCTTGGCCTCGGCTGAAGCCTTGTGCTTGGCGTTGTTGATCGTCAGTGTGCTGTGGTTGAAGTTGTTGTAGCGGAAGACATCCCATCTCAGCGAGTTCTGGCCGAAGTCGCTGAAATTGCCTCCCATCCCTGCGATGACGTTCTCGATGGTGCTGTAGCTCTGGAGTCCCAGATCGGCTGACCACCGGACCCCCATCGCATCATAGACGAAAGATCCCACATCCATATGTCCGTGGCTGTAGTTGGCCCTTCCGGCCTTGACTCCGAGGAACTTGTCAGAATCAGAGAAAGACCAGTCGCCGTGCACGAGAGCGACAGGATTGATTCCGTTTCCTGACCATACGTGGTCGGACGGAGCCTGGACCTTGCCGGCGTTCAGCTTGTCGGCATAGACGATCGCCATCGGATAATACTTGTAGGCACCGGTGCTGTTGTACCTTCCGTCCTTGAGTTTGAGATTCTCGATGTAAACCAATGAAGGATCGTTGAATTTCCAGGCCAGATACCACAACGGAGCAAACGCCACGCTTGAAGGAGCGCAGTCGCTATAGTTGAACGCCTTTTTGTTCATTCCCTCCATAAACATTATCCATTTGCCTGTCTTTTTGAATCCAGCGATCTCGGACAGACCGCTGTTTGACCCTGTGCAGGTCTCAAGCGCGGAAAGCATTATGCATTCAAAAGCCGTTCCATATCCCCAGTATCCATAGCCCTCCGGATAGTTTCCGTCAGGATTATAGATTGTCTCCATCACTTTGGCGTTGCTCTCGATGGCCTTGTCGATGATTTTCTGAGCGTCTGTCTTGCAGGCCTCATAGACAGCCACCGCGGCTGTGACAAGCCCGCCGTTGCAGACCTGGTTCCAGTTGGAGGCCGTCGTGTAGAAATTGAGGTTCCATTTGCCGTTCAGAGCGCAGTAGAACGCATAGTTCTGGATCGCGCTCTCGGCCTTCTTCCTCGTCTCTTTGCTCAGAACATTGTAGAGCCAGTCGTATCCGATTCCGACCCCGTGGGCCATCTCGGCTCCGTCAAGAAAGTGGGTCGGAGCGTTCCAGTCCTTGAAATCGCAGACTGTGTTGATGTCCTTCTCCGCTTTCGTGAGGTATTTCTCGTCACCGGTCATCCTGTAGGCGTATGAGCAGGCGATGATCCTGTTCGCTGCCTCCACGGAAACATCCAGAAGACGCTTGCCGACTTTCTGGTACGTAAGGTCCCTCTTGTTCAGGACCGTGTTGGCGTAGTCGATCATCAGCTTGTGGAGCATCGTGACGTTCTCATCACTCCCGGATTCTATCTTGGCCTTTATCGATGCCTCTGCGTCTTTAGTCAGTATCACCCTCGGGTGGTTGGACGCTGTCAGCTTTGAGTAGTCCGGCTTGCCGGTGGATGGCTTCTCCGTGCCTCCTCCGCCGGTGGTTGACCCGCTCCCCGGCTTGTAGGTGTCCGGTTCTTTGGAGCAGGCCAAGCAAACTAAGGCGGCGGATACCATCAGCGCCAGTGTCTTAAGGTATCTCTTCATTCTTTTCTCGATTATCTGTTCTCAGTGTCTTTCATACACCTTACACTCTGTCCTGAGGCGCGTGTTCCGGCGGAAGCCCATTGGCTGTTCTTGAACCTGAACCAGAGTTGGTAGGCTTTGTGATCGGTGCTGTTGTAGCTTCCGGAAGGGGAGTTGGACCAGCAGGAGACAATGTCGTTCTTGTTGTTGTCCGGGTTTCCGGCCGTGTTGCCCCATTTCACTCCGGAGAACGGCCAGTAGGCTTCGTGCTCTCCGTCGTACTTGTAGATGAGCCATCTCATATTCTTTCCGGTCTTGAAGTCTTGTTCCCTTCCGTCAAGGACTTCCTTGATGATTGCAGGGGAGACTACCATCCAGCCGGCAGGGCAAGGGTCGAAGATCGTCTTTGTGCCGTTCTCTGTCGAGCCTTCGGAATCACCGTTGTTAGGGTTGCCCCAGAAGTCATCCTTACGGTCTGACCTGTTTCCGGTCTGTGAGCCAAGATACCAGTCTCCAAGGTGGTTATCAGCACCGTCCGTGTAGAAGAACACATCAGGATTCTTTGCGGAAACCTTAAGGTTGGTGACATTGGTTGTGGCCTTTTTGTACGTGATGCTTCCCCAGCTGAATCCGAATGGACGGCCCCATTGGCAATATATTCCTATACCGTGCCAGTTGTCGTAGTCTGGAGCATAGCCGTTTCCGAGGTTTCTGTCCATCACGATTCCGTTCTTGTACTGGTGTTCCTGAATGCCCTGCGGCACGTACCAGACGTTGAATGACCAGATATATTCCTTCTTGGCGTTGCAGATTCCGACCTTGCCGACATAACCGACATAGCCGTCCTTGTTCGCCCTGATGGTAAGAGTGTAGTCAGGGTTGATCTCCACGAATTCGGCGTAGTCATCCGGTGACTTAGGGTTGTTCCTCTTGCCGTTGATGGCGATCGGGTAATTTGTCCCGTTCAGGTTGCTGGCATAGATGATCTTGGCGTACTTAGGTTCCTCGCAACCGTTAAAGAAACCGCGAGCCTTGACATCGATCGTGAACTCCTTGTTGTCCTCAGTGGCCATAAACGTGTTCTGCGGTCCGTAAGCCCAGCCTTCGGCCAGCATTCTGGTCTCCTCCGGTTCGTACCACGCGAACTTGTTGTCGGACTTGCTGACGTTCTTGATTGTGATCGTGTTGACAGTGTTGGCGAGGATCTTACCACCGTTGACCTTGATAGGGATGGTGACGTTCTTCTTGCCGTCGGTCATCGACACGGAGACATACACATCCTTTCCTGTGAGATCAACAGGCAGGGTCACAAGCCAGAGTGTCTGCTCGGAACTGAGCGCTGAAGGCTCGTCAACCGTGACAGTGACATAGTCGCAAGGGTTCGTGACCTTAAGCTCTCCGGTCCTTACATTGACATCCATCTTGCCGACGATCCCGGCTCCTTCTGACCATAGAGATGCTCCGGCAAGCTTGTAGGACGCATATTCACTGGAAGAGATCACGAGTTTCACGTATGCCGTCGCATGCTTGAGCGAGAATGAGACAGGCGGCTGGTGCGATGACTCGTCTGAAACGACCGTAGCGGGGATATTCCTGACATCGTAGGCAAGGCTGTATCTTCCTATGCCTTCGCTTGAGTTGGCCGCGCTCTGCTTCTGCTCCATCGGAACCCAAGACTTCAGGACGTCTCCCTCGAATGTGGTGGCCTCGCTGAACGGATAGTAGATCACTGCTTCCGTCTCGGCCGGAATCTCTGTCTCGTTGTCCAGGATGAACACTCCGCTGTTCTTGCCGGAGTCCTCGTCAATCAGCCTTGCGGACGCGTTGGCGAAGAGTTCTGAGGATGTCGAGACCACTCCGATCTTGTCACCGAGCGACCAAAGCACCGGGTAGCTGTTCCCGTTCTTTTCGCCAATGCTGGTCCTTGTCTGCGGGAACGCCGTTCCCTGGAAGGTCACCTTAACGGCGGAGTTGTGGCTTTCCACCACATCTTCCTTCACGCTGCACGAACTCAAAGCGAGCAGCGCGATTCCGATACCATATAGAGTCTTTTTCATTATCTTGAATATTTAAGGGTTATTGGATCACGTTCTCATCAAGCTCTCCTGCGGAATTGTCCTTGCTGATTCCGTCTGGCTTTCCCACCGCCGTCCAAGTCTCGAACGCTGCGGCGCAGGCCCTGCCTTCCTTGTTATAGACAATGACAGCCGAGATGTAGTCTTTCTGGTAGGTGAGCTGTGAGAGTTCCTCGCTGTACGGCAATGCCTCGATGTCCTTGCCGTTCTCCTGAACCCATTGTGTCAGCTTCACTTCCTTGGTGTAGTCGAAATCAAGTCTGTCAACCCTGATTCCGGTGACGATTTTCGCGCCATAGAAATCACCTTGTGTCAGAGAGGCCGAGACTGTCGCCTTGTTGTCGGCCAGACCGCTGACCTCGATCTTTACGTCAGGCTCTGTCTCCGCCGCCGGCTCGTCGGACTTACCGCAGGAGCAAACCAACGCCGCCGCGGCGAGAAACGCTAATAATATATTCTTTTTCATAATATTACCTTAAAAAATCTGTTAATATACCCATCCTTCTCTTGTCGTGAGGGCGGAATTTTTCTGAACTTCGTTCTGAGGTGCGGTCCAAGGCCAGAGGCAGTCTGACCAGTACCAGGCGTACTCGACGGTGTCGTCGCCCCACCAGGACTGTCCTCCGTGCACATCCTTGCCCTGGAACTTGCTCTCCTTGTAGGTGCCCCAGCGCACTTCGTCGAAGTAGTTGACAGCCTCGACAGGGAACTCGACTCTTCTCTCGTACCTCACGGCCTCACGCATCTGATCCTGGCTTCCGAGGGTCACACCAGGCATTCCGGCGCGGGATCTCACGAGATCTATCAGGGTCTTGGCCTCATCGAGACGGTTCAGCTCCACGAGCGCCTCAGCCCTTTGAAGGAGAACATCAGTGTAACGTATGAGAGGGAAGTCAGTGTGGCAGCGTGACCTGTCAATGAGCTCACCTTTGAGGAATCGCACGTACTTCCTGTAGCAGTAGTACCCGGAAGTCCTCTTGTCCAGCCAGAAGTCTCCGCCGCTTGTGCCCTGCTTGTAAAGAGGCCAGCGGAGGGCCTTGCCGATCATATTCTCATCCCCGTTGTAGTTAGGTGTGTAGCAGTCAACCGGCTCGTAAGGGGTCACGATGGTCTGTTTCAGACGTGGATCCCTGTTGTCGTAGGCGGCCTTGATGCGGGCCTCGTTGCCGTTGTCAAGATAGTAGCGGTTGAAGACATCGCTGCCGCAGATCTTGATCGCCTGCGATTTCTGTGACGCGAGAGCCTTGTTGGAGTTCAGACCGTCGCGGCAGAAGAACACCGCGCGCTGCTTGGCGGTAAGGTTGTTCCAGTCCTCCAGTCCCGGAACCTTGCTCCAGTCGAACTTGGTGCCGTCCGCGTTCTCGTAGTAGTCCACGAAATCTGCCGCCGGCTTGACCTCGGTCCATCCGCCGTAGGTGTCTCTGGCTCCCAGAGCCTGCTCGATGTTGTCGCAGTAGCCGGATTCCTCGTCGTACTGGATGGCGAAGATCATCTCAGGGCTGTGCTCGTTCTCCGGGGTGAAGAAGTCAATGTATTTTCCCTGCCAGAGGTCATATCCGCAACGTCCCACAGCCTCGAAGTCGGACTCCGCTGCGGAATATTCCTTCATCCACATATACGCCATTCCTCTGAGCGCGTACGCCGCGCCTTTGGAAGGCCTGCCGATGTAGTTGGTGATCGTGTTGTCAGGGAAATATTCATTGTCAATGCAATAGGTGCAGTCGTCGATCACTGTCTTCCAGATCTCCTCAGCGGAGGATTGAACCTTGGTGCAGTTCTCGTTCGTGACAGGCTCAAGGTAGAGAGGCACTCCCTGATAGAATTTGTTCAGTCTTGAATATGCCCACGCCCTGAGGAAGTGCGCCTCACTCTGGAACCTTTCATACGTAGGGGTGTCGAGGCCGGCCTTGCCGAGGTTGGCGATGGCGTCGTTGGACGCGTGCACGATAGTGTAGCAGAACTTCCACTCAAATGTCACAAGCCAGTCGTTGGCCCTTTTCGCCTCGCTGTACAGAAGCTGGATAGGGTAGTTGTTGGCATAGTAGTCGGTGCAGAATCCCAAAGCCTCGATTCCGTACTTGTTGAGACCGTCAAGATTCTCCCAACGAACCTGTGTGCCGCTGCTTTGCTTGCGGTTGTAGAACGTCTCATAGATTCCGTTCATTCCTTTCTGCGCAAGCTCCGGGGTGGTCCACATATTTCCGCTCGAAATCTGGTTGGAAGGAGCGGTGTCGAGCATATCCGCGCAGGCAGCTGACGCTGTGAGGACAATGGCTCCAAGTGCTATGTTTTTAAGAATATTTTTCATTTCCGTGCTGTTTAGAATGTTATCTGTGCTCCGAATGTCACCTGTCTCATAAGCGGGTAGCCGATCGTGGCGCCCTTCTCCGGATCAAGTCCCGGATATTTTGTGAAGGTGAGAAGGTTCTCTCCGGAAGCGAAGAACCGGAGCTGCTGTACGAAGAACTTCTTGGTCAGCGATGCAGGCAGCGTGTAGCCGAGCTGTACGTTCTTGAGTTTCAGGTAGTCACCTTTATATTCATAGAACTCGCTTGGAAGCCTGTTGCTGTGAGGGTCTCCGTAGGTGAGCCTTGGGTAGGTTCCGTAGATGTTCGTCCTGGTGTCTTCCGGGTAGTCAGGATCGAAGAAGTAGTGGTCGTTGGCCACCCTCTCGCTGATTCCGTGTCCGTTGGTCGTCTGGGTTCCGTTGTAGTACAGGGCGTTCCAGATGATGTGGAAGTCGAACGCTCCGGACCAGGTCATACTGAAGTCAAGGCCCTTCCAGGCGAAGCCGAGGTTGATGCCAAGGTTGTAGGATGGGGTGCTGGTGTGGCCGTTGAAGTCCATATCGTCATCGTCACCATAGTTGCCGTCTCCGTCCCTGTCCTCGTAGATGAGGTCTCCGTACCAGAGCTGGTCTTTGTTAAGGGAGGTGACACCGTTGAACTTGTAGCCGGAGTCGAGCATCGCCTGCACCCAGTCGAAGTCGGTCTGGGTTCTGATGATACCATCCTTAGGACCAGCGCCTGGGTCAACGGCACCGCCGGTGTAACCCTTGCCGCTTCCTTTGTAAACCCTTCTGAGATAATGTTCTCCCATCGGGTGGCCTTCGCAGAGTTTTCCGCTGCCTGAGTTGGCTGTCACGTTCGCAAGGTTGTTGAAATACTCTCCGTCAACCCATTCCTTAACCAGATCACCTTTGAAGTTTGTGACCTTGTTCTTGTTGTAGGAGAAGTTCACCCCTGCGAAGTAACTGAAATCCTTGCCGATCTGGTCTCTCCAGTTTATCGAGAGCTCGACACCCTGGTTGACAAGGCTTCCGAGGTTGGAAGGCACTCCGGAGACCTCTCCCATCGTGAGGTAGATGGCCGGGGTGTAGAGGATGTTCGTGGTGTTCTTGAAGTAATAGTCGATCTCTGTGGTGAGTTTGTTTCCGAAGAAGCCTGCGTCGATGCCGATGTCCGTGGTCGTTGTGGTCTCCCACTTCAAGTCAGCGTTGCTGAGGGATGAGATGTACAAACCCTTTGTAGGCTGACCTTCCAGAACCATATTCTGTGCGGCATAGACGGCCTGCCAAGCGTAGTTGCCGATTCCCTGGTTGTTTCCTGCCTGTCCCCAGGATGCCCTCAGCTTGAGGTTCGAGAGCCAGCTCTTGGCGCTCTCCATAAAGTTTTCCTCGTGGATCTTCCAACCTGCCGAGAAAGACGGGAATATACCGTAGCGGTTGTTGCTTCCGAACCTTGATGATCCATCAGCGCGGAGATTGGCCTCGAACAGGTACTTGTCCTTGAACGTGTAGTTCACGCGGCCGAAATATGACCTGAGGCCCCATCCTGCCTTGGCTGAGCTGGAGGAAGTCTCCAGGCTTTCGTAGGTGGACAGGTCGTTGAGGGTCCAGTCTGTCGCTCCTTTCTTTCCGACACCCCAGCCCCAAGTGCGGTACTCCATAGCTGAATATCCCGCGAGCACTCCGAGGAAATGATCTCCGAAGGACTTGGTGTACCTTGCCAGGATTTCTGAAGACACGCTGTAGTTGCGGCTTGTTGAGTTGTTTACCGATGCGTTCGCAAGCTCGGAACTTGAGTAGCGGACATCATTCATATAGTCCCAATAGCCGTTCTGACGGCCGTAGGTGTGCCTTTCTCCGAATTGCGGAGAGTAGTTGACTGTGGCTTCAATGCTGAGTCCTTTCATTGGTCTGAGCTTGCCGTACAGTGTTCCGTTGACTCTGGAGGTGACATTGTAACCGCCAGATCCGTACATCATTCCGAAGATGTTGTTGGCGTTGGATGATTCCTCGGCGTTGAGAGCCGGCCTTCCCCAAGCGTTCACGTCGCCGGGATAGACACCAGGAGTGGTCTGGTAGAGAGAGTTGAAAGCGTTGGAGATGTTGGCGAGACCGTAGCTCTGCCTTTGTCCGAAGATCCTTGTTCCGATCGTGAACCAGTCGGTCACGTCAGCCTCAAGGTTCGTCCTGAAGTTAGCCTTCTGAGTTGATGAGTTGATTCCGAACCGTCCCATAACACCTTGGTTGTCAAGATAACCGGCTGAGATGAGATATTTGACTTTCTTGGAACCTCCGGAGACCGAAAGGTTGTGCTCCTGGGAATATCCTCTCTGGAAAATCTCGTCGAACCAGTCTGTGTTAGGGTAGGCGGCATAGTTAGGCACGCCGGCGTCGTTCAGGCCGTAAGGATCGAGGGCTTTCTCTCTCCAAAGGTCGATGTTGCTCTGGGAGAACACCCTGCTGGTGTTGACGTTGTCGCAGGATTCGTTGATGAGTTCCATATGTCTGGCATAGTCGGACACGAAGTGGAGCTCGTTGTAAGGCATCTGGACGATACCCTTGTAGGAGTAGCTGATCTGTGGTTTGTCGGCTGATCCTGACTTGGTTGTGATGAGAATGACACCGTTTGCGGCTCGTGTTCCGTAGATCGCGGTCGAGGCCGCGTCCTTGAGCACTGAGATGGAAGCGATGTCGTTCGGGTTGATGTTGTCCATATTCCATTCGATACCGTCCACAAGGACAAGCGGTGAGCTTGATGACGATGTGAACGAGCCGATACCACGGATCCTGATCGTCGCACCGTTGCTTCCTGGCTGTCCGGATGACTGTGTGACGTTCATACCGGCAGCCAGACCGGCCAGGGCGGCCGAGGTGCTGACGATGACGCGTCCCTCGCTCTTCTTCGCGAAATCGATGGAGGCCACCGATCCGGTGAGGTTCACCTTCTTCTGGACTCCATAGCCGACGACCACTACCTCATCCAGAAGCTCATTGTCTTCCGTGAGGGTGACGTTGATCACGTTCCTGCCGTTGATTGTCTCATTGGCAGTGACATAGCCCATACAGGAATATTCCAGTACGGCGCTGCCGTTTGCCACATTGATAGCATAGTTTCCATCGATGTCGGTCGATGTGCCGGATGTCTTGTCTCCTGACACCATCACGACAACTCCGACCAGAGGCTGTCCTGACGCGTCTGTGACTTGCCCCGTGATTTTTTCCGGGCCTGCGGCGTACATCGGGCTCCAGCTTAATAGGAGGCTGGCGGCCAACGTCAATGCCGTGGACAGAAATGATGTAAGTTTTCTTGCCATTTCGTTTTGTTTTATGTGTTATTATCAGTTATTTGTCCGTGATGCTTTTGTACTTGAGCAAAGCCTCAAGGAAATAGTAGTCGGCGTAAGTGAGCGGAACGTCAACCTCGGAGTTGTCCGGCAGCGAGCCGACGCTATGCTTGAGGATGAAATTCCCGTTAGTCCCCGGCTCAGCCAGGTATTCCGGACTTGCCAGAGTGCTCAACTGCTTCTCGGCCATAGCGAGGTATTTGGCGTTGCTGGCCTCATCATCGGTCAATGTGCTCAGCTGCACGAAGGCGGATGCCATAATAGCCCCGGCGGAAGCGTCCCTCAGGTCATTTGGAATCTTGTCAGAGTCAAAGTCCCAGTAAGGGATTCCGTCTTCCGGCAGTCTGGAAAGCAGCATATCAGCGACGTTCCTTGCCTGCGTCAGGTAGCTGTCGTGGCCGCTTTCACGGAACATCATCGTGAATCCGTACAGCGCCCACGCCTGGCCTCTTGCCCAGGCAGAGTCATCGCTGAAGCCCTGCACGGTCTCCTTTTTCCTCACCTCTCCGGTCTGTGGGTCATAGTCCACGAGATGCCAGCTTGTGTAGTCCTGACGGAAGTGGTTGCACATAGTAGTGTTGGCGTGCGTCACAGCCACGGTTTTCAGCGAGTCATCATTGAATATCCTCCCGGCGTTGTAGAGATGCTCAAGGTTCATCATATTATCGATGATCACAGGGTACTTCCAATCCCTGCCCTCACGGACGAAATCCCAGCTTCTGATGACTCCTGTGACAGGTGAGAATCTCTTGGCAAGGGTCTTGGCCGATGTGAGGATAGGCTCCAGATATTCCTTGTCCCCGGTGATCCTGTAGGCGTTGCCGTAGCTGCAGTTCATCTGGAATCCAAGGTCGTGGTCAGTGCCCTTCATCGTCTTGAGCGTGTCGAGCTTTAGGGTGTTTTTCCTGGCGATGCCCTTGAACTGCGGATCGCCGGAATATTCGTAGATATACCAGAGTGTTCCCGGGTAGAATCCGCTGCACCACCATTTGATGTTGGATGCGATGAATTCCCCGTCATTGGAAAAACTCCTCGGCATAGTGTCGCCGGTCAGCCTATCCTCCATAGCGAGGTACTGTTCTTCGGCGACTTTGAAGACCCTGTCCGTCAGATCGGACATTGATTCTTTTCCGCCGCAGCCAAAGACCAGCGGCAGAAGCGCGAAAGTTGCGATAATGCTTTTTCTCATTCTTTATGTGTTGTTATTAGTTCCTGTGATGTCCTATGCGGATTTCAAAGGCCAAAGATAGTCTGACCTATTATATTGATAAGGAAAAATCCGGTCAATGATTTTCAAAATCCGGTAACGTGCACGGAATCAATGCTCAAAAAAACGCCCATACCTGGCGAACAGGTATGGGCGCAGCTTGTTTTATCACATCACCATCAGCATCTCGATTCCCTTATTCCCACTTGACTCGTGTGGCTAAACCTCATCAGTGTGCGGTAGGGAGGCGCCTGATGCCGCCGGTCATTGTGTCCATAATATATGGTTGGGTTAGAGTATGCTTGTCGTTGAACGCACAATGAACGAACATCTGTCATCTGATTAATGAAAGACGCTGCAAAAATAGACATAAAGGCGCTCACGACCTAATTGTGGAGTTGTCCTTTTGTTCCTTTGACGTGCTTCAGACCAAAATTCGTGTTCCTCTGACGGGGAGGTTGATGTTCCTTTGACGTGAAGCTGGTGCGTAAGACGCTGAGTCAGAGTTGATCATCCGTTTGTGCCAACCGAATGCCCTGTGTGAGGGTCGTGTCGATCCTCTCAACGTTCCTCTTGGCCTTGTAGTAGGCGGTTCTTGAGACGAAACCGGACTCAAGGGCTATTTCCTCCTGCTTCGCGTCAGGGTGAGCCTCCTTGTAGAGTCTGGCATATTCAAGCCTGAACATATTGACAAGACTGTAGTAGCCTATCGAGGAGATGAACTTGCTTGCCCTGTTCCTCTTCCCGTTGCCAAGGTCCATCAGCACTTCCGTCTTAAGAAGATGCGGCTCCCTGAAACGCCGGAGAATCACGGCCAGAACCTCGTCCTTGATCACATCCATAGGAGTGCCGTCATCTTCTGGCAGGATGTCGGAAGACTCATTCTCGGAAGTGTCGATTTCCTGGATCTCACGTAGCTTTCTGTCCTCTAACTTTTCCATCTCATCGTCAATCACTGACGGACGCAGGATCCGTTGAGGGTGAAGTATGAGTCCGAGGAAATAGATCATCCAGCAGGACGTGACGATGTCAACGGCGAACTTGACCCATCTGCTTCCGGTAATGAAAATCGTCCACATAATGAGAATCCACAGCAGGGGAGCGTAGAGTATCCGGGCCGCGAACTTGTAGGGAAAATCCTCATTGTTGGAATAGTTCTCGGTGTTGCTTCTATCCATCTCCTTCTTCAGGTTCCCCAAAACCTTGGACATACCCATTGTAGAGACGAGGCTGACCGCACCGACCGTGTAGAGAATCACTTTTTGGTGGCTTGCCATCCAGTCACCGCATCCTGCGAGCAAAGGGATCAGCAAAGTGAGGATCATAACGAACGGTGACGCAAGATAGGCTGTCCTAAGCCAGCTGTCATCCCGCCTGCGATGCAGACGGAAATACTTCATTATCATCACGGTCAGGCAGACCGGATAGTAGATAACGCAGAAGGAACGGATGTAGATCCAGACCGCTGGATCCATCGGCGCAAGCACGTATGGGAATGTCAATACGATGGATGCGAAGAACAATGTCACCAGTTTCCTGGCCGGATAGAAATAGTCCGGGTTCTCGCAGAACGGCTTGCACATATGGTTCCATCTGATGTACGCGCAAAACAACCCGGCCGTGATGAAGACCAGGCTGCCTGCCGAATATAGACCTTCCGTGGTAATGTTCCAGATCATTCTTCCCTCCTGTCCGTGAATATTCCCGAGTGGCTTATTTCTTCAGAAGTTCGTCGATGTGTTCGGCGTAGTCCAGTGAGGAGTCAAGATAAAAAACAATCTCAGGCACGATGCGGAGCTGCTTTGCGACCTGGTGGCCGAGCTCTCCGCGCAGAGTCTTGACATTGTCGTTCAGAAGTTTCATCACTTCCTCAGCCTTGGCGGAAGGGAATATGCTGACGTAAGTCTTGGCGAGGGAGAGGTCGGGGCTGACCCTGACCTCGCTCACCGTCACCATCGCGCCTCCGAACACGGCCATACCCTTGCCGCGTATGATTTCAGCCAGATCCTTCTGGATCTCTCTGGCAACCTTGAGCTGCCTTGTGCTTGCCGGCTTATCCATATTAGAGAACGTTGATTATGAAGTAGTTCTTCTTGCCTTTCTGGGCGAGGATGTACTTCCCGTCCACGATGTCCTTCTCGGAGATCTCGTACTCGATGTCGGCCACCTTGTCCTTGTTGATGCTCACACCGTTGCCCTGAACCATCTTCCTGGCCTCTCCCTTTGATGGGAAGACCGGTGTCTTCACGGCGAGGAAGTCAAGGATGTCGCAAGGAAGGTCTGATCTCTGAATATCAAAGGTCGGCACGCCGCTGAATACTGCGAGGAACGTCTTCTCGTCCAGTTTCCTCAGCTCGTCGGAAGTCGAGTTGCCGAACAGCATCTTGGACGCGGAGACCGCGTTGGCATATTCATCAGCCCCGTGGATCATTGTGGTAAGCTCCTTGGCGAGAAGCTGCTGGAGCGTCCTGCGGCCAGGGTCCTGACGGTGCTCCTCGATGGCGGCGTCGATTGTCTCCTTGTCAAGAAGGGTGAATATCTTGATATATCTCTCAGCGTCCTCGTCGCTGACATTCAGCCAGAACTGGTAGAACTCGTAAGGGGAGGTCTTCTCCGGATCGAGCCAGATGTTGCCTTTCTCCGTCTTTCCGAACTTGGTTCCGTCGGCCTTGCGTATGAGCGGGCAGGTGAGGGCGAACGCGTCGGTCTTGCCGAGCATCCTGCGGATGAGCTCAGTGCCGGTGGTGATGTTGCCCCACTGGTCGCTTCCGCCAAGCTGGAGACGGCAGCCCTTGTTCTCGTAGAGCCAGAGATAGTCGTAGCCCTGGAGCAGCTGGTAGCTGAACTCGGTGAAGGACATTCCCTCGCGTGACTCGCTGGAAAGACGCTTCTTCACGGAGTCCTTGGCCATCATATAGTTCACGGTGATGTGCTTGCCCACATCACGGATGAAGTTCAGGAAAGAGTAGTTTTTCATCCAGTCGTAGTTGTTCACTAGCTCCGCCTTGTTAGGCGCGTCGGAGTCGAAGTCAAGGATCCTTGACAGCTGCTTCTTGATGCCCGCGATGTTGTGCTGGAGGGTCTCCTCGTCCAAAAGGTTCCTTTCCTGGGATTTCATCGACGGGTCACCGATCATTCCGGTCGCTCCTCCGATCAGGGCGATAGGCTTGTGCCCGCACTGCTGGAAGTGCTTCAGGATCATGATGCTGACAAGGTGGCCGATGTGCAGGGAGTCAGCCGTCGGGTCGATTCCCACGTAGGCTGCCTGAGGGCCTTCCATAAGTTTTTCCTCTGTTCCAGGCATAATGTCCTGGATCATTCCTCTCCATTTGAGTTCCTCTACGAAATTCTTCATTGTATGATTCGTTTTTATTTTCAACCTTGGCGGTGTGATTTCGGGCGTTTCCGCATTTTCACACCGAATTTGTGCAAAGTTAGGCAAAAATAACGTAAATTTGCAGGCTGGAAAAGAAATTAACAGTTTAAAGATTAACGAATATGAGAAAGAAAATCGTTGCCGGAAACTGGAAGATGAACACAACTCTCCAGGAAGGCGTTGAACTTGCGAAGGCTGTGGCCGCCAAGTCAGTTGAGACTCCAGAGAATGTAGGGCTTATCGTGGCCCCTCCTTTCACTCATCTCGCATCCGTAGCCGAGGCTCTCAAAGGGTCAAAGGTAGAGCTTTCAGCCCAGAACTGCGCTGATCACGAGAAGGGCGCCTACACAGGCGAGGTCGCTGTGAATATGCTTACATCAGTCGGCTGCCAGTGGACCATCCTCGGACATTCTGAGAGAAGGCAGTACTACGGTGAGACAGACGAGAAGCTCGTCGAGAAGACAAAGCTCGCCCTCGCCGCCGGTCTTGGTGTGATCCTTTGCGTTGGTGAGAATCTTGAGCAGAGAGAGGCCGGAAATCATTTCGATGTTGTTACCGAGCAGATCAAGAACGTCCTCTATAACTTCACAGCAGAGGACATGGCCAAGATCATCGTAGCTTACGAGCCGGTTTGGGCCATCGGTACAGGCAAGACCGCCACAGCTGAGCAGGCTGAGGAAATCCACGCTTGCATCCGCAAGGTGCTTGCCGAGAAGTTCGGTGAGACCGTAGCCGAGGACACAACTATCCTCTACGGTGGAAGCTGCAAGCCTTCAAACGCCAAGGAGCTCTTCGCGCAGAAGGACATCGACGGTGGATTGATCGGTGGCGCCGCCCTCAAGGCAGACGACTTTATCGCTATAGCAAAGAGCTACTAGCTCTTTGCTATCTTCCTCCAACCCCAAGTCACTTCGTGACAGCCCCTGGGGGCACGGGGAAAGGATTCCACGAAACCCCTTCGGTCGCAACGCTCCGAGATCTGCTGGAAGGGGCTGAAAATAAAAAAGGAGAGGCATTGCCTCTCCTTTTTTGGTATCGCGTCTTCTTACTTCTTGGACTCCTCAACAGAAACCTTTCTGAATTCCTTAAGATCCTTCATAAGTTCGAGAGCGGCCTTGCGGGCGCGTGCGCCGGCGGCCTTGTTACCCTTTTCTACCTGAGCGTCCGCGTTCTCTACGAAAACATTGAGCTCTTCCTTGATTTTAGCGACAAGATTTTCCATTTTTTAATTTTTTGTGAATAGTTGAACTATGTGTAATGTTATAAAATTCGGCTTCGTATCACTTAACGGCGTGCAAGTTATGTAAAAAAATGTAATTAACAAATATTTCCGGCAAAAAATACTGGTTTTCCACCGCTTTAACCCTCATTTTCTTCTTTTTTAGGCTTGATGTTAAGCAGATTCATCGCCCTGTCCGGTCCGATGGTCGCAAAGTTTTTGACCCCCTCGATGACTCTGTCACATATTCCCGGAACAGCCGCTTTCTCTTCATCGGCAAGTTGTCCGATCACATAGTCAACCTGGGCTCCACGTGAGAAATTGTTGCCTATCCCTATCCTGATCCTGGCCCATTGCGTTGTCTCCAGCCTGGCCTGGATGTCCTTCAGTCCGTTATGTCCGCCGTCGCTTCCGTTCTTGCGCATCCTGACCGTCCCGAACGGAAGGTTCAGGTCGTCACAGATCACGATGAGGTTCTCAAGCGGAAGTTTCAGTCTGTCCATCCAGTAACGGACAGCGTTACCGCTGAGATTCATATAGGTGGAAGGCTTCAAAAGGTAGAACTTCCGTCCCTTGAATGAGATCTCGGCCACGTCACCGTAACGTTCCGTCCTGAAAACAGTATTGGATGCCTGAGCCCAGGCATCCAACACCATAAACCCCATATTGTGTCTGGTAGAAGCGTACTCCGCGCCGATGTTTCCCAATCCTGCGACAAGGTAGTTCATTCCAGTGTCTTCTTCAGAGGTTAGAGCTGGCTTATTCAGCAGCCGGCTCAGCAGATTCCTCAGTTGCAGTCTCGTGTTCCTCGGCACCTTCCATCTTCTCCTCGTGTGCGAGCTGCGCGGCGAGCTGACGTGTTGACTTCACGGCGCAGATGATGGTTGACTTAGGTGTTACAACGGTTACGTTCTCAACCTTGATGTCGCCGGCGACGATGCGCTTTTCGATGTCGAGCTTGGTGACGTCGAGGTTGATCGTGTCAGGAAGATCGTTCATAAGGGCGCTGATGCGAACCTCTCTGCTGACGAGAACGAACTTACCACCTCTCTGTACTCCGACAGGGTGACCGCTCACAACAACCGGAACCTTGATGGTCACAGGCTTGTCCTCAGTTACCGCGAGGAAGTCGGCGTGAAGGCAGTTGTCCTTTACAGGATGGTACTGAAGCTCGTGAACGACAGCTGTGTAGGCTTTGCCGTTGTCGAGTTTGATGTCGATGATGAATGACGCCGGAGTGTGGGTGATTCCCATAAGGTCTCTTTCAGTCACTGTGAAGAGAACGTTCTCCAGACCTGGTCCGTAGAGGTTGCAAGGAACGAGACCCTGCTTACGGAATGCTTTGATCACGGCCTTGTTGCCGACTTCGCGGACTTTGCCGTTAAGCTCAAAATGCTTCATTGTTTTGTTGTTTAAAATGTGTTACTCAGTTCCGGACCGCCCGGAACCCCATTGCACCAAAAGCGTCGCCGCTTTGTAATTGCGGCGCAAAGATAGGAATATTTTGGTTACCTCACAAGCCCCGTGGCCTTATTCCAAGGTTCCTTCTTATAATAGGAGTCAAGAAGCGGGGTGCCGGCACACGGCAGGTAGATGCTGAAGCCGGAATATTCAGTGATGTCGAAAGTGGCGAGGAATTGCGGGGTGGCATCCCTGTAGACCACGCAGCGGTCGATGGCGTCGTTGACCGCTCTCAGTTCCTCTTCGTTGGAGATGCATTTCCGGAATGTGTCCATGAGGTCGAAGAAATAGTGCCTGTCATTCCTGAAATAGCCTTGGATCAGATGTGTGGGCGCGTTGGACAATGTGTCGGAGTACTCCCGGAACAAATCCGAGCAGACCCTTGCCAGATTGTCCAGCCCGTCGGTGCGGACCAGGTTGATCGTTGCGGAACGATACACCCCGTTCTGCTTGTCGTACATCCCGAACGAATCCTTGAGGAGGCCTTCAAGGTCGGGAGTCGTCCTGTCAAGGAGAAAAGAGGTGATCTTGGTGTAGTCGAACATACCGTCGCCCAGTACCTCCGCAGGAGAAAGGCCAAGATAGTCAGCCTTGTCCTTGAGTCCGTAGGCCACTTCAACCCCGCCGGTGAAACACATGTCGAAAAGCAGGTAGTCGAGATGGTAGGGAATCGCGTCGGCGAACTCGCTGACACTCATCTCGTGGCCGTAATAACTGCCCTTTATGTAGTCCTGTCCGATCGAGCGAGTCATACCGTAGAACGGATCGGTGTCGGGCAGATCTCCTTCCGGGACGGGAAGCCTTGGATGTCCAACGCTTTGCACGGCGATGCCTTGCCTGGACGTGCCAACCTCTCCCTTATGGTCATCCTCGAATCTGGACGGGCTGTAATAGTAGCCGGCGGGAAGCCATCCTGATCCGTGCGATGAGACCACCAGTCCGTACCCTTTGGCGGGGAACTTCTCCTTGACGAGAGTCAGCACCTCGCTGAGGGTGGAGGGGGACGCTGCGATGGTCTCCTTGCCGAACACCTTGAGGGTGTCGGAGATCACTTTCCCTTTCGAGGTCTTGTAGATGCGTCTGAGATAGGAGTTTACGGGGGTGTGGCCGTTCTCGGCGATTCTTGAATATACCAGAAGCACGTCGCCGTACTTTCCAGGAATATGCCCCGCCGGAAGACCCTTTTGCTGGTCTTCCATATTTCTTCTCATGTATGACCCGATGTCGTTGAACGCGCATTCGTAGAAAAGCAGGACTCTGCGGTCGGCGCTTTCCGGTTCTTCGGTATTGTGTCTGTTCTTGTCGCATCCAAAAGCCGCTGTCATGACGAGAGCCGCGGCAAGAAACCTTATGATTGTCCTTATGATGTTCATAATTTGTCCTTTAAGTCGGGGGCTGGATTGTCTAGCCCCGACAGATGACAAATATACGGAAATTCCTGAATAATGGTTATATTTACGAGCCAAAAAACAAATTTTTATGAATATAGGAGTAAAGATGATTCTATCTATCGGAGCCGCCGCCGCTCTCTGCTCGTGCGGCCAAGGGGAAAAGGAAGCCCAAAGCAATGATTTCCACTACCTTCTGGACGAGTTTGCCGACCTCAAGGTGATCCGTTTCCAAGTGCCGGGCTGGGACGCTCTGAGCCTCAGGCAGAAGGAATATGCCTACCATCTTTCTGAGGCCGCCAAGCTGGGCCGCGACATCACCTGGGACCAGTACTGCAAGTGGAACCTCCCGATACGGCACGTGGTCGAGGATATTCTCAATGAATATAAAGGCGACCGTGAATGCGCTGATTTCCAGAACTTCACCGTCTACGCCAAGAGGCTTTTCTTCGCCAACGGCATCCATCACCACTATTCCGAGGACAAGTTCTTCCCGGAGTGCCCGAAGGAATATTTCCGGAGCCTGATGGAGGCTGTCGGTGACGTGGAACAGGCCACTGAGCTGCTTGAGGTGATATATTCACCGGACATCTACCCTCAGCGCCGTTCCACTTCCAAGACAGGCGACATCGTGGAGCTTTCCGCTGTGAATTTCTATGACGGCGTGACACGCGAGGAGGTTGATAAATATTACAATTCTATGATGGATCCGAACGACAAGACCCCGATCTCCTACGGCCTTAACACAAAGGTAGTCAAGGAGGACGGCAAGGTGGTCGAGAAGCCTTGGAAGGTCGGAGGAATCTACGGTCCGGCTCTGGAGAAGATCTGCGCCGAACTGGAGAAGGCCGCCGCTGTGGCCGAGACCGATCTTCAGAAAGAGGCGATAGGAAAGCTTGTGGAGTATTACAGGACAGGCGATTTGAAGACTTGGGATGATTTCAACATTGACTGGGTTCAGGACACCGTCGGCACGATCGACTTCATCAACGGATTCATCGAGGACTATGACGATCCGCTCGGACGCAAGGCCACATGGGAGGGCTATGTGAATATGAAGGATTCAGCGGCTTCCGCCCGTACGGAGGTCCTGAGCGCCAACGCGCAGTGGTTCGAGGACAATTCTCCGGTTGATCCGCGTTTCCGCAAGCCTCACGTCAAGGGCGTTTCCGCCAAGGTTGTGGACGGCATCACCCTCGCCGGAGCCACCTATCCTGCCACTCCGATCGGAATCAACCTTCCGAACGCCGACTGGATCAGACGTGACTACGGCTCGAAATCCGTGACCATCGCCAACATCACCCACGCCTACGACTATGCCGCCCAGGAGTCGCCGAAGAGCACCTTGACAGAGTTCGCCTACGATCAGGCCGAGATCGACGCCTACAAGAAGTACGGTCCGTACACCGACGAGATCCACACCGACCTCCACGAGTGCCTCGGCCACGGTTCCGGACAACTCCTTCCAGGAGTTTCCTCAACGGCTTTGGGTGAGTATCAGTCAACTCTTGAGGAGGCCCGCGCCGACTTGTTCGGCCTTTATTATATGGCTGATCCTAAACTGGTTGAGCTTGGCATTATGCCGAACGCCGAGGCCTACAAGCCGGCATATTCAAACTACATCAGGAACGGTCTGTTCGTTCAGTTCACACGTGTCGAGCTTGGCAAGCAGAACACCGAGGCGCATATGCAGAACCGCAAGCTGATCGCCGAGTGGTGCTATGAGAAGGGGGCCGCCCGTGGAGTCATCGAGAAGAAGATGCGTGACGGCAAGACCTATTTTGTAGTGAATGACTACGAGGCTCTCCGCGGTCTGTTCGCCGAGCTTCTCGCCGAGATCCAGAGAATCAAGTCCGAAGGCGACTACGCCGCCGGCAAGAATCTCGTTGAGACCTACGCTGTCAACATCGATCCTCAGCTCCACAAGGAGGTTCTTGAGAGGTATGCCGCGCTGAACCTCAAGCCTTACGGAGGATTCGTCAATCCGGACATCATCCCTGTCGAGAAGGACGGCAAGGTCATTGACTACAAGATCGTCTATGTGGACAACTACCTCCAGCAGCAACTTGACTACGGCAAGAAATACCGTACACTCTAAGTGGACCTGACAGAAAGAATATTACAGGACTACACTTCCTATCTGAAGATCGAGCGTGCGATGTCACCCAACACGGTGGCATCGTACTCTTCTGATGTGAGGAAATTCTTCTCCGCCGTGAAAGTGTCTCCGTCCGAGGTGGCCACGAAGGACATAGGTGACTATCTTTCGTCTTTGGATGGCCTGTCGAAACGCTCGCAGGCCAGACTCTTGAGCTCCCTGTGCTCTTTCTTCGACTGGCAGGTCCTTGAAGGTGACAGAAAGGAGAACCCCTGCGATCCTATAGAGCCTCCGAAAAAAGGCCGTTATCTGCCCTCCGTGCTTTCCGTGGAGGAGGTGGAGGCGATAATGGATTCGGTTGATATGTCTTCCTGGACGGGTAAACGTGACCGGGCCATCCTTGAGGTCCTGTACGGATGCGGACTCCGTGTCTCGGAGGCGGTCGGGCTCAGGATTTCGTACGTCTATCTGGATGAGTGCTTTGTCCGCGTTGTCGGCAAAGGCAACAAGGAACGGATTGTCCCGATGGGGGAGATGGCTGCCACGGCTGTCAGGAATTACCTGTCTGTCAGGCCCGATCCGTATGGACCTGAGTACGATGACATCCTGTTCCTGAACCGCTTCGGCAAGTCGTTGAGCCGAGTCTCGATGTTCAACATCGTCAAGCGGCAGGCGATGCTCGCCGGAATCCACAAGGAGATCTCTCCGCACACGTTCCGCCACTCTTTCGCAACCCATCTCATCGAGAACGGTGCCGACCTTCGTGTCGTCCAGGATATGCTCGGCCACGAAAGTATCACAACCACCGAAATCTACACCCACATCGATAGTTCCACCTGGCAGCAATCCATCCTGTCGCACCATCCGAGAAAATAAGTTATACCCTCGCCAGATTGAACATACATTCCAAATGAATATGCCGCCGGGGGAAATCCTTTATTGGATGAAGAATTGCATCAAAATGTTTTTTCCTTATATTTGACAATCGTTGTACAAGACAATAACATTTAAAACTTATAAAAAATGGCTTACAAAATCGTTGACATCCAGGGCATCGGCCCTGCATACGCTGAGAAACTCATCGCCGCGGGTATTGAGACCGTTGACCAGCTTCTTGAGGCCGGAAAGACCTCCAAAGGACGCAAGGAACTTGAAGAGAAGACCGGCATTTCCGGCAAGTTCATCCTCACTTGGGTCAATCACGCAGACCTTTTCAGAATCAAGGGAGTAGGGCCTCAGTTCGCCGAGCTTCTTGAGGCTTCAGGCGTTGATACCGTAAAGGAATTCGGCCACAGGGTAGCCGCCAATCTGGTCGCCAAGATGCAGGAAGTGAACGAGCAGAAGCATCTTACCAAGGTCGTTCCGACCGAGGCTCAGGTTCAGGCTATGATCGACCAGGCCAAGGAACTTCCTGGAGTGGTGACTTACTAGAATATTACATTAGATTATGCCAAAGTGGCCTTCCGTAAAGATGGTATGGCCATAACAATTTCTCCCACCCGCAATTTTTGTAACGTGAAAAATTCGGGTGGGAGAAATTGTTTGGCGTAAATACTTGCCGAAATTTCTACATAAGAAACTCCGACATATCCTTGCCGGCGAGGAGTCCGTCACGGATCTCTGTGGAGGAGATGTCCACGATCGGCGCGTCGATGACCTCTATGTTGTACGAGCGGAGAAGGGTTTCCTCCAGACTTCGCATTCCGTCAGGGACAATCTCTTCGGAATCAAGGACATAAGGGGCTGGAAAATCCTTGCACTCTTCGATCAGCTGACGTTTGATCTTGTCCACATCGAAGCCCTTTCGCGGATAGACCGTCACGCCATATTCGGAAAGGATTCTCGGGAAATCCCTCCAGCGGCGGATGCTCTGCAGGTTGTCCGCGCCGATGACAAGCGTGAAATCGTTGTCCGGCTCCCGCTGCTTCAACGCGTCCAAAGTCCTGATCGTGTAGTGTGGCGGATCCATCTTCAGTTCGATGTCGTCCACCCAGACATGAAGCTCCGGGTGACGTTTCACAGCGGCCACGGCGGCCTCGTACCGGCTCTCGCCGGAATCCGCGCTGATGGAATCCTTCAGAGGGTTCTTCGGGGACACGACAAGATACACCCAGTCATATTCCTTCTTCCTTGTCAGGTACTCCATTATGGCCTGATGGCCGATGTGCAGGGGATTGAACGACCCCGAGTAAACGGCTATCTTCACTGATTCTTTAGATGAATGTTGAGTAGTTCAGTTTCCCGTCGTCAAGAAAGTCCTCGACGACCTTCTCGACCTCGGCGAATGCGGTCTTAAGGTCATCGTTGACAAGCACATAGTCGAATTTCGGAGCGTAGGTCATCTCCTCCGCCGCCTTGGCGACACGCTCCTCGATGGCCTCCGGGGAATCCGTCCCTCTTTTGATGAGCCTTTCCCTTAAGGCATCCACGGACGGAGCCTGAACGAATATGGACAGAGCCTTGTCTCCGAAATATTTCTTGAGATTGACTCCTCCTTTCACATCGACATCGAATATGATGACGTGGCCTGCCGCCCAGATCCTTTCTACCTCAGACTTGAGAGTCCCGTAGAAATGATCCTCATAAACCTCCTCATATTCAACGAAAGAGTCTTTGGCGATAAGCTCACGGAACTTCTCCGGGGTGACGAAGTGATATTCCTTACCGTCCTGCTCGGTTCCGCGAGGCGCGCGTGATGTCGCGGAGATCGAGAATTCCATCTGATCCTTGTATATTCCAAGAATATGGTTGACTATCGTGCTTTTGCCTGACCCCGACGGGGCGGAGAAGATCAATACTCTGTTGCTCATAATGTTCGTTTTGATGTTTTCAATCAGTTGCAAAGGTATCATTTTTTGCCGAAAGTTCAGAATCTTCTATGAAAATGTGAGTTGAGATATTCCAGATTCTCTCAAATATTGACCATTTGCGCCTGTTGAACGTTTTAGTGAAATAATTGAGTATTAAAAAATTATGTTTATATTAGCCAACGTTTTTTCAGTCGGCTGAAATTTATTCGCGGCGGATCAGACGAATAATTTTTACGATAGATAGGTATGAATAATAGATGTTTGACCTCTAT
Organism: uncultured Bacteroidales bacterium; assembly: GCA_934725575.1. Lineage (GTDB taxonomy): Bacteria > Bacteroidota > Bacteroidia > Bacteroidales > UBA932 > Cryptobacteroides. The sequence goes on from CAKVCK010000020.1 coordinate 70,346, forward strand.
CCTTTCTGCCTTGCTGGCGGTCTCCGCGTGGGAGATGCCGGCGGTTTGCGGTGGCGGAGACGTGATCGCGCAGACGCAAGGCCGGCAGGAGAGGCTTGTGAAAGGAACCGTCACCTCTCAGGACGGCGAGCCCTTGGTCGGGGCTTTTGTCTATGTGAAGAACTCCAGACAAGGGGTCAACACCGATGTTGACGGGCATTATGAGATAGCCGCTCCGGCGGAAGGACAGACCTACACGCTTGTGTTCCAGTTTCTTGGGATGACGACGAAGGAGTTTGCGGTCAGTGGGCCGAAGATTCTGAATGTCCAACTCGTGGATGACTCAAGCCTTGAGGAGGCCGTCATCGTAGGTGCCTACGGTGTCAAACAGAAAAAGGAGGACATGATCGGCAGCGCCTTCCAGGTCAATGCCGACGCTCTCAAGGACAAGCCAAAGGCCAGGATCGACAATATCCTGAACGGACTTGTGCCGGGACTTCTGGTGGAGAGCAACACGGACGCCGCCGGTTCGACAAGAGGCCGTCTTAATGTCAGGGTCCGTGGCAACGCCTCTCTGTCTGCTTCCAACGAGCCGCTTTGGATAATCGACGGAGTGCCGACCTATACCGGCAACAGGAACAACCTTATGCCGGGGATGTCCACCGCCGTCTCACCTTTGTCTCTGCTTGATCCCAACGACATTGAAAGCATCACCGTCCTCAAGGACGCCGACCAGACCACAATCTACGGCACCAACGGCGCCAACGGAGTCATCCTAGTCACGACCAAGAGGGGAGTGGCCGGGAATATGCCGCTGAAGGTCTCCGCGACCGTCAACTACGGCGTTGCCTCTCCGGACAAAAGCACGATGGTCAAGGTGATGAACGCCTCGCAGTACCTTGAGGTGGCGAAGGAAGCGTGGGTCAACGGCGGCAACCTGATGTCCGACTTCCCTTACAAGGACAACGACTACAACTCCTACAGCACCACCTCGACAGATTGGTTCAATGAATATATAGGGCTGGGTTCTACCCTTTACGCCTCGCTTTCCCTCTCGACCGGCACCAAGAAGGCCAAGACATATGTGTCCGGGTCATATTACCGCAACGAGAACACAGTCAAGACCGACAGGTCCCAAAGGTTCTACCTCAGGATGAGCCAGGATTACGACCTGGCCGATCGTCTGAAGATGGGGGTGTCACTTATGGCCACCTATAACAACGATGACCTTTTCCCTCTCAGTTCTGAATATCTGGAAAATTTGCCGATCTTCTCTCCGTATCTGGAGGACGGCAAGACCTACAGGCTTTACAACAAGATCTGGAGCGATACTGGCAAGGAGTTCATAATGAAGAAATTCCTAGGCAACAAACTGCCGAACAGGGAGTACAACGACAACATACAGAACTCCCTGAAGACCATCGGCAACTTCAAATTGGACTGGACCATAATCGATGGCCTCAAATTCTCAAGCGTGTTCGGGGTGGAGTACCAGCATCATCACGGGAGCATTTACTATTCCCGTCAGACACTCTCAGGAATGCTGGACGGCAAGCCTGTCGGGGAATCCCGCAGGGAGGACGCCACCTATTTCAACTGGACTAACACCAACAAACTGGACTACTCCAAGCGGTTCGGCCTTCACACCGTCGGTGTCTACGCCGGTCTTGAACTCCATCATTCCGGCTTCAACACGGCCTATGCCTCCGGCAGAGGCTTTATGAACGACCACATCAAGGAGATCAACTACGCCGAGAAGGACACCCGTACCGGCGGCAGTTCGACCTCTATCTCCAGAACGATGTCGTATTTCGCCAGAGGGACATATTCCTACGACTCGCGCTATTATCTGTCTGCCAATTACAGGCGGGACGGGAATTCGTCTTTCGGCAAGTACAAGAGGTGGGCTCAGTTTTGGTCGGCGGGGGCTTCGTGGAACATCCACAAGGAGGCGTTCTACGATGTGGACTGGTTGAAGGTTCTCAAACTCAAGGCTACCTATGGCACGTCCGGGAACTCCAGGATCGACACTTCGGTCGCCGCGGGGTCATATTCCTACGATGATTCCTATTCTTACATTGGTGTGACCGGAGCCACGCTTTCCACCGTGCCGAATCCGGGGCTTTCCTGGGAGACGACCAGGATGATCAATTTCGGTCTGGACGCTCAGATCGGCAGGGTGCTGGATGTCGAGGTTGAATATTACAACAATGTCACGAAGGATCTCCTCAGCCGGATCTATGTCTCCAGAACAATCTCCGATGATAGGATCTACGCCAATGTCGGCAGGATCAGAAACTCGGGATTCGAGGTCAATCTTACCAGCCACAACATATCCCGCAAGGATTTCGAGTGGAACACGACCCTCAATTTCTCGCACAACTCCAACCAGATTCTGAAACTGTACAACGGCATCCAGACCGGCTTCACAGACAAGGTTTGGAAAGAAGGCTATGATTCAAACACCTGGTACCTTGTGCGTTGGGCTGGAGTGGATCCTGCGGACGGAATGCCGATGTGGTACGACAAAGACGGCAATCTGACAAAGACATATTCCACAGACGACCGTGTGGCGGACAAGAGCTCGACCCCGATCGGTTTCGGAGGATTGATCAACAACCTCACGTACGGGAACTGGTCGCTTTCGTTCCAGATCAACTATGTGATCGGAGGGTATTCACTTCCGACGTATGCCTCAAGGTTCATCAAGGATGGCTACGACATCACCTCCGGCAACCAGGCTGTCGAGGTCTATTACTACCGTTGGACCACTCCGGGCGAGGCCTCGAAGTACCCGATCGCCTCGCAGAAGACAACCAGTTCGGCAAGGTACTCGACAAGGTTCCTCTACAGCAAGACGAATTTCAACCTCAGCAATCTCACATTGTCCTACAGATTGCCTAAGTCGGTGATATCCAAACTGAAGGTGGAGGGGGCTACCACCTCGCTTATTTGCGACAACCTCTACCTGTTCGTCCCGGGCCAGAGCCGGAAGTACAACTCGTACAAGACCCTCAGCAACGGCTACCCTGTGACCAGGACCATCACCCTTGGCCTTAACGTTTCATTCTGATGACAGCGCTATGATGAAGACAATATATTCAAAGATAATGACTTTGGCCGCCGTGGCCACGCTTTCGGCCTCCTGCGACTTCCTTGAGGTGGAGCAGGTGGGCAAGAGCGACATTGACACATATTTCTCGGAAGTTTCGGCTTTGCAGCCGGCTTTGAACGGATGCTACCACCTGTTATATTCATTCTATGACAGGGAGATGCTGGCCTATCCGGAGGTCGCCGGTGACTTGCTGGATCTTTCCTCCAACAATGCGACCTGGACGAACCAGTACAATTTCATCTCCACCTATCTTGAGGAGACGACGGCTGTGGGATACATCTGGAAACTGGGATATTCAGTCATCCAGAACGTGAACTACATCATCACCTACGCTCCCGAGTTGAGGAAAAAGAACCCTGACAGCGCGTCCGTGATTGACAACATCCTGGCCCAGGCATATTTCCTGCGCGCCCTGACGCACCTGGACATCTGCCTCACCTACGCCCAGAACTACACGTACACGTCTGACGCGTCGCACCTCGGCATCCCTGTGATGACGAGCATTCCGGTCGTGACCGACAAAATGAGGCGAAGCACGGTGCGGGAGGTATATTCCCAGATCATCGCCGATCTGGAAAAGGCTCTCTCGACATTCACGGCGGACTATTCTTTCAATGAATATTTTGCCTCTCCGGCTGCCTGCAAGGCCCTTCTGGCGCGGGTCTATCTCTATATGAATGAATATTCCAGGGCCGCCTCCCTGTCCGCCGAAGTGATGAAGGAGTTCCCTCTGACAGCGCGCGAGAAGTACAGGAATATGTTCGTGAACGTGGCGACGCGGGGAGGGGAGTCCATTCTCCGGCTCAATGGGTACGATCAGTCGGATTTCATCAGTGACCTTTACTATTACGAGAGTCCGTCCGCAAGGCCTTCCGCCAAGTTGAAGGAACTCTTCACAGACGAGCGTGACGTGCGTTTGACGCTTTTCAGTCACAGCGCCTATAATGACCTTTCCGGCAAGGTGGTGGACTACGACAACGTCTGTATGAAGTTTTACTGCACCGATGAGACGACCAACAAGCTTGACAGACATTTCGATCCGTTCATTCTACGGTCTTCGGAGATGTACTTGATCAACGCCGAGGCGAATTACGAACTGGGCAACACATCCGTGGCAGCCGATGATATCAAGGCTTTGGAAGCCAGAGCTTTGGGAATTGATGCTTCAGAAGTCGTGATTGACGCTACCTCTTTGGAACAGGTCATACAGAACGAGAGGATGAAGGAACTCTGCTTTGAGGGGCATCGTCTTTTCGACATCACCCGCCGTCACGAGAACCTCATCCGCTCCCGCAACTCGACTTCGTCCGTCCTGTCTTTGAAATATCCTGACTACCGTTTTGTTCTCCCGATTCCGTATCTGGAGCTTGAGTCCAATCCGGAGATGGAGCAGAATCCATCATCTAATTAGAATCAGTTTTGATTTGTTTGAAATGTTCTTTGAGATGAAAAATTAGTTGATAATCTTGTAAGAATTACTAGACTGACAATGAATATGAAAAGGAATATATCGCTGATGCTTTTGTCTGTCATCTTGGCTTTTTCCTGCACGAAGGAACTGCCGCTTTTTGACACTCCGTTTTTCAGCATCGCCACCCAGGACGGCGCTTCGACCGCCGTTGTCGGCTCCGATGTCGAGAATGTCAACACCTATTATGTCACGATGAGTTCCGTTTCCCGTGGCGATAACGCTGTCGTTGATTTCACTGTCACTTCTGGTGCCGGGCTTAAGGAAGGTATTGACTATGAGGTTGTCACCCAAGGCTCGTCGCTGACATTCCTGCCGGGCATCTACAGGATGCCGATCCGTGTACGCTGGAAGGAGCATCCTCTGGATGACTCGGCTGACAACACTTTGACAATAGCCTTGACCGGAGGAACGGATGGCTTCTGTCTCGGGATGCCGGGACCGGATGCCAAGTTCAGCAAACTGATTATCACAAAGAAGAATCTTTACAATTAATTATTAATGGTTTATCGTTATGAAAACTGCTAAATTTCTGTGCGCAGCGGCTTTTGCCGCGTTGACCGCTCTTGCCTCCTGCAAAAAGGAGAATGAGGATCCCGTTATCGTACCTGATCCTGAACTGACATCCTTCAAGTTTGAACTCGCCAACAATCCGGAGGCGATCAGCTCTGACATCGAGGGTGTGATCTCCGGTGACGCCGTCACGGTGTCTATGATGAAGGCCGCTGACAAGTCCAGACTTGTCGCTACATTCACGGCCAATGAGGGTGATGTTGTCAAGGTCGGTGATGTCGTTCAGGTAAGTGGAGAGACCGTCAATGACTTCTCCAACCCGGTTGACTACATCGTCACCAACAGCGACGGCAGCAAGAGTGCTCTCTACTCCGTTTCCATCACGAGCGTGAACGGAAAGTTGGAGCCGCTCGTGACATATTCATCACTGCCTGTCTCTGATGCTGTTTTGCGTGTCAATCCTGACAACAAGGCTCCGTATCTTGCTTTCAAGGAGAAGAGCGTGACTGGTTCCGAATCAGCCAGTGCCGACAAGCTTACTGTTGTGAATTTCTTGGATGGCGCTTGGAATCTTGTCGGAAGCGCCGGGTTCAGCAACAAGGTCGCTTCTTCGCACTTTGATTTCGATGTTGATTCCAAAGGTGGCCTTTATGTGGCCTATGCCGATAACGAGGCTAGCCCTAAGAGCGCTAAGGTGATGGGTTACTCTGGCGGATCCTGGTCTTTGGTCGGCTCCGGTGCCGCCAACAATTTTATGGCTCAGAATCTGAGCCTTGCGGCCATGTCTGACAATAATCTTGTTCTTCTCCAGAAGTGCAACGCCAAGTCCGATCCATTCAAGAGAAATGATCTTGTCGTGTCATTGTACAATGGCTCTTGGAACAGCAATACTGTTTTGGACATCACATCGATGGCGGCGGTTAAGACTTGCAAGGCTGGAAACACCGCCTATGCTTTTGTCATAAGAAGAGGGAAACCTTATCCTCATGATGTCCTGAAATATGTTGATGGCACATGGACCGCTTTACGTACGAATTTCGTCAGGGAAGGAGCCACGCAGACCGGTAACTATGTCTATGACATCACAGCCATAGAGGACGGAACCGTTTACCTTCTGACCGTTGATGATGCCCAGACCACCAGTGAGTATCGAATCATTGTCGAGAAATATTCTCCGGAGGCTGGTTCGTGGTCGATTGTCAGCGGAGGCTATTATCCTTTTGTCAGTGGAGACGCTCACGACGTGGCGAAACTGGCTGTCGCGCCTGACGGAACCCCGTATATGCTTTACTATGACTATAAGAACACCACTCTCAGACTGACCTGGTTCGATTCCGACACCAAGCAGTGGGCGGAGCCTGTTGTGGTGGCTACCGAGGCTCTTTCTTCCCCTTGCATCGCTTTCGCCGCTTCCGGTGTAGGTTACATCGCTTTCACTGACGCCAACAATGCTGAGAAAGTATTCATTTACAGATAGTCTCTGTGCGATTTTGATGGTGGCGCTGTTCCTTGGGGCGGCGCCATCTTCATATTCACGTCCCTTGAGGGTCGCCTTTGTGGGAGATCCGCAGGCGGACGGAATGCGGCAGCTTGAATATTGCCGTAAAACCATCTATAAGGAGCTTCGAGAGAGGAAAGACCTTGATCTGGTGATAGTTCTGGGAGACTTGGTGAATAATCAGGTCGATCTTTTGGAACCGACAAAGGCCAGTCTGGACTCCCTGCCTTGTCCTTGGTTATGTGTGCCGGGCAACCACGACAGGGATGTCTATCCTGTGATTGACGGACACAAGCAGCCCCGGGACATAAGCACCTACCGCAAGGTCATCGGCTACGAGGACACGACTTTCGTCAAGGGCGGCATCCGCTTCATTCTGATGAACGATGTCAGGCTCGGCGGCAAGGAATATGAGGGCGGCTTCCGTGATTCGCAGAAGGCTTGGCTGGACTCTGTCCTTAGGGCGACACCAAAGAATATGCTTGCGGTGCTGTCCGCTCATATTCCTGTCTCACAGTTTGCTGCCAAAGATACTTTGTCGGCCATTCTGTCAGTTCATCCTAATCTTCTATTGATGAGCGGACATACGCACAAGGTAGAAAGGAAATACCTTCATCTGGAAAATGTCGGAACGACCTCCGGTACGTTCAGTGTCTCTGGTAGCGATGCGCTGGAAATTACTGAGGTTCAGGTTGGTGCGACTTGCGGACTATTCTGGCTTGGTGTCCGTGGCGAGGACGGATTTCCGGATGCCACGATGTATTGTGGTGCTCCGAGAGGTTATTATGTCGCTGATTTCAAGCGGAACGGGAAATATTCATTGGCATATAAGACTGTGCTTAGGGATGACATTGCCTCGGTGTGGGTCAAGGATGGCTCAGACTTGATTGTCAATGTTTATGGCGGTGCTCCAGACGGTCAGGTTTTGGTAAAGATTCCGGGGCGGCGTGGTTGGTTCACGGCGGTTCGTGAGGAGAGGACGGCTCCGGAGGCTCTGGCTGTGATTGAGAGGAATAAGTCGATCCCGAAGAAGATCGGCAAGGAACGCAACCCGGAATATATTCCGATGCGGGAAAAGAAGTCTCCTCATATCTGGTCCGCTGGATTGGACAAGCCGTTGGATGCATCGTCCGCCGACAGCGTTGAGTCCGGTCGTAATGGTTCGCTTCGCACCTCTATGACCAGTTTAGTCAAGATCCGCTACCGTGATCCTTATATGAGTTTCAAGGCCACGGTTCCGTTGAAGGTTTGCCTTTGATTCTTTCTAAAATGCCCTGAATCATCCAAAGAACGGACAAAAATGACCTTTCGATACTCTAAATCCGTGGTTTAAACCGTTCTTTTCACTAAAAATGCTTATTTTTGCAACCGGGAAAGTTGTCGGTGTTTCTCCCAATGTGTGAAACCGCTTCTTCCCCGGTTCGTTTTTCTCTAAAGAAAGACAGTTTTGGCAAGGAAAAAGCAAAGTTCTTCTGTTCCGGATCCGGAATATCTTAAAATGCGCAAGGCTTCCCTCCGGCGCACTCATCGTCAAGTGATTTACTTGAACGATAAGGAATTGGCCGCCGTAAAGGAGTATTGTGACCGTTTCGGCGTCAAGGAACGTTCCACAATTTTCCGCGAGGCAGCGATGGAGCGCATTCTCGCCCAGCTGGACGACAGCCATCCGACGCTGTTCTGACGACCAGCGTCGGATTCTCCGACCTTCCCAACCCCCTGCACCCCCTTTCAGGGGGATAAACGGCCTCCGGCCGGTCGGCAGAAGCCGCCTTGTCGCTCCGCTCCTGTGGTTCTAGCGACCAGCGTCGGATTCTCCGACCTTCCCAACCCCCTGCACCCCCTTTCAGGGGGATAAACGGCCTCCGGCCGGTCG
>CAKVCK010000021.1 GCA_934725575.1 uncultured Bacteroidales bacterium
TCGACCCCGACAACTTGTTCATCTTTCCTAAAAAAAGAATCAACGCTCTCTTTTTCGTTCTCGGTACTTGTTGTACTAATCTTTCAATATTGTCAATGAACTTTGCCGTTACTTCCGAAACGGGCTGCAAAGGTAGCACTTTTTTCTTTCCCTCCAAACTTTTTTTGACATTTTTTTCATTTTCCCGTAAAAATTAGCGGGAAAAGAGCCTTGCAGCATCAAAAACAATGAAGATGACGGTTTATGTATTTACCGCCATCTTCATATTCACACTCCTCATAAAAGAAACTTATGAAGCTGTTCCTGACATCAAAACAGACTCTTAATACCAGACCGCAGGTTCCGCACCCATCTCAAAGACAAGCTCTCCGCCTTTGACGATGTCGGAATATTCAATGTAAGCCTTATCGTAAGGTTTACCGTTCAAGGTGACGCTCTGGATATAGCGGTTCGCATCACTCAAACCGGAGGCCTTGATCTTGAAAGTGCCTCCCGCGACCTTCAAATCAACCGCCTCAAACGCCGGAGCGCCGAACCAGAACCTTGTGGATGCCGGTTCAACCTCGTAGAATCCCAAAGCGGAAAGGACGTACCAGGCGGACATCTGGCCGGCGTCTTCGTTGCCGCAAAGGCCGTCATCAGAGTTCTTATAAAACTCTGAATATATCCGGCGTGCCAGACCGGCTGTCTTGTACGGCTCGCCGGCCATAGTATAGAAGTAGATGACGTGGTGGCTCGGTTCGTTGCCGTGAGCGTACTGACCGATGAGGCCGGATATGTCAGGAGAAGCGTCCTCGCCGTCAATCCTGGAATCAGCGGCAAAAAGCGAGTCAAGCCTCTCGATGAACTTCTCGCGGGAGCCGTAGAAATCAACCAGTCCGGAATAGTCGTGCGGAGCAAGCCAAGTATATTGCCAGGCATTTCCCTCGCAATAATCATTGGCGCGATGCTCAGAGGAATATGGATTGAACGGGGTCCTCCAACTGCCGTCTGTCATCTTTCCTCTTGCGAACAAAGTCTCCGGATCCATATAATTGCGGTAGGAATGGCTGCTGCCACGGAAATATTCAGCATCCTCGCTTTTGCCAAGGTAATCAGCCGCTGCGGCCACGGCTGCATCCGCAATGGCATACTCCATATCGAAGGCGATCGATTCAAGCATTGTGTCTGAAGGAATATACCCGTACTTCTGACGGTAGTTCAAGCCGCGGATGGTGTCCGTCATAGTCGCCTTCATCGCTTCCCAGGCGAGGTCACAGTCAAAACCGTCGAAGCCTTTCACAACAGCATCGGCGACAGCGATGACCCCAGGGTTACCGACCATACAGTCCGTCTCGTTACCAACCAGATGCCAGACAGGAAGACGGCCTTGCTTCTGGTAGATCTTAAGCATCGACGCAATCATATCGTTCTCCCTTTCCGGATGCAGGATGGTCATCAGCGGCATCTGAGCGCGGTACGTGTCCCAAAGGGAAAAGGTGGTATATTCAGACCTCGGATCATCCAGATCACTGAATATCGAAGGCATTATCATCGTGTGGTAAAGCGCTGTGTAGAAGATTGTTCTGGCTTCAGGATCATCAGTGCACACATTAGCCTTGGAGAGTTCCGCGTTCCAAGCCTTGCGGGCGGCCTCGACCGTGGCATCGAAGTCCCAGCCCGAAAGTTCCGCTGACATATTCAAAGCCGCCTTTTCCTCGCTGGACGGGGAAACCGCGACCTTCAGCATCACCTGCTCGCCTTCGGTGGTGTGGAAGCCCGCGCGGAAGTAGTTCACTGAATATTCCTTACCCTCAACGGAATATTCCTTGGCGGTGATTTCATCGATGGAGTCGAACGGCTTCGAGAATTGGGCACGGAAGTAGATTTTCTGGTCTTTCGCCCAACCGGTAGAGAATCTGTAACCCTCTATGGTGCAACTGTCTATGACTGTAAATTTCGTGTCGTAGGCCCTGTCCCAGCAGCCGCCGTTCTCAAGGTCGAAGACCACTGCGGAGCTGTCGGAGGCCGGGAAAGTGTAGCGGCTGAAGCCGACCCTTGTCGTGGCCGTCATCTCGGCGGTGATGCCGTAACGGGTCAGAGGGACACTGTAGTAGCCTGGTCTGGCGATCTCCTTCGTTCTGTCGGCGTAGGACCACATTCCGGTGGCCTGCGCGGCGGCTATCGCCTCTGGAGAATCGTCCTTCGGTTCCTCCCCTCTTGAATATCTTACCGTGCCGACCACCGGCATCACGGTGATGTCGAAGAGGTCTCCGATTCCGGTTCCGCTCAAGTGGGTGTGGGAGAATCCGATGACCGTCGAGTCACTGGAATGGTAGCCGGAGCACCAGTCCCATTGCTGAGGGATGCTCGTAGGCCCCAACTGCACCGCGCCGAAAGGCACACTCGCACCGACAAACACGTGTCCGTGCCCGCCCGAGCCGATCCTGACATTAACGTAACCTGTGTAGTCCTCCAATTCCATCGTGGCCGGAGAACAAGCCGCCAAAGCACCAAGGGCGGCGATGATGATTGTCCTTATTGCTTTCATCGATGAAGACTTAATGTTATCGTTCCGCTAAGATACCCATTCTTTTTTGTTGGAGCAAACACGGAATGGTATCATTATTATTTCTTTATGGTTTATCTATTGATAATCCGATTATTATTCGTATCTTGTTTGCAAACTAGCAACCAATTATTTATCAGAGATGAAACGACAACTCCTTATATTGTCAGTATTGATGGCAGGGGCATTTGCATTGCCAGCCCAGACGATCTCTGACGAGATCATCCAAATGTTTTCTCCTAATGCCGCGGAACTTGGCAAATACGGGAAGATACCCGTGAATCATTTCAATGGTCTGCCAAGCATTCAAGTTCCTTTGACGACACTCAAGACAAAGGGGGCTAACCTTCCGATCTACCTGACATACCACGCGGGAGGACACAAGCCGGAGCAGCACCCTGGATGGGTTGGTTTGGGCTGGACCCTGCGTGCAGGAGGGTGCATTAACAGGATAATCAACAACCGGCAGGACGAAGTGTCGCACGATGAGATCTGGCAGGAAAGGGCAAAGCCATTGATACACCAGATTTCGGATCTTGACACCCTAAGTTATTTTGACTATCTGGAAAAAGGAGCTGGATGGGCAGAGGACGAGAATGCCGCCAAGGCTCATTTCCGATACAACCATAAATACGGGATATGGTGCGATATGGAGCCGGACGAATTCCAGATCAACCTTGACGGGATCCAGGCTTCTTTCCACATAACCGGATATGACAGCAGGACAGGGCAGTGCACTGTCAAGATCAAGTCCCGCCAACCGTATGATTTCTCTGTCAAGGTCTTTCTTTCCCAAACAAGAGGGAATCACATCAACGATCAAATTAATGCACTGTTGTTTCAGTACATCTGCAAGATAATCGTGACCGATTCCGATGGTGTCCGCTACACCTTCGGTAGTGACGACGATGATCTATCATCCATCGAGTTTTCCATAAGGCCTTGCTCCACCTACCGTTACGGTATGGCCTCTGCATCCACGTGGAACCTTTCCAGAATTGAATACCCAAACAACGAGGCGATCACATTCCGCTACCGGAAAGACGGGCGTCCCATCGTCAGGACAATCCTGCGAGAGGGACGTGGGCTCGGCTACAAGATTGATGATGACAACTATGGGAACTACCTGCTCGACTCATCGTTGCCTGAGGGCAGCACCGGATCTTGGCGCAAATATTACATCGATAACGACCTATATTCACAGATAGACAAATATCCCTACATCAAGCTTATGTACATCTCTCCATCCTACCTTAGTTCCGTGAGGTCAAAGGCAAGCGGAGATTCGGTAGTGTTCCATATCTCCAGATCAATCGAACTGAAGGATCTTGGCACGGACACCGACACCACATACGAGAATTCGGCAGAGTTTTTCCGAACTAAACCTGATTTCCGAGACAACGATGCGTTCATCGACATCGAGAATATCCTCTCCTATAACTACTATATGTGTTTGGATAGTATTATCCAAGGCCAAAAGAGGATACTGTTCACATATGGCAATAATGCAAACGAGCGCCTGTCTCTCTCCTCTATCAGAACCGTAGCCGGAACTGCTGACGGAGGCAAGTACAGTTTTGAGTACAATAGTCTTAAACTCCCCGATCATTATTGCTCGGAGAGCAGCGACAGGTGGGGCTTCAACGGGAAATCATTCAGCGTGCCACCGGGATCATACCATACCCTTCACGGCCGCCGCGCACCCGACACAACCCTAATGAAAGCGGAAATCATTCAAAAAATAACCTATCCTACCGGAGGCTCCACTGAATATGTCTTCGAACCGCATACCTACAGCGCGTCCGTCCAAAGAACTGACTCTCCCCGAATCGGATTCACGGTTGTTGACAATGCTAAGGACAGCATTGCAGGCGGGTTGAGAATCAAGACGATCATTGACCGAGACGGTGACAAGACTGAGACACGCAACTTTTTCTGTACAAAAAACGGCCGCTCCAGCGGCATCCTGTCCGGGACTCCAGTATTTTTTATAAAACGAGACTACAACGGGAAAGCGGCAATAGGTGGCAATGGTAGAGGTTGGATCGGCCCGCTTTTTTGGAAAGACAAAGGCTCTGAGTCCACTTTGGAGTTGTCCTACTGGATAGGAAGTGAAAACTATCTGAACCAGCTCTCAACGACAGATGGCAACCACATCACTTACAGCAACGTGACCGAGGTGTTCTCTGATGGAGGAAGGATTGAGTTTGAATATTCAAATCACAGGGAAGCCATTGACGCTTCAAACGAGGGGGATATATCCTTCTATTCGCCGGAGAATCCAGACTACATCCTGAGAAGGCTATACGCCTCACACTCTTTAGACAGGGGGTTGATGCTCAGAAAAGGTTTGTTTGACAGTGACGGGAGAATTGTCGAAGAAGAACGCTATGAATATAACAATTCTCCGAATCGCTTTACGGAGAATGTCCCCGTCTGCCAGATAGGTGCGGAGTCGTTCCCTAACCTTATTAACGGACGGGGTGACGGCCTCTCACTCTCTAAAAACTTCACATACTGTTGGACAGCAGGATCCAGGATATACACTTATTTCCCTTACTTGAAAAGCAAGGAAGTCAAGACATTCCATTATGGAGCAGGGATTTCTCCCAAGACCGCCACCATTCTGACCAGTTATAGTTACGACAACCACCGTAGGCTTGTGCGGACTACAACAACGGAATCAGGTGGAGGAGAACTAACCGACTCCATAAGGTACACCGGTTCTGACGGGATAAGGAGCTCAGGGGTGTATGCGGGAATGGCCGATGAATCCGTGAATATGTCCGGAATTCCAATAGAAAGGATACGATACAAAAACGGGAAGGTGATAAGAGCGGAATTGACCACCTACAGAAAAATCGCCAAAGCCGGAATTGAGAATTACGTGCCTGCGGCAGAATATTCAGCAAAACTTGACGAGCCACTATCCTCTTTCAGCGCTTATGACGGTCGTAATGTCGGCAGCCTATACGGTGATCCGATTATAAAATATGTAGAGTATGACGAGATGTGCAACCCTCTGGAAGTGATCAAAAACGGCACAGACAAAACATCCATACTTTGGGGATATGGTGGGATGCACCCTGTCGCTCTTTTTAACAATGCCACCAGACGCAAGGGAATGATAGCGGTTGAAGAGCCGGGACTTGTCAGCCACGATGAAGATCATCGTACAAACACCGAACACTGGTTCTCTTACAGTTTCGAGGCTTTGGAGGACGGGGACTGTGAGATACATTTCGATATTCCGGAAAATGTCCCAGATTTTGATTTCTGGGTTATTCTCGACAGTTCCATTTATTATAGGCCGAGAACCAGAGAGTGGGTGGATGATGGTTCTGGAGGGGAACACGACTCTGAGATTTATGTGGAATTCACAAAAACACTATGGCTGCCAGCCGGAAAACATAAAATTATTGTCACCACGTTGGATCCGGCCATTTATCCAATACCGGAAGGCGAAACCGAGGGGGAAATTGAATTAGAGGCAAATTCGGAGAACAACAATCCGGTGCGTCCTCAGTCATCTATTGAAATCACAGAAGATACTCATTACGCCGCCGGATGGTTTTGGATTGCCTATAGTGGTAAGGAAGAAAGGATGGTGAATGGGTTTATTGGAGACTATTACTACGAGAATTTTGAAGGTTGGCGTGGAAACAGCCCCAATGGCTATCACAGCGAAAAGGGATATGTAGGGGAATATACAGTCAATCTTGAGGTCTCGCCGGAAAGAGTATATTACATTGATTATAGAGTCCTGACTGGAGGACAGTGGAAGTATAAGAAACACAGATATTACGGGCCGTGCCATATAATCTATGAGGGTTCTTCACCAATAGATGAGGTCCGTGTGTATCCTGCTGACGGATCGGTGATCACGGCGACCTGGTCTCCGAATGTCGGGCCGCACGGTGTCACTGACACGCGAGGAGTGACCACATCCTATGAGTATGACGGGTTAGGCCGATTGATCCGGTGTATGGACAACGAGCAATCACCAACTGTTGAATACGCCTACCATTTCCGAAATAGGTCCGATTCCACAAACCATATAAGGAAAACAGTCTATACCGAGAAGAACGCCTCAGCCCCGAGGATCAGCACAGACTATTTCGATGGTTTCGGGAGGTCACTCCAGACTATTATGAAGGGTGCGGCGGGAAGTTCCGGAACTAATGATGGAGACATCGCCAATCTCTTTGAATATGACCGAAACGGACGGTTACTCAGATCTTGGCAGAACTCTCCGGTGAGCAATAACGGAGATGGTTATGTTAATCCAGATGTCCTCAAAGAGAAGGCATACTCATTTTACGGGGATGCGGCCAAAGTAGAGTCCCGTCCATTCAGTGAGAATGTTTACGACGGTTCGCCACTTGACCGCGTCAAGGCCGTTTACGGCGCAGGAGAAGACTGGTTCAGCGCCGAGAAATGTGCCCAAACAGACTTCCTTACGAACTCCACGGATGTTCCGACTCTTAAATGTTTAATCCTCAAGGCAGAGGAATATTCAAGCACCTCGTTCACTATCAAAAAGACAGGATTCTATCCTGACGGCACCCTACTTGTGACAAAGAGTATCGACGAAGACGGGAATACCGCATATTCATTCGAAGACTTTTCCAAGAAGATTCTGTTGGAACGTCGAATCTTGGATTCGGACGAGACGGTGGACACGTACTATGTCTATGACGACTTCGGTGACCTACGAGCTGTGATTCCGCCGATGCTTTCCAAAGAGGTCAGCACTTCCACATCAACGAATTGGTCAAGTGACTCGGAACCGATTAACCGATGGGCGTTCCTATACGTCTATGATTCAAGGCATCACTGCGTGGCCAAGAAGATTCCTGGAGCCGGATGGAGTCTCACACTTTACGACAAGACCGGGAACGCCATTCTGACTCAAGATGCCAAGCAACGTGAAAATAACGAATGGATGTTCAACATTCCCGATGCCTCAGGCAGGGTTTGTATTCAAGGTTTGTGCGACGAAGCCACTCTTTTTGGAAGCGACTCTGGCATAGATGTGTTCGCAGGGCCATTCCAGAATATCTCGGTAAGAGCCTTACGTTCACAAGAACCCTTGGCTGCTACAAGTTCCATCTATGGTTATAATGTTGACGGCCTGAACATAGACTCCACCGCCACGTTCCTCACCGTGAACTATTACGATGACCACTCATTCATCGGAGAGTTTGGATTTCCTCAGGACCTTCTGTTTGACAAGACCCTTGTGGACGATGGTTACGGCGAAAGATGGTCATCCGCACATAGTCTGTTGACCGGCTCAATGTCATCAGTGCTCACCTCTGAGGGTGTGTCAGCAGGAAAGTTCAGGCACACGGCTTTGTTCTATGATGAATATGGACGTACCATCCAGAGTGTCTCCCAGTACGAAGACGGAGATCTGATCCGGATGGCATCGGCGTTTGACTTCGCCGGGAACCGAACTCTCTCAAGGGAGGTTGTCTTGATGTCTGATGCGTGCGACACCGTGGAAAGAACTGACATATACGATTTGTGGGGGCGTGTTAGGCAAACAACGACGAATCTTTCAACAGGCAGCGGGCTCACCGCCTCAAACACAGTCGGTCATACGTATGACAATGTCGGGAGGCTGGCGGGAATCATTTACGGTACCGGAAACAAGGCTGTAACAGAGTCCCTGGCCTACAACGTAAGGGGCTGGCTGACAGAAAAGCGGAGTGATGTGTTCGGAATGAGATTGCGGTATAATGCCCCGGTCCTTGGCGCCACGCCTTGTTGGAACGGAGGCGTTTCCGAGTGGGCATGGGGGTTCGGCACCGAAACGCCGCAGGCATATTCATTCTCCTACGATGCGTTGGGCCGCCTGACGGACTCCAGAAGATTCATTGGGACATCGGGCTCCCCCACAGACTCTTTCTCAGAGCGGGATCTCTCCTATGACCTCAATGGGAACATACTGACCTTGAACCGCTTCGGAGAATCCAGCTTGCTGCCGGAGGACGCACTGACTTTCTCATACTCCGGCAACAGGATTAACTCGGTGTCGGGATCACCATCTTTCGGCTACGACTCCAACGGCAATATGACAGCGGACGGCAGGCTTGGCTTGAATCTCAGTTACAATCATCTGAACCTTGTAAGTGAAGTCGGTGACGCTTCCGGAACCCTAGCCTACTACACGTACATCTCTGACGGCACAAAGATCTCCGCCGAAAAGCCAGACGGCTCAGGAACCGTGTATAGAGGATCGCTTGTCTATTCAAAGGACGGGAACGGAAACCTCAGCCTTGACTGCGTCCTCACTGACGGAGGACGGATCGCCGCCGCGAGGGACGCTTCCGGAACCGTCACGGCCTATCACGCCCTCCACCACCTGACCGACCACCTAGGCAGCGTCCGCGCCGTCGTCGATGGCGACACCGGCTCTGTGATCGAGACGAATGATTACTATCCGTTCGGAAAGCGGATTCAAGCTACGGGGCCGGTCGCAGAGCCTGTCGAAGCGACTTCCCCGAACCGCTGGCTCTTCTCCGGCAAGGAAGACCAGTCCTTCCTGAGCGCGGGCATCCCTCTCCTCGACTTCGGTGCCCGCATGTACAACCCAACCATCGCCCGCTGGACCGCCGCCGACCCTCTGTCCGAAAATTACTACAGTATCAGTCCGTATGCCTACTGCATAGGAAATCCGGTGATATTCATTGATCCTAATGGTGAAAGCACCTGGGTTACACGTGGGAAAAATGGTACCTTTATAGTTACAGATAAGGGGAATCCCTTTGATAATGATTCCAACATATATGTGACTTACGAAGATGATAACGGTGTCTGGCAGAGGGGAGAATCTATAGGTCAAACGGTGTCTCCATACTCATTTTATAATTTCGATGCCAAGAATGGTGGAGCATGGGCCGTGGACAGTGTGATTAATACGGAAGATAATAGCGGAAGTGATTTCCTACAGATGTTTTACGATGAGTGGCAGCCGGAATTAATAGATTATATGGCTAACGCCAGAAATGGCCATAAATATGACTTTAAAGTCAGCAATGGGGAGCCTACGTCTGCCTACGGATCCAAACTAGATCCTTATCGTGGTATGCCAATAGGTAAAGGGACTGATGGGAAAAACATATACGCTTCGGCAAGGGACATCGGCAATATTGCCGCCGGCTATGTCGCTGGGGCTAATGGAATTGGATGGATATCCGCAAGAACTGCTTTTGATGGCTATCAAATACTGTCCAATATACTCAGTTCAAGTATTTCTGACATCATAAAGACAGGTTTTCGAAGAGAAAGCCTCTCGACAAGGGTTCCTGAATATTATGGATGGACAAGAGGGTATCTTAATTATAACTCTAAACGCAGGATTCACTGGTATTTATATGACAAATAGCGTGATACAAAAGATAGTAAAATTATGCGGTTACTGTTTAACCGCCTTGACCGTTGCGTTTCTCCTTGAGGTGACCTTTGAGATCATGTATGAGAAACTCGGTAAAACGGCTGAATATAACGGAGTCTATTACTTACCAAGCATTGACACATATATGGAGATATGTTATGGCGTAAAGGACACTTGCGCTCTAATCTATTTTGAACGTGGAACCATGCCTGAACATTCAAGATGCTCAGACATCCTGCAAATCAGCAAGAGTAGGAACGGACCTTCGAAGAATCAGAAAGGCTATTGTGATCTTCAACTGTTTTTCACACAATCCAATGCTTGTTACATCTCGTGCAACGAGCAATGGCGGGAGAAATCATTGTCTTTGATCACCAATGGATTAGACAAAGAGAAGGTATTCAAAAATAAATTATCTTTTGTTCTTAAACACCCTGATTTATATAAAGAACAAAGTTCCCTCCGAGACTCATGTAAGGTAACTATTTTCTTAAGCAATGAACTCCAGACGGCCAATGTCGCTTATAAAGGCAGTCTATATGGGGAAAATTTGTCAACAGTCAAAGAACGAAAGACATCACGGTTCAGGTCCTTTCTGTCGAATACAGTACACGTTATTGATTAAGGTAATGTTTGCATAGCTATCATGATGAAAAAGAGCAGAATAGTCAAATTGGTGTTTTTTGTTATCGCAGTCCTATATTTATTTAATAGTTGGAGCGGAAGAGAAAGCCTATACTATATTCCTTCGGAGAATCTATACATAAGCATTTGCCTATCACCCATTTCCAACAATTATTATCTATTCTTCAGTAAAGATTATATCTCAGATACAACTTTTGCGACCAACTGGATAAAATGCAAGAATTATGGCAGGAATCAGTTTCTTACATTACAGTTTGATCCGGCTGCTCCAGACTATGTCTATAATTGGATGTACAAGAGCTTTCCAGCTCAAGGGTTCACTAGAAAGCCCCGTGGCTCGAATATCATCTATATCCAAGGCAGTGTGGATGCGATAACAAAAGTTCATAGTGAATCATTAAGATTCATGCTGTTCCATTCTGTTGAGAATTGGTCAGGGCCACAGGAATTCCCCGAATATGACATAGGGGATTATCCACTTTATGACAACCACACTTTCGAGTTGCTTATGTACGATGATAGGTCACCAAATGACACTGTTAATATTATCAAAATGACCCCAATATGGAGTAAAAGACTGACTAAAACCGGTTGGATTCGTAAAGCGTCAAGGCGAAGTTTGGAAATACGGAGAAACCACGCAGTCTCCTCCGGAGAACAGATATGGGGGAGAGCGAAAACTCGAAGAGAGAAAATTAAAAATGATAACAGAATCCTCTGGATCACAAAAACAGATGAAAATTGAGGAGAAACGGAAGTTGTATTCTTATTTCCTCAAACATGGACATCTGCCCCCAGGAAACTCAATCTTCAGATAACACTTATAAAGTATAATAAAATGAATATAGGAATATCAATCTCAGTGGATTTGAAGTCTGACTGCAAGTCATCATGTATTCAATATGTCTCTGATCTGCTAAAAAGCAGTTTGAAAGACAAGGATTACCATGTGATCAATCATTATTGGATATTATGCAAAGTCGTAAAAACCATACCAGGTTTTGAACGTTTCACGGCGATTCCACGACACCGATTTGAAGAACATAGTCGCCTGCGCAATCTTGACAACACGTTCACTGATTATTATGGAGTCTATTCCTGTGGATTCAAGATCGACAACGAGGAGTACGACCGTTTCATAGCGTCCTCGGACGAGGAGGCCACAAGGACCATAGCGCGGAAGGTTGTGGAATCCCTCTCGAACCTCGACCGCCTCTCGAAGAAGGCCGCCGGATTCGACAAGGAACGCTTCAGGTCGGATGTCATACAACTCTTCCAGGAACATGGCCTGCTTTGATGCGCCTCATAACATAAAAGGTATGACAGAAACCTATACAGTATTAAAATCAATGATATTAAAAGCCAGAAAAGAAACATTTAACAATCTAACGAAATGAAGGGTTATATCTTGATAATGCTAATGATGATGTGTCAATTACATACGACAAAGGACATAAAACTGCATATCGAATCATATTCTTATGTTAACTACTTCAGCGGTGAAAAAATCACTTTTACGGAGTACCTCATAACGAATAAATCCGAAGAGCCGTACTTCACATGGGTTGATTTTAGTAATCATAATACAACGGTAAGAGAGAAGATCTATAGATACTTTTTTGCCTCCCATGACGACTTGAATCTTGCGGCATTGATGACTGATAATGTCGTGCGAACTAGCAGGGAAGTGACCATAGGGAAAACATTCATAAAACGATTGGAGCCAGGCGAATCTTTCAAATATATTGTAGCAAAAGATAAAGACAACGATGATTTTAGTAAGAACATTATTGTCGAAAAAGTCTCGTATGTCAGTAAGATAATAGGCTTTAATGTACCGGAATCTTTTGAATATGACAAAACTGAATTAATTGTTTTCTGATAATGAACCCTCAAGGTTGATAAATAGAAAAGGCGAGAGCGTTGTATTACCTAACGTCCATTATACTCCAATAAAGAAACGAAAATGAACTATTTCAGAATATTAATAACGTCTCTGTTTTGTGCGTTGATTCTTCCTGCTAACGCGCAAGACAAGGATTGTTTTGCTGATCTTGAGAATGAATTGTCATACATACTGAAAAAAAACTCCAAATCCTCAAGAATATTAAAGATAGGATCAAAATCGTCAAGAATACCGAGAAAAGTTGTTAGATGGAATAGGGAAAAGATTTGCAAGCAATTTAATATGATATTTGCCAATATGTGCCAGTCTGATTTTATATCAAGTGACACAATCATTGTCGTAAGAAAGTCCCAAGAGTACCTATATCTAGGGGAAGACAAGGCATTCTTTGCGGTAAAATGTCTGCCGAATCAACGGCTTTATCGATTCATAATAATCAATACTGCGAAAAAAGATACTATTATAAATAAAGATATCAATAGCTTTGACAGATTTAGTTGTATAATCAATCTTGCCTTGAAAGACAGTTCAGAATTGTTTAATAAAAATAATTTCGGGACGGTATTCACTGATGATCTATATCTGTACTCTATTTGTATGATAATAAGAAGAGACGACCTCTTTCACATAAATTATTATAGAACACTTGGCCAAGAGATATTCTATTCACAATAATCCAAATTTCGAATTACTTATGTACGATGACAGGTCACAAATGACACTATTAATATTATCAAAATGGCCCCAATATGGAGTAAAAGGTTGTCTAAAATAGGTTGGATCCGTAAAGTTTCTCGAAATGAATGGAATAATTAGAAACAACTATCCTCGTGGTCGAAGCTGTGTCAGCAGGACAACGACGAGCCTTTCGGCGAACGGTGGGTTTACCGCCTACAACACAGCCGGTTACACGTATGGCGATATCGGAAGGCTTGGCTTGAATCTCAGTTACAATCATCTGAACCTTGTAAGTGAAGTCGGTGACGCTTCCGGAACCCTGGTCCACTACTCTTATCTTACTGACGGCAAAAAACTCTCCTCCGGAAGAACGGACGGTTCAGGAACCGTGTACAGAGGGCCGTTTGTCTATTCAAAGGACGAGAATGGCGGCCTCAGCCTTGACTGCGTCATCACAGACGGAGGCCGAATCGCCGCCAAAAGGGACGCGTCCGGGGCTGTCACGGCCTATCACGCTCTCCACCACCTGACCGACCACCTCGGCAGTGTCCGAGCCGTTGTTGACGGCGACACCGGTGCGGTCATCGAAACGAATGATTACTACCCGTTCGGCAAGCGGATTCCGGTCACAAGTCCGGTCGCTTCGACTGGATCAGCGACCGGTCCGAACCGTTGGTACTTCTCCGGCAAGGAGTCACAGTCCTTCCTCAGTGCCGACATCCCGTTCCTAGACTTCGGCGCAAGGATGTACGACCCGACTATTGCCCGCTGGATTACCTCTGACCCGTTAGGCGAAAAGAATCTTTTAAATTCTACATATTCATATTGTAGTGGCAATCCTATATGTATTGTAGATCCATTCGGGAAAGATGAATGGGATATAAATAAAGAAGGAAGGATCATTGCGTATAGGCGAAACAAGGACAGTGACGTTATTTTAGCATATTGAATATGAAGTATTTATTGCTTATTTTTATGATTATGACTTGCTTGCGTCCTTTTTGTTATGAGCGGATGACCAATTTAACCAAAGCGGTTGTAATGTTACTTGTAAATGGCGACAATGAGCAAAAGACAATTTCAGGAAATGTTTTCCTATCTTCCTGATCGGATTCAAGTCATTATTATCTAAATGTGCAGTTTTGTGAGGAAAATTCCGGAAGTTCAGGTGGTAATGGACGGATATCTGTAAAATACTTGACATCAGAACGTAATCCTTTTTTTAAGGCGACTAAGTGTACATCAGCTCCTGATGAGGATGATTTGAAATCCATTCAAATATGTCTTAATAAGGATAAAACATTTTGTCCAATGTTCAGCTATTATATTACACATCGGAAGACATTTCTCCACTATATGGACTTGTTAAATCTCAGAAGATCAAGACAAACGTATCAGATTCCGATCTTAATTATATTTATCCAGCTTATCTCGTTGAAACGCCATCGATGTTTAAGTCCGGATTGGATAGTTTGCAAACTATTATTCAGAAAAACATTAAAACAACATCGAAGGTTCATAGGAGAGTATTGGTAAACCTTATTGTCGATCAAAATGGCAATGCGACAATTGCCGGAATAGAGAAAAGCTCTGGAGATATATCTACCGATACGCGCGCATTATCAATAGCTGAAATGGTGGCAAAAGAAGATTTTGTCCCAGCGGTACATAGGGGAGTAGTAGTCAGGTCGTATTATACACTTGTTTTAAGATTATGATCTTATTGCCGATGATGCTTTATTGTCAAAGACTACCAGGCGCTTTATATCCCCTCAAAAAGAATTAAAACCATATTCTGAGATTTTGATTATATTTGTTATTATTTAAGGTAAATTGAACGATTATGGGCTTTTTTACTTTTCCTGGGGAACAGGAGCATAGGAGATTCAACTATAAGCCACTCTACTACGATAAGGAGGAGGAAGAGCGCCGGCAGAAGTTCGGAAAGGTTGACGGCACTTTTGAGAAAGAAAAGGAGAAAGGTGAATATGTGCCTGGTTCCTACATCCGTGGATCACTGCGTGAAGGCAATTATGCGAGAAGGACTACCGTGGCCACCAAGGCGCAGAAAATCATTGGGATAGTCGGATTGATCCTGCTCGCTGTGGTCCTGATTTATTTCACGAAATTCTACTCGCTGCTTTAGGATGGAACTCAGGATACTGCCTGGAAACATAGCGAATATGATCGCTGCGGGAGAGGTCGTGCAAAGGCCGGCTTCCGTGGTGAAGGAACTTGTGGAGAATGCCGTGGACGCGGGGGCGGAGCAGATCTCGGTGATAATCAAGGACTCGGGACGGACTCTTATTCAGGTCATCGATAACGGGAAGGGGATGAATCCGGACGATGCCGTGCTCTGTTTCGAGAGGCACGCTACATCGAAGATCGCGACCGCTGAGGACCTGGAGGACATCACGACCTTCGGATTCAGGGGCGAGGCGTTGGCTTCGATAGCGGCCGTGGCTGAGGTGACGCTGAAGACCCGAACGGAGGATGAGGAGGTTGGCTGCCAGGTCGAGTTCGCGGCGTCAGTCCACAATTCCACGACAGAGATCGCCGCTCCGAAAGGGACAAACATAGCTGTCAGAAATCTTTTCTACAATGTGCCGGCCAGAAGGAAATTCCTGAAGTCGGACAATGTGGAGTTCAAGCATATTGTCGAGGAGTTCACGAAAGTGGCTCTGACAAGGCCGGAGATAGGGTTTTCGCTCAGTCACAACGGGAAAGACATTTTCGTTCTCAAGTCGGCGAAATCCCTGAAATACAGGATTATGGATCTGCTCGGAGCATCAGTCACGGGAGACGTGGTGGATGTCAGTGCGGACACTTCCGTGGTAAGACTGAGGGGGTTCGTAGGCAGGCCGGACACGGCGAAGAAGACGCTGGGCAACCAGTTTTTCTTTGTCAACGGAAGGTATTTCCGGAGCCCGTACCTGCACAAGGCCGTAATGAAGGCTTACGAGGGGATGGTCGCGGACGGAGTCACTCCATCCTATTTCATCTATCTGGAAGTGGATCCGCACAGCGTGGACGTGAACATCAGCCCGACTAAGTCGGAGGTGAAGTTCGAGGACGACTCGTTCATATTCCAAGTTGTCTATGCTTCGGTGAAAGAGACATTGGGGAGAAATTCATTTGCAGGGGGGATTGACTTTTCCAATCCGGAGGCCAATGATATGCCGGTGCTGGGGTCACATTTCACTGAATATCAGCCGGAATCGATTCCGCAGGTAGCTGTGGACAGCGGGTATAATCCGTTTGATCCGGTCACTTCGGCAGGATCTGCGACTGGTGAATATGGTGCCGTAGGTGGGGGCGCTTCGACAGGCTCGGCGGCCGGATTCGGCGGCCCGACGGACAGAGGATATGGATCAGCGGCAGGAAATGAAAGATTCGGGCAATATGTGGACCGGCGGGAAGATTATGGCAAACTTTTCGAAGAGAACACGATGCCGG
Source organism: uncultured Bacteroidales bacterium (assembly GCA_934725575.1). Classification (GTDB taxonomy): domain Bacteria; phylum Bacteroidota; class Bacteroidia; order Bacteroidales; family UBA932; genus Cryptobacteroides. The sequence continues at coordinate 16,636 of CAKVCK010000021.1, forward strand.
TCACACAGACCATCATCCTCGGCGGGAAATATATCGTAGCCCCGGCAAAGGACAGCCTGATGATCGTGAACGTCAGAAGGGCCAGAGAGAGAATCCTTTACGACAGGGCGTTGGCCGCCCTCACAAAGAACGAGCACGTCACGCAGGCTAATATGTTCCCGGTGAAGGTCGAGGTCGGAGCCGCGAACAGAGCCGTGTTCGACGAAAAGGCCGAACTGCTCGCCAGGCTCGGATTCGACATCTCACCATTCGGGACGGACACGATTGTGGTCAACGGGGTTCCGGAAGGATATTCGTGCGAGGCGGGAAAGATCCAGACGATGGTCTCTGACCTGCTGCTGATCCTCTCGGATGATAGTTCCTCGCTGCCTGGAGTGATGGAAGCGGCTATGGCTGAGAAGATTGCCCTTCTGGGAGCGTCAAGCTGCGACCCTCTGACATCCCCGATGGAAGCGAGACACCTGCTGGACGCATTGCTATCCAGCGGCAATCCCGAACTGACCGGCAACGGTAAAAGGATCATTGCGATAATGACCACCCCGCAAGTGGAAAAGTTATTTTAATTTTTTGAATATTAAAGGATTATGCCCTACTATTACGACGACAGGCAATCAGGCATAGGCGGATTCCTCAACAGGTTCCCGCCGGTCACAAGGAATATTCTGCTGATCAACATCGTGATGTACATCGCCACGGTGATCAACCAGGAATTTATGGTCAGGACATTCGCAATGTTCTACCCTGCCTCTCCGTTCTTCCGCATCTGGCAGCCAGTCACTTACCTGTTTATGCACGGAGGCTTCTGGCACTTGTTCTTCAATATGTTCTGCCTCCTTATGTTCGGTTCCGCATTGGAAAGGACGATCGGGTCAAAGAAATATCTCATCTTCTATTTCGTGGCCGGACTTGGAGCTGTGCTGACCCACACCGTCGTGGAATATTTCCAGATGGAGGCAATGGCATCAGCCAATTCCGGAATCCTCTCCGCCGGACAAATCAACCTTCTGCGCACTCCGACGCTCGGAGCCTCGGGAGCGATCTACGGAATCCAAATCGGCTACGCTATGCTTTACCCGAATGACATCTGGACGCTCATATTCCCGCCTATTTCGTTAAAAGCCAAGTGGTTTGTCTTGATATTCATTGCCATCGAACTCTTCACCGGCGTGACGGGAACAATGGACGGTGTGGCGCATTTCGCACATCTTGGCGGAATGCTGTTCGGATTCCTGTTGCTTCTCTACTGGAAGAAATCCGGAAAACTCTGGCAAAGGTGACAATCTAATCGGTTATGGGCGGAAAGGCACGTGAGGAATCGTTCAGCGGCATCATAGCAAGAATGTTGATGCTGCTTGCGGCTTTCCTGCTTCTGCTCAGCTACGCCTCGATGGTCGTGAATCCGGCCAAGGCTTGGTATATGACCGTTTTCGGGCTGCTGTTCGTGCCTATCGCTGTCCTCAACGGAATATTCCTTGTCCTTGCGGTGAAAAGAGGATCCAGCTCGTTTCTGATCCCGCTGCTGGCGTTGCTCCCTTCCGTGATATTCATAGGCCGCTATTTCCAGTTCTCGTCGGGGGCCGCCGAGAGGACTTCGGAGACAGTCAAGATCCTGACTTACAATGTCGGGCATTTCGCGCTTGGCCGCAAGCCCGAGTTCAAGGAGAAGGGAGGGAACGCTGTCTGCGCCGATTCGGTCGTGAAGTTCATTATGGCGGCCGATGCCGACATCGTCTGCCTGCAGGAGGTCAATCTGCCCGGGGAATATGATGTAGCGAGGTTCTTTGAGAAACGGTTCCCCGGCTACAACATCGGCTATTTTATGTTTGTGACCAAGAAAGGGAGCTACGGCAACGTGACGCTGAGCAAGTTTCCGATCGAAGGGAAAGGGCGACTCACGTTCGACAAAAGCTCCAATCTGGCGATATTCACGGACCTGAAGATCGGCGAGGGGTCTTCGCTTCGTGTATATAATTGTCATTTCGAGAGTTACAACATTTCTTTGGCACGGCTCAAGAAGTCTGTTGAGGAGAAGGACAGCGAGATGATGTGGGCGACGGAGGAGAAGATGAAAAAGTCCATCAGAAGGAGGCCGGAGCAGGTGGACAAGGTGATGTCTGACATCGAGGACTGCACACTGGAAGCCATTGTGACCGGAGATTTCAACGACAACCCGATGTCGTACACCTACAACCGCCTCAAGAAAGGCCGAGACGACTCCTTCGTGGAAGCCGGCAAAGGCTTCGGAGCGACATATTCATTCCTCTGGCCCTTCATCCGCATAGATTATATTCTTTACCCGTCGCATTTCAGCGCCGTCTCCCACTCCGTCCCCCGCGTCCGCTACTCCGACCACTACCCCGTCATCGCGGAGATCAATCTGAAATAGAGCACTATAGGCAAGTACCCCATTCGACCCAAGAATTTTGGTAACGTGCAAAATTCTGGTTGAATGGGGTATTGCCTATCCCCGACTGTATGTCACTTCGATGCTTCGACAGGCTCAGCAACCACAAGTTCAGCAACTGCAAAATAAGTGGCCATAAGTTTAGTGACGGAAGATATAGGTTTGAACCATTCGGACAATTTACCCTATAGGCAAATACCCCTCTCGACCCAAGAATTTTGGTAACGTGCAAAATTCTGGTTGAGAGGGGTATTGCCTATCCTTTAATATTACTGAACTGAATTGATGTCAATGAGATTGTTGAGAATCGCATAGACGGTGAGTCCGGCGACGGTCTTGATACCGGTCTTGCGGGTGATGTTCTTGCGGTGCGTGATGACCGTGTAAATGGATAGACTGAACTTGTCGGCGATCTCCTTGTTGAGCATCCCCTGCGCCACACACACCAGAATCTCCTTCTCCCGCGCCGAAAGCTCATCCCCATCGGAAGCCACATCAGGCTGCCGAGAATCAACCGCAGAATGAATCTTCTTCAATATTCCAACAGAATCATCATACAACGAAATCGCCCCGTCATACTGCTTCAGAATGTCCTCCGTCACAGCCGGCCCCTCCAACGCGATCACGGAAGCGTCACAAAGATCCGCTATCGCCAGACGCCCCTCCTTCCTGCTTTGGAAATCAAAGACGGACGGATCAATGATTATGATGTCTGGAGCCAGATTGCGAAGCCTCGCCTCACTGGCCCTGGAACAGTCAACCAGATTCTCCTGAACCTGAAATTCACCGTGTTCAGAAAGAATGCTCTCCAGCCCCCTGGCCACAATGTCAGACGGCACGATCAAAGTCACAGTCTTCCTATTTTCCATCACGCTCAAAAACGCTTACTATCGGCACAAGAATATTATTCTCAACGTAGGTATGCCTCCTCAGATCATCGTGCAGATGATAGATTGACAGCAACACCATAATCTTCAACTCGTTGGAGCAGTCCCCCGGAAGATATTTCATCACGATGTTCTTCAAGTCCTCAAGCTTCTCCTCCACGTTCTCGTGATGCTCCTCGAACTGCTCGATGGAATATTCAGAAGCCTTCACTCCGTCCCGCCGCAAGGCCTCGATGTACGGGAAGACAACCTCCTCCTCGTAGGCGAAATGCTTGTCCAGCTCATCCTTGTAGTCATTGAAGAACTTCAGGACCACCTTTTTTTGCTTCTCATCGAACGGAGCAACGAGTTTGTCGAACGAGTTCTCCAACACACGGAGAGCCTGCCCCATATAATAAAGGTGCGAGCTATGCAGGTAGTCTATGATGTTCCGGATGTCGCCTCCGGCCAGTTCCTCCTGTGACGGAATGTGATCCGGGAACGAATAAACGTTGCAGATCAGGATGAATGTGTCCGGATCGATACCACATTTGCGGCAGGCCTCGTACACCGGCATCCCGGCGTACTTCAGGTCAAGCCCCATTCTGGAAATCACCTGGAGCAGACTGTAGTCGATGTCGATCAGGTCCGACACGGACATCTGTGTTGTATATTTTTCTTTCATAATCATATCTCGCCGACAAATCCCCACGTTGGAGAAGATTTTACTATCACCACAAGCGGTGATGGAATATTCATTTCTACAAATATATTAAATATTCATCTAATACCCTCTAAATCAGCAGTGCCGTGATGTGGAAGCCGATGAAGGCGGCGAGCCAGGCGACAACCATCGTGTAGGCGCAGACAGCTATGGCCCAACGCCACTTCCCCGTCTCGTTCTTGATCGCCACAAAGGTAGCGATGCAAGGGAAATAAAGCAAGATGAATATCATATAGGCCACAGCGGCCGGCAGGCTGACAGAGCGGGCAAGCGTACTCTGAAGCTGTGTGTCAGCGGCGAGAGCGTCTGAGTCACCGGATTCGATGACCTCGGAGACTTCCGGCTCATCGGAAGCGTACATCACACCGAGAGTGCTGACCACCAACTCCTTGGCGACAACGCCGGTCAGAAGGCCGATGTCCATCTTCCAGCTGAAACCGAGCGGATCCAGAGCCGGGGAGACAGCCTTGCCAAGTTGCCCGATGTACGAATGTTCCTGCTGATACTCAGCGCCTTTGTCGGAGCGTGGGAAATAGCCAAGGCACCAGATCACGACTGAGCCGATGAGAATCGTGGTGGCCATCTTCTCAAGATATTGCTTTCCCTTCTCCCAGGTGTGTCGCCAGATGGCCTTTCCGGTCGGAACCCTGTAAGGAGGCAGTTCCATCACGAACGGGAGGTCATCCTCCTTGATGAAACGACTCAGCACCACCGCAGACAGAATCGCCAGCAGCACTCCGAGGAAGTATATTCCTAAAAGAGCGAGGGCCGAGTTATGCGGGAAGAAGGCTCCGGCGAGCAGCACGAAGATCGGCAGGCGGCCGGCGCAGGACATAAACGGGATAATGGCGATTGTGATGAGGCGGCTCTTGCGGCTCTCGATCGCGCGGGTCGCCATAATCGCCGGCACATTGCAGCCGAATCCCATCACCATCGGGATGAATGACTTGCCGTGGAGACCGATGCGGTGCATCAGCTTATCTACGATGAACGCGGCGCGCGCCATATACCCGGAATCTTCCATTATCGAAAGGAAGAAATAGAGAATCAATATGTTAGGCAGGAACACCAGCACACTTCCCACACCGGCGATCACACCATCTACGAGAAGGTCCTTGAGCCATCCGTCCTTCATAAAGTTCGCGACGAAATCCCCGAACTGCCCCACCAGCCAGTCGATCCAGTTCATTGGATAGTTACCTAAGGTGAACGTGGACTGGAAAATGAGGTAAAGCAGGAATATGAAGATCGGGAACGCCGCCCATTTGTTCGTGACAACGGCGTCGATCCTGTCGGTGATGGTCTTCTTCGGCTTGGCGTCCACGTGCGGAACGTAAGTCTCGGCAAGCGCGCCGTGGATGAATGAATATTTCGCATCCACAATCGCTGACTCCGCATTGGTATGAAGCAGGTTCTCGATGCGGGCTGATTCCTCGGCGCGGACCTTGGCGATTTCCTCAGCGTTATGGAGAGTCCCGATTACACTTTCGATCTGCTTGTCGTTCTCCAGGTACTTGATGGCCAGATAGCGGGTCGAGTACTTGCCACGGATGTCCTGGTTCTTCTGGATCAGGAACTTGATGCGGTCGATGCTCTTCTCCAGTTCCTGACCGTGGTTGATGTGAATATGTCTGGCCAGCCTCTCGTCGTGCTTCTCGTAGATCTTGATGACGGTGTCCAACAGTTCCGGGATTCCGGTTCCGTCACGGCTGACGGTCGGGCAGACAGGCATTCCGAGAAGGTAACCAAGCTGCTTGATGTCAAGGCTGTCTCCCCTCGCCTGAAGCTCGTCGTACATATTCAGAGCCATCACCACGCGGAGGTTCATGTCGATAACTTGGGTAGTGAGGTAGAGGTTCCTCTCGATGTTGGAAGCGTCCACGACATTGACCACGACATCAGGCACGTTCTCGACCAGGTTCTTGCGGACGTAGAGTTCCTCAGGGCTGTAGGCTGACAATGAATATGTTCCCGGCAGATCCACGAAGACAAACCTGTAGCCGCCATATTCAAAATGCCCTTCCTTCGCGTCCACTGTCACGCCGCTGTAGTTGCCGACGTGCTCGTGGCTGCCGGAGGCGATGTTGAAGAGTGATGTCTTTCCGCAGTTCGGGTTGCCGACGAGGGCGACGCGGATGACGTGGTGCCTCTCCTTTGCCAGACGGGCCATCTCCAGATTCAGCGCGGCGACCTCGTCGCAGTCCACGTCGCAGATGGACGTGAAGTCCTGCTTGGAGTCAACGGAGGCCTTGGCCTCCTCCTCGCTGATCACGTCGATCAGTCCGGCTTCGGAGCGGCGCAGCGAAACCTTGTAGCCAAGTATTTCATATTCAATAGGATCTTTAAGCGGAGCGTTCAGCACGACCGCAACACGCTTTCCGGAGATGAAGCCCATCTCGATGAGCCTCTTCCGGAACCCCCCGTGGCCGTTCACCTTGGCGATGACTCCGACCTCTCCAGTCTTCAGTTCAGAAAGTTTCATATACCTTGTCTCCCGCAGACAAGTGATTGCCTGCTGTAAAAATTATCTCTCAGTTGCCACCAACACCGCCGGCATCCCACTCCTCCAGCATAGTAACATCTTAATAATCCTTAATATTCAAATTACGATACAAAAATATTCATTTTGTAAGATTTTCACAATCGCTAACTGTTGGTATTCGCCAGCGTGGCAGGCAAGAAGTTGATTATCAACTATAAGAGCCATCTCCTGGTGTCAAATCCAAGACCAGGATATCGGTCATTTAGCTATAAAACAAGCAGTTAAGTGCCACGGCACTAAAAAGAGAGGGCGCATCACCGTGCTGGTCAACATCACAAAGAGTGGTTAAGAAGCGGGAATATTTTCCCTATTTATTGGCATTGACCAAAGATTGGTTTGATGATAATTTTGCAGCCTGAAAAAAAAGAAAATCAAAAAGTGTTCGAGGCAAAAATAAAGTCATTAACCATCATCGTGGCGGCGACGTTGCTGTCTATCAGCGCGTTCGCCCAGGTTGGCGGCACCGTTGTCGATCAGGCGGACGGTTCGCCGGTCGCCGGAGCCGCCGTGACCATAAAAGGTAACCAGGCGGTCTGGGATGTCACTGACTCTTTGGGGCGGTTCAAGCTGAAGGCCACCGGCGGGACGCTTCAGATCACTTGTCTTGGTTACAAAACGCTGACCACAGCGGTAAGGAAGGACGGAAGATATTCATTAGCCCAAGATTCATTCGCCATCAACGAGGTGGTGGTGACGGCGACCGAGAGCCACGGGCTGACAAGCTCGTCACGGATCGGGCAGGACGCGATCGCGCATATCCAGCCGTCAAGTTTCGCTGACCTGCTGGAGTTGCTGCCAGGCGGACGCTCCGTAGATCCTTCATTCTCAACTCCGAAGACCATAGATTTGAGAGCTGTTTCGGTCTCCGGTGACAACTACAACACCTCATCCCTCGGAACACGTTTCCTCATCGATGGAGTTCCGGTCAACAACGACGCGAACCTCCAGACCACACCGGCCTACAGTAACTACGGATCATCATTCGTCAACGCCGGAGTCGATATGCGCACAATCACAACCGAGGATGTGGAATCCGTCGAGATCATCCGCGGAATCCCTTCAGTTGAATATGGCGACCTCACCAGCGGCCTTGTCAACATAAAGCGGCGCAAGGGCGGCAACGACACCAGAGCCCGCTTCAAGGCCGATATGAAGAGCAAGCTCTTCTACCTCGGCAAGGATCTGGAGTGGGGCAAGACCGACAAGCTGACGATGAACCTCAGCGGTAACTTTCTGGATTCCAGGGCGGATCCAAGGAACATGAGACAGAACTACAAGCGTCTGACCGGAAGCTACAGGATCGGCAAGACCTGGACCGGGGAGCTTGTCAGAACCCTCAGTGGAAGCCTGGACTACACCGGTTCGTTCGACAACCAGAAGTCCGACAAGAATCTGGACTTCGGCGACTGCGGTCCGATCGAGACCTACAAGTCCAACTACAGCCGCTTCGCGCTGGGCGGGGAATATACAGTCCGGAGCAAGAGCCTGAAATCGTTCTTCCAAAGCCTCGACATCACAGGGTCCCTGACCTACGAGAAAGACCTGATCGACAGATGGAAATTCGTGGAATATAGTTCACCGATGCCGCTTTCGACCAGTCTGGAGGAGGGCGAGTTCGATGTCACGATCGTGCCTTACAAGTACGAGGCCACCCTGAAAGTGGACGGAAAGCCGTTCTACGCCTACCTCAACGGCACGGCGAAGTTCCGCAAGGACTTAGGGAGCATCTCAAACACATTCAAGACCGGTGCCCAGTGGAATGTCAACAAGAACTTCGGCAAAGGCACCCTATTCGATCCCGAAAGGCCGTTCTCCGTGGATATGAATGTCCGCCCGAGAGACTATTCCTCAATCCCGGCCACACACCAGATGTCGGCCTTCATCGAGGACAATTCCGTCTGGACTTTCGGAAACGGGTTCAAGGCCGAATGGCTCGCCGGAGTGAGGGTGGCGGCGATGGCGGGAGCCGGAAAGGAATATTCAGTGAATATGAAGCCGTACTTCGACCCGAGGCTGAACCTCAGGCTGGAGAAATCCCTCGGCAAGGATGTCAAGGTCGGACTGTCCGGAGGAGCCGGCTGGCACACGAAGTTCCCGACGATGGATCAGCTTTATCCGGATCCTATCTATTACGATGTCACTCAGATGAACTACTGGCCTGTCGAGGAGAATCTTCGCAGGATCAACGTCTATGTGCTGAAGATAAATCCGACCAACTTCAATCTCAAGGCGGCGAGGAACTTCAAGTGGGAGATCGCCGCCGATGTGCAGGTCGGCCGGGAGTTCTCGTTCAACATCGACTATTTCAGGGAGGATATGACCTCCGGGTTCAGGTACGCCAGCGAGTTCACACGGCTCATCTACAAGGACTACCAAGAGGAGACGATCGACAAGAGCACCCTTACCGGCCCGCCTTCCGTGGAGACGACCCTGTGGGTTCCGGACACGCTTCTGGTGGGATATTCATTCAACACGAACGGCAGCCGCACCCTCAAGGAAGGCATCGAGTTCACCTTGTCCGCTCCGAGAATCCGCCCGATAAGGACCAAGGTCACCGTCAGCGGCGCCTGGTTCAGAACGAGATACAGCAACAGCCAGCCGACATATTACAGGCCTTCGGTGGTCGTGGCCGGCAAGACCTATCCTTACGTCGGCTACTACAAGGACACTGACGGTTTCCTGCGCGAGGTGTTCAACACGAACTTTATGTTCGACACCCAGATCCCGAAGCTTGGGATGATCTTCTCGACCTCGTTCCAGTGCCAATGGTTCACCGGAAGCCAGAACACGGCGAAAGACGCCCGCCCGATATCCTACATCGACAAGAATCTGGAGAGCCACCCTTTCACGGACGAATCCGCCGCGAACGGAATCCTGGCGCAGATGATCCGGGAATATACCCCTTCGATGTCCATCTATTTCAGAATCCCGTTCAGTATGAACATCAACCTCAAGGCCACCAAGAAGATCTACCACGACAAGATCTCCTGCGCCCTGTTCGTGAACAAGATTCTGGATGTCTCGCCTGACTACAGGACGAATATGGGCATCCTCGTCCGCCGCTCCGTCCTGCCGTACTTCGGAATGGAGCTTAACTTCAAACTTTAATGAATATGCTGACACACAAAACCATACGAAATATTCTCCTGATGCTTTCGGTCGTCCTTTGCGGCTGCGAGAAAGACTCCGGCCAGAACGTATTCTCGATTGTGACCCTCAACGTGACCTGCCCGTCCGTCAGCGCCGGAATTGAAAGGGTCGAGGTGGACAATTCCCTTGACGGGTCATTCATCCGAGACCTCAACACGAGGCAGGAATATGATATTCCGACATTTCAGGTCGGGACCGCCACGGTCAAGCTCAGGAAAGGAATATATATGATCTCCTTCGACGGCAAGGCTGTGTTCAGCGACGGTCAGCGCAAGAAGGTACGTTTCGCGGGTTACAACTCGCCGATGACCTCCGTGACCTTGCTGAACGACAAGGAGACTTTGAACCTTGAATTGACAGTACTGAAATGAACAGGATCGTCTGCATAATATTCACAGTTCTGGCGGCCGTGACACCGGCCCGTGGACAAGATAAATCTGATGTCAACTCGGCCTCGGAGAGATATCTGTCCCCTGTCCGTGCCTTGGGGCGAAGCGAGATCGCCGGCCACAACGCAGGCAGTTTCCTGCTCTGGGACATCCCGACATATTCAGAGATCAAGGCGGTCTATGACTTGCGCCGGGAGGATGACGCTCTACTGCCACAGGAAGGCGACGGGCTGGATCAGGGTTCGGTGAAGGTATATTCATTGATCAGATTGCAGAACCATTCGGCGGTCAGGGCCGGGGCGGAATATTCAAGAGGGGTGAAAAGGAACGTCCTTTGGAACTCCACATCGGATTTTGAGCTGCTCTACCCGGACGTGATGGTGGACACGATCGGAGGCAATCTCCAGAAGGAGCAATATTCATTCTACGGAGCTTGGTCCAGGCTGATCGGGAAGGCGCACATCGGGGTTTACGGTGGTTACAGGGCTTTGCACGAGTTCCGGCAGGTGGATCCGCGTCCAAGATCGGTCACATCCGACCTGAACGCCGCGCTGACCGGTGGAATCGCGGCCAAAGGCTATGTCTTTGACCTTAACGCCGCGTTCAGGGTTTACAAACAGTCGCAGGATGTCAGTTTCTATGATCCGCTTGGGGCGAACACCTCGGAACTGCATTTCACAGGTCTGGGAAGCCATTTCGCCAGATTCGACGGTGCGGGAGACTTTACCTCAAGCAGGTACAATGGCCACGGTTGGGAAGTCTCCGCGACGGTCACGCCGGGCCATCCCGACGGCTGGACCGGATTGCTGTCCTACAACAGCTTGGGCATCGAATGTCTGCTGGTCGCCAAGAATGAAGTGCCGATCACGGATCTGTGGATTCAGAAAGTGGACGGTCTTGTCGGTTACAAACGGCTCAGCGGCTCCGTGAAGTGGAATATTCTCGCAGGGATAGGATACGAGCTGCGGCAAAGCACGGAGAACATCATCGACACGGGCAAGAACAAGGAATATGCTGTGTTAGGTTCCATGACTATGTACCGGAACCGGATTCTGTCCGCCAATCTTAAAGGCGCGGTGGAGATTCCGTCAGCCGCAGGAACGATCAGCGTGGCGCCGGACTTTGAATATTACCAATCGTCCGCTGAATACATATTCCCGAAAAGGGAGATGGCCTTCGGATTCGCGGAAGCGGGTTTGAACGCGGGTTTGAGGAAGTCGCGCAAGGAGTGGCTGTTCAGCGCCGAGGTGAGGTTCAACCACGCATTCGGGATGGCCGGGACGCTTTCGATTCCGGCGGAGTACACTGAAGCGAGGGTTCTGGAACATTACGAGCATTTTCATTCGATGATCTCCTCGGACCGGACGACAGCCGGGCTGAGCCTTGGAATCCAGCGCAAGGTCGGGCAGAACACCGCCGTTTTCCTCCGGCCGGATTTCACGTTCAGAGCCATCGACGGCTTTGGGCACGCTGGGTTTCTGACCGCCGCGATAGGACTCGCGTTTTAGAAAAAGAATTCAATTATTGTTAACAACTAATAGATTATGAAAAAGTTACTTTTGATCCTTTCGGCAGCGCTCGCGCTTGCGGCCTGCAAAGATGAAGATCCGGTCTTCACAATTTCAACCGAGGAGTTGAAGTTTGACGCCAAAGGAGGCGAGCAGAAAGTTTTCATCTCCACCAACAGAGACTGGACGGCACAGGTGCCGCAGACAGACACTTGGTACACGGTCTCGGCTCTCAGCGGAACTTCCGACACTGAGGTCACCGTCACGGTCGAGCCTTACGAGGACGCTACCCCGAGAACCTCAACGCTGACATTCGACACGGCTCTCGGACTGCAATCTTTCAAGATCACCCAGAACGGTCCTGTTCCGCCGGAGCAGCCTGAGTCTTCCGCTTTGAAGGTCAGAGGCAAAGGTGGCAGAGTCGCTTTCCCTGCCGTTCAGGGCTATGTGTATGAAGTAGGTGAGACTCCGGAATGGATTTCCGTGGCCGAGACCAGAAAGGACAGTGTCGTCCTTCAGCTTGACACCAACAGGACCGACGCTTACCGTACCGCTGATGTTGTTCTCAAGACAACCGCCGGAGCGGAATTGGAGAAAGTCTCTCTGGAGCAAAGCTGGAGAAACATCGAGCCGGGCGAGGTTCTTATCGAGGAAGTGTTCTTCACCAGCAACGCTCTTCCTACAACCGGCAAGCCGGACAAGTTCCACGGGGACCAGTATTTTAAGATCACGAACAACTCCGACGAGCTTCTCTATCTTGACGGCCTTATGATCTCAGAGGCAAAGTACCCTTCTTCCACAAAGACTCCGTTTGAGTTCCTGGATCCGATCAAGAAAGAGGCCTGTGGTGTGGGAACCGTCTATGTCATTCCTGGCGGCGGACACGATGTTCCTGTGGAGCCTGGTAAATCCCTGATCATCGCGAACAACGCGCAGAACCATCTGGCGACCAATCCGAACTCATTCGATCTGAGCGGCGCTGATTTCGAATGGTATGACAAGTCCACCTCATCATCCAACCAGGATGTGGACAACCCGGATGTGCCGAACCTTGACATCTGGTTTACTTACACTCTTTCAATCTGGGTTCTCCACGACAGAGGATTCGAGGGTTACATCATCTCTATGCCACCTTACGGTGTCACAAAGGAATCCTACCTCGCCGGCTATAAGTGGGAAGGCAAATACATCAACCACTCCCTCGCCGGAGACTTTGAGATGAATATTTCAAAAGCCTACAAGATTCCTAACACTTGGGTTCTGGACGGCGTGAACACCGCCATCGAGGAGAACTTCCAGTACACCAGCTGGGATGAGTCCATCGATGCCGGCTGGACACACTGCGGCAAGATCGACAAGGACCCTGAGCGCTACGGCAAGTCCGTCCTCCGCAAGAGAGGCAATGACGGCAAGCTGACCGACACCAACAACTCCACCAACGACTTCACCCCGGACTCCACACCTTCTCTCAAGCAGTAAGATCAGAACGTGAATATGAAAAAAAAGGCATCCGATGGAAGATCTTCCACCGGATGTTTTTTTTATCTATGCCTGACATCATTAAATATCACCGGCAGACTTTCTGACAGCCAGACCGATTTTGTTCCATAGGGTACAACTACACTTAACCTATCTTAGTGTAACAATGACTAAATATCTCAAGAATATGCAAAAATCAGGGTTAATTATTCATATCCCATACTCGTTTTCCGAGACGTCCTAAGGCGGGGAAACGCCTTGTTTTTCGCCAGATTTCCGCATAGGGGGGGGGTAATCGTTTTATTATCAATCACTTACAAACATAAAAGATGAACGGGGTTTGCTGTCACAGCAGACCCCGTTCGCAATTCTAACCTAAAACTTAACCTATGAAAAAACTATTCGTTGCAAAGGTATATCTTTTTTATAAAACAAGCAACATTCAATGTTTTTAATTTGTCCCAAAGGTCAGTATTTCTGACCGAAAGGGAGAAAATTGCATTTTTAGACCATTTTGCTATTGTAATTCTCCAAATTATTCTGCTTTTGGAACATCCGTTCCGACTTTTGGAGCAGAACTTTCGTCAAGCTTGATCGTCTTGATTCTTACATCCATCAAAGGCTTGTCTCTTTGGTCGGTCGCGACCTGCGCGATACGATCTATTATGTCCAATCCGCTGACGGTTTCCCCAAAGACTGTGTAGGCTCCGTCAAGCTGGGCGCAGGCACGCTCGTCCTGGACAATGTAGAACTGCGAGCCAGACGATTCCTTCATCGGGTTCGCCACGTCGCCTCTGCGTGCGGCGGCAAGCGCTCCCTTCTTATGGGTATATTCAGGGACGAACTCGGCTGGGATAGTATAGCCAGGTCCGCCCTGTCCGTACTTGGCCACAGCGGCGGCCGAGGTGTCACGTGTGTAAGGGTCGCCACCCTGGATCATAAAGCCGTTGATCACACGGTGGAACAGGAGACTGTCATAATAACCCGTCAAAGCCAGTTTAGCGAAGTTTTCGCGGTGCTTCGGGGTCTTGCTGTAGAGTTTTACCTTGATCGTGCCCAAGTTCGTCACGATGTCGAAAACCGGTTCTTCCGGCAGTGTTGCGATGATGTCCATAGCTGTTTTTTCTTTTGCGGCCTGCTCAGCGGCGGCGATTGAATCCAGACGAGCCTGCTCAGCGGCCGCTTCCGCCTCTGCCGCGGCTTTTTTCGCCCCGTTGGAACAACCGAAGACCACAGCCACGGCAGCGGCACAGGCCAGGAGTGTGAAAATGTTCTTTTTCATATTCATAAAAAAATTAAAACTTGCGGTAGTTGTAGCCCAAGGTGTCGTAGATCCTGAAGGATTCCGTCTGCAGGGCCGACTTGAACCTTTCTATGTCTTTAACCTCCGGGGCGCACCACTGCACTTCGCTCAGAGCAGCCATACGAGGGAGAAGCATATACTCCAGATGCTCCGGAGTGGCGATGTACTCTGTCCACAGATTGGCCTGCACACCTAGGATATGCTTCTGCTGTTCCGGGTTCAAGCCGTCAAGAGGCTCATAACCATAGACTTTCTCAAGAGGAAGGTCTCCACCGATGCCGAAAGGCTCTTTCTCCTGATCCTGTGACTGGTAATAATCAAAGTAGCAGTAGGTGTTAGGGGTCATAATGACATCGAAACCCATAGCGGAGGCCTTGATGCCACCGTCGGTGCCCCTCCAGGACATAACTGTCGCACCCTTGGCGAGCTCGCCTTCAAGCACCTCGTCCCAGCCGATGATCTTGCGGCCGTGGTCGTTGAGGAACTTTTGGACGCGCGCGGTCACGTAGCTCTGCAGGAACTGCTCGGCAGTGTGATGTCCGTCGGCCTTGATGCCGAGTTCCTTGATCCTGGCCTGACAGGCAGGGCATTTCTCCCATTCCGCCTTAGGGCACTCATCGCCGCCGATGTGGATATATTCAGAAGGGAATATGTCCATAAGCTCGGTGAACACGTCCTCAAGGAAGGTGAACATTCCCTCCTTGCCCGGGCAAAGGACCTGATCGGACACACCCCATCTTGTCCAGACTTCGTAAGGACCGCCGGTGCAGCCGAGCTCAGGGTAGCCGGCGAGAGCGCCCATCATATGCCCCGGCAGATCGATCTCAGGGATGACGATGATGCCGAGTCTGTCAGCGTAGGCGACAATGTCCTTCATCTGATCCTGGGTGTAGTAGCCACCGTAGCGGATGCCGTCGTTGCTGCCCCAATCCTTCTTTATGACAGTACCGTTTCTGAACGCTCCGACCTCAGTGAGCTTAGGATATTTCTTGATCTCAGCCCTCCAGCCCTGATCGTCAGTCAGATGCCAGTGGAAGCGGTTGAGTTTGTGAGCCGCCATAATGTCAAGGTACCTCTTCACTTCCTCGACGGAGAAGAAATGCCTTGAGCAGTCAAGATGCATTCCCCTGTAGGCAAAACGAGGCTTGTCAGAGATCCTCACACAAGGGAAGAGGAACTTCTCCGACGCGTCCGGAGTCTCACCGAATATGCTCACGCTCGTCAGCTGCTTGAGGGTCTGCACGGCGTAAAGGAAGCCATTGAACCCAGAGGCACGCACGACACAGCGCGTCTTGTTGATGTCTATTGAATATTCCTCAGCGGCCAGCGAAGAATCTTTAAGGAATATGAAGCCTTTGGCCTTGGAGCAGTCCTTGCTAAGGCCCACCGGAGTGGCGAACGAGCTGATCCTTCCGCTGACAAGCGTCATACGGTCGGCAAGGTCCTTGATGACGGCCTGGCTTTTCGCATCGATTGACTGGTCGCAGTTGAAATTCGCCCCGGCGGCCTTGAACGTGCCCTTCCCTATCTCCACATTTTGCGGACAAGGGATGACATTGATTGCCGTCTCGGCCTCCTTGGCATTCAAGGCGCAAGGCACGAGAAGGAGAGAGAGAACGATGACTCTGATGATTTTTCTCATAAATAGTTGATTTTGTTATTGGTTTCCATTAATGCGGTCTGCAAGATACGAATATTTCCGTAAAGGTCAATACAGCAGCAGACCCAGAATGCCTCCCGCTATGATGATCTTGATCGGTCCGACCTTGAAGACCATAGACGCGATGACGGCGGCAGTGAACAGCCCCCAGCTGATCCAATCCGGGAAGTTTTCCTTGACAATGCTGATCTCAGGCACGAGTCCGTTCCAGTCAACGGAGAACATCAGGATCAGGGCGGCGGCTCCGATAAGCCCCACAACCGCAGGTCTGAGGCTGGCCAGAACACTGGCGAAAACTCTGCTGTTCTTGAACTTCGTATAGAATTTGACTATGGCCAGCACGATCATAAAAGACGGGAGTATCACGGCGAATGTCGCCGAAAGCGAGCCGAGGATCCCGACAAGATGGCTTGCGCCGGCCTGATGCAGGACCTCATAGCCGACATAGGTGGCGCAGTTGATTCCCACTGGGCCAGGGGTCATCTGGGAAATGGCCACGATGTCAGTGAAAGCGCTTTCGGTAAGCCACCCGTGAGCCACAACGACCTGCGTCTGGATGAACGACAGCATAGCGTAGCCGCCACCGAAGGTGAACAGTCCTATGACGAAGAATACCCAGAAAAGTTGCAGGATAAGAGCCACTTCAGTCATTTTCCGCCTCCTTTTTGTTTTTGATGACAGCGATGCTTGCCGAGACCACAATCAACACAAGCAGGATATAGATCGGCGAGAAGCTCAGGAACGCTACCAGGAAGAGCGTCACGGCCGAGATAGCCCAGGCCCACCAGGTCTTGTTGTTCTTCCGGGCCATATTGATCATCGGCACGGCAATCAGCGACACCACGACCGGACGGATGCCCTTGAATATTCTCTCAACCACCGGATTATCCCGGAAATTAGTGAATATCATAGCGATAAGCAGGATGGTGATGAATGACGGGAGCACTGAGCCGAGAGTGGCGATGACGCTTCCCTTCACTCCGTGGAGTTTGTGACCGACGAATATGGACATATTCACGGCAAGAACCCCGGGAGCAGACTGTGCCATAGCTATGATGTCAGGGAGTTCCTCATCGGTCATCCAGTTCCTCTTTATCATTTCGTCCCTGATCAGGGGAATCATAGCGTAGCCTCCACCGATGGTGAAGGCTCCGAGCTTGGCGAAGACAAGAAAGATCTGCCATAAGGAGACCTCTTCCGGAAGGGTATTTATTTGTTTTTCAGACATATTCATTGATTATAATCAACCATAGCGGCAACGACTGCGCAGGAGGTTCTGCCGTCTGGTCCGTGGGAGGATGAGTGGAACTCCTTGCACCCTGTTGAGGCTTCAAGGCGGGCTATGTTGCCAGGCCTAACCCCGGAGCCGGCCAAGATGACGATCCTGCCGTCTGCCCTATCGTTCAGTTCCTTGAGAGTCCGCTCACCGTCATTTACATTCGACGCGTGACCGGCCGTGAGAAGCCTGTCGCACCCAAGAGCGATGATGTCCTCCAAAGCCGCGAACGGATCAGCGCACTCATCAAAAGCGCGGTGAAACGTGACGTGAAGTCCTTCCGCCTCAACCATCAATCTTCTGACAGTATCAATGTCGATGCTACCATCCTTTCTTAGCGCACCGACCACGACACCGTTCACTCCAAGCTCCCGGCACATCCTCACCGATCCGATCATTGCCGGAATCTCGGCCTCGTCATAGACGAAATCGCCTCCACGCGCCCGGACAAGCACATTCACGGGAATATTCACAGCCCTCAAGGTCGCTTCTAAGTTGCTTCGGCTTGGGGTGACTCCCCCGCAAGACAGATCCTCACAGAGTTCGATCCTCCCCGCCCCGCCATTCATAGCCTCTACAGCCTCCGCCGCGTCAGTGCAGCAGCATTCCAAAAACCGTTTGTTTTCCATACCGCAAAGTTAGATAAAAAACACAAAAAAAGGCTGACCGACCGGCCAGCCTCCTTTCTTATCTGTGAACCAATAATTAGTCGCTGAGGGAGAACCTCTTGAAAGCGACTACCTTGGCGTCCTTGTCGATGGACTTGATGTAAGCGGCGACAGAAACCTTCTCGTCAGACTGAACGAAATCCTGCTCCTCAAGAGTCTGCTCCTTGAAGAACTTCTGGATACGTCCGTTGGCGATGTTCTGGATCATCTGCTCAGGAAGAGAGGCGGCCTTCTCGGCGGAGACAGTCTTGATGATCTCACGGGCCTGCTCAGCCTGCTCAGGAGTGATCCAACCCTTGGCGGTGTTGGACTCGATGTGATCCTCACTGTCAACGTGGGCCGGGTTGATGCCGACCTTCTTGAGAGCGGCCTCGACAGCCTTCTGAACCATTTCGTCCTTGGTCTTCTGGACAGCAAGCTCGCGCTCTTTCTCAACAACCTCTGCAGGGCAGTCGGCCGGAGACACCGAGACAGGGTTCATAGCGGTCACCTGCTGGGCGACAGCCTTGCCGAGTTCGGCAGGAATCTCCTTGTTGAAAGCGACAATGGCGCCGAGTTTTCCGTTGAAGTGAACATAGTCACCGATGAACGGAGCCTCAAGAGCGGCATAGTAAGCGAGAACGTGCTTCTCACCGGTCTTGCCTGTCTGGGCGGAGATCTCCTCCTCAACAGTGTGACCGTTTGAGCACTTGCTGGCCTTCAGGCCTTCGATGTCGGCAGGGAATGACGCGATTGCAGCGTCAGCGATCTCTGCGGCGAGAGCCTTGAAGTCAGGGGTTGCGGAAACGAAGTCGGTCTCACAACCGAGGCATACGATAACACCCTTGTTCCCGTTGATGCGGACAAGAACCGCACCCTCGGAGGTCTCGCGGTCGGCGCGCTTGGCGGCGACGAGCTTGCCCTTCTCACGGATGATGTTGACTGCCTTCTCGAAGTCACCCTCAGCCTCGGCGAGAGCCTTCTTGCAATCCATCATACCAGCGGATGTCATCTTGCGTAATTTCATTACGTCTTGTGCTGTAATTGCCATAACTCGTTCTCCTTTAATTATTCAGCCTTTGGTTCCTCTGCAGCCGGAGCCTCAACCGCAGGAGCGGCCTCAGCCTCTACGTCAACCGGCTTCGCACTTTTACGGGCGCGGAGCTTCTTGCCTGTAGGATTGGCGAGAGCCTCACCCTCGGCGGCCTCGTTGTTAGCCTCTTTCTCCTTCTCAAGCTTTCTCTCGCTCAGACCCTCTTCGATGGCCTTGCAGAGAACAGTCATAATGGTCTCGATCGACTTCGTAGCGTCGTCGTTAGCCGGTATTACATAATCAATCGGGGTAGGATCGCAACAAGTGTCAACCAATGCGAATACCGGGATGTTGAGGCGGTTGGCCTCCTTGACGGCGTTGGCCTCCTTCTGGATGTCAACTACGAAGAGAGCGGACGGAAGACGGCTCATATCCTTGATGGAACCGAGGTTCTTCTCCAGCTTCTCTCTCTGACGGTTGATCTGAAGACGCTCTCTTTTGGCGAGCTTCTCGAACGTGCCGTCCTCCTTCATCTTGTCGATGGTGTTCATCTTCTTGATAGCCTTGCGGATGGTTGGGAAGTTGGTAAGCATACCACCAGCCCAGCGCTCGGTTATCGATGGCATATTGACTGCCGCAGCCTTCTCGGCAACGATCTCCTTAGCCTGTTTCTTTGTGGCTACGAAGAGAATCTTGCGACCTGAACGCGCAAGCTCTTTCATTGCATCGGCAGCCTCGTCTATCTTGACGATGGTCTTGTGCAGGTCGATGATGTGAATCCCGTTCTTCTGGTCAAAGATGTATGGAGCCATCTTAGGGTTCCATTTCCTGGCCAGATGTCCGAAATGTACACCTGCATCAAGAAGTTCTTGGAAATTTGTGCGTGGCATTTTAAAATTCTTGTTTTTTGTTTAAACTTTCCTCCAGACCTTTTGCCGACAGTCTGAAGGCTCTTTTCTTCAATCCCGGAGCAGTGGTCCTCGACCAATCTCTGAGATTTTCCGCAGTCCCGGCAATCCCCGGTAGTGTTCATCGGATTCTCATCCAGCGAAAAGTCCGCGGGATTTGAAGCACCGGACTGTGCTTTTTCATAAACCAGCTTATGCCGCTGACAATCCAGACAAGACTAACGCTTGCTGAACTGGAAGCGAGCACGTGCGCCAGGCTGACCAGGTTTCTTTCTCTCGACCTCGCGGGAGTCACGTGTCAGGAAGCCTTCGGCCTTGAGAGCTGAGCGGTAAGCCTCTCTGTCCAGATCGCTGAGCGCGCGGGAGATTCCGAGTCTTACAGCTTCGGCCTGGCCTTTTGTGCCGCCACCGACAACGTTAACCTTCACGTCAAACTGACCTTCTGTCTTTGTGACGGCGAAAGGCTGGTTCACAATGTAACGGAGAGCGTCAGTCTTGAAGTACTCCTCAACACTGCGGCCGTTGATTGTGACATTGCCCTGACCGGCAGAAAGATAAACACGAGCGACGGCTGATTTACGTCTTCCAAGGGCGTTTTTCTGTTCCATTTGCTCTGTTAGATTTCGTTCAACTTAATTTCTCTAGGGTTCTGCGCCTGGTGAGGATGCTCAGGACCTGCGTAAACGTGCAGGTTGCCTATGATCTTGTCACCAAGACGGGTCTTAGGGAGCATACCCTTCACTGCTCTCCTGACGAGTTCAGCAGGTCTCTTCGCAAGGATCTCCTTCGGAGTCGTGAAACGCTGTCCACCCGGATAACCGGTGTAGCGAACGTAAACACGATCAGTCATCTTGCTGCCTTTGAGGATGACCTTCTCGGCGTTGATGACGATGACGTTGTCACCGCAGTCAACGTGAGGGGTGAATCCTGGCTTGTTCTTGCCACGAAGGACAAGAGCGACTCTTGAGGCAAGACGTCCGAGTGCCAGATCCGTGGCATCGATAACGACCCACTCTTTCTGTACAGTATTCTTGTTCAAGGAAACTGTTTTGTAGCTAAGTGTGTCCACTGTCTTGATCTTTAATGGTTTAACATAAAATATTGCGATCCCTACACAACATAGGGGTCGCAAAGATAGGCATTTTTTCTGAAATATTCAAACTTAATCTTTTACGGAACTATGCACTTTAGGCTTGCTCGTAGTAAATGCACGTTTACGTGGCATTGTTATGGATTGCAATCCAAAAGTGGATGGTCGCAGACATCAATGAATACCATAGCCTCTCACTATCAAGCTTTTCAGAGACATAAATGAGGGTAAACGTTACTCAAAAGCGCCATCCGACACCCTCCGGGAACGAAAAGAGGCGTATATGCATCCCAAAAGTGCGGAAGAAGTCTTCGTGCGCAGGCCGGATAGCCTTTATGAAGTGACAAAGGGAATAATGTCTCCAATGAATGCTCGGCAGCACCCTCGGGAGACGAAAAGTGGGGGAAACGTTTCCCAAGAGTGCAGGCTGCACTCTTGAGGAGCAAAAGAGGCCGAAAGTGTTGCCGAAGGGATTCGGAGCAAGCCTAAAGTGCATAGTTCCGAAAAATATTGAGTATTGCAGTTTCTATGGAGCGTATTTCGTAGATAGATTGTATCTGCCGAACATTGAAAGTCTTGATAGAACCGCTTTTATCAGAATTGTCGCTGATGAGGTTTTCCTTGGTCCGAAACTTAAGACTACAGATCTCGGTGGAATGGAAGTGAACCGGGTCATAATAGATGAATCCCATCCGCAGATTTAGAAGCTGTTTTGATTTGTTTGTTTGAAAATTAAGAGCAAGCTCTTTCCCTGCTACTCACCTCGGCAATCCGAATAAGTTCGATTGCTCTCGGTTCGGGCGCTGGGTTGAGAGTGAAAAACTTCAGTTTCGACCGCTTCTTCCAAGGAAGATAGTGGTGCTATCTGACAGAAGAAGCGGGAAGAAAATGAAGATTCTTTCACCTCAAAGAACATTTCAAACAAATCAAAACAGCTTCTTATTCCTATGGTTGATGTAGAGCGGGATGATGGAAAACCGCGAAAAGAGCTTCAAGACAGCTTACAGGTACTCCTGAATCTACTGACGGATGCTTATGGCAAAGAGCCTATGATTTACGGCACTAATCGCTCATACAATGAGCTATGTGCTCCAGAGTTCAACAATTATCTCCTTTACATAGGTAGATACGGGGAAAATAAGCCTGTCGTGAAAGGGCCGTCACATTACACTATTTGGCAGTATTCAGAGAGAGCCCAAATTCCAGGTATTCCCAAGCCTGTGGATATGTGTCGTATGCACCCGCTCTATGAATCGAGCTGCATTGAGTTATAACTACATCACCTTGTTCCCTCCGTTTTTTAGGGCGGTGTCAGATAAGAGGATGCCCGCTGCGAAGGGGCAAACCATCATTTTTTACTCGAAATAATAGCAAGAGTTTCCACACCTTGACTCGAACACTATGGCTTGGCCTTGGTTAGCACACAACAAGCGAGTTTCCACCGAAACGGCATTTTACCGGAGAAACTGCTGATCCAACGGAGTTTGTCCGGTAAAGAGGTCTATTACCGGAGAAAACTCAATTGCAGAGAAAATAGAAAAACCATCTCCTTCTTTTACCACAATGCTATTTTCCCGGCAATGCCCAAATCAAGGGTCGCTGTCGCTATGCCTAACGCTTTAAATACACGGCTCATTGTAGGCAATGTGATGACGCTTTTCCCTTTTTCCAATTTGGAGATTTGGGCGCGCTGCACACCTATACGCTCACCAAGTTCTTCCTGAGTGAGTTTTTGCGCAAGCCGTGCCTTGCGTATGGCCTCACCCACAAAGTATGCGTTTACATCTTCTTTGAGTTGAGTTTCCATAGCCTCACGCTCTGGGGTGCCTCTCTTTCCCCAAAGCTTATCCTTCATATCATCTGCCGGTATCAATTTCATCTGTTCCATAATGCTGTTGTCTTTTATTATTAAAGTACTCCTTCCTTATCTCTTCCGCCTTGGCAATTTCCTTTGATGGTGTCTTTTGAGTTTTCTTGACTATGCCGTGCGTGACGATAACAAACGTGTCCAACTCAGTGTCCCAAAAGGAGAATAGTCTATAACTAATACCCTTATAAAGGGTGCGGAATTCCCATATATCGGTATTCTCAAGTTTCTTGAATATGTCAACTTTCATCACCCCTTCCTCAACCTTGAAGATGTTATAATATATCTTCTGTTGAGCCTTGAACGGTTGTGCATCCAAAAAGGCCTGCGCTTCTTCTGTCAACACAACTTTTGTTTACCTATACCCATTTTGTTTTCTGATACAAATATAATATAATGTTTCCAAGTAACGATACAATCTCGCATTGATTTATACAAATGCTGCGGCAAAGCTACGGCGAACTATCCGTGGAACAAATTATTCAACGGATAATGTGGAAAATCACCCACAGAGGCTTCCGTATGGCGACATCTGAGAAAATGGGGAGGTCTATATTTCAGAAAAACCGAATCTCTCCGGCACCGCTTGACAGAGGGAATGCCTGTGGTGTGAGCGGGAAATATGGCAAAAGAGACGCAAAATGCCTTTTTTACCATATTCCTTTTGTGTCCAGCCGGCTAATTTTGTGTCTTGAATATCCCGAATGTTCGGGATGTGATATTATGTAATCTTTATAGGTGAAAAATTCAACCAATATAAACATCAAGCGAATCTTCTCAGTCCTATTGACATCGGCCATAGTTGCCCTTGCCTTTACGTCGTGTGCCAAAAAAGTGGAAGAGACCATTAGCGTCTCATCTGTTACAGTCTCGCCAGTAAACGTGGAAATCATCGAAGGCGAATCCGCCAAGTTGACCGCTAAGATCTCCCCTGAGGCAGCCACTGACAGGGCCGTCGCCTGGACCTCCTCCGACAAAAGTGTCGCCACCGTTGACGACAGCGGCAATGTGGCCGGTCTCGCGGCCGGTTCCGCAACGGTCACCGCGGCTGTGGAAGGACACAGCGCAACGTGTCAGGTGATAGTGAAGAAAAAGGAGGAGCAAGGCACGGATCCCGAACCGAAGCCGGATGATTCCTACGTGGAGAAAGAACGCCAGGCCTTGATCGCTTTCTACAAGGCGAACAACGGTGATTCGTGGAAATACAAAGACAACTGGTGCGGTTCCAAGCCTGTGTCAGAGTGGTACGGAGTCAAGATGACCGAGGATGGGAAACGCGTAAGGTCTATTGTGCTGAACGATTGTGAAGTCTATGGTCGCATTCCGGACGAGATCGTGGATCTGGAAATGCTTGAGGAATTGCGAATCACCAACTATGGGGAGGAGCCTGAGCAATCGTACCCTTTGCCTGAGGCCATCGGGAAACTGAAGTACTTGAAAAAATTGTACTTTCAAAGTTATCCGACAGGAGGCAGGCTACCGGAAGCCATTTTTGATCTGGCAAATCTGGAGGAACTTCGCCTTAAGTTGACAGAAGCACAGCCGATGCCGGCATCCATTGCCAAACTGACCAAACTCAAAGTGCTTGATCTGGGAGGCAGCAAACTGACCGGCTCCCTGATTCCGGAGCTCTGGAATCTTCACGAACTGACTGAACTGAAACTTTGGGGATGCGGCCTGACTGGCTCAATACCAGCCGAACTGGGCGGGCTTGCCAACCTCAAGACCATCGACCTGTCGGCCAACAAGCTGTCAGGAGTGATTCCGGTCGAGGTTTCGCGCCTGGAAAACTTCTGGGATCTGTGGACGGGAATCGTCTTTGGAAACAACTTTACTCAAAAGGACATTGAGGACTCACACCTTCCTGCACCAAAGGCATTCCAGACAATCGCTCTTGACGGCTCCACAATCGACCTTGAGCAGGAGTTCGGCAAGAACCGCTACACTGTGCTGATGCACGTCAATCCGAAATCCTGCAACGCCCAAGGCTTCATCGAAAGGCTGTCCACGTTCTATGACAAGAACAAGGACAAAGAGCTTGGTGTCATCACCTACTTTGACAACAACAACCCGAAAGACAAGAACGCCAATGTCGCTGATTTCAAGAATATTCTCTCAACATTCCACGTGGGTTGGAAGTCTTTCGCCTCCTGGATGTACAAGGATGGGCAACGGGAATTCTACACTGAACGGGGCAAATCAATGTACCCTCACGCTTCAGAGAATTCTGTTGTGATCATCGGTCCGGACAGGACGGTGGCCTACACCACATTGCCGGACAAGAGCAGCGATAAACTCGACAATGTCCTGGCCTATCTCTCCAATGTCTTCGGCTCCAAGGAAGAGTATTACGAATCCAAGGACTATTCGGCTGACGGCAAGGTGATCACACTTCAGAAAGCCACCACCGGCAACGGGGCGGACATTGTCATCACAGGCGACGCGTTCTCCGACAGGCGCATCGCGGACGGTACCCTGCGCAAAATGGCGGACGATGCAGTCAACGGAATATTCTCGATGGAACCGATGAAGTCTCTGAAAGACAGATTCAACGTTTACCTTGTCAACGCGGTCTCGAAGAACGAGGAATATACCAACGCGACATCGACTGCATTCAATGGAACTTTCGGCAATGGATCCGCCTGCGGTGGCGACCTTGACAAGGTCCTTGAATATTCCCAAAAGGCAGTCGGTGCTTCCAGAATGAATGATGTGACGGTTCTTGTTTTGATGAACTCGTACCGTTCCGCCGGCACGACCTATATGTTAAAACCTTCATCCGCAGCCGGTTACGGAGAAGGCGCATCAATCGCGTTCCTTCCTTACAAAAACTGGGACTCCACTGGGTATTCCAAAGAGGACCTTACCGCCACCCTTATCCACGAGTTGGCAGGACACGGAATAGGCAAGCTTGATGATGAATATTCCTATTCGTCCCTTAGCTGGATTCCTCAGGAAGAAATCGACTACATAAAGGGTAATCAGGAGAAATACGGTTGGTATATGAACACTGACTTCACTTCCAATCCGGACAATGTCAAATGGAGCGACTTCCTCAAGGACAGCCGCTACAAAGATGAAAACCTTGGTGTGTTCGAAGGATCAAGCGTTTACGCATTGGGTGCATACAGACCGACCGAGAACAGTATGATGAGGTACCAGAGCGTCTCCGAGCGTTTCAACGCTCCATCCCGTCAGGCAATCTGGATCCGTGTGATGAGACTGTCCGAGGGCTCGTCCTGGACTCCGGACCACGAGTCGTTCGTCAAGTGGGATCAGGCGCACAAGGCGACAACTACCGCCATTACCCGGACCTCGTCACCGGCCTGTGGGCACACCGTATCCGCACCTTCCGTATTCGTGGACAAGACTTGGGAACAGATCTTGAGATAGTATACCGCAATTCAATCACTCAGCCCCTGAATGCCCACCCTTCCAACCGGAAGCGCCCTGCGGCAACATTCAGGGGCATGGCAGCTAAATATTTAACTATCAACAACAAAAGCATTGGCCTTGTACCGTAACCAGCACTAGGTCAATGCTTATTCAATTAATAATCAAATTATTATCCGCCACGCAATTCACAAGGCAGCCAATCGCTAAAGACACAACTATTTCAAGCTGGTACAGAGGAAGAAGAACATATCGCCAACTGACGGAACGAAAATCGGCCAACTGACGGAACGAAAATCGGCCAACTTACGGAACGAAAATCAGCCAACTGGCGGAATAAAATTCCGTAATAATTTGATTATTTTGGAAATAACCGCTAATTTTGCCGCATGAGCAATTATAGGAACAGAGTCGCTGACGAAATACTCAAAGATAATCTTGAAGCAGCAGGGCTAGTACTGATAGAAGGAACAAAATGGTGTGGAAAGACTACCACCGCTGAACAACAAGCGGGAAGTATAGTGTATATGAACGACCCCGGCAACTCCGGAACATATCTAGCCTTGGCTCAGAATTCACCAAGCCTTCTGTTGAAAGGTGACACACCGCGCTTGATAGACGAATGGCAGGACGCTCCCGAACTATGGGACGCGGCCAGATTTGAGGTGGATCACAGAGATCTCAAGACAGGGCAATTCATTTTCACGGGTTCAACCGTCATACCCAGAGAAAAACTGGAGAGGATCAAGCATTCCGGAACCGGACGCGCCGCGTGGATAAAAATGCGACCTATGAGCCTGTGGGAATCCAGTGAGTCAAACGGACAACTTAGCCTTAACGACCTATTCCTCAACAAGACCGAAGCGGCATATCAGTCCAATGAATTGGACATCGAGCAGTTAGCCTGGCTGATATGCCGGGGTGGATGGCCGGCGGCATTGACAATGTCAAAAAAAGGTGCTCTTAGGCAATCTTTCAATTACATAAACGCGATCGCAAGTACTGATATCTCAGCCGTGGACGATGTGGATAGGGACAGGGATTTCACCCTACGCCTGCTTAAAAGCTATGCACGTTTTCAGGGAGCCCAGGCTCCGGTCACATCAATATACGAGGATCTCAAGTCCAATGCTGACGGATCAATGACAAGT
Source organism: uncultured Bacteroidales bacterium (assembly GCA_934725575.1). Taxonomy (GTDB): domain Bacteria; phylum Bacteroidota; class Bacteroidia; order Bacteroidales; family UBA932; genus Cryptobacteroides. Next base: position 44,026 of record CAKVCK010000021.1, read on the forward strand.
GAAACCATCTCTTCCTACATATCCGCCCTCAAAAAATTGTTTGTCGTGGAGGATGCCCCGGCCTGGAATCCGAATCTCCGCTCAAAAACAGCCATAAGAACATCAGACACCCGATATTTTGTTGATCCTTCGATAGCGACCGCCGCTATGGGAATCGGCCCGGATGATCTCATTTCAGACCTGAACACGATGGGGCTTCTTTTTGAGACGATGTGCGTACGGGATTTGCGCGTGTATGCAGAAGCGCTCGACGGCAGTCTGTATCATTACAGGGACAAGAACAACCTTGAATGTGATGCCGTGCTGCATCTGAGAAACGGCGAGTATGGTTTGATAGAAATCAAACTCGGCGGGCAAAGGCTTATAGACGAAGGAGTTGCCACACTGCATTCATTGGCGTCAAAAATTGACACAGATAAAATGAAGGCCCCTTCGTTCCTGATGGTTCTGACAGGAACTGGTGCCTATGCTTACAAAATGGACAATGGTGTGTGGGTAGTTCCAGTAACTTGCCTTAGACCTTAGCGATATTTTCGAGAGTAGCATATACAGCTAGATTTGCTCCCGTCGAGAGTAAAATTGACTGTGACGGTGGTGTTTTGTGGCGAAAATGTTACCGTCGGGTTCCGGTGACGGTAGGTCACTGCGGCCATTCTCCCGGATAGGGCACGCGAAGCGCGTAGGCCGCCGTGGCCTCTCCGCCACCGGAACTTCCATTACAATTCGTAAAACAAGCACGCCATATTCATTCCAAGGCGTAGCACTCAAATAGTTAGATGGACAGGACGGCGAGGACGTTGATGAGTTCTTTGTCAATCGGCTTGTCGAGCTTGATGGCCTTGCCGATCGGGACATAGACGATCTCGTTGTTGGAGATTCCGACCATAATGTTACGCTGGCCTTCCTGAAGGGCCTCGATGCTTGCGTAGCCGAGACGGCTGGCGAGAATCCTGTCGTAGGCTGAAGGACATCCGCCGCGCTGGAGGTGACCAAGGATGGTGACACGGACGTCATATTCAGGATATTCCTGCCTTACCCTTTCGGCGTAATGCATCGCTCCCCCGTCCTTCGGGCTTTCGGAGACGAGCACGATCGAGCTGTTCTTGCTCTTGCGGCAGCCGTGGCTGATAAATTTCTCCAACTGGTCGATGTCGGTCTGATCCTCCGGAATGATGGCGGCCTCGGCACCGGCGGCGATGGCGGAGTTCTGAGCGAGGAAACCGGCGTCACGGCCCATCACCTCGACAAAGAATATGCGGTCGTGGGATGTCGCCGTGTCCCTGATCTTGTCCACACACTCAACGATCGTGTTAAGCGCCGTATCATAGCCGATCGTGGAATCTGTCCCGTAAAGATCGTTGTCAATCGTGCCAGGCAGACCGATGATCGGGGTATCATATTCGTGAGCGAACTCCTGCGCGCCGGCAAGGGAGCCGTTACCACCGATGACGATAAGAGCATCGACTCCGAATTTCACCAGATTGTCATAGGCCTTCTTGCGGCCTTCCGGAGTCATAAACTCCTCACTTCGGGCGGTTTTCAGAATCGTGCCGCCTCTCTGGATCGTGTTGCTTACACTTTCAGTGGTCAACTCTTTCAGATCACCGTGGATGAGTCCCTCGTAACCACGGTAAATGCCGAAGACTTTCCATCCGTTGTAGATCGCTGAACGGGTCACGGCCCTGATGGCCGCGTTCATTCCCGGAGCGTCACCTCCTGATGTCAAAACACCGATTGTCTTTATCTCTTTCATATACACTACTATTAACTTAACGAATCCTTTATTCTATCATACAAAAATAGTAATTTTGCAGACAATTGGCACATTCCCGCAAGGAAAATGCCAAGCGGAACGAAAGTCAGAGAATAGCGACAATATGACAATTGGGAATATAGATCTCGGGGAAAGGCCGGTGCTTCTGGCTCCGATGGAAGACGTTACAGACGCTTCTTTCAGAGGAATATGCAGGGAGCAGGGGGCGGATATGGTCTATACGGAATTCATTCCGTCCGAAGGTCTGATCCGGGACGCGAAGAAGGCCTACGCCAAGCTCAAGACCACAGACGACGAGGCACCGGTCGGGATCCAGATCTACGGCAGCGATCCGGACGCGATGGTCGAGGCGGCGAAGATGGCGGACCACGCCACGGAACTTGTCGGCGGACACGGGTGCGATGTGATCGACATCAATTTCGGCTGCCCGGTAAGCAAGATCGCCGGGCGGGGAGCCGGATCAGGTATGATGAAGGATCCGGACAAGATGGTGATGATTACAAAACGGATCGTCGAGGCCGTTGGCAAGCCGGTCACGGTCAAGACCCGTCTCGGCTGGGACGAAAGCAGCAAGATTATCGTGGAGCTGGCCGAAAGGCTTCAGGATACGGGCATCAAGGCTCTCACGATCCACGGGCGGACCAGATGCCAGATGTACAAGGGCGAGGCCGACTGGACCCTCATCGGAGAGGTCAAACGGAACCCGAGGATGCATATTCCGATAATTGGCAACGGCGACATCAACTCCGCGCGGAAGGCGAAGGAGGCGTTCGACCGCTACGGAGTGGATGGGATTATGGTCGCCAGAGCATCCTTCGGCCATCCTTGGATATTCAAGGAAATCAAGCACTTCCTTGCCACGGGAGAGGAACTTCCGCCGCTTGGGGTGCGGGAGCGGGTCGAGCTTGCGAAAAGGCAGATGCGGCTGTCGCTGGACCTCAAAGGCGTGCCGACCGGAGTCTATGAGATGCGCCGCCACCTCTCCTGCTATTTCAAGGGACTGCCCGACTTCAAGGAGACCAGAATGCGGCTTGTGACCGAGAATGACCCGGAGGAAGTGTTCAAGATTTTGGAATATATCGCCGAAAAGTGGGGGAACACTGAAATTTCAGAGACGAACAGCGTCTATGGCTTATGATTTTTTGTATCTTTGCAGTCTATGCTTGACAAGATCCTTCTTGCACCATATTATCTGACGCTGAAGCTGAGGCACGCTTGCTACGACCACGGCCTCTTCAAGGTGGGCACCTGCGAGGTACCTACCATCTGCGTTGGTAACATCACGGCCGGTGGCACAGGCAAGACCCCTCACACGGAGATGATCCTCCGCTCCTTGCTGCGGAGCGACGACTGGGCGTTCCGCAATCTCGCCGTCCTGTCAAGGGGGCACAAGCGTAACAGCAGTGGTTTCCAGCTGGTTGAGAAGGACGGGAAGGTCAAGGAATATGGCGATGAGCCTCTCCAGATCAAAAGGAAGTTTCCGGGGGTGACGGTCGCCGTGGACAGACAAAGGATCAAGGGATGCGACATTCTCTGCCATCCTGAGAAACTCAAGACCGAGAGGAGGGCGCGCAAGTGTGCCGACGCTTCGATTCCGCCTGCCGATTTGATCATACTGGACGACGCTTTCCAGTACAGGACACTGAGAGCTTACTTCAACATCGTCCTCGTAGACTACAACCGTCCGACGTACAAGGACAAGCTGCTGCCTTTCGGAAGGCTTCGTGACCTGCCGCAGAGGCTGCACTACGCCGACATCATCATCGTGTCCAAGTGCCCGGCATATCTGGAGGACGAGCAGAAAATCGAGTGGGCGCGGTCGTTCGGCCTGAAGGACTATGACCTCAAGACCTGCACGGGGACGGACAGAAAGGGTTCCGTAAAGACCCTGTTGTTCACGACAATCTGGTACAATTCTCTCCAGCCGATCTTCGAGGAAGGAAACCGAAGGTACGCATATTCACAGAAACTGATTCTCTTTTCGGGAATAGCCAAGGACACGCCGCTGAGAATGTACCTCAGCGACAGGCACGAGATTGTGAAGCGGTTCACCTTTATGGACCACCACAACTACAACCGGTTCGACATCAAGAAGATAATGCGTGCCGTCAAGGAGCATCCGACGGCTGTTGTGGCCACTACTGAGAAAGACTGCCAGAGGATCCTGGACTTCAAGAGGATTCCAGACCAACTGAAGGTCAGGCTGTTTCAGGTGCCGATCGAGGTCGGATTCCTTTCAGAACACGAAAAAGCGGTCTTCGAGAACACTCTGACGACCGCCCTTCGCAATTTCACTCCGGAATATTAGAAGCTGTTTTCACAATCACTGTGGAAGCGGCTATACTATTTTGCCTTAACAATTCCAAGTTTCTCCAACAGAGCCTCAGGCTCAGGATCGTGGCCGCGGAACCTGCGGTAAAGCACATCCTCGTCCTCGCTGCACCCTTTCGACAGGATGTTGTCACGGAACGAGTGCGATACCTCGGTGTTGAATATTCCTTTTTCCTTGAACAGACTGAATGCGTCCGCCTCCAGTACCTCGGACCATTTATAGGAATAGTAGCCGGCGCTGTAACCACCTGAGAATATGTGGCTGAACGAAGTCGAGATGCAAGCCTCCGGAATGGAAGGAATCACATTCGAGCTCTTCAACGCCTCTTTCTCAAAGGCGATGGTACCCAGCTCCTGCATAGTTTTCAGGTCACTGATCCTATTGGTAGCCGAGCTTGCCGAAGCACCGAATTGACCTGATCCGGAATCACCCTTCAGCGTGTGCCAAGCCATATCCAGGATCCCGAACTGAAGCTGACGCACCTGAGCGTAGGCGGCATTGTAGTTCTTCGCCTCCACAATCTTGTTTATCAGAGTGTCAGGCAGAGCCTCACCCGTCTCGAAATGACGCGCGAAAGTGTCCAGGAACTCCGGCTCGAACGCCCAGTTCTCCATGATCTGCGAAGGCAGCTCCACGAAGTCACGCGAAACATTCGTCCCGGTGAGCGATGAATATCTTCCCTCAGCGAGAATGCCGTGTAGACTGTGCCCGAACTCGTGAAGCAGAGTCGTCAGCTCATCGTGGGTCAGGAGCGACGGCTTCCCTGCGGCCGGTTTCGTGAAGTTGGTCACAAGGCTGATGAACGGACGCTTCTCCACACCGTTCACTATGCTCTGGCCACGGAACTCGGTCATCCAGGCCCCTCCCCTCTTGCTGGCTCGCGGGAAGAAGTCAGCGTAGAACAACGCCTTGTGCACACCGTCAGCGTCCTTCACGTCATAGACCTTGACATCCTGATGATATACAGGAATGTCCTTCCTCTCCTCGAACGTCAGGCCATAGAGTTTCCTGGCCAGACCGAAAGCCGCGTCGATGCAGTTTTCCAGACGGAAATACGGCTTGAGCTGCTCATCGCTGATGGAATAGCGGGCATCCTTGAGTTTCTCCGACCAGAAACCGAAGTCCCAAGGCTGGATCTCTGAATCCTCGAAGCCATTCGCGCGGGCATATTCATAAAGTTCCTTGACCTCGGCCTTTGCGGCAGGAAGCGAAGGTTCCAAGAGCTTCTGAATAAACTCGTTGACAGTCTGAGGATTCTTCGCCATCCTTTCCTCAAGCGCATAGTCGGCATAGGTCTCGTAGCCGAGGATATTCGCTATATTCAGGCGCAGCTCCGCGATCTGGCGGCAGAGCTCGATGTTGCTGTTTTCCCCTTCCGTGGCCCTTGTGTTGTAAGCCGTCCACATCTTCTGACGAAGGTCACGGCGGGTGCTGTACTTCATAAACGCGCCATAGCTCGGGGCCGAAAGGTCGAACGCCCAGCCCTCCATTTCCTTGGACTTGGCAGTCTCCACGGCAGCCTCACGCACGAAATCAGGGAGCCCCTCAAGATCAGCCTCATCGGTAAGGTTCAGCGTGAACGCGTTGGTCGCAGCCAGCACGTTTTTCCCATACTGAAGGGTCAGCAGGGAAAGCTGCTCGCTGAGCTTGCTGTAAGTCTCCTTTTCCTCAGCGCCAAGGTTCGCTCCGTTGCGCACAAACGACTTCCAGGTCTTCTCCAGAAGCCTCGCCTGATCCGGCTCCAGCCCTTCGGAACTCTCGTGCACGGCCTTGACACGGGCGAAGAGCGGCTCGTTCAGCGAGACATACATTGAATATTCAGTCATCATAGGGGAGACTTTCTCCGCGATGTCCTGCATCTGATCGTTCGTGTCGGCCTCCATAAGGTTATAGAATATGCCGGCGACATCATTCAGACGGCCTCCGGCCTCGTCCAGAGCGGCAATCGTGTTGTCGAAATTCGGCGCATCCGGATTGTTCACGATAGCGTCAATCTCGGCCTTGGCCTCGGTGATGGCCTGCTCGAACGCAGGCAGGTAATGCTCAGTCTTGATCTTGTCGAACTGAGGCGCGCCATACGGCAGCGTGGAATCTGTAAGCAATGGATTCATTTTGTTGTCACAGGATGATAGCAGGCACAGGATCGCTCCCGCGGCCGCAAGGATTCTTTTGTTCATAAAAATATGTTTCAGTGTCATCTGTCATACAATCAATATTTCACCACGGTAAACGAGTGTTTTTCAGTCCCCTGGCAAATCGTCACCGAATATCTTCCCGGAGCGAGCCCGGACATATCGATTCTGGCCGGATCGAAAGCGCTGGCCTTGACCGCCGCCTCATAGACAGTGCGTCCAGTCTGCGAGACAATCTTCACGGACATATCCGCCGGATCGGCTCCGGTGGCTATGTTAAGGTAGTCCTTGACCGGATTAGGATAGGCGGAATATCCGGCTGAAGGGTCCCTCACCACGACCTTGAAACCGATCTCCGCCGAAGCTCCGGCGGCATCCGAGGCCTTGACAGCAATTGTGCTGGAACCATACTTCAACACAGTTCCTATGACATTGCCGCCGTTACGGACAAGATGCACGGTCTGAGGATCGCTGGACGAGAGATCATATTCAAGGACCTCACCGTCAGGATCGTTGAAATATTCGTTCATATTCAGTACAAATGTTTCTCCAAGATTGGTGATGAGCAGGTTGGAGGCATCCTTGATTTTCTCCGGAGAGTTGTTCGCCAGGATGGTGTAGGCGACGGCGAGTGATGTGGCGGCTCCGTAGGCATCGGTGGCGGTGAGTGTCGCTGTGTAGGTTCCAGGCCCCGCCGCAGGCGCGTTGATTGTGATTGTGGCCTCTCCTTTCTCGATTCCGGAGAATGTGTCAGCCGCGCTTCCCGGCTTGTAGTCCGCGGTGATCGTGTGCCTGTCCGGGTCGGTTATGACAAGGTTGATGACCTTCTTCTCGTGCGAGCGCAGGATGATCTCCCCGGTGATGTCACTCTCGATGACAGGCGGGTTGTTGAACACTGTGTTGAACGCCACAGTCGGGGACGATTCACCATAGACGTTCATATAGGAATAGCCCACGATCCTCACGTAATATGTTGACGAGAAGTCCAGTCCCGTAAATGTAACCTTCTCTGTCTCTCCGATCTTGGCCTTTGACAGCACATTTTTCACCAAGGCTCCGGATATGGAGCTTTTCGACGGGTCGGCGTTCTCGACTAAGGACTTGTCCTTCCCGCAGATGACTTTGTAGCCATAGGCCGGATAGCCGTCGGAGTTGCCTTTTACCGTCCAGACAATGTCCACAGAGTTGGCTCTTACCGTGGTCTTGACATTGTCCGCCGTTCCGGGTTTGAAATTTTCGCCATAGTTCAATGCGGCCACAGCGTCCACAAGGCCTCCCGTACCGGACGGCACGATGTCCGAACGCCTGGTTTTCAGCAGTTTCTCCTTCAGCATATCGTTGGTGAAGCCTTGGTCACCACAAGCGGCCACAACCAAGGCGGCGACTCCGGACACGTGCGGGCAGGCCATAGACGTTCCTGACATATTCCCATAAGTTCCGCCGGGAAGGGTGCTGTAGATGTTTGAGCCGGGGGCTGCAAGATCGACAAAATCCCCATAGTTGGAATAACTTGCCTTGCTCCCGTTGCTCGTCAAAGCCGCCACGGCCACCACCGGTTCATAGTTCGCCGGAGCGCCGTTGGCAAGATTGTCATTGCCGGCCGCGAAGACCACCAGTCCCCCTTTCATAGGAGAATCCGGCAGTTGCTTACCATCCTTGTCACAACCGGCGTAATCAATGAAATAGTCGATGGCACGCTTGTCCCAATAGCCGATCTGCCTTTTAAGAGCATTCGCTCTCTCCTCGTCGCTGATCACTTTGTCTCCATTCGTGTCAACAACATAAGACCAACTGTTCTGGCAGATGACCGCCCCGTGATCCGCCGCCCAGATGATGGCGGAGTAAGTGCTGCCGCCTTTTGTCGTGGTCTTGCCGTTAGACACGACATCCCGGAATATCTCGCAGGACATAAGGGTAGTGCCATTCTTTCCTTTGGAAGCGTCTCCTCCAGCCACTCCCCGGATTCCCACGCCATTGTTGTTGACAGCCGCGATTATGCCGGCCACGTGGGTTCCGTGCCTTCCCGCCACAACAGTTCCGCTTTGATCAATGGTACTGTAATTTGTCTTGGAGCAGTTGCCGGCAAGGTCTGGATGTGCGATGTCAATGCCGTAGTCGATGACAGCCACGACCACCCGAGGATCACCAGTGGTATAGTTATTCCACACCGGAACGACGTTTATGTCATAATCTGAATAAGAGGAGTTGTAAAGTCCCCACTGATTCGAGAACAAAGGGTCGCTGAAGCCCGTAGGAACAATGGCGCGCTGGCTTTCGACCCGTTCGACACCGGGGATTGACTCCAGTTCAGCCGAGGCCCTTGTAGCCGGGACGGAATCGGAATATTCAATGATGTAGCACTTGTGCAGCCCCGCCTTCCTGTGGCGTGACTCGAACTCTCCAGCATCAGGGAAAGCTCTTTCTATAGACTTGATACCCAATTCGTCCAACGCCTGGTTCAACCCCATCGACCGGGTGACTACCTTTCCCTGCAGGAGGTCATTTTCGATCAAGGCTATCATCTCGTCACTGAATTCCACCAACGCGACTCCAGGCACAATAGAACGGTCAATGGATGAACCAGCTTCCGCAGCAGGTTCATCCACAACCTTTTCAAGCATATTCTCCTTGGCGCAGGACACGACAGCCATAAACGCCAATGCCAATAATATCCAATTCTTTTCCATCCTCATTCACTATGCCGTCCACTTTTACGGCAAAGAGAACATAAATATCGGAATAATTTTCGTATAGACAAGCGGTCACGACCGTCCGGCTATACGAAACGGACTGGATCAGAAGCGGCAGCCGAGCCCGAATGGGACTCTGGAATATTCATAAGTCACAACCAACAGGCCCTATATCGCAGTGTCGGTGACATCCGAAGGGACAGGGGACTTTTTGAACAGCCACGCGGAAATAACATCGTATATCGCCATTGATGACATTAAGAAGCTGTTTTGATTTGTTTGAAATGTTCTTTGAGGTGAAAAAATCTTCATCTTCTTCCCGCTTCTTCAGTCAGATAGTACCACTATCTTCCTTGAAAGAAGCGGTCGAACCTGAAGTTTTTCACTCTCAACCCAGCGCCCGAACCGAGAGCAATCGAACTTGTTCGGATTGCCGAGGTGAGTAGCAGGGGAAGAGCTTGCTCTTAATCCTCAAACAAACAAATCAAAACAGCTTCTAAATCACACCTGATGGAAGAAATCATTAATATTGAAAATGGACCGTACCTTCTGAACCCGTGACGTAGGTATAATTCAACTATCAATGTACGACAATCGCCGAGTTTGCTGTAATTGGACGGCAAAAAAAATGGGGAGTGACATAGGTCATTCCCCACTTTTATAATATGGATAATCCGACTATTCCGGTTTTTCGCCAGTGCCGCCGATGGCTCCGTTGTAGAGGGTCTCACGCTCTGGAACCACGTAGGTCCAACCGTTGTTCTCGTCAACACCGATCTTGATCGCGATGGCGGAGTGGATGCTGCCACCATTGGCAAGAGATCTTCTGTCGACAGGAAGCTTCCAGCGTTTGTAGTCGCTGAATCCGAATCCTTCACCCCAAAGCTCAAGCTCACGATAGTTCCTGATATCCTTGATCAGGGCGTCGCCGGTCGCGGTGCAGGTGTAGGTGGTTCTGCCTGTCTCAACATTCAGTTTGTTGAGGGCTGCCTGTGCCGCGCTCTCGTTGCCAAGGTAGTAGTTGGCCTCGGCCTCGATGAGAACCATCTCGGAGGTCCTGATGAACGGGAGATATCCGACACCCGGAAGTCCGAACACATAGTATTTCATATGGTCGCCAAGACGATAGTATCCTGCCAAATGAGGTGCGTCGAAACCTTTCACGGCGTGATTTGCGATGTATGCTTTGACCTCGGCATAGAGTTCCTTATTAAGAATCTCCTGTTTGCCACCGTTGATTGTAAAACCAAGGTAACCTTGTGTCTTGTCAACATCTCCGTCTTTGTAGGATGGGAATTTGTCAGTGGTGAGGAACAGGGCCTTGCGGACATCATTGTTATCAGTGATCTGGTCTGTCAGATCAATGTTGATTCCGCCTGCTCCATTAGGCTGTTTGAATGAATAGTATCCATTGCAAGAGAACATAGTTCCAAAAGCCCAATACCAGTTGTTTTCGGTCTCATCACCGAAACTACCGAGAATCCATTCGCTGTTAGGTCTGCAGAAACCATCGTTATAATCCGCGCCTTTGACAAGGGGATAGTTGTCTTCAGCAAGTTTAGCCTCTGAAAGAGCCTTGGAGTAATCCTGTTTGGTCAGGGCGGCTCTGGCATATACTGCGTGGGCTACGTTCACGTTAGGAATCCATACATCTCCCTTGTTGCGGGTTACACTCGTCTTTCCGAAGTTGGCGATAGCTTCTTCGCAGTCAGCATAGATCTGAGCGTAAACCTCAGCCTGGGAAGACATAGGAAGATCACCGGTTGACTCGTCAAGCCTGAGCGGGACTCCATCAGTCGCACCATTGTTGGAGTCAACCCAACGCTTTGCATAGTACTGGAGAAGTTTCTGGTAGCAATATGCTCTGAAAGACAGTGCTGAGCCTTTTATGAATGCCTTTTCCTCGTCGGTGGCTGAACTGTCGTCGATCCTCGCCAGAATTGTGTTGGCCTGACTGATAAGGTTGTAGTAGTAATACCAAGCGTAGAAGCTGTACTTGCTGATCTTGTTGTTGCAGAATCCCATATTGTGAACTGTTGACCAACCTGACGCATAGGCGTTGTAGGTGTAGTCCTGGCTCGGATAGTTCTCGAAGAGACGGATCACTGCGCTCTCACCGCAGTCTCCCTGGCTACCCATATACTGCTGAGTGCTCATAGTCCTGGCGATTCCGTTCAAGGCGGCGTAAGCATTGCTGAAGTTAGAGATTGCCAAATCGGCGCTGACGGAATCAGTCGGGGTGGTGTCAAGATAATCTTTACCGCAGGATGACACGATGAGCGCACCGGCGGCGAAAACACCTAATATTTTAACAAAAGATTTCATATTCAGTACTTTCATTTAAAGTTTGGATTAAAGATCGAGGGTCACACCTAAGTTGAACACACGTGCTGTTCCGTAGGTATCGTTGGAACCACCGGTGAAGTCATACTGAGGGTTCATACCCTTGAGTGAGGTAATGGTGACAAGGTTCTCAACACTTGCGTTGAGGATAATGCCTTTGACATTGATCTTGTCAGTCAATCTCTTAGGAATGCGATAGCCGAGGTTGATGTTCTTCACCACGAAGTAAGATGCATCCTGAAGCCAGCGGCTGCTGGTGGACATAAGACTTGCGTATGAGCTGTCATAAACCTTCCCTCCGAGGCTGTAGGTGAAGAGGGCGCTGAGCGTGAAGTTCTTCCAGGTGATGGCTGTGTTGAATGAACCATAGACCCAAGGAAGCGCAGAACCGCACCAGTCACGCTTTGCATAGTTGTAATCGTAGGTGTACTCTGTTCCGTTGATGTTGACAAGTTCCCCAGCTTTCTCCGCTTTATCCCTCAGATCAGGGTCAAGAGTATAGACCGAATAACCATTTGTCTGGTCAACACCCTTGAACTGATAGGTGTAGAACTCGTAGATTGAGTGTCCTTCCTCGTACCTGCGGATTCCGGCGGTGATAGGGTCGTTGTTAGGAAGGGTGACGATCTTGTTCTTGAGGAAGGTGGCGTCAAGGCCTACGTTCCAAAGCCAGTGACCATTTCTGATGATGTCATAGTCTGCTGACAATTCTATACCACGATTGGATACCGAACCGATGTTCTGACTGATCGCAAGGTTCCAGCTGTCTTCTTGATGTGACCAGGAACCGGCTGAGAGAGGAAGCGGCACATCGAAGAGAAGGTCCTTTGACCTCTTGTCGAAGTAGCCTATGCTGAAGTTCAACCTATCGAAAGCGCGGCCCTCGACAGCGACATCAAATGTCTGTGTGGTCTCCCAGTGGATGTCATTGGCCGGAAGGCTGCTCTTGATAAGGGCGGTGTTTCCACCATTCTTGTCAATCTCGTAAAGAGCCTGATAGCCATAGAAACCTACACCGGCGTCATTACCAACCTCTCCGAACGCGGCGCGGAGTTTGAGGGCGTCGAGCTTATCTACATTCTTCATAAAGTTCTCCTTCTTGATGTTCCAGTTGGCACCGACCGAGAAGAAGTTACCCCAGCGGTTGTCAGGGTGGAACTTGGATGAACCGTCACGGCGGAAGGAAGCGTCGAAGAAGTACTTTTCGGCGAAGTTGTAGCGTGCGCGTGCGAGGTAGGACTCAACCCTATAGGTGTCATTTGCGCCTGTAGTATAGGAATCCGTAAGGAAGTTGCCCAGTACGATGTTGCCAGGAACAGCCATATTGGTGTTCATTGAGGTCTGGTACTTTCTGAGATATGAATAGTTTTCGTGACCAGCGAGGACATCAACGTGGTGCTCACCAAAGTTTCGCTCCCAATTCAGCATCTGCGAAAGGGTGTAGTCGTGGTAGCGGTAGTGGGTGTCGGTGAAACGTCCGTTGTTTGTGGCACCGTCACCGATCTCAGGGTTGTTGTACTTCTCTGTGGATGTCGTCGAGTGGTTCACGATACCCTTGACAGTGGCCGAGAATCCGTAAGGCAGGGTGATTGTGGCGTATGCCTGGCCACCGAGGACGTTACGGTGAGAGTTCTGCTTGTCGGTCCTGAGCTCGTAGGCGATGTTTCTGTTGTCCAGATAGCTGGCTCTGGTATCATACTGCTTCTCTCCGTTGGCGTCAAGCGCGAACGAGCCGTCAGCGTTGTGGAGATAATAAGGATAGATAGGAGCCGTGTATCTTGCGATGTAGAACGGGTTGGCATAGTAGCTTCCGGTAGCGTTATCGTTGAAATTGCGCTCTGAGACAGTGGCGTTCACGTTTACTCCAGCCTTGAACCATTTGTTAGGGGTGAATGAGGTGTTGATACGACCAGTCATTCTTTCATAGTCGCTGCCTACGATGTAACCCTGCTCATTGGTGTAGCCGAGGGAGGCGTACACATTGAATTTGCTGGAAGCGACACTTCCTGAAATCGAATAGTCCTGACGATAGCCGGTGCGCTCCACAGCGTCGAACCAGTTGAGGTCGTCATAGACGGTCTTCCTCTTGGCCACAAGCTTGCCGTTCGCATCGAAAAGTGCCTTGTCGTCTCCATCGAAGATATTCAGTTTGGTGTAGCTGGAGATAAGGTGCTCTGAAGCATATGCTCCTGCCGCAGCGGCATCAAGTCCGAGTTGCCGGTTATCCACGAAAACAGCACAATCTCCCAGAAGCGCTGGACATCCAGAAGCGGAGCGGAAGAGAGCATGCTCACCACGGCTGACAATTGAGAATACGAGCCAAGGTATTTGTGTTCTGTGAGTCTGTTTGTAAGCTGGCACATGTCCAGCATAGAGTATTTCTGTCCTTTCGGGCCTCTGTCCATCCTTTTGGTGATGTATGCGAGTTCTCCGTCTGACATTCTGATCAATCCGTGTCTGGCAGTGCGGATCCCCGAAGCCTCCGCCATGTTCATTGTCACATTCTCCAATTCCGGCATTGACTTGTAGGCAGGGCTTTGCGGTTTGAGAATGTATCCTCCCCACAATCCCACAATAGTCAGCCTGTCCTCTTCGTTGCGGCCTCCCTTGTTGATGTCCAGAGCCAGTTTGGCCTGAACCCCGGTCACCGAGGTGCTGGACTTGATGACTTCGAATGCCAGTTCCGAAATGTTATCCCTTGAATATGGCAGTACAGGCACTTTCGGATGTCCGAAAAGCCTTTTCGCACATGATGAATGATAGTCCCTCTCGCCTTCCTTCAAGGACTTGCCGCAGCAGAAGCATAGATTATTTGTCTCCATAATGCTCTCTCACGCTAAGATTACCTATGCAGTCCTTACAACAAGCCAGCAGTAAGGACATCCTGTCTCTTGGATCTATTTTCCAGGATTTGTGGACAATGTCAAGCAACCATCCTTCCGGGATCAGTCCATCGAAGACGGGGAACATCATTTCTTTTGAATATTCAGACTCGGTCAACGGCATTGTCGGGCTGATGGCCTTGGCTCCCGCAGATTTCAGGTAGTTGCCGTCATAAGAGAAATGGTACCCTTCCGAATCTTCTGTCAGAATCCCACAGAATGAGTCGTCAATGTAAATGTCAGCCTTTTCATCATTCATTGATCTTATGCGCCTGAAGTTCCTCACCGAAGAGCTTAAGCACTTGATTGACTTTGTCTAACCGGACGGTGTTCTTACCGTTTTCCAGTTCCCTGACGAACCTGACACCGACCCCGGATCTTTCTGCCAGTTCAATCTGGGTCAGTCCGAATGTTTTCCTTTTTTTACGAATATGTTCCCCGATACTCATTTCAAACGAAAATATAGTCCCTTTCGGGTACAAAAATAATGAAAATTCGTTAATATCATCCCTTTCGGGATTGTTTTTTGCCGTGTGTAATCTGCCAAGAAAGATAACGAAGCCTTCCTGCCGCCGAGTTTGCCGAACAGTCTTTGCCGGATAATCGACCTAGATGACCTTCCAGCCGTCGATGCGGCGGTTTGCGGTGGAGAAGTTCACGCCGACTCTGAATATCCTTCTGCGGTCGTCGGCGAACGGGCGGGCGTAGCCTTTCTCCTCGATCTGCGCGAGGGCCTCGTCCGGGGTGGAGTCGGTCTTGATCTCGATGATGTAGACGTAGTCCTTGGTCTTGATGAGGATGTCGATGCGGCCGTTGGAGGTCGTGCGCTCTGTCTCGACATATTCCCCCATCAGCTCGATGATGATGTACATCGCGTACTGGAAGTCTTTCTCGCAGTCGCCCTGGATCTGGTAGTTTGTCCTGGCGAAGAGGGCGTCCAGACGGGTCATGAAGCCCTCTGGGTTGCCGGATTCGACATCCATCGACATGAGGGATATGAGGGTGTTGGTGGAGTCGCTCTGGATCGGGGCATAGTATCCCAGCAGGAAGTTAAGGAAGCCGTCCTTCACCTCCATGTTCGGGAATCCGAGCGTGTAGAGGTTGAAGCGCGGGTCAAAGCCCTTGATGGTGAGGTAGCCGCTCTGGTAAAGGAGCGGGACAGGGTTGAGGAACGCCGTGTTCACGTCGCTCAGAAGCGAGGAGCCCACGAGGTCGCTCGACAGGCGGGTCACGTCATAGGATGTCCTCCTCATCACCTTGACAAGGAACGACGGCGTGCCGGTCTCGAACCAATATTCCTTGAACTTAAGACTGTCAAATGTGTTCAGGAGGCTGAATGGATTATATATCCCTGCGGAATCCTCGCAGAAATGATACCCGTCGTACATCAGGGCAAGCTTTTGCCTGCACTCCTCCTCGGAGAGTCCGTTGGCCTCGGCGAGTTTCCTGACGCTTTCCGCGAAACAGTCCGTGAGGTCTGTCTCGGACACTCCGCAGATGTCCGTGTAGCGGGAGTCCATCGAGATGTCCTTGGGGTTGTTCAGGTCGCTGAACACGCTCATCTTCCCGATCTTGGTGACACC
>CAKVCK010000022.1 GCA_934725575.1 uncultured Bacteroidales bacterium
GGCTTCAGCATCCCCGACGGCTGCGCTCCGGTCTACGTCTCCAAAGCCAAGAGCTTGACCAGAAAGAGAGGCCGCCCAGCCAAAGCAAAAACCGAGAATCTGGAATTATAGGTATATTAAATTGAAAAACTCAGAATTTATCGGATTATCATTAAATTCGCTACCGAATAAAACTAAAATATCCAAAACAATCATGGAATCCGGAAAAGGTTATGTTTACATATTGACAAATCCTTCATTTCGTGAGGATTGGGTCAAGATCGGCAAGAGTTCACGTCCTGTGGATGTTCGCTCGAAGGAATTGGACAACACTGCGGTTCCACTGCCGTTTGAGGTTTACGCCACGCTTTACACCAGCAAATACAGCAAGGTTGAAAAGCAGATTCACAAGCAGATAGACAGGCTGACGGATTTGAGGATCCGCCAGAACAGGGAGTTTTTCAACATCGCTCCCGCTGTGGCACTTGACATTATGCGTGATATGGCCGATCTTCTGGACGATGCGGAACTGGCCATCAATGTTGACGGAAAACCGGTAATATCCCAGAATAAGGAACAGGACAACGCCATCAAGAACGAAGAGGCGGAGAAAAAGAAGCGGATAGCCAGGCCAAATTTTAAATTCCATATGGTTGGAATAAACATAGGAGACACGGTCATATTCGATGAACTGAATATTCCATTAAAGGTCGCGACGGATGACAAGGTTGAATATGACGGGCGGCTTTATAGCTTGTCAGCCTTTACGGGAACGTTTCTTCCTGTTGAAAAGCAGAACACTTCCGGAGCTTACCAAGGTCCGAAATATTTCAGTTTCAAAGGGAAGGTTCTTGCGGATCTACGTAATGAGATCGAAAAGGAGCAGTGTGGAGGCGATAATTAGGCGGCAAGAATAATCGTTTAAATATGAAACGGATAGCGGTTGTTATATTCATAATGATCCTTGCTTGCGTGGTGGCGGACGCGCAGTCTTACATCAGGCGCGGGAAGGATGTTTACTCGGCGCCCTTGTACAATTGGGACGGAAGTTGCCTGCGGGCGGGGAACAATAAATATTCAGAGGTTTTGATTAATTTCGATGGTGAATATATCCGCGGGGGTGGCAGCCGCTACGGTGAGATTCTATACAATTGGAACGGGGTGGAGCTGCGTGGCGGTCGTGGTAAATATGCCAAGGTGCTTTTCAGCTGGGACGGGAAAAACATACGCCAAGGCGACAGCAGATATTCCACCGCGCTGTATAATTCTGACGGTCAATATATTCGCAAGGGTGAGGATAAATATTCACAGCCACTGATGAATATTTCAAGACCCGTTCCCGCGGCGGTGCTGATTTATATCTTGCTGCTGTAGCAGGTCGGAAAGTCGTTAACGTTTGTCTGTATTTTCATAATATGGGCATTAATATTAAAACATTGTATCATAATGAGATTGGTGATTCAAAGGGTGTTGCGCGCAAGCGTTGCCATTGAGGGCAGAACCGTGTCCGGGATCGGGAACGGGCTCCTGGTGCTTGTCGGAGTCGAGACCGGAGATACGGAAGAGGATATGCGCTGGCTTGTGGGCAAGACTGTGGGACTGAGGATATTCAATGATGAGAATGGCGTGATGAACAGGAGTGTCGTGGATGTTGGAGGGGAGGTTCTTGCGGTGTCGCAATTCACTCTGACGGCATCCACCAAGAAAGGGAACCGCCCTTCCTACATTCGTGCCGCAGGCCACGATTTGGCAGTCCCGTTGTACGAGAAGTACTGCGAGGAAGTCTCGGCGGCGATCGGCAAGCCGGTCGGCAAAGGAGTATTCGGCGCGGATATGCAGGTCTCCCTTGTCAACGATGGCCCGGTGACGATAATCATCGACTCAAGGATTCGGGAATAGATTCACAGCCGCTCAATGAATATTATAACGTCCGTTACTACCCGCTGCTGTCGTAATGACAAACCTTACAGCAGTCGGGCGATCTTGGGGATCAAGGTGATGTCAGCAGGCAGCCATTCGACTGAACCGAGCTGTTCGGCGGTCAGCCAACGGGCGGCCTCGTGCTCGACCAGATGAAGGTCACCGGAAAGGATGGTGCAGGCGTAGCACTTCATCGAAAGGTGGAAGTCCGGGTAGTCATATTCAATGGTGTCAATCAGTTCGCCGACTCGGATCTCGGTTTCCAGCTCCTCGCGGATCTCCCTTCTAAGTGCATCCTCAGGACTCTCCCCCGCCTCGACCTTGCCGCCGGGAAACTCCCAACCATCCTTGAATGCACCGTAGCCACGCTGCGTGGCGAAGATTTTCCCATCTTTGAATATCACGGCTGCAACTACGTTTATCGTTTTCATTTTCAATGTCATTTTAAAGTTAAACATTCGCAGACGTGATGTAGTCGTACAGATTCTTCTCGACCGGTGTGTCAATAGCAGTTCTTTCACATCTTGACCGAATGTACATCTAAGTCAATTGGGTACGCGCCGCGTACCTTTTCTTCATATCTCTTTTACCGTTCTTCATAATAATACGAATAATCTATTCCTTTCATGAACATCTCCCTGTCATTCACCTTATCCGTCAGTGCATCTTTCAGAAGCCCCTTGATTTCCGTGCTATCCGCCACGCTCTTTTCCATTGCCGCAAGATAAGCATATTTGTCAATTTGGCTCCAATCAATGCATTGTCCAAGTCGCTTCTTCAGAATCAGGTCTAGCCAAATCCTCGTTGTTCGCCCATTGCCTTCACGGAATGGATGCGCCACATTCATCTCCACATACTTGTCAGCAATCTCATCGAAAGACTCTTCCGGCATATGCTCAATGTTTTGCAACGTTTGCGATAAAAATGCCACTGGGGCGAATGTGAACCCACCCTTGGAAATATTCACTGAACGGATCTGTCCGGCGAAGTCATATAATCCACCAAACAGATATGCGTGAATCTGCTGAAGTCCCTTCACGGTTCCGACCTCAATGCTGTCAAGTAAGGAACTCTCGAACAGGGTGTAGGCCTTCACCTTGCTCTTTCCATCGATGGTATCTTCACCGAAAGTAAACCACTCAATGAATCGCGAGGCCTTGTTGTTCGGCATATTCTTCGCCAACTCGATAACTCCAGATGCATCAAGGACATCTGTCAATCTCATCTTCCCGTCTGGCGCTCGCAGTTTGAACTGGTTAGTGTCACTAACCAGTTCAACCCCATCCTTCTTCAACTTGCTCTTCAGATACTTCCAATAGTTCCTGTTCTTGGCATAGTCATCCTGCGCATTCAGCACCCCGATAATGTCAAGCACGCTGTACCACCACTTGGAATTCTCCTCATCCCAAATAGCCCGGACCTCTCGGTCGTCGAAGAAACGGATTGATATTTTGTTCATAAACTTTATTATATTTCAATTGCTTCCGTATCCCTCAAATAATGAGCAGTAATCAATGAATTCAAACTGCCAGCTTCATCTACATCGAAGATGTGCTTTATCCTACCATCATCATAGTTGAAATGCAGACTAACTGGCAATATTGATGATGCTGAAATAATTCTAGCTATCGTTTCCTTGTTCGGCAAACAATGCTTGTTAATTCCATCCGCACTGATAACAAATTTATCAGCAGATATCATCCGAAACAAATCCAGACTGTTATTGGCAGCGCTTCCATGATGTGAAAGTATTACGATGTCACAATGAAACTTATTAGAATCGCTGAATCCCATTTCAGAAAGAGAGCTGATTACCACTGATGGTACTGAATCAGCAAGCCAAAGAATTCTTTTGCCTCCAAACTCAAAAACAGCTGCGATGCTGCTGGCATTTTCAATGCTTATATCTTCCTGAAAAATATCCGTCTTGAAATCGGCTAAAGGAGTTAAATAGTCATTATAAACAGCACCGGCTTCTATGCTAGCTTCATCTGCCTCATATATACAATATGGCCTATTGTTCGCATATTTATCTCTCAAACGCTTAAGTTCATAAGTGTTTGGTGAAAGTAGTGTAATTCTCATACCATCTAGATCAAAAGATCTTCCTGCTATATATTCATCAATATCCAATGGGCAAGTTCTCAAAATATGTTCATATATTCTATCTCCAAAAACAATGCTACATAATGTCCCGTTTTTATTCTCGCGTGGTGGAACAGTTTTATACTCTCTTGGGACGTTGTAAATCCAGTGCGCAACAATATTAAAAGGGATGGTGCCGGATTCAATATCTCGTATAAACTTACTGGCTCCACCTATGTGGTCGTTATGAATGTGGGACAAGAATAGGGCATCTATTTTTTCACCGTAATCGACAATATCCGAAATGATACTTTTCAGCACATCGGTATACGTCTTGCTATAACCCATATCCAGCAGTATATTTCTACGACAACCGCTTCTGCCTACATATTGTATGTGAAAAGCATCGCCACATTTAGCCTTATAACTGATAAACCTCATATTACACCCTCTTATATGTTTTAAGTTCGCCAGCAGGATTGTTGTATTCATCAAGATAATAGACGCCACAGGGACTGTATTCGCTAAGACAACCCATACCTCCACTCATATATATTCGTTTTTCGCCTCGGACTATCCAAAGAAGTTCCATGTTATTTCGCTTTACACATTGGACAAGAGGCTCTTTCTTAACCATAATCTCTTCCGTTCCGAAGGACAATGCAATAAGATTCCCCTCTGAATCAACATACCTCCCATCTATTGAATCATAGCACATACCCAACTCTTCGAACAAAAACCGGCACGGTATGCTATATTTCTCGATGGTCCCAGACTTGTCTCTTTCAATATGCCCACATGCATTTTCACTTGAGTATATGAATGGGACACTTAATCCTTTGATTGAATTAGAATGGTCAATATCTTGGCGATAAACATCCTTGTAAGCAGGAGACCAATATTTCTCCCTATTAAATAGATATTGCCAACTGTCCTCATAAAATTCTATTCCCTCCCATAAATCTCTACCACTTAAATCCTTAACTGCTTTGGCAAGGTCATCTTTCTTTACAAGAATGGCAAATGCAGACAAGAACACATCGTGCTTGGTAAGTTTGTGGGCATACTTCTCCTCTCCGATAATCTTCGGTTCCTCCCAACTATTTATGCAATGCAACGTCAGCCATTGTTCTCCCTTTGCATCAATCTTTTGGATAATGGATGAGGGGTCAGGCAAGTCCTTAACGAGGGATGTCCATTTTTCATAACTACCAGAATCATCCCAATTGCTAAAATTCGCTCCTTCTGCCCACCACCCACGCTGCTCTTTATTATCAGAATCTTCAAACTGAGTTTCGTTTTGAGCTTTCCGAGTTATTATTGATGGATTAATGTTCCTAAGGAAAGATTGCCACGTACCATGATACAGTTCATAGCCCCCTTGTCCGGCTCGCGCATAATCACTTTCAAATTTGTAATTGTCAGCCAGAAGACCCATTACCTCATAGAATGCTATCCATTGATATTTTTTGCCAATACGATCAATCCTATCTTCAGTATGATTCCAAGTCCATTTTTTCGCAAATATGTCATAATAGCCATGTAATTTAGTATCAAACCCAAGTTCATATGCCCTTTTCACCAACCAATTGCGTACTCCTTCAGCAGGGAATTTAATGAAGGTGTTCTTTCTCAATTTAAGTTCTCTGACATTAAAAGGAATCATTATTTGATTAACTGCTAACAATTGATCCTTCGTCATCAAATTTTCGATACTTTCGTATATCAAATCCTGAAATTTATCCTTATATTTACGTTTAGTCGGACTTTCGTCATTCAATATGTCACGGGCTTTTGCTTCTGCATACAAGCGAGCGTATTTCTTCATATCTCGATTGAACATCCTCTCCGCTCTATCATATTTCTTCTCATCTGCCAAGGAAATAGGATAAAAACCTTCTATAACTGGCAAGGCCAGTTTGTTCCAAAAGTCGGCAAGGCCTCCTTTAATAGAATCCCATATCAGGTTTTGCTCCGGACCGGATTTTTGCAAATAATCCGGGTCATCATATTTAACATGAAGAGTATCGATCTCTTCGTCTGTTGGCCACTGAGGGAGCATACCGTTATATGGAGGACGTACTTTTTTCATATTTACATGAAAACCGTCAATTTTATATGCGGTATACTCTATGACATTCCTTGCATAATCACGAAGTAAAATATTATTAGGAGGCACTCCTCTATTGAAAATTGTGTCGTATATATACAAGGCAAGCTTTGAAAGGCCCTCCGTTGATGATGTCCGTAGTGCAACACCATATGCAACTGCGTAAATTCTTTCGGAAATATACATGTCATCAACGCCTTCGAATGCCCGCATTGTTTTAAGCAGCACCTCAATCTTTTCGCTCAGGAGATTGACCAATGCTTTAGTCGCTTCATCACGGTATTTGATATATGTTGAGGACAGCACCCAACAGAGCATTAGAGCCGCGAGCCTTGCAGACTCGTCATCTGCATAAGCTGATATGTTTTCAGACCATGCCCAGTCAATCAACCTGCGCAAAGGGTTTGCACATTTGTTGTCGTCGTATCCGGCACAACCATTGAAAAAGAATTGAAATTCCCCGTCACGTTCTTTCATCGTTACACGCATCATCATAGCGTGAAAATAGTCTGCATTATATGGATGAGATGGAATCACGGATAGTTCCGCTAATTTATAATACCAGTATTCAGGTCTTAGTCTATTATACTTGGACTTCAGAAAACTTCTGATTTTTCTTGTGTCAATGGATTCAATTGAACGCCAATTCAAGCTATTGACAAGTATCTCAGAAATAGTATCAAGCCCGGAAAACATAAACCGTTTCCGTTCCGCCTTGGGAATGTAGTAAATAATCTCTGACACTTCATGAGTATATGTCTCTGGTATCAGAACCGCGAGAGCCTCAAGGACGCCTCTATGCGGCCAACAAGAATCAATGAAAATAGAACGAAGATCTACGTCAGTTTTAATGTTCTTCGTGAATGAATCCCAATCAGAATACTTTTTAACTAGTTCTCCAGCGATTATATAATCTCCAACTCTTTGATAATTGAAGACAATACAATCAACATTATTATCGTCGTGCGTGGATTTCGTTTTAAGTAAGACATTATTGTCTATCAAATCCGCAAGCAGGCAGCTACACCCAGGAAACTTATCAGCAAGTATTGAATCAGCATCTTGCATCTTCAGGAGATTGTATTCAGCCTTAAAAATTGGCATCGCCAACAAATCAACTGATGTGCTGACAACATTACGATATTTATATTCTTGTTTACTTTCAGCGAACTTTTCATCCAAATGTGTGAAATATTTTCGGAATATTTCTGAGATGCCATTGAAGCCATTGGGAAAATCTCTCCTGTCAGAAGATTCAAGAGTGTCACATATAATTTTAAGAAACAACGGATTACAAAACTCTGGGGTGAGAATAGGTACATTGGGCAAATTCAAGCTATAGGCAAAACAGAATTGCCTGACGGCTTCATATTCCAACCCTTTGAAGCCATTATGAGGAATTATCGTAGCTTTTGATTTTTCTTCAATATCAGACGGAATTACATCGTTAAAATATGTATCCCGCACTGTTACGACCAGACCAATAGCCGGATAATGATTAATGGATTCAATGAGTCCGGAAAGTCTTTCTTTCCACATCTCAGAATTACTGCCCTCATTTAAGGCGTCTATCATAAGTAGCGCTCTTGATCCCACTTGCGTGCCTATCTGATTGAAGCCTGATAGAAACTCCGGGAAAGTGCCATTGAATCCTATTTGGGATATTATTGAAGACTCATAATTGGCACCATTAAAGTCCGTTCCGAGGAACAACAATGTTGGAAGGCCTGTCTCAATCCTGTTTTTAGCGACATCTCCCATCATATGTGACTTTCCGCAACCTGCCTCGCCTTTGATAATCAGATACGGGGTATTCGCCAAACTTATCTTCAAATCATCATAATCCTCTAAGAAGGAATATAAATCACGAGATATTTCTGACAACCTGTACTCATCTTCTTCAAGCTCCCTTTTTGACTTATCTTGTTGATTAGATGGCGTGACTTCAGAGTAAAGTTTATGTCGCGTATCTTCAACCTCTATTTTGAAGTCATTGATGCGATCTATAATGTCAGAAAAATCAATTACTTCCTCTACATTTCTATCCACTCCAACCAAAGCAGCTGCGAAATCATTCCTGATTGATTTGAGTGATGCTTCAAGATGCCCGATTCTGGTTGAATCAGGCCGCACTCTATAGCTGTTTTCTGTGAGCCAAGAATCAATTTTTTTATTCAGGATTTCATAATAATAGGGTGTTTTAGCAACGCAATCAAAATATAATGCAGTACCAGTCTTAACATTAACCTTCTGGCAATACCTTGGGCCGAGGTTTTTTATTGATTGGTTTACTTTATTCTTGAAAGTTTTATGCCCTAATCCTTGAAGACCTATGAAAGCCAAAGGCAGCGTAGCCTTGAATTCTATAGCAAGCAACTCATTGAAAGTAGATAGTCTCTGTGCATATATTACCTTACCTCTCTCCTCATCAGAATAACGTGTAAAGATGCCGTTTATGTAAACTTCTTCACTTGCCTCTATGAAGATTCCTGCTCCAGACATTCCTTTGATGGAATCTGCACCATAGTCATCTGTAGTGGAAAGTTGGAATTCTTTAGCAGTTGGACTCTCTTGAAGATAACGTGTATTGATAGACGCGAGTGAAGACTCCCCATTCTCGCTTGTTTGGTCAAGACTAGCTACTGGGAATCCCTTCGTCACAGCATCACCGAACTCAACTATCTTATCGATTACAAAAACTGAAGGTAAATCAATGCTCTTTTCCGCAAACTCACGCTGATTAAAAATGATAATACCCGCATCCTCAGAAGGATGACGAATTATAGTTTGATTGGATGGCGTGACGTATTCATATGCTCCATTCTTTGCACTAAAGAACCGCAATGAAATCTTTTCTCCTTCACAAATTCTAGAAAGACAATGCTTGGCAGTCAAGATATACACATGGCCCAACAACAATTTGTTGGAATATATAACACCCGTCCCTAACTTTTGTTTAGGGGTGCCCTCTTTAAATAACTCAACAGTTATCCTTGTAATTATGTCAAGATTATCCGCCGTCATACCAATCTAATCATTAGGTTCCAAATAAAATAATATTTCTCCAGATTCATCTTAGTTAAATGTTGATGCCCAAGAGTACGCACAAGTTCATCATGGTAATCTTTTTGGGCTTTATTCTCTAATCGCCATTGCTCACTTTGACATCTTCTGTCCGCCATCTCCTGCCAACTCTTCCTGTTCTCAATCAGTCCTTTGCAGACCCTTTCCACAACATCAAGCAGTGCGGCCGCCGTCAGCTAGCACTTCCACACTATAGTCCACATCCAATCGAGCGACTCAAGGAAAGCATAATCCAGCAGGTTCCTCTCCCTGTTATTCGAATCTTTGAACTCCAAAACTCCGTATTAGTCACCGGTAGCACGAACTTCGGACAGCCCTTGTGTCCGTGCCAGAATCATCCTTTTACGAAAATGTATGTCCTGTATTTTGCCAGCACAATATCCGGTGCCCCCGGCAGTTCCTTCACATTTATGCGATACCGCTAACCCAATCTGAACAATTCCATACGCAACCTGACCTCCGGCTTTGTGTTCTTCGACCGGATGTGCGACATACACTTGTGACGTTGCTGCGAAGTCAAAGGATCCGGCATATCATTCGTGGATAAAACTTTCGACTTCAACAAAATACAGATACAACGGCCTCCCATCCTCAACCTCCGGATGCCCGTCAAGGACATCATTCACGCAAACATTGCCGGCAACCCTCTCCCCGACGCCATACACGAGATACTCCTCTTCACCGGACCAGTCCGTCTTCGGATAGTCACGCGCCTGCATCTCCGAAGCATTGACAATCATATTCCTGCCAGTAAGCACATAGCATTCAGCATCCGCAGACTTATCGCTGTAGTCATATAGAAGCAGATAACTGGCAGTAAACACCTGCTGAGTGTGCTTGCATACTGCCCCCACTCGTCCTTCGTTGAAGCGCACATTATACAGGCCTTGTTCCAAAATCCACCTCTTATGCTCAGGAGAATTATAACACCCTATAATGACAGACTCCCCCCGGAAATTGCTGTCATCATCTTTGAACGAATCCTTCATTGCAACAGTCCTTGCCACCTCAACGCCATTCAGCAGTCCGTTGTAATAGACAAACGGCTCAGTTCCGAGATGATACTCCTTGATGATGAAATCATCACTTAGCGAGGCGAGCAGTTCTGCATTCTCCTTGTAAGCATTCCGCTCCAGCCCCATCATCATAAGCCCCCAATTCTCATCCCCTTTCTCATAAGGACAGAACACCTTGCCATTAAGTTCACGGAATCTTGCATCAACTGTTGCCCTGACATTGTCACGGTCCCTTGCCTGAAGCAGATAGAAATCGTGCTCGTTGTCAATATACCTAATGAAATCATCACGGAACTTCAGCTTGGCCTCCGCCTTGAAATTCGTTCTCACGCTTTGAGAACGGCTCACATACGCATATAGAGCAAACAAGAAATTGACATCATACCTACTTAGGAACAGGGTGTCCCTGTCGAAAATCCTGTTCTTGAACTGATAGTTTTTGTCAAAATTTCCGTCTTGTAAATGTAACTCGGCCGATTTGAATCCATAATCTTTCTCAACTTTTCCGCTGATAAAAAAGTTAGGCGTGATATTGTATCCTTCAGTCAACTCATCACGATATTCCAGATGAGGTTTATTCTTATGATACCAGTCAATCTCTGTTTGGATGATATTCTTAGCATAGGTGTATTGCTTGTACCGAGATTCTCCTTTGGGGGCCTCCTTTTCTTTATAATACTTACTATCACCCACATAATACACCTGACGGTTTGCAGTTGTTAGTGACACCCCCTTGAACAGATGATCGACAATCTTTCCGTCCTGCTGCTTGACAAGGCTGCGAGGCGCATCCGAATCACCGAGAAGAACATCTATCATATCCTCAAACACATTGTTGAAGTCCCGGACAAGAAGATACTCCTCCTTCTCTTTAGCATCTCTTACATTCTCAACCTTTGATGCAAAAGCGAACAAAAGCTCCCATAAAAGCACCAACTTCTCATTGAAATAATTGTTTCTGATGCTCTTGAGCTTCCTGCTGACAGCCCCTTTCTCAAGTTTTCTCTTAAACTCACTGTCTGAAAGCAGGCTATAAGGCTGGTCAATGCTGAAATTGAAATGATACTCGTTATTGATGTACCTCAACGTATTAAAAAACAGAACAAGCAACTCCTCGTCGTAGTTAATCTCTTTTCTCCGGTTCACGATAAACGGATAGATGACTTTCCTGTCCTTTATCACTGGTTGCTGTGTCCGAATAGTCTTGTTCCAACTCACTTTGTTGTATCCGGAATGTGCCTGTTTGTAGATCAGTACAAACAAGCTCTGATTCTCATTGTAGAAATCGCGAAGGGACAAAATCACATCCATAAGGGAAGTCTCATTCTTGCCCTTCTTGGAACTCATAACGCTCTGCACCGAGTCCTTTTCTGTCGAGATGTTGTCAATCTCACGCTTCCGGTACTTCTCAATAGCTTGATAAAGATAGATTGGGAGTTCCGTCAGCAGTTCCGGCCTCCATCCATTATCTTTCAATGTCTTCGCATCGGAATCCGAAACCTTGACAGGAGAATCGTCAGTCAAGTCAATGCAGCCGAATCCCTTGCCACCGATATTGAATACTTTCGGAAGAATGAACACGTGGGATTGCGTCGGATCGTAATAATATCCGACACAGTCAAGCACGGCCTTGTCATCTTTGAGTTTTCCGCGCGAGATTACTCTTGCGTGTTCATTCCCAAAGATAGAATCAAGCAGCGAACGCTTGTAGTACTTCCCTTCAAAAAACAATATCATTATTCAGTCTCGGTAGTAGATTCTTTTTCGCTTTGTTGAGGTGTAACTCCATCTGGTTGTTGAGTGTTCGACTTATTTGAAGTTCCACAGGTCTTCTCAATGAAGTTAATGACATAAGTTGTCCAACCATCTCCTTCGCATAAGTCTTCAAAATACAGTTCATCGTTTCCTCCGAAGAAATCGGTTCTGAACTCATCCTCTTCCTTGAACACATCATTGAAAAGGAAGAACAGCACCTTATCCCTGAACGCTACCGCTGAAATCACATTATTTTCGTCTGACTGAACAAATCGGTTGCCAAGGATCTTGTTCGTGGAATGCTTCTCCTGCTTGATATACCCGTTCAGACCTTTTAATATCTCACTCCAAGAATACTTATGCGTCTCGTCAATCACCACGGTAAACTGTTCGGCATCGGTATAATTCACACCCACATATTCCATTCCCCATCTTCTTTTGAAAGCACTGTCGATAGGGAATAGGCTTTGGTCTGATGTATTCATCGTCGCCAAAATATTGAGGTTTGACGGCAATGCCAATATGCTGAAATCAAACTCTTTGGGGCCGTAAATTTCACGAATGACCTTCTCGTAACTCTCTTTGTCCTTCAACTCGCCACTAAGATATGTAGCGATGTCAGAGTCCGCATTGATGGTATATTTCGAATATCCAGGATGTCCCGTCTTCTGCCTGTCAAGCAACTGGAATATGTCTCCGAATATCTGGGCACAGTTACCACGATTAAGTTCCTCTATAACAAGATAGGTAGGTTCGTCGGGATGATTCCACGCATATATGTACGCATTCAAGAATACCTGAGGGACAAAAGAATATGTGATGTCCTCTCCTGTTGGCCCACCCATCTTGGGTTTGTAACAACCCACAAAACTCGCATAGTCCGTATCCGGATGGAAAGTAATTCTGAAGCACTTGTTATCTTTCACATAGTCTGTATCTACGGTGTGGGATTTGCCCGTTCCCGGTGCGCCGTAGAAGATCTTCTGGAGGGTGGATTCGGAAATTAAAGACAATTCTTTAGTCGTCGAGTCTCCAAAATAATTAAAGAAGCAAACTTCATCTAACGGGTGTTCTACATCTGGGACTAACGGAGGAACGATAGCAGGTGACCATTTCTGGAATGCCATATTTCCTGATTGATCAATATAAATGTCAGTAAAGCTGTTTAGCATTAACTTTACTTTGTCCATATTGTTAAGTTGAATATCGCCAAACAAATGCTCACAAGCCTCTTTGTACGATGTGACACCTTTTCTGATACAATCAGCAAAGTATGCATATAGTACAGTTGGCTTTGCCTCTTGATATTTATTCAAGTCTTTTGTGAAAGGATTTGGTGCATAGTACTTTCTTGCCCAAACACCCATATATTTCAAGATATTCTCTGTCGTAACATTATTCTTAAATCTTGGATGACATACATCACCTTTCGTGTAGTACAATGCCATTTGCTTCGCCATTTGATAATGGGTGCTAGTCCAACCGCTAAATTTAGCCTCTGTTGCATTATCGTAGTCCTTCTTAGGCATATCGTAATTTGGCATTGCGTTCAAGAACCTCTTCACGACATCAAGTTCTGGATTCTGTGCCCTACAAATAGGAGCCGCAGTTTTAATAACTTCATCAGGCATATTAACAATACTTATTTAATAATTCAAATAGACCATTCGCAATAACTTTTGCAAAATCTGACGGAACAGCATTCCCGATCATTTTATATTGAGCCATAGTCGGACCAAGGAACTCAAAGTCATCGGCGAATGTCTGCAATCTGGCGGCTTCTCTTACAGTGATAGAGCGAGCTTGCCTAGGGTCAGGATGTATATGCCTCATCCCGTCTTTGTAAAGATGCGCAGGGATAGTATTACTTTGTTCATCCCATCGCAATACATAATACTTATGAATATTGCTTTTCTTCCCGGTAAACTGGGTGTATAATTCCTTTAAGGAATCTGTGCTGACATATTTATTTCTACCGCTTTCTATATCCTCTTCTAATAGACGAAAGATTTTCTGATCACGTTCGCTATGAAATCTTGGCGTATGATTCAACACTCCAGAAGATGTAATGGGGCCATGGGAATATTTCTGGCCATTCTGCCGAATCACCACAGGAAGAGGTGTAAGTTTCGGAAGATCTCCAATGGCATCTCGAACCGTTCTTCTTTTTGCTTTTAATCTATATGCCGGCATGACTACATTGTAGAACTCATCAATAATTGTGTTAGAGAGACTTTCTACATTAAGATCGTTCTTTGAAATATCAGACCTCACTCCAAGTATAATAACTCGTTTACGATGTTGTGGAATGCCAAAATCAGCCACATCGAAAACGGCTTTCTTGAAATCATCAATTACAGTATATCCTGCATCTTTGAAAGCGGAATGTATCTTGTCAACTATTGGTGTACCATCTGGAGATGCACTAAGCATTCCCACAACATTCTCGAAAACGAAAAATGATGGCTTGTACTGATTAAGAATCCTGATATAGCTTTCGAAAAGATAATTTCTATAGTCATTTTTCATTCCTTGTGGGTCACGAATCCTTCCGGCCAATGAATATGCTTGGCAAGGAGGTCCTCCAATGATGACATTAATTTTCTTCTTGCCAATTAACTTGTTCATACCTGGATTTTTTCCAAACTCTGAATCATCAAAGCCGTTTATAAGTTCGTCAGTTCGTTGGATGTCGAATCGTATCACCTCGTTAGAGGCATTCGTATGACCCCATCTGGACCTTAATCTGTTCTCTATTGTTAGGCATGGGTATTTGTCCCACTCAACGCAAGCCAAAGTATTGTAATGACCGGATTGCATAAACCCGTCCATCAGCCCACCACAGCCGGCAAATAAGTCTATTGTATTATAAACTTTACTTTTCATTTTTATCCAAATACTTTAGCAGCTGAACGCCTACTGCTTTTGCCATAAGACATGGTACAGCATTCCCGACTTGCTTGTCTTGTTGGCCTTTAGTGCCAAGAAATACAAAATCATCGGGGAAAGACTGCAATCGTGCACTTTCTCTGACGGTTGGACACCGGTTCCATTTGTAATGAAAATTATTCCTATGACCTGTATCAATCGTTCGAGATGGAGAATCGCTGCGGTATCTAGTCCAAGCCATATGAAATTTTCTGCTTTCACCAACGCCTGCAGGTAAGTCTTTCCAATTACCTCCATCCGGTACCAATGCTATGGTATCTTTTACAAATTGCTTATGGTCAATGGCTTTGTGGTTATGTAAGACAACACATTTCCCTCGCATCATTTTTTGATAGTTAGTTTGTGGCGCTGACTCATAATCCATAGTGTCACTGCCGAGACTATGTTCAAGGCTCGGCAAGTCGCTTATTGCTTGTTCGCAAGTGACATAATTTTCTTTCGTGAAATACGGCTCAGGGAACTCGAACTTATCCTCACCATCACGAATCCCGACAAAAATAAGTCGCTTGCGAATTTGAGGCACACCATAGTCTGCAGAACACAATATTTTGTTATTCATCTTGTATCCCATATCCGTAAAACGCTTCATGATTTCATCTTTCACTTCGCCTTTATACAATGTTGCCATACCGGGAACATTTTCAATCATAAAGGCCTTGGGCTTGAAGCGACGCACAGTCTCAATCATCGCAAGGTACAGTTTGTTTCTATCATCATCAAACTCCCTTCTGCCAGTTAAGCTGAATCCCTGACAAGGAGGCCCTCCAATTATAACATCTATCGCTTTGCCTTTCAATTTCTCTTCTATTGTATCAAAGGTCTCATTTTTTGACAAATCAGCATATAGAGTTTGACTTCCTTTATGATTGAATGCATAAGTATTCAAGGCTGGCTGATTAAAATCAACGCCAAGAGCAATATTATATCCGGCCATTTCAAATCCTTTAGAAAGGCCCCCACACCCACAAAACAAATCGAGTACAGTATACTTCTTCCTCATCTCTCTACCTCTCAATCTCGTCTATCTCATTAATTGATCTTAATAAATCTTTCGTGTCCACCTCAAGGCATCTTGCGATTTCCACGAGTGTGGCCACATTCGGCTGCGCCTTGTTCGTGCACCATTTCGACACTGTGGCAGGATCTTTTCCCATCTTTTCGGCCAACCACTTGCTTGTCCGTTTCTTCTCCACCAAGACAACTTTGATTCTGTTCAAATCTTCGCTCATTTCTGTTTTAAATTTGCTATAGACGCAAAGATAGTGATTTTCTCGACAATAAAAGCCTAAATTAATTCAAAATATTATCACGGTATTTTGGTAGATGACGATATTATAATTAGATTTGCTTGAAAACACAGAGAATATGGACAAACAAAGTATCATTCAATACAAAACCTCATTTGACGCGATAGCTTCTTACATTGAAGGCAATAGCGGTAAAGAGAAAGTAGAAATATGGTTCGCCCGGGATCTTCAACCACTCTTGGGATATGCAAGATGGGAGAATTTTCAAGTAGCAATCAATAGGGCTGTCGAATCTTGTAAAACGCAAGGAGTCAATGTTGATGACCATTTTCGTGAGGTCACGAAAATGGTTACTTTGGGCAGTGGCGCGACAAGAGAAGTGCAAGATTACATGCTTACAAGATACGCTTGTTATCTAATAGCCCAAAATGGAGACCCACGAAAGGAGCAGATTGCCTTCGCTCAGAGTTACTTCGCCGTGCAGACGCGAAAAGCCGAGCTGATTGAAGAACGCTTGAATCATATTTCGAGATTAGAGACAAGAGAACGGCTTCGGGCTTCCGAAAAGCAACTGTCGCAGAACATCTATGAACGCGGCGTCGATGAGAAAGGGTTCGGACGGATTCGCTCTAAAGGAGATACAGCTCTTTTCGGTGGCCATACGACTGAGGATATGAAACAGCGTTTGGGAATAAAAGGAACAAGGCCTCTCGCTGATTTCCTGCCGAGACTCACTATCGCGGCAAAGAATCTTGCCACGGAAATGACCAACTACAATGTGGAGAAAGCGGACTTATATGGAGAGACCTCCATAACCCGTGAACACATACAAAACAACCGAAGTGTCAGGGAAATGTTAGGAAAAAGAGGAATCAAGCCAGAAGAGCTTCCGGCAGCGGAAGACATCAAGAAACTTGAACGACGAGTTGCCGCGGAAGAAAAGAAGCTTGAAAAGTCTGCCGAGAAGTTGCCAAAGGCGTAAAACGCCATCTGACGCACTTCTACATCATTTTCCTGACATCAGGAAAATGATATTCACGCCCCCTTAGATATCGAGTTGTAAACCACATAAAAGATATTGCTATGTTACGCCCCTCAGATAATTATAAGCCAAACGGCAACGTCCTGTCTGCCGAAGGTCGGCAGAACTATGCCGGTTATGTGGATTCTGTCATTAAACAATTTTCAGATGGTTTGGAACTTCTCAAAGGAGAATACACAACTAACAAATGTAGTCCCAACCTTGCGTATTCCAACCTTGTCATGGTGATAGATGACTTGGATATGTTTGCGACAATGACATTCATTGATTGCCTGATAGCGAGCAAACTGTTCATTTTAGCCGAAGAAGATTATGAAAAGAAGTTCCTGAGAGGAAAACTTCAAGTTGTCCTTAATGAGGGCTTCAAGAAACTGTACGGCTTTGGTAAAGGCAAGGCTAACTCGAAGTGGAAGAAAATTGAAGCAATCCAAAGTATGTTACCGCCATTCCTGCAAACGGAATATATTCGAATAACCAATGGACTTGAGGCCATTTCTAACTCATTCAATTGGTGGAAAGAGGAACGAAATGTAGAGACTCATATTGATGCTTTCGCCTTATATGATTCCAGGTGCATAGAAATAGACGAAAGCCAAGTTATGATGGATTCACTGCGGCTCATTGATGTCTTGAACGAAGTTCAAAACTACACTACCAAAGTTCATGGTTGCTATGTGAACACCATAAATCTGATGTGTCTGTCTGTCAATAAAGCATAATAAGGCGAAGCCTCATTGTTCTATGCCAAGTTATCTAATTGTGCGATATTCCTAATTTATCAAAGAACGAAGCGTTACGTTCGCTTGCCGAATTAAGAAGCTGATCAAACGAGATAACCTCAAAGTATATTCTGAAGCCACTATGATAGCCAAAATATCCTAATCTGTCATAGGTGTCTTTGAGGTCATGGTTTTGACAAATGTCCCGCATTGATTTCGTTAAATCACTTATGATATAGCAATAGGCAGGTGTTGTTTCTGATATGTCAAGTGGTCGCCCCGATTTTGTCACAGCGTTCCCTTGTCTAATATTTTTGACATAATCAATACATTGGTTAATCGGGTCATTATTTGCGCTCATATCATCTCTCATTGGCCTTTTGAATTCGACAATGCGTAGGGATGCGAAAGGCGGGTTGTCTTTCTCTGTAACGACCATAGGATTGTCATAGACATTTTCAACGAGTATGTCAGGGCGTTTTATCGAGTCGCAATCTGTCACAGGCATAGAGCTGAAGGATTTGTCAGACGCTAAGAAATGATGGAAAACGAGCCGCTCGTCTATAATCCAAAGGTTGTTGTCTTTGAATTCACCGCCATCGCTTGTGGTTCTCATCGGCATAATGATTTGGTGGATTTTATCCTCTTTCGAATAGTGTCCATCGTCATTTCTGGAAAGAGCATCTTTAAGCAGCTCAAGTATAATCTTCCTGTGGATAACATATCTTGTAAGGTCACTTTGTTTTAAACTTTGAATATTATCAAAGTATGCTTGTGTCCTCCTCTGATACTCTTCGTCAGATTCCCCACTTTTTACTTCCAAGACATCGTGCCCTTCAGCTAACAGATTATGTTCTTTTTCCATCATCTTTTGATGTAGAAGAAGATCCATCGCCTTATCCGAAGCATTAGGGTTGATCGATTTTTCTTCTTCTGACAAAGATGCCAGAATCGGTTTGTAATAAGGAGCTTGCTTATCTACAAATGCTTGAATCTTTTCCTTGCCAGCTTCTATGGTGTCTTTTAAAAATGGAGATAGGTATTGTCTGATGGCTTCTAATACTTTTGAGCGAATATCTGAAAAGTAAATTTCTGAGTATAGCTCATCACCATTCTCATTCGCTCGTTTATCAGGGATGAGGAATGAAAATCTATCTGGTGCTACGTGTTTATCAAGATAAGGAGCCGTAACAAAACATTTATAGAAAAAAGTC
This sequence comes from uncultured Bacteroidales bacterium, assembly GCA_934725575.1. Classification (GTDB taxonomy): domain Bacteria; phylum Bacteroidota; class Bacteroidia; order Bacteroidales; family UBA932; genus Cryptobacteroides. The sequence goes on from CAKVCK010000022.1 coordinate 19,121, forward strand.
CCGGAGTTAGTCTGAATCGCTGAGTCATACAACCCTACAACGTCTTTAATTTTCTCGTCGTTTACAATTCTATTACCTGCACAATATGAAATCACATTATTGTTTTTGTCGGACCTCTGCAGTTTTATGTGAAGAACATTAAATGTTTCATCTCCGAGTGAGAATGTGGCAGTCTTAGAATTATCGCTGCCCATATACGAATCATAAATTTCGGATAGATTGGTTGCCGGATTTGTGCCATCAATAACTCTTATGTCCGGGCACCCTCCTTCTCTGATAAAGAACCAAAGACAATGTTCAAATATCGCCTTTGCGATGCCTTCCTGTGAAAGCTTATTTAGCGATTCTTTGAATAACGGCTTAATACCCCTTAGATGGATTATTGTGCCTAAACTTTCTTGATTTAACTCTGATGCGTCAAGATCATCGATTCCTCTTGATGTAAAAATAAAATGTCTCCGTTTTACCTCTGAACCATCAATATAATTACTCTCGATTTCTGCAGAATCAAATGCTTTAAGCCAAAGTAATCGTCCTATTCCCTTGCATCCAAGAGATTCCCTATATAGCGAATCTAGTTCGCAAAATGATTTATAATTATCCTTGGTGAAACCGATTCCATTGTCCTCAACAGTAATACCAAGCAATTCTGCTTTTCCTCCAAACAAATCGGACGTATTAGCCCGTTCCAATATGACTCGGATTTTCCCCTCTGTAATAGAGAACGAATTATCCGATTTCAATCGATCGTCAATTGCATAAATAGAATTGACAACAGCTTCAAATACTGGGAACAAACACTTTGTTACTGGTAAATCAGTATTTCTTAATCGTCCTTCGAGACTTGAACCAAGTTGAGCCATAGCTGTGAAGAGTATAATTCCGTATAAAAATAGAAAAATTTGTATATAACTGCAAGACAACAGGGATATTATGTGTTTTATGCCCTGAAAGACATTGTCGAAAAACTTGCACATACAGGCAAAGTGGAACCAGCTGATTCGACCATTTCATCGCAACTCATCTTATCGGGTAGCTCTGTGCTTCGAATTTTGTACTTAAATATGGGCTTTGGTGTACCAAGCGCACATAGACTTGCCTTTGGTACAGGAACAGGGCTTCTGAGGTACGGAATCCTATTACTCATCAAGTGTTTTCTGGGCGAGTTCAAAGATTGCCGGGGAAAGGTGGCAGTAGCCGCCGGGATTCTTGTCGAGGTAGTTTTGGTGGTACTCCTCGGCTTTGTAGAAACAGCGGAGGGGCTGTAGCTCGACGGCGGATTTCCTGCCGGCTTTGTTCTCAAAGGAGCCGAGTACAGTTTCGATCACTTCCCTATCCTCACCGTTATCGTAATAGACGCCGGTGCGGTACCTTGTGCCTTCGTCCTCACCTTGTTTGTTCAGGCTGAACGGGTCGATCATATTCAGGAATAGATTGACAAGACGCTCCAAAGACACTTTCTCGGGATCGTAGCGGACGTGGACGCATTCGGCGTGACCGGTCTCGTCGGTATAGACTTGTTTGTAGGTCGGGTCGGTTTCCCAACCGTTCGCGAAGCCGACTTCCGTGAAGACTACTCCGTCCACGAGTTTGAAAAACTTCTGCGCTCCCCAGAAGCAGCCGGCGGCGAACCAGATGTCTCTTTCCTTGCCGTAGAGCAAGGAGGTAACCTCCTCAAGATACTTTCTGTCAACTTCATCGAACGTGTTCAGATCCTTGCTGTCGATGTCAAGGACGGCGGCTATCCGGCCACGTTTCCAGCAAGGTACAACAATCTCGCTGCGGCTCTCGCTTGAGCAGGCTATGTGACCGGGGAACAGCTCGACATCGGGGACAATGACAGTGCGCTCCTCGTTCCATGATGTGCCGCACACTCCCCTGCCCTTTGCGATGCGCATGCATGCCACAGGTCCTTGGAACGGCCCGAGCACAAGTTCCTCGGATGACGCCACACGGTAAAAACCTGTCCACCAGAAGCCGAACTCACTATTAAGCATCGCAACTATATTCGACATCCTCGCCACCTCGTCAGTCTCCCCGGCAAGAAGAGCCTGAATCTGAGGCAATAGCGCAAGATATTTTTCCTCTTTTGTCATATTCATTAATTTTTCAGGTAAAGATAATGTTTTTAGTTCAATAATAGTACAATGCTCCCAAGGGCACTCCGCAAGGTATAAAAATACCGGCACAAAATCATAATTCCACGCCTGCGTATTGTGTGCTGATATGCCGCCTATGTTCCCTAAAAGCATAGGCGGCATATTAACAAGCCTCTCACAATATTCTGTACAGGACATATATGCCGCCATATTTACAAAGCAGGGGAAATATTGGAGATCCAATGCCGTACGTCTGATTATATCCTGAATAAATTGATCTTTAACCGATTGCGAAGATATGTACGGCAATATGAATATACGGATATCAGAAAAATATATTGGATTTCTGATCAGAAAACTTATCTTTGTCAAGATCAAAACAGATAGTCCCAAATATGCTGTTGGCAAACTTCATCATAGTCGGAATTGTGATTCTTATGCTCATCACATTCTCCATCTTTATCCTCATCGGCAAAGGGGACGATCTCATCGCCGGCTACAACACAGCGAGCAAAGAAGAAAGGGCGAAATATGACATCGGAAGGCTGAGAAAAGTCAGCGGCTACGGTTTGCTGCTCACATGCTTACCGACCGGCCTGCTTCCTTTGGCCGAGATGTCCTACATAATATTTTGGTCATCAATGATTTCTATGATAATTATAGCTATCGTTGTCACGATACTGGCGAACACCTATGCAAGGCGATAAAAACAAACAATAATTGATATGAGGAATATGAAAACACGAAGGAATATTCTCACCGCTGTACTTATGCTGTCTGTTGTGGCGTGCCGGAATGATGAAAGCTGGACCAATGCCGAGAAGAGTCTCATAAAGGGTGATGGCGAAGCTATGCGCGTGCTGACGATTTATGACAAGGCGGACTCGCTGGTGCTGCGGACGGAGTGCTCCGGAATCAGCACGAAGGAACTGACGAGTGATGAATATAAGATCCTGGCTGAGAAGATGGTGGCCACAGTGACCTCTCCGGAACAGGATGGAGTCGGCATCGCCGGGCCGCAGGTGGGAATATCACGCCGTGTCGTGGCGGTGCAGAGGTTCGATAAGGACGGTGAGCCGTTCGAGGTCTATCCGAACATCCAAATCACTTGTCACAGAGGTAAAAAGGCTCTTGGACCTGAAGGATGTCTCAGCATTCCTGGGAAGCGCGGCAATGTCGAGCGCTATCAGGACATCGACATCAACTACACCTCGCTCAAAACCTTGCGCGACACGACCGAAAGCATCAAAGGCTTCACCGCCGTGATCTTCCAGCACGAATGCGACCACCTCGACGGTATCCTCTACACCGACTATCTGGATGGCAACCAATAGCGTTTATATTCGTCATTCGTTTGATATAGAGACATTCACAATTCGATAATAGTTCGATAATAGTTACTAAAAGTTGCTATATTCAAAAAATATAGTCATCTTTGCAAGGAAAGTCTGAATGCCGTGGATCGTTTGGAGTTCCACAACGCGATATTGGTATAGTCGTACTGATGTCGCTTTTTTGTTTTTCAAAAATATCCACCAAAGTATAGATAGAGAACTTGGATGGGGTTCTCATCCTGAATATGTTCTCTGACTAACGTTTTACTGAACTTATATAACTTGGAAATATGATATGGTCATACGGCAAATGCTGTATGGCCTTTTTTTGTAATCAAAATTGTTACAATTATGGACACACAAACAACAAAGGAGCTATTGAATGCTCCGCAAAGAGGAGAAATCATCCTCTATCAGACTGCCGATGGCAGGACTAAGATCGATGTCAAACTTGAAAATGAGACGGTTTGGTTGACGCAGGCGCAGATTGCCGCATTAATGGGCACAAACGTGCCGGCAATATCAAAACACATCTCAAACATTTACAAACAGGGAGAATTGGACAAGGGTTCAACCATTTCCAAAATGGAAATAGTTCAATGTGAGGGGACACGACAAATCAGAAGAACTGTTGACCATTATAATCTGGATATGATCCTGTCGGTTGGTTATCGTGTCAACAGTAAGAATGCTACGCAGTTCCGTCGTTGGGCGAACTCCGTCCTAAAAGACTACCTTATCAAAGGCTACGCCGTCCGCAATGACCTTGCACAGCAGAAATACGATGATCTGAAGGCTCTTGTGGATGTGATGGGCCGCACTATGGGGTATCTTGACTCCACGGACGAAGAGCAGATCAAGAGCATATTCGATGTAGTGAAGGACTACACTTATGCTTTGGACACGCTTGATAGCTACGACTATCAGACGTTGGGAGTAAAATCAACCACAAAGGAGTGCTTTCACGCCTCTTACGAGAATGCGATGGCGGTCATCAACGACCTGAAAGTCAAGTTCGGAGGAAGCGAGCTTTTCGGACACGAAAAGGACGAATCCTTCCACAGTTCAATCGGTCAGATATACCAGACTTGGGATGGAGTTGACCTATACCCGTCAGTGGAGGAGAAAGCGGCTATGCTGTTGTATCTTGTTGTCAAGAATCATTCATTCTCCGATGGCAACAAACGCATTGCCGCCACACTGTTCCTCTGGTTTATGGAAAACAACAGGATCCTTTATGCTCCGGATGGACACAAACGTATCGCTGACAATGCCTTGGTAGCATTGACTTTGATGATCGCTGAAAGCAAGACAGATGAAATGGATACGATGGTAAAGGTTGTTGTAAACTTGATCAATGGCGACAACAAGTAAAATGAATATTCAGAGGGGAATATTACCAGATGCGGACCCTGTCCTCTGGTTTGACGTTGAGGGAGTCGGTCGGCTGGATGCCGAAGGCGTCGTACCAGTAGTCGCACTGGGCGAGGGCTCCGTTGATCCTCAGGCCGTCGATTGAGTGAACGTCCATCATCGTGAGATAACGCATTATCTCCTCGGAGGCTGTGCCGGCCCAGACATTGGCGTAGGACAGGAAGAAACGCTGCTCAGGAGTGACCCCGTTGTCTTCCTGGAGCTTGCCGTGATCCTTCTGCCACATCTGGAAGGCGTCGTAGGCGACATTCAAACCACCGTGATCGGCGATGTCTTTGATCAGTCCAGCAAGAGCCTTAACATTCTCGTCGCTGACTTTTGTCACGGTTCCCCACATAGGGTACTCAAGCGGCTGGGGGTTCAAGTCGGCCCAATGACCGGTCGCGTATTTGGCGAAGTCGTCTCCTGGACGCGCAGTGGTGTCCATGTAGGCGTAATTGATTCCGGCGGTCTTGGCCGGTTGGTTGCAGCAGGCTGACGCGATGGCCAGACAGCCGCAAAGTAACAAAAATGACTTTTTCATATTCATTGATGCAATTTGAATTTTCCAGACGCAAAGATACGGCGGAAAAGTTATTCCTTATCTATGAATATGTTGACAATGGTAGTTGATAATACTTTGAATATTAATTAAATCAGTATGGGCAAGGTGGACATCCGAAATCAGACAACCTACTTCCTGCGTCTGAAATAAAGGATATAGAACACAACCAGAGACACAACAAACGTAGCAAGTCCGATGGCGCGGTTCCAGGAATTAGGCAGCCCGAGCCCGATCTTTGCCACGCAGATGTAGGTCGTGCAGACAGCCGTCATAAACGCCGCCGGAATCATCGTGATCAGATAAGTCAGCCCCTTCTTGAACTTCACCAGATAAGCAGTCGCAGTCCACAACATAAACACGGCAAGAGTCTGGTTCGCCCATCCGAAATACCTCCAGATGACATTGAACCCGTTCTCATCGGCGATGTTGTACCAAAGCAACACCCCAGCGATCAAAAACAGCGGAATGCTGATCATAAGCCGGTTGGCGACCGGTTTCTGATTCAGATGCAGGAAATCCGCCACGATCAGGCGTGCGCTTCTGAACGCTGTGTCCCCGCTCGTGATAGGAGCGGCGACCACACCAAGGATGGCCAGAATGCCACCTAAAACGCCAAGCCAACCTTTGGAAACCTTGACAACCACATCCGGAGCCGCGGCGGAAACAGTCGCACCGACCTCAGCGGCACCACCATCAAAGAAGAACCACGATGAAACGGTCGCCCAGATCAACGCCACAATGCCCTCAGTGATCATCGCGCCGTAAAACACCGGCCTGCCAAGTCGCTCGTCAGTCAGGCACCTGGCCATCATCGGACTCTGCGTGGCGTGGAAACCGCTCACCGCGCCACAAGCGATGGTGATGAAAAGGCACGGGAATATCGGCTGGCCGCTCAGAAGCCCCTTCGACTCACCTAGATTGCCAAGCCCGTCCCAAAGCTCCGGAAGCGAAGGCCATTTGACAAACAGGCAGACCATCAGAGCCAAAGCCATAAAAATCAGCGCGAAAGCGAAAACCGGATATATCCGTCCGATGATCTTGTCGATCGGCATCAGCGTGGCAAGAAGATAATAAAGGAATATCACCCCGACCCATATCATAATCGATATGCGGCCTCCATCCCCCGCGATGTCTCCGAGAATCAACGCAGGGCTGAACACGAACACCGTTCCCACAAGCATCAGCACAATGATGGAGAACGCCAGAATGAATGTCTTTGTGCCTTTCCCGAGATATTCCCCGACCAAGTCAGGCAGTCCCGCTCCCCCGTTCCTGATGGAGAGCATTCCGGTCATATAGTCGTGCACTGCTCCGGCGAAAATGCAGCCCAGAACAATCCACAGGTAGGCTGACGGTCCGAACTTGGCTCCCATAATGGCACCGAAGATAGGTCCCGTTCCCGCGATATTCAGAAACTGGATCATATAGACCTTCCACGCCGGCATTGGAATATAATCCACCCCGTCCGCCTTGGTGATGGCTGGTGTCTTACGGGCCGGATCAGCCCCGAACCTCCGCTCCACGAACTTTCCATAAAGAATATACCCGACCACAAGGGCCGCGAGACTGATCAAAAATGAAAACATAATCCCAGTTATTAGTGACTTTCAATAGTTGCCACAAATTTACACAATAAAACGAATATGCCGTATCAATATATTCATGAAATTTTCTTTCCGTCAATATGTCAGCCTTCCGGGAATAGCCTGATTTTTGAATTATTCGCGCCGTGACTTTTAATGAATATTATATTATGAAATTCGTGGAATATCCTGAAGATAAGAAGACTGACTCTCCAAAGGAGACGGAAGGGCAGACCCGTGGCGGGTGGTTTCCGAACGGGAACATATTCTGGACTATGGTGCTGATGTTCGCCTTTTTGGCATTGATCAACACATTCCTGTTTCCGGGAAGCAGGGGCAGCAGCGTGGTCGAGACTGACTATGGGACGTTCATCTCCGACGTGGATAAAGGTTTGGTCTATGACGTTGTGATTGATGGAGATAAGGTGTTATATTCAAAGAGTGCTCCGCTCACATATCAGGAAAAACTCAAAGGGCAGAGAGACACGACCTATGTCACCGGCGCGGTCACGGATCCGGATTTCGTGAGCCGCCTGTCAACGGCCCCGAGTCCCAACAAGGACGGCAAGATCCGTTTTGTGAAGAAACTCAACCGCGAACGCTCCCCTCTTCTGGATTTCATCCTCTGGTGGGTGCTTCCGGGTATGCTGATGTACTGGCTTCTGAGCTCGGCTATGAGGCGTGTCGGCAGCAATATGGCCAAAGGTGGCGGAATGGGTAATTTTATGCAGTTCGGACAAAGTGGCGCTAAAGTCTATGCCGAGAATGACATAAAGACACGTTTCTCGGATGTCGCCGGGCAGGACGAGGCCAAGGACGGGCTTATGGAAGTCGTGGATTTCTTGCACAATCCCGCAAAATATAACGAGGTCGGTGCCCACTTGCCTAAAGGGGTCCTTCTGGTCGGGCCTCCGGGAACCGGCAAGACATTGATCGCAAGGGCCGTGGCCGGAGAAGCCGGTGTGCCGTTCTTCTCGATGTCCGGATCAGAGTTCGTCCAGATGTTCGTGGGAATGGGTGCCGCGAAGGTTCGTGACCTGTTCAGCCAGGCGCAGGCCAAGGCTCCGTGCATCGTATTCATCGACGAGATCGACGCCATCGGAAAGAGCCGTGAGAACAACATCGGAGGCGGTAACGACGAGCGTGAACAGACTCTCAACCAATTGCTTACGGAGATGGACGGCTTTGACGGGGACAAAGGTGTGATCATCCTTGCAGCGACCAACAGGCCGGACAGTCTGGACAAGGCTCTTCTCCGTCCGGGACGCTTCGACAGGCGTGTCCAGATGGAACTTCCTGACCTGCAAGGCAGAAAGGCTATCCTTCAGGTTCACTTGAAGAACATCAAGCACGAAGACATAGATCTGGATCTCATCGGACGCGCGACCGCCGGCTCATCGGGAGCGGAACTGGCGAATATCGTCAACGAGGCCGCTTTGAGAGCCGTGCGTCTCGGCAAGAAAGCCGCCACGACCGAGGATCTTGAGGAAAGTGTCGAGGTCGTTATGGCCGGTGAGCAGAGAAAGAACGCCGTGATCTCAGCCGAGGAGAAGAAGATCATCGCATACCACGAGATCGGTCACGCTATGGTGGCCGCAGCGCAAAGCAATTCCGCCCCGGTTCAGAAAATCACGATCATTCCGAGAACGTCCGGAGCGCTTGGCTACACGATGCAGGTGGACGAGGGCGAGAAGTTCCTCTACAGCAAGGAATATCTTCTTAACCGTCTCGCCACCCTGACCGGTGGACGTGTCGCCGAGGAGATCATCTGTCACACGTGCACGACCGGAGCGTCGAACGACATCGAAAAGGCCACACAGATGGCCCGCGCGATGATCACGACCTACGGAATGAGCGACAAATACGGTATGATGGCCCTGGAGACAAAAGGGAACGCCTATCTTGGAGGTTCTTCACAGTTGGCCTGCTCGGACGAGACCGCCGCTGACATCGACACCGAAGTCCGCGAGATGATCGCCGCCGCCAAGAAAAAAGCCACCGACATCATCACTGCCAACATCGACAAGATGCACAAAAGCGCTCAATACCTCCTTGAAAAAGAGACCATCACCGGCGAGGAGTTTATGAATATCTTCAATTCTTAGCTGAATTTTTATCAGACCATTTTATGAAGGTCGCATATGGTTGGTATGCGACCTTCACATTATAAGAACATCGCCATATACAAGGGCAAATACCGGACACCATCTTTACAAAGCAAATTGCTCTTGCAGAGAACTGTAGCACAGGAGATACGTGCCCCCTCGCGCTCCATCGCATAATCCAGAGAAGAATGAGATGTAAAGTTGTCACCTGATTTCACTTCCACTATATGTACTCCGTCAGAGTCGGACAGCAAAAAATCAAGTTCGTGCTTGCTTTTCTTGTCATAATAGAAAAGAGGCTTACCTTTCTTTGCTAATTCCGCTGCCACAAAATTCTCTGCAAGAGCTCCTTCGTTTATGTTGATCAGCCCACTCATAACCTCAAATTGCCGTCCTTGAATACTCATATGACAGACTATGCCAGGGTCTAGAGAGTACAATTTGAATAGTTTTGGATTGCTATTGTTCGCAAACGGCAAATCAAAAGAGTTTACATTTATAGCATAGTATGCCATACCTGCGTCAATAAGCCACTGTGTCGGATCAGCATACTTTCTGCGTGACGCTCCTTTTTCCAACTCAGAAAGAATGAAACGCTTGTCCTGTTTTGCAAGTTGAAAAGGAATGGAATCAAAAATAGCCCTTACCAATGCCTTGTCCTTTTGGGCATATTTAGTAATATCACGCCTATAACCGACGATCAAATCGTGCTGAGCTTTTGTTGTCAGCGAAAAATCCCTGTTATTGACGAACGTGTCCACAACTCTCAAAAGCGGCATCAGCCTTCCTTCTTAGCATGACAACTTTTTTCCAAATATTCACATCAATTTTAGCAACTTTTTTCCGATGGTATATTTATGAGTCCTTACCTCAATCTTCCTCGATGATGTTCTCAGGCTCCCAGATGCGGTTCATAATGTCCAGGGCGATTGTGACGCCGGACTCGGCGGCTGTGGAGAGGAGGTCGTAATAGAGGGTTTTGTCATCGATGAACTCTTCGGGGTCGTTGTTCGTCGCGGCGGCGCCTATCCATTCCCAGGCATATTCATTCTCAGGAGAGAGGGCACCGCGCTTGACTCCTTCCAGAAGGATATTCTTGTATAGGCCCATACGGGTGATGAGGCCTGTGTTCCAGTCGTTGCTGGCGGCCAGAAGGGCCTTCATCGGGTACAGCTCGATGTCACCGGCCTCTATGGCCTCATTGACTTTATTGAGCACTTCCTGCTCATCATTAAGAGTGGAACTCATATCGCCCGCACTATGCTTCCCGGCGATGCTTTCCAATAGGTCAAACGTGGATTCTGGCAGCATATTAAGTGGTAAACATTTTTGTTATACTAATAAACACAATTGTTTTATCTATTATAAATATTAATCTTACCGCATTCTACATACGAATTTGAAGAAACGGAGATATTAATAGGTCGATAGTCGTCTTTTGTAGCCAGGAAAGGGTTCCTGACAAAGGTTTGAGGGTTCATAGCGATGAGCGGGAACCAACTTCCCTGAATCTGGATCATCAAAGAATGGCCAGGAAGGAAGTAATGATCGATGTCGCACATCGTGAAGTCCACGCTGAAAACTTTTCCCGCCTTCACAGCCTTTGCCTTGCCGAAGCCGCCACGGTAACGGACAGGCATCACATCTCCCCTTACAAGCATCCGATAACCGTCTGGGCGGACATCAATCAACTTCACGACGATGTCTGCATCCATATTCTTTGAATATGTCCCGTCTGGAAGATCAAGCCTCAGTTCGACATATGCCTTGACAGGGCCGGCGAGGTGGAGCGTGTCTGAAAGCACCTTGCCTGAATATGTCAGGACATCTTTACGTGCTGAAGCAAAGGTCTGATCCGCAGCCATATAGCCGTGGTCTCGGCCGCTGGACTTGACATCCATATACGGAACCGGATTGGACGGATCCGACGTGAATGTTCTGAATCCCACGTCCGAAGACTCGCCGGACATATTCAAGGAATCTGTTCTTGAAAGGTAGATTCTGGTCGGGCGGGCATTTTCAGGTGGCCACGATGAATATGTCTCCCAGAATGACGTTGATGGAAGGCCTTCCATCCTGCTTCTCATTGTCTCACCGGACGGGAGGACATTGACTCTGGCTGGCTTTTCTCCTTTTCCTTCAAGGTAATACCTAAAGAAAGGATACTCGATGTCATCCAGATAATATTCTCCGGAAGCTTCTCCGAACCACGCCCCGGCTATGCTGCTTACACTTCGGCTGCGCCATCCTCCGTGATGCCACGGGCCCGCGGCAAGGTACAAATCACATTCCGGCGAGAGTTTTTTCAACTGAGTGTAAGTGTTGAACGCCCCGTAGCAGTCCTCGGCATCGTAAAAGCCTCCTGTAACAAGTACAGCTGGCTCTATGTCTTTCAGATGATAGCTTGGATTCCTGTCCTTCCAGAATTTGTCGTAGTCCGGATGAGATACCATTTTGTTCCAGAAGGCAAGTGTGTCACCGAAGAACGCGGACAATTCAGAAAGCGGCTTGCCAAGGAAATATTCATAAAGATCAGAGTCAATGCTCACAAGGCGTTTCATTCCTTTGGTGGACGGTGCCTTTCGGCTTCTGTACATAGAAGACCCGAAACGGTAGCAGTCGGCAAGGCAAAGAGCTCCGTTGTGATGAGCGTCGTCGCCCATAAACCAATCGGTCACAGGGGCTTGCGGCGATACTGCCTTGATGGCTGGATGACGGGAAAGTGCAGCCATCGTGGCATAATATCCCGGATATGACGTGCCTTTGACTCCGATGTTACCATTGTTTTCTGTGTTCGCAAGAAGCCATTCTACGGTGTCGTAGGTGTCCGTGGCCTCATCAATGAGGGGCTTTGTGGTCTTCCCTCCCGCTTTACCGCTAAGATGCGGCCGAATGTTCTCAAACTCACCTTCACTCAAATACGTGCCGCGAACATTCTGGAGCACAATGACATAGCCGTCTGCGGCATAGTTCAGCAAGTCACCCCACATCCCAGAGGAATATGCAAACTTGTCTTTTGACGGCTCCTCATCCGCCTCGAAGCCGTACGGTCTTAGCGAATACGGAGTGCGGACAAGCATCACCGGCTTGGCCTCAGAGCACGAAACCGGTTCATAGACAGCCGTATAGAGCCTGACGGCATCCCGCATCGGAATCATCACCTCACGTTTGGTGTAATTCTCTTTCAGCCATTCCTCGGTGACATTCCTACCGTTCTGCGCCCAAAGACCAACAGAATGCGCCAGAATAAAAACCAGCAGTAACAATCTTCTCATAATCTGACAATATAGCACGGACTACTTTTTCGCCTTGCGGACATTCTCCACAACCCGTCTGCAGATGGTTTCCAGGCTGGATTTCTCAGCCCACGGCTCCACGTGCAGGACACGGTCGAACTCTTCTTCCAACGCCTTCCTGTCGCAATCTGAAGCGTATGTTTCCCAATACTCCGACGGAGTCAAAATCTTATTTTCCATATCAATGAATATTATAGGAATCGTCCTGTGACACTTTCTTTCGAGCCTCGGATCTGATCCGGGCTGCCTGCGGCTACAACCCGGCCACCTTCGGCACCTCCGCCGGGACCCATATCGATGACGTAGTCGGCGTTGCGGATGACGTCCAAGTCGTGTTCGATGACGATGACGGTGGCCCCGTGATCGATAAGGCTCTGGAACACTTTCAGAAGCGTGAGGACATCTGATGGATGGAGGCCGATGGTCGGCTCGTCGAACACAAAGACGGAGTCGCTCTGTCCCCTGCCCATCTCGCTGGCCAGTTTAAGTCTTTGAGCCTCACCACCTGACAGGCTTGGAGTCTCCTCACCCAAAGTCAGATAACCGAGGCCTAGGTCACGCAGAACCCTGAGCCGCTGGCTGATGAGTTTCAAATCAGCACAAGCGTCAAGGGCGGAATTAATGTCCATATCCATCAGCTCCGGGAGCGAATGGAACTCCCCTGCCGCATTCTCCCTCCGGATGCTTCCCGCCGCTTTTGAATATCTTGACCCACGGCAATCCGGGCACGGGATGTCCACATCAGGTAGGAACTGCACGTCAAGGCTTATCACGCCAGTACCGTCACAGGTCGGACAACGGAGCTTGCCGGTGTTGTACGAGAAATCCCCGTCCTTATAGCCGTGCTTCTTTGCGTCCGGAGTCTTAGCGAAGACTTTCCTTAACTCATCGTGGACATTGGCGTAAGTCGCCACAGTGGAGCGGACGTTAATACCTATCGGAGAAGCGTCTATGAGTTTTACCTGACGTATTCCTTCAGCTTTTATAGACTTCACGTGCCGTGGCAGCTCACTACCTGAAATCTTAGATTGAAGCGCAGGTATCAAGCTTTCAAGCACCATCGTGGTCTTGCCGGAACCTGAGACACCTGTGACAACCGTCAATCTGCCTTTCGGGATCTCAACTGTCAGCGGCTTGACAGTGTGGATGGCATCGGTTACCATCGTTATCTTTCCATCAATGAATATGTCAGAGTCTTTTATCTGACTTCTTACCTTAAGAGAATCCTTGCCAGACAGGAAAGGACCTATCCTTGAATATTCATTGGCCTCGATGTCGCCTATCGTGCCCTGAGCGATCACTTTGCCACCGCTTGAGCCGGCGCCTGGTCCCATCTCGATCATCCAGTCGGACTTGCCTAGGATCTGTGTGTCGTGGTCCACAAGAATGACGGAATTCCCGTCCGCTATCAGGTCCTCCATCACGCCGCATAGTCCGATTATATTCGATGGATGCAGACCGATTGACGGTTCGTCCAGAACGTACAGTACTCCAGTCGTGCGGTTCCTGACGGCTCTGGCCAGCTGCATTCTCTGTCTCTCTCCGGTCGAGAGAGTCGCCGCCGAGCGATCCAGTGACAGATAGCCTATTCCCAAGTCCATCAGCCGTTTGGCCGTGTCGAGAAACGACTCGCAAATGCTTTCGGCCATCGGCCTCATCTCCTCCGGAAGCGAACCCGGAACACCTTTGACCCATTCCACGATCTCGGTGAGGGTCATCGTACAGGCTTCAGCCAAAGATATTCCTCTAAGCCTAGGCGCTCTTGCCGCATCGGATAGCCTTGTGCCTCCGCAGTCAGGGCAAACGTCAAGCCTAAGGAACTTCTCTACACGCTTCATTCCCTTCTCATCCTTGACCTTGGCAAGTGCGTTCTCCACCGTGTAGGTCGCGTTATAGAATGTGAAATCCAGTTCGGCGGCGTCATTGGAGTTCTTCGCCTTGTAGAGAATGTGCTTTTTCTCGGCAGGTCCGTGAAGGACAATGTCCTTTTCCTTGTCAGTCAAATCCTTGAACGGGACATCGGTACGCACCCCCATAGCCCGGCAGACATCCTTCATAAGTGACCACATCAGCGTATTCCAAGGAGCGACTGCCCCTTCGTCAATTGTAAGGTTCTCGTCCGGAACAAGGGTGGATTCATCAACAGTTCTGACGGTTCCTGTTCCGTCACATTTACGACAAGCTCCTTGGCTGTTGAACGACAGTTCCTCGGCGGACGGAGCGTAGAAATGTTCTCCGCACACAGGGCAGACAAGCTCCTTTCCCGCCGCCACGAGCAAAGACGGCTCGACATAGTGCCCGTTCGGACAACGATGACTCGCCAGCCTTGAAAACATAAGCCTAAGGCTGTTAAGGAGTTCCGTTCCAGTACCGAAAGTGCTGCGTATGCCCGGAATCCCCGGCCTCTGATGAAGCGCAAGAGCCGCCGGAACGTAAAGCACCTCGTCCACGTCAGCCTTCGCCGCCTGTGTCATCCTCCTTCTTGTATAGGTCGAAAGTGACTCAAGGTAACGCCTTGAGCCTTCGGAATATAGCACACCAAGCGCCAGCGAGGACTTCCCCGATCCGGACACCCCGGCGATCCCCACGATCCTCCCCAGCGGAATGTCCACATCCACATTCTTCAGGTTGTGCACCCTCGCTCCACGCACCAATATCTTATCAGGTTGTCTGTCCATAATATTATTGAATATTCCACAAATTTACTCAATATTCCGATTCCCCCCTTCATCCAGATAGTGTTTTTGAGATGGAATTTACGGCTATTGAACAACTTCCGTACATAAAAAAAAACGCCCTTATGCGTGCTGACATAAGGGCGTTTCCTTAACTACCAAAAACTATTTGTATGCGCACTCGAATGTTATCGGGTAATGATCCGAGATGTACTTGACACCATAGTCCTCTGTCACTATATGGTACTTGTCCGCGGTCAGCCTTCCGGCATAGAAGATGTGGTCAATCACAGAAGTGCTTGTCTCACCGAATCCGTTGTAAGTCCTTCCGCTTTCTGTCTTAGAGGAAGTTGAACGGGCTTCCTTCATCACAGACCGGAGAGGAGCGAGCTCGGACGAGCCATACGAACAATTGAAATCAGCGACAAGGAATATCGGATTGCCGCTTTGGGACAAATCAGACAGACCAGTGATCTCCTTGATCTTTTTAACTGTCAGAGTGCTGGACTTCTCCCTTGCCGCGACGCTCTTGTGATCAAAATGCGTCGCGAAGAAAAAGACCGTCTGCCCGTCGTGCTCCAGATCCTTGACCTTGACCCAGACCACGATCCTGCGGCAAGCGCTGTTCCAGGATGAATATGTTCCGTCAGCGTTCTTGTCCGGAAGTTTGTCGGGATTGTCAGCCAGCCAGAAAAAGCCTTTCTTCTCAAGTTTGAAACGATCTTTTCTGTACAGGATGCCGACACCTTCTCCGCTGCCGCTGCTGACAGGCTGACCGGTGTCCCTGTTGACATCGTAGTAAACATATTCATCGGAAAGATTGTAGGCGAAGTCCTGCGCCTGAGTGGAGCGTAGTTCCTGAAGGCCGACAAGATCAGGCTTATCCGTCTTGATGAACTTCATCACGGGATCCTTGCGCACCGACCAAGGGTACGGATCGTTAGCATTGAAGCAACGGATGTTGAAGGAACAGATTTTCAGTGTCTGTGACTTGACTGTGGGCTTGTCTGTTCCGCCGTTGTCATCGCCGCCCGGAACCCGGTTGATCACGGGTTCCGGCTTGCAGGATGCCGCAAGAAAGATGGCGATAATCAATAATTTATGGAATATTTTCATATTCATAACATTAGTACTGAACACAAGTCTTGGAAGGATTTCCGCCAAGCTGAGACCAGGAGTCTGCGTAACCCGTAGCCGAGCCTCTCACAGCGAAGAGCGTCGGATAACCATCCTTCATTCCGGTGCAGTAGATCGTGCCGTCCTTGCTGATTGTCGGAGATGAGCGCATCTCATCGCCAAGCTGGATCTCAGCCACTCTCTTTCCGTCCGCCGGAGACAGTTTGACAAGCCTTCCGGTAATATAATCATTATAGTAGATGTAGCCTTCATTGTCAACGGCCGCACTGCCGGAAAGGTTGCCGTCAGCAAGGGACTCCCACTTGACATCACCTGAAGGGGTCAAGGCTGTAACCCTGGCCTTGATGTCACCGGTCGAGCCGCTGGTCACATATATTGTCCCGTCAGCGCCGCAGACCACACCAAGTCCGTTGTACCTTGCAAGCTTGCCGTTGATTCCGGTCGCCCACTCAGGCTCGTAAGGTGTGGAGTCGTCCTTGACATATTTCTTCGTGTCGTAGCAGTACAACACACTGTTATAGGATGCGGCTACCCTATTGGTCACATTCTCATAGAGGATGTAAACCTTGCCGTCAGGAGTGACAGCCATCTGGCCGGAGTCTCCTGTCTCAAGAGTGCTACCGTTGTAGTAACCAAGGGCTTTTGAAGACTGGTTTGTGTTCGACCCGTAGAATTTCCATTTACCATTCTCTTTGAAATACATTCTGGATCCGAACTTGGAATTGCAATGAGTGATGAATATGCCGTTCTTCAGTCCGACAGATCCTCCATAGTTGCCCTGCTTGACGAGAAGGGTCTGGACAAAGCCGCCGTTCTTGTCCAGAACGTGTCCGTTGTCCTGACTGCCGTAGGCTGACCAGATCTCTGGATACTTGTCCTTAGTAGGGTTGGCCTTGGTGGTGAGGATGATCTGATCCTCGAACACCACAGGAACGACTGCTATATAACGGGCGTTTCCATAGCCGAAGTACCACTTCTCAGATCCGTCACCGTTCACGGCATATACTCCTGACTCGTATGTAGTCAGTTTTGCGTCCCTCTCGTTGTAGGCCAGCGCTATGTAAACGGTTCCGTCAGTGTCCACAGACGGGGTGCAGGAGTTGCCTTTCTTTGTCCCGTCTTTGCAGTACGGACTTGGATTATGCTTGGTCGCATCGAATGACCACAGCTTCTCTCCCTCAGCGGAGAACGCGGCGAGGTGGCAACCACTTGAGAATGCGTAAACAACGCTTCCATCGGCATTGGTGGCCGGTGAGGAGAACTTCACAAACGCCTCTGGATCATTCTCATAGGCCTTGGCCCACACCAGTTCAAGGCTATAGACACTCTTGTCAACGTGGATTGTCACGGTCTTGGTGTTTCGGCCCTTCATATTGTCCACTACCGTAAGGCTGACTTCCACATCGCCATATTCCGCGAAAGTGAACTTAGGGCTCTGCTCATTGAGCACCGTGCTTCCGAACTTCCACTCCCAGGAGACGATGGAGCCGTCAGGATCGGAAGACTTGTCCGTGAACTGCACCTCATCACCGGCCCTGATTCCGCTTTGAGGCTCCCAAGTGAAGTCGGCTATCGGTTTGACGTTGGTATCCTGGATCGTGATCTTCTTGACTTTCTTGGATGACACATTGCCGACATCTGAAGTTGCGGTCAAAGTGATCTCGAATTCTCCGGTCTTGTCGAATGAGATAGGAGTCTCCGGCTGAAGCCCCCACATCTTCTTGCCATCCCATTCCCACTTGCTGGCGATGACCCTTGCGTTCTCGGCATAGGATGTGTTCTTCAGGAATATGTCCTCGTAGAGTTCGTACACATCCTTGTCTGTGGTGAAGTCGGCATAAACCGCGACTTCATTGTTCTGGCAGGCTGAAAGGCCGAAAAGGGCCAAAGCCGCCATTGTAAATATTCTTGTATGAATTCTCATATTCATTTCCTCCTGTTATTTCCATCCAGGGTTCTGAGACAATGTTCCGTTGCTCTTCTGAATAACCACCTCTGGAATAGGATATTCGTACATATTATCGTTCCAAACCCTGTTCATCTCGTAATTCAGCTTGTAGCCGCCCGCCGGGTCATCCTCCAGCTTGACAACCTTGAGGTTGCTGCCGGTGATCATCGCTATGTTCTTGTATGGTCCGCTGTAGCTGCCGTTCTCAGTGACAAAGACATCGTAAGTGCCGTCGCCGTTCAAGTCGAGCGGAGTGTCAAGCGCAGGAATATAGATGCCGTCCCAAGGGGCTGTCTGCCAAAGACTTCCGCAAGCCCAGCGCTTGAGGTCGTTAAGACGCATTCCTTCAAGGATCAGCTCAATCTCGCGCTCGCGCCGGATTTCCAGAATGACAGGATCATTGACTGTCGGATATATTGAATGAATATAAGGGTCAACCACAGTCGGTTTCTTGTCCAGGTCGCCACCGGTGATTCCGGCTCTGCGTCTGAGGGCTCCGATAGTGATCTTCCAGTCATCATCAGTCAGCTCTCCGAGCTCGGCCTTCGCTTCGGCATAGTTCAGAAGCACCTCGGCATAACGTGCAAGAGGGACATCATTGTAGTTGTTTCTGCCGTTGTCAAAAGACACATCGTCCATCACATATTTCGTGAATTGATAGCCGGTGAGGGAATGTCCTGTCATATTCGCGGCTGTAGGGACATATTCACCGTTTGAGTTCTTGCAGGTGTAGTCCGCGCCGCGGATTGTCTGGTTAAGACGATAGTCACGTCCGGTGGTCTCCTCGGCGAAAGTCTTGTAGGCTCCGTTGGATTTCTTCTCGTTATAGACCGTGCCGTCAAGATTGAGGTAAGTCTTGGCGAATGTGCGGGTCATACAAAGATGAGGACCGTAAGTCGATGAGTTGTAGTACCAATTCATCTCGCCAAGCTGCATAACAGGGTCGAGCGACAAAGCGAGCATCACCTCGTCGGTCATCGGATTATCGCTGATGAAGAGGTCCCTGTAGGCTCCGCGGCCATCCTTTGTGTAAGCGTCGGCAGTCGTGTGAAGCTTGTAAGGTCCCTTCTCGATTATCTCACCGGCGGCCTCAGCCGCCTGCCTGAACAGTTCGTCAGCGGTTATCTCACATCCGGCGAGATATTCCTTTCCGAACTCGCTGCCGGTGGCGTGATATTTCCGGAATGAAGCCTCGAAGAGGCAGAATCTGGATTTCAGGAACAGCGCTGTCCAACGGTTGACGGTGTTTGAGTTCGGTGTCACCTTGTCCTCGGTGATGTTATTGGCCGCGAAGTCAAGGTCAGCGATGATGTTGCTGATTATAACGTCCCTGCTGTCCTGTCCCTTGTACAGTTCCTCACTGTCCGGCTCAAGCGGCACGGCGATCCACGGAACGGGGCCATACTGAACAAGTTTGCTGTAGTAAAGATAGGCCCTGAACAACCGTGCGATTCCGGTATAGTTGTTTCTGACACTTTCGGAGACACGAGTGTCAGTGTTGTATTTGATGAAATAGTTGACGTTGCGGATAGCACTCCAGCTCCACGATGTCGAAGTGTTGGTCGTGTATGCCCCGACCTCATAGGTGCCGGTCGCGTTCTTGGCCGCGTTGTCCATTGTCGTGTTCAGTTTGAACGCGTTGTCGTAGTTCGGCAAGTTGTTGTAGAACCCGTAGGTGTAGTTCTTGAGTCCTGTCTCCGAACCGAAGATCATATCCCGTCCGGCCTTAGCCTGCGGGGATTCCGTAAGGTCGCAGGAAGCCACACCGGCAAGAAGCGCGAGAGCTGTTAAATATATGTTGAGATTTTTCATATTCCTTAATGATTAAAAGGTTATGTTCAGACCTAAGCTGTAGGAGCGGAGGGTCGGATAGTTGAATCCGTCACCCGTGGAAGACAGCACGGAGTCGGTTCCGTAGATGTTCGCCGTGACATCGATGTCGCGTGTGTACTCGTACATCGGTGACCAGGTCCAAAGGTTCTCGCCGGAGAAGAAGACGCTGACTTTCTTCATCTTGATCGCGTCGGTCCATTTCGCCGGAAGGGTGTAACCGACCTGAAGGTTCTTCAGACGGATGTAGGAGACATCCATCAAGTATCTGGTGTTGGCGTTGTTGGTGCCCTTGTAGAAAGGAGCGTAGTAACCGGCGTACCTTGGCAGGTAAGCGTCAGGGTTGTCCTCGGTCCAGTAGTTGTTCAGGTGCCATTTAGGCATCTGGGCATACGGACGGTTGTACTGTCCCCAGATCACTGAAGCCTCGTTGCTCGGATACCAATCCTGCTTGCCGACACCCTGGAAGAACGCGCTGAGGAAAATGTTGTTCCACTCAAGGTCGATTCCGAAGCTGTAGATGTACCTTGGCTCCGAGTTACCGATGATCTTGCGGTCTCCCGGATCATCAACAGTGTTCTGACCTCTGTCTATGTAGCCGTTGCCGTTGAGATCCTCGAACTTGATGTCACCAGGGTAAAGCTTGTAGGTCTTTGAGGTCTGCATCAGAGGGTTGTAGTACTTCTGGCCGGCGGCAAGGGCTCCAGCCTCGGCAGCGTCGATGTCAGCCTGGTTCTGCCAGAGTCCGTTTGAGACGAAGCCCCAGATCTCGCCCACAACCATTCCCGAGTAGTAGCTTGTGTTGTAGGAGGCGGTTGACAAGGACTTTGTAGCATTGTTGTACTTGTCAATCACGGACTTGTAGTCAACCAAGGAAGCCTTGAGACCATAGTTGAACGGCTTGCCGGCAAGGTTGAACGAATCGTTCCAGCGGACGGTGATCTCGTAACCCTTTGTCGTCATCTCGGCATAGTTACCCTTAGGAGAGCTGGCTCCGAACACGTCTGGCAGAGTAGGTCCCACGGTGTACATATCCAGAGTCTTTCTGATGTAGTAATCACCTGTGAACGAAAGCCTTCCCTTGAGGAAGCTCATATCGAGACCGAAGTCCAGAGTCTGCGCCGTCTCCCAGGTAAGGGATTCAGGGATCGGAGCCGGAGCGCTGGTGTAACGGACCTTCGCACCGTTGATGATGCGGCCGTTGTCAAAGCTGAAAGTCTCGTCGTAGGCGTAGTTGCCGACGTTGCTGTTGCCAAGGGCTCCGAACGATGCCCTGAACTTGATGTTTGAGAGAGCGTCCTTGCTGACCTTGAACCAAGGTTCCTCGGTCAGTCTCCAACCAACTGAGACAGATGGGAAGAATGCCCAACGCTGCCTCTGCGGGAACTTCGAGCTACCATCATAACGACCATTGACCTCAATGAGATAGCGGTCAGCGAAAGCGTAGTTGATTCGCGCGAACGCTCCAACGGTACGCCACCGATAGTAATCACCGGTGATGCTCCTGTTGTCGATACCCATAGCAAGGTTGATGTTGGTGACATCCGGAGTCAGGAGATCGTCATTGTAGGAATATGTGTTCTTGTAGGTTTCCTGCTCATAGTTGTAGCCCAACAACGCCTTGAAATAGTGCTTGCCGGCGAATGTGTCCTCGAATTCGACATATTCATTGGTGGCAAGATATTCATAGTTGCGGATGGTCTCGCTGAGGTAGGACTGAGTGCCGGAAATGGTCTCCGTCGTCCCTTCATATCTTGAGAACTCGCTTTTCACCTTTTTCACCGTGGTGTTGAAGTCCTTGTTCCGGTAGGTGAAGTCAGCGTTGAGCCTGAGCCTGTCGTCAAGGAATTTGGCCTGTGCGGCGAAAGTCGTCTTCACCTGCCTGTTGATGTAGCCTCTGTTGCTGTGTCCGTAAAGATAATCGCCGACAGAGTAAACCGCTGAATGGCTGAGCGTTCCGTCCGGATTCCAGATAGGAGAGCAAGGATGCCCCTCGTCCGCGATATTCCTCCAGATGTTGCCATTGCCTTCGGAGTAGGTCTGCGGCATCACGTATTTTGTCCAGGAGATGTCGGTGTTGTTGGAGATCCTGAGCCAAGGAGTGACCTTATAGCCCATCTTCATACGTCCATTAAGAATCTTGTATGATTCAGGATTCACATCGGTGTCGAATATACCGTTGTTGCCATAGTAACGTCCTGACACATAGTAGTCGAACTTGTCGTCAGAACCGGACACCGAGATGTTGTGCGTCTGGCTGGTCATATGGTTCCTGTACAGCTTTCCGATGTAGTCCTCGCCTTCGATGAAGTAAAGCCATCTTCCGGCCGTGCCGATGCTGCCGTCGCTGACAAGCACCTCATAGTTGCCGGTCTCGTTCCTCCTCTGGTACTCGGCAAGCCAGGCCGTGGAGAACTCCATTGTCTTGTTGATGCCGGAAGGATTGGAGAGATTGTAGTTGTAGAAAGCCTTGTAGAAGTGGTCGGCCCAAGTGTAACCGTTTGACACATATTCAGGGATGGTCGTCGGCTTCTCGAATGTCAGGTTGGCCTGATAGGAAACCGTAGGCTTGCCCTGCTTTGCGGTCTTGGTCGTAATAAGAACGACTCCGTAAGGCGCTCTGGATCCGTAAATGGCGGATGAGGCGGCGTCCTTGAGCACGGAGACTGACTCGATGTCGTTCGGATTAAGCAAAGCCGGGTCGCCTTCCACTCCGTCAATCAGAATGAGCGCGCTGCCACCCTGGCCTATGGATGTCGTTCCTCGAATATTATAGGACGGAGAACTGTTCGGACGTCCGTCCTTGAACTTGAGATTAAGGTTAGGGATCTGTCCCTGCAACATCTGCGTGAGATTGGCGTTGGACCTCCCCTCGAACGTCTCTGAGCCCACCTGATCAACGGCTCCGGTCAGATTCGCTTTCTTCTGCGTACCGTAGCCGACAACCACGATCTCGTCAAGAGTCAGTGAGTCTTCCAAAGTGACACTCACATTGGCTCGTCCTTTGACCGGGACCTCGACGGTCTGGTAACCGACAAAGGTGACGACAAGCACAGCGTCAGGAGCGACGTTCGTAAGCGTGGCCGTTCCGTCCGCACCTGTGATCTGTCCGTTTGTCGTACCTTTCACCAAAATACCGGCGCCTGGCATAGCACCGGCCTTGTCTGTGACCTTGACAGTCACAGAGATGCCTTTATCGACTGTCTGCCCCGTGGCGCTAAGCGAAACGCCCAGGAACAACATCGTCAACAAAGTCAGAAAAAATCTGGAAAACAACTTCATACGATATTGGATTATTAGTTGATATGCAGTGTAATGGTTTGTACAATAGTCATTTGCATTAGCCGGGATGTTAATTTAACGTTTTATATTCAGAACAAAATTACGTAAAATTACTTATACACGAAAGAAAAATAAAACGTTTTTTCACATCTGATATAAAAGGTAAGTCCGTTGGATTCTCCAACAGACGCTCTATGAATATGATAGCGTCAGAGCAAGGAAAGAACTTCCTCGATTGAATCAAGCCTGAATATGTTCGGATGGTCGAACTCCTCGACCACCTCGTGCCGCCAAATGGTGTGGAATGGAATATGAATGCCGTAGCCTCCGATCTCGATTATCGGCTGGATGTCGGACTTGAAGGAGTTGCCCACAACCGCGATCTGTGACGGGGCGACCTGCTCCACATTGCAGATGTCAAGATATTCCTTGATCCCCTTTTTGGTGACGACGATAACCCGGTAGAAATATTTGTCAAGCCCCGAGCGTTTGATCTTGTTCTGCTGGTCCAGCATATCGCCTTTTGTCATCAGTATCAAGCGGTAACGGCCGCTCTTGTCCAGCGCGTCAAGCGTCCGCGCCACTCCCTGAAGCGGTGTCGCCGGAAGGCGGAGCAACGACTTCGCGCTCGATAATATTCGTGAAAGATTCTCGCCCGGCACCTTGTGGTCAGACACCTTCAAAGCCGTCTCCATCATCGAAATGCAGACCGCCTTCGCCCCGTACCCCAGCACAGGCATATTCGCAGATTCCGTCTTGTAAAGTTCCTCCGACAGATCCTCTGCCGTCCCATACTCCTTCAGTTCCTCCGTGAACACATCCTCTACCCTGTCAAAGTACGTCTGGTTGTCCCACAGCGTATCATCCGCATCGAAGATTATCACCTTGACCTTATCTTTCATCATACATTAAATGTTACGTTGTCAAATTTAGCGAAATAATAAGATTTTCCTCCTTTACCGAGAAGCCTGTCGAATCGTTTTTTCGTCATCTGCCTTCCGGATAATCCGATTCCGCCCAGAGATTCCAAGGCTTTTCGGGAACATAGTAGTCCTTGACTCCATAGTCAATGTTGGCTTTGTGGGCCTGGCTCAGCTGATGACGGCGCGGAATGCGGAACATCATGCCATCCTTGACGAAATATGCGCCAGTCTGGTGGAAACGGAACGGAACCTGTTTGGCGACGCACTGCGAACGCAGATCCAGAATCCAGTCGAAATCGCATGGCCGCGCCCCGACTCCCGACTCTCCGCTGACACTCACCTCCTCGATTGTGCTGTCAAGCCACGCGGAGATATTCATTCTCTCAAGCATCGGAGCCACAATTATCGACTTATGCTTGATTGGAAGATCCTTGAATATGGGAAGCCGATGGTCAGCCATAGCCTGATTCTCCACCGTGCAGCCGATGATGACATTCTCATAACCGTCACCCCAATCCGGCGGCAGACAGCGCTCAAGCCTATCGATACGCTTCGTGAAAAAATAGAACATACAGTCACTTCGAAGCCGCATCATCCCCCAGCATTCCGGCCTCCACTGATCAGCGTCCTCCAACAGGAAATCCGACGTGAAGCACGTAAACACCACCTTCCCGGAAGGAATCTTGTAGCTTTTGTCCCTCTTGCGCTTCACCGGCAGATTGAAAGCCGCCGTCTTGCGCGCAAGATTGCTCGCGATCTCGCTCCCGTACATCTCATCCTGCCGATAGACATAGCAGAACCTGCAGCCCGGACTCACCTTAGTGCACCCGTGCCACGGATTCCAATCCGCGAATATGCTCCACTCCTCCGCCATTAATGAATATACCTGCTTACCTGCCGTCTTGTTTCAAAACTCTATTCATTTACGCAAACGACCAAAGGCCCGCCGAAATCCGAACTTTCGATACGGATGTTCCTAGCGAAAAATCCCAAACGTCTTCTATATGAACAATCAGCGACAGCGCACCTAATTCGCTTGGTTAATAAATAGAATTTCCTTGGTTAGCCTCCTTTGGTTCCCTACGAAGGGTTATATCTCTATACAAGAAAGAGTTCACACATTCCGTCCACCGAAACGGTGATTCCCCGGACAAGCCGCACTATATCACTGGTTTGTCCGGGGAATACGGTTTTCTCCGGACAAACATAACTCAATTGCATAAAGGATGGAAAAAACTATCTCCTCGGATTTTTTTTACAAAAAGCTTTCAGGCGATAGGCCTTTTCAAGGCATCAGGTGGCGTATTGGGATGAATTGCGAACGACTTAGAGGTTTACTTTTTCAGCATCAAGATTGTAAAATTTCGTCATATACATCTTACCATCCGCCGCAGTTGCCGAGATTTTCTCGGTAACTGAACCTTCTTCAAGCTCACCAGATTTAAAGATATTCTTCAGGTGCAAGCCAATATTATCAGACGAGCAGTCAAATAGCATCGACATTGCTTTCTGAGTCGCCCATATACTTTCATTCTCATATAGCACCTGAATACCTTCCTCCTTCCCTTCCGCTATGAAGGTGAGAAATTCAGCCGTGCTGTTCCGCACTAAAACATTCTTCATCATCTATCTTTCTTTCAACAACTTAATCATATCTACACAAAAATAATGAATAGTCCCGGCAAATACAAGTCACTTGACCTCCAGGTTGCGCGGGACGGCAGCGGCGTTGGCGCGGTAATGCGGGGCGTAGAGGGATTCGATTTCGGGGACGGGAGCCTGGAAGGTGCCGGGCTGGGTCACGAAAAAGTCCTCGGTGACGGTGGTGTGGCCTTCGGGATAGGTGTCGAAATAGAATACGGTACGGTCGGGCTTCACGTCACGGTAACCACACGGAGAGACTCGGTACCAGCCGTCAACGGTCAGCGGGGTGAAAGACAGATTGTAGATCCCAGACAACTGGTCAACTGGAATCAGAGACGCCTCACGGGGTGCGGTCAGGCGTATGAAACTACGATTCTCGGAGTTCTGGACGGTATAGACGGCACGGATACGGTCTCCCCTACGGACGGTGTCGCCTTGGCCAACCTCCTTGTCTCCAATAAAATAACGCTTTTCAAGGGAGAAGCCGTTGCCGGAGGCCTTCACATCAGCAAGAGGCTTCAGCACACGCTGGGTCAGGGTCACGACACTGGTGTTCAGCAAGTCGGTGCTACCCTTTCCGACTGAACACAGGGCGTTCACAAAGGCAGGATCCGTGTCCCAGTTCTGGGTCTCTTTCTGCAATATCAGCCACAGGCGGACTCTATCGGCGATTTCGGCGGCTTTCTGAGCGGCAGCCTCATCAGAATGTGAGGAAGCATATTCAGAAAGCACATCGGAGATCAGCGAGTGGGCGTAGGCTTCGTTTTCCAGCAGTCCTCTGAACGGCATCACGGCGTTCGGGTAGTAGAAGCCGCCACCATCGTGCCTGACGGCATATTCAAGGATGGAGAGGATGTCTTCGTCCATTGATCTGCGGAGCGCGGCATCGACATCGAAACGCTCGCCCCAAGCGCGGGCCAAGGATATTCCTTCCTCGGAGCCGATCAGATTGCTGAGGGTACGGACACGTCTTGCCTTCGCACCTGGCTGACCATCAATGAAATCGAAGCGGTCGGAAGGCGAAAGGTAGATGCGGGCATATTTCCGGAAAGAGGAAAGACGGGAGCGGTACTCCTTGCGCTGCGACTTGTCCATCCGCACCTTGAAGCCGACCGACGGGAAGTTCGAGCGGACGAGCATATAAGTGTCGTTCGACAGGCCGCCGAACCAGCGCGGGAAGCCGAGGAACTGTGTGGAGTCCAGGTACTCGACGGAAGATGTCAGATCAGGAATATTCCCGCCAAGACTTCTCACCAAAGCCATCCGATCAAGCACCGTTGCGGTGACAGACTGTGAGGAACGCATACCTTCGAACCAGCCGAAACCGCCGTCGGAGTTCCTGCACGCAAGGATTCTGCCAAGCAGCGAAGTGTCGCGCTCTGACTTGAAGGATTTGAAGCAATATGCCTCTGTAAGTGACAGTACATCATTGGCTGACGGCTCAGACTTCTGTGTCGCGGCCTCTTCGATCATCCTGCCGATCGAGATTTCATCACAGACAGCACCGGCAGAGGAGACGTTCACGAAACGGCTTCTGAGCGATTCCAGCAACTTATCCTTGTCCATTCCCGGCAAGGCTATGGCCGAATGGGACTCGGTGATGACCTGACTCGCATCGTGAACCGGAACACCGAACTGGACAGCGTCACTGAATGATTTTGAGGCGAATATGACCTTGAAAGTCAGCGAGTCGGTGTCGAGCGGCACATCAACCGGGAAAGACACGACCGATTGTTCACGACCGTTCACCGTCACAGGTACTTTCAGCGAATCAATGGCTTCGCCGCTTCTTGAATATTCAAGGATCTTCATCTCGCCCTCTATCACCGCGTCTGAATTGCCGACGGTGGTCGCCGTCAATGTCCATTCGTCTCCAGAGTAAAGATACCTCGGAGCGTTGACGGAGACTTTTACAGGCACGGTCACGGTGAAGTCCCTTGTCAATGTGCCGTTGCGCATCGCCTTGTCGTGAGCGAAGAACAAAACGTGATAGGTCGAGAGTTTGTCAGATGTCTTGAACGTAAATTTGACCTCGTTGTTTTCCGGATAGAGGAACGGCTCAAAGGCCAAAGATTCTGAGAATATCTTTCTGACAGCCACGGATGTGAAATCATAATCAGCGGCGGCAGAAGCACTTGACTCAGATTTCTCATAATTGCGTCCCGAATCATTGGAACGGTTCTTACGACGCCGTGCCGATTTGGAGGCGACTCCGTAACCAATCACCATCACCTCATCAAGCAGTGACTCGTCTTCCTCAAGGACGATATTCATTCCCGAAGTTCCTCGCAATGTCACACTCCGGTAGCCTATGTAACTGATTGTTATCAGCGTCCCAGGACTTGCGTCAAGTGAGAAATACCCGTCAAGGTTAGCTGATGTGCCATAGGAGGTGCCGTCCACGATGACTGACGCTCCGATAAGCGGCTCCCCGTTCGCATCCGTCACGATGCCGTTTATTCCGGAAGAAAATCCACTACCGATGTTACCTAAAGACTTGTTCGTGATATATCCGCAGGCGATATCCATCTGGACATTTGAAACGACATTAGGTTCAAGCCTTACCGGATTCCATAGCTCCTTTCGGACCGCATCAAGACTCTTGTCATAAATCGCCGCGAGGCCTTCGATGCCATCCGGGACGCGGACCTTGACGGTATATTCAGTGCCAGGATTGGTGACATCGGTGAGGGCGCTGAAATCCAGAGGCATATCAAGTTCGTCCGACAGTCTGTTGTAAGTATGCTCGTACTTAAAGAAGCGGCCATATTTAAAGAAGAGCAATTGGATTCTGACAGGGCCATCAGCATCGGCCGGGTAGCGGAAACGCAGTTCTCGCAGCGAACCGGCAGACGAGCCGCCCATCGTAACCATTCTGGATTCAAGGATATTCCCGCCACAGTCAAGCATTGTCGCGACAGCCCATAATGGTGCCACAGAAGCTCCGAGCGTCATAACGATGTCCTCGCCAAGCGCGACTTCAGTCTTACCCGGCAACAGAAGACAGACAGCAGGAGCCACAAGCGACTTCGCCTCACGGCTCACCTTCACAAGGTTATATTCTTTCTCCGCCTTGACCACCTTGCCAAGACTGTCCGTTTTCTCTGAATATGCCCGGAGAACATAAAGTCCGTCAGCCGTTGTCGGCAAGTCAATCTCATCGCCGGAAGCGCATTTACCTGTCTGCAAGACTGTTCCGGAAATGTCCAAGAACTCATAGCGAATCTCAGACTTCACTTTTTTACTGAATCTGTCACGGACTTCCAGCACAAAAACCGCCTTGTCCCCGGTCACGATTCCCTGCGTGGCCTCTCCCGATTTGTTCAGATCAGTAAGCAGCAAATCCCCGTCGGTGCCGTTAGCCAAATGGAAATCAAGTTTGATCACATTATTGACATTGACCAATGTGCTAAACTCCCTGGTCTCCCCTGTCTCGTCCTTCACGGTCACATTGATTGAATATCGTCCTTGATCCTTCGCCTTGAATCTATAACTGAAACGTCCGTCCGATGAGGACTTTATCTCTTTTTCATCCACTGTCTTCCCGTCACACGACACCTTTAACGTCATCCGGGCGGAAGCGAGGCTATGCCCCGAGAGACTCTCGACCTTTCCGGAGACGGTCACGGAATCTCCGGCGAAATAAAGTGATTCCTGCTCATCAAAAGTCAGATCGAACGTCGGCAGTACAAAATCCTCTACCCTGAACATTCTGGACGTAATCTCCTTGTCGCCATTGGCAACAGCAATCTTGAATAGCCCGTTGCGCCGCCCTTTCGGAATGACGAACTCTCCGGCGAAGGACCCGAAATCGTTGGTGCGGAACGACTTCTCCTCGATCATATTCATCTGAGAATCGTATAATGCGGCCTTGAATGCCTTTTCTTTTCCGATGACTTCCAATTGTTTATGAATATCTCCACGGAACATCACGGCTTTGAACCGGACTGTGTCGCCGGGCTTGTAGGCTCCACGGTCGTTGAATATTCGGCCGTAGGTTTCTGTTTCAGAATGATTCCCTACGGTCGCTTCGACAGGCTCAGCGACCAAAGCCCTACTGGTCACTGAGCTTGTCGAAGTGACCGGACGGTCAAGATACGACGCCTTGACAATGACAACATCCTTGCTGAGCCGAACCGATTTCCCATCCGTCACCGAGCAGACAACCTTGCACTCAAGTCCGGACTTCTTAGCCGCCAGTTCCTGCATCTCGGAAGGCAATAACGTGAATCCATCAATGCTCAGATGCGCCGAGAGCACCCGCTCCCCTCTCGTCATCTTGACATCAACCTCCTTGAAAGGCTCTCCGGTGATGTAATCAGCAGGGAAAACCGCGAATCCGTCACCCTGCTTCCTGACAGCCACGGACACTGTCTTGTGAACGTACGAGATCTCGGCCTCTTTCCCGGAGCCGGAAACCTTGATCCTATAATCACCATCCTCCAATTCCGGCAGAGCCACCTTCACCGTGTCCCAAACATAAAAACTCCGTACCTGATTATCAAGCCTTTTACGGAACACACCCTTACCCTGGCTCTCAACCGACAGATTGGCCGACTTGATATTCCTGAACCGGACCAGCACGGTGTCTTCACGGACCAACACGGAAACATCCTTATCCTCCAGCCTATCAATCAATGACGAAATCACACCTCCACATTCCTCAGCGATTATCTTATTCACATCATTAGAGGAAACAAAGAGAAGATCCGAACTTACATATTTTGGAATATACGACTCCCGCTCTTTCTCGAAAGCCTGACATTTGGAGTCAAGCTCGGCAAACTGCCGCGATGTTCCGCCCTCCTTGACCAACCTGTCATATTCCCTTTTAAGCAGCACCTTCCTCGGCAGCAACGCCACTACGCTTCCGCTCCAGTCCGTGGCGAGGCGTTCCAGTTCCTTGTCTCCATCCTTGCGAAGCGCCTCACTATAGGCAAGCAACGCGGATTGAGGAAAGTTCCCGGCGACCGCATCCTTCAAGAGCTCCAAAGCCTTGTCGTGCGCGGAAGCGTCTGACAGACAGTGCCAAAGAATATATTCATAGTCATTAGGGATGAATTCGTGGTCGCAGACATAGCCGTCGCCCCAGTAGCCGCGCCGCCAAAAATCATCGTTTTTTCCTTTTTTCAAGACCTCGGCATTATCCTCCGCGAACCGCAGCGCGTCAAATTCCTGCCGTCCCAAATCACCCGAATTAATTAATGAATATGCCATTATGGGTTTTCCGGCCTTGATGAACTCTTCCGTCAATACGTTTCTCAAAGAGTCCCGCAGCTTCCAGTTCCTCCGCGCCTGTGTCGTGCCGATAGTTACCACAGCATCGTAGTAATCCTTGTCCAGCCGTTTCTTCTGCGCCTGTTCTTTGATGAACGTCAGCAGAGCGATCTCTTTCTCGGGCCTGTCACGCCTGGAAAGCCGCTCGTACCGCCTCCACTCCCTCTTGAGATAATGTCCGTTAATATCCGGATATTCAGCAACTCTGGCCTCCCGCCCGTGCATAACCGGGCACAAAGCCAACATCATCATCGACAAAACCAGAATCTTTCTCACAACCGTCTGTTTTAGTGACGGCAATATACGCAATTTATCCGGAACCGCAGCCTTTTATGATGATGAATATGTCGCCTTACTTCTCCTCCATAAAGAGCTCACCTTTGAGGTACTTGACGCTTTGGGTGGCGAAATTGTAGCCTCGTGAACCAGGCTTGGCGACTTTCAAGTACTTCTCGTACCATTCGAGGGCGGATTTGTAGTCCTTTTTCTGCTCATAGCAATAGGCGATGTTGGTAAGGGCGGAGATGAATTTCGGATTGTAACCGTATGCCTTCTGATAATGAGCGATAGCCTCGTCCCAATGGAAAAGTTTCGCTTCTCCGAGACCATATTGCTGATAAAGCCTGAACATAATCAGCGGATCCGGCTGAAGCATATCCATCGCCTTGTCAAGCCACGGCTTGACCTCCTTCTCAAAAGAACGGTTGCTGTCGGCATAAACCGCCGCTATTGAATATGCCAGATTAACATCGCTTGAATCAATCTGCCAAGCCGCAAGCAGTTCTTCCTGCGCACGATACATGACCTCCGTGTGCCAATAGCATTGTCCGAGATAATAGTGGACCGGATAGGAATCGTTACCAAGTTTCTCCTGGCGCTCAAAGACATCGATCGCAGGGGCATATTCATTCTTGGAATAGTGTGCCAGACCTTTGATCGGAGCCACTGTCATATTATCAGGGTCCAAGGTGAGATATTCATCTGTCAGCCGGATCGCGCCGTCATAGTCCCGGCGAGAGAGGAGAATCCGCGCGGCTTTACTCACTACGCTTTCATTCAATGGTTTAAGAGACAGCGTGATCCGATAGTACGTCAGCGCGGAGTCCAGCATATCCGCCTGATTGAACGAGTCCCCCACCAACGCGGCGATTGCCGGTATCGTGTCAAGTTGCAGCACCGCCTTCCCGGCCTCAGCGCTCTGGGCGAAAGCCTTCATCCGGTAGAAAGTCTGCATCTGTTTGACTTTGTACAGGATGTTCCGCGGAAACTTGGATGTCAGCAGGAAATATGTCCCTGCGGCGGACTCGTAGTCCCCGTTCTGGAAATGACAGTCCGCCAGCTCGGACAGAATCTCCTCGTCAAAACTATCGGGAGTCACAAATGCAGACAGCTTCTCTATGGCTTCATCGGTTTTGAATATGCTCTTTAGATAGCGCGCCTCGCTCAAGGTGGCATCCCTTTCTGATTGCGAATCAGCTACCTGCGCCGATGCGAACTGCATCGACGCAAGCAGACTGGTCACTATCAATAAGCTTAAAATGGGTTTCATTATCTGAGTTTGAATACTATCGGGAATGTGTAGGTGACAGACACCGCTTTACCGTCCATCATGCCGGGCTTCCATTCCGGTGACGCCTTGACAACACGGAGAGCCTCCTCGTCAAGTGATTGATAGCATCCTCTCAAAACTCTGATGTTCTCCATCCTGCCGACCTTGTTTACGGTAAACTGAAGGACCACGCGTCCTTGCTTGCCGGCATCCTTGGCATCCTGCGGATAAATCAAGCGCTCGTTGATCCATTTGGAAAAATTATTGGCGTCTCCACCTTGGAACATCGGCTTGACCTCAGCCAACTGAAGCGGAACCGGTTCGTCTTCCTCCGCTGTTGTGGAGTCGGATTTAAAACCGACAGCCACAACCTCGTTAATATCCTGCTGCTCAGCGTCCAGAGCATCTTCAGTCTGTTCAGTCGTTTCCGAGGTCTGCTTATTGGAGGTGCAGAAGCATAGCATACAAGTAAGTAACGGTACACAGGCGACATACGCAAGCCTTATCCATCCGTTAGTTTTTTCTGACATCATCATAGCGATTCGATTTGAAAGTTTTGTGTGATTGAAACCGTTCGCAAGCCGGAAACGATGCTCACCGACAGCCTTCTTGACAAGAAGCAGCTGATAGTCAGCAGCGTTCACTCCTTGATTGATCACAGATTCATCGGCTTCATATTCGTGAAGCATCTTGAGTTCAGCCCTGGCAAGCCAGACGAGAGGATTGAACCAGTGCAGGACGGTGACGACCGAGAACAGCAGCACGTCAACAGAATGGTGCTTTCTCACGTGGCTCATCTCGTGCGTCAGAATCACCGGGGTAGCGGTGAAATCCTCACGGCTGATCACAATATGCCCCAGGAAACTGAATGATGCCACCGGAGCGTCCACGATAGTAACCTTGAACCCCTCTTTCTGAATATGCTCGCCGGAGGCTATCACACGACAGGTCTGGATTACGGACAAGATATTCATAATCAAGACAACGAAGGCCCCGAGAAAGTATATTCCTGAAACGACTCCGAGCCAGGATATTCCTTTGTCTGCCGCGTTCAGGGTTCCGCCTTCCGCGCTGACCACCGCTTGCGGCAGGGTCAGGGTCGGGATGACGTTCGAGACCGCGGTTCCGCTGAAATCCCAATGGATGAGCGGCAGAGCCAAGCAAAGCAGGCTGCCAGCCATCAAGGAGAATCGGTTGAAAGTGAAGAAGGTTGTCTTCCGCATCAGCAACATAAAGAATGCGTAAAACACGGAAAGCAGCAACCCGCTCGTTACGATGTAAGCGATCATTTCCTTTTGCTTTCGATTTGAGAAATGAGTTTTTTAAGGTCCTCCACATCCATCTTGTCCTCTTCGACGAACTGGGAGACAAGGCTGATGTAGGAGTTGTTGTAGTAACGGGAGACAACGTCCCCGACGGTAGTCCCGTGATAGTCACGTTCCGTGAGCGCAGGGCTGTACTGGAAAGAGTTCGCCATCGGCTTGCGCTTGACAAATCCCTTATCCTCAAGGAATTTCACCTGTGTCGCCACGGTGTTGTAGTTCGGCTTCGGGTCGGGAAGCGCCGCGACGATGTCACGGATAAACACCTCGCCTTTGGCCCAGATGATGTTCATCACCTCTTCCTCTTTTGCAGTAAGTCTCTGTTTCATTGCTCGATTCTTTAAGTTAACAAACGCGCGAATATTATCTTACGGATGCAAAGATAAGAATAAAAATCATATCTCCTAATATTTTTAGGTGTTTTAAGAATATTTTTAGTTGCGCACACAATGTGTACCAGTATCTCGGAATATGCTATCTTAAATACTTTAAGCCAAAGGTCTTATGACGTATTCAAAGAAGATTGACGGTGAGATAAGCGTACCGTTTGGATTCACACCCATGTAAGTAAATAAATGATGGAAAATCCTATACTCTCACAGACAAAAGGCGTACCTACGAAAAATAAAAGTCAAATGACATTGGCACGAGTTGCTTGATTTCCATATTCTCATTCGTTTTCTGGCGACAAAGTTAATGGGTGCTTCAGTAAGATTCCGGCAAATACACTATTTCTATATTCTGCCATTATTTTGCCGAAGATATTGCTATCTTTATGGTCAGATATGGCAAAGAATTACTTCAAATCCTACATCTGGCTGCTGGAGACACTCCAGAGCCGCGGGCCTCTTACACTGGCCCAAATCAGGCAGTTGTGGTGGCGGAGCTCAGTAAATGAACTTGGAAGTGACCTTCCCGCGCGTACGTTCTCGAATCATATAGAATCTATCTCTGACATCTTTGGAATCGAGATTGTCTGCGACCGCAGGGATAACACCTATAGTATCGTCAACGAAGATGATATGGACGGAACAGGCATTCGATCCTGGATGCTGGATGCCCTCAGCTTGAATTCACTCCTGAACGAGAGTGCCGGTATGAAGGACAGAATCTTCTTTGAGAACGTACCCTCCAGCCACCAGTTCCTAACTACCGTTATCCAGGCTATCCGGGATAACCGGAAATTGAAGGTACGATATCAGGGTTATCGCATGAATGAGGAGCGGACCTTTGAGCTGGAGCCGTACTTCATCCGCGAGTTCAAGCGCCGCTGGTACCTGTACAGCCACAAGGATTACGACAAAGACTTCAAGCCGCATATGTACGCCCTGGACAGGATGCTCTCCGTGGAAGTCCTTTCCGACACATTCAAGGTACCGACGGATCTGGATGCCAAAGCCTGGTTCCAGTCTCTGTACGGCGTGCGCAAGTACGACGACATGAAGCCTCAGCAGGTCCTCTTGAAGGTCTATGGCAAACAGGTCCGCTACTTCCGGTCTCTGCCGCTTCACAGCAGTCAGGAGGAGGTAGAAACACACCGCGACCACAGCATCTTCGCTTATAACCTCGCCCCAGACTATGACTTCAAGCAGGACATCCTGTCGTTTGGGGATACCATAGAGGTCCTGGAGCCGGATCAATTAAGGGAGTGCATATCGATGACGATTAATAAATTGAAAGAGCTATATGGATAATTACAAGATTCTAACGGATAAGTTGACCAGTCTTAATCAGGGGTCGTTTGTTACAGAATTAGTCTGTATCCCAACGGATGAACAACGGGATAAACTAAAGAAAGGTAGTGGTAATCCTGAAGCAGAAATGCGTCAGGTCAATTCCTCTGCAGGGTTAGCAGTTAATTATTGGCGCGCATACGAATTGTGTCATCCTAACGCTACGATTGAATTTGAGTGGAAGGAAAGGGTTCCCCTCAAGTCTGGACGCCCAGCCAATGTCGATGTTGTCGTTAGAGAGGAAGGCAGGACAATCTTTATTGAATCCAAATTTCTTGAGCCTTACTATTCGGGAAATGAGATACCGCGCGATTCCTATTTGGACGCAACAAAGTATTCATCCTACACGAAGGATTCTCCGAAATCATGGATTGCTTTCTTTGAAGAAGCGACAACATTCAGCTTGTATAATGTTACTCAACTTGGACGTCATCTTCTGGCAGTATCAAAGGATATCTGGCTATCACCAAAGGCATATGAGAATAAGCATGTCCAATTACTTAGTGTAACGTGGGAAATGTCGGACTCCTTCATTTCATTATTCCCGGATGAAATAGCTGAGGAGTTCAAGAATCGACGAATCGTCATACGTGAAGAAGCTGAAAGGAGTGAAGCATTTATTAATGGTTTCATCAAGGAGCATCTGGATTTCGCTAACTTCGAGTACAAAGCAATCAAATACAATGATATTATTGACGAGATTAAAGATAGTCAGTATGTCAAACCCATAAAGAAACAGTACTTCTTATAGAAGCAAAGAGTTTCCGACATTCGTTTTCTCCGGCACCATAGGTCATTCTCGTGATTTTTCGGCGTCGGAGATGTTTTTATTAGCATCTGCCGAATTTCTGCCGAAGGTCCGGTTATTTTTGCCCGAAAAGTTAGATATGGCAGAAATAATCAATCAAATCCCTGGTTACGAAAAGGGTCGTGTACAGCGTATCACCGCCACTGACGAAGTGAGCGAATCCTTCATCGTCGCCCAGATGGCGTCCGATCTGCGCAAGAAGTGGAACACATCTGTCCTCTGCATTTCCCTGGACGGTCACAAAGAAGCTATAGAATCCTTGATCCCTCAGGAGAAGGCTGTCGGTACCGTCTATGTCCTGGACCAGAAGAATCCCGAGTTTAAAGTTGTTCTTCGCAAAGCCACCGGCATCATCAACCGCCGCTTCGTCCGAGCCCTCATCATCAGCGGTGCAGAGCGCCTCACCGCTAAATACTTCCAAGATCACCCGGAGAAAGGTAGAGAATGGATAGCCAGTCACCTTGAAGGACTGTCCAGAGGCATGGGCATCCCCGTCATCCTGGTGAGAGTCCACGAAGATCAATCAGAAGAACTATAAGGTATGAGCCGAAGTAAACTTAGAGACAACTTCATGAGGCGCTGTTATACAGGGCCGTCTTTCAAATCATCAAAGTGGGACGACCCTGTTCATAATCCTCATAGACAAGATGAGATGCCGAAAAATAGTCCTTCTAAGCTTGTCCTAATACACTGCCATTGCTGTATTCATCGGATGATGGGTTCGTCCACATTCAGAGGTCATTCCTCTTCTACAGGAACTCATCGTCAAGTCCGTGGCCTGGTTAGGGCAAGCCAGAAACGCGAACAGCGCAAACAGATGTTTGAGCAACTGGCTGAATATTATGAACCACAGAATCATTTCGAATAAAAACATATGGTAAAGACAATCAAGTCAATTAAAGAAATATCCGAAAATAGTCTGGAGCCCGGTCTCTTTCTTATCGATGACGGCGAAGAAGAAAGCCAGACATCAACTGCCGCAGAGGTCGCTTTTCCATTGGCCGTCGATAATAGAATATCTACCGTTCTCTTCTCACTTGAGAAGAAGGAGGATGATATCGTAAGTGATCTTCTGACCATTATATTCTCTCGATACACGGATAATATCGCCAGGCTTGCTACAGCACCGAAAGAAGAATGGGATAAGGCCAAAAACGGAATCATCACTTTGTCAAAAGCCCCTTTGTTTTTGGATGATTCCACTGAAGTATCGGTTGGCGAAATGCACACTATGGCGAAGGTTATTATCTCCGAGCAGAAGGTGCGGGTCTTCATCATTGACGGAATTCATCTTCTTGAGGAAGAGAATCCTATCAAACATTTGGAGGAAATGGCAGCAGACCTGAATGTGACAATAATTGCGTTACAGAAACATAACACTCAATAATCACAAATCAACATGAAACCGAGAATCTTAGTATTTACCATCGCGTTGCTGGCATCCTTCGCTGCAGCAGCGCAGAGCACCAATCCGCTGAACTACAGCGG
The DNA here is from genome assembly GCA_934725575.1 of uncultured Bacteroidales bacterium. GTDB lineage: Bacteria > Bacteroidota > Bacteroidia > Bacteroidales > UBA932 > Cryptobacteroides. The sequence continues at coordinate 57,132 of CAKVCK010000022.1, forward strand.
CAGAATGTATGTCGAGGCCATTGAAATCATCGCCACGCCCCGCTATGTCTCCTACGAGGACCACGCCATTCTATCACAGCAGATGCGCATCCCTTCTGTCGAAATTACCAAGTGCGATATGGCCTTCGAGAAAGGAACAGTCACCGTGAAGGACAATGAAATGAAGATAAAGGTCAATGGATGTAAGAAGTACGACACCGACTACGGCTGGGTAGTTGTCGTCTATGTGGATCTAGTCGATGAAGGCGACAAAGCCGAGTTGGTCTGGCCGGAGTACGGAAAACCATTCTTCCAGCAGATAACCAAAGCCGATGACGGCGTTAAGATTGCCCGCATGGTCCTGTCCAGGAAGCCCTATGTGGCCGATGAGGCAGAAGCATTGAGGTATATGCTGATGGGGCTCGGGGCGATCTAGGCCGATGGTGACCTGTTCCAGTTGTAGTGCCGATGCGTATGTCAATATGAAGGCGGTCAAAGCCAGTTCGCTGCGCTAAAGCTCCGCTCACTCGCTTTGGTTACGCCCTCCAGGACACAAAGCGCCACTCCAAACTCCACTTATGGCAGCTCCACTGCGAAACTCTTCATTCCGCGCCGCACATCGCGCATAAAGGGAATAAGGTCAAGAGACTGTGACCGGACAAGCCGGCCACAGACTCTTGCTGGTTTGTCCCCCACCGCCCTGATATGCACCCCTAAAGAAGTACTCCATCATAGCGTTGTCGAGACAGTTACCCTTTCTGGACATGCTTTGCTCTATGCCATTCTTTTTCAGTGTATTTTGATACTTAACATGCTGATAATGCCATCATTGATCTGAATGAAGGATTAAGCCTTCATGGTTAGGGATCTTTTTCATGGCGTTATTGACCATATCAATAACCATTTTTATAATACTCCCGGATTTTAGTAAATGTTAAAAAATAACCTGCTTCATTTTGGTGGCTCTCTTATGCGGCCATTTGCGGCCATGACACACTGTTGA
>CAKVCK010000023.1 GCA_934725575.1 uncultured Bacteroidales bacterium
CATCTTCCACAGGATCCTTGTCATTTCATCACCATCCATCTCTACGAGAGGAGTGACCATCTGAATTTTTTTCATAATTGAATATTAAAAATTAAAGTGTTTTACGAATATGATTACCTGGGCACCTCAGGCTTGCAAGCCCCTGAAATGGACGCAAGCCTAAAGTGCGCGATTATGATTATTTGCTCTTCTGGGCGGCGTAGAAGTTCATCAGGCAACCGTCGGCGAGAATCTCCCTCTCGTCAGCGGTCAGATTCTGGAAGTAGAGATGAATGTCCTTCACACCTTCGGCGCTGATCACCTTGGCGTCAATCTCCTCCTTGCCCGAAAGGATGGCCTCACGGATGCCGGGAACATAGACGAAATCGCCGGCTACATATTCAAAAGGAGTCTCCTTTGAGATGGTGAAAGGAACGATGCCCCAGTTGATGCAGTTGCTGCGGTAACGCTTGGTGGCATATTCATAGCAGATGTTGGCGTCGCCGCCGAGCACCTTCTGGCAGGAAGCGGCCTGCTCGCGGGCTGAGCCGTCGCCAGGCTTGTTGGCGAACACACACGAACCGAACGAGGTGTCCTCCGACTTGGCACCCACCTTGGCAAGGGCGTCGAGAACGTGCTGCGGAGCCTTGCCGGCGCGGCGCTCAAGATCCTCCGCCTGGATGCGCTTGCTGATCCCGACATATTCAGGAACACGGCGAGAGAGAGCGAACTCGGAGAGTTTCAGCGGGTTGGAACGGTAGCTGGAAGTCTCGCCCGAAGGGATGAGCTCGTCGGTCGTGGTGACAGGGTCGTGGATGACAGCGGCGAGTTCAAGGAGCATGTTATCCTGCATCGGGTACATCTTAGGCCAGTCCTTGATGTTCGGTCCGTAGCGGAGCTCGACGGTAGGGTCGGCCTTGCCGAATCCGTAGTAGATGCGGCTCTTGTAGATGCGGTCGTCGAATGAATATGGCTTGTGCGTGTCTTCGTACTGGATGTCAGTGGCTGCCGTGATGACTCCACCGTTGGCGGCCGTGGCGGCGATAGAGCGCGCGTCCATCAGGCAGACAAGGGAGATCTGTCCCTGTCCAGGCTTCGAGCCCTCGCGGTTAGGGAAGTTACGTGTAGTGTGACGGATCGAGAGTCCGTTGTTGGCAGGAACGTCACCGGCTCCGAAGCAAGGGCCGCAGAACGCCGGCTTGATCACAACACCGGCCTCAAGCAACTCCTCGGCGATGTGATTGCGGGTGGTCGCGAGATAGACAGGGGTTGACTGTGGGTAGGCGGACATTGTGAAGTAGTCGTTGCCGATGGTCTTGCCCTTCATGATCGCGGCGGCCTCGCTGAGGTTGTCGTAGGTACCTCCGGAGCAGCCGGCGATGATGGCCTGGTCGGCGAAAGCCTTGCCGTTCTTCACCTTGCTCTCAAGATCAATGGAGATCTTGTCGCCGAAACGCTTCTTGGCATCCTCCTCGACCTTCTTCAGGATTCCCTCAGGATCAGCCTGGAACTCGTGGATAGTGTAGGCATTGGAAGGATGGAACGGAAGGGCGATCATGGACTCCTGCTTGGAGAGGTCGATGCGGATCATCGCGTCGTAGTAGGCGATCTCACCCGGCTGGAGTTCTTTGTAAGCCTCCGGACGCTCGTGCATCCTGTAGTACTCCTCAACCTTCTCGTCCGTCACCCAGATAGAGCTCAGGCAGGTGGTCTCGGTGGTCATCACGTCGATTCCGTTACGGAAATCGGTAGGGAGGGAAGCCACGCCAGGGCCGGCGAACTCAAGCACCTTGTTCTTCACGAAACCGTTCTCGAACACGGCCTTGACGAGGGAGATGGCCACGTCGTGAGGGCCGACACCCTTCTTAGGCTTGCCTTCGAGCCAAACCAGCACAACCTCAGGAGCGTTGATGTCCCAAGTGTTGTGGAGGAGCTGCTTCACCAGCTCGCCGCCGCCTTCGCCGACACCCATGCAACCGAGCGAACCGTAGCGCGTGTGGCTGTCTGAACCGAGGATCATGCGGCCGCAACCGGCGAGAGCCTCACGGACATATTGATGAATGACAGCCTGGTTGGCAGGGACATATATTCCACCGTACTTCTTGGCGGCGGAGAGGCCGAAGATATGGTCGTCCTCGTTGATGGTACCGCCGACAGCGCACAGAGAGTTGTGGCAGTTGGTCATCGCGTAAGGGATAGGGAACTTGTCAAGTCCGCTGGCGCGGGCTGTCTGGATAATTCCGACATAAGTGATGTCGTGTGAAGCCATCGCATCGAACTTGATGCGCATCTTCTTGCCTTTGCTTCCGTCCACATCGTGGGCACGGAGAATTCTGTAGGCGATAGTGTTTTCGCGGGCCTCATCGGCAGATGGCATTCCTGCGGCATCGTTGACGAGAGTCTTGCCATTTTTCAGGTAAACGCCATTGGGAATCAATTCTACCATAATAAAATTAGTTTTGTGTTAATAAATTATTAGTTAGCAATTAATTATACTATTTATAAATATTGTCAGGGACAGCATGTCGGCGCTTCCGCCGGGCGAGATGTTCTCCCTGATGAAATCCTTGTTCAGAGACGACAATCCGCTCTCGCTGAAGTCCTCAAGAAGCCTTGCGGCCTCGGCTTCGGCGCGGGCGAGCCCCTCCGCTCCCCTTCTGTGGAGAATGTTGGTGTCGTCAAGGGTTGTCATTATGTGAAGCAGGGTCTTGTGGCAGCGATGCGGATCGTTTTCCAAGCCGCGGTAGTACGGCAGCCAGTCCGAGAACAGCTCCGGATAGGCCAGGCGGGCGTTCTCAAGCGCTCCGCGGACCTTGAAACTCCTCTTCGCCTCCGCTCCGTGAGTACCTTCAGCGGACGGAATCTCCGACGCGACGCGGGACACAAGCTCTTTAAATGAATATGCCTGCACAGATCCCGTTGTCGATGCCAGGTAAGAGGCCACGGCGACGGAAAGGCCGATGCAGAAGAGGGCTCCTTTGTGGGTGTTCACTCCGCCGGTGGCCTTCAGCATCGCTTTTTCGGCCTCGATGCCGATCTCCTTTATCTTCGCCGGGTCGATGTCATTGGCGGACTCAACAGCCAGTCTTGTCAGATAAGGTCTTAACGCTGAGATGCTTCTGGACATCGTCGCATAGTCCATGTCCTTGTGCGCTCCGTTGTCACGTCTGTCCACGAGACCTGGTTTGGGGGTCGTGTCGAGTTCCAACCTCAACGCACGCTCGGCAAGGTCGGCGACCAAGTAAGGGACGGTGGATTTTGGAATATATTCCATCGCCTCTTTGAGGTTGCCTTTGTCAAGAGCACGCCTTAATGAGGTGGCACTGATCGGATTGCCGTTTTGTTCAAGTCTTGGAATCTCTACGAAGTTAGGCAATATCTCCGCCATCAGTTCGTTGTAGCGGCGGGTCAGCGCATCCTCCGGCTCGCTGCCGGCAAAACGCACCGTAACTCCAAGAGGCTTAGCGATATGATTCACAAACAGATCCAGATCAAGGGCGATCTGCGTGTCCGTGGCATCATCCAACTTCTTCAGGAAATATGTCGGGAAAGTCGCCGCCGAGATGGCGTAGTCACTCCCCTCGCAGACAACCACATTGTCAAGCCCGGCGCAACCGGCCTCGATCATGGCCTTCCTCTCGGCATAAGGGAAGCGCGACCTGTCCTCCCTGACGACAATCACATAGAGATTGTCAACCAGCGAGGCGGCCTGCTCGATCAGATAACGATGTCCTTTCGTGAACGGATTGGCGTTCATCACAATCGCACCGTTACGTCCCGGACAGGCAAGCGAAGCCAAGTACTTTTTGTACTCCGGAAGCCCTCCCCTGCCGTTCTCCATCAGAATGGCCTTTGGCGCGGACGCAAGCAACTCGAACCCAAGGCTTTTGAATATTCCTTCGTTCTCCGGCTTGGTGAAGGCCTTGACCGAATCCCGGCCTTCCTCACGGGCAATGGCGATCAGTCGGGACACGAGAATATTCATAAGTCCCTCGCTGCGAGCGGATTCAGACACGGCAACGCACTTGATGACGTTGCCGTCCAGTCCGCCCCCCGCAAGGATTTCGTCTCCGTCCTCGTCACGGGTAACCACCACATAGCGGTCTAACGGAGCCAGTCTAAGCCCGTTGGCGGCGAGGAAAGCCTCGACCCGTCTCCGGACAGAGTTCAACGACAGCGGAGCCTCGCTTATGTAGTGACGGTTATCGCACATAGGACTCGATCATTTCGTCAATCTTAGCAGTCAACTCGTCCATTGTATGAGTTCGGTTTCGCATACAGTAGCAGGCCTCATTGCCACAGATCAGGCACTTGCGCGGCTCCTGGCCGATCGTCTTCCGGGAGACAGGAACACCGTCAGCGTCAATCACATCCAAATCAAAAAGGCGGCCGAGCGGATGAGTGTCCTCGATCCGGCAGGTCTCCTTTTTGGCCTCCTCGTTGGAAAGCGGGGTGACGAGATAGGCCTCGTAGCCGGTCGGCAGGTCTCGCAGCCTGAGTTTGAGCATCGAGTCTCCGAAAGCCGTGACCAGAGCAGTGACCGCGGCCTGGGCGACCACAAGGGATTGCAGATTACGCTTGACCTTGCCCGGCATAATGACCGTAAGGCAGACCAGGGTCTTTCCAGGGTAACCTTTCAAAAGTTCCTTCTGGAAAGAAGCCCGTTCCTCACGACTTGCCAGCAAATGGTCAAGCGTAATCTCCATAAAAAACAGTCTTAGTCCTCGATGTTCATTATGACATCCATCACGGAGCCGTCACGGTTCATCACGACTCCCACGACCTTCTCTCCGAACGGAAGCGGATCAGGGACGCCGATGGACTTCAGAGCCAGTTCCTTGAGGTCGTGGATGTCCACGATCTTCAGTCCGGCCTCCTTCAGGCGCTCGGTGATCTCTGGACGGCGCGGATTGACCGCGATGCCATATTCAGTGACAACGACATCGACAGTCGAGCCAGGAGTGATGAGGGTGGTGACCTCGTCCACAACGCAAGGGATGCGTCCGCGCATAAGTGGGCAGACGATGATCGAGAGGGCTGAATCGGCGGCTGTGTCAGGGTGTCCTCCGACGGCTCCTCTGATGACTCCGTCACTGCCTACAAGCACGTTGACATTGAAGTTCACATCCACCTCAAGGGCTGAGAGAATCACGATGTCGAGATAGTGCACGGCTGATCCCGGCTCATCCGCGCTGGCATATTCATTGGCGGAGACTCCCTTGTGGAACGGATCGTTCTTGATGGACTCGGCTGCGACCCTGTCAAATGACTGAACGTCAATGAGTCGCCCGATGAGGCCTTCCTCGTGCATCTTGACCATATGGGCGGTGATTCCACCAAGCGCGAAGCTGGAGTGGATGCCCCTCTTGATCATTTCCTCACGAATATATTTGACCGCGGCGAGCGACGCTCCACCGGATCCGGTCTGGATCGAGAAGCCCTCCTTGAAGTAGCCGCTGTTGACAATGACCTTGGCGGCGTTCATAGCGAGCAGGATGTCGCGAGGGTTCTTGGTGTCGCGGATGGCTCCGGAAGAGATCTTCGATGAGTCTCCGACTGAATCGACGAGGACAACGTAGTCCACATCGTGCTCGGAGATCGAGTTCGGAGTGTTCGGATAATCAACGAGATCGTCGGTGATGATCACGACCTTGTCAGCGTACTGCGCGTCCGGTTTGGCGTAACCGAGGGATCCGCAGATGGACTTGGCGTGCTCGGAACGGGAATAACCGCTGGCGTTTCCGGCAGGGTCGCTGGAAGACGCGCCAAGGAAGGCCACGTCGATGTGAAGGTCACCGTTGGCGATGGCGCTTCCACGTCCTCCGTGGCTGCGGAACACTACCGGTTCCTTCATCAGGCCGTGGGAGATCTCCTTCGCGAGCTCGCCACGGAGACCGGATGTGGAGATCTTGGTGATCACTCCGTTCTTGATGTGGTCGATCAGCGGGGCGTGAACGTCAGAGAGGCTGGACGCGGCGAGGTGGAGGTTCTTGAATCCCATCTCGGCCAGTTTGCCCACGACCATATTCACAACCTTGTCACCGCCTCTGAAATGGTGGTGGAAAGAGATTGTCATTCCGTTTTTCAGGCCGCTGAGCCGGATGGCCTCCTCAAGCGTAACCACCTTTGACTGAACCTTCTGGAGATCCTTGCGGAATGTGGTGTTCTTAGGAGTCTCTCCCGAATACACCTTCTTGCCCATAGCGGCGGCAGCCTCGTTAATCAGCGTCGCCCTTTCCTTTATATTACTCATAAACTTCCTCCTTTGTTAATATGCCCGAAGCTATCGCGAGATCGATGGTGCGCTGAGCCCTGATGACAACAGGACGGTCAACCATCTTGCCGTTCACGGCGATGACGCCGGAGCCACGTTTCTCGGCCTCCTTGATCGCGGCGAGAATCTTCCTGGCCTTCTCGATGGCCTTCTCGGTAGGCGCGAACACCTCGTTCACAATCTGGATCTGACGAGGGTTGATGATGGACTTGCCGTCGAATCCGAGGGTCTTGATGAGCTCGACCTCCTTGCGGAAAGTCTCCATATCATCGAGATTTGAATATACCGTGTCGAGAGCGTCGATTCCGGCTGCCCTTGCGGCCACTACGATGGTCTCGCGGGCATAGAGGAGCTCGGCTCCGCCAGGAGTACGCTGGGTCTTGAGGTTGGCGCAATAGTCCTCGGCTCCGAGGGCGATGCCCATCATCCTCTTCGAGGCCTTTGCGATGGCGAAGGCGTTGCAGATGCCCTCGGCGCTTTCGATGGCGGCCATCATGCGGGTCCTGCCAAGGCAACCGATCTCCTTCTCAACCTTCTCGATCTCAGCCTCAAGCTCACGTACCTCGTCAGATGTCTCGGTCTTAGGCATACGGATCACCTGCACGCCGGCCTTCACGACAGCCTCAACGTCCTTGCGTCCGTAAGGTGTGCTGAGAGGATTGATGCGGACAACCATTTCGGTGTCGCCGTAGTCTATTGATTTAAGAGCGTTGTAAACGAGCAGACGGGCAGCGTCTTTCTCGGCCATTGTCACGGAGTCCTCCAGGTCGAGCATGATCGAGTCCGGCCCGTAGATGAAGGCATCCTGCATCATTCCGGGATTGTTGCCCGGAACGAACATCATTGTTCTTCTTAATCTTTCCATAATCGTAACTGATTATCGGAATAACCCGCGCACCTTCGGTCCCTGGCACCGCGACTTATTCCTCAACCTAAACTAAGCCCAAACATCTTTTCCTGTGGCGCGCACGGCGGCGGCGGTCACCCTGGCACGGATGGTGCAATCCCTGGCTCCCTTGTCAACCGCCTTGATGTCAGCGTCCTCCAGTCCGAATTCGGTAAGTGTTTCTTCTATGACCCGGCGGATCTGCCTGCCAAACTGAGCGGCTACAGAACTGTCGAGGTCGATGTGCAGACCTTTCGTCTCTGCCGGGGCGATCTGGATCATTATGTCACCTGACTCCAGCGTTCCGGCTACAGCGTTCTTTACTTCCATAGCGAAATGTACGATAAAAAAGTCATTAGTGTCCCTGAATATCAGAGGCGTGTTAATAATTATGTGTCAATCTCAAACAAAACCAACCATCGGCGACTACAATTTTTCACAATATTCAGAATATTCCGAAAAATCTATAACATCCCTATTGGGTTGAATATTGTTCCGCCAAAGGTAGGACACTTTTTTCAGTTGGCCAAATTTCCATCGCACATTTTACTTATTTTTGAATATATACGGGAAATTTCCCACACTCCAATTGTGTTCCCGTGCGCAAAACACACCGTTCCAATCACGAGACAACTCCCGGCATTCAGCTCGTGCGCAAACAGCAACTCCACACTCACGAAGCAAACCACCGAAAGCATCCTGTGTGCAGAAGGGTGTCTATCACGCACGAGATCGGTCAGGATAAAAGGATGAGATTTGTGGATGGCAAAAGGGATTGTCCACGCCCCCCTTACGTAGCCAACTCTTTTTCAAGTAGTTCATCAATTCAGATGTCCACCCGGAATCAGTGCCGGACAACGTTTTCAATGTAACTTTGCATCGTCAACAAAAAACTATTTTTATTATGATCATCAAACTTGAACAAAGAATCGAGACCAGAAAGGATGTCAGCGCCCTCACCGTGCGCCTGACCGGGGACTACAAGGATGTAGATTATTCTGGCGCCTGGGAGAAAATCATCAACTACTGCAAGAAGGAAAACCGTGTAGGCTGCATTGACGCCGAGTACATCAGTGTCTATCTTGATGACCCTATGACAACTCCGGCCGAGAAGTGCCGCGTGGAAGTCTGCATCGCCTCCCCGGAGCTCAACGGTCTCCAGTCAGAGGGGGATGTCAGAGTCGGCGTCATCGAGGGTGGCAAGTTCATCGTATTCCTGCACAAAGGCCCGTACACGGAACTCGGACAGGTCTATCAAGAGGTCTATGGACATCTGCTTCAGGAGAACGGAGTGGAAGTGCTTCCGAAAGCAATGTTCGAGAAGTATCTGAACGATCCGGCACTCACGAAGCCAGAAGACCTTCTGACCGAACTCTGGATTCCGATCGCATAACTCACATAAAAAGTCACCTTCTTCTATTATTGCCGGCTTGGCCTCTCACTATGGCCTGGCCGGCTTGTTCAAATAAAACAGAACGGAATTGCGCCCTTCAGGCTTGCACCTGATTCCATCGGTAGCACTTTCTGCCTCTTTTGCTCCCCAAGAGTGCAGGATACACTCTTGCGTAACGTTTACCCTATGTATCGTCTCCCGAGAGTGCTTAGTGGCGCTTTTGAGTAACGTTTGCCCCCATTTTTGTCGCCGAAGAACTGGCGGATAAAAGGATTGTTATGGATTGCAAGCCTAAAGTGCATAATTCCGAAATAGAATGCCCCTGCTTTGAGTCTTCAACGAACTCGGCGACCGATAAGACTCACAGCAGGACAACGAAAGAGGTGCCGAGCGTGAGCATATTCATATATTCATTAGAAGATTTGCTGTGGGACGGGAGAAGGTTGTAGTCAAGAAAAAGTTTCATTCCGTAGGATGAGTTGGCCTTGAAGGACAGGGATATGCCGGTGCCGAAAGTGAGGCCCCCGGCAGCGGGTACTGTCCTTCCGGCAAGGCTGAGTTTCGGGTAACGGACGTAGCCGCCGAGCAGTTTGGCCCCCGCGGACCACCAGGATGACAAAGGGAGGGATAGGTAGCCGCCTCCGCAGAAAGACACTGCGTCAAAGGAGTTTTTCGCCTCATCGTCCCCGGTGATCACCAACGTGTTGGAAGCAGTGAAGCGTCCGCCGACGCCGACATTCCGACAAGGAAACCAAGCCCATTCAAGACCTGCGGTGCTTCCAGTGGAGGTCCGAAATTCGTTGGCCTCGTCGATGTCGTAGTCACTCAGCGGCAGGTTCACCCCAAGATAAAGGCTTAGAAATGATGCGCTTGCCTCTCCTTCTTCCTGAATGTCGAGATAACTTGCCGATAACCCTTTACCTTTGAATATCAAGTCGGTGATCCAGTATCCGGCCTCCGTGGCGAGGATTCCGACTCCGGCTCCAGTCAGCACATCGCTGAGCCAATGCTTGTTGTTCGCGACACGCATCAGCCCGGTCGCGGCGGCCACGGAATATGCTCCGATACCTACCCAAGGACTCAAATCGCCATATTCCTTGGTCAGCATAGTGGCAGCCATAAAAGCGGTGGCCGTGTGCCCCGAAGGGAAGGATTTGTTGTTGGAGCCATCCGGTCTGGTGACGTTGGTGGTGTTTTTCAGCGTGCCGACAATGCCCGCCGTCAGAGCGGCTGAGAAAGCGTCCGACACCGCCATCCTACCCCACGAGCTTCGGCCTTCCACCCCAAGCGCCTTCAGCCCGACCATCACCGCAAGCGGGGAATATTGCAGATAGTCATCGGCGCTCTTCTTGAAGTCAGGAATATAATCGTTCCGCAGTCCCCGGAACCGCCCGTCCAACTTCTTGGCCACCAAACCCTCTGCGATCAGCGGAGCGCTCACGACCACCACCCGACCCAGCCGCGTCTTAGGGAACCCGGCACTTTTGAAGTTGTTTTGAGGCATCTGTGAATATGATTGTGCGGCCGCCGGTGACAGGTCAAACACGGCAGAACTGTCGGACCTGCTCTGCGAGCCAGCCGGCAGGGCCAAAATCAAGGCGAGAAGTACGGATATGATTCTTCCAAGCATTCTTTGTCGTCAGGTTGGTGATTTTCTGGTGACAAAGATTTGAAGAAAATCTGTTTTTACGGAATATTACAGGATTTTAGTTGACCATTCAAGAAAATTCTGATTGTATTCAGTTTAAGCAACTACTGTGGTACTGTTTGTCCGGTGGATTGCGCTCTGGACGGACAAAACGCGTGATTCCTACATTTTGTCCATCCAACAAGGCTTTCACCGGACAAACTCTTGCTTCCGTCAGCTCCTATGTGATTTCCTATGTGATTTCCAAAATTATTTCTAATTTTACGTTTACTACATTTACAATAAATTGAAAATGTCATGAAAAAAACATTGATTTATTTACTTGTTTTACTTTTTTCTGTTAGTGCTTATGCGGCAGATATAGTGAGGATTTCCGGGAAAGTCACTGATTATAACGGCAATCCGATTGACTCATGCACAGTTCTCATATATAATCCGGATTTCTCAGAAGCCTATGAAACCGCAAGTGACTCACAAGGCTATTACTGTCTTGACAGTATTCCAAAAGGAAGATATGCGGCTATAGCTGCTATGCGTATTAATGAATATCCTCGTCTTCAGCAAGTTTCTCATGATGACATGAAGCTCGAATTCTGGGCTTGGAATGTTATCGCTGACCGTGATATCACTTTGAATATCCGATATGATAAGTTGGAGTTATATGGAACAACGGCGTTTTTAGAATATGGCGGCAGACAGGAATTGCTCATTTATACACGTCCAATGAGTGTTACGAAGGTTCTCGCTTATCAAAACTTTGTGGATAAAGGTGATGCTGAAAAGAACTCTATTGTCACTGTAGAACCTCAATTCATGACTTTTGAGGTATATGTTGATGGCAAACCTCTGGAGATATACTCTACTCAACCGTTGACGATGAAGAATAAAGACAACAGCGTGGGAGATGACATATGCTATATGTTGCAAGTGGAAATGCCACAAGACATATATTCGCACTCTACTCCTTATGAAATCAGAGTTGTGGGACACAATTCACAATACAATGAGCATGGCGAGAGTGTCTATTATCTCGAACCTCCAAAATACGATTGGAAGTAGTCTCGACGCAGAAGTGAGTCAGCTGTGCCGAAAGTGGACAGATTAGACTGACAGGACAATCGCCGGATCAATGCCCAGCTTCTGAACCATCGTCCTGGCTTGGTTGCAGGTCGGAGTTTTCTTGCCGGTCATTATCTCTGACAGGCGAGGGGTTGATATTCCCAAAATGGACGACAGGTCTTTTTGACTCAGATGCTCTCTGGACATTCTGTCCTGAAGGGTTGCGGCCAAAGTAGGAGTCGCTATCGGGAAATGCTCCCGCTCATATTCTTCAACAAGGGCGGAAAGGGCATCAAGTTCCAACAGTTTCGGATCATCCGGAAGGATTGAGCATATTCAAAAGATATACTGTTTTATGCGATAAGTAGTCTAAATCATCAATATTTTACGAGATTTAGACAACTTATCGCGGTTATTGTTAGAAAATTTCGTCTTAATCGCTATATTTGCACCACTCCTAAAGCAAGGAGTATCATCATCCAAAACGAGGTGACTCTGGATGATTTGTTTGGATGAAAAAAGAACGCCATTCCTTCTTATCCAATTATAATCCTGCCGGCAAAGATGTCGATGTCCCTTTCCGGCAAGCCTAAACGTCTTGCGACAGTTTTCCAATCCTTCAATGAATTCTTGACCTCCGCAATAATCCTTGAGGCCTCGTCTTTAGGAATATAGTAATCCTCAGCGGCTTCCAGAAGCAGATCCGGATCAGATTCGTTGGAGTCTCTGGAAACCAGCAAGGCCTGATGACGATCAAGGGTCGGATTCAAGTCGTAGGCCGGAGATAAGGTCCAACCCTTCGGAGTCAACAAGAAACCGTGATTGCGGAAATGATCATCTGAATTGCCGATACAAAGGTTAAAGGCCACACGCCGGAACAATTCCCTTAAGTTCTTTTCCACATCCACGCATCCCCGGATTATGAAATCGACAATATCAAGATAACCTTTTCCGGTTTGAGCGTTCGCACCATCTGTAAGCCCGAGCATAGTCATCGCAGAAGCGAAATGAATCCGTTTACCGGTCTCGGTACGATCAAATCTCTTGGACAAGAGCGTGCTGAATGGCGAGCCTACTTTCACCACTCTGGTCTGCGCAGCACAAATACCTGCCTTTACTGCCATCAAATGAGCGAAATGTTCCCATAATCCGACATCATAATCGTCATTTCTGGAGGGAAATTTCGCGACATTCATTCTGCCATATTCATCAATAATGTTTGATTTAGGACGTGCGCCTCCCAACGAAGAGCCGAGGTTATAAAGCTGATCCAACCATTTTTTCTCGGGGAGCAATCCTTTTGACTCAGCCTCTTCCACGGCCTGGCTTGCAGACACAAGTTCACACAGATTGACAATGGGAGGAACGGTAAATTTATCCGTAGTGTTTATGAATGACCCTCCAAGGCTTTCCGAGAACCTGAATCCTCCCATACGAGACTGATCCTCAAGCCCGACCAGCATATCAAATGATGACAACGCGCAAACCTGCCTACCTTCCTCCTTAGCAAGAAGTTGTTCACGTCTTTTCAGCAATGTACGCCCCCACCGATCCGGCAACGCATCTGAAAAACAACCGAATATCTCCTTGCCTGGCTGTGTGTATTGCACACCTGGGTAATTACGGATGTCCTCACCAAGGATTATCCCGGCATATTCTTTCAACCATTCTCTGGAATATTCAAAAGAATAGCTTTGTGAGCCACGAACGTTCTCGCATCCGAGTTCACCAATCAGTCTCGGCTTGTCCAGCCAATCGAAATCAGCGTACACATAGAGTCTTTTCATAAGGTAATCACTTCTTTGAGGCCCGCTCACGTCCTATCATATTTATGTCCTGTAGTTCTTTGCCGAGTTTGTCATCCTTGGCGATAGACAAGACATCATCTTCCAATTGAAGAGCATAAAGAATGCGGAGATATATTCCTATGGCGACGGTCGGTGTTCCTTTCTCCACCCTTGCCTCAGTCAACTCCGAGCACATTGCGCGTTCAGCGACCTGAGCCCGGCTAAGATTACGCCTAAGCCTGGCAAGCCTTATCTGCTCACCAACCACTTTCATATTCTCCTCCAGTTTTCGTGGGAGCTTTGTCGCCATAGTGTGTTTTCCCATATCAATATATCATATAATACACAAAAATAGGTATTTTTATTTATTTTATGATATATTAGTATGAAATAAAACATAATGAATATAACCACGATGCCGCCCGTGGCCTATCTGCCGAGGCTTTTGCGGTAGTCGCGGGGCGTGATGCCGGTGACTCTCTTGAAAAATTTGCCGAAGAGGGACTGGGAGGCAAAGTTCAGGCGAACGCTGATGTCGTCTATTGACATCCTGGTGGAAAAGAGCATCGCTTTGGCGGCGATGACGCAATATTCCTCGATCCAGTCCAAAGGGGTTCTGCCAGAGGCTTCCTTTACCGCCATTGAAAGGTATTTGGGCGTTATGCACATCCTGTCGGCATACCAGAGAACCTCGCGGTGGTTCTTATATTCATCCTCTACAAGAGTCAGGAAGTTTTTGGTGATCTCCTCGTTTCTGGTGCTGGACTCGGGCATCGTCTCCTTATGCCTTCCGAGCATATAACCATAGAAAAGAGCCAAGGTCAGGTGCTGGACCGTTTCCATCTTGAATGCGCAACTGTCAGATGCCAACAGATTCTCCAAAGCAGTCTTGTACCACGTGAACGGATTCAGGTCCTGCAGTTCTATCACAGGATTTTTCATCACGCTTGTCCGCAGGGACGTTGACAGCGAAGCATTATTGAACATCGGAGAAAGGAATCTGCCGGACATTATCAGTGCGAAGCCTTCCATATCCAAAGAACTGCCTATGGCGTTGACTATGGAGTCCGACATAACTATCACAACCGCCGGAGCCTCGATGCGATATTTCCGCATATTGATGGACACTTCACTCCATCCTTTCGTCACGACAATGGAGAAAGTGACATCGCAAAGGAAAGGCTTACCGCCGAACCCATCATCAGTATGGTTGATGTCAACCACAAGAAAATCGTCACCCAGACGTTTGTTCTCCGGGGTTATGAGAGGCAGGTTGTCCCTCCAGAGCAGATATGGGATGTTATGGCTCATAGTCACTTTTGTTTGCGCAAAATTAATCAAAATTCGCCCAAAAGAGAAATCACATCATCAATTTTGGAATTTTCAGCGAATATCTTGGAATATTAGCCCAAAAACACAAGCCTCTTAATCTCTACCTTTGCACATCAAAACTCAATGAATATGTTTACAAAGAAACTCGTATTTCCTCTTATGCTTGCCGGCTCACTGTCGGCGCAGGCGCAGACTCCGCTCAAGGTGGAGACCGACACTGTGATTGTCGTAAGGACGGTCACCATCTCTGACAACAAGAAAGACACGACATTCACTATGACAAAGGACACAAAGGCCGTTGTTGACGGCTACAAGAAAATCGAGAACGGTGTGGTGAAAGGCTACACAAAGATTCAGGACGGAACAGTCAAAGGTTACACAAAATTCCAAAACGGAATTGTCAAAGGCTGGACCAAGATCGAGAACAAGTTCGTTGACATCCTCTTCAGGAAAGACAGCGAGACCACCGAGGAGGCCAAGGCCCGGCTGTCTTGACAGTTCTGAACTTTCAGACCATAGCCGCACATCATGCCCTGTACGCCCTGTGGCGCAAGGTAACGAGGCCGACCCCACCTATATGAGTAGGGCCGGCCATACAAATATGATTCAAGACTACTGCACGGCCTGTCCCACGGCCATGGTTTGTAAAACACTCCCCAAAACGTCTTAGACTGACAGAACAATCGCCGGGTCGATGTCCAGTTTCAGAACCATCGTTCTGGCTTGATTGTAGGTCGGAGTTTTCTTACCGGTCATTATCTCGGACAGGCGGGGAGTAGATATTCCCAAAATGGATGAAAGATCTTTTTGGCTCAGGTGTTCTCTGGACATTCTGTCTTGAAGAGTAGCGGCCAAAGTCGGAGTCGTTATCGGGAAATGCTCCTGCTCATATTCCTCAACAAGAGCGGAAAGGGCATCGAGTTCCAACAGTTTCGGATCATCCGCAGGGGTGTTTTCATCAGTTGAGAAAAATAACTCGTCTATCCTTCCCATTATCGCTTTGTACTGTGTTTCACTTTTTATCTGTGCCATAATCTTCACCTTTAAATATTAGAGACATCAATACGGTCATATTCCTGATGAGTTCCTACAAATCTGATATAGACCAGTTCTGGAGTGAATTTCACCGCCACTATTAACCTGTAATTATTGCCTTTTATGTTAAATACATAACGTTGGTTCCCCACATAATCCACCGAATTGAAATCCTTCCGCATATCATTGAATGACTTCCAATGAGCGTGCGAGACTTTCACATACCACTCACTCAAAGGCTGTTGCGTGTCAGAATGAGTCATCCAATATTCACGTAATGTATTTATTGCTATTATACGCATAGTGCAAAAATAGCAATAATTTCAGAATTTGAAATATATTTTCAATTATTTCTTGGCAAAAAGAGCCTTCTTAAGCCATTCACGCGCAGGGATGTCATAGATTTTAAGCAGACCCCAGGCGAGGATTACCGCGACGAAGAAGACCCCGACAGAAACGATGATATGCTGCCAGAGCGGAGCGGCGGGGTGTTCGGCCACCCAGTTCACCTGCATGTATATCAGAGGGAAATGGGTGATGTAAAGAGGGTATGAGATCTCGCCCATCCACTTGCAGACAGCCGTGCTTTTGGCGTCAGTGGTTTTGGAACCAGCTCCGGCAAGGACCAGCAACGGGAAGAGGATCAATATGCTGACCGCCTGATACAGTCCGTCCCACAGACACTGGCGGCCTCCGATGCACGGAACGGAAAAGATTACGACAATCGCCAGAGCGCACCACCAGAAACCGCCTTTGAGGTGAATCGGGGAGCCGCTCGGATTGCTTTCGCTCCTGCGTGACGGGAGTATTCTTGAGATCAGAAGGCCGCACAGATGACGATGCCTTGGCGTAAACTGTAATTAATTATAAATGAATATATTCATAAAAGCTGCCCTTCCAAAATGACTGGCAGCGTTTTATATCTTTATGAATATCAGCGAGTGGTACTTCACCCTTTAGCACTCAACTGGTTGTGTGTTTAGCTCTGGCACTTCGACAGGCTCAGTGACCGACGTGGTGAGTTCAAGGTCCGATGCCCGGCGGGGATCACAGCAGGACAACGAAGGAGGTGCCGAGCGTGAGCATATTCATATATTCATTAGAAGATTTGCTGTGGGGCGGGAGGAGGTTGTAGTCCAGGAAAAGTCTCATTCCGTAAGAGGAATTGACCTTGAAGGACAAAGACATGCCGGTGCCGAAGGTGAAACCTCCGGCTGAGGGCACTGTCTTGCCGGCAAGGCTCAGTTTCGGGTAGCGGACATAGCCGCCGAGCAGTTTTGCTCCGACTGACCAGAAGGAAGACAATGGAAGGGAGAAGTAGCCTCCTCCAGAGAAAGAGACGGCATCAAAAGAGTTTTTCGCCTCATCGTCATCTGTGAATATCAACGTGTTGGTAGCCGTGAAGCGTCCCCCGATCCCGAAATGCCGCCAAGGAAACCAAGCCCCCTCAAGGCCGGCGGTGCTTCCGGTGGAAGTCCGGAACTCGTTGGTCTCGTCTATATCGTAATCACAAAGCGGCAGATTCACCCCGAGATAAAGACCCAAGAAAGAAGTACTCGGACTTACATCATCGGGATAGTCGGCATAAGTGGCAGACAAACCTTTATCCTTGAATATCAAGTCGGTGATCCAGTACCCGGTCTCCGTGGCGAGGATTCCGACCCCGGCTCCCGTCAGCACATCGCTGAGCCAATGCTTGTTGTTAGCGACACGCATAAGCCCCGTCGCGGCGGCCACGGAATAGGCCCCGACACCGATCCATGGACTCACACTGCCATATTCCTTGGTAAGCATTGTGGCGGTCATGAACGCGGTGGCGGTGTGTCCCGAAGGGAAGGATCTGTCATCTGAACCATCCGGTCTGGTGACGTTGGTGGTGTTCTTCAGCGTGCCGACGATGCCCGCCGTCAGAACGGCGGAAATAGCGTCCGACACCGCCATTCTCTCCCACGAGCTGCGGCTTTCCACCCCAAGCGCTTTCAGTCCGACCATCACCGCGAGCGGGGAATATTGCAGGTAGTCATCGGCGCTCTTCTTAAAGTCAGGAATATAATCGTTCCGCAGACCTTTGAACCGTCCGTCCAACTTCTTGGCCACCAATCCCTCTGCGATCAGCGGAGCGCTTATGACCACCACCCGCCCCAGCCGCGTCCTCGGGAACCCGACACCTACGCGGCTGTTTTGAGGCATTTGTGAATATGCCCGAGCGGCCGCCGGGGACAAGGATGAACTGTCTGACAAAGAGGATGCGTGACGCCCCGTCTGCCAATAGGGGAGCGGACTTGACTGAGCCGAACCGTCTGACAGGTTCTGCGAGCCAGCCGGCAGAGCCAAAATCAAGGCGAGAGGTACGGATATGATTCTTCCAAGCATTATCTGTAGTCAGGTTGGTGATTTCCAATCGGCAAAGATAATCCTGTTTTTGAAGAAAATCCGTTTTTATTCAACTTTCAATCGAAATGATTTCTCAAGATACGTCCTTCCTTGACCCAAATGGCAGGATTACCGTCCCGATCAGAAGAGCAAACAGCCAGTATAGTACTATCATTCAGAAGCATAAGAGAGTTCCATTTCCCGCTTCTGTTTTCAGGGATATCGAATGGACGGGAACGTTTCGTGAAATTTCTGGCGCAGGAATCACCAATGGCGACTTCCATGCTGGACAACTCCCGGTCACGGCCACGTTTTTCATTTGTCTGATAACTGACCACAGCCTCACCGCTTGGCAGTTTGAGCAAATAAGGCGCACCCATATAAGCGGAATCAGGGACATCATCCACCAAAGCCTTGTTTCTTTCCGGCGAGTTCCCACACACGGGAATATTCCAATTGTCAGACAGAGACGTTCTTACCGTATATGGTTTGAAATCACCGTCATAATTGTCTTCGATGACCAGAACAATGTCATTGCCGAATATCTCAGCCACAGGCATACCATCACGATGGTTCTTCCGAAATGAGACTGTCCGCGGTATTGCGGTCCATGTGCCACCATTATCCTTTGACTCCAGAAGAGAGATTTCCTGCTCGTCCGATTCCCGGTATGGAGATTCGTTCGCGAAATACAATTGCAGTGTACCGTCGGGCAGCCGCAGAAAGGAAGGTTCCCAGCAGCCGTCCTTGAAAAAAGTCCCGGCCTCATACAGGACACGTGGCGGTTCCCAAGTAAAGCCATTGTCAAGACTGCGGCTGACCGCTATTGAATATGAAGCCAACCCTTGCGAGACAGGTCTATAGTTCGCACCACAGACAAGAATGCCATTATCCAAGGCAATGATTTCCGCATTTGCCGCATTCACCAATGTACCTGATTCAAATTTACGTGGAAATACTACCCTATCCTCACTCCAAGCATGACAGTTATAGCTATAAGACACTGCCACATTACCATGCAGATCCTCGAACGCCATCCAAAAGCGGCCGTCCGAGCACCGTATGATCCTGGCATAGGTGCCACTCTCCTTGATTTTTCTTTCCGTCCCTCCGTCCCAAACTATTCTTACATCATCCAAAGGAGACACCGCACGTCTTATGGAAAACATGGCGCAGCCCTCGGAAAACAAAAGAGACACGAAGGTGAGAAAACAAAACAATCGTGACATGGTTATATTCTAAAGGTTGGCCAAAAAGTTTCTTTTCGGCCAACCTCAACCAAAACAAACATCTATAGTCTTGTCGCCAAGATCAGGATGTTGCCATCTTCATCCACGCCAAGGACTTCAGGTGCGGTGAGGATTCCGGTCTTGTCATCGTCTGTGAGGATCTTCTCTCCAGACCAGAAGCCTTCCGGAGAGTCCGAATCCCTGTAAACCAAACCACAATGCTTATTGGAACGGTAGATGAGCATCCATCTTCCAAACTTGGCATTCCAGACCAGAGACGGTTCCGAAATATCCCCGACCGTGATCAGGGCGTCACCTCCTACCGAAGATTCTTCCACGGCCTCATATTCATTGCCGGTCCAATACTCATAAGACAACGGCGAGGTGAAATCCTTTCCGTCAGAGGCTCTGGCGACAAAAAAGTTCTTATACCAATCGTTTGACCTTCCCGGCTCTGATCCAACAATGTATGTGTAGCCATCCTTGCGCGCGACTCCGGCTTGCGCGAACTTACCGTTTGCCGTCCAGAAAGCATCCCCGCAGGAAGACCAGGTCTTGCCATCGTCCGCCGAAACAAGGAATCCTGTACGGGATGTCTTCCAACCGTCCACACTTGTCTCCTCCGTTGTCGCGAAATAGTGCATGTACAGTTTCTCCGAGTCGCGGAACACGGCATCCGGGACAATGGACAACTCACCAGCTGCCAAGGAGGAGATTTCGTTTATGCGTCCTTTGCTCTTTATGAATTTGGAAATCGTCATATTCCCGTCAAAGGAATCATTCTCCGTGTAAGCGACAGCAGTGCTGTACTTCACGCCATTTATGACAGGATTGGAGAAACAGAACGCGATCTTGCCGTCAGCGCATTTCCATGCGACTACCTTTCCGAAAGACTTGACCTCGTCGAATGTGGCGTTGCTGACGGACGCGACGTGATCGACCGATAGTGTCGCCATTGACTTTTTATCGTAGCCCTTAGGAATAACCCTGACATCATCCACAGAGATGAATGCCCCGGCATCTCCCCATAATCCGGCAAAGATGTCTCCATAGAAATTAGTGCCTGTGTTGAATTCCTTATCCACATAGACCCACTGCGTGTCCTCCTCATAGTCTGACCATGAATTCGGGCCGACACCTCCTCGTTCAATCCCGATGTTGGCAGGGAAAAGACGGACCCCGTTATAGGCGTGCGGTGTCCCGGCCATTCCGTACATTGAATAGACGTAATCAGTATTCTTTCTGAATCCGACGCACTGGGTGTAAAGCTCCATCCACACGCCAGGGATGGCATTGTCCAATCTCCACCCATAGGAACCGGTATGCCCGGCGATTCTTGCCACAGCTGGATTGATGCCTTTCCAACTTGACCTCGCACCTATGGCCATGTCCGGATAGTCTTCGAAACTTGGATCGGAAAGGATGTTGAAATCAGCTTCCGAGAAAGAAGCCTTAAGGATGACGGCTCCGGAAACTGAAGTAGGATCTGGATTCACAGCCTCTTTCAGTTCAAGTCCTGTCATTTTCTCAAGTTCCACGATCTCACCGGGTTTGGTTTCCATCGCAGGAACCGAGATCTCACACCTTGCGTCATTCTCATCGGATATGCTGACAACAAGCCCTTCGGACAACTTCTGAGGGATAGTCGCCACGTAGTACACGCCGGACAAGTTCTCTCCTGTCAAAGTCACTTTGGACGAACCTTCCGGTCTGGCGCTGATCTCAGGCTCTGGGAAAAGCCCTATCGAGCAGTCTCCTGAAATGACCTCCTCTCCCTTGGCTGAAATCTGGACAGACACGACGTTGTAGCCCTCAGCGGAAATGTCAAGTTTCATGATAGCCGGCATCAGTTTGAAATCCATCTCTGACACAGGTGCTTTTGAATATCCAGCCATCAACAGATAATCGACATTGATCCCGTCTTTGACCGCCACTTGGGAAGACGGAATCTCAACATTGACTTTTCCGCCATATCTGGACAAACCTTCGTGGTAAGGCCTAAGTCCCATGTAGGCCGCAGCCTTCACATTCGCGGTTCCCGAAAGCCTCACCACATCGCCAGACCCGACGGCCGTGAACTTATGGTTCGCCTTGCCGTCGAAGACAGAGACAGCGTCGCCCTCTTTCCAACCAAGATCCAACCCCTCATGAGCCACGGAAGCGTCAAACGCCACTTCCTGATAGTCCGCGACGAGGTCTGAATCATTATTGTTATCTGAACAAGCGGCGAAAACAGCAAGCATCACCGCCGGAAGCATATATTCGTAAACTTTTTTCATTTATAGATCTTTTTAGAAAATTATCTGGAGTCAGCGTCAGCGAATCGTCCCAGAGCCGTGTAACGCTTCTCATAAACACTCTGATAGAATCTGTTGCGATCCATGTCCGGCTCATACCGGCGCCCTTCCGGTGCCTTCATGGCCCGCTGCGCACTTGCCACATCCGGGTATATTCCAGAGGCTGTGGCGGCGAACATAGCGGCTCCCAAAGCACAGGCCTGATCACAAGACACAACGGTAATAGGCATTCCCAACACATCCGACAATGTCTGCATCACAAAAGCGGATTTCTGCGAGATCCCTCCGATGGCTCTTACCGATCTAATCGCGATTCCTTCAGAAGCGAATCTTTCGATTATGGCCTTGGAGCCAAATGCGGTAGCCTCTATCAATGCCTTATAGACCATCGGTGCGGTTGTCCCGAGAGTGAGTCCAGCTATCGCGCCTTTGACATTTTGGTCAGAGTCCGGAGTGCGTCGCCCGTTCATCCAGTCCAAAGCAAGTACAGAAGATTCTGAATCATTGATCTTCATGGCCTCTTTCTCCAGCATTGGCAACATGGCCGATTTCAGTTCTTCGGCTTTCTCCGGCAGCATTTTCTCCACAGGCCACAGCAGAAGTCTCCGGAACCAGGCGTAAATGTCACCGAACGCGGCCTGTCCGGCCTCGAATCCGACAAAACCAGGGAGAACGGAGCCGTCAACCTGACCACAGATTCCTTTCAGGCACCTGTCACCGATTTCCTCCGGACGGCACACAAGGATGTCGCAGGTAGAGGTCCCCATGATCCGGACGAGGGTGTCAGGAGAGATCGAAGCGCCGACCGCACCGACATGCGCGTCAATTGAACCGACACCAACCTTCACGGTCACAGGCAGTCCCAGCTCAACGGCAAGGTCAGCTCTTATGATTCCGACACAGACATCTGAGGTGAAAGTATCCTGCCCCAAAACATTCCGCATCCTGCCAAGCGCAGGATCAAGCATATTCAGAAAACTTTCAGACGGGAAGCCATTCCACTTCGCGTTCCACATGGCCTTGTGCCCCGCCGCGCAACGGCTCCTCTTGATTCTTTCAGGCGCGGTGTCTCCGACAACCCAGGCCGGCATCCAATCACAATGCTCGCTCCAGGAACATGCGGCCGAAGCGACTTTCTTGTTTGTCCTCAGAATATGGAGCACCTTTGACCAAGCCCATTCCGATGAATATATTCCTCCTGAATATGCGGTATAGTCAACCTCGCACCGCTTCGATAGGGCGTTGATCTCATCGGCCTCCTTTCTGGCCGTGTGATCTTTCCACAGAACAAACATCGCGTCAGGCTCTTCACGGAATTCCGGCAACAACGAAAGCGGAGTCCCTTCAGCGTCAACCAATACCGGTGTGCTGGCGGTGGTGTCAAAAGAAAGTCCCTTGACATTTTCCATCACGTCTTTCCCGACCTTTGACGCCACTCCCGAGATCACACTTTTGAATGATTCAATATAGTCGTCCGGATGCTGCCTGTACATGTCTTTCGCCGGATCGCAATATTTACCGGCCGCCCATCTTGGATATTCACAAGAAGACTCCGCAAGACATCTTCCATCAGCGGCATCCACAAGGATAGCCCGACAAGAGTCTGTTCCATAGTCAACCCCTATGACGTATTTCTTATTGTCCATCTGTCATCAGTTTTTCTTGTTTCTTACAGAACACCGCCGCATAATACAGGATCACGGCGAATGCGATGGCCGGAACGATGTAAGCTGTGGCTATGCTGCCGGACTGATCCGAAAGAATGCCTTCTATCTGGGTCAGAACCGACGCTCCGGCAATGGCCATGACCATTCCGGAACCACCCAGCTTCGTGTCCTCTCCAAGTCCGCGGATTCCGAATCCATAGATTGTAGGGAACATCAACGAAAGGCATCCCGAAATCCCCATAAGGCAATACACTCCGAAGAATCCGGTCCCGAACACGGTTCCAAGGCAGCACAGGACGCCCAAGGCGGCGACAGTAGCGAGCATCTTCCTCGGCTGGAACCACTTCATAAGCCATGTGCACACAAAACGGGACACCACAAACAGGATCAACGACATGATGTAATATGTCGCGCCCGCCTGCTCCGCGGTTCTCGGGAGAAGCGCGTCAAGTCCTAAGGTCTCGCACACGGCGTAAAAGCCTTTCGCCACTGGTTCCACATTCCTCAAAGCCTCTATGATCTGGGCGGAGGAGGCATTTGCGCCCAGAGACGAAATGATCGTGTCGAAATGAAGGTTGTGCATGGCATACCTTATCACATAAGACCATACAGCGATCTGCGCTCCGATGTCAAAGAACTGTGCGACCACGCCCCAAACATAGTTCTTGTTTTTGACAAGCCGTTTGACCGAAGCTTTGAAGTCAAGAGAGCCTCCTTCTTTCAGATTCGGCATTCTTGTCAGCGCTATGGCCAACAGAATCACCAGCATCACACATCCAAGGATGACATACGTGTTGGTGACCGAATTGAGCTCGGCTGCCTGAACGGCAGCCAAGTCGGCGTCGGACATCGCAGCCCTTTCCGCGGCCGTCAAGGTGTTAAGCCGGGACAGGATGAAAATCTGCGAAAGGACCACACCGGTTATCGCTCCGAAAGGATTGAACGACTGGGCGAAATTAAGTCGCCTTGTGGCGGTCTCCTCCGGCCCTATCGCGCAGACATAGGAGTTCGTGGATGTCTCCAGAATAGACAATCCCGCGAACAAGACCAGAATGGCGGCAAGAAACATAATGTAGCCGATCTCATTGTTGGCGACAGCCACCTTTGAGGAAGGATAGAACATAAATGTCCCCAAGGCATACAATCCCAGTCCAAGCATGACCCCGGACTTGTAGGAATATTTCTTTATGAATATAGCCCCGGGAACGGCAAAGCATCCGTAGCCCAGCAGATAGCATACGACCTGGATCCACGCTGTCTTCGAGTCGGAAAAGCTCATGATCCGCTTGAAGACAGCCAGCATCGTGTCGGTCAGATTGTTCGGCACGGCCCATGCGAAGAACAAGGTTGTCAGCAATATGAAAGGCCAGACAATACCTTTAGGTACCAACCTGTTATTGTTTTCCATTGCCCGCGTTTATTTAGAGAATTTGTTCGCGACCACGTCCAGATCCACCCCGAACACTTTCTTCGCGATGGCGGACAGACGATCATGCGTTCCCTCGATGTGAATGGTATATTGAACATGGGTCAGAGACTCGCCGGGAGCCAAATTCGCCGCCGGAGAAGATGTCTCGACCTCATAGAACGGCCCCTGAACGAATCCGGTCTCAGTAGGCCCGTCGTTGTAGGAATTGATGACATCTCCGGAGAAAGGATTCTCCTGTTCGCCCCATTGGCCGTTCACATAGTCAGCATGACCCTCAGGTACAGTGTATTTCAGGATATTCAATACCCCGGCCTTGGAATCATAACTTCCGCAGATGTCTTTGGCGCTGCCTTCCGGAAGTCCGATCTTGGCCCTGTATTCCCCGTCGATCTTGAAATACGCCACGCCGTCTTCAAGGACCAGACGGTCAGCCGGGACTTTCCCGAAATATTCATCATTCACTTTTTTCCCACCGAAGCTTTTTTCATAAGGAATGAACACCGTGGTAGTAGGTGTAGGATTGAATGTGGACAGCAGCCAGACTGACGGCATTCCGGTCTCTTTCGTCCATGTGAAATCACCGTTGTTGCGTATCACGTTCTCTGTCTTGTAAACTATCGTGTTCAACCCGTCCGGGATCTCCACACCCAACAAAGTTTCCAGACCACTCTTGTCCAACATTGAGATGGTTCTGCGCACTCCCATCGCGAATTCAACATCCGAGGCGTTTCTCACATTGAAGTCCTTGACGAACACCACATTCGATCCCGATTGTTCCTCAATGTCATAGGTGTCCGTGTCAATCGGAGCCGGAACTTTCCAGTTCTCGTAAACCTGCTCGTTTCCCCTTTTGAAGTAATACGAGAAAGGCCCTCCTTCCGGACCGATCCAGAATCGTTCCTCCCCTCCAAAAGGATTAAACTGAGGACTTACCTTGCCAGCCTCTATAAATTTATAGTTTATCCAGCCATAACTCTTGCCATCCAATCCGTCTGCGGTAGATGTCATCACCCTTCCTTGATACGCGGGGACAATAAGCAGCCGAGACCTGCCGTCCACGCTTTCCAGTTCCACAGTAGAAATCTCATGTCTGGCGAAGAACGCCAGATCATAACCGTAAGTTCCCATCTTATATTCTTTGTCACAACAGCAACAGCCGCACATCATGGCGACGGCCATCGCCCCAAATGTAATTCTGTTCATATTCTGTTACTTGTAAAGAGGGCCATAGGCCTGACATGCGCGGAAGTCAGCGGTTTCTGTCTCCATTCCAAAGGCATCCCACGCCGAAGGACGGTATATCTTGTCCGTATCCACATTATGCATGCAGACAGGGATCCTCAACATCGAGGCAAGCGTGATCATGTCCGCACCAACATGTCCGTAGCTGATGGCACCATGGTTGGCTCCCCACTTGTTCATGACAGTCCATACATCCTTGAACGCGCCTTCGCCGGTCAACCTTGGAGTGAAGAAAGTGGACGGCCAGGTCGGATCGGTACGCTTGGTGATGATCTTGAAGGCCTCAGGGTCGATGTCCACAGTCCAACCCTCAGCTATCTGAAGGACCGGTCCGAGTTCCTTTATGAGATTCAGGCGGCACATGGTCACAGGCATTCCGCCTTTTGTCAGGAACTGGGAGGAGAACCCGCCTCCTCTCATGTACTCTCTTCCGGAAGGATACCAAGTTGTGTTGTCCAGACATTTGTCCACATCCTCCTGACTCATCTCCCAGAAATGTTTCATCTCAGGCTTCCCGTTCTCGTCTGTCATCTGGCCGGTAGCGTCAAGGGCGCATGAACCCGAGTTGATCAGATAGATGAATCCCGGAGCGGCGTCACCTGTCAGAGTCTTTCCCGTGACACGCTTGTAAGCCTCAGGAGACCAATAGGTTCTTACATCCGCGAAGATCTGCGCCCTGTTCGTAAGAAGATGCAGGAACAACATGGTGGCGGCGTTAAGCGAATCATCCTCCGTGGCGAATGTGATCGGCTCCCGAATTCCGTTCCAGTCAAAGGAAGAATTAAGAAGAGCCTCCGCAAAATCTCCGTCCGGTTTGAAGTCAGTCCATTGGCGCTGCCCTTGGAATCCGCCCGTGATCGCATTATGCCCGGCGGCTTCCTCCTCGAATCCCATGCGGGTCAGTTCAGGGTTGCCATACATGAGATCCCTGAAGATCATCGCCATCTTTGTGACATAGTCCCAGACCTCGTCAAGTTTTTCCCTCGGGTAGCACAGGTGCTCCGGATTAAGGTCCTTTCCTTCGTGTGACTTGCAATTTTTCTCTACCCATTCCTTTGCCTTGGCAAATTCTCCCTTGTCATAGATTCCAAGCTCGATTCTTCTTTGGATCTCGGAGCAGTCCACGTATTCATTTCTCATTCCAAGGTATTCCTGGAAGAAGTCCGGATTGACTGTCGAGCCGGCGATTCCCATCGACACCGAACCTATGGCAAGGTACGATTTGCCACGCATCTGCATCACGGCGACAGCGGCTCTGGCCCATCTTAAAAGTTTCTCCTCCACGTCCGGGGTGATCCCGCTGTCGGTGACATCCTGCACGTCATGTCCATATATTCCAAAAGAAGGAAGTCCTTTCTGGTTGTGGGCGGCCAAAGCGCAGGCAAGATAGACCGCACCCGGCCTCTCCGTTCCGTTGAATCCCCAGATCGCCTTCGGCATGAGAGGATCCATGTCTATGGTCTCGGCCCCGTAGCACCAGCATGGTGTCACAGAGATGACCGCTCCGACGTTGTCGCTCTTGAATTTCTCGGTCGCCGCGGCGGCTTCGGCGACTCCTCCGATCGTCGTGTCAGCGATCACACATTGCACAGGTGTCCCGTCGCTGTACCTCAATTTTTCAGTATAAAGTTCGGCGACACGTCTGGCCATGCCCATCGTCATGTCCTCCAATGATTCCCTGATGCCGCCTCTGCGACCGTCTATGATCGGCCTGATCCCGATTTTTGGATAATTCGTTTTCATACTCATCATGATTTTTTATGTTATTTTTCTAATTCAATGTCGTCCACCCAAGATTCTGCACAAGCTCTCTCTTCTCATGCTTGTCAATCTCAGCCTGTTCTATAGGGAAGAAATAATGTTTAGGGGACTCGAACACCCTATCCTCGACCTTCTTCCTTTTGTAGTAAGCAGGATCCTGCATATCCTCGCCTTCCCAAATATTCATCGAGTGAATCGGGACGCCCTGAGTCTGCGGGCCTTCGAGCCATCTTCTGACATCAAAGAACCTGTGAACCTCAAAGGCAAGCTCTATTCTCCGCTCATGCTTGATCCTCTCCCGCATCTGATCAGCGGACAGTCCTTCAGGAAGATCCGGCAATCCGGCCCTGTTTCTGATCGCGTTCACGTACTTGTAAGCGTCGGCCGGACCATAATATTCATTGATGGCTTCCGCCGCGTTAAGATAGATTTCTCCGAGACGGATGTAAACCCACATCATGTTAGGAGTGTATTGCCAAGGTATTCTGGTAGGATAGTGAAGCTTCTTCATCAGATACCCTGTCTTGCAATAGTCCGATCCTGCATTGTTCTTTCCATCTATTCCCCTGAACCAAAATTCGTTGACATGCGGTTTGGTCCAGTTGGACTCACGTGTTGTCTTCCAAATCGCACCGGCGAAGTTTATGGAAGCGTAGAAACGAGGCTCACGATGAGTGTACATGTTCGACACACCCTTTTGCCAACGCCCTTCGAACTCATCTTCGGCGAACCCGCTCTCAACGTATCCAGACTCTTTGTTTATCACAGGGACAAGTCCATCGTTGGTGTAGCCAGTGATAGGAGTTGAGCCATCCTCCATCTCATAAGCGTCAACCATTTCCTGCGTAGGATCCAGAATCGAAAAACAACCGAAAGACACAGGATCAGAACAGTTGAGCCAGTGATCGTAAGTGCCGATGTTCTTCGCCCACAGAATCTCGTCATTCCAATTGTCATTGAATATGTTCTGATAGTTCAAAACCGGATCTTCAGGTTTCTCATTGTAAAGCTCCCTTCCGCTCTGTTCAGCTGTGCTAATGCAATCCAACGCCGCGTCCGCGGCTGCCTTCCATTTTTTCTTGTCATAAGTCTGTGAAATCAACGGTGTCCCGTCAACAGGATCCTTCAATTCGGCGAAAAGTTCATCCCCGTTGTAAAGCGGAGAAGCGATGTAGAGAAGCACCCTTGACTTCAGGCCTTTGGCCGAGAGCCTCGTTGCGCGTCCTGTGTCGGTTGAGGACCATTTGTCCGTATCATAAAGGTATTCTGCCGCCATGTCGCAGTCATCAGCGATGAACTGAGCTACCGCATCAGCCGAGGACCTTCTCACTGACAATATGTCTTCGTTGATGTCAAAGGCATGGTCAACAATCGGAATCGCACCGTATGCCCTGAACACGAGAAAATGATACCACGCCCTGAGGAAATACGCCTCGCCTTTCCAACGACGGACCTCCTCCTCGGCCGCCGGACACTTATCAACATTTTCCAGAAACATGTTTACCTTTCTCAAAGCCATGTAAGACTCCGACCAGACCTGAGTTCTTGAGATGTCATTGGGATTCCAGCCGCCATTGTTAATCTGGTGGGCATAGGCTCCACCGTAGGCGCATTCCATCTCATCGCAGCCGGCGGTATATGGGTTTCTCCACGCCCCTCCGTCGTCAGCCATATTAGCCTCTGTCGGAGTCCATGAATATATGTGCGTGAGAAAATCCCTTGTGTAGATTCTGTTGGAGAACACATCCTCGATCGTGAGATTCTCATCCGGAGCCATGTCCAGGAAATCCTCGCACGAGGCAAATCCCGCCAGCAAAAGCAGTCCAATGAATATATTACCTATCTTTTTCATAATCAATCAATAATTAAAAGCCGACTTGAACACCTATTGTCATCGCCCTTTGGGTCGGATAAGTGCTGTTGGCAAGGTTATTAGACTCAGGGTCAACGATTTTAATTCCATCAAAACATAGAAGATTATTTCCGTTCACGAACAGGCGGATAGACTCAAGACCCATCCTTGACACCAGATTCTTGTCGAGCGAATACCCGAATTCGGCGGTCTTGAGCTTCAGATACGACGCGTCGTGTTGGTATAACGTGTTTATCTGATAGTTGTTGGATGAGGTACCGTTGTGCACGACCGGATATTTGGCATTGGTATTGTCCGCTCCCGGGATGAACCGGTTGTCGTAATATTCACGCAAGACATTGTACCCCGGATAATCCAACGCGAACGGCCACATGCTCGCGGAATCGACGAACAGGCTGGTCTGCGCCGCTCCGGTGAAATTCATGGACAGGTCAAAACCTTTGTAAGCTAATGTGAAGCCGAATCCGAACATGAACCTCGGCTCTCTTGGATAACCTATCCATGTGCGGTCGTAGGCGTTGATGACACCATCACCATTGAGATCCTTGTACTTTATGTCTCCGACGGTGTACGATCCCAACTCCTGCTTAGGGCTGTTGTCAATCTCCTCCTGGGATTGGAACAGACCTTCAGCCACATAGCCAAGGGCCAAGCCTGTGGAATGTCCCCTTGTGTTCTGGTAGTCAAACAAAGCTCTCGCCGTGTCATCCTCGATGATCTTGTTCTTGGCGTAGGTGATATTACCTCTCACTGAATAGAAAAAGCCGTGGCTGGTCGTGTTTGTGAATTCGATCTGTCCATCCACACCACGGTTCTCCATTATACCGAGATTGGCCCATGGAGTATCTCCCCATGCCGCCCCCATGATGTCCGGAATCTGCTGCCTTTTCAGGAGTATCTGGTCTCTATATTCGTAAAACCAGTCAGCGGAAAGGCGAATCTTCCTGTCGAACAATTCCAGATCCAAACCAAGATCCGTCTTGTGCGATACTTCCCACGTGGCGTTTGAGGCGCCCATCTGCAACTCAGCCATTCCGTTATAGAGGTTCTGCGAATCTCCGAAGAGATAGCCGTTGGCGGTCTTGTTCACGGTCGACATGTAAAAGAAACGTCCTGCCGAACCGGAGGCATCATTCCCGACAAGACCGTATGAACCCCTGATCTTCAAATGGTTGATCCACCTGATGTTCCAAAAGTTCTCTTCTGATGGGACCCATCCGGCGGACCATGCCGGGAAGAATCCGTAACGTTTCCCACGGGCGAAATTCTCTGATCCGTTAAGACCAAAGTTCCACTCGAACAAGTATCTCTGCGCATAATTGTAAGTTATTCGTCCTGCCCAGCCTTGACGTCTGTAAGGAAGGTTCAGGGTGGAGGTTCTGGCGGTGAGATCCTTATAGTCACGGCGGTTGAACATGGCCATCGCACCGACATTATGATTGTTGAACGTTCTGTTATAGTTCAACCTGAGATCGTAATAATAAGCCCTGTTGGAACCGGAAGACGCGATCCTGTACCCCATCGCAGTCTCTTCCTTGATCAAGGTGTACCGGTCCTCGCCTGTGTTTGGATCGACACCGAGATATTTCTTGATAAGAGGCTGCTTGTTGCGGGTGGCTTCATTAATATAAAAATGGTCGAAAGAGAAATTACCCTCCAACTGAAGACCGGGAGTGATCAAAGTGGACAAGTCCCATTTGGCTCCCACCGTGCCTTGTGTGGTGGTACGAAACTGCTTTGAATAGCCACTGTTCGTGGCATACACATAAGGGCTGATCCATTCGTAGGAAGTGTTTCCTCCGCCGAATGTTCCATCTGGGTTCCTCACCGGGAAAGAAATCGGGGAGCAGACCCTCAGGGCGTTGAATATGGTCGCAGCCGGGGTTCCCGGGTAGGTTCTGTCCTCAATGATCTCGGCAAGTCCCAGTGACAACGAGAAGTCCTTCGTCAGGTTTATGTCCACATTCGAACGGAAATTATATCTCTGGGAAAGGGAATTGGTCCTGTAGTCATAGGCAGGATCTTCTTTGAAAAGGCCACTCTGTGACGTGAACCCGACGCTTACATAATACCTGACAGTCTCATTACCTCCTGTGACGGAAAGCGTGTTCATTGTCTGGAACGCATTCTTCTTCAATGTCTCATTGGTCCAGTCCACGCTTGGATAATTGTACGGATCAGAACCGTCGCGGAACTTCTCCACTTCCTCGTCAGACCATGGCAAGGCAGTGCCGCCGACTGTGCAGGCCTCGTTCATCAAGTTCGCGAACTCGTAGCCTTTGATGTAGTCAGGGAAACGAAGTCCATGAAGCTGGGTGGCTTCCATGCGGAATGACACCTTAGGCCTTCCGACCACACCTTTCTTCGTGGAGATCAGAATGACACCGTTCGCTCCGCGCATTCCGTACACAGCGGTAGCGGAAGCGTCCTTGAGGATGGAGAATGACGCTATCTCGTCCGTGTTGATAAGGTTTATGTCCCGTTCCACACCATCGACAAGAACCAGCGGTGACGAGTTCACCCATGAGCCCATGCCACGTATAAGGATAGTCGCACCATCGTACCCAGGCTCACCGCTGCTCTGGCGGGTGATGATTCCGGGCATGGTCCCTCCCAACGAATTGGAAAGCGATGGAGCGGCGGACTGCTCCAGAAGCTTGACATCCACCTGCGTGAGAGAGCCTGTGATCGTGGCCTTCTTTTGAGAGCCATAGCCAATCACAACGGCATCCTGCAAAGATTCCATATCACTCTCCATGAGGATGTTGATGACGGCTCTGTTGTTTATGTTCATCTCTACATTCCTATACCCCACCGCCGAGACGACAAGGACTCCTTTGGGATCATTGACGGTGAGGACATAATTGCCGTCAATGTCTGTCACGGTTCCCAGATTAGAGGCCTTCATCATGACTCCGGCTCCGATCACAGGTTCTTTCGTCTGAGCGTCCAGAACGGTTCCGGACACTTTGAATGTTGTTTTCTGGGCATAAGCCTGCCAAGCGGTGGCAAACAACAAAAAAGCGAGAAGTACTCCCGGCAAAGAGCGCCCTCTGCCGTTTCTCTTCATTTCCGCCTTGCGCAAATGTTCCATAAAGTGACTCTTAATTTGATTTACAAATATGCTAAATTAATTTAGCAAAATAATACAAATAATAAGGGGTAATCCCCTTTGAATGACAGTTATCCACTGTAATTTTAGTGTCAATAATTACTACACAATCCTCAAATCACAACGCAAAGTAAGTAATTAGAAATTAGATTTCAAAGAAAATTCAAAAATATTTGCATCGTTTTTTGTAAAAGTTGATTTTGTTTCTGATAAATTTTGTATAACTTTGCAAAAACAATTTAGCGACATGGGAGGCAAAAAAAAGGGTATTTCCATCAAAGACATCGCGAAAGCGGCCGGAGCGTCCCCGGCCCTCGTCTCCTTTGTCTTAAACGGAAAGCAGAAGCAGTACAGGGTGAGCGACACTATGGCAGAAAAGATCCGTGGCATAGCCAAAGCATTGGATTACAAGCCGAACGGGTTTGCCAAAAGCCTCCGGGACGGAACAAACCACACCATAGGAGTGATTGTTTCCGACATCTCCAACATGTTCTTCGCCGACATCGTGAAAAATATCGAGACCACTGCAGAGGAATACGGCTACATGGCCTTGTTCGCCAGCTCTGACGAACGTGCGGACAAACTTGCCGATCTGACACAGAAAATGCTGCGTAAGGAAGTGGGCGGAATGATCGTCGTGCCTTGCGACGGATCCGAGGAGACAATCAAGATGCTTCATGACAGGAATGTGCCATTGGTGTTATTGGACAGGTATATTCCCGGCATAAAGACAGACTATGTAAGTCTCAACAACCGGAAAGCGTCCTATGAGGCGACCGAGCATCTCATAAGGCAAGGCTACAAGAAAATAGGGTTCGTCGGCTATGGAGCGAATCTCACGAACATGAAAGACCGCATCGATGGTTACTCCCAGGCTTTGGCTGACAACGGAGCGAAAGACTCGATCATCATAAAGCAGGTTGACATGAGCACCATTGACAAGAGCTGCGAGAAAGCGATGAACAGCCTCATGGAGCACAATGTCGATGCCATCCTGTTCGCCACCAACACGATCACCATCAAGTGCCTGTACTACATACAGAGCAAGGGCATACATATTCCGGACGATCTTGGAATAGTCTGCTTTGACGGAGAAAGCGCGTTTGATTTCTTCTACGCTCCGATCACCTACGTGTCCCAACCACTCGAAAGAATGGCAAGAAAGGCCGTGGAGATACTTATCGAGCATCTGGAATCGGATGACAGTCTCACACAACAAGTGGAAGCCGAGGGATCACTTGTGAAACGCGCCTCTTCAAGGAAACGCAAGTGACAACACCCCCCCAACTTTCCTACTTATTATAATTGCAATCACAATGTTAAATTGATTTAGCAAATTTATACACACCTCAAACACACACATAAAATCTACTACAATGAAGACAACAGACATCATCACATCATTAATCTGCAGCCTGATGGCACTTTCCATGCAGGCGCAGAACTTCAACGGACTGGACATGAACCTCGGGAATCTCTCAAGGCTTTCGAATGCGGAGACCCGATCCATCTCTCCCGAAAATTTCACCGGAGCCAAAGGCCAGGGAGCCAAGGCTGTTCCGGAACTGCCGAACACAAAGAATGTCAACAACGCGTCCTGGGCTGCCAGAGACCTTGGCGAAGGATGGAAAGTCAACCCTTACATAATAATCAATTCCGGCGAGACCGTCACCATCGCGGAGATGGAAGGTCCTGGAGCGATCCAGCACATTTGGATGACTCCTACAGGAATATGGAGATGGAGCATCATCCGAATCTATTGGGACAATGAGGAAACCCCTTCTGTGGAATGCCCAATCTCGGACTTCTTCTGCATGGGTTGGAATGAATATGCCCCTTTGGTTTCCCTCCCGGTATGCGTGAATCCTGGCAGTGCCTTCAACTGCTACTGGCAGATGCCTTTCAGGAAAAAATGCAAGATAACCATGGAGAACATCAATCCGAAAGACGCCATGACACTTTACTACCAAATAGACTACACACTTACCGATGTTCCGGAAGACGCAGGATATTTCCATTGCCAGTTCAGAAGAACCCGCTATAATGAAAGTTCCGACTTCACCGTGCTTGACGGAGTAAAAGGCCAAGGCCAATATGTCGGTGTCTATATGGCATGGGGACTCACCAATAACGGCTGGTGGGGAGAAGGAGAGATGAAATTCTTCATCGACGGCGACAAGAAATATCCTACAATCTGCACGACCGGACTTGAGGACTACTTCTGCGGATCCTACAATTTCGACAGAAACGGTAGGTTCGTGGAATTCTGCACACCTTACGCCGGGCTTTGCCAGGTGATAAGACCTGACGGCACTTACCGCTCACAGGAGAGATTCGGACTGTACCGGTGGCACATCATGGATCCGGTCAGGTTCAAGAAAGACTTCAAAGCCACCATTCAGGATCTGGGCTGGAGGTTCGACGGAAGATACCTGCAGCAGCACTCTGACATCTCAGCCACCTCATTCTGGTACCAAGCCGAACCACATGCGAAATTCCCCGCATTCCCGACCTGGCAGGATCTAGAGAATTATTAATATGACCGGAAATGAGACTGATGACCATTCGCTTGTTGTGCATGCTGAGCCTGTCGGCATGCATGACATTCATCTCCTGCGCCAAAGAGGATGACACCCGGGAAGAGGGAAATAGTGAAATTCAAATCAACCTTGCCAAAGATGAGGCCGCTCCTGTTGACGGTGTTGTCGAAATCCAAATGACAATCAACAATTTCGAGAATCTGGACTACCTTAAAGTAGTGAAGGAGACCAACTACGGGAAGCTTCCGGCAAAACACGGCAAAGCCCTGTTGACGGACAGGTTCACCTACGTTTATCTGATGAAAGAGACAGATCCGGAAAAGGTGACTCTGGAATTCACGGCTTATGACACCGAAGGCAAGGCAAGCAAGAGTAGGTCTGTAAGAATCACCAACCTGGGCCTGAACAGGACAAAAGACCTCAAACTCTCAAACCTTCAATGCCTGTCAAGAGTCACAGGAGCGGAAGACAACGGTCACGATGGTCTCCCAACCGTAAAGTACACATTGAACAACAGGACCGATTTGAAATTCAATGTCGGAGGGACGGATCTCGGCATTATATGGGAAATGTCAGAAAATAAATTCGGAATGTTTTTCGGAGACACCTACGGCGCTGACTTCAAACCAAACCACGCCGCTCCCGGTCCGAATGGAGGGTCGTGGAGGAGTAATGTGATTCTCCTCTCGAACGATACTGAACTAAGCAATGGACTGACCATCAACGGAGCCGTCATGGAAGGGAACCAGGCGAAGGAGATCTGTTTCAGCGCGCACAACACCTCCGGAACTGGAGACTGGACATCAATCCCTACCGCAGCGATCCACGCAGGCAATGCGGATTACGTGCACTACATGAACATCAAGACATGGACAGGATGGGTGACGAACTATTCCAGTCTTTACAAATCCACCGACGGAGGCAAGGATTGGGATCGTGTGAATGGGGTGAATTTCTCGGGAGACAGTAATTTCGGACAATGCGGCTATTACAAAAACAACGGGAAAGTGTATATGATGGCCACCCAAACAGGACGCGACGGTATGCCATATCTGGCCAGATTCAACGAGAAGGATATTGAGGACACCGGCAAATATGAATTCTGGAATGGTTTCGGCTGGGTCACAGGCAAGGAAAACGCGGCCACACCGCTTTTCAATGACAAAGTCGGTGAGCTGTCATTCAGTTACATGCCGGAATTAAAAAAATGGGTTCTGTTGTACTTCAATGGAACAAGGTATGAAATCAGTATGCGCTACGCCGACAATGTGGAAGGCCCGTGGAGTGAACCGGTGCAGGTGGCCAGCGGCAGGGACTGGCCCCAGCTGTATGGCTCATTCATACACCCTCTGTCAAAGAAAGGCACAACATTGTATTTCATAATGTCAATGTGGCTTCCTTATAACACATATCTTATGTCCATAGATTTAAAAGCATCAAAATGAGACTATTCCTGACCACATCGCTACTCATGCTCTCCATTTTGGCTTCAGCGCAGCCATCAGTGAGAGTGGATTCCCCCGACGGCTCCATCGGCATCAGATTCCGCACCGTGAAAGGCCAGCTTGAGTACCAGATCACACATAAGGGGAAAACACTGATCGAAGACTCTGCGATCAGTATCGTCATGGACGACACCGCTCTGGGAGCTGAAGCGAAACTTGGCAAAGTGACCAGAAGAAAAGGCGTTGAGGAATATTCACTTCCTGTGGGGAAACGCAGCCACGTCCGCAGTGAGTACAAGGAAGCCACAATAACCGTGGTCAATCCGGACAAAAGCATCGACATGCACCTGCAGGTCAAGGCATTCAACGATGCCGTAGCCTTCCGGCACATCATCGGTAAACGGGAAGGAGACAAGGCTCTGAACATAAGGAACGAGATTCTTGAAATCAGACCGGAAGGGAATCCGATGGCAAGCGCGCTGTTCGTACCCGGGTTCATAAACTCGCATGAAGGCCCATATACCAGAAAAAGGCTCGACAATCTGGACTCTGGGAAACTCATAGACATGCCTCTCACGCTTGAGTTCGAAGACGGGTCATTCGCCGCCGTCACAGAGGCGAATCTTGTGGATTATGCCGGGATGTACCTCATCAAGGATGGGGGAAAGCTCACAAGCCGCCTGTCTCCAAGACTTGACAAACCTGAATATAGCGTGATGCTTGACTCAGTCTGCACAACCCCGTGGAGGGTGTTCATGATCAGCGACAGAATCGAAACTTTGATGGAAAGCACCGTGCTGACAAGCCTGTGCGAGCCTTGCAGGATAGAGGACACCTCGTGGCTTAAGCCCGGGAAAACGACATTTCCATGGTGGAACGACACGGAAGTCCCCGACACGACATTCCAACCCGGCAACAACTTCCTAACAAACAAGTACTACATAGATTTCGCGGCTGACAACGGTCTTGAATATCATTCCGTCTATGGCTACGCCGACATGCCTTGGTACTATGATGACGGCCCCGGATTCGGCCTCGCCGGGCCGAACGCGGACCTTACCAGACCTGTTCCTCTTCTGGACTTCAAGGCGATATGCGAATATGCCCGGTCTCGCGGCGTTGACATCCACGTTTGGCTGAACTGGGCGGCATTATACAAGAATATCGATGAGATATTCACAAAATTCAACGAATGGGGCGTGAAAGGCATGATGGTGGATTTCATGAACAGGGATGATCAGGAGATGATTACCATTCAGGAGAATATTCTCCGCAAAGCCGCCGATCACAGACTGTTCATACAATTCCATGGGGCAAGCAAGCCGTCCGGACTCTCCAGAACATACCCCAACGAGTTCACCCGGGAAGGCACACTGAACTACGAAGTCTATAAATGGGACAATGAGAGGCAGATGGGAGCGGATCACGACATAATGATGCCGTTCACAAGACTTCTGGCCGGTCCGGCGGACTATCACCTTGGAGGATTCCGCTCTGTTCCCAAAAAGGACTATGTGGTGCATTATTCCCGTCCGTTGGTGACGAGCACGAGATGCCACATGTTGGCCATGTATCTGGTTCTGGAGAGCTATCTGAACATGGTCTGCGACTCACCTGAGGCCTACAAGGGTCAGCCGGGCTTCGGGTTTCTCAAGGATGTGCCGACCGTATGGGACGAAACCAGAGTGCTGGAGGCCAATATGGCTGAATATGTCGTCACAGCAAGAAGAAAAGGGAAGGATTGGTATGTCGGATGCATCAACAACTCCACCGAACGGACGATAGACATCGATTTCAATTTTCTGGAAGACGGGGAATATTCCCTCGAGCTGCTGAAAGACTCGGACGACACAGACACAAACCCGAACCATCTCGAAACATCCGTCATGGATGTCAAGAAAGATGACAGTACAGCTGTAAGGCTCGCTTCATCCGGTGGCAC
This sequence comes from uncultured Bacteroidales bacterium, assembly GCA_934725575.1. GTDB lineage: Bacteria > Bacteroidota > Bacteroidia > Bacteroidales > UBA932 > Cryptobacteroides. The sequence goes on from CAKVCK010000023.1 coordinate 38,304, forward strand.
CGTGATGAAGCTTTCCCGAAAACATTAACATATTCAATATGAAAAGAATACTGACAACCATAATGCTTGCCACCCTCGGGTACTCAAGTTTTGCAAGAGAATACAACAAAGGATTTGCCGGAGAGGAACTCAGCCACATCGCATTCCCGATAGGAGGTTTGGGTTCCGGAATGTTCTGCATCGAAGGAACCGGTGCCATATCGAATCTGTCGTTTCATCATTACCCCGAACTTTTCCACGAGCCTTGCACATTCGCGGCGATTCATATTGACGGAGCGACTGACGGAACGAAAGTACTCGAAGCCAATGTCCCTGACTACAAGATATTCGGAAGAAGGGAAGGTGGCATGGGTGTAGGCGGAACGACATGGGGATTGCCAAGATTTGACGAGGGACGCTTCAAAGCAAGATTCCCTTTTGCTAACATCTCCCTGAGCGACAACGACATTCCACTGGAAGTTGACATCACAGCATGGAACCCTTTCATCCCCGGTGACGAGGATAATTCAGGACTTCCGGTGGGAGGGTTAGAATATTCCTTTAAGAACACATCCTCTGAGTGTGTGAACGCCGTGTTTTCATTCAACACAAGGAATTTCATGTGGAGAAGCAACGACACTGAATCTCCCATCACAAAAATGGCTAATGGCTTTGTACTGAACCAAAATCCCGTCCCGAACATGGTTGACGCTGAAGGTCACTGCGCCATATTCACGGATGAGGCGAATGCCGTCGTTGATTATTGCTGGTTCAGAGGCGGATGGTTTGATCCACTCACGATGGCATGGAACAAGGTCTCCTCCGGAGAGGTGACACCTAATGAGCCGGTGTCAGGCGCCCCTGGAGCGTCCTTGTTCGTTCCTTTCAGCCTCAGACCCGGAGAATCCAAGACAATCCATCTGTACATGGCATGGTACGTGCCTACCTCCATCCATCACATAGGTCCTGACGCCGAGACGGATAATGACCGCGGAGACAGCTACAATCCGGATGATTATAAGGATTATCCAGAACGGTACGAGCCTTGGTACAGCAGAAGATTCTCTTCCGTGTCTGAGGTTGCCTCATATTGGCTTGGAAACTACTCTATCTTGAAAGAGGACACCAAGACGTTCACCGACACATTCTATGACACCTCGCTTCCGTCCGAGGTTGTGGAAGCGATCGCCAATAATCTTACCATTCTGAAATCCACCACGGTCATGCGCCAACACGACGGCAGACTATGGGTATGGGAAGGCAGCGGTGACAACTGGGGAAGTTGCCACGGCTCATGCACCCATGTGTGGAATTACGCCCAGGCGATCCCTCACCTTTTCCCAAGAATGGAAAGAAGCCTTAGGGAAACGGAATTCCTTGTTGATCAGAACAAGGACGGGCATCAGGTTTTTCGGGCGAACATCCCTATCCGCCCCGTAAAACACGATTTTCATTCAGCGGCTGACGGACAACTCGGGGGAATAATGAAGGTTTACCGAGATTGGAGGATAAGCGGTGACAATGACTGGATACGCACATTGTATCCTCAGATCAAGAAAAGTATGGATTATTGTATCCGGACTTGGGATCCTTACGAGAAAGGAGCGTTGGAAGAACCACACCACAACACGTATGACATCGAATTCTGGGGACCGGACGGGATGTGCACCAGTTTCTACGCCGGAGCGTTGAACAGCATCGTCCACATAGGTGAATTCCTCGGAGAAGACACTTCGCGTTACAGTGACCTGCTAAGGAAATCCCTCAAGTACATGAACGACGAACTCTGGAACGGAGAGTATTTCATCCAGAAAATCCGCTGGAAAGGGCTGAAGGCGGAAGACCCGACCTCGGCGCAATCCTTTCATAGCGGCTATTCCGACGAGGCCCGCAAAGTCCTTGAGAAAGAAGGTCCGAAGTACCAATACGGCGACGGATGCCTTTCCGATGGGATAATCGGTGGCTGGATGTCCATGGTGTGCGGTCTGGAGGAGCCATTCGGCAAAGAAAAGGTGGCCGGGCATCTTAATTCCGTGTACAAATACAATCTCAAACACGACCTCAGGGATCACGCCAATCCTCAAAGACCGGGATACGCTGTCGGCGATGATGGCGGACTTCTCCTGTGCACCTGGCCGAAAGGTGGGAAACCCAGTCTTCCGTTCGTTTACAGCGATGAGGTCTGGACTGGAATAGAGTTTCAGGTCGCGGCGCACCTCATGTTCGAAGGTGAGGTAGAGAAGGGGCTTGACATTGTCAGAGCCTGCCTTGACCGGTACGACGGGATCCGGCGCAATCCTTACAATGAATATGAATGCGGTTCCTGGTACGCAAGGGCTTTGTCCAGCTACAGCTTGCTCCAAGCTCTGACCGGCATCCGCTTCGATGCTGTGACCGGTACATTGTTCATCGATTCACGTATTGGGAATGATTTCAGGTCTTTCTTCTCCGCTGAAGGTTGGTACGGCACCGTAGGGCTTGAAAAAGGGAAGCCTTTCGTAAAGGTGAGCAAAGGAGACGCTACAATAAAGAAATGTATGGTCAACGGCCGCAAAATGAAAGTTAAATTCCACGTGGACTGAAGTAGTTCCATCCGCCCTGCGCCGGTCATCACAACTTCAGGTCAAACATCATACGGAATGAACACATAAAAAAACACCATTTTGTGCGATAAGTTGTCTAAATCTCATTAAGTATGGACAAATTAGACAACTTATCGCAGTTTTCATTACAATATTTCGTCTAAATCGCCATATTGCCCCTGACAACCCAAAGCGATTCTGCAATGCGGTCAAAGCCTTCTTATCCAATTATAAACCTGCCGCCAAAGATGTCGATGTTCCTTTCCGGCAAACCTAAACGCCTCGCGACAGTTTTCCAATCTCTCAATGAGTTCTTAACCTCCGCATTAATCCTTGCGGCATTGTCTTTAGAAATATAATAATCCCCAGCCGCTTCCAGAAGCAAATCCGGTTCAGATTCGTTGGAATCCCTTGAGACCGGCAAAGCCTGATAGCGCTCAAGGGTTGGATTCAAGTCCTATGCCGGAGACAATGTCCCGCCCTTCGGAGTCAACAAGAAACCGTGACTGCGGATGAGAAAAGACAATCAAAGATTACCAAGCTATTTTTTAAGGATTACTTAGTTGCACTGGTGGTCTGAACTGTCAAGATCAGTACTTTCGTCCAGATCAGCCCGTTCCACCACTGTCTTATAAAGCCAGCCAACGAGCAAGGGCCTTGTCCATATGGCCTCACTGTGCAGATTACCACACGATTTTGTGGAAATTCTCTCTCTCATGTACCTGTTGTTGTTTTGGTAGGGGTGTAGACAGGGTGTGTCGTGGAGGATAAAGGGTTGAGTTGTAACCAATAACGGTTTCCTTCTCCCCGACAAAACACTTGGGAGGAAGTTTAAGCATCGCACTGTTGTACAACGACTTAGCCTCCACTCATTGATACTTAAGCAGGTGGCAAGCAAGAGCCTGAGTGGCGCCCTGTTTGGAAATAAGCCGGCAAAGGAGTAACTTTGAGAACAATCTCAAAAACATGACGACAATCCGAAAAGACACTTTCAGGCTGATGTCTGCAGATGCTGCGGCAGGGGTTTCGGCAATGGCCGTGACGGCTTGTTCAAACACGGAGAAGAAGACGGAAGAAAGGCCGAACATCGTGCTGATCATGGCAGACGACCTTGGACTCGGGGACATTAGCCTCTACAGCGGAAGCAATCTCGTGCAGACTCCAAGAATCGATTCTTTGGGAAGAGCCGGAAGACGGTTCGACCGCGCCTACGCAACTTCAGCTACCTCGACACAGAGTAGACTGGCCCTGTTCACGGGAATGCACCCATGGGGAAACGGAACCGGCATACTGCCTGGTGACGCACATCTGATCATCGAAGCGCAGGGCCGCCTCGCCCTCAAGGAAGGTGACTACGTGCTGATCCCGGCATATTCAGGAAGCAACGAGAACCCGACTACCATCGACTTCGGCCTGAATCCGGAGGTCACACTTTGGAACCTCGCCAACGACAGGGGTCAGAAGGAAGACATCTCAAAATCAAACAAAGCCCTGACTGACAAAATGATGCAGTCTTTCAAGAATATCGTGGGGAAGGCCTATGTGAGTGATTTCGAGGCAGAGGAGCTTCATTAAATCAAACTATTCCGTGATATGAGAAAGACATTCCTTCTGTTATCTGCAATCTCAATATTTTCTGCATCCTGCAGCCAGTACAAGCAGTTCACCAATCCGGTGATCAACCAGAATTGGCCTGATCCTACGGCGATCCTCAATCCCGAGGATGGTTGTTACTACTCCATCGCCACCGGAGTAAACAGGACATTCATTCGAAGTTCCAACCTGTGCGAATGGGAGAACACCGACATTCATCCTTTTGAAGAAGAAACGGTTGAAAGGCTGAAACAACTTGGGCCAAATGTCTGGGCACCGCAATTCGCCAAGATTGACGGCAGATACCTCATCTACGTCACAGCCAGAAGCAGCGCCGAGGATTCCCGGATAGTGGCGCTGTCCTCTCCCACAGTCACAGGGCCGTACAAGTTTGAGGACATCATCACCGACTCCAAAGTCACAGGTATCAAGGACACCATTGATCCGTTCGCATTTGTGGACGACCAGACCGGCAAGGTGTGGCTAGTGTTCGGCAGCATAGGCGGGATTCATCAGGTGGAGCTCTCCAAGGACGGGCTTTCCTTAGCCAAAGATGCTGTCTATAAGCATATTGCCGGACAAGACATAGAAAAGGACAACTCTCGTCTTACCGTCTTTGAAGGCAGCTATGTCTACAAAAGAGACGGCTGGTGGTATCTTTTCGCAAGCGCTGGACGCTACAACGACTATTCCTACGCCATTGTCGTAGGAAGGAGCCGAAACGCCGATGGACCTTTCCTCACCAAAGATGGAAAAGATATGGCTGACGGCTATGGAACAGCGATTTTGACATCCAGCCCTTATGACCTTTTCTATGGGCCGGGGCACGACGGAGAGATATTCACAGACAAGAACGGAGACACTTTTATCATCTACCACACGCACCGCGGCAACTATCCCGCCGAGCGCACAAAGAAAAGCCATAACACAAGGTTCACCAACCTCCAGAGAATATACTGGGACAAGGATGGCTGGCCATACTTCAAGCGTGACGAGATCTCTGGAGGTAAGATAAGGGTCAAATAATCAGGAATATGTCAGACGCAATCTTTGAAAAGACACTGACTCTCGGCGACGCGATGCGCCTCTCGGGACCGATGGCGTTCAACATAATGATCAAGCCGGCCGGGTCGCTCTGCAACCTGGACTGCAAATATTGCTACTACCTCGACAAGGCCGAGATCTATGGCGGCAAGGAGCCCCGGATGACCGAAGCGATGCTCGAAAAAGTGGTTCAGGAATATATCAGCGCGAATGGAGTGCCGGAAGTGACCTTCAACTGGCACGGTGGCGAGCCGTTGGTGCTGGGATTGGATTTCTACCGCAAGGCTTTGGAATTTGAGAAGAAATATGCCGGAGAGAAGGTCATCCACAACACCATCCAGACCAACGGGACACTTCTCAACCGCGAATGGGCGAGATTCTTCCACGACAACAATTTCCTTGTGGGAATATCTCTGGATGGCCCCAAGGATATTCACGACAAGTACCGCAAGGACAAGGGCGGATTCCCGACCTTCGACAGGGTGATGAGCGGTCTGAATATTCTTAAAGGTGAAGGAGTTGAGTTCAACACGATGTCAACGGTCAACCACGCCAGCGAAGGCAGAGGATTGGAGACATATCTGTTTCTGCGTGAGGTCGGCAGCGGATTTATGCAGTTTATGCCCGTGGTCGAGCACGTCAAGTACCCGCTGAACGGGGCCGGAAAGCCGGACAAGAAGAAGCGTCCATTCATCGTGGATCCCAAAGCGGACGGAGCGATGATCGCCCCGTGGTCCGTTAGCGATGTGGGCTACGGCAGATTCCTCTGCGACATATTCGATTATTGGGTCAGGAACGATGTCGGCCGCATATTCGTCACCAATTTCGACGCCACTCTGGCCACCTGGGTCGGTGAGATGCCCGGCACCTGCACATTCGCCCAGACCTGCGGCGGCAATTCCGTCATCGAGCACAATGGCGACCTCTACCCTTGCGACCATTTCGTTTACAAGGACTACCTTCTCGGCAACATCGCCGAAAAGCCGATCGCCGAGATGATGCGTTCGGACAAGCAGACAGCCTTCGGCATCGACAAGCGCAACAAGCTCCCGACCAAATGCCTTAAGTGCGAATGGCTTTTCGCCTGCAACGGAGAATGCCCCAAGCACAGGTTCAACACCTACGAGTCACACCTTAATGGTAGAGACGGAGTTAGGATCGAGACCGGCCTGAACGCCCTCTGCGCCGGCTACAAGATGTTTTTCAGCCACGTCGCCCCCTATATGGACTATATGAAAGACCTACTGTCACGCAAGATGTCCCCCGCCTACGTCATCCCCTGGGCTAGAACACGTGCGATCCAATAATATTAGGTCATTATCAAGACATCAGTCTTTCAGACAGCCGATCGGGACAACCCAGACTCCGTCCGGACGTTGAAAAGCGTATGGAGAAAGACCCGTCAACACCATCATAAAAGATGGCTCCGGCATTTTGGTCATGTCTATCTTATTCCTCAAAGCCAACAGCGAACGCGCTCCGGCCTCTATGTTATCATTCCCACCAATCTTAATCTCTACAAGGCCATACTTCCCGTTTCTCAAATGTACAACGGAATCACATTCCAGACCGTCTTTGTCGCGATAATGATAAACATTTCCGTTCAAAGCATCAGCATAGACTCTCAGATCCCTGACGGCCATTGTCTCGAACAAAAGGCCGAATGTCTCCAGATCGTTGATGAGATCATTCGGACCAACACCCAAAGCGGCCACCGCAATTGAAGGATCGACAAAATACCTCGTGTCCGTAGTACGAATGGCCGTTTTGGATCGTAGATTGGGATTCCAAGTGTGCATATCCTCGATGACGAATATCTTCCTGAAGACATTAAGGTAGTCGTCGATGGTCTTCTCGCTCATAGAATCAGCCTCATTAGACCGCATATCGCTGCGTATTTTAGACAATGACACTTGTGTTCCCTGATGTCTGGAGTAAGATCGAAGCAGACGTTTCGCTTTCTCACTGTCACGTTTAACCTTATCCACACGGTTGATATCCACTTCTGTAACTGCCTGATAATAATCAAAGGCGCGTCCGAGCGAAACACTTGGTCGCTGAAGCGTAGCCTTCGGCCACCCACCACGACATACCAAATATGCCAACTGTTCGATGTTCATTCTCCCTGCCTCTACAGGTGACACCCTGCCGACGAACAAATCACCGAGACTAACGCTTCCTTCAGAATCTCCAGACTCCCATAGTGACATCGGCCGCATTTTCAATCTGGATATTCTCCCTGTTCCCGAATGACTGAATGCCTCCTCGTCCTCATCATTGTTAACCGGTACAGAAGATCCTGTAAGAATAAACTGCCCATCTTCCTTCCTATGGTCACACTCGAACCTTACACTGTCCCAAAGTGAAGGAGCGATCTGCCACTCATCAATCAGACGTGGTGCTCTCCCTTTCAGAAGAATCTCTGGATTCATACTTGCCAACTGAATATTCATATGGCGTCTCTTAGGGTCGTTCATATACAGAATGCTTCCGGCCTGATGCTCAGCCGTGGTCGTCTTGCCACACCATTTGGCACCTTCTATCAGTACAGCCCCCATTCCTTCCAGTTTCTCGGAAAGAATTCTATCCGCTATGCGCTTCTTGTATTCCGCCATAAGCAATTCGTTTTTAATCAGACACAAATATAGCACAAATTAAGCACACTTCCGAATTTGGCGGACTTTTACTTCCTAATTTGGCGGACTTTTACTTCCTAATTCGGCGGACTATATCCAGTTCAGAACCGGAACACACCGGAGTCAACGTCAGAGTTCTCAAGGCTCTTGGCGGAGTGGTTTTCCTTGCCTCGCTGGAAGAACCAGTCGCTGAAAGCCCCGCTCGAAGCCGTCTCTTTGGTGATCTGGCGGTCGGCGGAGAAGTCCACACCAAGGCGCAGCCACTTCCAAGGCAGATAGGTCACGACCATATTCATACCTGTCTCGGAATAATGATGGGCGTTCCTCGTCTCAAGGTACCACGCCCCGCCATCCTGCACGAACGCGTCATAAAGGAAGCCCCCCGTGCGGTTGTAGTGGGCATCCGCCTGAACGATCAGTTTCCGAGGAATATTATAGGAATATATCAACCTCGACTGGTAGCCGGTGCTGTTGTGGACATCCGCGCTTCCCCTGCGGTAGAAGTTCTCCATGATCAGGATCCTGTTGCCGGACATCTGCCGGATGTCGGGCATAGAGGTCTCAGAATCAAGTCTCAGACGCAGCATATTCCTCTTATTCAATCTATAAGACAACAGCAGCGTCGGGGGGAGAACGCGAATCGGGAGAACCCGTCGTCACCGGCCTTCATGTTGTTCTCCGCCCCGAGACTCACACGATACGAGAACGAGACGTGACGGATGAGAAGAAGTGCGTCATCCGATCCACCTTGTAGGTGATGTTTCCCTCCGTGATAACCGATGCCGATAGGATTTCCGTGATCACGCTGTCAGGCCGCTGCGCGAAAACAGTCAGAAAATGAATATTTGTCTTGATATGAAATTATGCTTCTGAAACATTATGTTCCCGGTGCATAATCTTTCGCAAAGACTACCGGCTACCGGACCTCTTCGATGGACTTGATGCCGTCGCGGGAGAGGTCGATGCGGAAGCGCTTGAACTCAGCGGTGTTGTCGTACTGGTACTGGAGGACGAGGTTGAGGTAATAGTCACGGTCACACTCGATGGTCTGGACAGAACCGTCATCACCAAGGGTGCGCATCAGGACGGTCGGGTCGTCCATCTTCTTGATGAAGTTGGTGACATTCAGGCGGATGATGTCATTGATGCCGCTGAAGAAATATTCAGAATTAGCCTGGAGCTTGTCCCTGTCGATATGGACGGACTTGCGGTAGAGAATGATCTTCTCGGCGGTGACATTGCTGCTCTCGACCTCGGTGAGGTGCGAGCTGTTCCGCAGGGTCATCACGTCGGCGGGAACTTTTTCCGGCTCGATGAAGTCCACGCCCTCCTTCAGCCAGCCGAGCTCGGTGTCCTTGTGGATAATCTTCGCCTTGTTGTCGAAGTACTTGCTGCCGACACGGTGGGCGAAATAATAGCGCATCAACTCCTTGATGCGGTCTTTCAGCATATAGCTGATAATGAGGGCGATGAACAGCGGAAGAGTCAGCGAGCCGAACTTCCTTTGGAAGGCGAAGCTCACCACGGTGGCGAACAACATCGCGACACCGGCGGCGATGCTGAAATAAAGCTGCTCCACGATCACCCCGTCCCGCCGCTTAGGAGCGCGGAGGTAAAGGTCGCTCTCGATGTACTTTTTCAGGATGCTGAAGCGATGAATGAATATGCGGTTGTGCAGCCGGTCATCTTTCCGGATCTCCGGGTAGCCGAGCTGCCTCATGTGCTTCCCGATCCTGCGGTAAAGCGCCGTTGCCTTGCCTGCCAATTCATCCAACTTTCTGCTTCTCAGCCACTCTATGAGTTCAAGAATATGCTTGCAGGTAATGTCGCAGATGAATTCGTCCCCGGAAAGATACATCCTCATCACACCATCGGGAACGGTCGGAGCGTTGATGATGGAGCGCAGCCCGACATATTCATCACAGATTTTTCCGGCGTTGCGGATGAAGCCGTCGCAGAGGATCTCCGTGTCCGAGCCGATGCGGTTCTGTTTGATGTGCGCCAGTTCGTCGCGCAGGGCGCTTTTGACGATGGCGGCGAACATCTTGATCTGATATTCATATTCAGAGATCAGGGTCCGGGTCGGGTTGGACGCCATCTGGATGAACGCTTCGCGGATGTTGCGAAGCGGCAACGCCGGGCCCTCCACTATCTCGCGGAGCAGGAAAACGGGGGTTATCAGACGGATGTTCGACTTGACATCCTGATAGAACATATCCTTTGGATAGGTGGCCCTGTTGATGTCGAGACTGCCGGGCACGAAGAACCACATCGCCAGAGAGAAGTCGTTCATCCGCAGCTTCTTGCGGGTGACGAAGCCGACTTTCAACTCTATCGAGTAGCGGTCGTGGATTCTGGTGTCGATCTCGATCATAACAAAAAACCGCCTCATTCTTCACCGTCCGCCATAACGATGCGGCTTTCAAAAAAGCCTAGGCATACATTTGCGAATATAACAAATTATCCCACAAAGAACAAACCCGGGGTGATGCCGAGCCATTTGAGGACGGTCTCGCCCCAAAGGAGGATTATCAGCCAGGAGATGGTCATCATCGTGATGCCGAACTTGAAGGCGTCCGTCATACTGTACTGGTTGGTGTTGTACAGAAGGGCGGCTGGCTTGCTGTTGAACGGCAGCACATAGACGTGCTCGATCAGCATCGAGACAGGAAGCGCGAGGCTGATGACCGGATAGCCGAACCGTTCGGCGATGCCCATCGAGATCGGCACGAAGATCATCGTCCTGATGGTCTTGGATTGGAAAACCAGACCTGAGTACATCATCAGGAACGTCAGGATGACGTACAGCACCCAAAACGGAGTGTTGTCGGTGATGCCCATCGAATCGAAGGCCGCGTTTACCATCGTGCCGGGCAGACCTGTGATGTTCAGGCCGGCTCCCAAGGTGTAGGCTCCGGCGGAGAAGAGCATCAGATGCCACGGGATGTCAACGTCGTTCCATTTCACGACTCCGATTCCCGGCATAAGTGCGATCACGGCACCGATGAAGGCCACGGTCGTTGCGTCAATCCCGTGCAGGCTGTCCGTGCACCAAAGGATGAGGACACCCATGAATATTCCCACTGCCTTCCATTCCTCGACGGTCATCCTGCCCATCGCGTCCAGCTCGGCTTTCAGACGCTCCAGACCGCCGTCAATCTGAGGCTTTTGCTCGTCCTTCTTCATCGGGAAGAACACATACATCCCCATCAGAAGACCGATGATCAGAATCAGGAAACTCATCGGGCCGCAGGACACCAGCCAGTCCGAGTAACCGAACTGGCTCGCCCCAGCGGCGCCGAAGATCAAGGAGATGGCCAACAGGTGGGCGCCGCTTCCTGTGTAGAAGGCATTGGCCCCGATGTTGACCTGAAACAGGTTCTGGATCACGAGGTTGCGTCCGAAATTGTTGCGGTGACCATCAGACGCTCCGTAGATGGCGCAGACAACCATGAAGATCGGGAGCATTATCGTGGCCTTGACGGTCGTGGCGGAGATGAACATCGATAGCACGATGTTGATTATAAGGAAACTCCACAGGACTCCCTTAGCGGTCTTGCCGAACTTGATCACGAACCACATCGCAAGGCGTTTGGCGAACCTGGTCTTGACAAGCATCGAGGCGAGCACGAAGGAAAGGATATTCAGCCACATCACCGGATGTCCCAGCTGGGCGAAGGCCTCCTTCTGGGTCGTGACACCGCAGAGGACGATGAGCAGGATGATGATCAGCGAGGTGAGATAGTTCGGTATCGCCTCGGTCATCCAAAGGATAAGGCCCGCCGTGAATATGGCCAACATCGCATAGTTGGACCTTATGAACGCGGGCAGGCCTATCTCGTTCAGCCGTGCCAGGGCCTTTCCCGACACGGATTCAGCGGTGATGCTGTCGATGAAGCCGAAATGTCCGAACCAGTAGATAAGGACAAAGGCAAGTATGGCGAGCGGGCCGCCGAGACGCGCCATCCAGATCTCGAAGTTGCTTTTCTGCATCTTCGGAAGCTTTTCGAGGCGGTAGTTGTTCATATCCAGAGGGTCTGACATATTCGTGAATATTTTAAGTTGAACTTTTGTGCTTTGAAGGTCACTTCGACAGGCTCACCAATCAAAGACCCTACTTCCAGTTCTTGTAAGGGTTCTTCATCAGCATCGAGTTGTAGTACTTGGCGTCGCCGGTGACCTCCTCGCCGAGCCAGGACGGCTTGTCGAAAGCCTCGTTCTCGTCGGAAAGTTCCACTTCGGCCACCGTAAGTCCCTCATTGTCACCGTAGAACTCATCCACCTCGAAGGTGTGGGTCCCGACCTTCACAAGGTAGCGGGTCTTGTCGATGACACCCGGCTCGCAGATCTCCAGCAAAGCCTTGACATCCTCGACCGGAATCTCTTTCTCCCACTCGAAGCGGCTCGCTCCGCTGGCGTTACCGATTCCCTTGATGGTGATGTAGCCCTTGTCACCCTTGAGGCGAACGCGGACAGTCCTTTCCGGAACACTGCTGAGGTAGCCTTGAGTGATTCTTGTAGCCTTGAACGCATCCGACTTGAAGTCGCCGTTCACCAAAAATTTCTTTTCTATTTCCTGTGCCATAATCTATTCGTTTGCAAGTGGTTTGTCAATCATTCCGATAACACGCTTGATGGCCTGGAGGTAGTTGATGTTCTCCACTCCCTCAAGACCGACATCCTTGATGGTCTTCTTGATGTCCTCGATCTCTGTCGATTCGCTGTTGATGGTCACGACCTTGGCCCCGTTGATGAGCACGTTGCCGACCTCGCAGATCGTGTCGTTGACCATATAGCCGAAACGCTGCTTGTGGACACGCACGGCCGCAAGGTCAGGGTTGGCCTTAACCATTGCGATGAACTCCTCGTAGGTGTAAGTGTCCTTCGTCAGCTTAGGCATCTCCACCATAAAGGCAGGGAAAACCTCCTCCTCAAGCACCTTGGCGCTGATAGGGAACTCACCCTTCATCAACGGATTCCACTGCTCAAGGCCATCGACTGTCTGGACGTAGGTCTTGATGTCCATCTTGCCGCCTCGGATCTTGGTGTTGTTGATGTCGTTCTTGCGCGAGATGATGTAGATCTCGTCGCTTGAGCGTTCCCAGACCTTCTCAGGAACAGGAACGGACAGACGCGCCATCCTCTTGTGTGCCTCACAGAAGCACTGTCCAAACGAGCGGAACTCGAAGCGAGGCTTAGAGATCTCGCCAATCTTCATTTCTTCTTTTGCCATAGCAATAAATTATTTATGAATATATTAATTCCATTAATGCATACCCCCAGTCACTTCGCGACAGCCCCTGAGGGACACGGGGAAAGGATTCCCCGAACCCCTTCGGTCGCTTCGCGCTTCGCGCACTTTTTGGGGCATTATCTATAATTCTATTCCAAACCTTCGACTTTGTCAGCGGTCTCGTTGGCGTTCTTGGCGGCCGGGGTGGCGGAAGTGAAGTACCAAGCCCCTGTCCCGTCAGGAACACGGCTGTAGGACGCGCTGGCCTTCTTGACAAAGTTCACGAGATTGAAGCAATCCAGGCTGTTGCCCTTAGGATCGAACAACTCTACCTTCACCGCCTTCTTGGCGGAAAGTCCTGAGTCAAAGAAATAATCCGTAGGATGTTCTCCGTGATCGGCCAGGACATCAGTACTGTAGAGCAGGATGAACTCACCAGGTTTCAGAACAGCCGATGGAGCAGTCCACACATCCTTGCCGTCCTTCTGGATGGATATTCCTTTGACGCGGATCTCTTCGTTGCCCTTGTTGTAGATCTCAATGAACTTGTCGTTACCGTTCAACTCATTAAGAGCCAGACCTGTGTAATCGATCGGAACCTCTCCGACAGTATAGGAGACCTCAGGAGAGGACACCGTGTTCCCGTCGGTGCTCGCCTCGATGTGATAGACAACCTTAGTTCCTACCGGTGCACTAGGAATGACTCCTGAATATTCCCCTTTTGAACCGGTCATATTCACGGATTTTTCCGCTTCCGAGCCGGTTTTGTACTTCAATTCCACGCCTGTGATCTCCACGAGGGCGGCGACTTTAGCCGTCACGGTCACAGCGTCTTCCTCAGTGTAGGCGACCGTGTTCTTTATGTCAGAGATGGTCGCGACACCATAGACCTTATCCTCAACGCAGGAGGCGAATCCGGCGAGAATGAGAGCCAACGCCGAAAACAATGCTATCTTTTTCATATTCATAATATTTTATAAATCAATTAGAAAGCGACTTGGAAACGCATCGCGAGCATATGGTAGTCAACCCCGGCCTTGCCGGCGCCCTCCACTACCTTGGTGTAGTCCTTGGTAGGATTGCCGGCGGCGTCGTGACCAACGAACAGCTTGCCCTTGCCGTTGGCATAGCGGTCATTGTTGTTGTACTGGTAGTTGATGACAAACTTCACGTTCTTGGTCGGGTAGAAGTTGATCCCGAAACTGAACGCCTCCGCGCTTCCTCCGAAGTAGTCAGCGGTGTTGAAGTCGCAATATTCATAACGCACGGCAAGTTCGACATCACCCCAGAAGCGCCCAGGAGTGATTCTGGTCGGTTTGGCGCCATCGTAGTCGTAGTTCTGACGACCGCCGAAAAGAAGATAGGAAGCCTGCGCGTACCAACCGTCGGCCCACTGGGTTCCGAGGTTGTTGATCTTCTTGTCCAGAAAAGCCCCGCGGGTGAGGTAGGCGCCCTCATAGCGCAGCCCTTTGTAGAAACCGGCAAGCTCTGCGGTCCAGGCAAGCTCATGGTCAAGACCTGTGATGACATCGGTGTCGAGGTACTTCTTCCTGTTGATGCTCGTAGAGTTGCGGCTGCTGTAGCGCGCGGCTCCGTAAGCGTCGGTGGATGTGACCTTCGGCTCACGGTAGGATATCGCTCCGCCAAGATGAAGAGCCGACTCCGAGCACTTATAGAGAGGACGGAAGACTACTTTCCCCGTGTAGGACAGGCCTGCGTTGCGGCCAAGATCCTTGTTATTGTCCTTCATGGCCGTGGCCTCTTCGGCTCCCTTGAGCTCAGGTCCGAACACACCGCCGGCAAACCAGAACCATTTGTTTGAATATGTCAGATTCAGCCCCAGATGCCTTGACGGTGCGAGCGAGGTCACCATCGGGCGTTCCATGAACATAAGGTAACGGGATGTGGTGTTGCGCTGGATGGAGAAAGACTCCTTGAAATTACCTGCCTTGATCTCAAGCCCGGGCACTCCATTATAGGCCAGAATGGCATCCTTGAGTTCACATATTCCATCAGCCCAGTCAGTGTCAATCTCTCCGTACCAGTTCCTGTCCAGCTGGGCCTTGACGGCGAAACGGGCGCGGCGGATGGACATTCCGTTTCCGATGTGGTTAGGATTATCCTTCCCGTCAAGTCGGGAAGAAGTGAAGTCCGGACCTCCGAAAAAGACAGCGGCGTCGCCCTGCACACGGATGTCGAACCACATCTTGTAGTCGATCTTCTTGGCATCCAGCACCATGATTCCGTCCTGGATCTTTACCTGTCCCGGAGTGGAGTTCACCTGCTGACCATACTGGTTCAGTTCAACCTCTGAATCCTTCTTCGTGTCCGTTGTCTGGGCGGACAACGAGACTGCCAGAAAGGCTGCCAGAGAAACAAAAACAACTCTTTTCATACTTTACAACATTAAGCGATTAATAAACTTGGTTATATAGTTTTGACAAATTCCGTCAGATTCTGCCCTCTGGCCAGGCCAAGCTTCGCGCGGAGCCTGTGCCTGCCTATCTCGACACTCGTCGGAGCTATATTCATCAATGTGGCTATATATTTCGTGGAGAAACCGAGCCTTAGCAGCATAGCCAGGCGTCTCTCCTGTTTTGTCAATTGTGGGAACCGTTCGGTCATCCGGGTCGTGAAATCCTTGTGGAGGGTCTCGACCTGGGCATAGAAACTGTCTATCTCGTTGGAGAAATTCCTTCTGAGATTGAGATCGGTGCGGAGTTCGTGAAGAAGTTCGTCCTTCTTCTCCGGTTCCATCTCCGCCTGAGCCTGTTTGACCTTTTCGTAGAGTCCGTCCATGAACTCTTTCTGCTCGCTCAGGTTCATCGCCACGCTGACGAGTTCCTTGCGCTTGAGATCCAGCAGGTTGTGCAGGTTCTCATTCTCCGCCTGCATCGTCTTGATCTCCATCTCGTTGATTGCCCGGCGGTTCTCGTTCAGTTCATCGTCCATTTCACGAAGAGTCCTGCCGGAGGTTTTCGATGCGCGCAGATAAAGGAACGACATGACCGTCAGACCGCCCGAGACAAGGGCGAGAAGCATAATGAGGAGCCCGACCTGGGCGTTCACCAAGGAGAACAGGTTCGGATGTATCATACCAGAGACAAGACAGGCGAGAATCATCGCCAGAAGCGGAGTCAGAAGCGCGTCCGTGCCGATCTTGGAGGCAAGAGGCATCCAATTGACCTCCTTGTTCTGAGCCAGTTCGCAACCGGCAAGCCCAGCGAGCATCAGAAGTCCCGGAGCCAAAGGAGTGGCTTTCAATTGAATATTCCCGAGCCTCAAATCGAAAGAGAAGATCAAGGTGACAAGCGCGGCGGCAAGCGTCATCGCCAAAGCGGCCTCGGCATTGATGTCGAAGCACCTCTCCATAAGTCTGTGCGAGTTGGCTCCGGCCTCGCCCTTTACCAGCAAACCCATGGCTATGGCAACCGCGGCGAACACCAACAACTGGAATTCCAACGTTGAGACCGACGGAACAAGCCCGCCAAGGTTGAACCCTATGGCAAGCATCAGCGCCGAGGCCGCGATCGTCATCGCCAGCCCCATCCTGTTCATCTTCGTAAGCAGATGACAATCAGACCTTGACGAAATCGCAGAGATTACCTTGCAAAGAATGATGGCGATAAGGATTGTGAATATGACCGCGGCCAGCCACGAAAGCGGCACCGACCACTTGATAGCCGACGAACCGCTTTGGAGCATCCGCGTCACGGCTATCGCTCCGGCAAGAGAAAACACTATGGAAGCGTCCTTTATGAATATCCTGACGGCCACTACCGCCAAGGTCGCGGCGAAGATCACCACAGCGTAATCCCTGCCGGGAACAAGCTGAGGAGACACAGGACGGGAAAGGCCGACCCCGACAAACAGCAGAAGCATTATTCCCGGGACACGGAACCGTCTGGCCACAGTGTGGCAGGTTCCGGCAGGTGCCAGAGCGACCGGCAGATCCGTCACCGAGAACCATCCTGTCAGGATGATGACAAAGAGTATGAACACCGTCATTGTCATCAGATGCTTCTTTTGATTGACATAACCGACAGCTGGTCAGCCACTTTCTCGGCCTCCATTGAAATCTCCTCGATGTGGAGTGCGAAGTAGCGCAGATGGAACTTCTGGCTGAGCCTTAATTCGTCCATCGTATGGAAAACCTTCTTCTTGAGGGATTTGGCCTGCTTGTCAGCCTCCTTTTCGTAGAAATAGACCCTGTGCACCTTCTCGGTGATGCTGTCCGAAGTCCTGAAATAGGCCTTGGCCGCTGGAATGGCCGTCTCCACAGCCTGAGTGGACAACTCAGTGAGTTTCAAGAAATCCGCATTCAACTCCACCGGAATGAACGGCCTTTCGATCTCGAATTGGAACAGATTGTCGTTCAAGGTGTCGATGATGTGGTCCAAGGCCTCCAGAAGACGCATGATGTCTCCTCTAAGCCTCACAAGACTTGACTGCCTGTAAAGTCCGGCCTCGATCTCCCTGCGAAGGAGTTCCGCCTCGTTCTCCAGCCGGGTCATCGTCTGAAGATTCCCTTTGAACGCCTCGACATTAGTATAAAGATAGTTCTTCACCCCCTCGCCGAAAATCAGCAAGGCCTGGTCGATCGTGTCGAAGAACTTGTCGATGTCACCTATGATTTTATTTATTCTTTTCTGGTATAGCATATTCAGTAGTTATTGTGTCGCTTTAGTGTTTCGGCTTATCGCGATGCCGGCTTTACCGGTCATCAGCACTGTCAAATTTAGACCAGAATCACGACGAATCAAAATGAGTAAATTGCCCAAACATTGTGTTGTAAAGTTTTCAATAATAACTAAACGGTTGAAAAACAATAATATTCTTCAACCGTCTGTAAAGTTAGCAATAAAAACCGAACTTGGGCTTTATAGTGTTTGTAAAGGTTAAGTTTTATACCTCCCCCCACTCATGAGTGCGATTCCGAATGCGTTGAAAGCAGAATTCGACGCGTATGATTTCTTACAAAACACCTTCAGCCACACAGCCACTGTGATCCACCCTGGTGGCACCTTGACTGAAAAACTATAGCTTCAGGCTTTTACTTTTTCAGCCATAGCATGCCCTCACCCACGTCTGTGGCACAGTAACATGAAAGCGTTCTGTAAGCAAGGGAACTATTCGTCCCAGCTTGTAATGATTCAAGGCGGTATATTCAGAAGCCCTACTAATGGTCATCCCCAATTTGAACATCGGGAGGTACATCGCGATCAGCACGAAGCCGACAGCCACCAAGAGGAAACCGTGCGGCTTCTCGCATCCGAGACCATCATAACCGTAAGTGGGAATATGGAAAGCAACCTCAACATCGCATCAGTCCTTCACAGTCTCCTTCAGGTTCTTGTCCTGGTCAATCTCCCAGACGTTAAAGACTCCGTCCTTGTCAAAGTCAACCACTGAGACCGCCTGAGCCTTGAAGCCGTTCTCGCCGGCCTCCACCACCTCAATTCGATAGTTGGCGTTCCCTCCGTCCGTCACAAGGGACGCTTGTTCAAACCCAAGTTCCTCCAAATCACTGGAATATCGTGAATAGGTGTAGAAATAACTCTTTTCCAACGAATGCAGGAAAGTAAGTTGCTGTTGCGCCTCCGTCGCCTTCGCCCTTGAGATCAGCGGCATCAGGTTCGGCATCGCTACCAGCACCAGAATCCCGATGATCACAAGGACAACCAGCAGCTCGGTCAACGAGAACGCCTTCAAGGCTTTCCCATTAAATTTATATGGAGATAAAAATTTCCAATTTATAGATGCCGAAGACAGCTATCGGTTAGGTTATATTCAATCTGAGTTTTTCAATTTAATATACCTATAATTCCAGATTCTCGGTTTTTGCCTTGGCTGGGCGGCCTCTCCTTCTGG
>CAKVCK010000024.1 GCA_934725575.1 uncultured Bacteroidales bacterium
TACCCCTTAACGGGCTATTGTATACGTAAGTGGCTGTATGCCACAGTGTTTTTAAATTTTTTAACGTAGTATTGATATTATATCTTGCCAATAATTATCGAAACTAACTAAAATATTATCATCCAACGCCGTACCATCCTCAGTCTCATATTCAATATCCCCTTGCCGAACGGGACAAAGACGAATATAATCAGAGCGAATTGTGCTATTGTTATCAGACACTGACACTTGAATATAAGCATCCAACTTTGTAACCGAATTATTCAGCGACTTGGATAACAACTCATCGTAACTAAGACCATCACTTACGATCTCAATCGACAAAATGTCATTATCAGCGGTAGCACTAATTATCTCCATATTCACGAAATCTCCGGCTTCAGCACGTGTACCGTGATAGGTATAAACAACTTTTGCAGATATGCATTCTTTCCAATTCTTGACTATATCATCTGCCTTGTCCGCCGGCATAACATCAAACTTCATCAATAATGGCTGAGGAACAATTTTCTCATCCTCCACCGAACACGTTACAACAGCACCTAAATCAGAATATTCAGGAATATACTTCAAGCAGGTCACTGCAAGATTGCCGGCAAGCGGAACCTTGATTGTCGTTTGTCCTAAGTCATTCAACACAAAAACTACATATCCATCCTCCGCAGTGACACTTTTGAATATATTGTCACTATCCTTGCCATCATCTCCTTTTGCCCTGCTCAATTTGATCCACGTATTTCCTTCATCATATGTGACATACCAAAAGTCATCTTCTATCTTAAGCTGTGGCGTGATCGCATCCTTTCCATCGGTTCCAATAGCCTTGACCTTCTTTCCATCGACTATCATCCATTCACCGTCAATAGTCCAATAATAGATTCCGTCCGAATCAACTCTCACACTTATCTGCGGAGTGCTGCCATCAATACCATCACGTCCATTCGCTCCGTTCTTGCCATTATACAGGTAAATCAACTTACCGGAAGAGAACAATACAGAATATCCCACTCCATCCGGTAGATCCGTAACACTGACTATTCCGTCGTGCTTTTGAACCGCAGACAGAATGGATTGGATAGAGGTTATGTTCTCGTTCATCATCTTGCATTGTTGCTCAAGAGCGGCAACACGTTGTTTAAGGTCATTGATGTCAGATTTGATCGATGAATCATCGTATTTATCGCATCCCGAAAAAACCGCAGACGCAATGATTAGCAGTAAAGTTATTTTCCTCATAACAATATCTAAATTAATTTGTTCCTTCTCTCATACCTGTCGGATGCTTCGACTCTTTTCGTCAAATCGAGCTTTATCCTATTGTAAAACTCATTAAAGTCATCGAACTCATCTACCAGGCCATATTCATAAAGAATTGTAATAATGATTCTTGTGAACAGGTCAAGATCTTGGTCATTCGGATTACGATTATCAGCAGATAAATGTCCATTATACACAGTATCGTGGTAATCAAAGATTATTACTGAAGCCCTATGAATTACCAATGATTCTGGCGGGCAAGATTCTTCCTGCATCATATTTTCTTTGACCGACTCAGCAACCTTATCTTTCCATTCTTTATAAACGCTGCTGCCAGCGATATAATCACTGTTCCTTTTTACTTTCCCCTCTGGCATCATTCTCAAGTTTTTGTAACTCGCCAACCTTGAATACAGATTTGTGAAGTCTTACTTCTTCAAACCATACACATTCTGCCTTGCTGCCATCTTTCCCGTCTATCATAGGATAAGGGTAAGACTGCACAGTCATCTCCGGCCCACCTGATTTGAGCCTCACGACATCACCAACTTTAAGATCCATAACATTAATATGTTTCGGCACGGCCCCGATGCTGATTAAGTTTTATAAACAAAGAAAGTGTGGAGCCGATTCGTTTATCTAAAGAGAGGCTGTGGTAAAACCCTGGAATAAATAAACGGAAACAATCCCCACACCTGTATCGTTGAGTGTAAGGTACACGCAAACGAATACAGATGAATGGTGTTGTCGGAGTCCCTATTCCATTGAAAATTACCACATTTTCTCTTTAAGGACAGTGCGAAAACACTTTCACCTAATATGTATGTTTCAGGTCATCGACCTAAAACGATGCTAATATAGCAATATTTTCGCAGATGACAACACCTATGGGGACGGCTCCGGAGCAAAGATAATAGTAATGCGTGAAGAGTTACATGGTGATATTCAATGTGTTAAATAAACGTCTTTGGGTTGATTCGACTAAAGGCGAGGCGGCTTCACGCTGATATTCAAGAAGTTAAGCGCCACTCATTAAAAATGAGGACGTGGCGGATAAATGACTGGTAATCAATGATAAGATTACTTGGTCTAGTGGTAGAAATGGCACTAGAGCATAATACCATAATCCTGAATCTCAATCAGTTAAATGCCACATTTTCCCAAAACTCATCTACACATAGTCACCATCAACCTCGCCATACCAGCACACAGCAATAATAAGGTTCCCGCACACGCATGAGAATCCAATCATTCTCGGCAAAAGCACAATTTTTATCATAAAATGATTATCATAAAATGATAAAATGTTATATTTGCAGTGTAAGATATTGTGAATATGATAAATCCATTCATCACGACTGGCTATGCCGGAGCCAAATATTTTTGTGACAGGGTCAAAGAGACGAAGGATGTGGTGGAACTGCTGACCAATGGCAACAACATCGCTCTGATCTCCCCGAGACGTTATGGTAAAACTGACCTTATCCGGCACAGCTTCGCACAAAAGGAAGTGAGGGATAACTATCTAACTTTCATCATAGATGTGTATTCAACAAGTTCGTTGGCTGAAATGGCTGACAAGATGGGAAAAACTATTCTTGAACAGCTAAAGCCGAAAGGAGAAAAAGCGTGGGGGAAGTTCATCGGAGCCATCACTTCACTCAGGGCTGGAATATCCTATGATGCAGCCGGTGTCCCTTCCTGGAGTGTTGAGATTGGAGACATCAAGAATCCGGCTGTCACTCTTGACGAAATATTCAAGTATATTCAGAATTCAGACAAGCACTGCCTTGTGGCTATAGATGAGTTCCAGCAGATTCTGAAATATGACGAAAAGAATGTTGAAGCGACCATAAGGACATACGTCCAGTATTGCACCAACGCCAATTTCATTTTCTCAGGCTCGCAAAGAGAGATGATGGGTGCTATGTTCACATCATCCGCAAGACCATTCTACCAAAGCGCCACCATCATCAACCTTCCACGAATCGAAGAGGTGGAATATTCAAAATTCTGTGACGGGCTGTTTAAAGAATATGGAAAACATCTGGATGGAGATGTTGTTCCCGCACTGTACGATGAGTTTGACGGAACAACCTTCTACCTTCAGAAGATTATGAATGTTCTCTTTATGAGAACCAAAGAAGGAGAAAAATGCCACAAGAGTAGTCTTTCCGAAGCAATAGGATACGTTATCGACTTCAGTTCAGAGACTTACGGGGACTTAATCTATCAGTTGCCGGAGAGGCAGAAACAAGTTTTACTCGCCATTTCAAAAGAGCGTAAGGCGCGAAACATCACCTCATCATCTTTTGTCCGAAAATATTCACTCACATCGGCCAGTTCAGTCAATTCAGCCGTCAAAGGGCTGCTTGACAAAGGATTGCTTACCTGCAACCGAGGAGTCTATCAGGTCTATGACCTCTTTTTGGATGTTTGGATCCGGGAACGGTATCTGAAGTAGGGGCGGGTGGAGTATTAGATCAATTCACGGATGATCTCGTCGGAGGTGAAGAGGCGGTCTTCGGGAATGCGGATTCGGGTACCGTGGAGTTCCAAAGCACCTTCGTTCAAAAGGGTTTCAATGACGGTGCGATCTGCCAATGAATATAATTCCGTGGTTTCCAAGCCTTTGTCGGTGCGAAGGGATAGCATAATCCTCTCGACACGAATGTCCTCCGGCGAGAGGGTCTCGAAATTTCTTGAATATGTGACTATATTACGGTGCGGAAGTTTCTGGCTGTTCCAAGAGCGGACGTTGCCAGACAAGGAGTGGGCACCGGGGCCGAGGCCGATGTACGGTGCCCGGCGCCAATAGGCGCTGTTGTGGATGGCTTCGAAGCCGGGCTTCGCGAAATTGGAGATTTCGTAATGGTGGTAGCCGGCCAGCCTTAAACTCTGACACAGGATGTCGTACAGACGGCGGCATTGTTCATCGGTGGCCTCAACGTAACGGCCATCTGCGACCATCTTGGCAAGGGCACTCCCCTCCTCTATTGACAGTTGGTAGGCCGAGATATGCTCAGGAGCAAGCTCCAAGGCCTTTTCAATCGTATCTTTCCAGATCTCGTCCGTCAGTTGGGATATGCCAAAGATCAGGTCAATGCTGATGTTCCGGACTCCGCTTTCGCGAAGGATATGGAAAGCCTTGACGGCATTCCCTGCATCGTGGCGGCGGTTCATCCAACGGAGAATGTCATCGTTGAATGACTGGACGCCCATGCTGATCCTGTTCACACCCAAGGCAAGAAGTCCGCGGACATATTCACTCCCTTTTTCCACTATATCTTCCGGATTCACCTCGATGGTGAACTCTTCGAACGGGGATGTCACTTCGGCAGGCTCAGTGACCGCACCGACAATCCGTGACAAAACATCAAGAGGAAGCACCGATGGGGTGCCTCCTCCGATGTATAGGGTGTTGACCGCATCCTGTGCGGACATATTCATTTCCAGTTCCTTCCGGCGGTCACGAATCTCAGCGATGACGGCATCTGCATATTCATTGAACGCCTGAGTGCTCCGGCATATTTCCGAATAAAAGTCGCAGTAGGTGCAGAAACTGCCGCAGAAAGGAACGTGAAGGTAGATCACGGGCTATCGGAGCAAGAGTTCCGTCTTGCCGAGGAACGCCTGAGAGGTGTAGGCCTCAACCGTGTATATTCCTGACTGATAGGAAGGAATGTCGTTAAGGTAGATGCTCAGATCAACCTCCTTGCCCTCGTAGTCAACCTCGCGGGAAGCGGAGGCGACCATTGTCTGACCATTGAACGAGAATGAGGTCTGGGTGCTGTTGGTGAGAAGGATTCCATCCGGATCCTTGACACGCAGATAGACTCTGACCGGTCCCTTCGGCGCCAGATCGTTCTCGACAAGGCTAAGTGAAGCGAGAAGCCTTATCACCCTGCTGCTGCGGTCCGTGACCTTGTCGGAAGCGTTGTAGGCGGCCACGCTCAAGCCTCTGGACTTGATCACGGAGCCGGCGGCCACCTGACCGGTAAGGTTCTCGACCTTGCCCTTGAGGTCAGCGTTCTCGGCGCGGCTCTCGGCGGCCTCGCGACGCGCGGCGGCGGCATCAGCCGTCAACTTGTGGTTCAATGTGTTGAGGGAATCAATCTGCACGATGTAGTTCCTCATAATGCTGCGCAGGGTTCCGAGCTCCTTCTCGTACTGGCGCATCTTGCGGCGGTTCGTGGCCTCGGTCTTCTGAATTCTCTCTATCAACTGGTTAACCTCTTCCTTGGAGGAGTCCAGCTGGCTGTTGATTGAAGCGTAGTCTGATGAAAGGCTGTCATAGTCACCCTTGAGGGCGATCATCTGCTGGGTAAGGTCGTCCTTCTCAGCGTTAAGGTCCTTGACAAGGCTGGACTTCGAGAACCAAATGTAAGCAAGTCCCGCGGCGAGCAGCACCGCCACCGCCACAAGAATCCACATAACTTTCTTGAGGCTTTCATTCTTCTTTTCCTGCTCTTCGCGCTCACGGCGCTCCTGGATAGGATCTATTTCTGCCATAGTCTTTCGATTTAATGTTTAATGACACAAAAATAACAAAACTATTTCATATCTTTGCTTCGTTAGCAAAAATCGGACTATTATGAAATATTTTATCAGAGCGGTCAAATACTTTTTCTACTTCACCATCCTTTTTGTGGTCATAATGGCGGCGCTTGTGTTCATCGGAGTCGTCAAGGCGGATGTCAGCCTGATGTTCCGTGACGGTTATAAGTCATTGTGGCAGATAGCTTTGTTGTTCGCCTTCGTCTCAGCGTTCTACCCAAGATTCGGATTCATCAAAAGATCAGTCTTATTAAAAGGTGAATATTCCGACCTCCGTGGCGGGATTATTGAATATATGGAGATGCGCGGCTACCGTCTCGAAAGCGAGGAGGGAGAGAATATGACGTTCCGCCTCCGCTCCAAGTTCAGCGCCCTCTTCAAGATGTTCGAGGACCGGATCACGATGACCCGCGAGCTCGGCGGATTCGAGGTCGAAGGCCTGACCAAGGAGGTGGTTCGGATAGTCGGCGGACTGGAGTACAAGTTCCGGGTGCTGGACGAAGAATAGCGCCAACCGCATTCACCGGAAATGGGAGATGAATATGCTCGATCGGTGCTGTCCGCGCCATTGAAGCATAGATATAAACCTTTAATATTCAAAGATTATGGCAGAAGAACTCAAGACTGTCGCGAAGTTTGACAACGCGATGAGCGCCCACATCACAGCGGGTATGCTCAATGAGAACGGCATCCCTGCCGCTGTGTTCGGAGAGAACTCCTCCTACGTCTCACTGAACTATGTAGATCCTGTCGAGGTCAAGGTCAATGCGGCCGACTACGAAGCCGCGATGGAACTCCTCAACTCCAACGACAAGGCAGAGTAGCCTTCATCGAATACGCTGACCGGTTTTCCGGTCAAGATTGTTCTCAGAGGCTCCGGCATATTCCGACGGCTTTCCAGATTTATTCCAGAATTACTTTGTAATTTAGCGGGACAAAAGCGGACATAGTCCAGACAGACGGACAACGATCCGCGAATCGCATATTATGGAATACTTTGGAAAGTTATGAAGATACTGCTCATAGAGGACGAGGAATCATTGCGCGGGCTGATAGCCAGAGCGCTCAGGAAAGAGGGATATGTCGTGGAGGAAGCCGCGACATATGACGAGGCCTGGGACAGGTTGAATTTGTTCTCCTATGACTGCATACTGTTGGACATTATGCTTCCGGACGGAAGCGGGCTGGAACTCCTGAGGACATTCAAGACCGAGGGAAAGACGATGAACGTCATCATCATCTCCGCACGTAATTCCTTGGAAGACAAAGTACTGGGTTTAGAGGAAGGAGCGGACGACTATCTCCCGAAGCCATTCCATATGGCCGAGCTACTGGCCAGAGTGAAGAGCGTTATCAGAAGAAGCGGCGCGAGCGGACGGAACGGAATAGCTTCCGGAAACGTGCGGGTGAATCCGGACAGCAGGACGGCAGAGGTGGGAGACAAGAATCTGGCCCTGCTTAAAAAGGAATATGACATCCTTCACTATTTCTTGCTCAGGCCTGGCCATATGATCGACAAGGCCGCCCTGGCCGAAGCCGTGTGGGGTGATTCGGTCTATCTGTCGGACAACTTCGACTTCATCTACTCCCAAGTAAAGAATCTCAGGAAAAAACTTGAGGCGGCAGGCGCGGATGTCGAGATAAAATCCGTCTATGGATTCGGCTACAAACTTGTCGAAAAAGAGAACGGATGAAACTGATACATAATATTGCCGTGCGTCTCGCGATGGCGCTGCTCCCTGTCATAGCTCTATGGGCGATGATCTTCTACTTCGTGATGGTAGACGAGATCAATGACGAAGCCGATGATCTGCTGGAGGTCTATGCCGAGCAATTGATGACGAAAAAATTGTCCGGGCACGAGTTGCCGGAAGCCAATATAATGACCGACAAGCACTTCAGCATCGCGCCGGTCACATCCTCATACGCTGCCGCACATTCCGGAATGGAATACTACGATGCCGACTTCCACATAAAGGAAACGGACGAATGCGAACCTGCCAGATTTCTCAGGACAATATTCAAAGACAAGGACGGTGAATATTTTGAATTGACCGTCTCGACTCCGACTTTTGAGAAAGACGATCTGACCGAAACCATTCTTTGGTGGATTCTGGCGCTATACGTAATTCTCCTGTTGACGGTCCTGATCATCGCGCTGGTTGTCCTACAAAAGAGTATGCGTCCATTTTACCAGATTCTGGACTGGCTCGGAAGCTATACTCCCGGCCATTCGCACGATCTTCCCAAGGTGACCACCAATGTCTCCGAGTTCACCCAGCTTGAGAAAACAGCGGCAGGGATGGCCGAACGCTCGGACGAGGCCTTCGAGAAGCAGAAACAATTCATCGGAAACGCCTCGCACGAACTTCAGACTCCGCTTGCCGTTCTCGGAGGACGGATAGACTGGATGCTGGACAACGACACCCTGAGCGAGGACACGATGGGAGAGCTGATCCAGATGAAACGAGACCTTGGCCACCTCTCAAGACTGAACAAGACACTACTACTGCTCACGAAAATCGACAATGGACAATTTCCCGAAATCAGCGATGTCAACATAACGAATCTGGTTGAAGGGCAAATAAATATGTACAAGGAGATATTCGCCGGCAAAAGCATCGACTGCCGTATGGAAGCCGCCGAGGTTCCTGTCACAGCGCGGATGAACGAGATTCTCGCCTCGATTCTGGTCACAAATCTGATCAAGAACGCGTTCACACACTGTCCGGAGGGAGGCCAGATCACCATAACGCTGACAGAGGACAACCTCACGGTGGAAAACAGCGGAGAATCCGCTTTGGACGAAGGCAAAATATTCGAGAGATTCTATCAAGGTTCAAAAAAAGAGGGATCCACAGGCCTCGGGCTGGCCTTGGCCAAGACCATCGCTGACAGAAACGGAATGAGGCTTACATATTCATTTGCGAGCGGGAAGCATCGTTTCAGAGTGGAATTCTGATAAATTTTCTTTCCACCGTGAGGATATTCCAGATTCAATACAGAATCATACTATAAATTCGCATCATAAAGAAATCAACTATGCTGAAAAGAATTTTGATCATCATCGTCTCTCTCGTTGTCGCCGGAATCGCTGGCTATTACCTGTCGAATCTGGTCCACGACAAGGCCATCGCACCGGAAGAGCTTCCGGAGAATGTGATGACGTTCGTAAACGATCACTTTCCCGGAGACAAGATAGCGTTCTCCAAAAAGGACAGGGATTTTCTTAAAATGTCATACGAGGTCATACTGACTGATGGCACCAAACTGGAGTTCCGTCGCAATGGAGAATGGAAGGAAGTGGACAGGCATCACGACAGGATTCCGGACGGGATCATCCCTCAGGAGGTGATCGCCAAGATCCTGGAACTTTACCCTGAGTCGTTTGTGACAAAAGCGGAGAATGACTCTCGAGATCTTGAAGTGGAACTGGACAACAGGCTTGAGTTGAAATTCGACAAACGCCACAATCTTATCGGCATAGACCGCTGACATTCACATTTTAAATTTATAGTATGATGAAAAACTTGTTTATTACAGCAATGTGCATCTGCCTGATGACACTTGCAGGCTGCAATAAAGCCACCGCCGACACTGACGCGATCAACCCAAAGGCAAAGGCCACCCTGTCAGAAAAGTACCCCGAGGCCACAAATGTGAAGTGGCTTACTAAGAACGGCTACATCATCGCCAAATTCAACAATCCGACGACACGCTCGGCCGGCGCGGGCTACGACTTTTCCGTCTGGTTCAGCGGTGCGGGAGTGTGGTGTATGACCGAAAGCGAAATCACTTACGAAGCACTTCCTGAGGCCGTCAAAACCGCTTTCAAAGCCAGTGAATATTCCGGATGGATAATCGATGACATCGACAGGCTGGAGAGGGCCGGAATGGAGACATTCTATGTCATTGAGGTTGAGACCCGCGACGGGAACCTCGAAAAAGAAGCGGACCTTTACTTCTCAGGAACCGGAGCCCTCATCAAAGTGGTTCTCGACGAGGAGGCCGACTACGACTATGAGGATTACCTTCCTTCCGATGTCCAGTCCGGACTTGAGAACGTCATATTCGGGAAATACCCTGGAGCCAGAATCATAGATGTTGAATATGAGGACGGCGGCATAGAAGTGGAGATTGTCCACGAGAACCGAGGCAAGGACGTGTACCTCAACCAAGGCTTCGACTGGATCCGCACGGAATGGGATGTCCGCAGATCAGAGATTCCTGCGGCCGTGACTGACAGACTCGCCACCGAATGGCCTTCCTGGAAGATCGACGACGCTGAATATGTCGAGACTCCGTCCGGCTCCTGGTACAAGATCGAGATTGAGCAAGGGGACAACGAACTCGACGTGAGAATCACCCCTGACGGGACAGTTCTCAGGTAGCACGTGGCGTAATAACAGAAGTAGAGGGTGGCTCCAA
The DNA here is from genome assembly GCA_934725575.1 of uncultured Bacteroidales bacterium. Taxonomy (GTDB): domain Bacteria; phylum Bacteroidota; class Bacteroidia; order Bacteroidales; family UBA932; genus Cryptobacteroides. The sequence continues at coordinate 10,243 of CAKVCK010000024.1, forward strand.
TTCCGGGGTCATCCTCTATTAATTACTTGTCTGTCAGGATATTCTCGGCAGCAAAGGAGAGGGCATCATAGAAGTCCTGACCGAATACGGAGATCAGGGGATCGCGGAGGAACTGATAGACACGGATGCCTTCGCGGCAGCCTTTCTCGTAGGCATCCTTGCATATTCCCCAACGATGGAGGTTGAGGGCCTGGCCGCCGCCGGTGAGTTTGGTGACGCGGATCGGGTAGAGCCAACAGGACTGGGGCTTGCGGAACTTGCACTCACCTTGGAAGAAGCACCTTTCGATGGAGCAGAAGCAGTTGCCGGCCTCATCGAAAGTTGTGTAGGCGCACTCCTCGGTCTGATCCACGACAGGGGTCACGATGTCCCCGTCACGGTCGATGGAGAAAAATCCTTCCTTGTCGATCTGCGCGCGGCCCTGCGGCCTCATCAGCTTTGAATATATGGGGTAATTCTCCTCCAAAGGCTCCAGCTCGGACTCCTCAAGTGGAGCCCCGCTGTCCCCTATTATGCAGCAACATCCCTTGCAGACAGCATAGTCACAGGCGAAATATTCAGTGACAACATCCTCTGACACAAGGACATCGCCGATTTGGATTATTGTTCCGAACTTATTGTTTGACGACATATTCAATTCTCATTCCTTCGGACAGAGCTCCGAAAATTTCCTTTACCTTGTCGGCGGAGACACTGCCGATTCTGTTGTTATAGCCGGTCAGCACGTCCTTTCCGCCGGAATAGCGCATCAGGACGGCGTCCACATAATTCTTCGGATCCGCAAGATAGGTCGAGTAGCCATTGGTCAGCAGGGACTTGCAGGAAGCGAGCTCCGCGGCGTTGACCGGATTGGAAAGCACGTTTTCAATCACCTTGCGGGCCTCCACAAGAGTCCTCATCGGCTGGTCAGAACCACTCTTCACACCATAAGGAAGTCCGGATTCCGGAACAGGAGTGCAGGTGAATATCAATTCCAGAGCCTCCTGAGGCCAAATGCTGAAGCGGTCTGCCATCCTGACACTGAACCCGTGCTCGGCCATCACACCGGTAAGTCTGCGCTGAAGGGCAAGGCTTGCGACCTTGAAGGCCATATAGTTTTCCGTTGTGAACGGCTCGGCGCAGGCCAAGGCAAGACTGATCTCCACAGGAGTTCCGATGCGGGAATATGTCGTGGCACCAGTGCGCAGCTTGTACGGGATGAACTGGCGGACAGAGGACGACTTGCTGACCCTGAATCCACCAAGATATTGACACATAATCTTTTGCACAGATTCGACCGGCATATCGCCTACAATCACGAAGACTCCGTCGTTGGACTTTACGAACTGGCTCTCGAAGAAATTCTGTGCATCCTGCATTGTCATATCCACCAGACCGGACGGAGTCTTGACAGCGGAATAGTTGTAGTCCGGGTACATCAGGCTGTCCAGATAGGCTGGCTTCAGCGAAGCTGATTCCATCTTTCTCCACGACTCGAACGCCGGTACGGAGGCTTTTCGATGGTTCGCCACGGAGAGTAAGGATTTGAGAACCAATGTCAGCCTGTTGGACGGAGCCGAACCGGACAGTCTCAGATCCGATGCCGAGACTTCGCAGTCCATCTCAACGCCTTCAGCCTTAAGACTTTTACGAAAATCACGTCCTGGCATTCCGGAGATGTAGCACAGCCCGAGCATATCGGAGAAAAAAGCCCCCTCGCCACGCCGCAGACCTCTTACCGTTGAATATCCTCCCTTGATCATCAAGGAATAGCTGAACCGTCCCTTGGTGTCCATCTTCTTGTAAATCACCTTCATTCCATTGGAGAATGTCCACATATCCCCTCCGGAGACAGGTTCGGTGACCGTTGATTTGATCTTGACCTTGTTCTTTTCGTTCCAGAAATCAGTAGTGTCCCGCTGGCTGGTCTTCCACCGGAAAACCGGCTTGTCCAGCAGAGCGACACCGTTCCAGGCGGCCTTGAACAGAACCGGCCACTGCCATTCGTCATATTGCCCGTCGTCACCAGTCCAAACCACACTACAATTGTCCATATTCCCCAAAAGGGCAGAGACATAACCGTTGAACAACTCCACTTCAGCCTTCGGGGACATATTCCTGGAAGAGAAGAAACGGGCTTTGGTGGCCGGGGTGGCCAGATCGGCCCCATATAGGTACGAAGAGACGCATTGGCAGACAAGGGCATCGTTCGTCTGCGGCTTTAGGAAACCATTGAGCACAGAGTTCCGGGCGACCTTATATTCCTCAATTCCAATGCCTTTTGCACAGATTTCGGAGAGGGTCGAGGCCACAGCCATCGTGGAAGGCATCAGCAAGGAGCCGGCTGATCTCACGCTCACTCTGAAATGTTCGTCTCCCGGACTGTCGGCGCTGCCCTCGTTGGTGACGCTGACGCTCCGCACGGGGATCCCCCTTGATTCAAAGGCCTCGCGAAGCCTACCGACCACGACTTCCCTCAAGGAACCAGAGAAAAGCTCCGATATGAACGGCTGGATCGTGTTCATCTGGTCATCCGGTGTCCTCGGCGAGCGGAAATCCACTGTCACTGAAGTCCGGTCAGACGGAATGAATGAATATTCAGTCGAAGCGGAAGGGCTCCAGACATATTCCTTTTTCTTGTAGGCGGGGCTGCGGGACGGCACCATCAGGGCGAAGACGTTCATCCGCTCGATGATGGCCGCCGGCTTGATGTCGCCCGCTATGATGATCGAATGCTGGCGAGGCTGTGCCGCGATGAGGTCGAAAAGCATCAGCAGCGTGGTGTCCGACGCGGCCTGGTCAAAGACAGGCACATCATCGAATCTGAATATGGTCGCATCCTCCCTGTAAGAGACATACCCTTCAGGGCGGCAGCCTATTCCCTTGCGGGACAGGAACTTATAAGGAATCGTCTTATTGAAGTGAGGAAGGGATGAGAGTTCCTTTCTCGCCGATAAAGTGTCGCACGCGCCCTTGCGCACAAGGGCGAAATCAGCGACTCCCTTCATTGAAGGATTAGTCACCAGATAGTATGAGATTCCGTTGGCGAGACTGCCGGTCGTGACCGCTCCGTCCTTCTGAAGAACGGGCAGATTCTGCGCTGGCATCATTATTGAGAAACCAAGCAGCGCAAAACACAAGATTGATTTGATAAAGCAACGCATTACTGACACCTCCCGTTTAGGACAAAAATAGCCAATAATGTGCAATTGACACAAATTTTTATTACATTTGTGGTTATTGCGATTATGATGAATATAGTTAAACATAATTTTAATACGATGAAAAAGTTTATTCTCGCAATCGCTGCCGCGTTTATGGCAGCAAGTATGGCCTCCGCTCAGGATATGGCCCAGGCTACTGAGCTCTACAATAATGGAGCCACAGCCATCTCAATGAAGAATTGGACTGAAGCCCTCGACTGCTTCCAGAAAGCTCTCGAAATGGGTAAGACTATAGGCGCTGACGCCGATGAGCTCGTGGCAAACTGCAAGAACGCCATCCCTAGCGTCTCCCTTGAGATCGCGAAGGACCTGATCAAGGATGAAAAGTACGATGAGGCCGCAGTCAAACTCGACGAGGTAGCGAAGATCGCCACTGAATATGAGAACGCCGAGGTTGCCGAGAAAGCCAACGAACTCGTTCCTCAGATGTGGATGCAGAAGGGTGTCAACGCCCTCAAGATTAAGGATTTCGCCACCGCCGCCGATGGTTTCGCGAAGTCTTACGCCGCCGACACCACCGCCGGAAAGACAGCCCTCTACCTCGGACAGGCTCTCGGAGCCCAGGGCAAGACCGATGAGGCCATCGAGGCTTTCAGGCATGCCGCATGGAACGGTGAGGAGGCCGAGGCCAAGGAGCAGGTTTCCAACATCTATGTAAAGCAGGCCAACGCCGCTTTCAAGGGAAACAAGCTCGCTGACGCTGTAAAGGCCGCCGAGAAGGCCAACGAATATACTGAGAACGCCACCGCTTATCTCATCGCCGGCCAGGCTTCCCAGAAACTCAGCAAGAACGCTGACGCGATCAAGTACTTCGAGAAATATCTTGAGGTTAAACCAGACGCGAAGAACGCTCCGGCCATCACCTTTACCGTTGCCGCTCTCTACCAGGGAGCGAAGAACAACGCCAAGGCTCTTGAGTTCTACAAGAAGGTTCAGGACGATCCTAAGTTCGGCGCACAGGCCAAGCAGATGATCGCTTCCCTCAGCAAGTAATTTTTTGGAAGTTCCCTATCCACCGCTTGCGGTGGAAGAAAGTCCCTCCCCCGAGGGGAGGGATTTAGGGAAGGGGTAACGTGAAGGGAAGTTCGAGATGGGCAACCATCTTGCAACGTGGGATGTCCCTATAATTAATTTCAGCGAGGGAAATGCCTGATTATCTCGAACTTCTTGCTCCGGCAAGAAACGCTGACATCGGCATCGCGGCTATCGACTGCGGTGCCGATGCCGTGTATATCGCCGGGCCTGCGTTCGGGGCGCGCCAAGCCGCCGGAAACTCGATGGAGGACATCCGGAGGCTCACCGAATATGCCCACAGATTCGGAGCGCGCATATTCCTGACACTCAACACGATTCTTTTTGACAACGAGCTTGCGGAGGCGGAAAGGCTGCTTGCCGGGGCGAAGGACGCGGGAGTGGACGCCATCATCGCGCAGGACTTTGCGGTCTGGGAACTGACCGACCTGCCGGTCCACGCATCGACACAATGCGCGATAAGGACTCCGGAAAAGGCACGGCTTTACGAGGGCATCGGAGCCTCACGGCTTGTTCTTGAACGGGAGATGTCTCTGGATCAAATCCGCGCGATAAGGTCATCCGTGGATTGCGAGCTGGAGTTCTTCGTGCACGGAGCTCTGTGCGTCTGCTATAGTGGTCAATGCTATATGTCCGAGCGGATTGCCGGGCGGAGCGCCAACCGAGGGGAATGTATCCAGGCGTGCCGGTCGCTATACGACCTCGTGGACGAGGCCGGGAACGTACTTGTACGGAACAAAGCCTTGCTGTCACTGAAGGACTACAACCTCAAGGACAGGCTGACGGACCTTGCGGAGGCGGGAATATGCTCGTTCAAGATCGAGGGAAGGTTGAAGAACATCTCCTACGTGCGGAATGTCGTCCGGGCATATTCTTTGGCATTGGATGAATTGGTCGCAGCGGATTCTGGGAAGTACCGCAGGGTTTCGTTCGGGCGGTCGGAAGGAGGGTTCACGCCTGATCTTGGCAAGACTTTCAACCGAGGGTACACGCAATTGTTTCTTGACGGGAAACGGTCAGGGAACTGGTCCTCGATGGATGCGCCGAAATCAATCGGGGAGGAGGTCGGGACGGTGGTTTCCATCAGTCCGATGCGCCAGAACTTTTCCAACGGAAAGAGGCCGAGCGAGGAGTATGTCACGATAACTGTGCGGATGAAAAATCCGGATGACAGGCTTCAGAACGGAGACGGATTCTCTTTCCTCTCCAAAGGCCGTGGGGAGATTGTCGGTTTCCGTGGCGATGTCTGTCAAGGGAACCGGATAACGTGCAGGAATGTCACTGGTCTCTACCCCGGTACAAGACTATACAGGAATCTCAGCAATGCATTCGAGAAGGAGCTTGAGTCCAACCTGCCTGTCAGGACGATTCCGGTGGCGGTTGACATCTCGGTACGAATTTCTGACCCAAGGGTCACTTCGACAGGTTCTGTGACCGAAGACGCACGATCGCTGAGCCTGCCGAAGCTGCTGAATAAAGATCACCAACCATCAAATCGACCGAGAAAACCGACATATTCACTGAAAATCAATGCGGTAAGTCAGGACGGGAGGAGCGTTGAACTGGAACGTGAAGCAGGAGAAAACGCCGCGGAGAACGCCGAAAGGATGCGCGGAATATTCGCCACCCAAATATCAAAGGCCACGGGAATATATTCATTCACCCTCCGCTCGCTTGAAGTGGAGACTCCGGACGGCTCACTGCCGTTCCTTCCGGCATCAGCCCTCAACGCCATCAGACGGGATCTCGCCGCCACTCTGGAAGATATGCCTTGCAAGACGGTTCCACTGCCTACAGGCCAAGCGGTCAACGCCACGGGAATCGTCAAAGTCCTTGACAACCGGAAAAACGCCATAGATGCTCCTGCTTATCTGGGCAAATGTCAAAGCCAGAAGCCGATTCTTTCTCAAGTTTTGGATATTCAAGAAACGGCATCGGACGGCATCCACCTTTCGTACAAGGCCAACATCGCGAACCACGTCGCCCGTGAGACCTACCAGTCGCTTGGAGCCACTCAGACCGATGACGCTTTCGAGATTTCACACCGCCCAGATGCCGAACTGATGCGTACAAAGTACTGCATCCGTTATGAGCTCGGTCTCTGCCCGGTACATCAGCAAGCCGGCAGGCAGCAAGGCAAGGGCAACGCCAATTTGCACGGCCTGACGACAACCGCCAACCTAAAAAACCTTTCTCTGATCAACAACAGCAAACGCTACCGCCTCGCCTTTGACTGCGCCAACTGTGAGATGATCGTTCGCCAAGGGTGAGATATTCCCGCCACGTCCGGCATCGCACGCCTCCCGGAATATTCATTTAACGTCAGCCACATTTAACTGCCATATTTTTGCAGCGAAAGGTTGTTACTTTGCATCATCAAAACAAAACGAGTATGGAAAAGATCAATTTATGCGAGGGCGTGGTCGCCCAGATGATGGACACTGAGGCGTGGGGCAATGTTTCAGGGAACTTCCCATTCAGCGAGGCGCAACTGGAGAAATATGCCGACAAACTCGACTGGAAGGAGGTGTCTGGCAACACCAACATCTTCTGGAGCAGCCAGATGCTCGAAAAGTTCAAGAGGAAGCTGGACTGGACGGCTCTCTCACGAAGCATCCAGGAGGAGAACGTTTCGGCCGAGCTGCTGGAGAAGTTCAAGGACAACTGGAACTGGGAGGAGCTCTCGGACAACAACGGCCTCACTCCTGAGCTCATCGACCAGTTCGCCGACTACATCAACTGGAAGGCTCTGATCAACAACTGGAACTGCTGTGAGAAACTGGCCACCGAGGAGTTCATCCGGAAATATTCCGACAGGATCCCGGCCTGCGACTTCAAAGATTCGCGCCTCTGGAGAGAACTGGTCGAGAAGAAGGAGAAAGAGATCAAGAAACAAATCTGCCTGTGTTAAAACACATTCACCAGAACGACAGCAGCGAGGTAGGGACGTCCGCCTCGCTGCTGTTTTTATGAATATTTCAAGATCGGCAAGATCAGGCTTCTTGGTCAAGATCCGGTGCCGGAAGGTAATATGGCGTGCAGGAAGCGGCATTCGACTCCACGTAGGAGGTCAGGCGGTCGATCTCCTCAGGACTGATGTACGAGCCCTGGATGCGCTCGGTCTCTATGCCGACCTTGAAAATCATATCTCCTCCTCCGCTCGGCGGCCATTTGCGATCTTTTCTTCCGGAACTCTGCTTTCGGGAATATAATCATCCAGCAAATCCAAAGGGGGCAGCTGGTAGTCAGAAGAAGTGTTTTCTTTTTTCATATTATTAAACATCAATATATTACAAGCAAAAAATCCTAAATGACACCGCAGTTCCCGGGCCGTCTCCGATCGTCAGGACGTTAATAGTCGTGTTCGCAAGGTCATAGACCTCATCGAGGACCGCCCCGTTGGAGAATACAATCCCGTTCCGCTCCTCCACTCCGGCGGCTTTATGAATATGCCCGAACAGATGAAGTTTCGGATGGATCTGCATCACGCGCTGCCTCAAAAGAGGTTCACCGTAGTGGATCTCATCGGAAAGGTCAAGAATATCCTCGGGCGGCTGATGGGTGACAAGAACGTCCGTGTCCGGAGGTATATTCATAAAATCATTTTCCTCTCGCCTATTGATTGCATCCTCGAAGAACATCGGCACTCCGTAGAACTTGACACCTTCGATCTGGACTCCAGAGTTGCAGAGATAATGACAGTTCTCGTCAAGCCCCTCAAGCGACGCTCCCCGAAGGCAGAAGTCGTGGTTGCCGGCGATGAAGACCTTGTGCCTGTGGGGCAGATCGCAGAACCATTCCATAAAGTCCAGCGCCTCCGCCTCGGTCCCCATCATCGTGAAGTCCCCGGAATGCACAATCACATCCCCCTCCGGCAGATTCGTCAGCCGCCGGTGCATATTGTGAGTGTCCGAAATGTGAACTATTCTCATATTCCTTGGTCTTTGAACATCGCCCGGACTTTCCTAAGAGCGGCTTCCATAAGTCTGTTTTTCGCAAAGATAGCCATCAACATTGCCATTTTGCGGCAGTTCTTACTCTAACCCAGACTTACCTCTTTTCGATTGCCTATCAATATTAACCGCTACATATATAATAGACAACATAGCCGAAAGCGTTTTGTAAAACGGCGGCAAGAACAACGCATCTGATAGTGCCACAATTGGGTATTGTATGCCGCCTACCCAATCAAAACCCATAAGCGGCATAACATCCCTGCTCTCAACACTTTCAAACAAGGCCGTTCTGCCACCGTTTTAACAAATTCAACAGTTGTGGTTTCTCAAGGCTCAAACTACCCCAACAGCACGCAATCAAAGTCCGCCTTGCAGCAGCAAGACCGCTTGTAGTCAAAGCCGTAGGTGCGCATATACGCCTCCGCGACCTCTTTTGCCCCATTGTTGAACGGATTCGACAGATTCGTCGAAACAACAACTGACATCTCCGGTGTCAGCACCTGCCCGTTTGAACGTCTGATTCTTTTGGGAGTGATTCTGAATGCTTTCATTGTAACTCTATCGTTTATTTTTTCCTCGTAGAACTTGCCTTGTTCAAGATCGCAAGTCAACTCTACTGTACCAATATTACCGTGTGTGTGTATTTTGCTATAACTTTATACTACTATATTGGGCATTATTCCAGTGACAAGATTCAATGCTTTCAGAATCCGCGTTTTGGAAAGTTCCTCATATTCTTTGATTTGAGTCTCTCCCCAATCTCCACTCTGCTTTACGACCTCCATCATTTCCAACAACTTTAGGCTAAGACCATTCCTGACTTCTTCTATAAGGCCGAAATTGTCTAACTTTGCCTTGGGCATATTGTTGCTGAACTTTGAGTTCATACCTCTGCTAATCAAGCAAAGATTACCAAAGTCGTTAAGTCCTTTGTCTTTCAAGTCACTATAGCCAGGCATAGGGTTCTGTGGATAAAAGTGTTCGACAGAAGTCCTGTACGAAAACTCGAACTTCGGATTTTTTATCGGATTCTTCCTCCATATAATAAAATCATAGAAATTGAAAACGTAATTGGGGACATTGCAACCGCGGTCAATGCTACTCCAGTCTATAATGCTATCATTAGAAGGCCGGAATCCCTCTCTATCATAAATAATACGCTCAAAATCTGTTTTTTCTTGTCCTATATAGACAAGCATAAAACTGCAGGCCAGATTATATAACCTGTCACGCAGAAAAGATGCTTCTATGGTCTCGTGCTTATGTACACAATAAAGCAATGCATTAAGCCAATACTTGTAGATCTGCGTGGGTGCAGACACGTGAAACATCGCTTCCAGCATCCGGATTTCCTTACCAAGGTCGTTTTCATCCTCATAGCCATCCGATGCGAACGTATTCACATAGTTCGCTTTATTGTTATCATATTTACGAATTGACTTCAGACTCCAGCTCTCGGAACCGTTGATATATTCTCTTTTGATTACATATCGGTCATATTGGACTCTCAAAGAGAGTAACTCCATAATAAAGAATTTCACAAAGCGCTTTCTTCCCTCATCGTCTGCCATAGATTCCAGTACGGTCTGAAAGATTGGTATTAAAGCCTTGTCGTCAAGCCTGATTTTAGAATCCACCTCTTTATTATAGAATCTTTCATCGTGATAGCATACCTTGAGTACCTGCAAAAGGAAATTCGGGAAGTTTATAATAGAACCGAAACGGTCTTGCTTGCCTTCATCTTGGCTTCCATCACGAGGCAGCTCATATCTTACATTGTTTTTTGCATCCTCAAAAAGATTGTTGAGCGTATGAGGTTTGCAAACCTCATCATCCTCAATCGAACAGCTGTCATTTTCAAGTGCATTACACAGGGAATCGAAATCCTCATACTGAAGATTTGCCCATTTGTCGTCGAAAATTTTTGTCCTTGGGCCAACAGGGAAATTCATTTGAACATATGAACTCATATCCGAACAGGCCTCCCATATAAGATGGAAAAGTTTGTGCTCTTTAGGGTCCAGCTTGCCAAGCAATATTGCCTTAAGTACTTCGTGCTTTTCAAGTTGTTCCCCGCGCGTATTCATAATCTCAAAATAATGGTTCAATTGAGTGTCTTGCGGAACCGGAATACGAAAAATGATCACCTTCGTAAAAAGGTATTCTGAGAATTCCTTTATAGTCAACCCTTTTGTACTGAGTATCTGTGGGAGATTCTTTTTCAACAAGCCATATACATCAATTATATTTCGCGCGGCCTGATGTTCTGAATATTGATTACTCTGAAGCATCATAAGAGCGTCGTCGGCCTCTTTTCTGTGGTCATAAGAAAGATTGGGCCTCTCAAACCAGTCTGCGACTTGATGGCCTTCAATAAAACTTTGGTGCTTCAATAAACTTACAAGAATAGTCAACGTTGTCAAACGTTGTTGGCCATCTATAGTTTCAAAATACGCATTTCCATTGACGTTTCTGACAAAGACAACAACGGAACCTATATAATAGTTTTGATTGCTATTGTTCTTGGCATAGTCAGAAATATCTTCCAGCAATTGAACCGCTTCCCTTTCTCCCCAATCATAGTTGCGTTGATAAATTGGAATGACATACTTACCCTCAGACAGCAAGTCCTTTACTGTCAGTTGCGCTATATTGTTATTAATCGTTGCCATAATACTTGTTGTATTCCTTAAACATTTCCTTCACTTCTTCACAACCGGAGCATTCCTTTGACCAGACACCTTCCATATTTACATTGATAATGTCATACGGGGTTTTGGCATCAAAAACCTGTCTGAACAGGCTGTCGCTACCTGATGCGTGGTTGTCAACGGATGCCAATTGCACAGTCCTCAACTGAAGTCTCAGTTTATATGCCCAAATGAAAAACTGAGGCACCACCTTGTCAAGTTCTTTTTCTCCAAATCTATCCACATAGTACAAAAGAAGCGTATAGAACATATCCCTAATATATCCGTCACCAGTTCTGCCTGATCCATTGTAAGTAGTTATCAAGTTCAGAATAGCTTTTGCCCTACTTCCTTCCGGTAGGGTTTTCCTGTATTGACGGATGTGTTCATACAAATTCATATAATGGCGAATCATATCAAAGAATCGACCTCCATTAATCATCTGATCATCGAGATTGAAGGGGTACTCAATATGGTTTCTGTCTATCATTCTGACTGGGTCTTCGTTGTATGCGTTGGAGAATATATGGGCTATTACTTCCATTTGATAGAATGGATAGCGTTTCCCGTCGCTCAATGAAACTCCTTTGAATATATCCGTATACTCCTTTGTAAACCGTCTCGCCCACTTTCCGCGAGACCACCTTTTTGCTCTGAATAAGGTTTGGAATACCTCCATCAAGAAAGCGGTTGGTCTGTTTTGCCACTCATCAATATTTCTGCTATCCTCCTGACTTAGTGAAGAGATTTCCCTCAGGTGGTATGCTTTCAGCAAATCGTGTGCGGCAAGATCTTTTCCACGGGCATTTTGCGAATCGAAGAATTGGAACGCTTCCGATATATTATGTAATCCAACGACGACAAATTCACACTTTGTCAGCAGAAAATCAAAGAGTTGCTGATCAAAATCAACCTTTCTGTTCTCTATGGTGTGAATATTCTCGACTATGTTATGCAATGAATAGCGGTTGCTAAAAGACACTCTATCCGCAAAATCGTTTATCTTCTTGTATATATCAGAGTAACTTGCTTTGACCCTATCGTCTTTCAACGCATCGTACATAACACGAATAAGCAATGCCAACGTAATTATACGTTGTTGCCCGTCAACAATTTCGTTGTTATGTAAAACAAGGGTACCAAGTCTGTATTGCTTTTGCTCCCTGAATGCAAGAATATCAGAAATAAGTTGGTTGACATTCTTTGCCGTCCATTTATATGGCCTTTGATATGGCGGAATAACAAAATCATTGAAGGGCAAAGAGCCGACGTTGCAGATTTCAACTTGAGGTGACTGCCCTGAAATATCTTCCTGAAGAGCATACGACCTGTCAATATAGTTGTAATCTTTCCCCTCTTGATGGGAATGTTGATCGATTGGAGCTGCCATAACGATTATTTCTATAATTTAGTACTTCGGCTCACTATTCACAAAGCCGGAGAGCGCTTCTCTTATTTATCTTTCCATTTATTTGCCTCGGCATCCCACTCCGCAGCCTTCACTTTATTTTCAGAGAAAATCCGCTGAAGTTCTTTATTATTCGCCTTAACGGTCTCTTCCTTTCCATTGAAGTGATACTTATATAACTTATCAGGCCTGCCATCTACCATTGCCTTAAACCGGCCAAGAGTCAACCAAGCATAATGAGAATCATAAGCGGATATTGTTCTTCTATAAACGGAGATAACACCGACACCTTCCTCACAGAAAACAAGAGGTTCAACAAGCAAGAAAGATACTTTAGTACATCCATCGTTGATTAGTTTACGGGCACAGAAACGATCGAGATCCTCATTTATATTCTCCTCAGACTCAACGGGCATCGGGTTATTAGGCTTGTCAAATTCATATTTGACTTCTTTTTCCACTTTGCCATTTCCGTCCGCTTCAAAGATCACCCAACCTTTCGCCAGAAAAGCGCCGATATATCCAGGCCCGCCAGTTTGATACAAAAAGACAATATCATTATTATGACAGCGCTTGATTAGATTCGTCCTCCAAACCTCACCGTATTCACAAAGGCCAAGCGCATTTATGTCATTAGCGAATATACTCTTCTGCCAATTGTCATCCAACATATTGAAATGGACACAATTCCCTTGAATATGTCGATCAAGTTCAACAATATTTGGTATTTCAGGGACCGAATCTAATACAGGCTCCTCTTTATCAAGGGCTTGTGTTTCTGACTCCGGCTCATTATCATTCTTAAGAAGATGATTGAATCTATTCCACAAGGTCTTGATTTCTGTCTTACTCTGATCTTGTTCCGTCTCCATTATACTTGAACGTAAAACTTTGGTAATATTCTCAAATACCGCCACATAATCATCCAATGATGAATCAAATTCAAGTTTTTCCAATTCTTCGGAAAGGGCTTTGATTTGTGAATCATCAAGATAGAAAATCAACTTGTTGAAAATTTCCGACCTTAAAGCGATTATTTCCTCTGGATCAACCTTGTCGTCATTCATAATTGACCACATTTTTGAAACAAACTCTGCATATACTGAAATCTTGTTCTCATACACTTTGATATTCCTCTCGCGCGATTCTTCATTATTTGACTGACCAGTAAGCAGTTGATTAGTAACAACGGCCGTAAAAACAACAGACAGCACAACCGCGATGGTTTGAAAAAGCATATCCTGCGCAGAGAATATCTTCGGCAGAATGGCAAAAATGCCGATGATAAAAATAGCGATCGCCAGATAAATAAGGAGCCTTGCCGTATCCTTGGCTTCTTTCTTTTGTTTCTTATCCATATCTCAATGTTTTTATTTCAGTATCAAATATTCAGTCATTGTTCTTATTCCCAAAGCGTGGCACCGTCGCTCATTTTAGAATACCGGTTCTGGAAGACCGTTGGAATAAAATAAGCAGCAGTCCCACGCGCAATCCCGCTGAGGGGATATGACGAGGGAAAATGTCCGCTTACTCTCTTCCAGGTGAATTTTCCAGATTCGTATTCGAGAATAAACTTACACTTCCGTGTTCTCAAGTATGTCTCGCTAAGGTACATAACTTTTTTGAATATACAAGGCTGCCGCTTATCTGTTTTCTCTCCTGTTTTCGACCAGCGGAGGTTCACGGGAACCCGGCTCAGACAGTTCTGTCATTACAAAAGTACAATCTCTCACTGCCATTTCCCGGCAGCCAGATAAAAGTCGAGTTTTGGCCAACTCTCAATAACATTCACTTTAACAAAAGTGATTTTCTTTAATAAATTCGCTTTTACAAAAGCGATTTTGTATATTTGCAAAAACATTAGTAATATTATGCAAAGTTCTGATATACAGCCATTGGTAAACTATTACCACCGAAAAATAAAACAAGTAAATCTGAATTTCAGAAGATACCTTTTCAGCCAAATCAACTGGGATGCCAGAATTATCGGAATAAAGGGGGCCAGAGGAGTCGGAAAAACCACACTTCTTCTCCAACGGATATTGGAGAAATATAAGGACATCGACGATACGTTTTACATCACGCTGGATCATCTTTGGTTCAGGAACCATTCTCTTGAAGAGCTGGTTGAATACCTTTACACCCACGGCATCACGGAAATCTACATTGACGAAGTTCACAAGTATAAGGACTGGAGTCAGTCTCTGAAAACTTTCTACGACGAGTTCGCAGATCTGAGAATTGTGTACACCGGTTCATCTATGCTTGAGATAGAAAAATCAAGCACAGACCTCGCAAGAAGGCAGACACCATACCGTCTTGACGGATTGTCTTTCCGGGAATATCTCAAATACACAGGTGCCCTTGAATATGAACCGCTGCAACTCTCGGACATCCTTCAGAACCACGTTGCTACAGCTATGGACATCTGCGGAAAGACGAAGATTCTCAAGATGTTTGACAAATACCTGAAAACAGGGTATTATCCATACTCCACCGAAGCGAAGAATGATTTTCTGATAAGATTGGCAGAGACGGCCAAACTGGTGATAGAAAACGACTTGCCGGCAGTCCTTGATGTGAATTACGCGACTATTGAGAAGACACAGAAACTTCTCATGATCATTGCTGAGCATGTACCGCTTCAACCGACAACCGAGAAACTGGCCTCCTCAATAAGCTCGACACGCGACTCGTGTCTGAAAATGATGTACCTGCTTGACAAGGCCGCCATACTACGACTTCTCACCACAGAGCTAAAGAGTTACAAAAGGCTTGTGAATCCGGAGAAAATCTATCTTGACAACACAAATCTGATGTATGCTCTCGGTTCCAACGTCAATGAGGGCAATCTCCGGGAAACGTTTTTCTTCAACCAAGTCGGCAACACCCACGATGTCCGCTCAAGCCAAGCCGGAGATTTTCTGATAGACGGGAAGCTGAGAGTGGAAGTTGGCGGGCCATCAAAGGATTTCTCGCAAATAGCCGACATTCCTGACAGTTTCCTTGCCATAGACGGCATTGAGACAGGTTACGGAGCAAGAATCCCACTATGGTTGTTCGGATTCCTGTATTAGAAAGTACAAACAGGCAATCTTGCTCCTGTCGAAGACAAAAACGCTTACGACGGCAGCATTATATTGCGTTACCCGCCACGCCATATCTTAGCACCGCCGAAGCTACATTGCATTTCTATGCTCATCCTTGCTCGTGACTACAAACGCCCGGATGCTTCCGTCCGTTATTCGGCTGTCGGAGCAGACCTTGACCGCCGATCTCTTCAGAGACCTACCCACAATCAACGCTTCCTCAACAGCGGAACACAGCGAAGGGCTCACATTAGCAGCGTCCGAGGAATAAAGGACGATCACCACACTGTCATATTCAGATTGCGGGAGGAGGCTGTATTTGGATATTGACTCATACAGGGTCGCAGGCTTATAGTCACCATTACCTGCCTGCTGGCGGAAGTTCGACTCTGTAATTGAATATGTTTCAAAAAGATATTCAAGAGCAGGTCGTTCAAGGTCCGGGCATAGACTCAGCAGCCTTCGGATGCAGTCCTCGACTTTCGCCATTCTGCGAAGTCGCTTGATCGACCGTTCCATACGGGCGTCCCGCATCCGCTTGGCCCGGTTCCGCCTCCGCTCGCGCCTGTCTATCCTATCGATAATATTCACTGACATCGCGCCTTTGAAGCATTCCCGCTTCTCGATTCTGCCTCGGGCGTACATACTGATTTTTCGTGAATATAGTTGCGATGCCTTCCTCGAATATTTGTTGTCCGGCCTCCCGAGATTCACAATAAAAGACGATTGTTTCTCCTGGGAAAAGCCGTAGAAGGTCAACTCCCAAAGAATATGCGCGGCCAAAGCATTGTCTTCCAGATGAATATCCTCGGCGACAGAAATGTCATAGCCAAGCAGGTTCTCCCAGATGTCGTTGCATCCGCTCACGCCGATATAATGTTCCTCTTCGTCCCGGTAAACTTGAATATTCCCGTCGCACAGCTCGGTCGGCCTCAGAAGACTAATCTCATCGAAAGCCTCCCTGTAGGCGTAAATGTCAGTGTCAACATCGTACTCTTCCTTGAGCGTCGGTATCAGGTCATCAAATGAAACCTTATGAATCAGTTCGAATAACGTCATAGCATCTCGCTTCTTATCATCGGCAAAGATAAAGATCTTTACTGCAAAATTTCGGCAGTATCACCAAGTCGAGTTATCCACAATCAGGCCTGCAATATGTCCGGCAAAAGTGCCTTTGGCAGGACAAAATGGTAGATAACAAACGTTTGTCCGACGGGGACTATGTCTGGCCGGAGAAAAAAATAGCCGATTCCAGATGCAAGATTATAACATTTTGTGATTTAGGTATAATGAATATTCCCGAAGGCGCGGGAGGTAAATGAACCAATTTTATGAGAACAATTCACAAAACCTTGCTGGTACTGGCTGCGTCGCTGGCCTTTTGGTCGGTCGGGTCCGCACAGGAAATCCAACAATTCAAGAAACACGAAATCAGCATCGGAGTCGCACCTATTCCTTTCTGGGGTGTTTTCACAGGTCACGACTATAATGAACCAGATGGCATCATAGATGGAATCTACGGAAAGAGAGAAGGGGATGCACGTTTCATTCCTCTCTTTTCCGTCGCCTGCAACCACTATTACAAAAAATGGTTCTCTCTCAACACAAGAGTCTCCTTGATGAACCAGTACAAATATGTATATTCGGGAGCCGACTCGCACGTTGACCATCTTGAAGTGTACCCAGGGGCGAATATTATGGAAATGGCACAGTTCACTTTTCTGAACAAGGAGGATGTACGGCTCTATGCGGCGGCCGGCCTCGGTCTGACTCTGTTCGACGGCACAATAATCCCGGCTGCCCAGTTCACTTTCTTCGGAATATCGTTCGGAAAGAAGGTTTTCGGATTTGCCGAACTTGGAAACGGTACTGAGTACTTACTGGTCCACGGAGGCATAGGTTACAGGTTTTAAACAAAACGATGATTATGAAAAAGTACGCTCTTGTTATTCTATTTATATCGCTGATTTTCAACGGGTGCAGGAAAGATTATTATTGGCCGACAGCGCAGGAAAGGCTAGACTACGGAGCGAGAAGAATATTCATCTGCACCGTGATGAAAGCCGTAGAAGCCGTGCAATTCTGCGAACTGTTCCAGGAATATAATGACGCTTCCGGAGACGAAAAGATCCTCGATAAATACAAAGAGATAAGAAAGAAGGTAACGAAAGAAGGTAACAACACGTACAACATTTCGTACTATGGCTCCCTTAGCGGTAAATTCACCACAAGCGACATCGCCGTCAATGTCAAAGGAGGAGCCATTGTCTTCGAGGATATCGGATTGACCGTCAGCTGCGTCGATGATGGTGATTGGGAAATCAAAGTATCTGACGGGCAGTACGACTGGTCCGACAAGATTAATTTCACGGCCACCTACAAGAAATCCGAAGACAGCGGACGCACAGCCGACATAACCATTGACGGAACATTGATCAGCGAAAGCAGAGACACCGACGGTTATAAAGCCGAATTCAACTCCGACGGCGACATTCACCACATCGGAGGAAATATCTATTCCGGAATATTCAAAATGACAACCTTTGACGACAAAGGAAGCAAACTCGATGAATATGCCCTAAGGCTCGGGAATATGTCAGAGACACTCACCACTCCGGTTGACGATTCACGGTGTTGGTAAACCGCCGGATCACGACTGACCGTCAAAAACAATATCTGCCGCACAGGTATAATATTTCTCAGCAAGGCATCGGTTGGATTTGCGGTCTGGAAACACTAGCTTTATCTATATGGATCTTGATGCGGAGATATTCCCAGTCGGGCGGAGCGATGCTCATTCCACGAGCAGGCACGCCGCTACGACAACAATCTTCCGGCCAGCAAAGGCACACTGAATGAACATAGCAGTAGCAAACAAGCACGGCCGCCGGCAAGGGCAGTCGTGCAGAAAGTATTTTGTAAGAAGAAACGCTTCTCCTATTTCATCTTGATGTCCTGAGGGTTTGTGCTTTCGTTTTTGCCGATGACAGGAAATGAGCCTTCGAGTTTGCTGTAGGAGCAGTTCTTTGTCTGGAAGACCCCGTAGGCATGGCCGATGAAGATGCCCACAGCTCCTGTTCCGACATCCGGGATGTTTTCTATCTTGCCACCGAAATGGACCCTCTCGTGATTACCTACGGCATAGCCGTATGCGCCACCGACAAAATTGTTTTTCTTCCCGTGGACAGTGCCATAGGCGGAGCAGTTCGTGATCCTGCCGCCGGCTCCGACAGTGCCCACAAGGCCACCGACATGTACCTCTTTTTCATACGTGGAATTAATCTCGGCATAGGACGTACAGTCTATGACATTTGCGAACGCAAGTCCAGCCACGCCACCGGCATGGAAATCGTTCCTGCTCTCTGACTGATCCTGATTGCTCACTGTAACAGTGCCTCTGACGGTACAGTTGGTTATAGTATTATCCTGCTCATTATTGAAAGAGATGTCCCCTATCAGCCCTCCGGCGGCCACTGAGACTGGCCTCGAAGTTGAAGTTGATGCAGGAGCATTGACTGTTACATTTACATCCGCACGACAGTTGATAATGCTTGGGTCACCGGATCCTACGATTCCTCCGGCACAATATGCACTTGTCACTGCTCCATCAATCCTGCAATCAATAATGTCGGTGAAGGAGGTGAAGCCGACAATGACCCCAGCATCACGACCTCCGGATTTAACCTCAGCGTTCCTTATGGTAAGATTCCTTACAACCGATTTTTCCGTGGAGCTTGTACCGCTAAGCCAATAGAACAGACCTCCATATTTACCGCTCACATCCACCTTCAGATTGATGATACTCTTTCCGTTTCCGTCCAGACGCATATGAGGAAAATTAACTTCATTACCGATAGGTGTCCACGGCTTACTTGCAAGGTCTATGTTTTTCATTAACTTAAAGTACTTGCCTTTATAATCATAAGGGACCTTATTAGCATTGTTGATATTATATGCAAGACCAGCCAATTGCGCGGCGGACTCAATGAGGTACGGATCAGCCTCCGAGCCTGCCCCTTTAGTGATAGGTTCCGTGGCTTTTCCATCCCAGACAGAATAATCTTCAATATAACTATCCTTATCACCCAACTCTTTCTCCGTCACCCATTCAATGACATTGACATTACCGGCATCCACACGATCTTTCCCCACCTTGACATTCATAGTGTAAGCACAGCCGCCGTACAGTTCCAGATTACTGTCAAGAGTTACATTGTACGCCTTGTTGTCGGACATCACGACCGTAAGCATCCTGGCTCCGCTTTTCTGACCTTTACCAGGAAAGAATATGGCCTCGTAAACATAGTCTGCCGGATTGCACATTGATATGTCATTGGAGGACGACTGATCCAGATCAGTGATCGTCCTGTTGGCAAGGTCACATCTGATCTTGCTCGAAGTCCCGTTCAATATCACATCCTTGACCGAATGCGAATCACCAAACTCATTTCCAAAAGTAAGGTTGACTTTCAGCTTCACCAGCACGTGACTGAATGTTATGCTCAGTTTTTGGTTGTTCAAATCATTGGCAGGAACAAAACCAGGCTTGCTGTACCAAAGGAAATCCGCGGAGGAAGTGCCACCGGTCTGGTTCGAAGGAATTGAGAACTCGACGCCTGTGTGGTCATCCGCACCACTGATATGCGGAGCATAGACGAATATGCCGACCGGACTATGTGCATTCTTCCAGAGGACTTGACTCTCCGGAGTCCACGTGCCGCTATTATTAACCCAGCGGACATTGTCCTTGCTATAGTAATCACCGTCACCGTAATCAATAAACAGTCCGAGATCACTACCAGCATATCCGCTATAAGGCAAATCAGCTTTGGTCACAGCCTCTTCCACCGAAGCGTCTATTCTTACGATTCCGTCTTCCGGAAAATTTTCACTTATGGAATCAATGTTTTTTTCGCAGGAAACCAACAGCAATGCAGCAGATATGGCCACCGTCAAGATAGAATTCTGTGTAAATTTCATATAGGTTATCATTATACTATTCCACGTTCTTCAGCACTTTCCACTAACCTTAGATTTGCAGAGTAGTTCGCAGCATTAAGGTTTTCAGTGCAAAAGTAATAAATTTGTGTCAACAAGTAAAATATAACAAAGGACAATGAAGCCGGACGGGTCTCAATTTGCGCAAATGGGCAAAACCGGGCCTGAATAAGAATACCTTGTCAACGCACAGATGGACGGTGTAATTCACCGCAAGCAATAGGAGCGCCGCTCCCATCAAGCCCCTTGAACGAATAAAGTTGTCGAAGTGGCAACCAGTCCGACCTCCAATCCGGTCACCATCCCTACCAGACAGAAATAAGGACTTGGAAGCCTACGCGCTGCGCGCGCCCTATCCGGGTGAATGGCTTCCAAGTCCTTATTTCTATCTGTACCGTTATAGTAAGCTGTGCCCTTAGTAGGCATTCAAATTCAAGCCTTTCCAACTTCTGGTCCGAGCCATAAAAGAGACGAGCGAGACATTACTCGATGCAGCTGGTGAGGCAGGTCATCGCGGACTCGGGACGGAACTCGATGGCGGTGGAGGTGGCGGGGATGAGGACGGTCTCGCCCTGACGGAGGGTCACGACGTGCTCCTGACCGTCATTCTCACGATCGACCAGACTGCCTTTTCCGGCGACACACATCACTACCACGAAAGAATCAAGTTTTGAGAGATCCTTGGCGCAAGGCCTGTCAAGATCAAAAAGAGAGGTAGTGAAATATTTACAACTAACCAACTCAGTCTCAGAGTCTTTGACACGGGAATATTCAGTCCTGTAGTCCGGATAGACATCGTAGTCGATGGCCTCCTTGGCCTGCTCGATGTGGAGCTCGCGAGGCTTTCCGTCAAGACCCAAGCGACCATAGTCATAAATCCTGTAGGTCAGGTCGGAAGTCTGCTGGATCTCGGCCACGAAGGCTCCGGCACCGATGGCGTGGATGCGGCCGGCAGGGAGGAAGAACACATCACCTGGAGCTATTCTGTAGCTGGCCAGAACGTCTGTGATCGTGTGCTCGTTGACCCTTTCCTCATATTCATCAGGAGTGATCCACTCGGTGAGGCCACTCAGCAGGTGCGCTCCCTCATCAGCACCGACGACGTACCACATCTCGGTCTTGCCTTTCATCCCCGGATGGGTCTTCTCGGCAAGCTCATCGTTCGGATGAACCTGGATCGAAAGGTCGCTCTTCGCGTCGATGAATTTTATAAGGAGCGGGAACTCCGTGCCGGTTGTGTCAAAGACTTTCTTACCGACGAGTTCGGGACCATATTCATTCACCACATCAGTCAAGCTTTTGCCTGCGAGAGGGCCGTTGGCGATGGTTGAGACGTGGCCTGGGACAGCCGAGATTTCCCAACTTTCGCCGATTTTGTGCTGCTTTGTCTTTATGCCCTTGAACGGGGCGATTTTTTCTCCGCCCCACACCATTTCACGCAGGTAGGGCTCAAATTTCAAAGGGTACATATTCGTTAAGTTCCTTTAATACTATTTCATATCTAACTCCGTGAGAGCGAACGCATAGGCACCAAGCGAGATAGCCTTGCTGGCACCGATCTTCGAACGCATCACGCCGACACGCTTCTGCGGATCGTAGATCACCTCACGGTCGCTGCCGTAAACCTTCAAGGAACGTGCCTCGCCACGGGCGAACTGCTCGAACTCGGCAGGGTCATCGAGATTGTAAACCTTCATCTGAACACGGTTAAGTTCCTCGCCGGTGAGCTGGTGCATCTTACCGCGCATAGTGCGCAATATTCCAGGCATCAAGTACTTATAGTTGTTCATCACACCACCGCCGATCACGATGAGACCGTCGATCAGGGTAACCGCCGTGGCCATCGCGTCGCCTGCGACCTCGCCCATCTTGTCGAACGCCTTGATCGCCGCTTCCTTGTCGCCTGGCCTCTTGCCCTCGCAGACCTCAGCGAGATCCTTCGGCTCAAGACCATGGTTTGGATTGCCGGTCAGCTCGCCGTAAACTCTCTTCACGGCGCGGATCGATGCACCGTCCTCGACGATGATGTCCGGCATATCAGGATGCTTGAGGCAGAAGGTCTCCACGCAGGAGTTGTCGCCACGGTTAAGTTCGCCGTTGATGACCGTTCCGATTCCAAGACCAGTGCCGAACGTGTAGCCGATGAGGTTGTGGTAACGCTTCGCGCTGCCGGCCTTCGCAAGTCTTTCGTTGACTTCCGGAAGGGCACCTCCGAGAGCCTCGCCATAGGCGTAGAGGTCTCCGTCGTTGTTGATGTAAACCGGAATTCCGAATGTGTCCTCAAGGAATGGTCCGAGAGCGACTCCGTCCCTGAATGACGGGAAGTTAGGAAGATAACCGCCGATGATTCCGTCTGGGTAGTCAGCAGGGCCAGGAAAACAGAAGCTGATCGCGACAGGTTTCTCCTCTCCGAGTTCCTCTTCGATCTGGCGGAATCCTTTGACCATCGTGCCGAGACAGCGGTCGAGATTGTCAGCATTGGACGGAAGTGTGATTGGTTCGCAGCAGAACTCGCCGCCCTTCATCGCGCCGAAGACCATATTGGTGCCGCCGGCGTCAAGGGTCATAACGACTCTGCTGTCATTTCTGATATCAGACATATTCTTGTGTTTTTAATTATTGTCGCGCGCCTTGAATATTCAAAAAATCAAGACTTTTCGTTGCAAAGATAATCATTATCTGCCTTTAAGGCTCACCGTTTGCAGGGAAAATTCGTATCTTTGTGGGATTAATATATTTATATGCAGAAAAGAAGAAATCGCCAAGGTGGCGAGAAAGGCGGCAGGAAGAGCCGCGACAGGAAATTCGGTTCCAGGCAGAAGACGAAAAGAGTGCTGGAGGAGGTAACCGGCAAAGTACAGATGACAAGGGACGGCTATGTCTTCGTGATCATCGAGGGCGAGCCGGACAACGATGTGTTCGTCAAGGCGTCCAAGACACGTGGCGCGTTGAACGGGGACATTGTGAAATGTGCGGTGACAAGTGAGAAAAAGGAGGCTTCATCCGATGCGGCCAAAGGAGGACGCGGCAGAAAGGACGTGGCCAGACGCCGCGAGGGAGAGATTATCGAGATAGTCGAGCGCAGCCACAAACCGTTTGTCGGCGTGCTGCATATTGTCGGAAGACAGGCCTGGGTGCTGATGCAGTCCAGGAATATGCCGTACGACATCAGCATAGATTTCGACACCCTTCCGGAAGGTGCGAAAAGAGGAATGAAGGTGGCGGCCCTGATAGACGGATGGGACAAGGGCGAGCCGACACCTAAGGGTCACATCGTGGATGTGCTCGGAATGCCGGGTGAGAACGACACGGAGATGCACGCCATCCTCGCTGAATATGCCCTGCCATACAGGTTCGAGCCGGAGGTGGAGAACGCCGCCGACCAGATTTCGGACAAGATCACGGAACAAGACATCAAGGAGCGCAGAGACTTCCGCAACACGTTGACATTCACGATAGACCCGGCTGATGCCAAGGACTTTGACGACGCGCTTTCGTTCAAGAAACTGGACAACGGCAACTATGAGATCGGAGTCCACATCGCCGATGTGTCCCACTATGTGCTTCCGGGCACTATTGTGGACAAGGAAGCTCAGGAGCGTGGCACATCTGTCTATCTGGTTGACAGAACGGTTCCTATGCTTCCGGAAAAGTTGTGCAACAAACTTTGCTCTCTCCGTCCTCACGAAGAGAAGCTGACGTTCTCGGTTGTTGTCGAAATGACTCCTCGCGGAAAGATCGAGAACCGTTGGTTCGGCCGCACGGCCATCTGCTCGGACTATCGTTTCGACTACGACGGAGCGCAGCAGATCATCGAGAGTGATGGCAAGGAGCCTTCGGATCCGGCGATCGGACAGGACATCAGAGAGGCCATCGTAACACTCAACAAGCTTGCTTCAATCCTTCGCAAACGCCGTTTCGCCGCCGGAGCCATCAGCTTTGAGCGTCCGGAGATGAAAGTCGAGGTCGATGCCACAGGCAAGCCGATCAGGGTTTACGAGAAGATCACCAAGGAGGCCAACTGGCTGATCGAGGAGTTTATGCTTCTGGCGAACCGTTCGGTGGCAGAGTTCATAGCAACATCAGGAAAGATGGACGGCAAGGCCGACAAGAAGGCCAAGACATTCGTCTATCGTGTGCACGGCGAGCCGAACACGGACAAGATCGCCAGCCTCGGACAGTTCGTCAGCAACTTCGGTTTCAAGTTCGGGCCGAGCGGCAACGGACGAGAGATTGCCAAATCACTGAACACCTTGCTCGCCGAGGCCAAGGGCACGCCGGAATGCGACGCTTTCCAGATGATAGCCCTCCGCTCGATGGCAAAGGCGATCTACACCACGGACAACATCGGCCACTACGGCCTTGCGTTCAAGTTCTACACTCACTTCACCTCCCCTATCCGCCGTTACCCTGACACAATGGTACACAGGCTGTTGGCCCTCTACCTCGACAATGCGGAGAGCCAGAACAAGGAATATTACGAAGCCCAGTGCCAGCACGCCTCCGAGCGCGAGCAGATAGCCGCGAACGCCGAGCGCGACAGCATCAAGTACAAACTCATCGAGTTTATGCAGGACAAGATAGGCAATGAATATGAAGGGAATATCTCCGGCCTGACCGAGTGGGGAATGTACGTGGAGATCAAGCCTACGATGATCGAGGGTATGGTAGCCCTCCGCGACGTGAAGTCCGACTTCTTCGAGTTCGACGAGCAGAACTACCTCATCCGCGGCCGCCGCACCGGCAAGGTCTTCCGCCTCGGTGACCCGGTCAAGATCCGTGTCAAGGCCGCCAACCTGGAGCAGAGACTTCTGGACTATGAGTTGGTTGATGTCACGGCACCAGATAACGCTTCCGGCAACGGTTCCGCTGACGGCAAAGCCAAGAAAAAGCCTTTCTACGCAGCCGTGGCGCATAACGACAATCAGGCTCCACGCAAGTCCAACAAAAACAAAGGTGCAAGAAAGCCTAAGGTCAAGCGTGGCGACCGGACAATTACAGGCAAAAAGAAATAGTTCAACTGGATATAAGAAAAAGGGCGACTGGATCCACAGCCGTCCTTTTTTTATGTTTAAACGCAATGGGATTACTTGTTCTTAGAATGTCCAAGCCATTCAAGGGCGATGACGAGGGCGGCGCCGACCAGCATCCAGACGATCGCGGAGACGGTCTGCGGGTTGATCATCGAGGCGAGGTCAAAGCCGGAATCCGCCAAAGCCTGGACTCCGGCCTGAGCCTGCTCGGCGGTCTGGCCGTCACGCATAAGCTGGGCTGTCAGCACGCTGACCTTGTCACTCCACGGCCAGACCTTCACAAGGGAGCCAAGCGTGAAACCGATCAGAGTGATCAGCGTAGGCCTTTCGTAATGGGCTATCAGCCAGTGCAGAAACTTCGAGAAGGCGGCAAGCCCGAGCACACATCCGATGCCGAACATAATGAGTACCGGCCAGTTAAGCTCGCTGATGGCCGACATAACATATTCATACTTTCCCAAGAGCACGAGAATGAAGCTGCCGGAGATGCCTGGAAGGATCATCGTGCAGATGGCTATCGCTCCGCAGATCAGGATGAACCAGGAAGCGTCCGTTGTCTGCGTCGGGGACAGAAGACAGATGACGGCACCGAGGATCGCTCCGAAAACCAGCCAGAGACCGTCGGTGACCTTCCACTTCTTGATGTCACAAAGCATATACACACCTGAGACGACTATCAGGCCGAAAAAGAACGCCCAAGTCTGAATCGGGTGATACGCAAGCACATATTCCATCAGTTTGGCGAGCGAGAAGACGCTCACTATCACACCGCCCCCAAGCCAAAGCAGGAATGTTCCGTGAATATATTTCCAGAAATCCTTAACCTTCCCTTGAAAAAGCAGCTTCCAGGAAGAAACCGAAAGCAGTGCGTTCAAAGCCTCGATCAGCTCATTGAATATTCCTGTGAGCAGAGCGATTGTGCCTCCGGACACTCCAGGGATGACATTCGCCGCGCCCATCGCGAAACCTTTCAGGGCGACAACGGCGTTTTTGACAATATTTGCCATAGTGGAATATTATTGAATCTTAGTAAGATAACTTTTGATGACGGTGAAGCTGTCCATCTGGGAGACATCCTTTCCGGCAGGGTCACTGATCACAAGGTCGAAAATATTACCGTCCATCTGGGCGCGTCCTATCTTGAAACGGGCCTTGGAGGTTCTGGCCATATATTCAATGGCGAAGTCAGGATTCTTGACCAGCGAGATGAAAAGGTCCGGAGCCTGCTCTTCCAGCACGTTAAGCTTGTAACGGGAAGGTCTTCCGATCCAGTCCAGATCCTTTTTGGTGATTGTGGTCTGGATGCTGGTGATCAGCCGGTCCTCGCTGCCTATCTTCCTGAAATCCTGAAAGAAAACGCTGCCTTTGATGTTGTGCGACCTGAAGAAATTCATTATCGCTGTCTTGCAGGCATCAAACGAAGGCTCCTCGACATCAATGATGGCGACGTAGGAACGGATTTCGCCAAGGGGCACAATCCCTGTCGGGACCGTGCTCGAATGTTTCCTCAGACTGCTCTTCCTGAAAAAATTCTTTATAAAATCAAACATAACTTACTGTTTTACAGAAGCTATCAACTCACGGATCTCGCTTTTCGCATCCTTCCACCTCGGGACATCGATCTTGGTGCCGATAACCTCGACGACCTTTGCAGCAATTATTGAGCCGACTTCTCCGCAAACCTTCAGAGGCATTCCGAGTGAGTGAGCGTAGAGGAACCCGGCCGCGTAGGTGTCGCCCGCTCCGGTGGCGTCGATCGTGGCTGCCGGCCAAGCCTCTATGTAGTGATATTCATCGCCCTGCTTGACCATAGACCCGTCCTTGCCGACCTTCACGACAGCGATCTCGCACTGGCTGGCGAGCGTGTCCAGAGCATCGCGCGGCTCCTGCTTCGTGAACGCCCTCGCCTCGCTCTCGTTGGCGAAGACGATGTCCACATAGCGGTCCACGAGATTGTGGAAGAAAGCCTCGTTGGATTCGACCACATTGTATGACGCCATATCGATCGAGATCTTGCAGCCGGCTTCCTTGGCCATCTGCACCGCCTTGCGGATAAGATCTTGATTCTGGACGAGATATCCTTCGATGTGGAAATAGTCGTAGCCTTGGAAATATTCAGGTTTCAGATCCTCCGGAACCATTTCGAGCGCGGCTCCCATATAGTCGGCGAAGGTTCTTTCGGAGTTCGCGCCCGTGATGAAGCACATCGCGCGGCCTGATCCTTTCGTGCCGGTCAGCAATGTCGTCTTCACACCGTACTGCTCCAACGTGCTCTTGTACAGGTGCCCCAACTCATCGTTACCGATCTTGCCGATGAATCCAGAAGGCATTCCGAATATGGACGTGCAGGTGATCGTGTTGGCAGCCGAGCCTCCCGGAACGTACTTCACGCCGAACTCCTTCAACTTCGACCAGATGCGGTCACCGGTCTCCAGATCCACGTGCTGCATGCTTCCCGGAGGAAGGTGGTACTCACGAAGCATTGTCTCGTCGGGAAACACCGCCAGGATGTCCGTCAGAGCGTTCCCTATCCCTAAAATTGATTTCATATCTTTGTATTTTGATATTCATTACGTGCCAAATCACAAAGTTAAGGATTATTTGATTAAATTTGTAACCATGAACAAGAAGGTCGGGAATATTCTTAAATACGGGGTCTCCATCGCACTCGCGGCGGCGCTTCTGTATTTCTCTTTCCGCGGAGTCGGCTGGGCTGACTTTCTGGAAGGCCTAAGGGCCTGCCGCTGGGGATTCGTCATCCTTTCGATGCTGTTCGGGCTTTTGGCGTTCTGGTTCAGAGCCTTGCGCTGGCGTGAGCTGCTTCTTCCGATCGACAGGAGCACCACCCGCCTGACCTGCTTCAACGCCGTCAACATCAGTTATCTGGTGAATCTTGTCCTGCCGCGTGTCGGTGAGTTTGTCCGCTGCGGCTACATCACGGCGCATTCCGAAAGGGATTCCAAGGACAACGGCCGCCGCCTCGCCTCATACGACAAGGTTTTGGGAACCGCGGCGCTGGAACGCTCCGTGGATATGCTCGCGCTGGTCGCCGTGCTTGCCGTCTTCCTGCTTTTCACCTGGAAACGCTTCGGCGGATTCTTCTCCGAGAAGATCTTCGGAGCGGCCTCCGGCAGCATCAGCGCCGGCAAGATCGCGATCTTGGTCGCAGGAACTTTTGCCGTGGTTGCCGCCATTTTGTGCGCAATCCTTTTCGCTGACAAATGGAAGCCTCTTGCCAAAGTGCGGGACTTCTGCAAAGGCATCTGGGCCGGATTCCTCAGTTGCCTCAGGATGAAGGGCGGTTGGAAATTCCTCCTCCTGACTGCGGGAATATGGCTCTGCTATTGGATGATGAGTGCCACCATCCTATGGGCTCTTCAAGGAATATCCCCGGACTCCGTCAGCCCTGAGCTGGCCGCGGCCGTGGGCACTTTGCAGACCCTGAACCTTACGGACGCGATGTTCCTGATGATAGCCGGAAGCCTCTCCTCCATCGTCCCGGTGCCGGGAGGATTCGGAGCCTTCCACTTCATAGTCTCCTCGGCGATTTCCTACGTTTACGGCATCCCGGCGCAGTTCGGAATGATCTTCGCGACCCTGTCGCACGAGTCCCAGGCCGTGAACCAGATCCTGTGGGGATGCGTTTCCTGGATAAGTGAATCTTTACGAAAAACAAATAATCAATAAACAAAAAGAATTATGAAAGTCAAGAATTTATTCCTGATCGCAGCTGGCGTCTTTATGCTGACGACCACATTCACAGCGACCGCCAAGAAACTTCCTAAAGAGGTCAAGATGACCAAGGAGGTTCTCATGGACAAAATCAAAGGCGGCTGGGCCGGCAAGACCATCGGCTGCTCCTACGGCGGACCGACAGAGTTCAAGTACTCCGGCTTCATGAACGACGAGATCGAGATTCCGTGGCACGAGAACACGATCAAATGGTGGTTCGACAATGTTCCCGGGCTTTACGATGATGTCTATATGGACCTCACTTTCGTGGAGGTGTTCCAGAAGGAAGGCCTTGACGCTCCGATCGAGTCCTTCGCCAACGCGTTCGCCCATGCCCCATACCCGCTCTGGCACGCCAACCAGCTCGGACGCTACAACATCCTGAACGGTGTGATGCCTCCGGAGTCCGGCCACTGGCGCAACAACCCTCACGCCGACGACATCGACTTCCAGATCGAGGCCGACTACGCCGGTCTGATGGCTCCGGGAATGGTCAACGCCTCGTCCTACTACTGCGACGAGATCGGCCACATGATGAACTACGGCGACGGTTGGTATGGCGGAGTGTATGTCGCCGCGATGCTTTCTCTCGCCTTCGTCAGTGATGACATGAACTTCGTTGTCAATGAGGCCCTCAAGGCCATCCCTGCCCAGAGCAACTACTACAAGGCGATGGCTGATGTCATCAAATGGCACAAGCAGTACCCTAAGGACTGGCACATCACCTGGGCTTTGTTCAACAAGCACTATGGCTACGACATCGGCTGCCCGGATGGGGTCGACAACCAGTTCAACATCGACGCCGTCATCAACAGCGGCTACATCCTCATCGGTCTCCTCTACGGTGACAAGAACTTCTACCGCACCATCGACATCTCCACCCGCTGCGGCCAGGACTCTGACTGCAACCCTTCGTCGGCCGCCGGAATCCTCGGAGTAATGATGGGTTACAAGAATATTCCTGAATATTGGAGGAAGCCTTGCGAGGTGGTTGAGGACAGACCTTTCGTCTACACAGACATCTCCATCAACAAGGCCACTGAATATTCCCTCAGCCAAGCCCTTCAGGTGATCGAGCGTAATGGTGGCTCAATTGATGGTGACAATGTTACAATCAAGGTTCAGAAGCCGGAGGCCGTGCGCTACGAGAAGGCTTTCGAGGGGCACTATCCTCAAGGCAAGGTCAACGTCAAGAAGACCATCACGAATATCGGCCAGATCAAGTTCAAGGGCAACGGCATCGTTGTGAAGAGCCACTACTACAAGGGAGCCGGCTACAACGACAACACCGGTTACGTCGGCGAGGTCGAGATATACCTCGACGGCAAGCTCTCCGCTGTGGCCAAGAACCCTATCAAGGGCAACGGAGCGGCTCCGGACCTCTACTGGAAGTACGATCTTCCTGAAGGCGAGCACACTCTGACCTTCAAGTTCCTCAACAAGCAGGACAACATGAACATCGTCATCGACAACTATCTGGTATATTCAAGCAAGCCGAAGGTTGTAAATCACGTTGACGAATAGGAACATGAAGATATTCAGATTTTTAGCGGTGATCGCAGCCGGACTTTTATCTCTGGCCGCGGTCCCTTCCGAGTCTTCGGCAAAGACATCCTCAAAGGATCTATACAAGCAGTTCCAGAATCCGGACAGCCGCTACCGCCCGTTCGTGCGCTGGTGGTGGAACGGGGACCGTGTGGAGGCCGAGGAACTTGTGCGTGAGCTCCATATTATGAAGGACGCCGGGATCGGAGGAGTCGAGATCAACCCGATCTCGTTCCCGTACGGTGCCGACGCGATGAACACCAAGCCTCTCAAATGGCTGAGCGACGAGTGGATCGATATGCTCAAGGTCGTGTTCGACGAGGCGGAGCGCATCGGGATGACCTGCGACCTGATCATCGGATCCGGATGGCCTTTCGGAGCGGAGACCCTGCCTCGTGAGGAGCGTGCCTCCGTGATGCTGACCTACGCCCAGAAGGTGACGGGAGGCGAAAGGTTCGAGATGTCCAAGTTCAATATATTCAAGAATATAGATCCTGGGGTGACGAAGGTGAACACCAGCCGTACTCCTGAACTTGTGTCGGTCTGTCTCGCTCCGGATCCGATCAACGACCTCAGCGAGGCGATTGATCTGTCGGGCAACATCGAAGGCGATGTGATCACGGTGGATGTACCTAAGGGCAACTGGCAGTTCTACGCTATGGTGAAGTACGATTCCTTCGCCTGCGTGATCAACGGTGCTCCGGGCGCGGCCGGTTCGATCCTGAACCACATGGATTCCGCCGCCGTGCGTGGCTATCTGGACCACATGGCCGACACGATCGAGGCCAGGCTCGGACCTCTGTCAAAGCATCTCAGGGCTTTCTTCGTGGACAGTATGGAGCTTGAGGGCTGCAACTGGACGAGCGACTTCCCTGAGGAGTTCAAGGCTCGCAGAGGTTACGACCTGATGCCTTGGCTTCCGTTCACGATGTTCAAGGTCGGCAGACTTGGCAATGTGGAGAGCTTCGACTATGGCTCAAAGAAGGGCGACAGGTTCCAGGATCAGGTGAACCGTGTGCGTTTCGACTTTGAACTCACGAAGGCCGAGCTGCTCAACGAGCGGTACATGAACACGTTCCTCTCCTGGTGCAGGGAGAAGGGTGTGAAATCCCGCTCCCAGGCCTATGGCAACGGCTTCTTCATCGAGGAGTCTTCCCTTGGCCAGGACATTCCGGAAGGGGAGTCCTGGACGACCAACTGGCTCAAGCACAGGATCGGTGAGGAGATGGGCGACGAGGACTACCGCCGCGGACGCGCCTACACGATGATTGACAAATATGTCTCGTCGGCGGCCCACCTTACCGGCAAGCGTCTTGTCAGCGCCGAGGAGATGACCAACACCTACAAGGTGTTCACGACCAGTCTTGAGTTCCTGAAGGTCGGCTCCGACATGAGCGCGATCTCCGGCATAACCCATTCTGTTTGGCATGGTTTCAACTACTCCCCGCTTGAGGCCGAGTTCCCGGGCTGGGTTCAGTACGGAACCTTCCACAACGAGAGGAACACCTGGTGGCCTTACGTTAACAAACTGAACGACTACCGCGCGAGGATCGCCAGCCAGCTCCAGAACGCTGATATGTACACCGACATCGCAATCCTCCCTGCCAACTACGATATGTGGAGCACGATGGGCGTGCAGACCGAGCCGTTCCCCGTGGCCTTGAATATTCCTTACACCTCCTTGATCTGGGAGGCCATCCACAAGAACGGCGGCGGAGCGGACTATGTCAGCGAGATCATCCTCCGGGATGCTGCAATCCGCAATGGCAAGATCTGCTACGGGCCTAAGGAATATGGTACCCTGTTCATCGTTGAGGTGACAAGCACCACTCCGGAGACCTTAGCCAAGCTGGAGGAGTTCGTGAAAGGTGGAGGAAGGGTATTCTGCATCGGGAAATATCCGGAGAAGTCGCTGGGACTCAAGGATTTCGAGGCTCGTGACAAGCAGATCGCCGAAACTGTCGCGCGTTTGAAGGATAAGTACAACGACAATTTCGTCCTGCTTGAGAAGCCTGCTGACGGGAAATATCTTGAATGGTACACCAGCGTGATGGAGAAGTACAATCTTCCTCACACTCTGACGATCAGCAATCCGGACAGGTTCCTGCTTCAGAACCAGTATGTTACTGACGACGGCAGCGATATGTTCCTCATTATGAACGCCCATATGAGCGAGGCCCGTGAGACGGACATAATATTCCCGAAATCCGTGACCGCAGGGAAACACGCCTGGCTCTATGATCCGGCTTCCGGCAAGAGGTTCGTCCTTCCTGTCGGCAAGGACGGCAGGATGCATTTCCGTTTCGGTCCTTCCGAGACCTATCTCTTCGTGTTCAACAAGATGGGTGGTAGCGCCCCTGCGTGGAAGACTCTCCCGGTTGACGGCCCGGATGCCGTTGAGGTGACGGGAGCATGGGATCTTAAGATGCACCACACCTGGCCGGATTCCACTTGGACTACGAGCCTTGAGCCGCTTCAGGACTTCAAGGACATGAAGGACACCACGTTCAGGAACTTTATGGGTGAGGTGACCTACACAAAGACCGTGACACTGTCCGGAAAACTTCCTAAGTACTTGAATCTCGGTAAGGTGGCTGACATCTGTGAGGTATGGGTGAATGGCAAGCCACTGGGAATCAAGTGGTTCGGCGAGCGTGTGTATGACATTACCGGACTGCTCCGCTCGGGAGATAACACCATCGAGATAAAAGTCACGACCCTTATGGGCAACTATATCCAGACCCTCAAGGACAACAAGGTGGCGCAGCGTTTTGTCATCAAACGCAAGCAGCCTTACGTCAGCGCGGGACTGATAGGACCAGTGAAACTATATTAATAAAACATTAATGATGAGAAATTTACTTGGAATCGCGGCCGCAGCGCTGCTCTTCGCCGGTTCGGCTCTCTCGCTTGGAGCCACGGACTTTTTCGCCCGTGATTTCGGTGCGAGGCCGGACGGGGTCACTCTGAACACCGCAAGCATTCAGGCCGCGATAGACTTCGCTTCCTCACGTGGAGGCGGTCGTGTCGTGCTAGACAAAGGGGATTACATTTCGGGTTCCATTTATCTTAAGAACAATGTCACCCTTCACATCGAGAAGGACGCCGCGCTTGTCGGCTCTCTGAATCCTTACGATTATGTGAAGGATCCGGACGCCAAATGGACGGCGCTTATCCTTGCCGTGAAGCAGGAGAACATCGGTCTGACGGGAGAGGGCATCGTTGACGGACGTGGCTTCGATGTCGGAGTCCGTTTCGTGGATTTCGTACATATGGGGCTCATTGACGACAAACTCGGCAATGACCGTGTCAACGAGACAATCAGGCCGGAGAATATCCATATGTACCTTTGCAACAACGTTACCATCAAGGACATCACCCTCAAGGATCCGGCTTGTTGGACACAGCAGTACGACAAGTGCCGTGGCCTCTTGATCGAGGGCATTACGGTTGACGCCAAGTGCTACTGGAACAACGACGGTCTGGACGTGGTGGATTGCAGCGATGTCATCGTGCGTGACTGCTACATCGACTCTTCCGACGATTCATATTGCTTCAAGAGCCACAGCAACGATGGCGTGAGCGAGAATATTCTTGTAGAGAACTGCGTCGGACGAAGCAGCGCCAACGGCATCAAGTTCGGAACCTACACCCGTGGCAAGTTCAAGCACTTCAGGTTCAAGAATATGACCATATTCGACACCTACCGCAGCGCCATCACCATCGCTACCGTGGACGGAGCTCAGATCGAGGATGTGGAGATCGACAGCCTCAAGAGCCTGAACACTGGCAACCCGATTTTCCTTCGTACGGGAACCCGCAATGTCAACGGCAGTCAGGTGCCTTGCCTTAAGGATGTGGTGATCAAGAATATGTATGCCGAGGTTCCGTTCGACAAGCCGGACGCTGGCTACAGCTATGAGGGCCCTGTCGAGGATCTGCCTCGCAACGTCTGCCCGAGCATTATCGCCGGTCTGCCTGGCCTTCGCATCGAGAATGTCCGTATGGAGAACATCGAGATTGTCTATCCGGGCCACGCCGATCCTGAATATGCCTACGCAGGTACCTCTAAGGAGGAACTTGACGCGATCGAGGAGCAGGAGACCCGTTACCCTGAGTTCTCCAACTGGAAGGAGCTTCCGGCATGGGGATTCTACATCCGTCACGCTGACGGCATTGTTTTCGACAACGTGAAGCTCACGGTTGACGGCGAGGATTACCGTCCGGCCATCGTGACCGATGACGTGAACGGACTTCGTATGAAGAACCTTCAGATCAATCAGGAGACCGCTCCTAAGGGCAAGAAACAGATCATTACAAAGGACACCAAGAACATCAAGAAGAAATGAAAAGAATATTGTTATTGACGGCTTTGCTGCTGTTTTCCGTAATGGGATTCTCCCAGAATGTCTATAAGGCGTCCAATTTCGGCATCAAGAGCAATGGTGTCCATGACAACACCACGAGCATTCAGGGGGCGATTGATTTCATCGCCTCCAAGGGTGGCGGCACGCTTGAGTTCAGCGTGGGACGTTATGTCACGGGTGCCGTGCAGCTCAAGTCCGGGGTCAGCATCAGGCTTCGCGAGGGTGCTGTGATCGTGGGCTCGACGAACATCTATTCCTACAAGGGGCACAAGGCTATCTTCTGGGGAGAGGGTGTCGAGAATATGTCCATATTCGGCACCGGTGTGATTGACGGTCGTGGTCCTGCCCTTCTGGATGACATTGCCGCCCAGATCCGGATGAAGCATATTCCTGAGGATGCGGTCGTTCCGACGCTTGTCTATCTCAAGGACTGCAAGAACGTGATTCTCAAGGATTTCATCCTGCGCTACCCGGCCACAAAGGATGATCTTTACATCATCGAGGGGGGTAACGTCACCGTTGACGGCTGCTACTCGGATATGCGATAGATTAACATATTGTCGCCCCAACTTGCCACAATTAATATGTGACGGCAGGGGAAAAAAGGCAAATGGCTGATTTTGCACGTTACCAAAATCAGCCATTTGATTTTTCCCTGCCGTTCGTTAATACATACTGGTGGAATTGATCTGTTCTTTGGTTTAATTGGGGATGGTCAGAGATCTCAGAACGTGAAGCTAAGGCCGCCTTGGATGGAGAACTGCCAGGATCTGGCTTGGTCCGTGAAGTCGCTTTCCGTGCCGGTTGGTGTGGTGTAACTTTTATTGTTGACCTCTCTGTAATTGTCTGTGATGAAGTAGTGCACTGACGGGAGGACGCTAAGTTTGAAGCGCCAGATGTTGAATGACAATCCAAAGCCGGCGTCGGCGGTGAGGCTGAAGCGGTTCTTGATGTACATATAGCTTTCTCCTTTGACTCCGCCGTATGTGCCGTGTCGAGGGGAATCATCATTTGGGCCGAAAATATATCCTGGGGTCAGGCCGGCGAAGAACTCGATTCTGTTGAACAGTCCGGTGAAGAAACTGCCGACGACATTATCTACTGTAGGGTTCTGGTTGTAATAGTACTTGTTGTGGTAGGCGTTACGCAAAGTGTTTTCCAGACCGTCCTCCAGTGTTTGTTTGAACGTGCGCCGTCCACTGCTCCAGGACACGGACAGAGGTAAGCCGAGGTAATCATTGATGTCCATATTCTCGAACATCCACTGCACTCCGCCGTGGAATCCAAACCCTTTGTCGTTGTACTTTCCGTAGGTGAGGCTCATAACCTCTCCTGAATTAGCCCTTGAATGTTCAATCGGAATTCTCACACCAGCCGTGAACCGGATGTCCTGATTGTCAGAATGCACCTTCTGAGCGGATGCCACGCTTCCCGTCAGCGAGATCACCGCCAACACCACAAGTAACTTTTTCATTTCATTGATAGTCAGTCAGGCCTCCAACCTATCCAAAGAATATGCCAGAGACAATCCGTGGTTTGTCCGGTGAGAAGCCTTCCTGCCGGAGAAAATGGTCAAAATCTGCATTTCGTCCGGCAAAATATGGGTTCTGCCGGACAAGCGGATCAATAACAATAGTTTATCCGGTGAAAGGGCGTTTCACCGGATAAAGCGATTCCCTTAAGAGATAGTGCAAGGGGCAGACGAAGCGAGGGCGTGGTTAACCGATCGCTTGGTCTGATTACTTAACTTTCAGCGGCAGGGGAGTGAGGTCGGAGTCGGCGGAGGAGGAGCCGAGGAGGATGGTGAAATCTCCCGGTTCGACGGACCACTTCTCGGAGACACCCCAGCACTGGAGCATCTCAGGTGTGATGTCGAACTCGACCTTGGTGCTTTCACCGTTCTTGAGGCTGATGCGACGGAATGCTTTCAACTCCTTGACCGGACGGGTCACGGAACCATATTCGTCACGGATGTAGAGCTGAACCACATCATCGCCGTCGTACGGGCCGTTGTTGGTGACGGTCACGCTGGCTTTGAGCGATTCGGAGACTCCGATTTCTGATTTTGAGAGCGTTGCGTCTGAATATTCAAACGTGCTATAACTCAATCCGTAACCGAATGGCCAAAGGGCTCCGGTCTCGTTGGTCGCAAACAGGCGGGAATATTGCGAATGCTTATAGTTGTAAACAGTCTGGACCTGTCCTACGTAGCGAGGCACTGTCACAGGCAGTTTGCCGGAAGGATTCACCTGCCCCGTCAACACCTCGGCGATGGCTTGACCACCCATCTGACCTGGTTCCCAGGCGTTCAGAATGGCGTTGGCATTCTCTTTAGCCCAACCGATGCTGAGTGCCCTGCCCGTCATCAGCACGACAACGGTCGGCTTGCCGGAAGCCACGACGGCCTCCAAAAGCTGTTGCTGCATCCCCGGAAGGCTGAGGTCGTCACGATCGCAGTTCTCACCGCAAGTGCGGCCGAAGGCTGAATATCTCTGCGAATTCTCACCGACCACTACGATGTTAACGTCAGCCGCAGAGGCCTTGAAACGAGCCATCTGGACACCTTTTGCATTGACATTCGAGATCTTGCCACCGAAACATAGCGTGTCGATCGAGACGTTAGGCATAGCGGCCTTGAGACCGTCCAGAACCGTGATGACATTATCGTCTGATTGCGGCACTGCCCAGTCTCCGAGAATGGTCTGGCTGTTGGCGTTCGGCCCGACGACGAAAACCCGGCGTGGATTCTTCAGCGGAAGCGTTCCGTCATTCTTCAGCAGCACAAGTCCCTGACGAGCGGCCTCAAGGGCTGTCTGACGATGCTCAGCGGCTCCTTCCAGAACCTCAGGAATTTCCGGTACAGGCTGCTCAAACAGTCCAAGGGCGAATTTCACGGCCAGAATCTTGCCGGCGGCCTGGTCGATGCGGGACTCCGGAATCCTGCCGGATTTCACGGCGGCGACCACAGCCTCGAAATATTTGTCCCCCTGCATATGCATATCGATTCCCGATTCCACGGAAACCACAAACGCCTCGGTCGAGTCCGGAACCCAGTGGTGCATCGAATGAAGTCTCTCGATGTCCATCCAGTCACTGACCACAAACCCGTCAAATCCGAGCTCGTCACGCAGCAAATCATTGAGCAGCCACTTGTTACCGTGGCACGGAATCCCGTTGATCTCGTTATGTGCCGCCATCACCGTCCCGACTTTAGCGTCACGGATCGCCGCCACAAAAGGAGGCAGATAAAGCTCACGCAACTTGCGTTCGGAGATGTCCATCGGTGCGGCGTTCAGTCCTCCGGCCGGCTCACCTCCGGCAATCAGATGCTTCGCGCAGGCCACCACGTGATTCCCTGAATATTTCCCATCACGTCCCTGAAGCCCCCAGATGGCATATTTCCCCATCTCGGAAGTCAGCAGCGCATCTTCGCCGAACGTCTCGCCCATCCTTCCCCATCGGGCGTCCCGCGCGATGTCCAGGTTCGGAGCGAAGGTCCAGAACAGCCCCCTCTGACGCATTTCCAGAGCGGTTTCCTCTCCGATTTTCTCCATAAGCTCCGGATTGAACGTGGAGGCCATATTGATGTTCGTAGGATAGACCGTGCATCCTTCAATCAGCGCGTTTCCGTGGATCGCATCAATCCCCAGAAGCAGCGGTATCCCCAGCCGGCTCTCCTGAGCCATCTTCTGAAGCGCCACCGCCTCCGTGGAGGTCATCACGTGCAAAAATGCCCCCACTTCCCCTTTGCGAACCTTGTCGGACAAATCCTTGTTTCCCAGATTCTCGTCGGTAGCGTCAATGTTCTTGCGTGCCGATCCCTTTCCCGGCTCCACATAGCACGGCGCCACATACTGGCACATCTGCCCCACTTTCTCCTCCAAGGTCATCTCCTTAAGCAGCAACGATGCCCTTTCCTCCGCCGTCAACGAAGCGTCCCGCCAATCCTTTTTGGCGCACGACATCACCACTGTCGCAAGCCCTAATATTATCGCGATTCTTTTCATATTCTTAATGTTATTTCTATTATAATGTCACCTCGACAGGCTCAGTGACCGGAGTCGTGTTTCTTTTTTTGCGTGGGGCACTTCAACGGGCTTAGTGACCGAGATGTTGCGGTCGCTGAACTTGTGGTTGCTGAGTTTGTCGAAGCATCAAGCGACCATAGTGCAACAAGTAGTAATATTCCCCGAAGCGACTCATTTATATTCGTGAATAGTTCCACTTTTTGCCGCGAGGCGCTTCCCCCGAGGGACCATTCACCCGGACAGGGCGCGAAGCGCAGGTCCCTCGGAGGTATGCGCCTCGCAGCAAAACCAACCAATTATCTTACAGAGACAACAATCTTCTCTCCGACACCAACCTTACCAGCTGACAGGCAGACCATTCCGTCCTCGTAAGTCCACCCCTCAACGGCAGTGCCATTGACCGAAACCGAGCTCGGACGCGCGTCCCTCTGGATGCGGAATGAATATTCCCGCTCCAACGGCATTCCCTTGAACGATCCCTGAACCGGGTTCACCACAACCTCGACGCCACCATCCTTCTCGTGCGACTCAAACAAAGTGGAAGCGATCCCCCCGTTCTCATATTCATAGGTCTCCCCATCATCATCGAACATAGTATATTCGCTGTCACCGTGAGGATAAACCTTCAGGATGACGCGGTCGAACGGACGCGCGCCAAGATATTCAACATCAGGCTGAGTCGGAATGATCGCACCCTCGCGGATGAAAAGCAGCCCAGCGCGGTTGGAAGGATATTCACGAGTGAAAGTCTCCCCCTTGCTGACAACCTTCTCGCCGCTCCAAGCGTCCGTCCAAGTCCCCTTCGGCAGATAAATCTCGTTTGTGAATATACCCACGCAGAAATTGTCGCCGAACATATACTGATAAGTCATATCATCGCAGTTGCGATCCTCAGGGAAGCACAGCGGCATCGAACGCACAATCGGCATACCGTTCTGCGCCGCCTCAAGCGCCATCGAGTAGATGTACGGAGCCAAGGAATATCTCAGTTTCACGTAGAAGCGGTAGATGTCCTGCTCCTGCTGCGCATAGTAGAACGGATGCATCATCGAGAACCAGCTGTTGATCTGCACCCAAGGCAGGAAGAGACCGAAGTGGAGTCCCTGCATCTCAAGCTCGCGCGGAACGCTCATCACGTCGCACGAAGTGTTCAGGAAACCGCTCATTCCAAGGTTCAGCTGATCATAGAGAGCCGTCTTGCCGCCACCGTTATCGCCCGAAGTCGAGGCCGTCCAACGCTGTGTTCCGGACCAACCGCCGCAGTAGTGATGCCATGTGCGCTTGCCGTTGTACTTGCGGCCAAGCTCACGCATCTGTTTCGGTAGAAGAACCTGGTTGAGGTTGTGCATCTCCTTGTCAGTGCGGCCGTTGTAATATTTCCAGTTCGTGTGGTTGTCGATCGTGCGGGCAGGATCCAGTTTGAATCCTTCCACGCCCTGGTCCATAAACACCGTCAGGTGATCCATCCAATGCTCCTGGCCGGAAAGCTTGCCGCCCGTGCGCTCGGCGATGATGTCCTCCTCCTGGATGCTGAGGTCATACTCCTCGCAGAGCCAGAGTCCGAGGTGGAAGCCCATGGAGCGCAGCTTGCCGATGAAGAGGCGGTTGTGCATCGTCTTAGGGTACTGATCCTGAAGCCAGTAAGGCTCCGGAGAGAACCTGTCGTAGTTCCACTTCTTCTTGGTCGAGAAGTCGTAGCGCTTCTCCATCCACTGAGGCTCAAGCCAGAACACG
The DNA here is from genome assembly GCA_934725575.1 of uncultured Bacteroidales bacterium. Taxonomy (GTDB): domain Bacteria; phylum Bacteroidota; class Bacteroidia; order Bacteroidales; family UBA932; genus Cryptobacteroides. Next base: position 51,058 of record CAKVCK010000024.1, read on the forward strand.
TCGCAAGGCACGTCGAACTGGCGGAAGCGCACGGCGTCGTTCAGGATGTCGAACTGCTCCTCACGCATATTCGGGCCGAAGCAAAGGCCGTAGGCCCATTTCGGGAGGACGTAGGTACGACCCGTGACGAGGGTATATTCATTAAGCACCGCAGGCATATCCTTGCCCATCATAAGGTAGAAGTCAGCCTCGTCGAAGGTGTTGATGATGTTGAACTTGGTCTTCTGCTGGCTGCCGATGTCGAAGAAACTTTTGCGGGTCGAGTTGTTGTAAACGCCCCAGCCTCGCGAGCTCATCATAAACGGCATCGGAATCTCGGTCTGCTGGTAGGTCGTCCACATCCGGAGGAACTCGCCCCTGTGCTGGATGTGGTCGCGGCTGGTGCTGCCGCCCCCGTAGAACCGCTCGCCGTTCTCCATACTGAGGCTGATTATGCTCACCGGGTCCGCGGCAGGAATCTCGTGCTTGTCCACCTCGCCGAACTTGCCGTTGTCGTCGCCGATGATGCCTCCGCCGTTGTCAGCGACCTTCAGATCGGCGTATTTCTCGTTGATGAACGCCCTCATCGTGCCGCAAAGTTCCTCTTTCTCAGGCAGGAACCTCACTTCTTTTATCACGTTTCCACCCTTCGCATCCTTAACGGTCATCACACCCGTCTTCTTGTTGATGGCCAATGAATATTCCGGAGTCTTCAGCGTCCAGACCCCGCCCTTGTCAGAAATGTCGGTCTTGACCTCACTCCAATCAGTCTTGATGATCTCGTAGCGCTCCATCAGAGACTCGGTGAAATCCTTCCTCGGGGACACCTTGATCCTGAATATGCTCTCAGAGCAAGCCTCCACACTGACCGTGAGGCCATCATTGATCTTAACTTTGTGGGCCGGGTTCGCCTGGGCGAGAAGTGTCATCGCACAGCAGGCGACGGCAAGCAGAATTTTCTTCATTCGTCGTTTGTGGTTTTAATATATTCAGACAAAGATACGAGTTTTTTATTTCGCACGTCCTTTCATTTTTGGCATAATTACTTACACGACTGGAGTGTCATCTCCGCTAATCCTTAAGGCAACCGATCGGCACGACATAGACCCCATCCTCTCGTTTGTAGGCATAGGGGCCGACCCCTGTCAGCACCATAAGGAATGAAGGCTTTTTCATCCGTTCAGTGTCGATTTTCGCCTCCAACGCTTTCAGCGTCCTTACACCGTCACTAATCAGATCATCCCCTCCGATCTTGATTTCAACGAGACCGTAGCATCCGTTTCTTAGATGTACCACAGCATCGCATTCCAGACCGGTCTTGTCACGATAGTGATACACTTTTCCGTTCAGCGCTTCCGCGAACACGCGGAGGTCACGCACGCAGAGAGTCTCAAAAATCAACCCGAATGTGTTGAGGTCATTCATCAAGTCGGCCGGACCAAGTCCAAGCGCGGCGGTGGCAATGGACGGATCCGTGAAATATCTGGTGTCGGATGTGCGGATTGCGGATTTTGATCTCAAATTGGGATTCCACGCCTCAGAGTCCTCGATCACAAAAATTTTCTTGAGTGCTGAGATATAGGATGCGATGGTGTCTTCGTCGAAATTATCGGATTCATTTGAAGACAGATCTGCCTTGATTGTTCCGTATGAGGCCTGCGCTCCTTGATGACGCGCATACGAACGTAATATTCTATGCGTACGCACTGCGTCCCGGGTTACTCCATCGGCCATTGAGATGTCCCTCTTTTCCACGGCCTCAATATAGTCGAATGCTTGATCAAGGGCTATCTCATCATCCATTTTGACCGACAAAGGCCAACCGCCCCGGCAAGTGAGGAACGCTATCCTTTCCAAATCCATTGATGTGATGCCACTGATTGATTCGGGTGAGGTAAAAAGATCTTCCAGCGAAACTTCACCAGTGGAGTCACCCGATTCCCACAATGACATAGGCCTCATCTTGAGCCACCCGATTCTTCCTGTACCCGAATGTATGACCTCACTCATATCAGGAGGGACAGATGATCCCGTCAGAATAAAGAGCCCGAGTCCAGCATTGTGATCAGCTTCGAATCGTACACTGTCCCACAATGTAGGGGCGACTTGCCATTCATCAATCAAGCGTGGCTTATCTCCTTTCAAAAGAAGGGACGGATTGATTTTTGCCAACTGCCTGTTTTGTTCGATTTTCCCGCTTTCGGACATATACAGAATGCTCTTTGCAATCTGTTCGGCGGTCGTGGTCTTCCCACACCATTTCGCCCCTTCCAGAAGAACCGCTCCTTTTCCTGCCAGTTTCCTCGCTAAAAGGCGGTCGGCTATTCTGCTTTTATAACCAGTTTCCATTATTCCAATAGAGTTCAATTCATCTATCCGCAAAGTTATGGCTAATTATTTGATTTTCCAAGGGTAATAAGTTTTGTTCGGTTATTTGGCCGGATTCCGTTCGGTTGTTTGGCTTGGTTTTGTTCGGTTATTTGGCCGGATTTTTGATAAAATCATTCCGAACTTTTCGGCAAGTTTATTCCGAACTTTTCCGGTGATACTCACTAATTGGGATTTCGAATATCAAGGGAAATGTCGAAATTTGCACTCGGATCTACAACTTTTTTTATGACGGAGAAATTCACGGAAATAATCACCTCCACGGTTGACGGAGCTTTGGAAAGGCAATGTGCCGACATTCTCGAAAGGATTGGCAATGAATATATTATCGCCAGCATTACCTATTTCTTTGAGGCATCGGACGAAGACACCTACCTTCTGAACGATCATATTCTTCAATCTGCTACCTCCTCCGTTTTAAAAGATTGTCCACTTGTGAGTTATGTGTCACAGAAACCGATGGGCGAGAGGCTTCTCGCGGAAATCCTTTACATTAAGGGTACGCCAAAAGTCAAGAGATATGAGGATTATTTTGTCCTTTGCTCGGATGGCTGTGAGGAACTGCTGACGCAAGGGATACATTTTCCGTCTGCCGGAGACATCGGGGAACAATCCGCCAAAGTGTTCGGCAGACTCCGGAATATTCTTGAATCAGAATCGTTCGCGGTTTCGGACATCGTCCGGCAGTGGAACTATATCAGCCACATCACTGCCGTTAATGATGGTATCCAGAACTACCAGTTGTTCAATGACGCAAGGTCGGATTTCTATGAGACAACCGAATGGTCAAACGGCTATCCTGCGGCGACGGGCATCGGTTGTGACTCCGGTGGAGTTATGGTCGTTGTCTATGCCATAAAAGGCTTCAAAGGAGTTGGCAAGCCGATTGACAATCCTTTGCAGATTCCCGCACATAAATATTCAGGGAAAGTTCTGGCATCTGGCAAGGAGGTCGTCCGCACCACACCTAAATTCGAGAGAGGCAGACTTCTTGGGAACGTCGTCTTTGTCTCCGGTACGGCGGCGATAAAAGGAGAGAACAGCGAGTTCTCCGATGACGCTCGTGTGCAGGCCAAGGAGGCGATTGATGTAGTAGAGCATCTGGTCGAGCCTTCCAACATTTCCAAAGACTGCGTCAACTTCCGTTTTGATCTGCTGCGCGTCTATGTGCGCCGCCCACAGGATATGGAAGTCATCCAAAAAGTATTCAAAGCCCATTTCAGGGACATTCCCACCCATTTCCTCATAGCCGACATCTGCCGTCCAGAGCTTCTTCTCGAACTTGAAGGAATAGGTCATATTTTAATAGTCTCACTTTAGGTTATCGTGCCCGGGTGGATCATACGAAAGCTCGCCATCCTTATTTATGTCATAAACCCCATTTATGTCATAAACCCCGCGTTTA
>CAKVCK010000025.1 GCA_934725575.1 uncultured Bacteroidales bacterium
ACACTGATTTCAAAGAACTATTATTCTACGGCGTTCGCGCCGCGGCGTAAAACTTATAAAATTAACGAACTATTGATCATTAAAGTGATGTTGCCTAAAATGGCAATAAAGAACACAATACTATTTGGTTTGCTTTTGATATTTGCATACTACGGAATAAAAGATAACGTCGTTGCCATACCATTCTTGCAACTATTTTTATCGTCATTGTTCTTAATAGAACTGATATACCACATAGCATTCTTTTTTAGATTAAAGAATTTGTGTGATAAATTCAAACAAATTTTTAGCACACCTAAATCAACTAAAAATAAAACTATTCAGGATGCTATATATATGGTACTTGAATATGAAACGACATTGGCATATAATAAATCTCCGAATAGTAATTCTGTGTACAAAAAACTAAACAATAAATTAACAGAAGAATGGAGCTGTATAAAACAGAATTATGATATTCGATAATTTAGACAAATATACAACAGAAAGTGTATTACAAGGACATCCCGATAAAATATGCGACCAAATAAGTGATGCTCTTTTGGATGCTTTCTTGATGCAAGATTGTAATGCCCATACAGCAATAGAATGCTTGGGAAGTGGTAATAATTTAATTGTTGCTGGAGAAATTAGTACTCAAAATAAAAGGGTTGATATTGAGAAAATTGTCAATGATGTATATCAATCCATAGGCTATTGTGAAAAATTAAACATACTGAACTTTTTGACTTCACAATCAAGACAACTAAATGATGCTGTTATGAACGGTGGAGCTGGCGACCAAGGTATTGTGTATGGTTATGCTATAAACAATCAATATAATTATCTTCCGTATGGTGTATATTTATCTAATTTAATAGCCAAAGAGATTGATACGTATAGAAAGAGCGTAGATTATCTCCTCCCTGATGGGAAAGTACAAGTCACAATTAGCGAAAATAATCTTGAACAATTGATAATCAATGTACAGCATAAGGAGAATATTCATCCAGATTTCATTGAAAATGAAATAAAACAGAAGGTTTTAACTCAACTGATTGATTGTATAAATGTAGATATTCAGATAAATAGGAAATCAAAATTTTATAAAGGTGGGTTTGTTAACGATACAGGATTAACTGGTCGTAAAATAATGATAGACACTTATGGCGGTTTGGTAACACATGGCGGAGGTGCTTTTTCTGGAAAGGATCCGAGCAAAATAGATAGAAGTGCTGCTTACATGGCTCGATTTGTTGCAAAAAACATAGTCGCAAACGGATTAGAAAAAGAATGCAAAATAGCAGTGGCTTATTTGTTTGGAGAAGAACAGCCTACCATGCTAAATGTTTCCACAGACAAAGAATCCAATTCTACAAAATTGAAACAATTTATTCTATCAAAATTCGATTTTAGACCTAATGCAATAATTGAGTTGTTAAAATTAAAGAATCCTATATATCAACCAACTTCTATATACGGACATTTCTCTAATCCTAATTACAATTGGGAACAAATCATATCTTTATAAGACTGGTTTTATCGAAGATTGGCACAGAGGTTTCTTTGCTACTTTCTTTGTCCGCCATCATGCTCACTGAAAGAAAGTAGGGCGGCTTTCGCCGCCCACCTCTCAAAAACGGGTGTAAAGCCCCGTCACCATCGTGAACATTTCCTCCAGCATATCGCAATATATCCCCTCGTGCGTTTCAATGTCCTTCGTCTTACACTCGAATGTCTTTTTACTGAACGTCCTGCGGTAGAAGCGCATATTGTAGAGGTCTGCCCCTGCATCATAGATGATGTCAAGGCGGTTGGCACTCGTCTTGTTCCTCGCAAGGCTCATGCGTAAGCCGTTGCCCATGTCTATGAAGTCTTTGCTTCCCGTCATGGCGGCAAAGCGTCTGCCACCTATCTGCTCCAAAATCGTCTTTGCTATCATATTCATTCTTCTTTGGGTGTTATGTTCGGGCGGTGCGGACACCGCCTAAACGCTCAAAATTCTGTTTTCTCGGCTATTGGTGTGTTCCGTTCCAACCATGTTTTCACACACTCCATATTGTACTCGCTCGTTATGACTGCCGTGTGGCTGTCAATGGCGGTAAACCGACTGCTCTCGTAATTTATGCAAAGATTTACATAAACTATGTTATGTATAGGGAATAATTATGTAAAGTTTGTTTGGTTTGTTTTTATTAAGTTGCTGATTTTCATCTGTTAAATAACATAATATCCCAAACAAACTTCACATAAGTTTTAATACTTAGTCCGTAAATCCTTTAGATAACCCAACAAGGATTTGTCTTTTTGCCATGTCGTTTTACCCTCTTTTATTATTCCCGGATTTACACGTGACAATGCCTCCAGCTTCTTCTTTTCACTTGCACGAGCATATATTTCTGTTGTAGTTGTTGAAACATGCCCTAAAAAATCCCTTATATAAACCAAATTTATATCCGCCTCCAATAAGTGCATGGCTTTGGAATGCCGGAAAGAATGGCATCCCAAATTTTCAGGGATTAAATCAGGGGACTTTTTTCGAGCTATCTCTGCATATTTCTTTACAATATTCAGGACGGCAACACGGGAAAGTTTCTCTCCGTGGAAATTACAAAAAATAGGAACACAATGCCTGTCCTCTTTCATCAATCCCTCATCATACATATATTTTTTGAGATTGGATGCTTGTTGTTTTGATAAAGGTACAATCCGTGCCTTATTACCCTTTCCGCATAATTTGACAGTCGCCGTATCATTAAATTCTATATTAGGTGGCGTAAGGTCAATTAGTTCCTGAACTCTTGCCCCACTGTCATAGAGTAGTGAAAGAAGAACGAAATCCCGACGACCATATCGTGTTTTCAAATCAGGTTGACTTAAAATCAACTTTATACCATCTATCGTAAGATAAGCCATTTCAGGAGCAGCAGTTTTCTTTTTCCTTATTGACATTATTTCATGATAACGGAACATTCCTTTTACATCTCGATATTGCAGGTAACTATAAAAAGACCGAATGGCTGCAAGACGTGCATTTCGCGTGGAAACAGAGCAATGCCTGTCTTCTTCAAGCCATTGCAAGAAATTTATAATCCGTTCTTTGGTTATATCCGCAAGGGTAACACGCTGTGGATTTATAAATTCTTGCTCTTTCAGGAACTCAATCAACAGGGAGAATGTGTAACTGTAAGTCAATATCGTATTTTGGGAAACGCCACATTCTATTGGCAGATATGTGCCAAAAAAATCGGTCAGATATTTAGAAAAATCAGTAGGTTTCATAATTATTCTTCTGTTTCAATATTAATATCAGGGAATACACAACGATAGGTATCATCAACTTTTGCAATTAATTGAGGATACATTTGCTGCGTCATCCGTACATACTGGTTTGTTGAGTATAAAGATTTATGTCCGACATAAGTCATAAGGAGTGGCAATGAGTTGTATAGGTCTTTTCCTGATTCTGACATTTTAACAAGAGATTCCACGCAAAAAGTATGGCGCAAGTCATGAAGTCTGGGCGTTTTGCCTTTTGCCCCTGCAAATATTCCTGCCCGTTGCAACACCGCCTTGAACAATCTGTTTATAGATGTTCCTCTGCATCGCTTTCCGTCAGCAGAAGAAAAGAAGGGCGCATCCGGTTCAACAGACATATTACAGTGTTCTTTATAAACAACATAGTCCTTACAAATTGCAGTCAAAGACAAAGACATTGGCACGATTCGGTCTTGTCCGTTCTTACACTCATGCAGGGTTAGTGTACCCAAAGCGAGATTAACGTCCTTATGGCAAAGTTTTAACGCTTCTCCGATACGTATTCCCGTTCCGTATAGCATCCTGATAATTAAAGGAATTACACCTCTTATCGAATTGTAAACGCATTGTGTGCTTCCCATTTTGTCACACTCCTTAAAAATTGCAGCCATCTCTCTTTTGGTGTATATATGAGGGATGAACGAACGCTTGGTTTTACGCAATTTCGGGACATAGGAATCATATCCCAAAAGTCTAAGATAACTTGAAAAACCACGAAGGTATAACATGCGTGTTTCACGATTTCTTTCTGATTCCAACGGATTCAGGTTTTTCCAAGCGTTGAATAAATCTCTTGAAATGCCTATTTCTGTTTCGTTGCGTTCAATAGTGAGCATGTCAAAACGGTGTAGTCTCCTTTCAATATCAACCATCTTATATCCTTTTGAACGCTTATAATCAGCATATTGCTGGATTAATTCGGAATATATGCCATAGTTATTTGCTTTCTCCATATAGATTATCATAAATTGTTGTCGGAATAAAAGGTACATCCAATGCGCATTGTCGCAAAAGGTCAACAGATACACGAAGATATGCCGTTGTAACTTGGGAATTGCTGTGTCCCAATGTTTCAGATATGACAGGTAATGTCACTTCGTTACTCAATAAGCTTGTGGCAAGGCTATGGCGCAGGATATGGCTCCCATGCCGTCTTGTTGCAAAATCAACTCCGGCATTGTGCATCCATTCTGTTATGGTATTTGCTACAGCATTTTTAGCCAGTGGGTTATAGGGAGTCTTAAATGACAAGAACACATAAGGTAAATCCACCTTAGGACGGCTATGTTGTATGTAATCTATTATTGCCATGCCAACTTCTTCCGAAAGTGGCAATGTAACCCTCTTGCCCGTTTTTTGCTGTGCAAAACATAACCTGTTATTCTCCCAATCCAAATTGCAGAAACGCAGCCCTCTAATGTCAGAATTGCGCAAACCGTATCGGGCTCCCAATAATATAATGGCATAATCCCTTTTCCCTCTTGATGTCGTACGGTCAATGGCATTGATAATCGCCTCTACTTCTTGGGGCGTATAAACGGACGGTATTTTGGGGCTTTTGAGAAATCTGTGTTTAAAAAGTTCCTTCCAACGTTCCGGATTGTTGTCCGGTAATAACCCACGCTCGCACATATAAAACAAAAATGCACGTACTTTCGTAATAGCTTCTTCCCGTCCACCTGTAGTCAGTTCCTTATCAAGTTTTTGTATATATAAGATTCCTTCTTGCAACCCGAATGTTGCGGCATCCAAATCGGCAGATACCCAATACTTATACAAATCATATAATCTGATTTCACTTCTACGGATAGAAGCGGACTGCCTTCCGGTAGATTGTAAATCTTTCAGGAAAAGACGAAAGGGATAACCTTTTTCCCCACCGAACTCATACGGCTTTTTGAGTGTCCGTGCTCTTACCTCATTCGATTCCAACAACTGGTTTAAAGCGTCAATATGCCGGTAACGCAGTTTTTCCCGTACTGTTAGGGTCTGGTAATCCCTATTCAAGAACCTATATTGAAGAAACTGATACCCCACGGAATTATCATATTCCGCTATTTTCTTCTGTTCCATGAAGTGCGCCAATTCATTATAAGTACGATTGTACATTTTGAAACTTCCTTGTTTGTAACCTCTTGATTGCAAGAAAGACATAACACGCTCTCTTAGTAAATCTAATTTTCCTATTCGCATAATAAATCATGATTTAAAAATGGATAAAGACAAAAGTATTATGCGAAGATGTTATGTGAATAGTTTCTTCTGAAATATTTGATATTCTTATAGTTGGTTGTTAGCAATATGTAAGATTAATGTAAACTTTACATAATTATTCCCTATACATAACATAGTCCTCTATCCACCCTTTAAGGGTTTCCACTCCCCACGCTTCGGCATCGTCAAAGATGCCGTCCAATTCCGTGATAGGCTTGCCGAACTTGACTATCAGCGTTTGGTAGCCTGCTTCGTTCATTGCTTGTCCTCCTTTCCTCTTTTTGCCGTCAGCCACTTGTCCCGTGTGGCTCGGCACTCGTCCAACGTGGGTTTCACACAAGAGAACAATTCCCCGTCCGTGTGGCGGTAGTCGTATTGCACAAGTGTCCGCTTGCGTCTGCCGATGCCTGTTTGGAACTTCTCGTATTTCTCTGTCCCTGCTTTCGTGCAGGTGCTTACTCCGTTGATGGTCATCCGTGTACTCATAATCGTTGTTTTTTTAGATGGTTAGAAATGTACTGACAAAACTCTGTTCTGCATCACCATTTCGGGATTGCTTGTGTAGCGTTGGTGCATGTAGAAATGGTGTGAGCCGAAGCCGTAAAGGAAGAACTTGTCAAGTTCGTGCTTCTCGGCAAAGTCCTTGACACTTGCCCTTAACTGCTCCTCACTTTGACAAAAAGTGAGGAGGTTCATAAACTCAAGGAACATCGTGGGAATTTTATCGTCCCACAAGCAAACCATACTTTCAAATCTTACTTCCATATTGTTCTGTATTATAGGTTAATGTTATGCTGCGTTCATCCGCTGACGGATAAGTTCGGTATTGTCCTCCACAAGCCGGATGATGCGGTCATGGTACTCGGTATTGGAATTGCATACCCCTCTGCTCTGTACCACTTTCAGCGTTTTCAGTGACACTTCTATCGTTTCAATCCGTTTGCCGTCAATGGTGGCGGATAGGATAAGGGAGTTTGCCTTGTTATGATAACCGCCCACACAATGGTGCATCATCCGTCCTTCCTCTACCATTTCCTCAACGCTCTCTATGACCTTGATGCAGATAAGGCTGTCAGAGAACACAAGTCCGAAGAAGATGCCTTTGGCTTTCAGATAGTTCTTCTCGTCTTCAATCGCCTTTTGCCGTTGCTGTTCCGTCCGCTCACGCTCCCTTTGCAGGTTGCGTTTTCTCACCAACTTATCGTGTTCCGCTTTGAGGTCGGCAGGGCAGACGTATTTCGGGCTGTTCGTGTCCTTGCCAAAATGACGCAGGAGGTCAATGGTGTCGCACCATACGGAGCCGTCCGAAATGGTGTAACCGTTGCGGATGCAAATCTTGACGGATGCCCAATACCGTCCCATATCAAAGGAACTACGGATATAATGCCGCAACATGGCATATTGCCCTGCTTTCAAGAGTGTTTCGGCTCGGCTGTCGGAAAGGATAGCCGTGAAAAGGTCATACGGCAGTGTGTTGTGATAGTCCCCATTGAAGCCGTTGCGTTTCAGTTCGGGGATGAAACGCTGTCGGGGATAGGTACACATAGGTGCTATATCGTATGCGTGAAGCCTGTTGTTCTTGCGTACCTCCATGTCGCTGTATTCAGACCATTGGTCATAATACAACATTGACATTCCACGCAGTCGGGCAACGGTCGTTGTCTTTCCATCGGGCGAAATCCACCTCTGCACCACTTCATAAATGGAATACTCGGCTGCCTGCCCTGCCTTGTATCGGGACTTGACGAAGAAGAAGCGTATCACTTGGTATTGCTTGCTGGTGGTGACGATGGAGAAGTATTCGTTTTCGCTGAAAACGCTCTTTCGGGTGCGCAACGCTTCCAATGACATACCGCAATGGGGGCAGGTACATCCGCAAAGGGTGTCCGCAAGGTCGTGGTCGCTCTTCCACGAATGTCCGCACTCAGTGCAGATGTTCGTGCCGTCCGCTCTCTTGATTGCGTAATGCTTGAAGCAATGGCGGAAAGCGTATGCCTTTTGCGTGGCGGTCAATCTCGGTAGTCGCTTGCTCAGCCGTGCGACTTCCTGCTGTATCTGTGTTCTCGGTTTCATAAGCCTAAATCAAATAATGAGGGTTGTTGTACTTCTTGGGTGGTCGCTTTGGTGGCGGTTCTCGGCTTGTTGCGGTTCTGCAACTTGCGGACTTCCTCCTCTTGATATTGTCGGAGAGCCTTCTGACGTGCCTCCGCCTTTTCCTCTGTGGTGAGTTCCACCACGTGGTTCACGGCTATCTGACACTGGATAGGCTTGCCCACCTCTATCTCGTTCTCGTCATAGTAGTGTACGGCTTGTCCGTATATCTCCCCGTCCGTGAAGCCGTTGCAACCGCTTTTCTGCACATAGTTCAGAATGTAGGTCACGCAGTCATCTATGTTCTTGGCAGGGTTGCGGTAGTTCTTCGCAAAGAGCGCATCTTCCGCTGCACGTTGCTCCAAATACATCTGTATCGTTCTCTTGAAATGGTCTGTCGTTTTCATATCGCTGTCGGTAAGATTAAAGGGTGAATAACCAAAGGATGAAGCCGAATAAGGCGATTGTGGAGAGGATAGCCACGATTATGCCTATCGCCACTCGGAACACTCCGTTTACTATCTCTCTGACGATGCCCCAAAGGATGCCGGATACCCAAAGGACGATGCGCATGATTAGGGTGCATATCGCAAGCCCTATGTATTGCGCCACTTGTTTGAAGTCTGCCGTTGCTGTCATATCCTCGCTATTTTTCAAGTTCTACAATGTTGTCTATCCTGCCGTATAGGTATCTGCGAAGTCCGGTCTTGTCTGTTGCCTTGTATTCCGTCCAATGTCCGTATTGGCACACGATAAACGTGCGGAGTACATCGGAGAAGTCAAACCTCCAGCCTTGCAGGAGTATTGCGCTCTTGAAATAGGTGTTGCTGTTCACGTTGCGTGTAAGCCAATCCTTTTCCTCTCGGTTCATCTGTCCTCCGTTGTTCAGTTTCTCACGAAGAATGTAAACCTTACTGCCTTTTAGTGCTTCCAATGTTGGCACTTCCCAAGCCACGAATTTTGTTGCCATTGTTGTTCCCATATCCGTTCTGTTTTTGATTTTTTGTTTTTAATGCGGATTCAAGAGCTGAGGGAGTTGAGTTTCAAACTATCTTATCTGCCTCTCGTTTATCCGACATTTTTTTTATGCGTCTTTCTGTCGCATCGGTCGTTTTCGTTTCGGGTGCTTAAAAAGGTAGGGATTAGGGAATGCAAGTTTTTTCGGGAAAAATACTACCCGAAGGGCTGGAGATTTTTCCCGAAAACAGGAGGCTTGACCTTGCTTTCCCGTCAAATCCCGGAGTTACCTTTGCGCCCAGAACGGAAATGACTGCCTGATGCGACTCACTGAAAGGCGCGAAAATGGAGGTAAACGGAAGTAGAGGCAGATTAGACAGAAAACTTCAAAAGAGAAATCCGTGAAAAAAGGAAGTCCCCCCAAAAAAGGACATAGTCGGTAGCGTGAAACCGGGCAAACCACCTGCAAGGAAGTATGGTTTTATCTGTCTGGCCGGACGTGTCGGGGCGGGCAGATAAAATCATTCTTCCCGGTTTGCCAGCTGTGGGTGACGGCTTGTTCCATTTATGGGCAAACGGTCATACACGGCTTTCCGCTTCCGGCTCAAAAGAACAGCGAAAAAGAAAAATCATCTGAAAAACCGTAAAAGCACCTCTTCGGCATAAGCACAAAAGAAATGGGCCTTGCCTCATCAGTCTAAACTGTCGTTTAGGCGTGAGGCAAAGCTCTTTTCTCCGCTTATGCAGTAGTCGGCACACGTTCGTTCAAAATCCTTTTGGGCGATGGTGTGCCGACGAATAAAGCCGCTTTTACGGAAAAACTTGTATGAGATAGAAAAAAATCAGGGAGATTCATATCAAAATCTCCCGTTTTATTGTTACTTTTGCATACGAAGAGTTCTTTGAAGGTTACGCAACGCGCAGAAGAATAATGCAGCAGATAACTAACTAAATCGTAACCTATTACTATCATGAGCGATTAACATATGCTCATTTCCAATAAAATACACTATTTTCGTAACTTCACGATACGAATATACAAAATCTGAAAGCAATTCACAACCCGTCCCGTGAGGCAGGGCTACGGCGTGTCATTGTGTTCAAAGAACGAATATACAAAATCTGAAAGCAATTCACAACAAAATGCTTCAAGGCCTGGGCGCATCGAACATTGTGTTCAAAGAACGAATATACAAAATCTGAAAGCAATTCACAACATAGTCTTTCTGCTAATTCAAAGTGGTTTATTGTGTTCAAAGAACGAATATACAAAATCTGAAAGCAATTCACAACTCGGAAATCAATCTAATTCCGGCATAAAACATTGTGTTCAAAGAACGAATATACAAAATCTGAAAGCAATTCACAACTCACCTTCGGCCTCCTCGTGAAGATTCTCCATTGTGTTCAAAGAACGAATATACAAAATCTGAAAGCAATTCACAACACTGTTCATCCGGTCCGCCTCCCTCCATTAATTGTGTTCAAAGAACGAATATACAAAATCTGAAAGCAATTCACAACACTGTTCATCCGGTCCGCCTCCCTCCATTAATTGTGTTCAAAGAACGAATATACAAAATCTGAAAGCAATTCACAACGAAGCCGTGTTATTCGTATTCGCATACACGATTGTGTTCAAAGAACGAATATACAAAATCTGAAAGCAATTCACAACATGCCTGATGGGTGGGAAAGGACATTCCCCATTGTGTTCAAAGAACGAATATACAAAATCTGAAAGCAATTCACAACAGAACGCAAGCGACATCGTTTTCTCTTCAAATTGTGTTCAAAGAACGAATATACAAAATCTGAAAGCAATTCACAACATCGGCTAAGTTCAACTTGTTAGCCGAAAGATTGTGTTCAAAGAACGAATATACAAAATCTGAAAGCAATTCACAACCCAGCTTCGCCATATTCGTGCAGAAGGTCAATTGTGTTCAAAGAACGAATATACAAAATCTGAAAGCAATTCACAACGCATATCCGGCTATCAAGAAAGGATTATCCGGACTTTCGTTCACTTTTACGCCCATAATTACAGTCGATTATATCCAATCGCAAATATAACATAAAAAGTGAAACGCAATTTATGAAACGGATTTTCGGAAGGGAAGGTTACTTCGACAAAATTATCCAAATCGCTGAAACCATAAACGTAAGTAACTACTTCACAGAAGGAATCTCCGTCTTGATGAGGAGGCCTCTCGGAGCGCCGTGCTCCAAAGGCACGGTCTGGAGGTTGCGGGAATATGCCCGAGTAGCCACAGCGGCCTGTGGATAGACCTTACCGGCGGCCTGGAGGGCGGCGCGGAGCATCGTCTCGTTCTCGTCACCTAACTGACAGCCGTCAAACGGATTATCATCGACCTTGACATCGACCGGAATGCCGTCCGGAATAGATTCATTGCGGCCGTTGCAGTCAGCGAACTTGCTGATCATCACATACATTCCCCAATCCTTGATTAAAGAATAATCATACCTGCTGCTGTAGAAGTCCTCCGGAGCAAGCAGGATTCCGGCACAGTACTTTCCGTAGGTCTGCTGACCGACAAGAACGACATCCATATACGGTCTTAATCCGACAATCAAGCCTTCCGAGGCGGAGGCCGTGCCGCCGGTCACTATGGCGTAAACCTTGGATATTCCCGGATTGGCGTCCGCGACATCTATCTCTGGGCTCTTGCTGTTAAATTTATGCTTTGTCGATAAATATGTGTTCGTGTCCTCCCCCTGCTTCTCCCAAGCATCCGCGAGAATGGAGTTATAGACCTCGGTCTGGAATATGTCCCCAGCCAAGACATTAGCCTGCGGGGCGATCATCGAAGCCAGAACGTTCTCCGTGAAAGCATAGCCACCGCCATTGTACCTCAAATCGATGATGAGCTCATCTATATTCATTGATTTGAATTCTTTGAAAACGTCCGGGAGGGTCTGGGAGGACTTGATGTCGAATCCGGTGTAGGCCAGATAGCCGACTTTCTTTCCGGCGACATCGAATGTCTTCGCCACCAGAATCGGGTCCTCGTACATATCCACCGCCTTCAGACTGACAGCCCTGACATCACCGCTGATGTTGTTCCCTTCATCAAGACACGTGACTCCCAAAGCAATCGAACGAGAGTTGAACGCATCGTAGATATTGTTTTCTGTTATGGCCTTGCCGTCAAGGGTGATGATGATGTCACCGCGCTTAAGCCCTGCCTTCTGGGCCGGGCCTCCGTTGCTGACATAGCTCACGACGAGGAAATACTCACCAGGTTTGTTGCTGATCCTTCCGGCCTGAAGATCATAGCCATAGGTCAGTCCCAAACCCTGCACGGAATTCTGGAACGACTCCAGATCGTCCGTCAGAATCGTCCACCTGTCAACTTCCTTTCCACCCTCACGGTAGCGTATGCTCTCGACGACCTCCATAGGCATCCGGCAAGTGTCCGGATCCAGCCTCCGGAGATCCTTCTCAATCTCCTCATTCCAAAGGTAATAAGTTCCAAGCACGTCAATCGCGTACTGATCCGCCTTCGAGATCTCCGATGACGGTGCGTTCCCTTTCTTGTCCGCATTTGTCCCCACACATCCTGAAAGCCCCAGCACCGCCACCACCAGCACCGCCGCGGCACCGCACAGATTTCTTATTCTCATATTCATTTCTTTTAAATATCTAAATATCATATTTCTAATTACATTCACTATGGATGAAAACACACAAATATATTCATTTTTCTTCCACTTTCGTTTCTTTGTTGTATATTTGATTTGAATATTTGAGTTTGCGGCGATGATCGGGATTTTTGATTCGGGGTCGGGCGGGCTGTCCGTGCTGCGGGAGGTGCTGAAGCTTCTTCCGGGAGAAAGGTATGTCTATTACGCCGACAACGCCAACTGCCCGTACGGGGAAAAGACTCCCGAGTTCATCCAAGACCGCTGCAGAGCGATCACTGAATATCTCCTCTCGCGGGGAGCGCGAATCATTGTGGTGGCGTGCAACACTGCCACTGCCGCGGCTATCACCACTTTGAGAAATGAATATCCAGTCAAGTTCATAGGGATGGAGCCGGCGGTGAAGCCGGCCGCGCTCAGCTCAAAGACCGGAGTGATCGGTGTACTGGCGACGGCGGGAACGCTTAAGGGATCCAAATACCTGACCACCAAGGGGATCTATGAAGATGACGTGAATATCGTCGAGCACGTGGGGCAAGGGTTCGTGGAGATTGTTGAGAATGGGATTTTGGATGGGCCGCAGGCGGAGGAGACGGTGCGGAAGAGCCTTCAACCTCTGCTGGATGCGGGTGCGGACAGGATTGTGCTGGGATGCACGCACTACCCTTTTCTGAGGAATGTGATTCAGAGGATCGCGGGACCGGACGTGCAGGTCATAGACCCGGCGCCGGCGGTGGCCAGGCATTTAATTGAGGTGATGAAAGAGGAGGGGCTGCTCGCCTCGGGCGATGTGGCTTCGGCAAGCTCAGTGACCGGCCATCCCGACATCGACCTCATAACTTCCGGCGAGAACACCTCAGCCAAACGGATTCTCAGCATAGTTCTTGAAGAGAACAAGGTTCGCCAAGGCAAACAATAGCCATTCGGCAAATCAGACAAACAGCAAAAAACGGCTCCGGCCAAAACATCTAAAGATATGGAATCAAACAACGGAATCGAGGTCAAAGACTTCGCCTATTGCTCTGACAAGTACCAGTACACGATGGGCAAATCCTTCTACGAGACAGGCAGAAAGGATGTCATCGCAGTCTTCAATATGTTCTACAGGAAAGCCCCGGAGAACAACAACTGGGCGGTCGTGAGCGGCATCGAGGAAGCCATCGAATGCATCCGGAACATCGGCAAGGCCGAACCGGAATTCTACGAGAAGTTTCTTCCAGGCGATGAATATGCCGAATTCCGCAAGTACCTGTCAACGTTGAGGTTCACAGGCAATGTCTATGCGATGCGCGAGGGCGAGATCGCTTTCCCGAACCAACCGATCATCACAGTGGAGGCTCCGCTGATCGAAGCCCAGATCCTTGAGACTCCACTCCTCTGCATAATGAACCACCAGATGGCCGTGGCCACAAAGGCCTCAAGGGTCTGCCGCGCCACCAACCGTCCTGTCAGCGAGTTCGGATCACGGCGCGCTCACGGCCCGTGGGCTGCCACTTACGGAGCGAAGGCCGCGATCATAGCCGGATGCGCCAGCACCTCAAATATCCTGACCGGAGTCCTCAACGGAGTGCCTTCCACCGGCACGATGGCCCACAGCTTCGTCACCTCCTACGGCAGCACAGTCGAAGGCGAGCACAAAGCCTTCGTGGACTACATCAACACCCACCGAGGCGAGAACCTCATCCTGCTCATAGACACCTACGACACCCTTAAATGCGGCATTCTGAACGCGATACGCTCTTTCAAGGAATGCGGCATCGACAATGAATATCCCAACGGCTACGGCGTGCGCCTTGACAGTGGCGACCTCGCCTATCTCTCAGTCAAAGTCCGCAGGATCCTTGACAACCACGGACTTACGGGCTGCAAGATCTTCGCCACCAACTCCCTTGACGAATATCTCATCTCGGATCTTGAGCGCCAGGGAGCCTGCATAGACTCCTACGGAGTCGGTGACGCCATCGCCACCAGCAAAGCCGCCCCGTGCTTCGGCAACGTGTACAAGCTCGTCCAGATTGACGGCCGCCCGGTCCTGAAACGATCCGAGGACAGAATCAAACTGATAAACCCGGGGTTCCAGATCACCTACAGGATCACGAAGAAAGACCCGGATCTCGGAGACATCTACAAGGCAGACGTGACCTGTCTGCGCGGCGACACCCTCTCCCAAAGGATTGAGGCCGGCGAGACCTTCACGATCTACGACGAGCAGGACCGCTACAAGTACAAGATCTTCCAGTCCGGTGAATATTCCTGGAGACCCCTCCAGCATCAGGTCATAAAGGATGGCGAAAGGTGCGCCGAAAGCCACACCCTACAAGAGAAGAAAGCCTTCTACAACAACACCTTATCGCATTTCAGCCCGTCCGAAAGACGCCTAATCAACCCGCACTACTACAAGGTTGACATCTCCGACGACCTCCTGAACACCAAACTTGAGATCCTCGACACCCTCAACAAGGAGATCGAGGCGTTCAGCATCGACTAAGGCCACGACAAACATCTCTTTTCCGCTCAAATCGGATTTTTGCACGGCTTTCCAAGCATAATTGCACGATGTTTCGTGCAATTTTTAATCATCTATTAATCAACACTCTTGGGAAACGAAAAGCCTCAAAAACGTTCCCCAAGAGTGCTGAATGCACTCTTGGGGAGCAAAAGAGACCGAAAGTGTTACCGAAGGGATTACGCGGAAGCCTAAAGTGCATAAGTCCGACAAACAATCCCTGTCACCAAAGTCGGAAATCTATCCTGAGAACATTGTTCACTTCGACAAGCCCAGCGAACTGAAAATACAACCTCAGTGACCGGAGGTTATTCCTTGCTGTCCTCGATGGAGTCGCGGACGGTGCGGAGGTACTGGCGGCAGGACTCGATTAGTTCCTTGGAGCGCTTGACAAGGGCGCCGATGTCATCCAGGCTGGTGGCGGGGTCCTCTACTTTGGCGGCGATCTCGTCCAGTTCGGCGACCGCCTTGGTGTAATCGAATTTCTTCTCTGACATATTCGTTGATTTTTATTGATTGCTAAAAAAAGTTTTATTGTTCCATCCAGTCGCTTCGACAGGCTCAGGGACCGTTGGTTGTTGGTTTGATTTGAGTCTCTGTTACTTAGGCCCTTCGACAAGCTCAGTGACCTAACTGATTTCACTCATCACGGGGAGGGCATCATCCTCGCTGCCGGGCACATTGCTCTTTAGATCCACCTCAACGACACCGCACTTGACGGTACCGTCGGCGAACATCATCCGCACACGGTCTCCGACACGGGTCTTGGTGGCGGAATCCATCTTGACTCCATCCCTGTCCAAGGCGAGGACAAAGCCCTTACGGAGAATGTTGCGAGGGTCGTTGGCGGCGATCTTGGTCTCAACCATCATAAGATGCGACAAGGCTCCGGAAAGCACGACACCTACACGGCCTCTCAACCTCTGCTCTATCCGATCCAAAGCGGAACCAGCCTTGTAGAGGCTTCTGTCGGCACCGTGCAGGACCCTGTCGGACAGTCTGTCAAGATGATGTTCCTGACCAACGATCCTATTCTCGACAGCCTTCGTCAGGGCCGCATCCAGAATCTCAACCTTGTGCATCGCGTCCGACACACGGGCGTCAGCCTGACGGCGGACACGAGCCTCCAGCAAATCCAACTTAGAGGACATAGCCGCCAGACGGGTGTTGAACGACATCATAAGCCGAGATTCCAGTGTGCCCAAGCGCTGGTCCTCAGCGATGTAGCAGTCCAGAAACAGATCCGCCAGGGCAGTCGGAGTCTTTACGAAAGTGTTCGCGACCATATCCGCCACGTGATGATCCTTGTCGTGCCCGATCGCCGTGAAGATCGGAACCGGACAGCGGGCTATGGTCACGGCCAAATCATAGTCGTCAAAACATCCCAGATCCAGATCAGAGCCGCCTCCACGCATAATCAGCACGGCATCGTAATGAACCGGCGAGGAGAGTATCTCAGCGAACGCCGCCATTATCGAAGCCGGAGCGCCGTCGCCCTGCATCAAAGCCTCGAAGAGCCTAACGTTGAACACGAAGCCATATTCATTGTCAATCAGATGGTGGCGGAAGTCGCCGAAACCGGCAGCTCCCGGAGCGGAAATCACCGCCAATGAATATGGCAGAGCGGGGAGCCGCAGACGCTTCTGGAGGTCAAGCAGGCCTTCTCTCGTGAGCCGCTCGATCGTCTCCTGCCTGCGACGCTCGTTCGCGCCGAGGGTGAACTCAGGATCGATGTCATCTATATTCAATGAAAATCCGTACAGCGGATGGTAGCTAACCTGCACGCTGGCAAGGATCTCCATCCCGGCTTCCAAGGATGAACCGGTCACGCTTCTGAAACGCTGGTCGATCATATTCCAGCGGAACGCCCAGATCGTGGCGCGGGTCTTGGCGACCACTCCCCCGCCCTCGCTTTGGGAAAGTTCCAGGTAGCAATGGCCGTTCTGCTTGCGGCTCAGGCTGCTGATTTCGGCCTTGACCCACAGCCGCTGCGGGAACAAGCCTTCCACAACGGATTTCAGACGAGCCTGAAGGGTAAAGAGGTCTATGTACTTCTTTTCCATAATAACGTTTCCTATCTCTTACAAAATTAACAAAAATCCACTATCTTTGTAAAAGAATCGCAGAGGCAGAAAGAAAGATGACCATCACTGAAGCAAAATTCGCAGGCAGCTGCACCAGAGTCAGCCAAAAGCCCTCCCGCAGACTGCCGGAGTTCGCGTTCATCGGACGCTCGAATGTCGGCAAGTCATCGCTGATCAATATGTTGTGTGGCAACCGCAAGCTTGCCAAGACTTCGTCAACCCCTGGAAAGACCAAACTGATCAACCACTTCATCATCAATGACAGTTGGTATCTTGTCGATCTTCCGGGCTACGGATTTGCCAAGATCTCACAGAAAGGACGCGAGGAGCTCCGCAAGATGATCAATGACTACATTGAAAAGTCGGAGGAGATGGTTGTGCTCTTTGTGCTGATCGACTCCAGGCACGACATCACCAAGATCGACAGGGAGTTCCTGGCGGGGCTCGGAGAGAACGGGGTTCCGTTCGCGATCATATTCACAAAAGGTGACAAACTTGGGCCGAATGCGTTGAAGGCGCAGATCGGGCGGGACAAGGAGATCCTGTCGGAGGATTGGGAGGAGATGCCGCCTATGTTCGCGTCCAGCGCCGAGACTGGAGCCGGAAAGGAAGATATACTGGACTATATTCAACAATATATTAATTTATAGCATAGTTTAATGCACATGGAACACAGAATGGAATTGTTTGCCTGCAGAGCCTCAAAAGACTTTGCTTGCAAGGTTGTTGACGAACTGAACATCATCGGGGCCGCGGCTGGAGAGAAGTATCACCTTGGCGCGTCCGAAGTAACCAAATTCAGTGATGGAGAGTTCGTACCCTCTTTCACGGACAGCGTCAGAGGCGCTACCGTGTTCATCCTGCAGTCAACTTTTCCACCTACGGAGAACCTGATGGAACTTCTGTTGACAATTGACGCCGCCAAAAGAGCCTCAGCCGACAAGGTCATCGCAGTGATGCCGTACTTCGGATGGGCCAGACAGGACCGCAAGGACAAGCCTCGCGTCTCGATCGGAGCGAAGCTGGTGGCCAACCTTCTGACCGCGGCCGGAGTGGACAGGATTATGACCTGTGACCTCCACGCCGACCAGATCCAGGGTTTCTTCGACCTTCCGGTGGACCACATCTACGCCAGCAAGGTGTTCATCCCTTACCTCAGGTCCTTGAACATCGAGAACCTTGCGATAGCCGCCCCTGATATGGGTGGAGCGAAAAGGGCCAACGCCTACGCCAAGGAACTCGCCTGCCCGGTGATCATCTGCCACAAGTCACGTGAAAGAGCCAATGTTGTCGCCTCCATAACCGCCATCGGTGACGTGGAAGGCAAGAACATCGTGATCGTGGACGACCTCATCGACACCGCCGGAACCCTTGTGAAGGCCGCCGAGGTGTTGATGGAGAAAGGGGCCGCAAGCGTAAGAGCCTGTGCGACACACGCTGTGCTTTCAGGTCCGGCTTACGACAGGATCAACAACTCCTGCCTGAAGGAAGTGTTCGTCACCGACACCATTCCTCTCAAGGAAGGAGCCGACACAAGCAAGATAAAGGTAGTCTCGATGGCTGAGACCTTCGCGGCGATCATCCGCAAGGTTTACAACTACGAGCCTATCAGCACGGAATTCATATTCTAAGAGATGAAGACTGTTCTCGCCGCGATAATCATCCTCGGGATCGGAGTCATCGGAATGTGCTTCAACATCATATTCCGGAAGAACGGGAAATTCCCGGAGACGGAGATAAGCCGCAACGAGAATATGCGGAAGATGGGAATCAAGTGCATGAGGGAGCAGGACGAGGAGATCTTCTCCAAAAAGAAGCCCCGAAGGAATGCTTCCTGCACCGGTTCCTACAGCGACGCCTGCACCGGATGCGGTTTCTATGAATATGAGTTCGGGAACAAGAAGCCGAAACAAGGTGAATGACACGACCGGCAATGGTCATCGAATGTGTGATAATGTTTTAACACAGGCAATTGCCTGCCTGCGAGAGATTGAGTTATGAGTTTAGTAGCCATTGTGGGACGCCCGAATGTCGGCAAGTCCACACTTTTCAATAGACTTGTCGGAATGCGTCAGGCCATCGTTGACGAGACCGCCGGCGTGACAAGAGACCGCCACTACGGCAAATGTGAATGGTGCGGCAAGGAGTTCTCCGTGGTTGACACGGGAGGCTGGACGACCAATTCGGACGATGTGTTCGAGGAGGCCATCCGCAAGCAGGTCGTGATCGCCATTGAGGAGGCCGACGCGATCATATTTATGGTAGAGGCCGCCGCCGGCATCACCGACTACGACGCCGAGATCGCCGACATTCTCCGCCGGAGCAAAAAGCCTGTCGTCCTGTGTGTCAACAAGGTGGATTCCGGAGAGAAGATGTTCGACGCCTACCAGTTCTATTCATTGGGACTGGGAGAAATCTGGACCACTTCAGCGGCCAACGGAAGCGGAACAGGCGACCTTCTGGACGAGGTTCTCAAGGTTCTCCCGGAAGAGACACCGCAGCAGGACAATGACCGCCCGGACCTTCCTCACATTGCGATTGTCGGGAAGCCGAATGTAGGAAAGTCTTCGCTGACGAATGCTCTTCTTGGTGAGGAGAGAAACATCGTGACTCCGGTAGCCGGAACCACAAGAGACTCGATCTCAACCCTCTACAACAAGTTCGGCCACGAGTTTATGCTCGTGGACACCGCCGGGATGCGTAAGAAAGCCAAGGTCAACGAAGACCTTGAGTTCTACTCCGTGATGCGTTCCATCAGGGCGATCGAGCATTCTGATGTCTGCATCCTGATGATTGACGCGAACACAGGAATGGAGGCGCAGGATATGAGCATATTCAACCTCATCGTCCGCAACCGCAAAGCCTGCGTGCTGGTGGTCAACAAATGGGACCTCTTCCTGAAGGACAGCAACACGATGAAGGAATATGAAGCCTCGCTCCGCCGCCGCATAGCTCCGTTCGATGACGTGCCGATCATATTCACCTCTGTCACAAAGAAACAGAGGATTATGGATGTGCTTGACTCCGCGGAGCACGTTTACGAGAACTATTCCCGCAAGCTTTCGACAGCAAGGCTGAACGAGGCGATGCTGCCGGAGATCGAGAATTACCCGCCACCGGCCTGGAAAGGCAAGTATGTGAAGATCAAGTACGTGACCCAGCTGCCGACCAGATTCCCGGCGTTCGCATTCTTCTGCAACCTGCCTCAATACGTCAAGGAACCGTACAAGAGATTCCTTGAGAACAAGTTGAGGGAGCATTTCGATCTGCACGGATGTCCTGTGCAGGTCTTTATGAGGGCCAAATAATGACTGCCTATGCTGTTGGAGATTCTGAAAGCGTTCATAATCGGCATCTGTGCTTCGGCTCCGCTTGGGCCGGTGGCGATTCTTGTGCTTCAGAAATCCATCTGCTACGGACATAAGGCCGGGTTCACGACAGGGCTCGGAGCATCGTTGGTGGACACAGCCTATGCGATAATCTCGATTTTCGCCTGGGCCTTCGCGCAGAATTTCATCAACACCTACGAATCGATCATATTCTTGATCGGAGGTCCTGTGATCGCCTTTCTGGGATATTCAATGGCCTTCAAGGACCCGTTCAGGAAGATGGAGCCGGGAGATGTCAAGACACGCGGAGCTTCCCCTAAGGATTTCCTGCAGGCCGTCGCCACCACCGTCTCCAACCCAGGGGCCATTCTGGTGATGTTCGCTCTGTTCGCCTTCTTTCAGGTGGATGTGGCTGACAGAAGTTTCAGGATATACCCTATAATCCTGGCTGTGGCGGGAGGTTCCATAGCCTACTGGTTCTTCTTTTCCTGGTTCTTCAGCAACTGGAGAAAGGCGTTTGATATGAAGAAAATAATGTGGCTGAACAGGATCGCGGGAATAATAATCATAATAATAGGCTTGGCCCTGATAGGAGAAGGAGCGTTCGACCTGTTGTTCACCGGCGGGAAATAATTTATGAATATGGAAGATAAAGAGAATAAAAAAGGATTCTTCAGCAACTGGATAGTCAAGAACATCATCCTTGCGTTCTTGTTCTTTACGGTTCTGATAGTGGTGAGCTCTCTGATGCTCAAGATTTTGACCAACCACGGGAAGACAATAGAAGTACCGGATTTCACAAGCCTCACAGTCAACGAGGCGAAACACGAGGCTGCACAGTCCAAACTCAGGGTGGAAGTCATCGACTCCATCTTTGTCAGAAAAATGGAAAAAGGAGCCGTTTACAGCCAGAACCCGAAACCGGGCTCTCGTGTAAAACAAGGCAGAAGGATACTCCTCACTATCAATGCGAAGAACGCCAAGAAAGTAAGTATGCCGAATCTTGTCGGCTACTCTATGCGTCAGGCCAAGGCAGAGCTTAACTCGCGAGGCCTGGCATTAGGCAAGTTGATCTATGTCAACGACATAGCCACCAACAATGTGCTGAGACAGATCTACAGGAACCGTGAGATAAAACCGGGCAGACAGATCGAAACTGGATCCGAAATCAATCTGGAGGTCGGACTCAACTCCGAGGATAACCTGACATATATTCCTAATGTCAAGGGACTCAAGTACCTCAGGGCTGTGGACGCGGTCCACGACAATTCCTTGAACATCGGCCGTATCGTGTTCGACAAGAGTGTGAGGAACTACACCGACTCACTGAACGCATCGGTGACCAGACAGACTCCTGAGGCATCCGGCAATCCTATTCTTATGGGTTCGGACGTAACCCTTTATCTTTCATTGGAGAACTAACGTGGACGAGGAGAGACTTTACAACGATCAGGAGGAGAGCATCGAGGACGAGGAGCAGGGGATGTTCGAGCATTTCCGGCTCAATGTGGATGTCGGCCAGACCCCAATGCGCGTGGACAAGTATATGGCCACACATCTTGAGGACACATCCCGACACAGGGTTCAGTGCGCCATCAAGGAAGGGTATGTACGTGTGAATGACAAGGTTGCGAAAGCCAACCTTATTATCCGCCCTGGCGATGTCATCCGCTTCGTGATGCCGTACCGCCGCCGCGGCCTTGAGATCCTACCGCAGGATATTCCTCTGAATATAGTCTATGAGGACAACGATCTTCTGGTTGTAAACAAACCCGCCGGGATGGTTGTCCATCCGGGGCACGGGCACTTCGAGGGGACGCTCATCAACGCTCTCTCCTACCATTTGGGAATATCCCAGGGGCCGGAAGCGGCCGATGAGCGGATGGGAATCCTTGTGCACAGAATAGACAAGGACACCTCAGGTCTCCTTGTCGTAGCGAAAAACGATGAGACCCAGCTGGACCTGGCCAGACAGTTTTTCGAGCATTCGATCGAGAGGCGGTACGTGGCCGTTGTCTGGGGCAATATCAAGGAAGATGAGGGGACGATTGACGGGAACATCGGGCGCGATCCTAACGATCGGCTTCGATTCAAGGTCTATGCTGACGAGGACGGCAGGGGCAAGCACGCTGTGACGCATTACAAAGTGCTGGAGCGTTTCGGCTACGTCACCGTTGTCGAGTGCAAGTTGGAGACAGGGCGCACACACCAGATCAGGGTACATATGAATTACATCGGGCATCCGCTGTTCAACGATGAAAGGTATGGAGGCTCAGAAATCCGCAAGGGCACGATCTACGCCAAGTACCGTCAGTTCATCCAGAACTGCTTCGAGCTTTGTCCTCGTCAAGCCCTTCACGCCAAAACCCTCGGTTTCGTCCATCCGGGCACGGGAAAATGGATCCAGTTCGATTCCCGGATTCCGGATGATATGACCGCGATGATCGACAAGTGGCGCAACTATGTCAATTTTGTCGGAGTGGAGGAGGATGACGAATAATTTTGAATACTATTTCTGACTGGACGGCCAGAATAAAAAAAGAAAATTCAGAATTTTGCACGGTGGACCAAAATTCTGAATTTTATTTTTATTCTGGCCATAGGTAAACATACAATGCGAATTTTTCAGTTAAACTGAAGATTGCTATTCTTTTGAAAAATTTTCAGCTATGTTAAAAAATTTTAACGACTAATTTATTATTCTGAGGACACTGTCAGAAAAAGACTATGGCGAATTTTGGTCCACCTTGCAAAATTCGCCATAGTCTTTTTTGACCGTACTATTATATTCAAACATAACTACATCCTTGGAGGCGGTGGGCCCATCGGGCCGCGGCCCATTCCCGGGCCCATACGGCGACCGCCCTTGCCGCCGAAGTTGCCGAAGCGGTAGGTCAGGGAGACGACGATGTAACGGCCGAGGGTGTTGTTGAGGGTCTCGGTGTGGTAGTTCGATGAGTCGGAGATCGAGAGGTTCTTGGCCTGGTCGAGGATGTCGTAGGCGTTCAGGGCCAACGTGAATTTGTCCTTGAAGAGCATCTTCGTGATCTTGGCGTTCAGAATCAGCTGGGTGCCTTGATCGGTGGTGTAGCCATTGTACCAGTTGTAGTTACCGTCAGCCACAATTCCGAGGCCGCCAGGAACGGTCCAGTTCATCGAGGCCGTGACCTGATTGCTCCAAGTCATATTCGTGGACTGGTTGGCGATTGTGTACCAGGACTTTGACATTCTGGTGCGGCCGCCGGCGGTAAGTTCCACGATGTCATTGCGGTAGGTAATGCGGAGACGCTCGGTGAGACCTACGGTCTGGAGCTTGTTCAATGTGAAATCCAATGTGTGGAAATCCTCAAGGAACTTGTCGGCGAGGAAGTTCTCAGCATTGTAGTTGTCACCCTCGTAGTACTTGCTCATATCAAAATTCGAGGAGCCTACATAGGATGAAGACCTTGAATAACTTGCCCTCGTCATATTGAATATGCTGAAGTTGGATTTGGCGATCGGTGTGTTCAACATCACACGGAAACTTCCGTTGTAGGAATCCTTGCCGTTCACAGGGACAGAGTACTGAACACCGTTCGTGCCGTACCACTGGGCATTGACAATAGCGTTCTTGACGATGCCACCATCGATTCCAGCGTTGACCGAGAAGAATGTCTTCTTGTTGGTGTGACGGAAATCACTTCTGAAATCGTGGTTGAAGTACGGCTCAAGGTACATATTACCGAATGACACGTTGAGAGGGTTCGTGTTGTCCGGAACTTTCATCAACTGGTTGACGGACGGTTGCTGAGAGCGGCCGAAATAGAAGCCACGCACATTGGTGTTGTCATCGATGTCGTACCACAGCATCGCCTGAGGTGCCCAGTTCAGGACGTGGTTGTCGTAAGTGTCATAGCCACTGGTCTCGTTGTGGGTATATGTCGGGTTGGCGCTCATACCAGCCTGCGCGCGGAGTTTATCTTTCTGATAGACGAAATTCGCTCCGATCGTCTGGTTGATGTAGCGGTTGATGATCTCACTGGAATAGACCTCATTAATTTTTTCATCAACAGGATTGTAAATCAGATTGTAACGTCCGAAATCCGAGGCAACCCCGCTGTCAAACGTATTCTTTGTGGAAGAAGTCCTGTTCCAGGAGGCCTCGTAGTTTGCCTCCACGAAGAAGCCTTTGCCGAGAGGCTCAGTGTAGGTGAGACGACCAGTCAAAGACTTCGTGTCCTGATTCTGGTTGTAACGCTGGTTGATGACAGAGTCTGAATCAGCGACTCCAAACTCATCGTATGTAGTTGTCCTTGACTGGTTGAATCCGTTGGTCTCGTTGCCGCTGAAGTTGTAGCGAGCGTTGAAAGAAAGGGTCCTGCCGGCCTTGCCGAGCTTCTGGCGGAAGAGGAAGAATCCGTTGGTCCTCCAGTTGTTGTTGGAACCCGTGTTGCTAGTAAAACCATCGTTAGTCTTGGATGTCACTCCACTTTTTTCCGTCAAAGTAGAGAAATCCGAGACTTCATTGAAGTCTCCGTTACCAAAGCTGACCTGCGGCTGGAACAAGATCGAGGTATTCTCGGAGAATTTATGCTCCAGACGGACTCCGAAACGATGTCCATCAGAATTGGTCGTGTTGGAACCCTTGTTGTTATAGATGAGATTGTGGTCATCCAAATAGGTAATTCTCTTACTCTCCTCCTCAACGTAAGTCTCGTTATTATTGTAGAGGTAGTTGCCGCCGAGATCCATCTTGCCGTCGAACAAGGATGTGTTGCCGTTCAGA
Source organism: uncultured Bacteroidales bacterium (assembly GCA_934725575.1). GTDB lineage: Bacteria > Bacteroidota > Bacteroidia > Bacteroidales > UBA932 > Cryptobacteroides. The sequence continues at coordinate 24,910 of CAKVCK010000025.1, forward strand.
CCACCCATCCAGGATGTCGTGATTCCGTTGCCCGGTCCCCAGCCACGGCTGCCGCGGCCCATTCCGCCGCCACCTCCGCGCATTCCCTGCATCATACTGCCGGAAAGATCATTGAAACCACGGTTGTTGGTGTTGTTGCCGTTGAGTACAACGCTAATCTGGTTCTTGTCAGTGAAACGGCCCAGGAAACCAGCACCCTGATAACGCCAGTCACCATTGCCGGAAGAAAGTTCAGAGCCAGAGACCTGCTTGCGGACATCGTGTCCCGCTCCGGTCATAACGTTGCCGAAAAGGCCGTTCATCATCCCCTTCTGGATGGAGAGGTCGATTATTGTCTCATCGTTACCGTCATCGATGCCGGTGAACTCGGCCTGGTCGGACTTCTTTTCCACGACCTTCACCTTCTCGATGATCTTCGCGGGAATATTCTTGGACGCAAGCTGAGGATCGTCAAGGAAGAAAGTCTTGCCGTCGATTGTTATCTTGCTGATTGTCTGACCGTTCGCAGTGACGGTTCCATCCTCGGAGACCTCCACGCCAGGAAGCTTCTTAAGAAGATCCTCCAGCACATCGTTGTCGGTGGTCTTGAATGACGAGGCGTTATATTCAATGGTGTCTTTCTTTATCACAATCGGGTTGCCGGCGGCGGAGACGCTTGCGGCGTCCAACACCTGTTTGTCCGGATCCATCTTCAACGCTCCAAGATCCAGTTTTCCCTTGACCTCGATATCCTTGGTCAGAGGCTTGTAGCCAAGAAGTTCCGCCTTCAGGACATATTTACCGGCGGCGACTTTCTCAAATACCGTCTTTCCCTTGTCGTCACTCAAGGCATACTTGTAGGGTTTCTGTGTGCCTGGTTTTGTGATGGATACGGTCGCGAAACCGACCGCATCTCCGGTGGAAGAATCCGTAAGCGACAATGTGACCGTGCCGCCTCCCTGGGCGAAAGCCAAAGAAAAAGCCGACATAATGCCGGCGACAAAAGTGATGAATTTCTTTAAGTTCATAAGGAATACTCAACTAATCAACCTAACGCTTCTTTTGACAGAGAAACGTGGTGATGGTTTAATCCTTACAAATAAAAAACATCAATTAATGAGCACTGATGAATATTCAGGGAATATTCATCACTTCACCCGGTCCGGATGATCCTTGATGAACTTCTCCCAGCCTCCGGAGCCCTTTACCTTCGCCAGCGGACTGGAAATCGAGTAGTAATGGCAAAGGGCGATGGCAAGTGCGTCCGTGGCATCCAGATGCTCCGGTTGGAAGTCCACGTTCAATGTCTTGCGAAGCATCACGCTAACTTGCTCCTTCGATGCGGCGCCGTTGCCCGTGATCGCCTGCTTGGCCTCGCGGGGAGCATATTCACGAATATCTGTGATGCCATATTCAAGAGCGGCGAGCATCGCTGCCCCTTGCGCGCGTCCCAGTTTCAGGATAACCTGCGCGTTCTTGCCGTAGAACGGCGACTCCAGCGCCATCTCGGTGCCGTGGTAGGTCTTGCAGACTTCGGTGACCGTGTCGTAGATCTGACGGAGCTTTGAATATGCGTCCGCTTCTTTCCGAAGATCCAGCACGCCCATATCCACGAAAACAGGCTTGCCGCCGATGACATCAATAACCCCGAAACCAAGGAGATTGGTTCCGGGGTCTATTCCGATTATCGTTTTCTTGTCCATAAAGAATTTACGAGCAGGAACTTACCGTCCAATGCGGTTAGTCAATGCAGTCGAATCCTGTGTAAGGACGGAGAACCTCAGGGATGACAATTTTGTCTTCCTTCTGGTTGTCTTCGAGCAGGGCGGCTACCACACGTGGGAGAGCGAGTGAGCTTCCGTTCAGGGTGTGGCAGAGCTGCATCTTACCATCCGCGTCACGGTAACGCAGGTGCAGACGGTTAGCCTGATAGGTCTCGAAGTTGGAGACTGAGGAAATCTCAAGCCAACGTCCCTGGGCTGCTGACCAGAGCTCGAAATCGTAAGTGATTGCTGAGGTGAAGCTCAGGTCGCCACCGCAAAGGCGGAGAATCCTGTACTTCAGACCAAGTTTGTTGACAATTCCCTCAACGTGGGCAACCATCTCGTCCAGAGCCGCATAAGAGTTCTCAGGCTTCTCGATGCGCACGATCTCGACCTTGTCAAACTGATGCAGACGGTTCAGACCTCTCACGTCCTTGCCGTAAGAACCGGCCTCACGACGGAAGCACGGAGTGTAGGCGGTCATCTTCTGCGGGAAGTCATTGTTGCCGAGGATGACATCTCTGAATATGTTGGTGACAGGAACCTCGGCTGTAGGAATGAGATAGAAGTCATCAAGACCTACATAATACATCTGAGCCTCCTTGTCAGGCAGCTGGCCGGTACCGAAACCGGAAGCGGCGTTGACCATAATAGGCGGCTCGACCTCCTTGTAGCCGGCGGCGGTGTTGATGTCAAGGAAGAAGTTGATGAGAGCCCTCTGGAGTTTCGCGCCCTTGCCCTTATAGACAGGGAAACCGGCTCCGGTAAGCTTCACACCAAGATCGAAATCGATGATGTCATATTTCTTGGCAAGTTCCCAGTGAGGAAGAGCGTGCTCAGGAAGATTGACCTCAGGGCCGCCCATCTTCACAACCTGGTTGTCCTCGGCGCCCTTTCCAGGGATCACGAGGTCGCAAGGCATATTCGGTAGCAAAACCAGCTGAGCCTCAAGTTCCTTGTTGTTCTCATCTGCCTTGGCGAGAAGTTCGGAAGACTTGGCCTTGAGTTCGGCCACCTCTTTCTTGACCTCCTCGGCCTCTGCCTTCTTGCCGTCTTTCATCAGGCCACCGATCTGCTTGGTGAGCTGATTCTGCTTGGCCACAATAGCATCGCTCTCTGTCTGTAGAGCCCTTCTGTTGGTGTCCAGTTCGAGGACTTTTTCCACGATGGCCCTCGCATCGAAATTCTTTACTGCCAGCTTCTCGATCACGTGCTGCGGATCGTCACGAAGCGTTTTGAGTGTAAGCATAGTATAATGAATAGTTTAATTATCATTAAAATGGAAGTTTCCGCTTGTCGTCAGGAATGTTCCCGACATATTTTCAGACAAACAGGCCTGAAACGGGTTGTTTCCAAACAAAAAAGAGGACAGGCACGATAACTCGAAGCCAGCCCTCTTTCATTATCAATCCTCCGAGTCTTAGTTCTCAAAAGGGATAACCGAGACGTAGGATTTGTCCTCTCTCTTCCTTGTGAACTTAACAGTTCCGTCAACGAGTGCGTAGAGAGTGTGATCCTTGCCCATTCCGACGTTCTTGTCAGGATTGTGGACTGTACCTCTCTGCCTTACGATGATGTTGCCGGCCTTTACGACCTCACCGCCGAATTTCTTGAGTCCAAGCCTTTTGGAATGAGACTCACGACCGTTCTTTGAACTTGATTGTCCTTTCTTGTGTGCCATAATCTGTTACTCTTTAGAAATTAAGCGATTTCATCGATACGGATCTTGGAAAGCTTCTGGCGGTGGCCATTGAGCTTCTGGAATCCCTTGCGACGGATCTTCTTGAACACGAGCACCTTGTCAGCCTTTGCCTCGTCATCGAGAACGGTGGCCTTAACGACTGCGCCCTTTACATAAGGATTACCGAGCTTGATCTGCCCTTCGGAGTCAACGAGCAGCACCTTGTCGAACTCGACTGAAGAATCCTTGGCCGCCGCGAGACGGTTCACAAAGATCTCTTTTCCAGCCTCAACCTTGAACTGCTGTCCTGCAATGTCAACAATTGCGTACATAAAAAAACAAAACTTTATTAAGTTTCAGCCGCAAGCGCCCGTAACCTCACGGGACTTCTGGAGCTCCACGGCCATAAAACAGACTGCAAATTTATGCAAAATCCCACAATCCGCAAAATATTTCGCAAACTGTCGATATTTTACACATAAAATCAGGCACTTGAGACGGGTGCAGATTTCAAGATTCCGCACCCGCTTGTTAATGAATTGACTTACTCGGGTGCAGTACCTGCCTGATCGCACCCGATGGACAGAAAAGACTGATGTTCGTGCGCAGAAAAGGAATATTCAGGCACGAGAGGACACGGAAAGGATGACTTGTACGTAGAAGAGGTTGTTCCACGCACGGAATTAATGGCGGGATGGCAGATCGTGGCAAAAATGGCTACCGATCCAGCAGCTTGCGGAAGGTTTCCATTCCTTTCGTGGCGACTTCGCGGATGTGGGTGATGCGGGGGTCATTGACGGCGACATCCTCGGGGTCGATAAGGTAGATCGGGACTCCGTTGGAGGCGTAGCGGTAGAGACCTGCGGCGGGATAAACGTTCAGGGACGTGCCGACAATCAACATTATGTCAGCGGCGGAGACGATGTCGATGGCCTTCTCGATGTTCGGGACGGCCTCCCCGAAGAAGACGATGTGCGGACGCAACTGACTGCCGTTCGGGGCCTTGTCCCCCAGATGGACCTCATCGTAGCCGATGTCGATGACCTCTTTCTCTGAATATGTCCGGTCATATTCACCATCCTCCGGGCGGACTTTTGTCGCCTCGCCGTGAAGATGCAGAACCTTCGTGCTGCCGGCCCTTTCGTGCAGATTGTCAACGTTCTGGGTGATGATCGTCACTGAATATTCCTTCTCCAGAGCGGCGATGGCGTAGTGCGCGGCGTTCGGCTTTACCTCGCTGAGCCTCTTGCGCAGACCGTTGTAGAAATTCAGGACCAATTCCCGGTTGCGGTACCAGCCCTGGATCGACGCGACCTCTTCGGGATCATATTCACCCCACAGGCCGTTGTTGCCCCTGAATGTGCTGAGGCCGCTCTCGGCGCTCACTCCCGCGCCCGTCAGAACGGCGATTTTCTTTTTCGCTGAGTTCATATATTCATCCTCCTTTGAATTGTCGCGCGGACACAACCGCCTATTCATAAATTATTGATTCTTTTTGAAATAGTAGTTTCTGAGCCAGTATTCAAACAACGGGTCAAGGATCACCGGCTTAGCGTCCTCGCCGACGAAGGTAAGGATTTCCTTCTTCATCAGAGCGTCCTTGAGGCGGCGCACGTTGGCGGACGAGTTGAGGGAATATTTCCGGATCACCTCCGCCGTGCTGAACTTCGAGTATCCATCGATGATCGCCTTCAGCAGACTCACCTGGAAGGTCGTGAGGTCGTTCATCATCGAGATGAAGCGGCCACGGTTGATCGCCAGCACGGTCGCAAGGGCCTCCAGCAGGACAGGCTCCATTATGTAGCCTTTGGACAGGGAGTCGCAGACAGATGTGAAGTGATTGATGTAGAAAAGATTGCATTTGAAGAGGCGGCAGGCTCCACTGATCAGGTCCCTATCGATGACCTTTCCGCTCGCAAGGAAACCTTTGATGATGTGCTCGACAATCTCCCTCTCGTCCACCCTGCTGAGTTTCAGCCGTGTCACCCTGCGGTAGAAGAAATGACGTTTCACGAATATGTCCTCCATCGCGTTGACCTGAGAACCTATGAATATATAGGAAAACAGTCTGATGCCTTCCGCTCTCGCACCGTCGATGACCTCCTCCATCAGCTTGAATATCCGTTCTCCGTCATCGGCAAGATCCACGTTCTGGAACTCATCGACGATGAGGTGCATCCTCTCTCCCCTTTCGGCGGACAGGATGTACGGAAGCCTCAGCACGGCTTTCAAGTCGTTCTCATCCAGATCCCAGTTCGTGGAGAGGATCGTGTCCCAGTCCGCGAATGCCTTCCGGTCAAAGACGAAATGCGTTCCTTCAAGGTACTTGGTGACGACCCGTTCATATTCATCAGGAGTGGAGGCAACCAGCCTTATCACCGCGGCTCCGAGCCTTTTGACAAAAGATTCTCCGTCCCTGATGTCAAGGGCGGTCATCTCGCCGACCGTGAACCTTTCGCCATCGACCTTCATCTTCGTGAACACCTGATGGACAAGAGATTTCTTTCCGGTCCCGAACGGTTCCCAGATCACAACGTTCTCACTCTGGGCCAATAGATTACCGAGTATCGTGCAATCCTCCTTGCGGCCAATGAAGTGTTGTCCTGTCACATATTTGTTGTATAAAAACGGGCTATCCATCGAAATAACATTTTTGTTTTGACAAAATTAACATTTTTTTCCTATCTTTGCACCCGCTTTAGGAAGCGCCTGGAAATTTATCGGTGAATATCACCGGAATATTCCCGGGATTTAGAAAAAAAGGAGGTGGTAACAGCATTATGATCATAGTTCCTATCAAGGAAGGCGAGAACATCGAAAGGGCTCTGAAGAAATTCAAGAGAAAATTCGAGAAGACCGGTGCCATCCGCGAGCTCCGCGCCCGCAAGAACTTCGAGAAGCCTTCTGTAAAGAAGAGAGCGGCGAAGATGAAGGCCATCTACGTTCAGCACCTCCAGCTGCTTGACGAGCAGTAATTGTTCCTTACATTGAAATCATGACCGGACCGCCATCATGCGGCCCGGTTTTCGTATATTTTGGTTATATTTGTGAGCTATGGAAAAGGAAGTCATCAAACGCGGTTCGAGGCGTTGGCTCCGGCCGGTGCTGTGGACTGTTTTGGGGATATGGGCGGTGATAGTCATCGTCCTGCAGGTCGCCTTGAACTCTACCGTCCTGACACGGATTGTGAATGAAGCGGCCAGTGAATATGTTGACGGGGATGTAACGTTCTCAGGCATCAAGGCTTCCATGTTCAAGAGCTTTCCTAACCTCAACGTCACGATCGACAACTTCTCCATCACCTACCCCCACGACAGGTTCGCCGCGTTCGACTCTCTGGACGTTCCGGGAGGCTACCTCCTGAAATCAGGGCGCGGAGAGGGAGCCGACACCCTGGCACATTTCAGAAAGTTCTCCGTCTCGGTCAACTACCTTGCCGCTGCGACAGGCAGGTTCAGGATCCGCCACGCCATTCTTGATCATCCAAGAATATTCGCCCATCAGTACGACTCCACCACGGCGAACTGGAACATGTTCGGCGACGGTTCCGTGAAAGAGGACGGCGACACCATCGCCTCCACGCTGCCGCCGGTCTCGGTGGGCAAGGTCAGCCTCGAAGGACGGCCATTCATAGTCTACACGAATCCCTCCGACACCATATTCGGATGCATATTCCTAAAGCAGCTCACCGCGAAGGGGCGTTATGACGCGAAGAGGAACAAGATCGAGGGGGTGAGCCTTGAGATGGACTCGCTGTTTGTGGCGGGGCGGCTTCCTGCGGACACGGTAGCCCTTGGGGTAGAGCGGCTCGGGATCAAGGAACGCGCCGGCCACTTCGATGTCAACCTCTCTTCGAGGCTGTTCCTCGGCATGGAATCATCCGGCAGGATGTCGATTCCGGTCGAGATCGAAGGCGACATATTCCCGGAACTTGGGAAAAAGTGCGTGACGGTCGGGAATATGACCGCGCGGGTCGCCACCATCGGGCTTTCGGCCAACGGGAAGGCGGACTTCTCAGGTAAGGATATTCACATCAAGGGATCTGTGGCGACGGAAAACGCCTCCATCAATGAGATAGCCGGGCATTTCGGAGACAACTTCCCTATTCTTAAGAAGTTGCGCACCGATGCAACGCTCACCGTCAATGCATTCTGCAACGGCAGTTATGACAAGAGTACCGGCAGCCTCCCTCCTCTTTCGGTGAGGATCCAGGTTCCGGATTCCAGGATCGGCTGGGAGGGCATTTCCGGCGACGGACGTTTCGACCTTGACATCACGGCCACGAGCCAAGACGGAAAACTCACCGCCGAGGTGCCGGATTTCTGCTTCAGCGTCAACGGGATGAAGGTGATGATGAGCGGGACAGCCGACGACCTTCTTGGCACGGATCCGAAGTTCGACATCAGCAGCGACATCCACATCGTCCTGGACTCGCTGGCCTGCTACCTTCCTGACAGCCTCGGGGTTTCTGTCCACGGCGACCTTGAGGGGATAATCGAGGGTGACTTCCGCCTGTCACAACTGGATGCGTTCAATTTCTCCGAGATCGGGCTTGAGGGGCTTCTGGAGAGCAACGGCATCCGGATCAGCATTCCGAAAGACACCCTGTTCGCCTACTTAGGCCACACGGACATCAGCCTCGGAGCCTTCAACCACGACGAGGATGACCACGACGGACACGATGGACACGGCGGTAGCGGCCACAGGCACTCGGGACTTTCCGTGGCGATCGACAGCATGCTGACTGAATATGGCGCCTCGACGTTCATACGGGGTACCGGTCTGACTCTTTCGGCACACAACACCAAGGAGAGGATGTCCGCTGATCCGAAGCGCCACCCGATCCACGGCCATCTTGACATCGCTTCCATCGGAATGATGGACATAGACTCCTGTTTCGTAGGAGCCATCGGCTCTGTCAACACATTCAAACTGAGCCTTAAGCAGACAGGAACGCATAGCGTGCCGTTCATCAGCCTGTCCAGCAGGAACAAAAATATAACTCTCCGCGAAGGAGTCACCCGGTTCTCCGGACAGGATGCGAGGCTGTCGGTCGAGGCGCATCCGAACTCCGCGGAGAGACAGCTTCGCAGGAAACACCTGCTGGACTCCCTGCAAAGGATCTACCCTGGAGTGAAACGCGACTCCCTGCTCAGGAAAGTGTTCGGGAAATATGCGTCCGGAACCACCTTGCCGGACTATCTTTCCGAAAAGGATTTCGAGAAGAGCGACATCAAGATCCAACTTGGTGAATCCTTTGCGAACTACATCAGAGACTGGGACATCACAGGGAACATCGACCTCGCCGAAGGTCTTGTCATCACCCCGTACTATCCACTCGACAACAGGATAACAGGATTCAGCGGGAAGTTCTCCAACAACACGATCGACCTCAACAGACTATCGTTCAAATCCGGGGTGTCGGACATCTCCGCCACCGGCCATCTTACCGGTCTCAAGAGGTTTCTTGTCTCCGGCAAGGGCAGGCTCAACCTGGATCTGGGCATAACCTCCGACGAGATCGACATGAACGAGATCCTCATCGCGCTCAACGCCGGAAAGAAATTCACGCCTATAGGCCACAACGCGGCTCTCTCCGGAGTTGATGACAACGCCTACCTCAACACCGTCAAAGAGATGACAGCCGCGGACACGACCGCCTCCACCTCGCTGGTCGTGCTGCCGTCCAACCTCAACGCCAAGATCTCGCTGAGCGCCAACAAGATAAGATACTCAAACCTGGAGACATCCTGGGTGGCCTCGGACATCGTGATGAAAGAGCGCTGCCTTCAGGCGACGAACACCCTCGCGACGACGAACATGGGCGACGTGTACCTCGAAGGTTTCTATTCGACCCGCACCAAGAAAGACCTCAAGGCCGGCTTCGACCTCACCTTGTCCGGCATCACAGCCGAGAAGGTTATCCAGCTGTTCCCGGCAGTGGACAGCATCGTGCCTATGCTCAAGGCTTTCAGGGGACTGCTCGACTGCGAGATCGCCGCGACAAGCTCGATCGACACATCCATGAACATTGTGCTGCCGACCCTGAGCGGCATAGTGAAAATTGACGGCAAGAACCTGTCCCTGACCGACAGTGACGAACTCAACAAGCTCCGCAGATCCCTGATGTTCAAGGACAAGGACTCCAGCTTCATAAAATCCCTGTCAATCCGCGGCATCATCAAGGAGAACCACATGGAGATCTTCCCGTTCCTGCTGAACATCGACCGCTACTCGATCGCGGCCAGCGGCCTTCAGGGTTTCGACCAGCGGTTCAAGTACCACCTTTCCGCCCTGAAGTCGCCGATTCCGTTCAAGTTCGGCATCAACGTGAACGGCACCTTCGACAATTGGAAGTGGAAACTCGGCAAGACAAAGTACAAGAGCCGCAACATCCCTCTTTTCAATGATCAGGTCAACAGCCTGACGCTAAACCTGACCTCCGCCATCCACAACATATTCGAGAAGGGCGTGGAGCAGGCTCTGAAGCAGAACGAGCTGTCGCAGAAGGCGATAGAGAACAAAAAGAAGGAACTTGACTATTCCGCCTCCCTGACGGAAGACCTCTCCGCCGACGAAAAGAAAACCCTCAAAGCCCTTGAGACCGTCACCGGCGCCGGTAACATCGGTGACAACGGTGCCGGCTCACATCTTCCGCACGCTGAACCAGCCGGAACGAACGATGCGGCAGAGCGCGACGGGCAGAAAAATAATATTTGAATATTAACAGATTTCAACTATCTTTGCAAACCTTTCGGACTCGGAGCAAAGGCAGCTTCCAATCGCCCAAACTCCCTGCGGAATCCCTATCATCATCTAGATTCCCCCGCCGAAAGGCCTTGCGGGTGTGTTGAAACTGGTAGACAAGCCAGACTTAGGATCTGGTGCGCAAGCGTATGGGTTCGAGTCCCTTCACCCGCACAAGGGGACAGCTTCGTTTGAGGCTGTCCTTTTTTCATTCCCATAACCCACTGAAAATCCATCCAATCCCCCAAAAAACGAAAGTCACAGAATATAGAATCCATAAGAAACTGACAATGACTACATTCGTAATTCCTGCCAGTCAAAAATGGAGGGCAAGATCTCGTATGTCTCTATGGGTCAAGAGGTGGAGGGTCATCAACTGATATTCAATCAATTACCGATCGCTGCCAGGGTTAGCCTTAAATATAAGACTAAAAAAGGCGAGCCATTGGGATTTCCAACGGCTCGCCTGCATATTCTTTGAATCAATGCTTAGAAATTCAGTTTGAGAGAAAGACCTGCTGTAGGTTGAGAATATCCTTGCACACTTGTAGGAGTGTATGCGAAATAAGGTTCAACCTTAAGATCGAAGGCTGCCCTTTGCGTCCTAAGATCCTGATAGTACATATTTTTCACTTTCGCGATGTGGACAGCATCGCAAATACTCCATATATTCAAAGCCAGACGAGCCGCAAACGCTCCCCAAGCCAAACCGCCCATCTCAGTTGTGCCATCATCGTAAATGTACGTATCGGATAATTGCAAGGCCAATAAACCAACATTGGTACCGATAATAGCAAATCCACGTCCCCATTGCCCAACTATTCCTTGCCCCAAACCAGGAATGATAAATGAAGCGATTCCCGCCCAGGCACGGCTGTAAGGGTCATCACGCTGTGGCACATATTCCTTAGTATTATACAGATTTTTGTATTCACGATACCTCATACCAACAACAACTTCGGCGGTTGTATTGTATTTCTTGTCCACAGAGTTGTTATGTTCTTGAAACACCTCGTTTTCGCCATTCTCGTATCTGACGATAAGTATTTCCGACTTCGATAATGTGAATGTCGGACCGTCAAGGTTATTATATTTCTTGTACTTGACTTCATTTGCATTGACTTCAAGAATCTTTGACTGAATATCTTTGCCATCCTTTGTGGTTATGATATCTTGCGCCTGCACAAAAGGAATACAACAGAGCGTGGTCAGAATCAATAAGATAACTCTTCTCATAAGATTAAATAAGATTTTTAAATAACCGGTATAACTTGTTTTTACCCGCACAAAGGTAATATATTTTCCTAACTATCAAAAGAGCTTCCATATAGCGGAGTCAAAATCAGGACAAGGAACCGCATTTATCCGTGAATCTTATGACTTTGCGACTGACATATATAGTTTCTTAATATGTTTGTGAATTCCACCTGCCTTTTTAGACTGGCTAAATCTTATATGTCTTTATGAATCAACGGGAGCATTTCATACTTTGACATTCAGGCGAGTGGAAGGTAACACATTATTAATGAAGAATATAGATGTATATCTTTAGTGAAAGCACAATAAAGGTAAGCGCCGAATCGACTGACCTTCAGGCACTTATAGGACACGCCATTTTTCCGTTGCAACTTTACCGACCTTTGCGATATGGATAAACAAGAAAGGAACGTTGTCCACCTTGAACGGACAACATTATTACTACGGAAACATCAAAGCCCAAACCGACAATTGGGATAGGGACACCATAGGCGTTTCCTACAACTATCTGAAAAACTACGGTCTCTCTGAAAGCCACCCCTACAACGGCAAAAAGTGTATCATACGTAAAGGCACTGATTACGTCACCGCACAAAAAATAACTTTTCGTATCTTTTTACGGACTAAATCATTATCTTTGTTACATCAAGTCATTTTATAGGCTTGATGGACATATCAGCGAAAGTGTTTTCGTGTTACCTTGACAGGAAATTAGCAGTTTCAAAAAGGCAAGGGGTGACGGGGACATTTCGACAACAATAAACACTAAGACCCAATGAGATACACTTTGGTAACAATCATCAGCATAGTGATTTTCTGCTCATGCACCAACAATGCTCCACAAATTGTCAACGAGTCATATTCACCAGACCCGGACTCGTTATTCATTCAATGTAAACAATTATCGGGTATTGGAGACTTAATTATCGGAAAAACCACTTTCTCACAAGCTCAAAAAAACGAATTGTTAAAAGATATTGATAGTTTCAACAAAGATAATAACCTATATAGCGGATATTGGGGAGAAGCCGATAAAGGAGGAGCATATGACAAAGCCTGTTGGCTTGAAAAGAACGCAAAGGATATAAAGCAAATATCCACACCAATCATTCCAAAAGTTAAAATTGGAGACATTGAACTTGATTGCTTTGACCTCGCTTTCTTAAACGGCACTCTAGTTGCCATCTATTTTGAGACCGATTCACCCAAGATTCGCAATCATTACATTGAAAAATATGGCAATGGAAGAGGTAATTACCACTCGTTCCATAGGAATAATCAATCCAAGAATAATCTAAACGCTTTAGAAGACATAGATGAAAATAGAATATGGGAAAATGAGACAGTCTGTCTAGAGTACAATCACAAGAAGCATTCGGAAATCATATCAAACAAAACTTATAATTATTATTCTGAATCTTGGTATCTCATCACAGATAAATGCAGGTATAATGATTTCACAGAAAAGCTAGCAATATGGGAGAAAGAGTACGATACTATGATTGCAAACCAAAATGCACAGAAATTAGACCTGCTTTAAGAATTCGTGACACGTGCTATTTTAACATAAAGCCCTTGCCTCCCAACCGGACAAACTAATGTAAAAGCTGATGGGATGAACTTCTATGGCAAAGCCTTTGAATATGCCCTTGCCACCCAACCGGGCAAACTAACGCAAAAGCTCCCACCCGAGCAGACTGGCGGGAAGTTTAGCATTGTCACACCTATATACAACAAGGGAGCACACGCATTCAACAAGGAAAGCAGACGCAACAGTGTAGTGCGGCTACGCGAAGAGGCGGAGGTTGTCGAAGGTGGGGGCAAGGGAGCCGGACTCGATGCGGTGGATGATCTCCACGACCTTGTCGTTCATCGGGGTGGGGCAACCGACTTTGCGGCCGTAGGCGCTGACGGCACCGTTGATGGAATCGACCTCGGTTTTCTTGCCGCGCTCAAGATCCTGAAGCATACTGGCTTTCAGACGGGCGTGCTTGCGGATGGCTATCGGGATGATCATAAAGGAGATGAACTTCTTCACGGGATTGCTGTAATCCAGAAGCTTGACTACATCCTTGCCTTGGATCGGCTCGATGGTTATGCCGCCCTTACGGCAGACATCAATGCATTCCTTGATCAAGGCCTGCACGACCTTCCTTGAGGAACGGTCCGAGGCGGCCTCTCCGAAAGTGCAGCCCAGGACAGCGCTCATTCCGGAGAACGCGGCGTTGATCAGGAGCTTGCTCCAGCGGGTTCCGAGGAAATTCTCCTCTACCTCGACCGGGCCCATCTTCTCAAGGAGGGCCTTGACCTCGGCGAAATGCTTGTTGACATTCTCGGAAACCGCACCCAACGAGAAAGTGAGACTGTCCGGCGAACTGGTCAACTCACAGACTCCCGGGCCAAGCATCGTGGCTCCCCAGGCGACAGTGCAGCCAAGCACACGGGACGGACCGACGATCTCGGAAATCAGCAGCTCCGGCAACCCGTTCTGGAGAGTGACGATCACACCATCCTCAGCAAGGAAGCCTTTGAGCATATTCACGACCTCGGCATTATGCAACTGCTTGGTCATAAGGAATATGACATCATATTCACCAGTCATTTCCTCATCTGTCAGGACGGTCACCGGCTGAGTGAAATTCACGGTGCCTACCACTCTCGCACCTTCGGCACGCAAGGCGGCGACGTGAGCCTTGTTATGGTTGATGAGGTCAATCTGACCTCCGTTCTTCGTAATATACGCGCCCAGAATGGTTCCCAACGAACCGGCGCCATAGATGGCACTTCTCATATTCCTTGAATATTCAAATTCCGCAAGCAGGCAATCACTTGCCGAATACAATCCGTTCGAGGGTGATTGCCCACCCTTGTCAATGAATATCTCCGCGGCAAAAATAGTGATTCCCTTCCGGATGTCAAAGCCGTTCAGCAGAAATCAGCGCGGCCAAATTGGATTTCTGATCAGTAAGGGTTAACTTTGCATTGGGGAAATATTCCCGGAAAACAAATAAGTTTGAAATGTTCTTTGAGGTGAACAAATTTTCAAACCAACGAGTCAAAACAGCTTCTAAAAAACATTAGAATAATGAACAGAATTGTAAGAATCATCGCGGCTTCGGCGCTGACATTCGGACTCTTGCTCAACGGAGCTTTCGCTTTCGCGCAGAAGAGCCCGGCGTTCGAGGCGAAGTTCAAGATCGCGGAAGGCGCTGACCTCCGCATCCTTGACGACAACATCTGGGACTACAGCAAGGACACCATTCCTCCGAAATGGAAGGAAATCGGAGAGGATCCGCGTGACTGCAACAGGGCCCCGCAATTTGCCAGGCTCGTAAACGACTACCTTCCTGATGTCTTCGCGCTTCAGGAATATTCCAGCCATATGCACAAGGAATTCTACCCTCTGGTGCAGAAAGACGGCTATGTCATCGCCTGGGAATCGAAGAAGGACTGGAACAACACTCCGATCTTCTACAACAGCAAGACGCTTGAGCCTCTGTACGTCAACTACAACAAGTACACTCCCGAGCAGTGGTGCAACCACGGATCCAAGTCATTCACCTCGGCTGTGCTTAAAAGGAAGGCTGACGGAAAGATATTCGCGATAATCGGCACCCACCTTTGGTGGAAGAGCGAAAAGTCCAAGCCGGGCAGCACGATGGCGAGAGCATCTCAGATCCGCCTGGTGATGGCCGAGGCCGACATCATCAGGGCCAAATACGGGGATATTCCTGTTTTTGTGATGGGTGATATGAACTGCGAGGAGGATTCTGTTCCGATCCAGCAGCTTATCCAGGGCGGTTATGTGCCTTGCTACAAGGCAGCCACCGTCTATGGCGACAACCACAACGGGCATCATATATGCAGCCCGGGAGACGGATATTCGGTCGAGAGCCGCAGACGTGGACCTGACCGCGCCACAGGAGCGATCGATCACTGCCTGATCTTCGACCCAAGCGGAAAGGCCGAGGTCAAGGTCTTCGACTGCATTATGGAGAAATACACCATCAAACTCACGGATCATTACCCGAATCTTATTGATGTGAGATTATAACCGTTTCGGTGGGATATTATTCAACAGCTTACATTGCCCGGAATCTGAATACCGGACGCTAATGTAGGCTGTGATTGTGTATTTTCATTTGCCGCTGCGGAATAGATTTCGTACCTTTGTTATCCGTTATGAAGTACGGATTCGACAACGAAAAGTATCTGCGGATACAATCAGAACACATCAAGGAACGCATAGCCCAGTTCGGGGACAAGCTCTATCTGGAGCTTGGAGGCAAATTGTTTGACGACTATCACGCCAGCAGGGTCCTGCCGGGATTCCAGCCGGACAGCAAGCTGAGGATGCTCCAGCAGCTCAGCGACTGCGCGGAGATCGTCATCGTCATCAGCGCCAATGACATAGAGAAGAACAAGGTGAGGGCCGACTACGGCATCACCTACGATATGGATGTCCTGAGGCTCCGCACGGAGTTCCAGAACAGGGGCTTCCTGGTCAGCAGCGTGGTGATCACCCATTTCAACGGCCAGGCCAGCGCCAAGGCGTACAAGGCCAAGCTCAAGAAGTTGGGCATCAAGGCCTATTATCACTACACGATCGAGGGTTACCCGAACAATGTGGCCCTTATCGACTCCGAGGAGGGCTACGGCAAGAACGACTACGTGCAGACATCCCGTCCGCTCGTGATCGTGACGGCTCCGGGCCCGGGCAGCGGCAAGATGGCCGTGTGCCTGAGCCAGCTCTACCACGAGCACAAGAAGGGAATCGCGGCGGGCTACGCCAAATTCGAGACATTCCCCGTCTGGAACCTTCCTTTGAAGCACCCGGTCAACATCGCCTACGAGGCCGCCACTGCGGACCTTAATGATGTGAATATGATCGATCCATTCCATCTGGAGGCATACGGCAAGACGGCGATCAACTACAACAGGGACATCGAGATATTCCCGGTGCTGAACGCCCTCTTCGAGGGAATCTACGGCGAGAATCCGTACAAGTCGCCGACCGATATGGGTGTGAATATGGTTGGCAACTGCATCTGCGATGACGACATCTGCTGCAAGGCCGCCAACGATGAGATCATCCGTCGCTACTACTCCGCGCTCGACCAAATGGCTGACGGAAAGGACAATGAGAGCGAGGTCGGAAAGATCGCGCTTCTCCTCAAACAAGCGAGGATCACCACTGAATATCGCCGTGTCACTGTCGCGGCGAAACAGCGTGAGGCGACGGCCGGCAATCCGTCAGCGGCCATCGAGCTGTCCGACGGGACGATCCTGAGCGCGGAGACCTCTGACCTTCTCGGACCTTGCGCCGCCCTTCTCCTCAAGGCCACCAAGCATCTGGCCGGGATCGACCACAGTGTCAAACTCATTCCGGGTAGGCTCATCGAGCCGATCCAGAAGACGAAGGTCACTTATCTTCACGGCAAGAACCCGCGTCTGCACACTGACGAGGTGCTGATCGCCCTTTCGGTCCTGAGTCCGGATGACGAGAACTGCCGCAAGGCTCTTGACACACTGCCGCTTCTGAAAGGCTGTCAGGTTCACTCCACCGTCCTCCTGAGCGACATCGACAAGAAAGTCTTCAAGAAGCTCGGTGTGGACCTCACCTGCGAGCCGGTACACGAGCGGCACTGATTTTCCGGCCATATCCACGCTTTTAAAGCCGTTTGGAATTTATGGGCGACACTTTTAGCCCTTTTCGTTACCGGAGAGTGCTCTGCAACACTCTCCGGCAACATTTTAGTCCACTTTTGTCACTCAAAGGTGCTATCCTGTAATGCAGTCCAAGCATCAAACTTTGTTTTTTCTACAATTATGACTACCTTTAGACTTTGAAAGCCAGTCAGACTATTCTGGCTATAGGACCATAGTTTTATTATCATATTCAAAGAAATGAGTTACTGTCCTCATTGCGGAGCGCCGGTGCAGCCGGACTCCTCTTTTTGTCCAAGCTGCGGGAAACCGCTTCAATCACAGGCCGGAACCGGCCAGACTTACAACGACTACCAAGTCGCCAAGGAGAAGGAGGACCGTTGGCTGATCGCCCTTGTCCTTTGCATCGTGCTCGGTGGACTGGGTATCCACAGATTCTACACCGGCAACACTACCACCGGCATCATTATGCTCCTCACATTGGGAGGATGCGGGATCTGGGCTCTCATAGACCTGATTATGATCGCCTGCAACACCTACGTTGACGGCAACGGACAGACTCTGAAGTAGCGCATCCCTCCACTTGCATAACTATGATTCTTGGTGTTATCGGACCTTGGCAGGTCATCATAATTCTTATAGTCATCGCTTTTATCGCTATGATTGGTCTGCTGTTTGGCAGGTCAAAACAAGTAACACATTACGAAACCAAATACATCTTTATGAAATATTGTCCTAAATGCGGAAACGCGGTTTCCGACCAAGCGTCTTTCTGCCCGAAATGCGGGGCCAACATCCCTGATGCGACAGCGCCTACCCCACTGTCACAGAATTACCAACAGTCACCGATGCCACCGTGCCCTCCGACCTATCTGGCTCTGTCCATCATCGTGACCGTACTTTGCTGCCTTCCATTCGGAATCGTCGGCATCATCAAATCCAGCAGTGTCTCAAAGGAATATGCCGTCGGCAATTACGCCGGAGCACAGGAGGCCAGCAAGCAGGCAAAGACGTGGAGCATTGTCGGACTGTGTTGCGGCCTGTTCTGGGTGATCATCTACATAATCCTTATGGCCTGCGGAGTGATGGCCGGCATTGCCGACATTTAGAAGCTGTTTCGATTTGTTTGAAATGTTCTTTGAGGTGAAAGAATCTTCATTTTCTTCCCGCTTCTTCAGTCAGATAGCACCGCTATCTTCCTTGGAAGAAGCGGTCGAACCTGAAGTTTTTCACTCTCACATTTTCAAACAAACAAATCAAAACAGCTTCTTAGAAACCGCTTGCCTGACAACGCAAACGATTCTTGGATTCAGATACCGTTTATTGAAACGTAAGATCAATAAACTGTAATTTTAATGTCTAATCATCTGGATTCACCTCATCCGACAGATGAACAAAGACGCCTGCAAGAAACCAATCCTGTACATTCTGCTTACGGCAGCGTGTGCGGGATTGGTGTTTGCATATTCACGTTTCAGCCCGGAAGGCAGTTCGTGGTTCCCCAAGTGCATATTCCTGCAACTGACCGGCCTCAAGTGTCCGGGATGCGGCAGCCAGCGGGTCGTACACAACCTGTTGAATCTCAACATTCGGCAAGCATTTGAGGCCAACGCCTTCCTGGTACTGGCCCTCCCCTACATCATCTCCCTGCTGGTGTCCGTTCCACTCAGATCCCGTTTCCCACGATTCTACAACACCCTAAACAGCGTCCCCGTCATCATCACCATCGGCATCCTCGTCATAGCCTGGTGGATCACCCGCAACATCTTCGGCTGGTGATCATCAATTCCTGATCAATCAGATATCCCTCTCCGGCTACACTTTGGGTCGATTTCGTCACCCAAGAGTGCTGTACGACACTCTCCGGCGACATTTTAATATGTTTATGTCGCCGGAGAAAGACACGAGGGAGGAGGAAAGGATAATATATCGATTTTGTTCGTATCTTTGTGACCCCAAGAGAGGGGAAATATACTATGACAAAGAGACTTATTCATTTCACATACATCGTGGTTATGCTCATCATCACATCCGCTTGCGATAAGTACGAACCGGATTGGGATATCTTTGAGGCGTACGGCGTGGCGGAAGCGATAAAGACGGATTTCTACGAGAGATATTCAAAGAATGTCAAAGTCACAAATGCGGTGACATCATATAATATGTCGCAGGTCGAATTTGTGGACACGGACGGGTTGAAGTGCACCGCCGTCTATAAAGGTCACACCTGGATGATGACGCAGAAGGAGTACGACAAGAACGGATTCGCGTTCCTCAAGCAACTGCCAGAGAGAATCGCAAAAGCCTACCTCGGAGCCAGATTCAGCAAAGAATATTATGGGTTGGATCAATCGTATGTGATCGAAGTCGCACGCAGAGGGTTTGACAAAAAGGCATACGAGTTCAAGTTCGTTGTTTTTGATGAAAATGAGACCTCGGTGCTTGCATACCGGGAATATTCAGTGCTGATTGACGAGGACGGAGAACTACTCGATGTTATGCCCCGCACCAACAGCTCCATCTGGTGGTATGATATGAGTAGCTGTATCGATTTTGTAAGGCAAAAGTACCCTGAGGCCACCATCCTTGCCGGGATCAATGATTCCAGCGACAATATCCTGTATATCAAAGACAACGGGATTCACAAAACAGTCAGGTTTGATAATCGCGGATCCGACGGGCAGACTTGGAGCGCGACCATCTACAGATTGGAGGATTACGCAAAACTGCCTGACACAGTGTTGGATGAATATGCCAGATACAAGGCCGGCCACCCTTATTTCAACTATTCCGAGGTCTATTTCATCGAAACAGAGGACGGAATCTATTACGGATTGAAAAACGCCACCACAAGCCTGACTGTTTACTTCAAGGCTTGACTCAATTTTTCGTCCGCGAATATACCCGATAATGCTACCGTCACCGTACTTTTGGTCCACGACGGCAGCACTTTAGGCGGTATTTGCAACAGTCAAGGTTGATTCGTACCCTGACGGCAGCAATTTCGAGCATATTCGCAACTGTAGCTGACCGAAGAGAATCCCCGCCTGATTTGAGATCTGCGATTCCGGGCATATTCGCAACCATCGGAATCGGGGAAAATGGCGATGAATATATTTCCGAATATTCAGAAAAATTTCTAAATTCGTCAAGAGATGTGTTAGTCCGGCAGGAAGCGGCAAAATAAGTTGCCGCAGATCCAGCAAAGATTTTTGAGGGTGCATCACTTTTTTGAAGAAGGAATATGTCGGTGGCATATAATTGATGAGAAAAGGAATATAGCCCCAAAAGTTCACATAAGATAAGGGCACTTATTTTTTAACGACTAATTAATAATGACACGGATGAAAAGAATATTTCTGATTGCATTGGCGGCCGCGCTGCCGGGATTGATAAACGGGATTAACGCTGACCCGTTCTCTGACGGGAGGCTCTTGGACAAGACCTTGAGGGTAGACTACATATTCACAGGATCGGACAAGGATTGCGACATCGCTGTAGCTGAGCTGCTTAGCGCCCACGGATGGTACGGGCGGCGTACCAATCTGAAAGAGGTGCCGCTTCGGGGTAACGGACAGCTGACGATGACGGACAAGGCTACGGGCGACACACTTTACAGGATGTCATTCTGCACCTTGTTCCAGGAATGGCAGGCTACCGAGGAGGCCACGAGGGTCCGCAAGAGTTTCGAGAACGTGTTCCTTGTGCCGATGCCGGCGGCCCCGGCGGAGATCACCGTGCAACTCTATGACTTTCACGAAAATGTGGCGGCAAAGCTTACGCATCCGGTTGACCCTAAGGACATTCTGATCAGGCCTGTCGGAGGAAAGCCGCAGACAAGAATGCTGCTGGACAGCGGTGATTCCAAGGATAAGATCGACATCGCCATCCTTGCGGAAGGATACACCGAGGGCGAGATGGACATATTCTTCAAGGATGCCGAGAGCACAGTGGAGAACCTTCTGCGTCACGAGCCGTTCAAGTCGATGAAGGATCGGTTCAACATCGTCGCGGTCGCGTCTCCTTCCGAGGACAGCGGAGTCAGCGTGCCGCGTGAGGGGCTGTGGAAAAAGACGGCCGTGGACTCGCACTTCGACACGTTCTATTCCGACCGCTACCTCACGACCCTGCACCTGTTCAAGATGCACGACGCGCTTGCCGGAATCCCTTACGAGCACATCATAATCCTCGCCAACACTGACACTTACGGCGGCGGAGGCATCTACAATTCCTACACACTCACGACCGCCCACCACAAACTTTTCGGCCCGGTGGTCGTCCACGAGTTCGGCCACAGCTTCGGCGGATTGACCGATGAATATGCCTACGATGACCAGTATGTTGAGTATTACTACCCGGACATCGAGCCTTGGGAGCAGAACATCACCACCAAAGCGAACTTCGAGAGCAAGTGGAAGGATCTTTACGACCAGGGAGTCGTGGGCCTTGTCGAAGGCGGCGGCTACCAGACGAAAGGCGTCTGGCGCCCGTGCGAGGACTGCCGGATGAGGACCAACACCGCCGAAGCTTTTTGTCCGGTCTGCCAAAGAGCCATCGAACGCATCATCCGCTTCTACACCGAGGAGTAACCTATCGTTCTTTTTTTCGAGATGAACGTAGTACTCAAAGTTGTCGCATTACTGATGGTCTTTCATACTTGGTCCATTTTAAATTCTTGTGTCAAAAAATATCCACCGAAACGGCTTTTTACCGGAGAAACGCTGTGATATTATCGGTTTGTCCGGGGAATTGGGATTTTGCCGGAGAAGAATCGATCGTGCGGAAGATAGAAAAAGCCCTTTCCTCCGTCATAGGAAGTAAGGGCAAGATTACGAATCGGGAGGCTTCCGAAGGGCGATTCACTAGAACTTGAAGGTCACTCCAATGCCGCCGACGATGCTGGTGCGGTAGAAGTCGTCCTGGCCGGGAATCTGGAGATTCTTGATGTCAAGCTTTTCGGCAAGGCCGGGAACAGCGGGGGCCAGCTGGCCGAGGACCGGGGAGAGTTTCGCGGCGATAAGGGCTCCGTTTCCGCCATAATCGGCCTGTTCCTTGGTGAAGTGCATAAAGAAAGTCTTGTATATTCCTAAATCAATGGCGACTTTCGGGTTGACGTTGAACCTTGCGCCAAGGCCGCCCGAGATGGAGCTGGTGGTGTAGCTGAGGTCGGAGATGTATTTCGCGTCGTTGCCGAAACCGAACGTGCTGCTGTTGGCGCCGATACTGAGGGTCACTACATCGCTGAGATCATACTCAAGGCCACCGAGAATCTCGAAGGAATTGTGCTTCAGATAGTTCTGTTTATCGTTCAAGTCCGTCTCGTTGTTGTACTGCTTTGACTGCTTGTCGAAATAGTAGTTTGCGCCGAGGGCGACGCGGAAGTTCGGCTTCACTGAATATTCAGCACCGATGTTGATGTTGCCGGGGATGTCGGCGGCGATCTCCTTGCCGTCATCGAACTGGGATATTCCTGTGGTGTTAGCCTTCGTGTCATTGTTCAGGCGCACTTTCGTGTTGAACTCGTAGCGCGCGGAGAAGTTGAACCGGCCGGTCTTGTAGTCCACGGACAGGATCGGTGTCCAGGCGATATCCTTCTGATGCGCGTCAAGTTCCTTGTCGCTTACAAGTCCGCCGACCATTCCGACAGCGGTTTCAGTCGGGATCAGTCCTCCGGAGATCGCTGACACCGCCGCGCCCAGCACATTGGCGGCAGGAAGCATCTGGCCTCCGTACTGCAACTGGATATTCCTCAGGCTTCCGACATAATAGTTGGAGATGTAGTTCAGGCGCACGCCGGCGGAGACACTCAACTTCGAGCCTATCTTATAACCGATGTTCAGCTGGCCGGCGAAGTTGTACTGCTCTCCGGTAAGATTGATGTCTGCATCATAGCCGGTAACCATCTGAGTCCCAGCCAAATTATTGATCAGAGCTGGAATCATCGCCACCGGAGCCTCAAATGAGCCGAGTCCCTGGTCGTATTTCGCCTTTCCGCCTCCCGACACGACTCCGAAATGGAAGGAGGCGAACAGATTGTCGTGCTTGAACGCGAGGCTCAGGTGCGGAAGGGCCGGCACGAAAGACTTGCCCGTGTACTTCTTATAGCCTCTTCCCTCATTGTCCACGCCGTACTTGAGCGGCTCGTAGGTGGAAGTCGTGTACCTTCTCTGCAAGGCCGACTGGACATCGAACGCCAGATGCCAACCGTTGTCCATAAAACCGATTCCGGCAGGGTTGAAATACGCTCCCTGAACTCCTATGACGGCATTCTGGGCAGGATTCCTCAAGAAAGCCACATTCTGATTAGTGTTCGTGACATAGCCGCCGGCCTTGGCGGTGAAAGCGGCGGTGCAAATAGCGGCCGCAAGTACAATCATTCTTTTCATTTAGTCGAATTTTATTGTAATTTTCGGAACAAATGTAGAGTTTATCCCCATATTTACAAATAAATTCGACCAATTGATAATTATTAAATTGATTTATCGACTTATTCGCTACCCCGTCACCTCAGGCAACAACACCATCATACGCATCCACCAAAGGAGCATATTCAACGCTTTTCGCGGCATTCAGGTGCCAACAGCATCACGACTGCGGCATTTTATGAATATTTCGCTACTGTCAGAATACTCTATCTCAATGTTATGTCTTGCGTATATTAGATTTCGCCACCATTACGAGACTTTACTGGTCATCCGGCTCCAAAGAAGCACCGTCATCGATGTCGAACCACTCGCACAACTTCTTCCGCGCACGAAGTTTGACCTCGGGAGTCAAATGCCCTTTTACATAACCGTAGGCGGCCACGAGAGCGGCAAGGTCATCAGAAAAGCCCAAGACCGGGATTGCATCCGGAATAAGGTCGAGCGGGAGAATGAAATAGCCCAGAGCTCCGATGATGATCGCCTTCTCCTTAGGGCTGACATTCGGATCAGCCAATTCATAGTAGAGGATCAAAGCCACGTATATTACCTTGACTCCAGCCTTTTTCGCGACTTTTTTGCCCTTTGCCCAAAATCCGCTTTCGGAATAGTTCCCTCGGTACTGCTCAATGTTGTCTGGTTTATTCATTTTCATTATCTTTGGTAACGTAAAGTTATAAAAAATTCAATGAATATGCTAAAGCGGAGAATCGAGGCTTCATCGGACGGGCTTATGCTGGCGATGCTCATCAGCGAGCCGGTGGGAGAGCCTAAGGGGATCGTGCAGATTGTTCACGGAATGTGCGAGCACAAGGAGCGGTATATTCCTTTTATGGAATATCTTTCCGCTCACGGGTACATCTGCGCCATCCACGACCACCGCGGGCACGGAGAGACGGTGCTCAACGAGGAGGATCTCGGGTATATGTACAAGGGAGGATGGGAAGGTCTCGTAGAGGACATCAGACTGGTACAGAACGAGATAAAGGCAAGCTATCCAGCCTTGCCGTACACACTTTTCGGACACAGTATGGGGTCTATGGCGGTACGATCTTTCACAAAACGCTACGATGACAGCATCGACACCTTGTTCGTGTGCGGCTGCCCAAGCTACAATCCGGCAGGTGGAGCGGGACGGTTTCTTGCAAGCGTGATCGGCCTGTTCAAAGGCGAGAGATACCGCTCACCTCTGCTGCAGAAACTCTCCTTCGGATCATTCAACAAGCCATTCGAGGCCGAGGGTTACCCTTCCGCCTGGGTCTGCTCGGACAAAGACACACTGGAGGCCTACCACAACGACCCGTACTGCACTTTCACGTTCACGGTCAACGGCTTCAAGAACCTTCTGGATCTGATGAAGGATTGCTACAGCCCGAAAGGCTGGAAGATGTCGAATCCAACCCTACCGGTACATTTCATCTCCGGTGCCGAGGATCCGTGCAGGATCTCCGACAAGGCGATAGCCAAGGCAGCCGACCTGATGAAGCGCGTCGGCTACACCAACACGGACCTGAGGCTCTATCCAGGAATGCGCCACGAGATCATCAACGAGACCTCGCGCCTACAGGTCTGGGACGACATACTCGCCAGACTCGCATAAGTGACTCATCTTCGTGGGATTGGCTCGGCTATAAGAGGTTATCTTCCCAAAAGAATAATACAGAAAAAAATTCAATGAATATGCCAGCAAGAAAAATTCTTCTCGCGGTGGATGTCCAAAGGGACTTCATCGACGGGACTCTCGCTGTACCGGGAGCGGAAAGGATCATCCCGGTCATCAACGAAATCAAAAAGGACTTTGACCTCGTCTATTTCACATTGGACTGGCACCCCAAGGATCATTGCTCGTTCAAGGAGAACGGCGGGATCTGGCCGGAGCATTGCGTGCAATACACATTGGGCTCCAGTCTCGCCCCAACACTACTCGATGGCCTTGAGGAAGACCGCACACGCTTCATTCTGAAGGGACAGGACAAAGACCGTGAGGAATATGGGGCGTTCGCGGACGTCGCCACCGCAACGCAAACTGAAGCCAAGGAGGAAGCCGACACGGCGATGGCTGCTCCATCGGAAACCACAGCGCAGGACCTGTTCCAGCCCGGAGACGATGTCACAGTCTGCGGAATAGCGGCCGAATATTGCGTGCTGGAGACTCTAAAGAATGTATTCCGTCTAAGCCAGAAGATCGGGTTCAGTGTCAAAGTCTGCCTTAAAGGCACGATCGGATTTGACAGCTCACCACTCACTGATTGGATGGGCGCGAATGGAGTTGAAGAATATTAAGCGATGAATATTCAGAAGAATATGTGGTTGTTATTCGCTATCCTGTCGGCCGTGTTCGCGGCCGCGACGGCAATCCTCGCTAAAATCGGAATCGATGGAGTGGATTCCAATCTTGCCACAGCCATCCGCACGATTGTGGTACTTGCGCTTGCCTGGGGTATGGTGTTCCTGACAAACAGCGCAGGCGGGATATCGTCAATAAGCACCCGCAGCTGGATATTCCTGATCCTGTCCGGTCTCGCCACCGGAGCCTCTTGGCTGTGCTATTTCTACGCCATCAAGACCGGTGACGTCTCCAAGGTTGTCCCGATCGATAAATGCAGCCTCGTGCTGACGATCATATTCGCCGTCATATTCCTTGGCGAGGCTCTGACCTGGAAGACCGTGGTCGGCTCCATACTCCTCCTCGCCGGAGCGTTGGTTATGGTGCTGTGACAACCATCGGCACCTCAAGTACACCCCTACATCAACCCGAGCCAAGAACTTCCGCAATAAGGAAGGTTGAGTGTGACGGAAACAATGAATTTCGCTCCTGCCGAGTATCATTTTCATCTCGACAAGAGCGATATTCATTGAATATGCCACCTTGGGCGAAAGTTCTTCAGGCTGTGAAGACTCAATAACTTCAAATTGACTAAAAGTCAACTTTTACAAGTAATAATCTATAAAACCGAGTCAACCGAAATCAGGGTAATACGAGTTCGGACGAAACCGGACAGAAGGAAGAATTACTTCACGCGGAGTTTCCTGCCGAGGCGGAGGGTTGTGGTCTCCTTGATGCCGTTCAGGCGGCAAAGGGCCTTGACAGAGGTGTGGTACCTACGGGCAAGGGCACCGAGGGTGTCACCCTGACGGATGGTGTGGTACTTGGCGGCGGCTGCGGCCTTTCTCTCGGCCTCGGCCTTCTTGGCGGCCTCCTCCTTATCCTTGGCATCACCCTCAAGGATATCAATCTCCTCCTGCTCGCTCTCCGGAACGTACTTACTGTTGGCGTTCAGGTACTTCTTCTTAAGTACGAACAGCCTGTGCCTCAATGTTCCCGAATGGAAATCGATCAGCCACTCAGGATCAAACGCATAGCCTTTGTAACGGGTCTCAAAATGGAGGTGCGGGCCGGTAGAGCGGCCGGTAGAGCCACCGAGACCGATGATCGTGCCGGCGTTCACCCACTGGTCATTCGCGACGTAGATCTTGGAAAGATGCCCGTAGAATGTCTCCAGGCCATTGTCGTGGCGAAGCACAACAAGATTGCCGTACCCTTTATAGTACTTCGAGATACGCACCTTGCCGTCAAACGCCGCATAGACCGGAGTGCCGGTGTGCAAAGGAAGATCGACTCCCTGATGCCTGCGCCTGTGGCGATAGCCGAACTTTGAATATACATCCGTCTGGTTCGGGCACTTGTACTCGCTCAAAGTGTCCACGATCCAAAGCGCGATCTCATCCGGAAGCTCTTCCAAAGAGACACGGTATGGATCAGGATAGTCGTGGGTCCAATATTCATTGAATATCTTGTGGTCACGGGCATAGGTGGAATCCTTGAAGTACTTCCACGTGTAGTCCGAAAGAAGCAGGATCTTGATGTGAGGGTCAGCGGTGTCAATCGTGTCCAAAGCCGCCGCCCTGGACAAGTCCATAGACTGGACTGACTCTCTGGATATTCTCGGGACGAGGATCTCGGCCTGTTTCTTAGTCTTGATCGTAGTGTCCTGCGCCACGGCAGGAACCGAGAACTGAATCGAGGCAAGGACCATAACAATGGCGCTCGCCAAAAATCTTCCACGAATCATCCGCCTACAGTTTTGCTCCGAACCTCTCCACGAGAAGATTCTTGGTCTCACTTATCTTTTCCTCAAGGAGAGCGTCCGATGTCGCCTCGCAGATGAACCTGAGGTATGGTTCGGTGTTGGAAGGGCGGATGTTGAACCACCAGTCCGGGAACTCGACCCTGTAGCCGTCGAAATCCATCTCGGCGGTCGGTTTCTCCTTGGAGACGAAATATTCCTTGACAGCGTCCATCGCGCCTTTCTTGTCCTCAAGGCGGAAGTTGATCTCGCCGGAATTCTGGTAGCGCGCGATCCTGCCGATGAGTTCGTGAAGGGTGACGCCTTTCTTCTTCATCGCGGCGACAACCCTCAGAATCAGGATGGAAGCGAGGAGTCCGCTGTCAGAATAGAAGAAGTCACGGAAATAGTAGTGTCCGGCAAGCTCTCCACCCCAGACACCGTCAAGCTCACGGAGCTTCCTGGCGGCGAAGGCTCGTCCGACCTTCCAGGTCGCCATCTTGCATCCCATCGGAGTGAGGTACTCGCCTACCGCCTTCGAGCTGCGGATGTCCTGGAGCACGGTTCCGGTCTCGTGCCTCTCGTCGATGAAATAGTGGCCGAGAACGGCGATCATCAGGTCCGGAGAGACGAACTTGCCCTCGTTGTCCACGAACATCACACGGTCAGCGTCACCATCATAGATGACACCCACATCCGCGCCGGTCTTCTTCACCAAAGTCTGAAGCGGCTCGACATTCTTAGGAATCAGCGGGTTAGGCTCGTGGTTCGGGAAGTTTCCGTCAAGTTCTTCGAATATGTAGGCAGGCTCATCGCCGAAAATCTCACGGGCGTAAAGGCTTGACATTCCGTTGGAAAGGTCGAAAGCGATCTTGATGTCGGAATAGTCGCCCTTGAACTTCAGCAGGAAATCAAGATAGTCTTTATGAATATCCTTGAGAATGACCTGTCCCCTCTTCTCAGCCACAGGAGTCGGCCTTCCGCTCTCGATCCATTCCTGAATCTGACCAAGACCGGAATCCAAACCGACAGGAAGGGCGTTCTCCCTGGAGACCTTCATTCCGTTATATTCCTTTGGATTGTGCGAGGCCGTGATCTGGACCGAAGCCTTGAAGCCGTAGTTGGCGGTTCCGAAATAGACCATCGGAGTCGTGCTGAGACCGATGTCATAGACATCAGCTCCGGCGTCGGTGATTCCTTTCACAAGATATTCGTGGATCTCCGGAGAAGATGTCCTGCAGTCGCGGCCGACAAGGACCTTGTCAGCGCCAAGGAGTTCCGGAAGGAAATAGCCCACCTTGTAGGCGGTGTTACGATCGAAGTCAACGTTATA
>CAKVCK010000026.1 GCA_934725575.1 uncultured Bacteroidales bacterium
GCGGCGAAAACCCGCTGGGTATTGAGCCCGGCGCTCAGCTTCAAAGCCCTGATGTACATAGGGATAAGCTGTTCCATCCCCAGAGCCTCCTTGCGGGGCGTGCCTTTTATCTTCTGAAACTCCGCCATCGTCAAATCTCCCTGAACTCTCCCCCGACAGCCTCGAAATAAGCCCTGTCCGCGGTCAAACCATCAACAATCCCCGACATCCGGACCTTGTTGCTGTCTGTTATGAATATCTGGCCGAAGTCGCTCCCGGCGACCATCCCAAGCAGATTCGAGATTCTGCTCATATCCAGTTTGTCGAACACATCATCCAGCAGCAGCATCGGCGGGAAGCCGTACCTGCGCTTCATAAGCTCGTACTGGGCGAACTTCAAGGAGACCAGAAACGACTTCTGCTGTCCCTGCGAGCCGCAACGCCTGATCGGAAAGCCGTTCATCTCAAAAAGGAAATCATCCCTCTGAATCCCTGCGGTGGTGTATTTGAATATCCTGTCTTTCTCCCGGGAAGCCTTCAGCAGCTCGACCAGCGAGCCTTTCCTCAAGTCCGACCTATAGTCAATCGACACAGTCTCGCGGCCACCTGAAAGCGTTGCGTAATGCTCGGCCACCAACGGTAGAAGGTCCTTGACAAAAGCGTCCCTCTTGCCGTGGATCACACCGGCATATTCATTCATCCTTTCGTCGAACACGTCCAGAAGCGACTCGTCGAAGGTTCCGTCCTTGAGCACCTTGTTGCGCTGGAAAAGGAAACGGTTGTACTGCTGCATCGCGGCGAGATATTCCCTGTCCATCTGCGACAGCACGGAGTTGACGAACCGCCGCCTGTCGTCACCGCTCTCGCTGACGAGGGAAGTATCTGACGGTGAGACCATCACTATCGGCAGTACCCCGATGTGCTCGGAGATCTTCGAATATGCCTTGTCGTCCCTCCGGACCTTCTTCTCGCCCTTGCCGTCCACCTGCACCGAGAACCGCGCGTCCGGCCCTATATTCATTGAATATGTCCCTGAGACCGCGAATGTGTCGGTACCGTGCCGAAAGTTGAACCTGTCTGACGAGGCGAATGCGCTTTTGGTCATCGAAAGGTACCAGACGGCATCCATAAGATTTGTCTTCCCCTCCCCGTTATTGCCTGAGATGCAATTGATGTTGGGAGAGAAAGACAATTCCTGAAACGCTATGTTCCTGAAATTCTGGACGACTATTTTCTTTAGTGCCGGCATCTTGTCTTCTTCTGTACGGAAGACAAATATAGTCATTTTCAGACTTAGAAACCGCTATAATCTGTTAAAAATTCACACTTGCATAAAACCGGCACTGAAGCCGGAAACTATTCCTTTTTGCCTCCAAAGAACTTATCTATCACAAGCGCTATGGCAGCGTCACCGCTGACGTTGCAGGCAGGACCGTAACCGTCAAGGGCAAGATAGATGGTCATCATCAAGGCGCACTGGTCCGGAGTGAAGCCAAGGACCGACTCCAGAAGGCCCACGGAAGCCATAAGGACACCACCCATCACTCCCGGAGCGGCGACAGCGGCGATGGCCTGAAGCAGGACAAAGTTCATAAACAGGCCGAACGATATGTCGATTCCGCACATATAGGCCACAGCCACCGAGGTGACGGTCAACTTGATGGTCGATCCGCACATATGGACGGTGGAGCAAAGAGGCACGACGAAATCAGCGATGTCCTTGCGGGTGCCGTTCTTTATGGCGCAGTCAAGGGTCACCGGAATCACAGCAGAGCTGGAGCAGATTGAGAATCCCGTCAGATAAGCCGGGATGATGTTCCAGAGGCATTTGAAAGGGTTCTTTCCGGCGACCGCGCCGGCGATGATGTACTGGAGGACCAGATAGCAGATCGACAGGACAACTCCTGTTCCGATCACCTTGACTCCCGAGCCCATCACGGCGGCCAGCTTGCCGGAGGCGCTCATCTCGCACATCATAGTGAGGATGTAGAACGGCAGAAGTGGGATGATCACCTTCTCGATGGTGAGTTTCACGATCTCCCCGAACTCATCAAAGCCTTTCTTCAGTCCGTTGGCACCTGTGAATATGATTCCGACTCCCACCATAAAGGACAGAAGCAGAGCCGTCAGGATGTCGCAGACCGGAGGAATCTTCAGGTTGATGTACGGCTCGAAAGTCTTGCCGTCCACGGCCGATGTCGAGATCTCGCCTACCTGAAGGTAATGCGGAAAGAGTTCGGTGGCGCAGCCGTATGAGAACAGGCCGGCGCCTACCGTGGAGAGATAGGAGATCACCATAACGGCTATCAGCATCTTCCCGGCTCCCTTTCCGAGGTTCGCCACGGAAGGGGTCACAAGCCCCAGCACCAAAAGGGGCACGATGAACTTGAGGATCTGGGCGAACAATACATTGAATGTCTTGAGGATGCGCACGAGCACATCAGGGGCGATGAGTCCGAGCAGGGAACCCAACGCAATCGCTATCAAGACTTTCGGGAACAGTCCCAGTTTTATCTTTTTCATTTACTCTGTCACTTTGCAGATTACGGAACTAACGCCTTTGATCCTGAGAGAGAGTCCGCCGGAAACCTTCCTGACGGAAAGCGCCTTAGGATCTCCATAGACCACCTCCAGTTTCTTGTAGCCGGAGACCTCGGCGGAAGCCTCCCCGGAACGAGGGTTGATGATCACAAGATATTTCCCGTCATCAGAAAATCTTTCATACACAGCTGGATAAGGCAACTGAGGGTCGCTGATATATTTCCAGCCGCCGATATTTCCCAAAGCGGGAACGGAGGCACGGAGCGCCAGCAGACCTTTTGTCCACGAATATATTGAAGCGGGATCATTGATCTCTTTCTCGACCGTAGGTCTCGAAGGGCTTTCGTCCACAGGCAGATACAGTTTCGATGGATCACAGGTAGAGAATCCTGCGGTCGGGCCGTCGGACCACTGCATCGGAGTCCTTTCCGCTGACCTGTCGCGGCTTCCCTCAACGGCCGACACACCGTCCATAGACCTCATCCCGATCTCCTCTCCGTAATAGACGATCGGCACCCAAGGCATCGTCAGGAAGAATGTCATCATCACCTTCAGTTCTTCAGGCGTGGATCTCTGGTTGCGGTTCATCCTCCAAGTGTCGTGGCTGGAGGTAGGCATACACGGGAATCCGTGGCCGAGGGTCTTGCTGTACATTTCCTCGAAAGGCACCACGAACGATGCGATCTGTCCCTTTCCGGACTTGTCGAACCAACAATCCTTAGGCGGGTATATTCCCGTCTCACGGTCCGCGCTACGCTCTGTGTTGTAAACCAGGTCGCGGTACATTGTGGTTCCGCATCCGTTGTGACGGATGATGTCGATGTCGAATCCGCAGGAAATGGACTCCACAGGGCTGGACCACTCAGAAAGGAATATCCTGTCGGGATAGTTCGCGGTAGTCCAGGAGAAAATCTCGTTCCAGAGCCTGCGCACTCCATTGAACTCCTTGTCATCCCCCTTGACCAGAGACCAGGCGAGATCGCAGCGGAAACCGTCCACGCCCTTGTCGAACCAGAACGCTATGATGTTCTTGAGTTCCTGTCTGACCATTCTCGGACCCGGAGCGTCGTAGGACTGCTCCCAAGGCTTGGACGGATCCGGTGACTGATAGCCATAGTTCAAGGCCGGCTGCACGTCGTAGTAGTTCTTCATGTACATCTTGCCACGGGGATACTCCTTGGCGACCCATTTCTTCTTCTCGGACTTGCGCACATCAGCCTTGGAGGCATCCGTCCAGAGATAGTAGTCGGCGTAGTGTCCGTTCCTGTCTCCATTGGCGGACTCGACAAACCACGGATGCTTGTCCGAGGTGTGGCCGGCAACCAGATCCAGACAGACCTTAATTCCTTTGGAATGTGCATCCTCAACGAGTCTTACCAGATCAGAGTTCGTGCCGAAACGAGGGTCTATCTTATAGTAGTCGGTGATGTCATAGCCACCGTCCTCAAACTCACTGCAGAACACCGGGCTGATCCAGATCGTGTTGAATCCCAGATCCTTGACATAGTCCAGTTTCGAGCGTATTCCCTCCAGGTCCCCGTAGCCGTCACCGTCGCTGTCCTTGAAGGAGGACGGATAGATGTGGTAGATCGCCGCGGAATCAAGCCACTGAGGATAGGACTGGCTGGAAAGATTCCCGTCCAGACCAAGGCCTTCCCAGTCATTGCAGGTTCCTCCTCGCACTCCCATCGAGATCAGTTTCTTGACAAGCTCACCATTCCCGACAGGGATTCCGTAGCACTCTACCGGGATTCCTTTTGAATGGCAGTAATCCACAAGTTCCTGCGTCACATTTGTGGATTTCGGTCTGATCACCAGATTCTTGACCTTGGCGCTGCAGGTGTCGATCATCTCCTTGTTGAACCTGCCCTTCATAAACTCCAGCGGGGCATCTGTCATCGTCGATGCCGTAAGGATGTTGTCCCACCTGAATGATGTCAGCACATAGTTCCCGTCGAAGCCGAAGTCGTGAAGAGCCTTTATCGTCTTTCTGATGCCTTCGCCCTCAACCCACTTGAGTTCCACGTACGGAGTGAATCCGCCAAGCTTGCAGGCCTCAAGATAGGTCTCGAACGTAGGGATCCTGAGCGTCTCCTTGTACTTCTCGTTCCATCCGTACCCTCCGTCAATCCACAGTTCCTGCAACTCTTTCATGGTGTACTTGGAAAGTGAGTCGGTTCCGTTTGTCGTACGGTCAAGTTTCCTGTCGTGCATACAGACCAGGACTCCGTCCTTGGTCATGGCCACGTCCGTCTCCATACCTTTATAGACCGGAATCTTGGCGGCCTCGAAGAAAGCAAGCGAGGTGTTCTCCGGAAATTTGTCAGAAAGTCCTCTGTGAGCCTGAAGGATAAAATCCTGGGCGTTCAGCGAGCCGGCGCCAAGCACCATGGCCGACGCTGTGATGATTCCACGCGCAAAAATATTCATCGCTATTGATTTTTTCGAGTGATGACCGCAGCCCAGCCACCGCCAGGGGCCATCTTGATTTTCATTTTTCTGTCCGAAGGCACAGCCATCGTCACCTTCCTGTAGTCGGAAGCTATCCTGTGGGCGTTGACTCCGTCACGGAAAACTGTCATTGAATATTCCCCCTCAGGCAGGAACCCGAGGTCGATCTCCATCTCGCGGCCGTCCCAGCCGGCCATCGCCCCGACATACCAGGTATCAGCCTTGCGTCTTGCCATAACCACATATTCAGCGACCTTTCCGTCCAGAGCGACGGTCTCGTCCCAGACGGTAGGGATGGCGGCGATGAAATCGGTGCACTCCTGCTCGGCCATATAGTTGGTCGGAGAGTCGCACATCATATTCAGAGGAGACTCAAAGACAACATATTCAGCAAGTTGGCGGCAGCGTGTGCCTTGGCTCATCGGTTCGGTGCGGATCGGCTTGTAGTTCTTCTTGGTGGCGTTCCGCATCGCTCCCTGGGTGTAGTCCATCGGGCCGGCCAGCATCCGGATGAACGGGATCGTCACATCGTAGGTGACCTGATCGACCGAAGGATCGCTCCACTTCATCTGCTCCAGACCATGAACGCCCTCGAAATTGACCACGTTCGGATAGGTGCGCTGAAGTCCGGTCGGCTTGTATGCCCCGTGGAAGTTCATCAGAAGATGGTACTTGGCGCACATCTCGGCGGCCCTCCTGTACCAATCCACCATCGGCTGGTCGTCACGGTTCATAAAATCCACCTTGAATCCCTTGATCCCCATCTCGGAGAAATGGCGGCAGACGTTCTCCATATCCTTCGCGAAAGGCCAGTAGCCGGCCCAAAGGATTATGCCGACTCCCCTTTCCCTGCCGTAAGCGACAAGCTCCTCAAGATCAATCTCCGGGACGACCTGATTCAGGTCGTTGGCGTACTTGACAGCCCAGCCTTCATCGAGGATGACATATTCAATGTGGTTCGCGGCGGCGAAGTCGATGTAGTACTTGTAGGTGTCGTTGTTGACTCCGGCCTCGAAGTCCACGCCCTTGATGTTCCAGGCGTTCCACCAGTCCCAGGCCACCTTGCCGGGACGCACCCAGGACCAGTCTGTGTCAGCGGCAGGGGTGGCGAGTTTCCAGACGATGTCCGAATCGGTCAGTTCCTTATCGGAGGACGAGATGGCCACAACCCTCCAAGGAAACTTTTCAAAAGGCTGGCACTCAGCGATATAATCCTTCCTCGAATCTATCTTTTCCTGCACCATATTGTGCCCGCCGATCTCGGTCTTGTCCGGCACACGGGCGAAATACCCGCTCAATGTCTCCCCGGTACCCTTCTTATAGTTGTAAAGGAACATTCCCGGGTAGTTCATCAGATCCGCCTCGGTGATCACAACCTTCTTTCCCTCTGGACACTCCACCAGAAGCGGTGCGATGCTGTAGCGCTCGTTCCACTCGGAAAGGAGCGAGTGCGTGTACGGGCACTGGAAGTCGTTCTCCAGAATCTCATCCAACGATCCTTTCCATTTTTTATGAATATAAGGAATATAAGCCGTCCTGTCCTCCGGGAAGCGGAAGTCCGCCTGCTCGTCCTTCACGACGAAAGGCTTGTCGAACAAGGAGACAAACCTGTAGGCGCAAGCGTCATCATAAGCCCTGAATATGACCTTGAAGCCACGATATTCAAGGGTCAGCTCGTTGTAGTTCTCTCTTACCTCGGCCTTCTTGTAGGCCACGGCCTTCACGGTTCGGTTGGCGGAACCGGTTCTCGCGCGTCTAAGTTTGGATTCAGGTCCTCCGTAAACGGTACCGTCCGTCAGAGACATCGACAGGCTGGAGTTCTCCAGCAGAAGGACATCATCGTGGGTCAGACTGTAACGGATCCCTCCGTCCGTGGAGATCTCAACCTTCATCCGCCCGTCAGGGGATTTCAGAGTGAAAGCCTTCGGGGCCGCGGACAAGCCGGCGGCCACCGAAAGCAGTGCGAAAAACAATAATATTCTCTTCATTCTAAAGTATAAATGTGCAGGTTACAGGATAGTGGTCCGAGATGAAATAGACCCCATAGTCGTGACCGTTGACAGTGATGAACTCCTGAGCCTCGGCTCCACGGTAGAAGATGTGGTCGATGTTGCCGCTGGCCTTGTTGTAGTCCGGATCGAATCCGTTGAAGCTGATTGCCCCGTCATAGTACTTGGCGTCCTCTCTGGCCGACCACATATATTCAACAAGCGGCTCAAGGCTCCTCGGACCGTTTCTAGTGGCACCGTCCGACCTGGCACAGTTCAAGTCCCCGGTGACGAACACGGCGGCGTTCTCGCCTTTCACCTTCGCCTCGATCTCGCTCTCAAGGATCTCGGAGGCCTTGCGGCGAGGTTCGATGTTGAATATCTTGTTCCCGTCTGCGTCCATAATCTCGGGATCGTGGGTGTAGTGGGTGTCGAAGAAATACACGGTCCTGCCGGTGGCCTTGACCTTTAACTTCACCCACACGCAGCCTCTGACCTGCCATCCGGAAGCCCCGCACGGGTAGTGCACAGGCTTCAGATGATCCTCCTCGTTGTAGTAGAACACACCTGCGTCCAGCCTCTCGAAAAGAGACTTGCGGAACATTATGGCGTTCAGCGGAAGATGGTCGTTGACCACGGTCGGATTCGAGCCATCATATTCATAGACATTGTAGATCTCATATTCAGTGGCGACAGCGAGATCCCTCAGGGTGTGCTTCTTGGCCTCCTGCAAGCCGATGATGTCCGGCTGGATATCGCTAAGCATCGACAAATAGGCGTTTTTCCTGTAGGACCAAAGCTTGATCCCCGAATCCTCCGATCCGTTCCTGACATTGGATGACATCACCTTTATCTCCGTCCGTCCCGCCTGCGGCTGTTCGGAGATCTCGGTCTCGGGCTTGTCGGCCTCCGTCTTCCCGCAGGAAGCGAGGGCGGCGGCCAGCATCATTATCGATAATATTCTTTTCATTGCTCTAATTGTATCTTATGGCGAAATAATCAATACCATTTCCCGAGTCGGTGCCGTCAGCGATGCTGCCTTCGCCGAAATAGCCGGTGTTGGTGTCCTTGCTTGAAGGCCTGAGGCGGATGAACACCTTCTCCTTGCCAAGGATCTCCAGCGGAAGAGCGAAGTCATACTGCTTGAACGCCGGAAGCTGCCAATCCCTCTCCTGACCGTTCACGACTCCGTCAGGAACCACATAGTCAGCGATCTTGTGCCAGGCCGCGTCATCGGACAGATCCCCGGTCTCAGACCAGTACGCCGTCCAGGAATACGGGGTCTTACCCGTGGCTCCGGTCTGGGCTCCGTACGAGGTGAACTGCATAGAAACGTGGCTCGCCGTGACATCCTTCGTGGAGAACTCGATTATCCAGGACTCCGCCTTGTCGGTCGCGTCGTTCCACCAAGCCTTTGACATCCAGCCGTCATAGATCTTCGCGGAAGCTCCGTTGTAGGAATTGTTCTTGCTCCTCGAATCGACCTTACCCTTTCCGTCACTGTTCGTGCCGGAATAGTCAAAATAATATCCGGCGGCGAATGAATATCCAAGCGGTTCGTCCAGCGAGGCGTCCACGCCCTTATGGTTCTTGAAAGGAGCCACTCCAGCCGATGTTCCGGTCCAGCCGATATAGTTGAATGTGGACGGACAATATGTCACGGCCGCGCCTGTCGAATGGAGGAAACGGGCCGTGGCCTGCCCCTCGGTAGGGCGGAAATACGACACTCCGTCCTCGCTTCTGAACCCAGCGGCGTACCTGAACTCCAGAAGGATGTTCGAGAACGTCCTTTCCTTGTCGAAAGCGATGTCTGAATATGCCTGATGGCGGATCTGGTAGCGTCCGATGTTGCCGCACAGGTCGTCATCGTCATTGTCCCCGTACACATAGTTCGGATAGAGCTCGGACACCACGACTCCGGTAAGGGTGCCGGATCCGTAAGGAAGTTTCACTCCGTCCCTGCGGTAAGGGCAGGTCGTGTTGGTGTACGTGTAGATGGTGCTGCCCTGGATGTCCCGCACTAGCCGAGGGTACTTGGAGATGAATCCCTTGCCGCTTGAGAGGGTGTAGGCATCGTTGACCGGGGTCAGGGAGCCTTTCCGGACAGCAAACTCGCAATCCTTCAGCGTCACCTGCGTATAGAGGTCATTGTCTGTGAGTTCAGAGATATACTTCTCTTTCTCCGGAGCGGAGGTGCCGGCCTCGCGTCCGACCACATTGGCCGTCGTGAAGCCCTCGATGATATACCTTTCCGGTTCCAGTTCCTTCCTGATAGTCATCCCCTTGAGAAGCAGGATGACCTTGTCGTATCGAGAGAATATGTTGTCCTCGACGGTCGCGGCCTTTATAAGGAAGCCATAAGCCGCGTCAAGGCTCTCCACATAGATGTCCTTCAAATATGAGGTGTTGTCCGAGCTGGTGGTGGAGAGTTTCTCGTTCTCCCCGCTGTTGCCGGATTCCTTGTTCCCGACCACATAGCCTTCCAGCATCACATAGTCATCAATGGTGACAGTCTCTCCGGCACGTCCCAAAGAACGGATCTCGGAGAACGACATCGACTTGCCCAGACCGTCATTCCCGGTCTTCTGGATGACGTACAATGTCTGTGAATATTCAGTCCCGAACCCGTCCGTGTAAGAGAGTTTCACGGAAGCCGTGCGAAGGTTCTCCTTGTCGGCGTTCGCATCGTAATTGATTGTCAACAAGCCGTCCCCGACAGTGGCGGAGGTGATCCATTTCTGATCGGACGGATAGCTGATGACGCACTCAAGGGATTCGAGGTCAGTGATATTCGTAGAATATTCCACACTCTGCGAGCCGCCTTTGCTTCCGTCAAGGATGAGCGAGCTGGAAGCCAGTCTGAGGCTCGGCTCACGCTTTCCGCTCTGGCGGACCACCAAGGTGTCGGTTCTGGAGGATGTCTGCACCAAAAGCTTCACCATCCTGGCATAGTCATCGTTCTGGTCGCACTCGATGCGGAATGTGCAGTCCCCCGTGAAGGCGATCTGGCGGCAGACCTGATAGTCCTCCAGGTTCCTGATCCTCATCCAATCGACCTCACCGTCGCAATAGGTGACGAAGCAGTCCTGGTTCGAGAGTATCTGGATGTCCTTCTTGAGATCAGTCACAACCTTCCCGTCGTTGTACTCCGCCCTGGCAGGGAATATGACCTCGGACTGGGAGATTCCGAATTCCGAGAACTCGAACCTCTCCACGTCATCCACCGTGCAGGCCGAGAAGGCCCACACAGTGAAAAGACTGGCAATAATTGAATATATTCTATTCATATTCATTATTTTACATATTTGACAGCGACAGCGCCGAAACGCATATACTGGGCTTTGGCGTAAGTCACCTGCTCGGTGTACTCACCGGTCTTGAAGTTGATGGTGGTGCCATCGGCCGGAATGAGGCGGATGATGACGTTGTCCTTGCCGGCGACCTCGGCCGGAAGATCGACGCAATATTCATCGAGGGCGGCAGGGAGGGACTTCATCTTGGAAGCCTTAGCAGGAAGAGGTCTGATCAAGACTTTCTGAACCGTCTTGAAGTTCGTACCGTCCGTGGAATATTCCAGATTCCAGTTGACCGGTGCCTGGCCGGTGGCATCCTCTTTCATCTGTCCCATAGCGGACGAGAAGATGAACGCCAGTTTCTTTCCGCTTACGGACGCTGTCGAGAATGACCATTGTACGTATGAGTTGGCGGCTCCGGACTTCCACCAGACGGCATCGAAACGTGTTCCCCTGGCCCTGTCAGTGGCGGTGTCCGGCTTTCCTGTGAAGTTGAGGAACGAGTCGGTCTGGTTAGGCTTGCCGCCGACACTGCTCATAACACCTGTCCCGACCGATGGATCGAATGTGTCTCCGGTCTTATGGTCTGTCGGTGTTCCCGGCCAGAACCACTCGACAAGGGTCTCGCTGAACCCAGTGCTCTTCAACGCGATGTCACTCAAGTCAATAGGACGTATCTGATACTTTCCGA
This sequence comes from uncultured Bacteroidales bacterium, assembly GCA_934725575.1. Lineage (GTDB taxonomy): Bacteria > Bacteroidota > Bacteroidia > Bacteroidales > UBA932 > Cryptobacteroides. The sequence goes on from CAKVCK010000026.1 coordinate 10,944, forward strand.
GCTGCTCGGCGCTGTGGAAATCAGATGTCGAGCTCACTACGACTCCCGTGATGTCTCCGGCCCCCTGTGGCACGCCGTTGTCAGTGATGGCCCAAGGAGTGTTGCTGTTCACGAGCATATTCATCCTCGCCCCGTTTGCGTCACGAAGGATCCTGTAGTCGAAATTCTGCATATTGGTGCTGATCCAGGTCATGCGGACATTGTTGTAGCTTCCGTAGCAGAAGGCGATCTCCACATTCCTCAGGGTTACAAGCGTGTAGATGTCATCATCGCCGATCTGCGACACGGTCTTAGCCACAGGTGAAGCGTCGCCGCTTGACTCAACGGTGAAGCTGTTGGCGGTGAGCCCCTTGAGGGTGTACCTCACCGGATTGTCCTCACGAACGAGGGTGGCGTCGGTAAGGGAGACCTTGACCTTGTCGCCCCTCTTGAGGGTGTTGTCGGCGGCAGTCGCCACCTTGATCCTAAGGCCATATTTCCCGTCAACGCCCTGCAGGTAGTTCGTCGTGGCAGACTCGTTGTAGTCTATCGAAGAAGCCGAAAGCATCGGATCAGTGTCCATATTCTCCTTTCCTCCGTCAGCGACAGCCACTGCCTCGAACCAGTCGCCGTCGAACTTATATTCCCCGGCGGAAGTCAGAAGCGCGCGGAGTTCGGCGAATGAATATTGCTTGGTAGGGATGATCTGTGTCACTTTCAGTTCGGCGGACACGCCCTTCTCGGCGAGCTCGAACTTGATTGTGGCCGTGCGCTCGGACTTTATCTCGTTGGCGGCGACATTGAACGTCACGCCTTCCTCTGACATCACGATGTCCGAAATCCAATCCTTCTGGGCACCCTCATAGGTGACAGAGCTGGTCAGCGACGGGAAGAATGTCCCGAGGTTGGCCTTCCAGGTCACGGACTTGGCCGAGGCGTAGGCCTCAACCGTCATCTGTGTCTCGTCAAGGATAAGATAACCCGCTTCTGATCCCTGGGTGATGGTCGCCGTGGCACGGTAGGTGGCCTCGTCATCCGTGTAGGAGAGGATCAAGGTTCCGGTACGCTCCTCGCCGGTCGTGTTCTCGCCGACGCTGTAGCTCAGCCTGCCGTCCTCGACAGTGAGGCCGGTGATCCAGTCCTCAGAGGCCTCCGCCTTCAGAAGAGACTCGTCCACATTGGACTTGAAGGTGATGTGATCATCCGTGGACCAAGCGATGTAATGCTTGTCCGTGTCCTCGAACGTGATCTTTGGATTGCCGAGCGCGCCATCCTGATTCAAATGAATATAAATGGTCTTGCTCACTCCCGAGGCCGTCAGAACGATGTCCGCGCGGCGGCGGAGCCCATCGTTACCGGTCACATTCAGGACGAACTCTCCGTTTCCCGAGCCGTCAGCCTTGTCGAGAGTGGCCCAGTCGGCGTTCTCGCCAAGCTTTGCGTTCCAGCTGCCTTTGGCATAGACCAGCACGTGCTGCTGACTGGCCTTGCTGGAAAGGTTCATGGTAGTGTCATTGACAGCGAGGGTCATCCTTGTCGGAGACTCTTTCTCTTCCTGACAGGAAGCCGCGAAAAGGGCGGCCGCGGCCAGAAGCGCTGTCAGGGCATTCCTAAGTATGGTTGTATGTTTCATATTCATTCTGTGTTTATTATTGTACTCCGTATTGTTCATATTCCTTATTGTCAAGCGCATAGCCTGAGTAGGCCACCTGCACGGCAGGGATCGGGTAATACCTGTGGCAAGGGAGGATGTTGGTCTTCAAGGCGACGGACCTGGTCTCGGATTCCGTGCGCTCGTACCAGGTTCCCCACCTGACGAGGTCGAACTTCCTCTGGAACTCTCCGAAGAGCTCACGTCCGCGCTCCGCCATAATCTCCTCGCGGATCCTCTTCCACGTATGTTTGTCGTACAGCCTTATCCCGGCACGGATTTTCGTCATATTCAAGTACTTGAGGGCCGCGTCCATATCATCCTGAAGCATACAGTGGGCCTCGGCGATCATCAGCAGGACATCGGCGTAGCGGAAAATCTTGTAGTTGTTGTGGTCGTGGTTGCTCTGCATATCCGGGCACCAGAACTTAGGACCGAGGAACGCCGTCGTCGTGGTGTTCTTCATCGTGTTGAACATCTGGCCGTTCCATTCCCTGACGATTGTCATCGGCCGCCTGAGGTCATTGTTCTCCTCCGCCAGCAGGTTGTTGACCAGATAGTTGTTGGCCTGCGCCGGAGCCCAGCACGTGGCGTTGTCGCCGAGTTCCTCGATCACGACTCCGTCATATTTGTTGCCGCTCCTTCTGTAAGGCATACAAAGGCAGGCCAGATTGGATGTGTAGTCCAGGCCTCCGGCGGAATAGGTGTGCTGCACCTCAAGGATGGACTCGGGAGTGTTCTTCATCCTGAAAGGGATGTCCGAAAGCGGGTACTGATCCAGAGAGCCGTAGATCTCCTCGATCTTCCGGCAAGCGTCCAGCGACACCTGCCACTCATTGTTCCACTGGGCCATCTTGGCGATAAGCATATAGCCCACGGCCGCTCCGACCCTGTTGTCAGCGATCTCGGAGGATCTTTTCAACGGAAGGCTCGGAAGGCACTCCTGAAGGTCCTTGATAAGCCAGGCGCGGGTCGAGTCCGCCGACATACGGGGAAGCTTGGCCACCTTCGCGAGGGTCGCCTCGTCAGCTACATCCTCGGTGTAGAAAGGAATATCCCCGAAGAACGATGTCATAAGCCAATAGTAGAAGGCTCTCATAATCTTGCCCTCGGCCGCCAGCGGAGCCTTTACCTTCTCGTCAAGGTTGGACCCCTCGATTCCGGTGATGGCCTCGTTGCAGTAGCGTATTCCTTTGTAGCCGTTGTTCCAGACATCGGCGCCGAAACGCGGGTTCGCCGGTGATATGTCCAGCTGCGCGTCCTGCGTCGATGATCTTGAATATGCCAGATCAGTCGCGCACTCCGTGGCGAGCATCATCTTGTAGGAATAGAGATCCTTCATAGGAATATAACAGGAGTTCAACGCCGCCCTGCACTGCTGCTCGTTCTTGTAGAACGACTTGGAGTTGGCGAATGTGGACGTGTCCTCCTCAAGGCTGCACGCCGAGAAAGCGGCCGCAGCGAAAATCACTGTCAATATATTCTTAAGTTTCATTTCTGTCGATGATTAGTATCTGAACTGCACACTGAACACTATGGTCCTCGCCTTAGGGTAAGCGCCCATATCCAGACGCCTCAGCGTGGACTCGCTGCCGGAGGATGAGACATCAGGGTCGAATCCGTTGTACTTCTTCCAAAGCAGGAGGTTCTCGCCGCTGAGGTTAAAGGTTATGTCCTTCAGCCACTTGACCTTCTTGGAAATATCGAGCGTGTAGCCCAGCGAGACGTTCTTCAGCCTGACGTAGGATGCGTCATAGACCATCCTGTCGCTCGGCACGTCCTTGGACATCGTGCCGCCGGCCCTCGGGTAGTCCGAATCCGGATTCCTGACCGGATGCCAGGAGTTGACCATATACCGGTACTGGTTCGTGGTGTTTCCGCCTGCCATAAACAGTTCGGAGTAGTTGTAGATCTTTCCGCCGAACGAGTAGGCCACATAGACACCGAGACGGAAATCACCGAAGGTGAACGTGTTCTGCACGCCTCCGTACAGCCACGGATCGGCGTTGCCAAGATAAACAAGGTCCTTCTGGTCAAGCGTTCCATCGTTGTTTATGTCATAGTACCGAGGCGTTCCGAAATTGATGTCGTACTTGTCAGGCGTGATCACCGAGGATGACGTGTAGGCGTGCGTGACCTCGTTGCGCTTGAACTCTTCAGTGTTGTGCCATACCCCGGCGTAACGGAATCCCCAAAGGGCGTTGAGCGGATAGCCCTTCACGAATCCGTGCATCATAAACGGGTTGTTTCCGCCCGAGTCGGCCACGGAGACATATTCAGAGGTTCCGATGTTGTCCACATTCTGCCTGTTGTGGGACAGCGTAAGGTTCGTGGTCCAGGTGAAGCCCTTCCGCACGATGTTGCGGCTTTCGATGGAAAGCTCAACTCCGTAGTTGGAGGTGTTGCCGAGGTTCACGAAATGGGAGTTGAATCCGGTCTGGGAAGCCACCTGCACCTCCATAAGAAGGTCTCTGGTCTTGGAGACGTAGGCCTCTGCCGTGACATTGAGCCTGCTGTTGAAGAAGGACATATCGGTCGCGACATTGTAAAGGTCCGTCTTCTCCCAGGTGAGGTCCGGGCTTGGAAGCTGCCCCCTGAAATACGCCGCCGCCTGGCTTCCTCCGAATATGTAGCCCTTGGAAGTCGTGGAGAGCATCTCAAGGCTTCTGTAAGCGTCAACCGCATCGTTTCCGGTGCGTCCGGCGCTGAGCCTGAGTGAAAGCTCGTCGATCCAGGAAGCGTGCTTCAGGAAGTTCTCCTTCTTGACGTTCCATTTCAAGGCCGCCGAAGGGAAGAATCCCCATTTGTTGTTGGCGGCGAAGTTGGAAGCGCCGTCCGCGCGGCCTGTCACGGTGATGTAATAACGTGACTTATAATTATAGTTGGCCCTGGCGAGGAAAGACATCTTGGTCGTGGAGACGGAAGCGGAGCTCGGGCTGAGCGTGTTCTTGTCGGTCACGCCTCCCATATTGTTCCATTTCACATCGTCCACCATATATCCGGAGCCGGAGATGGCAAGCCTGTCGGATTTGAACCGGTACGCCGTGAAGCCACCGAGGACATCGAATCTGTGCCCTTTCTTCTTCAAGGCGTAGGTTATCGTGTTCTCGCTGGAGAGGGTCATATCATCCCGCTCGTTTCTGGTGGCGTCTCCGCCCTCCCCCGGATTCTTCGCCGGAAGGGTGCTCGGATTATAGATGAACCCGTGCTGCTGGTAGCTGTAGTAAGAGTTGCTGCTCCTGAGTTTCAGGTCCTTTACCGGCTCGATTTCCACATAGACGGAATGGTTGGCCGAAAGTCTTGTCACATAGTTGGTCCTCATCGCGATGAGCGCGGTAGGAGGATTATAGGTCGTGGTGACATTGTCCTCGTCATCGGTGATGTAGTAGTCCGTCTTCTTCAAAAGCGGGCTCAGGTACATCGCCGAACGGGTGCTCGTGCCGCCGATGTTCGCAAGGAGCTTGTCCTGAGAGCGGTAGGTATAGGATCCCTTGTAGCCGACCTTCATCCACTTGAAGAGCTGACGGTCAAGGTTGATCCTGCCGGTGTATCTGGTCTGGCCACTGTTCTTCACGATACCCTCGGTGTCGTTGTAGCCCAGTGACGCATAGTAAGACGCCTCCTTATTTCCACCAGAAAGGGAAAGGTTGTAGTTCTGATAGGCGGCCGTCCTCATAATCGCCCCTATCCAGTCAGTGCCCTGCCCATAGGAAAGCGGATCCGGATAAGGATATTCGGAAGGAGCCGCTCCCGGCACCGCATCCGTGTTTGATGATTGGAACAGAGCGATGTCGTTCCTGTACTGGGCGAACTCGCTGGCGTTCATCAGATCCAGTTTCTTAGGCAGCTGGCTTATGCCGGCCTCGGCTTTGAACGTGATCCTCGGTTTGCTTCCCGTAGAGCCCTGCCGGGTTGTGACGATGATGACACCGTTGGAGCCTCTGGAACCATAGATGGCTGTGGAGGAAGCGTCCTTGAGCACGGAGATGGACTCGATGTCGGCGGAGTTAAGGTCGCCAAGGTCAGAGACAGCGTCCATCACGCCGTCCACCACGATGAGAGGCTCGTTGGACGCGATGATCGAACGGGTTCCACGGATGCGGATAGACGTGGCCGCTCCCGGCTCACCGGAGGTGGTCATAATGTCCGTTCCGGCGATCCTACCCTGAAGTGCCTGGTCAACGGAAAGGACTGGCGCATCCTTCACATCGGCCATCTTAACATTGGTCACCGAACCGGTCAGGTCCTGCTTGCGCACAGAGCCGTAAGCGATGGTCACGGCCTCGTTAAGTGTAAGGTTCTTGTCCGGAGACAGAGACACGGAGATGTTCCTGCGTTCCTTTGGGACGGAGACCTTCTTCGTCTCATATCCCATAAACTGGACCTCCAGGGCGCTTCCCGCGGACACATTGATGGAGAACTTGCCGTCAGCGTCGGTAGAGGTGCCGTTGGTGGTTCCCGGCACAAGCACGAAAGCGCCAGGCAAAGGCTCCCCTCTCTCATCCACGACAGTACCCGTCACAGTGATCGTACCCTGCTGTCCCTGGGCTTCCGCGAAGACCGGGCACAACAAAACTGCGACCACGAAAATCAGAATCAGTCTAATCTTCATTATGAGTTATTTTTGGTTAAAAGTAGGTATTAACTTTTCCAAGATGGACAAGCCATCCAGACGATGGTTCCGATGTAGTCCGGAACCAACCGCGATGCAAAATTCGCCAATCGCGGTGGATTGCCCAACACCCTCGCGGCCAAATATAGACTGATTACGGAGGAATATAGTCGCATATTCATTGATAAATTATTATCTATCAATAAATATACACATAAAGTGCCTATATGATTTTATCGTTTAAAATATAGACCCTTACAGAGCGATTACAACTATATTTTTGAGATTTCAGCCTCAAAGACATCCTTCGGGCAGACAGCCGAACGCTTCAGTTTTGTCCGGTAGGTATAGACCGTGTTGGGGGAACATTTAAGGAACTTGGCGATCTTCCCGCTCTCCGTTATCCCGATACGGATGGCTGCCAGAATCCTGAGTTCCGTAGGCAGAGTCTTCTCCCCGCCCAGGTCAAAGCGGGCGTCCTCGGACAACAAAGCGTTGACCTTCTCTACAAAGTCCGGGTATATTCCCAGAAAGGTCTCGTCGAAGATGCGGTAATAGTTCTCGTACTCGTTGTACATAACCGACGGAGACCGCAAAGCCTTCATCACCGCTTCCAGGCCGTCCGACTTGGCAAGGGCTCTGATATCATTCCTCGTCTGGCCGATCTTGTCGATGTAGCGCACGGAAAGTTCCATATACCTGAACACGTAGCCGTTACGGATCTTGTTCGCGTCCACGAGCCTTCTGTTCGTCTCCTCCATCTGATCCTTGTGCCGGACCTCCCGGCGCAGAAGCGTCAGAATGATCACAAGCAGAACCGTCACCAGACATATTCCGACAGCAAGCCATCTCGCCCTGGACCTGGTCACCCTCTGGACAGTGTCGGTTATGATGAGGTTGGCCTTGCCGGAATCCCCGAGACGCTTGCTGAAATTACCCGCGATCACATCCATCAGATTCTGGCTGATGTACTGCTCAGCCTTTCGGTAGTGATGCTTGTCATAAAGGATCAAAGCCAGCTCATAAAGAGACATATACGCCCTTTCCGCATTCTTGAAGTCATACGTCGCGCTGATGACGAGCCAGTCAAAACGTCCTTTGTCATCCCCCATACGCTCGTGGATCCTGGCAAGGTTATAGGCCACCGAGGCCTTCTCGTGCGGGTTGTCACTACTATTATAAAGGTCCTTCAGAATCGAGGCCGCGGAAAGGGTGTCGCCGCTGTCCCTGCAAAGCTGCGCCTTCATTCTCCGGGCGTAGAAGGAGGTGGAGTCTATCGCCAGCGACCTCGTTCTGGCCGATTGGAGTCGTTCACGGTAACTATCTTTCTCATCTTCAGGAATCTCGGCGGACAGCATCTCGGCACAAAGTACCGCCTCGCATTGGAGATAGTCCTTGAGAAGCTCCAATCCTTTTACCTCTGATGTGTCAAGGTCATTGAACACGGACGCCGCAAGATCCTCCTCGTTACGGACAAGCAGGATCCGCACCTTCTGAAGCCTGGCCAAAAATCTCTGGAAGTCATCCGAGGCATATTTTTCCATAAGCCCCTGGTACCTCGACGAAGAATCCTGACTATAATGATAGTAGCCGGAGAACAGCATTCTGGCGCACTCCCATCTTACCGAATCAGACGGAGCCTGCTCAAATCCCTGACGGAGGATATTCATTGAACTTTCCAGACTGTCCCGGTAATATTTCTGGTCGGCGATGACCTTGTCAAGCTTCTTCAGTCCGCCTACGTTCCCCGAGCAGGAAGCCACAGCAAGGGCGACGGCGCAGGCGACCACACACAGATGTCTCATTCCCACTATATTTTCCTCAAAAATAGTCAAATTCTTTTTCCCGCGAAAGCTCTCCTTCCGACGAGGGGACAGACCACTCTCTGAATATTGCAGGATTAAACATTTTTTCCTATTTTTGCGGACTATTATTCGGTAATAACAAAAACTTTATAGAAATGGCAAAGCAAGATGCAATTGTAAAGGAGAAAGAGCAGGAGCGTGAGGAGAAGGTCATCGAGACCGTGTCCAAGACCGACCAGTTCTTCCGTGAGAACAAAAAGACAATCTACGGCATTCTGATCGCCCTCGTGGTGATCGCGTTGGCTCTGGTGGCCTACCAGAAGTTCTACGCCCAGCCTAAGAGCGAGGAAGCCACCGCGCAGATGTTCCCGGCCGAGGCCAACTTCCGCAACGGCGAGTTCGAGCTGGCTCTCAACGGTGACGGCAACGTCCTCGGATTCGCGCAGATCATCAAGGATTTCGGCGCCAAGGGTGGAAAGGATGTCTACTATTACGCAGGTGTCTGCGAACTTCAGCTCGGAAACTATCAAGAGGCCATCAACTACCTCAAGAAGTACAACGGAAAGGACGATCTTCTTTCAGCGCGCGCACAGGGCTGCATAGGTGACGCTTATGTCGGACTTGAGAAATACAACGACGCTCTCGGATATTTCGAGAAGGCCGCTGCCGTGGCTGACAATATGTTCGCCGCCGGCTATCTCCTCAAGGCCGGTGTGGTCTGCGAGGAACTCGGCGACAACGCCAAGGCTCTCACCTTCTACAAGAAGATCAAGGATCAGTACCCTCAGTCAATCGAAGGCTACGACATCGACAAGTACATCACCCGCATCGAAAACCAGACCAAATAAGGAATATGGGAAGAGCGTTTGAATTCAGAAAGGAAAGAAAACTCAAGAGGTGGGGTCATATGGCGAAGACCTTCACCAAGATCGGCAAGGAAATCACCATCGCGGTAAAGCAGGGCGGTCCTGACGTGGTGGGAAACTCCAGGCTCAGAGCCCTTATGGCTGAGGCCAGAAGCGAGAATATGCCGAAGGACAACGTCGAGAAGGCCATCAAGAGAGCCCTTGAGAAGAACCAGGGAGATTTCAAGGAGGTTGTGTTCGAGGGTTACGGCCCTCACGGAATCGCCTACCTCGTCGAGACGGCGACCGACAACAACACCCGTACTGTCGCCAATGTGAGAAGCTACTTCACAAAGTGCGGCGGATCCCTCGGAACCAGCGGCAGCGTGAGCTTTATGTTCGACCATAAGTGCGTGTTCCGCATCAAATACCAGGAGGGTATGGACATCGACGAGCTTCAGCTCGCCCTCTGCGAGTGTGATGACGACCCTGAGGTTTTCATCGAGGAGCAGGAGGACAAGGACGAGAACATCACGAAGAACGTGGTGATCTACGGAGCCTACGAGTCCTACGGAGCGATCCAGAAGTACATCGAGGACAACGGCTACGAGCTCGTGTCCGGAGGATTCGAGAGAATCCCTAACGTGGATCTGAAGGACGTGACTCCGGAGCAGCGTGAGACTCTTGACAAGCTCACCGGCCTTCTTGAGGACGATGACGATGTCACCAACGTTTACAGCACGCTGAAACCGGCGGAGTAAATCATTATTAATGAATATTAAAGGGCTGACTGAAAGTGGTTTTTAGTCAGCCTTTTCTTTTTTACTTGACGGAGTGGTTGTTGGCGCATTATGGGCGCAAAAATTTTTCCCTTGACAAATTTTTCACGTTACAAAAATTTGCCAAGGGAAAATTTCTTTGCGCTGTGTGGGACATCAGCGATACAATTATATTCATAAATCAGTATTTCACCACAAGTAACGGAAATTTACTATTTTGCGGGCAGGAATTTTGAATGAAAGAGGATTCTTGATAAATTTGTGATTTGGAAAAATTTGATTAAAGTAACAAAATATGAGCATCCAGCAGGATAACATCAAGAAACTGGTCGAGCGCAGAGCCGCGGCCAGGATGGGCGGAGGCCAGAAAAGGATCGATGCCCAGCACGAGAAAGGCAAGTTGACGGCGAGGGAGCGCCTCGCACTGCTGCTTGACGAAGGAAGCTTCGAGGAATTCGATATGTTTGTCCGTCACCGCTGCACTAACTTCGGAATGGAGAGGCAGCACTTCGACGGAGACGGTGTTGTCACCGGACAGGGCACGATCGATGGCCGTCTGGTCTATGTGGCCGCCCAGGATTTCACTGTCTCGGGAGGATCCCTCTCTAAGACTATGGCCGAGAAGATCTGCAAGGCTATGGATCTGGCCACCAGAAACGGAGCCCCGTTCATCTGCCTCAACGACTCGGGCGGAGCGAGAATCCAGGAAGGAGTTGACGCGCTCGCGGGCTACGGGGAGATATTCGAAAGGAATATCCTCGCGTCCGGAGTGGTTCCGCAGATTTCCGGAATATTCGGTCCTTGCGCCGGCGGAGCGGTCTACTCCCCTGCCCTCACGGACTTCACGGTGATGGTCAAGAACACCTCCTATATGTTCCTCACCGGACCGGCTGTCGTGAAGAGCGTCCTCGGTGAGGTTGTCTCGCAGGAGGAGCTCGGCGGCGCCAGCGTGCACGCATCCAAGAGCGGAGTGGCTCACTTTGCCGCGGAGAACGAGCAGGAAGGCATAAACACGATCAAGGAACTCCTCAGCTATATTCCTCAGAACAATATGGAGGAGGCTCCGAGGGTTCCGACCAACGACCCTGTCAGCAGGGTGGACGACTTCCTCAACGAGATCATTCCGGACAATCCGAACCAGGCCTACGATATGTACAAGGTCATCACAAGCATCGTGGATGACGGCAAGTTCTTCGAGATCCACAAGGAGTTCGCCAAGAACATCATCGTCGGATTCGCCCATATGAACGGCCGCAGCGTCGGAATTGTGGCGAACCAGCCTAAGATGCTGGCTGGAGTGCTGGACATCAACGCATCCCGCAAGGGTGCCCGCTTCGTGCGCTTCTGCGATGCGTTCAACATCCCGATCGTCTCACTGGTCGATGTGCCTGGATTCCTCCCTGGAACCCAGCAGGAATATGGAGCTGTCATCACCAACGGAGCGAAACTGCTGTACGCCTACGGCGAGGCCACAGTTCCTAAGGTCACCGTCGAGCTCCGCAAGAGCTATGGCGGATCGTACATCGTTATGAGCAGCAAGCACCTGCGCGCCGACCTCGTCTATGCCTGGCCTTCAGCCCAGATCGCGGTTATGGGTGCTGACGGAGCCGTCAACGTGCTCTATGCCAAGGACATCAAGGCTGTCGAGGATCCTGCCGAGCAGCAAAAGATCCGGGCTGCCAAGAAAGAGGAGTACGAAGAGCTCTTCAACAATCCTTACCAGGCGGCTGAGAAAGGCTACATCGATGATGTCATCGAGCCTCGCAACACCCGCTTCCGCATCATCAGGGCCCTTGAACAGCTTGCCGGAAAGAAACAGCAGATGCCTGCCAAGAAACACGACAATCTTCCTTTGTAATATTATGAAGAGATTTGGACGATTAATATTATCGGCTGTCCTGCTGTTCTCCGGATTGGCTCTCGGAGCTCAGAACCTTTCGGACCTGAGGATCGGAGAGGTTCTCGTGGAGAACACGAACGGGCTTACGGACGGCTACGGGCAGCGGACAGGCTGGATCGAGATCTTCAACAATTCCTACGGAAGCGTGAAGTTCGCCGGCTGCTACCTGTCCGACGACAAGGACAACCTGCGGAAATATCATATTCCCGCATCCGACGTTTCGACAACCTTGAAGCCACGGCAGAGCGTTATTTTCTACGCAAGCGGAAACGCCTCACAGGGAACATATTACACGAATTTCACCCTGCGCAACGGTTCCACTATCTATCTTGTCAGCAATGACGGGCGCACCATCATCGACACGATCGACATCCCGGCTGACCTTCCTTCAGATTGTTCAGTAGTAAAGGTTCCGACAGGTGTCAAGATGATGGATTTCGAGACCAAGGTCACTGACAAACCTACTCCCGGATCCTACAACGGAGACGTGGACGCGAAGACAAACAGCCAGATAATGAAAGAAAAAGACCCGCACGGATGGGTACTTACCCTGATTTCCGTCTCGGTTGTGTTCATCGCGCTGACCATCCTGGCGTTCATCTTCGGATGGATCGGCAACGCCAACAAGAAAGCGGCGGCGCCGAAAGCGACAAAGGCGGCCAAACCAGCTAAGGGCGGGAATATGACACCTGAGATTGCAGCGGCGATCTCGATGGCCCTCTCGCAGGAATTCGGTGGCGAGGTCTATGCGGCCATCGCTATGGCGCTTGACGACTACCTCGGTGGCGGAATCCACGACGAGGAGAGCTTCGTCATTACGATCCGTCCGTCACAGAACGGCAACTGGAACGACAAGACACAGAATTTCAGACAATTACCAAGATAATAAAAGATTAAGGATATTATGAAGACCTACAAATTCAGGATCAACGGCAACGAGTACAACGTTGACATCAATTCAGTGGAAGGAAACATCGCTGACGTTACGGTGAACGGAGCGTCTTATCAGGTTGAGATGGAGAATGCGCCGGCACCCGTACAGAAACCGGCACAGGCGCCAGCCACCGCGACCGCCGCTCCGGCAAGCTCAGCGGCCACGACACCAGCCCCTAAGGCAGCGGCCCCGGCAGGTGCCGGCAAACCGGTGACCTCCCCTCTTCCAGGCGTTATCATCGAGGTCTCCGTCAAGGAAGGCCAGGCCGTGAAAGCCGGCCAGAAGGTAGCCGTCCTTGAGGCGATGAAGATGGAGAACGAGATCCAGGCCCCGGCTGACGGAACCGTTACAGCCATCCTCGTGAACAAGGGCGACTCAGTCCTCGAAGGTGCCGAAATCGTCAAGATAGCATAAGAGGATGGGCATCATATTCGAAAGTCTAAAGCAGTTCTGGTACTTCACCGGATTCGCCAACGCGAGTTGGCAGAACCTCGTGATGATCCTGATCGGCATCGTGTTCATCACGCTGGCCATCAAGAAGGAATGGGAGCCGCTCCTGCTCGTCCCGATCGGATTCGGAATGATCATCGGCAACATTCCGATGTTCCCGGGACTGAACATCGGAGTCTATGAGGACGGCTCCGTGCTGAACATTCTGTACCAAGGGGTCAAGCAGGGTTGGTACCCTCCGCTCATATTCCTCGGAATCGGGGCTATGACGGATTTCTCGGCGCTGATCTCCCAGCCAAGGCTGCTGCTGATCGGAGCCGCCGCCCAGATGGGAATATTCGGGGCCTATCTGCTCGCCCTTGCCCTCGGTTTCGACCCTAACCAAGCCGGAGCCATCGGCATCATCGGAGGAGCGGACGGCCCTACGGCCATATTCCTGTCCTCACAGCTCGCACCGGATCTGATGGGAGCGATCGCCGTGAGCGCATATTCCTATATGGCCCTAGTGCCGGTCATCCAGAGGCCGATTATGCTGGCGCTGACGACCAAAAAGGAGCGTCTCATAAGGATGCCGGCCGCAAGACAGGTCAGCCAGAAGGAGAAGATCATCTTCCCTATCGTCGGATTCCTTCTCACCGCATTCATCGTGCCTTCAGGACTTCCGCTTCTTGGAATGTTGTTCTTCGGTAACCTTCTGAAAGAGAGTGGGGTTACCCGTCGTCTCGCCGAGACCGCACGCGGTCCGCTGATCGATGTGGTGACCACCCTCATCGGACTCACAGTCGGCGCCTCGACACAGGCCGACAAGTTTCTCAGCGGAAACTCCGTAAAGATATTCATCCTTGGCCTTCTGTCCTTCGTGATCGCCACCACCTGCGGTGTGCTGTTCGTGAAGATCTGGAACCTGTTCCTGAAGGGTGACCGCAAGATCAACCCGCTCATCGGCAACGCCGGAGTGTCCGCTGTTCCAGACAGCGCGCGCGTCTCCGAGATTGTCGGCAGGGAGTTCGATCCGAACAACCACCTCTTGATGCACGCGATGGGCCCGAACGTCGCCGGAGTCATCGGCTCCGCCGTCGCCGCCGGAATCCTCCTCGGCTTCCTCGGGTAACGGATCAGCAACATTCCAGTTCACACTTACTGAACTGGGAGCCAATTGAAATCATTAAAAAGCTGAGACTCAATGTGTGGAACGTCACCCATTGAGTCTCAACCCTTTCCAGAAAGCCGCCCTCTAAAAACGACTGGCAGGATTCTGGAATATATTCATTTACAACCCGTTGCAAAACGCCATATTCAGATTGCCCGTGGTTTTGAGGTACGAGAGCCAGGACAGGAAGCGGTTGATGTCAGCCTCGACGCTGTCACGGTTGGCCACCTGCCAGAGGGTCTGGGCCTCAAGGAGCTCGGAAAGGGTAAACGTGCTGTCAACGGCTGGGGCTGTGAATATATTCATAGACACCAGCAGAGCCGACAGGAGTATATTCATTTTTCTCATTTCATTAAACTTTCGCATCCGCGAAACGGGATTATTTCATTTTGATTTTAAAGAACACGGCGTAGAGTAGCGGGACGAAGAAAAGGGTCGCTATCGTGCTGAACAGCAGGCCTCCCATAATGGTGACGGCCATCGAGCCGAACATCGCGTCGCTGATCAGAGGGATCATTCCGAGGATCGTGGTCATCGAGGCCATCATCACGGCGCGCAGCCTGGTCTCGGAGCTGGAGATCAATGCTTCCGCAGGATCCTTTCCGGAAGCGATCTGGTCATTGATCTCGTCCATCAGCACAATGCAGTTCTTCATCATCATTCCGACAAGGCCGAGGGCACCTACAATGGCGCAGAAGGTGAACGTCTTGCCACTGATGAGCATCGCCCCGACTATTCCCACACCCAGAAGCGGGATGCAGCACAGGATGATAAGCGGCTTGCGGTAATCGCCGAACAGGAGGATAAGGATCGCGATGATCAGGATGATGGCGATCGGCACATTGGCGAACAGGTACTTCATTGTCTGGTCGCTCGCTCCCTTCTCGCCCTGCCAGAGCACTGAATATCCTTCCGGCAGGTTTATCTGATCCACCTTTGCCTCAAGAGCCTTGCGGGCGTTCTCGGTCTCGATTCCAGGAGCGGGCGAGCACATCACCTTCTGGGATCTCTGGCCATTGTAGCGCGGCACCACAGGTATTTCCCACTCGATGTCGATCCCGTCGCTGACCTGCTTGACAGGCTTTGTTCCGAGCATCGACTCGATAAGGTCGCTTTTCGCCAAAGTTCCGTTTCTCATTTTAAGCATATTCTCCTCCGTCAAGGCTCCGCCGACATCCGGAACGGTCTGCATAATCGGCACGTTCTCCAGATTGTCCATAATGCCGCCGTTATCATCCAAGCATTTGATGTAGATGATGTTGCGTCTGTTGCCATCATAGTAGATCGAGACAGGAAGGCCGCCGTTGGCCATCAGCATCGACATCGACACATCGCTGCGGCTGACTCCCGCGCCGCGGGCCGCCGGCTGGTTGTAGGCGACATCAAGGACAGGCACGTCAGGCTCACGGTCAGTGGTGATCAGGCAGATCTCCGGCATCGAGTTTATTATCGACTCGGCGGAATCGGCAAGATGCTGGAGGACAGCAGGATCCGGACCGGTGAACACAAGCTCTATCGGGTACTTCTTGTACATAATGTTGTAGCGCTTCAGCTTCACGTAAGCGTCAGGGTACATAGCCGTCAACTGCTCCTGAAGCCTGTCAACACTCTTCTCAAGTGTCTTAGGATCAGCGAAATCGATGATCAGCTCGCCGTAGGACAAGGACGGGGTCGCGATGCTGCGCACCAGATTGTACCTTGCAGGCGTGCCACCCAACGAAGTGGTCACATCCTTGATCTCAGGCTGGGTCTGGAGCCATTCACGGATCTCTTTCAGGTCGGCCTCAACCCTTGATGGACTCGTACCTTCCGGCAGCTTGTACTCCATATACAGCTGGCTGTAGGTCATATCCGGGAAGAAGCCCTGCCTCATATACTTATATCCCCAGAAGGCACTTCCAATCAGCGCAAGCGCAATCACGATTGAAACGAACTTATGCTTTATTGAATATGTCAGCGCCTTTCTCAGGAAGCGGTAAAGCCAACCATCATACATTGACTTGCCGGTGTCAGCCTTCTCGTACTTTGCACCTTTAAGCATCTTGTCAGCCATAAGCGGCACGTGAACAAGAGCCAAAATCCAGCTGAGAAGCAGCGAGACAGCGAGCACGATAAACAAATCCCTGACATAGACTCCGGCTGAGTCAGGAGAAAGGAACACAGGGAGGAAGGACAGGATCGCTATCACGGTCGCCCCGAGAAGCGGCATAGCCGTCTTGCGGCCTATCTCCGTCATAGCCTCACGGCGAGGTTTTCCGGTTTTCAGCCCGACCAAGATACCGTCCGTGATCACGATGGCGTTGTCCACAAGCATACCCATCGCGAAGATGAAGGATGCCAGCGAAACCCTCTGCATCGTTCCGTCCATAAACCCGAGGAACAGGAATGATCCGATCACGATCACAACCAGGCTGATTCCGATCATAAGTCCGCTTCTGAAGCCCATAGTGACCATTAGGATGGCGATGACGATCAGCACGGACTCGATAAGGTTGATGGCGAATGTCGTCAGTGAGGATGTCACTTCGTCCGGCTGGAAGAAAACCTTGTGGCACTCGATGCCGACAGGAAGCCTCTCAGAGCCAAGTTGTTCCAAACGCTTCTCCACCTGTTTCCCGACCTTCACGATGTCAGTTCCGGAGCCGGCGGCGATGACCATACCGATGGCACGCTCGCCGTCATATTCCATAGAATTGCGCTGCGGGGTCTCGTAACCGCTCTCAACGGTCGCGATGTCCTTCAACCTGAGCTGGTCATCCTCGTGGCCTTGGATGATAAGCTCGCCGATCTGCTCCGGAGTGCGGAACTTGTCCCCGACAGTGACCTTCACACGCCTGTCACCGTTGTCGTAGTAACCTGAATATGTAGTCTCGTTCTGTCCGTTCAGCGTCGAGAGGATCTCCGCCGGAGAGACTCCCAAAGCAGCCATCTTCTCGGCTGTCAGCGAGACATTTATGCAGTCGGTCTTCTTTCCGTAGAGGTTCACTCTGGCGACACCGTCGATGTTGCCGATCTCACCACGGCGGGAGCGTCATAGTAATGCTTCTGGACCTTGCCGGAGAATGGTGAATATATCTTCGTGTCCTCCAGCTAGTTCTTGCAGTTCTCGTACTTGGCCGTGATCTGCTGGAGTCCATAACGGGCCTTGTCGTAGTTGGAGGCCGTGGAGGCGCCCTGTTTATAAAGCCTTATGACTCTCTCAGCGTCAGCCTTCACGTTGTTATATTCAGCCTCGACAGCCTCCAGCTGGATTCTGTAATCCCTGTCATCCAGCTCGGCCACCAACTGGCCTTTGCGTACGGTTCCACCGTCACCGACATAGATTCGCTTGAGTTTACCGGCCACCTGAAAAGACAGATTGACCTCCTCGGAGGCCTTGACTTTGCCGGGATATTCAAAAGGAGTGGCCGCGCCTGACGTGCGTACCGTGTCAGCCTTCACATACATCACTTTCTGACCGCCCGACTGGCGAGTCGAGCAGGAAGCCATTGCCATCGCTCCCAAAGCCACCATCAATGTGACTTGCACGACATTCATTCTCATTCTTTTAATCATATCTATAAGTTTTTTAACAAGCGTTATAAAACAGGTCCGTAAACCTCTGCGTTTCACGCTGCAAAATTGGGGACGAATGCCGTTTTGTTCAAGTCCGTTTTTTATCAAGAATTGCTCAATTTGTACAATAATTCGATTTAAACAGTCGAAATAAGACAAAATATTCGTTAATTTGTGCCGTAAAACTTCAAACAAGCACAAAATGGACAATACAGAGCTTCCGGAGATAGGCCTTTTTGAACTGTCAAAAGAGGAGATGGAGAATGCCGGACATATTCTTAATGTGGACAGGAACGGATTTTTCTACTGCCGCCAAGGCTTGCTTACGGTAGCGTTCAATGACAAGACCTATCAGATGCGCCGGGGCGACATATTCGTCTATCTTCCGCACAGCACCATTTATATTCACGAGATGAGTGATGACGTGGCCGGGGTGATCGGCCTGGCGCGCTTCGAGTTTGTGCTGTCCGCCATCCAGGCGGTCTCCGAGACCTACAGCTACCTTTATTTCAAGAGCAACCCCTGTATGTCACTGAGTGACGGCGGTCAGGCCCGCCTGGAAGACTTGTTCACAGCGATCGCCTCCCGTTCCCCGCAATGCGACAACCCCATTGTCTATCAGATTCTTCTTGGCTTGGCTAAAGCCCTCTGCTACCAGATAATGTATGAATATTTCTCCGGCAAGCCAGCCCAGGCAATCGCCACAGACCGCCAGGACACAATATTCCAGAAATTTATGGCCTCCTTGCACAAGAACTACGCAAAAAGCCGTCAGGTGGCATTCTACGCCCAGGAAAACTGCCTCTCCCCCAGATATTTCTCACGCATCGTGAAAGACAAGACCGGCCGCACCGCCCAGGAGTGGATCTCCGCCGTGGTGATCGACGAGGCCCGCCGACTTCTTGAAGACCCGGAGAACAGCATCAAGGACGTGGCGTTCAAGCTCGGCTTCCCCAACCAGTCCTTCTTCGGCCGCTATTTCCTCAAATATTACGGCCAGCTCCCGTCAGCCTACCGCACCGCCTCGCTCGAAAAGGACACTTCCCTGTAACGTTCTTCACGGATGAATGCATCTGCCGAAAGGCAAAAAAAGTAAACAGACGCTTGAATATCGGAAGAAAAGGATTATATTTGCAGTCTGAAAAGTAACATCTTAAAAAACAATAAAGAAATGAAAAAAGGACTTCATCCCGAAACCTACCGCCTTGTAGCTTTCAAGGATATGTCGAACGACACCGTGTTCATCACCCGTTCCTGCGCCGAGACCAAAGAGACTCTCGTTGTTGACGGAGTTGAGTATCCGGTTGTGAAGGTCGAGATCTCCAACACCTCTCACCCATTCTACACAGGCAAAGTCAAGCTCGTTGACACCGCCGGTCGTGTTGACAAATTCTACCAGAGATACAAGAACCGTCAGAAGTAATTTCTGTCACGGAAACGATAGTTCTAAGAGGCTGCGAAATTGTCCGTGGCCTCTTTTTTCATCATATTCTCAAAAAAAACGCATTCTGAACACAAATAATTTTGGAGGTTAAAGATTTTTGCCTATCTTTGCAATCTCAAAACCGAAACGCTGGGTTCGTATAACGGTTAGTACTCAAGATTCTCAATCTTGCAATAGGAGTTCGATTCTCCTACCCAGTACAAGGGTGCCGGAAACGGTGCCTAATGATTAAAAGGAATCGTCCGGAAAGACGGTTCCTTTTTTCGTATATGTCCCTCCACTTCGGCGCGCCCCGTTTGCTTAATCGGTGATATTCATTAAATTTGTATTCACTAAACCAATCATAGATGAAGATGAAAAGGATAACTCTTCTGACGGCGGCCGTTTTGGCGGCCGTATCAATGTCAGCCGCTCCGAAAACGGCTGTGACAGCCATAAAGGCTTCTGATTCCAGAATAACCTACATCGGCAGGACCGAAGTCAAGGACGGGAATGTCTCGTTCGACTGGACCGGTGTGTACGCAAGGGTAAGATTTCAAGGCAACTCCTTGAGTTTCAAGGTTTCCGACACAAAGAAAAACTACTACAATGTCTGGCTTGACGGCTCTATGGACACGACTCCCGACAAAGTGGTGGCCGTGCACGGCAGCGACACGACCATTGTGATATTCAGCGCCGAGGAGCTCAAGGCACGCTTCGGGAAGGACAGGAAAGCCGCGAGGGCGCCACACCAGGTGATCCTTCAGAAGCGCACCGAAGGCGAACAAGGCATCACAACCATCAGTGAATTCATCACCGACGGCAAGTTCCTTCAGGCCGAGGCCCCGAAAGAAAGGGTCATTGAATATATCGGCGACTCCTACACCTGCGGCTACGGCACGGAAAGCCCTAACACAGAGCGGTTCAAGCCGGAGACCGAGAACCAGAACCTGACTTACGCCTGCGCGGTGGCAAGGTACTTTGACGCGGACCAGATTGTGGTGGCACACTCCGGAATGGGAATCGTCAGAAACTACAACAGCAAATTCACGGACTACTGTATGCCTGAACGATATCTTCAGACATTCGACGGCGTAAAGGAGACCAAATGGGATGCGAAGTCATCATCCGTCAAGCCTGACATCACAGTCATCTATCTGGGCACCAACGATTTCTCAAGAGGGATGCAACCGGCGGAAAGACTGTTTGTCAAGAACTACATCAAATTGCTGAAAGAGATCAAGGACAACTACGGAGAGGGGCACCCTATCCTTTGTATGACCCCGAAGCACGACTACCTGATGTTTGAATATATCCGCAAGGTGGTTGACAGCTGCGGGCTGCGGAACGTACACATTATGACCTTGACGAACTCCGTCCACAACAATGTGGAGGATATGGGGGCGGACGGACACCCTAACTATAACGGGCACCGCAAGATAGCCTACACCGTGATTCCGTACATCTCCACGATCACAGGCTGGGAACTGACAGGCAACAATGTAAAATAAACCGATATGACTACAAGAGGTAAAATATTCACCTGGACCGGCGTCATCCTGGCATTGGCGCTGGCCGGATTCATCTATTTCCGCTTCTATTTCGTCTTCGGGGACGGAGTGAAGGCCGGTGAGCTCAACCAGTTCATCTACAAGGGATATGTCTGGAAGACTTATGAAGGCAAGCTTATCCAAGCCGGATTCAGAGGTTCGGCCAAAGGGAGCGGAGCGGCCGTGGAATCCTACATATTCGATTTCTCCGTGGCGGATGATGAAGTCGCCAACGAGCTTATGCGATGCAGCGGCAAGTCAGTTGAGCTGCACTACAAGGAATATCTCGGGACGCTGCCGTGGCGCGGGATGCAGAAATATGTAGTGGACAGGATAGTGTCAACCTCAAACCCGGTGAACGAATGATGAAAAGGATTATCACTCTTGCCGCGCTTGTGACACCGATGGTTCTCAGCGCGCAGACCGGTGTGGTCGCCACTCATCCGGCCAACAATGAAGGCAAGTCATTGACTATGGAGGAAGCCGTGATGGGCAGGAACGTCCGTCCGACAGGCATCTGGGCATCCTGGAAAGACAATAACACAATCATCTTCCGCAAGGACGGCAAATGGATGGCCGAGAATCTTGCCAACGGTGAGATCAGTGAATATTCCGCCACGGGATTGCCGGAAGGATTCCCTGAGAACGCCGAGAACATCACCTCAAACGGGAACGGAGCATACGCCTACACGATCGGCCAGAGCCTGTACTTGTTCGATGGCGGTTCCGTCAGCGTCGCCGAAAGCGAGAACAGCCAGATCACCTACGGACAGACCGTCAGCCGCAACGAGTTCGGAATCGAGAACGGAATATTCTGGTCTCCGGACGGATCCAAGCTGGCTTTCTACAGAAAGGATGACAGCAAGGTCACGGACTTCCCTCTCCTTGACATCACCACACGTACCGGCTCGCTCAAGAGCATCAAGTACCCGATGAACGGGATGGACAGCGAGAACGTCAGGCTCGGAGTCTATGACAGAGCCACGGGCAAGACCGTATGGTGCGATGTGGATGAATATGGCTACGATCAATACCTCACGAACATCTGCTGGTCTCCGGACAGTAGGAACATATTCATCCAGGTTCTTGACCGCACCCAGAAACATCTGAAACTGAATATGTACCGCGCGGCCGACGGATCATTCGCCCGTACAGTATTGACCGAGGACGACTCCCGCTACGTGGAGCCGCTCGATCCTCTACGTTTTGTCAAGGGGACATATTCATTCATCTACAGGACCAACAACCGCGACGGATTCCGCAATCTCTACCTCTGTGACACGCTTGGCACTGTGAGAAGGCTCACGGCGGTTGACGCTGACGTCGAGTACCTTGCCAACGACGGAAGGTTCGTCTATTACACTTCTGCGGAGGTGTCGCCGGTCGAGAACCATCTGTTCAGGATCGAGGTCAAGATGTCGCTTCGACATTCCCAGCGGCCTAAAAACGGGCCCCAGAACTTGTCGAAGGGACAATCCCTGTCAAGAATCCCGGCGGACATCGTCGCCAAAGCCAAGTTTGGGAAACCCGTAAGACTTACGGCAGAGGAAGGATGGCACACGATCAGCCTGAACGACGACTGCACGAAGTTCATCGACAGCTACAGCAGCTTCAACGTCCCTCAGGTGACGGATCTCAGGGCTGCTGACGGGAAACTGATCAGAAACCTCTCCACGGCCTCCGATCCGCTCAAGGACTACAAGACCGGAGAAGTGCTCTTCGGAACTGTCAAAAGCGCTGACGGACAGTACGACAACTGGTACAGGCTCTTCCTCCCGACGGATTTCGACCCGGCCAGAAAATATCCTGTGATCCTCTATGTCTATGGAGGCCCTCACTCTCAGATGGTTCAGGACACCTGGCTCGGACAGGTCAGGATGTGGGAGATGCTGATGGCGCAGAAAGGGTACATCGTCTATGTGCAGGACAACCGGGGAACACAGAACCGAGGAGCCGAATACGAGAAGGCGATCCACCGTCATTGCGGCCAGAACGAGATGGCCGACCAGATGGTTGGCATTAATATGCTCAAATCGCTGCCGTTCGTTGATTCGGACAGGATCGGCGTACACGGCTGGAGCTACGGAGGCTTTATGACAATCTCACTTATGACCAACTACCCGGAGACATTCAAGGTCGGTGTGGCCGGCGGACCGGTCATCGACTGGAAATGGTACGAGGTGATGTACGGAGAAAGGTATATGGACACCGAGGCCACCAATCCGGAGGGTTTCGCCCAGACCAGCCTCATAAACAACGTTAATAACCTCAAGGGCAAACTACTCATCTGCCAAGGGGCCATCGACAACACAGTCGTCTGGCAGCACAGCCTGAGCTTCGTCCAGAAATGCGTCGAGCGGAACGTCCAGCTGGACTATTTCCCGTACCCTTGCTCCGAGCACAATGTCTTCGGCAGATGGAGGATCCATCTGATGGACAAGGTCACCAACTACTTCGACGACTATCTGAAATAATACTACAGACTCACAGCACATTGAGAATCTGCTCATTAATCTCAAGACAGGCGACCCGTCACAGGCCACCTGTCTTTTTTAGATATATGAGCTAACAAAAAACAGACTTCACGGAAGCGGAGCGCTCACACCATCCTTAATTGCCTGGAAAGTATAGGTGTCATCCCCGAGAGTACAAGAGGCCACATAAGGATCAGTCTCTTTATAACGGAACTTTCCCGTAGTCTTGCCATAATAAGCGTCACGGTACTTGAACTGCACGAACTGGAGCTCAAAATTGTTATAGACATTCCTTATGATGAACGGCCCGCGACTTGCTGCCTGTATATTGCCATTGCTGACATACAGGCTCACACCCACAGTGTTCTTTATGCTGACTCCTCCCAACATTCCGCTTATGGCAAGCGTCGTCACGTTACTACCACTGTCTGAAGGCTTTGTCGCCGCAAGATATTCCACAAAAGTGTCGTAGCGCCTGAACCTGTAAACATCCGAGGACTCATCATAATAGGATTTCTTCAAATATACGTGGCCGAACGTCGAGTAATCAAAGGAAAAACTGAAGGAGGTCTGGCCAAGGATAAGCTCGTAGTTCGTCCTGTTTACGGCCACCTTTTCCGTCCCGTCGGCGGACATCACAAGCTTGTCGTTGTCGCTCGTGAAAGCCGCGTCTCCTTTGCCACCTTTCAGGCCAGACACATCCAATGCCCCGATTGCGCAATATTCAGGGATGATTGTCTCGGAAGCGGAAGCGCTTTGGATTCCATAATCAGGCAAATAATCCGAATAAATGGCGGCTTGACCTGAGCCCGACACCGGAATATGGTGTATTCCCACCACCGAAGGAGCCTTTCCGTCTCCGAATATGACAGGCTCGGTTCTCTCGCTGGCCACAGTGCCGACAGGACGGCTCCATCGACGCACAACATCACGTGTGCTGAACTTGATGAAATGGTCTCCTTGGCTATAGTCATTAGGCTGCTGGCCGAACCTGCCGAATGAATATTTTCTGAAACTCATCAAGTCACCAAGGCTTCTGTAGTAGAAATATCCAAGGCCGCCTCCACTGCATTGAGGGAATGACAAACCTCCCCATCCGGATTCATCTATGCCTTCCACCGTCCTGGTCACCAGATAGTCTGCTGTGACATATCCATCTTCCCAGCTCGATCCCGTCATCCGCACTGACATTCCGACCTTGTAGGGAACGCCGCAGGTCGCCGCTATCCTGTCGGGATCAGATATCGTCTTCTCACCAAATGAGAAGCTTTCCGGTTTTGTCCTGGACGAAAGGTCATAGATGCTTGGCGAGCCTTCGACCCAATCCGGCAACGCGTCACGCTCAAGATAGATATAACCCGATGCGTCGGATGTCTTTGTATACGATCTTCCGGTCTGATCCTTGAACCTTACCGTGCAATCCGGGATTATGACAGGCCCCGGGCCGGTCACGACAAGAGCACATCCGCCGGAATATGGGTTGACATATTCATAGGTAGTGTCCTTGACAGCACCGTTCATTCTTACCTTCGCAAGCGCCCGTACCGGAGCGACATTGTACTTTGTCCAGTCGGCCTCCTCAACGTACATAGTGTCTGTCGCGGCTATTTTCTCCCCAGGCTCACCATCCTCACCGTTCCGGCCTCTGAGATATTCATAAAAATCTGACAATGAGACAGCAAAAGTCGGCCATTTCGGGAATATGCTGATGTCATAGACCCCATTGTCAGGATTGTCAAGACCTTCTTCGCTGAGCACCAATTCTTTCCAAAGGTCGTAGGCGGATTTGCCATTCGAACCATCGTCTCCGTCCTTGCCGTCAACACCATCTTTGCCATCAGCACCATCCTTGCCATCGGAGCCGTCTTTTCCATCGGCTCCATCCTTGCCGTCCGCGCCAGTATCACCATTGGCCCCGGCCGCGCCACGGAGATATTCATAGAAATCAGACAATGAAGTCTTTGATGGATCCCATTTCGCGCCAGGATTCTTCGGATCCTCAAGTCCCGCAGCGGAAGTCACATCGGCGACCCAAAGCTCGTATGCTGACTTGCCGTTCGAGCCATCGGCTCCATCCTTGCCGTCCGTACCGTCTTTACCATCGGCTCCATCCTTGCCATCATTTCCATCTTTGCCGTCAGCGCCATCCTTACCGTCAGAACCTGCATCACCCTTAGGGCCTTGAGCCTTGACTCCAGTGTCAATGTCGCCGATCCACCAGTTGCCGTTCTCGCCTACTTTCGGAGAGATTCCGTCCTTGCCATCGACTCCATCTTTTCCATCGGTCCCGTCCTTGCCATCCGAACCATCTTTACCATCCGCTCCGTCCTGACCGTCACGGCCTTTGGCTGAAATATGGGTATAGATCGTATCACGGGTCTCCTTGTTGACGATTATCCATTCCCCGGTCTTCGGATCTATCTCAGGCGTAAGGCCATCCTTTCCGTCTTTTCCGTCAGCGCCATCCTTGCCATCGGCTCCAGAATCACCTTTCGCTCCCGCCTTTCCGGTCAGGTACTGGAAGAATTTCAGAATTGAAAGGTCATCAAGAGTGATCTCATTGCCGTTCTGGTCAACGACCTTGCCTCCGGACTCGATCGTCTCCTTGACGTAAACCTTCCACATCTCGTATGCGCTCTGACCGTCAACACCATCCTTTCCGGCATCTCCTTTGTCTCCCTTATCGCCTCTGGCCTTGACACCGGTGTCTTTGTCGCCTATCCACCAATTGCCGTCCTTAATGTAAGGGACAAGGCCGTCAGCGCCATTGTTTCCGGTAAGGAACCAATAGAAATCTGCTATGCTAATCCTCGATTTATCCCATTGAGAGCCAGGATCGTGCGGATCATCCACTCCGGAAGCGACATATTCCTTCCACAATTCGTAAGCGGACTTGCCGTTCTTTCCATCGGTGCCTGCGGCCTTGACTCCGGTGTCCTTGTCGCCTATCCACCAGTTTCCATCTTTTATGTACGGTGTGTCACCGTTCTTTCCGTCATTGCCGTCCTTACCTTTAAGGTAAAGGAAGAAGTGGTTGATGTCGGTCGAGCCGGTGTAATCTATCAGTTTTTCCTGAACAGCCTTGACCCACAGATCATAGGCGGACAGACCATCCTTACCGTCCTTTCCCGGCACTCCTTGAATACCCTGCTCACCACGAGGTCCGACAGGCATAGTCACCTCAAGCGAATTGCAGGAAGCGAGCGCAGACGCTCCTATCAGCGCCATAGCCAAAATTCTGAATACGTTCTTCATATCTGAATATGTTTGTTATTGTTTTTTAAGATAATTCCAAAGTGATTCCGACGAGACCCTCTCTATGACAACCTTACGATCGCCCCTACGTTCCTCGTCAGAAGCGGATGCGGACATCAGTGCCACCCGTTTTCCGAATCCACGGTAGCATAGCCTTGAGGCCGGTATTCCCCTTCCGACCAACGCGTCATAGACAGCCTTGGCGCGCGCCCGTGAAAGTTTCTCGTTGTACTTGTCCGAGCCTCTCGCGTCAGTGTAGCCAGCCACAAGGAACCGTGCGTCCGGGAAACGAGAAAGCGTGTTCGCGATCTCGTCAAGAGTGAACTGGGAATCCGCCGTGATCGTGGCCTTGTCAAAATCGAAGTTCACATTGTCCATCATCTCGGCAAGGGTCTTCTCCAAAGGGATCTCCTTGACAACCTCCTTTATAACCTCAACAGGCACCTCACGGACTGTTTCCTTTTCCACAACTTTCTCCGGAAACAGGCCGGCATAATCATTCGGATGCCGATTGACGTAACGGTCAGCGACGGATTTGCTCTTGTCCGATCCGCCAAGCCTCAACAGTATCCCTGCGGTAGCCTGGGCGAAATTGATCCCGTCCGTTCCGAACGAGTGGAAATACTGTCCCTGGATCCGCACACCGACCCTGTTGCCAAGCCAACCTATAATTCCTATGCCGGCCGAAACAGGGAAAAACGTGTCAGCGTCAAAAGTATATCCTTTGTTCCAAGCGTCTTCCGCCTTCCAAATGGCCTCTTTGGTGACATCCCCTGTGAACTGTCCGAAATATGAGGTCGGAAAGCTTTTGTGGAAACAGTTCACTCCAACCCTGACATACGGCTGAATCCACTCACTGCCGACAAACGGGCGGAACTGGAGCCCCGGTCCAGCCTGCAATGAATATCCCTGCTTGGAGACCGCGGGCTGATCATAGTAACGTGCAAGGCCGATGTTGGCCTGAATGTCAGCGTAGAGCCATTTTTTCAACTCCATAGCCGAATACACCTCCACGCCTCCGTAGATCAGTTTCTCGTCAAGGGTAAAGACATAATCTCCTCCTGCGGTCTGGTGAAAATTCGTCACAGTGGTTCTTGTGATGTTGGTCGCCGAGCCCCCGAGACCGAACTCCCACGCCCTGTGAGCCTTCGTCGCTATGCTCTGTGAATATGCCGCCATAGGGCAAAGCAAAGCCAGCACGGTGGCGCAGGCCACCCTGTACAGATTGTTTTTCATAATATTCAAAAAATTAATTTGGTGTCAGATATTCCGCGCCCTACTTCATAGCATACTCGGTAAGGTTTTCAATGCCGGGAATGCCGTAATAGGCTGCTATCAAGTCACCCTTCAGGTAAACCTTGGAGCCAAGCAGCTCAGGATGATCGGCAAGGTTCAAGGCCGAACGTATGTCCCCTTTAGCCAGCTTGACTGACAGGCAGGAGCTCTTTGTGGTCACCGAAGAACGGGATGCGATAGCGATGCAGGTCATTGACGAGAACGGGGCATTGAAGGATATTCCGTCCTTGGACGAGGTCAAATCACCACCAACGATGTAGCCGCAGACCCAGACACCTTTCTCGCCGATATGTTCCTTCGCTTGCGCGACGCTGTAAGCCGTTGATTGGCTGGTGCCAGGTTCGCCACCCGTTCCGGATCCTATCTCGTATGACAGGTTGTTCCACACTCTCGAAGTGTCCACAGTGATGGCAAGCCTTCCACCCTTTTCCGGATCGGACGGCTTGGAGGAAGGGCAGGATATTCCCAAAGTGAGAATCTCGCAAGGGTCAAGGAATCTTGTCAGCAGCACATTCGAGGATGTCCCGTCATTCATCACGACAGAGACATTGCCTGGATTGAAATAGCCGATACGTTTTTCGCTCAGGCCAAATCCCAGTTCTCCATCAGTAGAAGTCACCTTGATCGAGCCGTTCGGATAGACCGACTTGAAATCAGAGTCAATCCTCAAACGCACTCCGGAATTAAGTTGCGTACAGTTCAGCCGGGCCTTGACCTCCTTCCCGGACTGCACGACAACGACTTGCTCATCACCGAACTGGGGAGCCGAGAATTCCGGTTTCTCAAACTTCCTTGAGACGGCCTTGACAGTATAACTGCCAGGATTGAGCAGCATCGATTCCGGAGAATCACCATAAGCTCCTTCGTAAAGTGTTTCACCGGCCGAATTCTTGACCGTCAGCACAAACGCGTCCGTGTCCGGTAGATCCAGGGCGGACCTTGTGGACAACCGTGAAGAGAAATTCCAACTTAACGTTCCTTGTACGTTTTCAGAAGGAATCTTGTTGCAGGACACCGCCGCCACAGCCAACGTCATTGACCCGATGACGGCGATTTTCAAGAGGATTCTAATAGAATTCTTCATAGTTGAGAAAATTAACGGGCCGCACCGTTGCGGACCGTCAGCAAAAGTATGGCAACAAAACAGAAATAATGAACAGAAACAGAAAAATCTCCATTCAAAAACATATAGTTTATGTTTTTTATATAAAATTCACGGGGCAAGCGCATTCACTGCGTTCACCCCGCTACTTAACCTAAACTTAAACTATGAAAAACTTCACGTCAAATATACAAATTCTTTTAAACAAAACAACTATCTGAAACGATTTTTTATGCTGTTTTTGTTTATCTTAGGCAAAATTCGCCAAAAATTGCCTTTCAGAGGGTCAAAAAGTGCCGGTTCTGAGGTAAAAATCACTTCGCCTGACGCGCCACCTCAAGAAGATTTCTTACCGCTTTTTGGGCCTTGACACTTGGCCGCAAAGCAAGAATAACAATGGCAATGACAAAAACACTGCCAAAAAGAACCGTGAATATTCCTGCGACCCCGTCTATGCTGAATATTCCCAAGGCTATGAATATCACGGCAAGCAGCAGCGTCACCGCAACCTTTCCTTTCCGGTTCTTGTTTCCTTCCTTGACACAAAGCGCATAACGCCGGATTTCCTCGCCGTCCGCATTGGTTCCCACAAGGCCGGCATCCTCCAGCCGGCAGGAAATGGCCCGCCAACGCAGAGGTGTTGACCAGTCCACGAACAAGTCGCACTCCCCTGTCGTGTCCGGGAGTTCATCCGGTGATATCTCGTTGGATCTTTTAACGTCTCCGAGTTTTGTCAACTCCGCCTTGATGCCTCCCAGCACCGTCCCGAACGGCTTCTCGCTCGTGAACAGCACCATTCCCGCATCCATCATCTGTACTTTCTTGTCAATCATACCGCAAATTTAACAATCTTTGAATATATCCACACAATCCCTAACTACATATTAATGTAATCATCGGAGCGAAGCGACGCAAGGGGTTTGGGGAGTACGCTCCCCATTGCCCCACCGGGGCTGTCACGAAGTGACGGGGGTTGGAGAATTAGCGCGCGCAGCGCGAAGCGACGCAAGGGGTCTGGGGAATACGGTCCCCAGCGCCCCACCGGGGCTGTCACGAAGTGACGGGGGTTGGAGAATTAGCGCACGCAGTGCGAAGCGACGCAAGGGGTTTGGGGAGTACGCTCCCCATTGCCCCACCGGGGCTGCCCCGTAGGGACTGGGGGTAAAAAATAAGGAGTTGACTTTTTAGGCCAACTCCTTTTAAAGGTATAATCTCTCGATTAAGAGAAGTTATCGTACAGGATGCTCTCAGGCTGCACTCCAAGGCTGTCAAGCAGCTTGTTGACGGAAGCGACCATCATTGGAGGTCCGCACATAAAGTACTTGATGTCCTCCGGAGTGTCGTGATCCTTGAGGTAGGTCTCGTACATCACATTGTGAACGAAACCAGCCGTGTACTTGACTCCAGCGGCGTCAGCTGCCGGATCAGGACGGTCAAGGGCCAGATGGAAGTGGAAGTTAGGGAACTCCTTCTCGATCTCGGCGTAGTCCTCAAGGTAGAATGCCTCGACAAGGCTGCGCGCTCCGTAGAAGAAGTGCACCTCACGCTTTGTCTTGAGAGTCTTGAACAGGTGCATAATGTGGCTTCTCAGAGGAGCCATACCTGCGCCACCACCCACGAAGATATATTCCTGAGAATCAGGATCGTTCTTAGGAAGAAGGAACTCACCGAACGGACCGGAGATCCAAACCTTGTCGCCCGGCTTGCGGGTGAACACATAGGATGAACCGACTCCCGGAGGAACAGGCAGCATCTTGAAGACACCCTTAGGCTGACTCCTGTCAAACGGAGGAGTGGCGATACGGACATTCAACTTGATGATGTCACCCTCGGCAGGATAAGAGGCCATTGAGTATGCCCTGACAGTAGGCACCTCGTTCTTGGCCTTGATGCCGAAGAAACCGTACCTCTCCCAGTCCGCCTTGTAAACATCGTCAACATCGATCGTCGAGAAGTCAAGGTCGTAGGCAGGGATGTCGATCTGGATGTACTCACCGGACTTGAAGTCAAGATGAACTCCCTCAGGAAGTTTAACCGTGAACTCCTTGATGAAGGTGGCCACGTTCTTGTTGGAGATGACCTCGCACTCAAGTTTCTGAACGCTGAGCGTTGACTCAGGAACCTGGATCTTGATGTTCTCCTTTACCTTTACCTGGCAACCGAGCCTGTAGCCGTCCTTGATCTGCCTGCGGCTGAAGAAGCCGGTCTCGGTAGGAAGGATGGTTCCGCCGCCTTCAAGCACCTGAACCTTGCACTGACCGCAGTTCGCCTTTCCACCGCAAGCGGAAGGAAGGAAAATCTTCTGGTCGGCGAGAGTGTGCAGAAGGTCGCTTCCCTGAGGAACGTCAAGAACCTTCTTTCCGTCGTTGATGTCGATCTTGACAGTGCCGTCCGGAGTAAGTTTGATCTTCACATACAGAAGCAGAGCGACCAGAACCACGGTCACAACCACAATTGTGATGATAGCTGAAATTACTGTTGAAAACATATTCTCTGCCTCCTAATTAGATTGTCAATCCCATAAAGGTCATAAAGGCCATAGCCATCAGACCAACGGTGATGAATGTGATACCGATGCCTCTGAGTCCGGCAGGAACCTTCGAGTAGGACATCTTCTCCCTGATCGCGGCGAGGGTCACGATGGCGAGGAACCAGCCGATGCCGGAACCAAGAGCGTAAACCGAAGCCTCACCAACATTCACGAAATCCTTGTTCTGCATAAAGAGCGAACCACCAAGGATGGCGCAGTTCACGGCGATCAGAGGCAGATAGATTCCCAGTGATGAATATAGTGCCGGAGCGAATTTTTCCACGATCATCTCGACAAGCTGCGTGAAAGCTGCGATGACAGCAATGAATATGATGAAGCTGAGGAAGCTCAGGTCTACACCTTTGATCAAAGCGTCAGGCGCCAGGACGTACTTGTTCAGAAGATAGTTGATCGGCAATGTCACAAGAAGGACGAAAATAACAGCGACACCAAGACCGGAAGCTGTCTTCACATTTTTCGATACCGCCAGGTATGAGCACATACCAAGGAAGTACGCGAAAATCATATTGTCAACGAATATTGACTTTACGAATAAGCTTAAATATTCCATAATCAGTACTTGTCTTTGTCGTTATTTTTCCTGAAGGTCCTTCTGGATGCTTCTCTGGATCCAGATGATGCAGCCGATGAGGATCAGCGCCATCGGAGGGAGGATCACGAGACCGTTGTTGACATAGCCGGCGGCGTAGAAGCTTTCAGGGATTATCCTCAGACCGAACAATGTGCCGGATCCGAAGAGTTCACGGAAGAAAGCCACGACGATGAGGATGAGGCCGTAGCCGACACCGTTGGCGAGACCGTCAAGCAGTGAAGGGATCGGCTTGTTGCCGAGGGCGAAAGCCTCGATACGTCCCATCACGATACAGTTCGTGATGATAAGGCCGATGTACACGGACAATTGCTTGTCGATTCCGTAGGCGTAGGCCTTCAGGAACTGGTCGACAAGGATTACCATAAGAGCCACGACAACCAGCTGCACGATGATACGCACACGGTTAGGGATTGTGTTTCTCAGGATCGAGAGGACAAGACTGGAGAGTCCTGTCACCGCGATCACGGAAAGGGCCATGACGAACGCTCCCTTGAGCTCGACAGTTACAGCGAGGGAGGAGCAGATACCCAGCACAAGGACAGTGATAGGGTTGCCCTTGAAGATCGGGTTAAGAATCGTTTCTTTGAGTTCTTTGTTCATATTACTTCCTCCTTGATTATTCAGTTACAGGGCATTTAACAGCTGACGAGTCAGAGCAGCATCCAGCCTCGGAAGACTCTGAGCAGCAAGGTTTCGAGCCGTCGCACTCACCACCGTTTCCGCCGCAGCACTCCTTGGCCGGAGCGGCTGAGGAAAGGAACGGAGCGTAGGCCTTGAGCCAGAACGCGATGGCCTCACCGAGACCCTTGCTGGTCATTGTGGCGCCGGTGATGGCGTCAACCGAGTTCTCAGGATCGGCGTTCGAGCCGACCTTGACAACGCTGAAGGCAGGATCAACAGCGACGTTGACCTTCTTGCCGATGAACTCGGCCCTGAAGGATGGGTCGTCCTTGATCTTCGCGCCAAGACCCGGAGTCTCACTCTCGTGATCGAAATAAGCACCGACGATTGTCTGGAGATCCTCATCGAGGGCGATATATCCCCAGATGGCTCCCCAAAGACCGGCGCCA
Organism: uncultured Bacteroidales bacterium; assembly: GCA_934725575.1. Classification (GTDB taxonomy): domain Bacteria; phylum Bacteroidota; class Bacteroidia; order Bacteroidales; family UBA932; genus Cryptobacteroides. The sequence continues at coordinate 43,917 of CAKVCK010000026.1, forward strand.
TAGGCAGGAATGACAGTCACAGACTTGCCGTCCTTGTTGAAGACATAGACCGGAAGGTCAAGATCCTTGCCGTCCTTGATGTTCTTGTTCTGAGCCTTGAGGCCGTCCTGGAGCTCGATGTTCTTGACATCGGTGCTGAGGTCACGGACCTTCTGACCATCTGCGTTGATGGTGTAGGCTTCCTTGATGTTCTGTGAATATGCTTCCAGAACCTTGTCGTTACCCATAGCGCTGCACTCGTCCTTTGTGTAGAACTGCGCCGCTGTCAGCATCTGGCTGATGGTCTCAGCCTTGATGTTGGCGTCCTGCTTTGGTTTGAGCGTCATAGCCACAAAGGCAAGAATCGCCGCTACAAGGGCCACGACAACTGTCGTGTAGATTACTGTGTATGCGTTACCGTTAGTATTCATATTCCTTGAAAATTAAGCGATTGTAACCTTTTTTGCTCTTCTGCCCGTGGCAACCGATGTAACATAGTGGTCGATCAGCGGAGCGAAGGTGTTCATAAGGAGGATGGCCAGCATCATACCCTCGGCGTAGCCTGGGTTGAAGAGTCTGACAACCACGCAGAGAGCGCCGATGAGGAATCCGTAGATCCACTTGCCGGTCTCGGTCTGGGCAGAGGTGACAGGATCGGTCGCCATAAAGACTGTACCGAAAGCGAAACCACCCATAACGAGCTGATAGTAAGCAGGAACGTCAGTAGCTCCGCAAACATTGCCAAGCCAGCCTACGAGAAGGGCTCCCGCAACTGAGGAAACCATCACCTTCCAGCTGGCGACACCTGTCCAGATGAGGATGACGGCACCGATGAGGATGGCGATCACAGAGGTCTCACCGACAGATCCAGGGATGGTTCCGGCGAACATATCCCAGAAGCTGTAGCCGGCGTTGTTGATGGCCTCAAGGGCACCTTGTCCCTCTGTAAGATAAGAAAGAGGTGTGGCGCCGGAGATGGCGTCAGCTCCGCAGCGATGCGCTACCCAAACCTCTGATCCGGACATTGAGATAGGATAAGAGAAGAACAGGAAGGCGCGGCAGAGGAGCGCAGGGTTCAGAAAGTTCATTCCTGTGCCACCGAACACTTCCTTACCGAATATGACCGCGAAAGCCACCGCGATGGCAAGCATCCAAAGCGGAACGTCCACAGGGACGATCAGCGGAATCAGCATACCTGAGACGAGGTAACCTTCGTTTACTTCCTCACCCTTGATCTGGGCTGAGGCGAACTCGATGCCAAGACCTACGATGTAGGCCACAAGGTAGAGAGGCAGGACCTTGAGAAGTCCCCAGAAGAACTGGTTCCAGAATCCCGGAAGGTCTCCGACCGCGAGATTGTGCTGGTAGCCGACGTTCCACATACCGAAAAGAGCGGCAGGAACAACAGCCAGCACAACGATGATCATTATTCTCTTGATGTCAACGGCATCCCTGACGTGAGCTCCTTTGGCTGTCACGGTCGCAGGGACGCGGAGGAAGGTGTCAAAGGCATCCCAGGTAGAATGCAGCCACCCCAACTTACCGCCTTTCTCGAAAAGGCCTGGTTTTACTGTGTTTTCTTCCATAGCGATAATCCTTTAAGCCATTTCCTTTATCATAAGGTCGATTCCCTTGGCGATGATAGCCTGGATGTCGTTCTTTGAAGGATCCACGAACTCGCAAAGGGCAAAGTCCTCAGGAAGAACCTCATAGATACCGAACTGCTCCATCTTCTCGATGTCTCCGGCAAGGCAGGCCTTGATCAGATAGACAGGGAAAAGATCCATAGGGAGAACCTTTGAATATACATCCGAAACCACGAACGCGCGCACGCCGCCGTGGGTGTTGGTGTCCATATTGTACTTCTTCTTAGGCAGAAGCCAGGAGAAGTAAGTCATCGAAGAGCTGAACTGATTGAACCTGAACGGCTTCGCCCATCCAAGCACTTCCCTCTCACGTCCTTCCTTGATCAGAGAGACCTGATTGTCGAAGAATCCGAGGTAACCGTCCTCGCCGACATTCTCGCCGGAAAGCACGTCCCCGCTGATGAAACGGGTCTCCACACTGTTGTCATAGAATCCCTTGAGAGCCTTGATCGGCATTCCCGGAAGGGTAACGACATAAGAAGCGTCCTTGACAACCGGTCCGGTAACGGCCACCTTGCGGGTAAGATCCAGCTTACTTGTCTTAAAGAGTTTTCCGATAGCCGCGAGAGCGAGCAGGGACAGAGTCCAGACTGTCTCACCCTTCTTGATAGGAGAGATGTGGCTGATCTGCACGCCCACATTGCCGGCAGGATGCTTCTTTCCGTTGACAGTGTGGACAGTCGCGTCGGCGAGTTTGGCGAAAGCCGAAGCGTCGCTGTTCACGCAGACGTGAACCTTGGCAAGCTTTGACACAGCCGTCACACCGACCTGGATGGCGGCGAACTCATCCTTGAAGGCGAACTCAGCGTCAGCCGCGAGAGGTGCCGTCGAGAACGCGGACACGAAAATAGCCTTAGGTGTCAAAGCCGGATCGGCGATGATTCCGTAAGGCCTCTGAATGATGAATGGCCACAGACCGCTCTTGAGAAGGACTTCCTTCACCTCCCCGGCTTTAAGACCGGAAGGATTCTTGGCTCCGAAATCGACGGCCTCATTGGTTCCGTCCGTTTTCACGAGCACAGCGAGAAGCTTTCTCTTCTCACCCCTGACGATTCCCTGAACCGTTCCGCTTACCGGAGAGGTCAGGAGAATGTCCTGGTGCTGTTTGTCTGCCAAAACAGGGGATCCTGCCAGAACCTTGTCACCTTCCTTCACGAGAAGTCTCGGGGAGAACCCTTTGAAATCCGTTGGTTTGATGGCAACTGTGTCAGGCACGATCGTCTTCTTTGCTTCTAGGGCCGCCGCTCCGCTGATCGGAATGTTCAGACCCTTTTTCAAATCGATGATGTTTGACATATAAATAGTGTTGATTGTAATTACAACCGTATTTTTTACAACTTGCAAATATAGCAATTATCCAAGCAATTCCGAAAAACATCTTGCACATCTTCACACATCTTGCAGTAGTTGACATTAAGTTTCCAGCACGGACTTTCAGGGACGGTTCTTTTTCCTTTATTCCCCATAAGTCTCCTCGAAACCTTACCCGATACTTTAATGGCAAACATAAAAAAAACGTACTATTTCATTTAATTTCCACTACTACGCAAAAAGGTTGCGTACTTCGCGTATAATTTTGCATCCGCAATCCGAAAGGAATCGCATCGATGTACTGAGCTGACGGGCTCATCGTCATAAGACTTTTCACGCCGCGGTTTAGCAGCTTCATTACCTGCCAAGGTCAAAATGCCTGCTTACTACGATCAATGGTTACTGCTGGTTCGAGTCCAGCCCGCGGCACAACTTTATGAGGACCAAGGATGGCTTACTTCCTGATTCTTTCATCTTAATTCCATAGCGGAATTAAGAGACTTCATCAGCTATTCAATTTCCTCATATTAATATTAGATCCGGTAGCCCTGCTACCAACAAGGTCAAAGAGAAGCTTACTTCTATGGCATCAGACACTTATTGCCTGGCTAACAACCAGGAGGACAGCTTCTCAATTACCTTTTTAATTTATTATGGCTATGAATCAATACTACGTTAAAAAATTTAAAAACACTGTGGCATACAGCCACTTACGTATACAATAGCCCGTTAAGGGGTAC
>CAKVCK010000027.1 GCA_934725575.1 uncultured Bacteroidales bacterium
AGCAAGGAGATGTACGCCAAGGCGATGAAGTACTTCATCATATTCACCCTCCTCGCGTTCCTTTGCGTCATCGGGTATATGAATATCCTGAAGTTCATCATCGGCCGCAGCTATTGGGAAGGCCTGAAGGTCGTGCCGATCGTGATGGCCGCCGAGATTATGATGGGCGTATATTTCAACCTCTCATTCTGGTACAAACTTACAGACCAGACACTTTGGGGGGCGTTGTTCTCCGGGATAGGATGCCTTGTGCTGTTCGGAGTGAATATTATGTTCATCCCTAAGTTCAGCTATATGGCCTGCGCCTGGGCCGGTTTCGCCGGCTACGGAGTCGCAATGGTCCTGTCCTACATAGTCGGTCAGAAGAAGTACCCGATCAACTACCCGCTTAAGGACATTGCAATGTACATTTGCCTGGCCATGATCCTGTTTGTATGTATGTCCTGCGCCAACGTTCACCTCTCCACCTGGCCCGCCATCGGAATCAACACCGTCCTGATCCTCGCCTTCTGCGCCGTGATCATCAAGCGCGACTTCCCCCTCACCTCCCTCCCCGTCATCGGGAAATATTTCAGGAAACGCTAACGCCGCTACTCCTTGTTCACATCGTCGTGTGTTACCTTGACAGTAGCACTATCGATTACTTTTGCTTCAGTCATCGTTCAATTTATCCGCGACGGAATCGTTTTGCCGCCATAATGCTCCAGTCATAATCCAAACCTACTACCACGGGAGCGTTTAACTGCCATATTGCCCCTGTCACCGTTCAATTCCACCATCACGAGAGCGATATTGTTACCAAAATCAGCCATTTGATTTTTCCCCTGACGTTCGTTGACACATACTTTTACCACACGGAGCCTATTTACTCTAAAACAGTAATGATAAAAAAACATAAACTTATGTTTCTTTATGCAGATTTTTCTGTTTTTGAATATGAGAATGAAGAAAATAGACTATATTGCGGCCATAGTAAGTGCCGTTGATTAACGGCCATATATTCAAGAACTACTTAAACGTAAACGAAATGAAAAACAAGGAACGGAAAGAAGCCTACAAAGAGTACAGAACGTGGCCACGCTGGTACTACCATCTGACTTTCGATTCTCTTGAAAAAGGCCAGTTGTTCAACAATGATGAGGAATATGCCGATGGGATGAACGGGGTCGCCATCGGGCAGTATATTCACAAACTGTCAATCATCGCTTTCGTCTTGATGGTCAACCATTGCCATCTCCTTCTGTACGGTTCGGGGGAAGACATCGTGAACTTCTTCATATTCATTAAAAGGAGGATAAATGAAAAGCTTCGGACAGATGGATATCCTCCGCTACCGAATGGATATGGCTTCAAACTTGTCAGGGTCGAGGACAAGAGGCAATTGGCCGACACTATCGTATATATAGCCAGAAATCCACTCAAAGCAAGGCCAGACATCACGGCCAATGGGTATTTATGGGGTTCCACGAATCTGATTTTCAGCGAGATCAATAAACTCTACGAAAAGACTGAACTCGGGAATATGTCCGGTCGGGAAATAATGAGGACTCTCAAGACAAAGGTCATTCCGCCAAAGAATTACCTTCTGAACAGATCTATGGGATTCATTCTTCCGGAGTCGTATGTAAACGTCCGGAAAGCTGAGCAGACACTTCACGATTCGTGGAGATTCAGCTCAGATCTTATTCGCCACATAGACGCTTACGTCAAGATCGCCGAAGGGATCGGAGAAATGGTGACATTGTCGGATGGGGAATTGGACGAAATCATCACGCAAATTCTCCGCAAGCGATTCAACACAAAATCCATCAACGAATTAAGCATAGACGACAGATGTCGGTTGGCCATCATTCTGAAAAAGGAATACCGGATTGATATGAAGCGCATCGCACGGATACTCAGGATAGATCTTCCGGTTCTTAAAGAATTGTTCGGATGACGGTGGCATATTCCTTAGTTTTCGCTCCCGTCATCGTAGTTTTTCACTGTCACGGGAGCATTATCGGACTTTATTGACACATTCGTGTTCGGCAAGACGAGAGGGGTAGATGAAGGTGACATATTCCTTGGTTTCCGCTCCAGTCATCGTAATTTTTCACTGTCACGGGAGCATATTCCAACATTATTGCTACCGTCGCGACATTGCAAAAAGAGTGATAGGGAATAGGGAAAAAACGTGAGAATGGATAAGAAAGGTGTGGGAAGGGAAATACGAATACAGATAAGAAACGAGAATGGAAATGGGGATGGAAATGGGAACGAGGATGAGGATGAGAGATGAGAATGAGCAGGGATGGATGGTTAAAGGACAAGAGAAAAATGGTGGCTGGGTGAGGATGGTCAGAGGAGCGGCCTTATGATTGATTTCTCGTAGAGGAAGGTTTGGTAGAGGGAGCGGAAGATGACGTGGGCGTAGTAGGCGGCGAAGAGGAGGTGGGCGGCGGCTGTTCCTTTTGGCCTTAAGAGGAACATTCCCAGAAGCCAGACGGCGAAGAAGGCGACGACGCAGCCGATGTTGGAGTCACGCATCGCCTTGGTGGCGGTGGCTCCGGTGTAGATGCCGTCCCAGGTGAAGGCGGGGCAACTTACCAAAGGGAAGAGGACGAGCCACGGCATAAAGGCGCGGGTGGCCTCAACAACAATGCCGTCGGATGTCAGAAGACGGACCATCGACATTCCGAAGACGGCATAGATGAAAACGAATATGACTCCGATTCCCATACTCCAGCCGAATGTGTAGTCCACGGTCCGTCGGACCATCTGAGGCCAACGGACCCCGACAAACTTTCCGGTGAGAGCCTCGCCGGCGAAAGCGAAACCGTCTGTGAAATAGGAGAATACCAGCAGAAGCTTCAGCATAATGGAGCAGGAGGCCAGCAGAACGTCTCCGAAACGGGCGGAGATGGCTGTGAATGCCAGATAGACGATTATCAGGCAGACCGAGCGGATGAAAAGGTCACGGTTGACGGAGAAGAATCTCCGGACCTTGTCGCCATTGAAAGCGGCCTTGAGGTCCAAAGCCGAGACACCTCCTGTTATATTCCTGAATTTCAGAGCGACACGTCCTGAGGCGAAAAGGAGTCCTGAATATTGCGCCACGACTGTTCCCAAGGCTATTCCTTTGAAGCCAAGGCCATTAAAGGCTGTTCCTGGGATTCCGAAGGTCAGAAGGATGCTGAAGAGGATATTGCCAACGTTGACTATCACATCGGTCAACATCGAACTGAATGTGTCCTGCATTCCGATGAACCAGCCACGGAACGCCATCAGGCTGAGAGTGGCGGGTGCGGCCCAGATGCGGATGTAGAAATATTCAAGGGCAAGCGAACGGACTTCTTCGGAGCAGCCGACGAAGAGGAAGATCAGTTTCTGGAAGGGCCATTGGATCAGGAGCAGGGCGAAGGCTATGATGAACGCAAGTCCGACTCCCCTCGTAAGGTTGCCGACGCAATCGTCCCAATCCTGCCGTCCGAAAGCCTGCGCGGTCATCCCGCCCGTACCGGCGCGCAGGAATCCGAAGTTCCAGTAAAGCAGGTCGAACATCAGGGACCCGACCGAGATTCCACCGATCAGAGCCGCCGCGGAGGTGTCCAGATGGCCGGCCACCGCGATGTCCACCATCCCGACCAACGGAACGGTCAGGTTGGCGAGAATGCTCGGCAGAGCCAAACGCAGCATCTCTTTGTTCAATGCATCCATACGGCAAAGGTAGTCATAAAGTGGAAATATTACGATGTCAAGCCCCAAATACTTTTCAAAAGGACGAATTTCATTGTTTATTGGTTGAAAGAATTTACATTTGTGTGGTTAGTTAGTAGTATATAATATGAACTTAAAAGGAAAAACAGTGCTCATCACTGGAGGCGCTTCAGGGATAGGCAAGATTATGGGACGCATCTGTCTGGAAAAAGAGGTGGCTCATTTAGTGATCTGGGATGTAAATCCGGACAATATCAGAAGGACGGAAATTGAATTGGCCGGAATCTTGGGAAGTGACACCAAGAAGCCAAACGCTGACACCAGAGCAACTATGGTTGGCCACAAGAACAGAATCCATTCCTATCAGGTTAACTGCGCAGACGCGGACATCGTGGCGGAGACATATTCAAGAGTCATCAGCGAGGTCGGGGATGTGGATATGCTGATCAACTGCGCCGGAATTGTCAGAGGCAACAGGACGTTCGACAGGCAGACAGTGCAGGACATTAACCTTACGATGGACGTGAACGCCACGGCCCCGATGTTGGTCGCGCTTCAGGCTCTCCCTGACATGATCAAAAGGAACAGCGGCTGCATCTGCACGATAGCGTCAGCGGCCGGAATGCTGGGAGTGCCTAAGATGTCAGTCTATTGCGCGAGCAAATGGGCGGTGATCGGCTGGACGGAGTCAATGAGGATAGAGCTTAAACTTGCGGGAAGCAAGGTCAAGGTTATGTCCGTGGCGCCGTACTTCATCGACACGGGAATGTTTGACGGCGTGCAGTCCAAGATATTCCCGATCCTGAAGCCGGAGAAAGTCGCCGCCAAAGTCATCAAAGCCATCGAAAAAGGCAAAAGTTTCAAAGGCATCCCGTTCCCTTACCACTTCATCCGGTTCTGGCAAGGAATATTGCCGATCGCGGTCTTCGACTTCATATTCGGAAAATGCTTCGGGGTTTACAGCGTGATGGATCATTTCACCGGACGAAGGAATATTCAGGAAAATGGAAATGAGGCTCTGAATATCAAGAGTAAATCACTAACTTTGAGACGGAATATTCATAAAGCGTCATAATTTTGGAAAATACTTCGATTGAGAGGATAAAGGAGATCAGGGAGCGGCAGGAGCGCTTCTTCAGAAGCGGGGCGACCCTTGACGTGAAATGGCGGCTGGAGCGGCTCAGAGCGTTCGAGGCTGCGGTGCGCAAATGGGAGAAACCACTGTGCGAGGCACTGTGGACGGATCTGCACAAGTCCTACGAGGAGGCTTACCTGACAGAGGTCAGCATACTTCTCGGGGAGATTCGCAGCCATATTCATAACATACGGAAATGGAGCAGGCCGCAAAGGAAGGCGACTCCGCTGAAGATGTTCCCGTCACGAAGCAGGATCATCAGCGAGCCGCTTGGCACCGCGCTGATCATCTCGCCGTGGAACTATCCCGTGCAGCTGCTTCTGACTCCGCTTGTTGGAGCCATTTCCTCCGGCTGCACGGCGGTTTTGAAGCCGTCCCCTTACGTCCCGAACGTCTCCAAGGTAACCCTGCGGATGATCGAGGACACATTCAGCGATGAATATGTCGCTGTCGTCCAAGGAAACCGTGAGGTAAACTCAGCTCTGCTGGATGAACGCTGGGATCTCATATTCTTCACCGGAAGCCCGGCACTTGGCAGAATCGTGATGGGAGCGGCGGCGAAGAACCTTACGCCGGTCGTGCTGGAACTCGGAGGGAAGAGTCCGTGCATCGTGGACAAGGACGCCGACATCAAGGTGGCGGCGAAGCGTATCGCTTGGGGCAAGAGCCTCAACGCCGGGCAGACGTGCATCGCACCGGACTACCTTATGATCCACGAAGAAATCAAAGATGAGTTCCTTAAAGAACTGGAAATCAGTTTCAAGGAACTTCTCGGAGAGAATCCGCACAAGACCAGGCACTTTGTCAGAATCGTAAGCGACAAGGCGTTCGAGAGGCTGGAAGGTTACCTGAAAGACGGACAGACCGCTTTCGGAGGGCACACGGACCGTGGCGACAGGTATTTCGAGCCGACGGTTCTGGACGGAGTCTCGCCGGACGCTCCGGTGATGCGCGAGGAGATCTTCGGTCCGATCTTCCCCGTGCAGACATTCAAGGAGATCGATGAGGTGATCTCATTCGTCACGTCAAGGGAAAAGCCTCTGGCTCTGTACTATTTCGGAAGCCGCGGAGATTACGTCCTGCGTCACACGTCCTCAGGCGGAGCCTGCATAAACGACACGATAATGCACATCGCCAACGAGAACATTCCGTTCGGCGGAGTCGGCAACTCCGGACTCGGCAGCTATCACCACAAACGTAGTTTCGACGCGTTCACTCACTATCGTGCGGTCGTCACAACTCCGACCTGGCTGGACCTGCCATTCCGATATATGCCTTACAAGTTCTTCAAGGCTGTGAAAAGACTGCTATAAGGGTTGTGAAAAGACCGTAACGGAGAATAAATATTCAAAGAATGCTTTAAATATTGGATAAAATCGATTTTATAGTAAAATAATGCGGAAAGAACGAAATAATATTCCTATCTTCACGATTGAAGTTTAAACGTTCTTAACAAATTATTTTATGACCAACTACAAGAAAAGCTTGCTCACGGCATTGCTGTGTGCGGCAAGTGTCTCCTTTATAGGGTGTAAGGAAGACAACGGACCTCAAAAACCAATCTACGTTCCAGAAGAAATCTCGGCGGCCGCGGTGAATCTTTCGGAGAACGGCACCGCCAACTGCTATATCGTCAAGCCAGGCAGTGTGGTCTCATTCACCACTTCCCACAAAGGAAACTCAGAGACCGAACTGACCGGTGAAGGTTCCACCGTGAAACTCGTATGGCAGGACAGCTACGGTCTTGTGAAAACCCTGTATTTCGACCCTGAAGCACAGACGGCCTACGCAGAGATCGCCGACTCAAAGGGCAACGCCCTCGTCGCGGTCTGTGATGTGACCGGAAAGATTCTGTGGAGCTGGCATCTGTGGGTATGCGACTACGATCCGGAGGCGACATTGTACACGACCGAAGCCAACGCCGCCGGTACCCAGTGGTCATTTATGGACAGGAACATCGGAGCGACGGAAACCACCAAAGGTTCATTCGATAACTTCGGAATGCTTTACCAATGGGGCCGCAAGGATCCGTTCCCTGGAGCAGCCGGATTCACAATCCAGAACGAAGACTATAGCTATGTGGCTGACGGAGAGAAAGAACTCTACGGCATCGACGGAAAGGTCCTCTTCAAGATAAAGGATTTGGCTGACTACCACGGCACAATCGAGAATTCGATCCAGTTCCCTACGACATTCTATGCGATGACCTACAAGGCGACCGGAGAAGTGGACGAATATGGTGAGCCTGAATATGTCTGCGACTACATCACAAAGGATTGGGTTGATGTCTCCAATGATGATTACTGGGGAGGAGTCTCGATGAAGAAGACCATCTACGATCCGTGTCCTGTGGGCTACAAGGTTCCTGTCAGCGACACTGACGGCAACACTCCGTTCGCTTGGATGAAATTCACGGATATGACCTGGGACGCCGAAAACCGCGGAGCGCTTATCTATGACCAATGGTTCCCTTGCACAGGCACAAGGGTCTATGCTTCCGGAGGACTTGACTATCCGGAGGCCACCCCATACGCTGGTGTATGGTTCGGAACCGCCGCTGTCAGGTCTGCGACCTCAACCAGTCCTGAACTCTACGGCCAGTATATGGCTATTATGAAGAGCAAAAGGACATTCAAGGTTATGAAGGACGCCCGCTCGCAAGGTATGTGCGTAAGGTGCGTGAAAGAATAGGAATATTTCCCATAAATGAAAGGCCTGGAAGTCATCGGACTTTCAGGCCTTTCATCTTAAAATGGCATCAACTACTCGTGGTAGTCGCCATAAGTAAGCTCTCCTTTATAGCGGCCTTGAAAATAAACTTCCTCGGTATCGTCACGGAACTTGAACTCGATCGTGTAGATCTTGTCATTCTCGTTGGTCACATTCACCCAGCCGACATTGGCTCTATAAAGTGGATTCCAATCAGAAGCATACCACGTTCCAAGTTGATTTCCAGCCTCCTCAAATCCAGGGACAACCGTAAACGGCTGGAAGTGAGCATTGTCAGCGGCATACATCACCTTATAGGTTCCGGAAGGGATCGCAGTCGTGTAACTTGAGGCCGTATTGAGGTCAAGCATCAGCATCTCCCCTGTCCCTTCGTAATTGTCGAAATCCATAGTAGCGTCACCAAGATAAACTGTCCATCCGGAATAGTCCGTGCCGGTCTTGCCGTAAATCTTTGTTCCGTAGTAGTCCAGAGTGCCGTGTGAAAGGTTCTTCATCTCAACGACCTTGTAATTGTCATAGTCTTTGGAATAATCCTTGAGAGGAACCGAGCCTGAATATCTGAATGAATAATGCCGGCCTCCAGCCTCGACACAGGCCGTAACGACATAAGAGCCGTTAAGCGTCTTGACCGAAATCACGCCATCGTTGACAACCTCGTAATTTCCCTCAACCTCACTGTCATAGACAAAGGTACCCTGAAGCCCGCCGGCTCCGAAATCCTCACCTTTCACGAATGTGTACTCTTGCATATTCCCAGCCCCGTCAGCGACATACGTTCCTGCCGCAACAGCCTTGTCTCCAGATTTCGGAGCGTTGAGTTCCAGAAAAAGGGCTGTCCCTTTGCCACTGAAAGCTCCTTCAGTGAAAATCACACTTCCTGATGTGAAATAGGACCAAGTGTTGTCTGTTCCCGACATATAATAGTCTCCATAGTAGTAGCCAGTGGCGGAATTGAGCGTTGTGAAGTCCGTCTGGTAGTCCTCAGGGATCACAGTGACGTTGCATTCGGTCTTCAGGCTGCCGTCCGGCAACGTGGCTGTGAGCACAGCGTCACCGAAAGACACGGCAGAAATCTCCTCTCCGGAAACCGCCAAGACAGATTCATCACTGGATGTCAAGGAATATGTCTTGTCCGTGGCGTTTTCAGGCAGAATTGTCACGGAAGGCACCGTACTCTGTCCTACTGTCAAAGTTAATGAAGTTTCCTCAAACGCGATACTCTCCACCGCTACGGTCTTGTCCTCTTTCTCGCAAGACATCAATGTCAGTGCGAGTGCGCCGGCAAGAAGGCACACAGTTTTCCTGATTGGTCTCATAAAATGATAATTTGTTAAATTCTTCATAAAGTTAATGACTCCACGGCAATATCACAAAAAATAAGTTTTGATTTGTTTGAAATGTCCTTTGAGGTGAAAGAATCTTCATTTTCTTCCCGCTTCTTCTGTCAGATAGCACCACTATCTTCCTTGGAAGAAGCGGTCGAAACTGAAGTTTTTGACTCTCAAATTTTCAAACAAACAAATCAAAACAGTTTCTAAATCTATGCTTTTACAAACCACGGCCGATGAATATGCCACTGAACGGTGCAGAGTGGGGGATTGGATGGCTGACCTATGCTTTAAACCCAGGTCGGCCAGGCTCACCCCCTCCAGAGAGCCTTCTGAAGCATATTCATCGGCCGTGGTTTGTAAAAGTTTGTTCTGCCTCATACCCTGCTTCTTGTTCTGTCTTGTTGTAATGTTGCACTTGCTTTTTGACTCTGCCTCTTATTTTGTCTTGAAATATTATTTTGCGATTTCAAAATATATCAATAACTTTGTATCGACAAAATTGTCGAACACGTTTGTCGGACATCATTGTCTAACATAAATGTCTATAAATAGGGCAATCTGAGACGGCAAAACGGTGAGGCAAGCGTAAGGAATTATGGTTATGAAATGGGCGATAATGGCATTCGTGGTCATCGGGGCGGTCAAGGTACTGCTCACGGAGGAATATATTCCCGAAGATGACATCGTCGCGGGAGAACTGCAAGCTGGCAGTAGCATCTCTCCAAATGTCGCTGACGAGAATGACGAGACAACTGGATGCAAAGAGAGCGAAGTGGAAAAATAAAAGAGTGAATGAATATGGCAGAGGAGACTTTAGACACAGCCGCGAAAATCCTCAGGGCGGCGGAAGAGGAGTTTATGGAGAAGGGGTACGGCAACGCGAAGATGATGGCCATCGCGGCGAGGGCCGGGGTGAGCCATTCGATGCTGCACTATTACTACAGGTCGAAGGAGAAACTCTTTCAGATGGTTTTCGACGAGAAAGCACAACTCATCGTCGGGATTCTGGAAGGAATTCACAGCAAGGAATTTGACCTCAAGGAAGTCATCGCGCAGTTCGTCAGAAACCAGTTCAACCTTCTGATGGATAATGACAGGTTCGTCTGGTTCATAATAAACGAACTGATCCACAACGAGGAGAATATGACGAAAGTCATTGACATCGTGAAGTCTAAACTGTCCGATTACCTGATCTGGTTTAACGGTGTGCTGGCAAAAGAGATCAAAGATGGACACATCCGTGACATCAGTGTGAGAAGCCTTATAATGAACATAATCTCACTCAACGCATCCTCGTTCCTGTGCATTCCGGTGCTGAAGAAACTTGAGCCGGAGATGGACATAAACGAGTACCTGATCAACCGCAGGGAGGAGAATGTGGAGTTCATCTGGAACGCTATAAAAAACGACAAGGATCAATGAATATTACAATGAAACGACTTCTTATGGCGGCAATGGCTGTGGCCGCGTCACTACCCTGCCTCGCACAGCAGCGGACAGTCACTCTGGAGGAATGCTACGGTGCGGCTGAAAAGAATTATCCGTTGGTTAGACAGTATGAACTGATCGAAAAGTCAAAGGATTACACATTGTCCAACGCCTCGAAGGCATATCTGCCACAGGTGACGTTCTCCGCCAAGGCCAGCTGGCAGTCGGATGTGACCAAATTCAGTCTCGACAAAGAGAAGTTGGCGCAGAGTCAGTTCGGAAGTATGATCAATCCGGACGAGCTTGCGGGAATGATTCCGACTATGAGCAAGGACCAGTACGGAGCCTCGATCGACATCAGCCAGACTATCTGGGACGGAGGGGCTGTCAAGGCCCGCAAGGACGCGGCGGAAAGCCAGGCGGAGGCCGATGCGAAAAGCGTTGACGCAAGCATATACGGACTGCGGGCGAAGGTGAATGAGATGTTCTTCGGGATAATCCTGATGCAGAGCAACATAGAGCAGTGTGAGCTTATGCTCTCGAACCTGGAGACCAACTATAGGAAGGTGGAGTCCTACATCGAGAACGGGGTGGCCGGACAGGCGGACCTGGACGCGATCAGAATCCAGCAGCTGAAAACCAAGCAGGAGGCTCTGAATCTCAGGAACACCAAGAGCGCGTACCTCAGGATGTTAGGGCTGCTGACCGGAATGAGTTTTGAAGAAGACTCGGAACTCATCAAGCCTGAGCCGATTATGGCAGGAGGCAGCGCGGAAATCCTCAGGCCGGAGCTTGCGATGTACGAGGCGCAGCTCAAGGCGCTGGAGTCCCAGAACAAGCAGATTACCGCCGGCCTGACCCCAAAATTCGGGCTGTATGTCAGCGGAGGCTACGGCAGACCGGGACTGAATATGTTGTCCGACGAGTTCAAGCCTTACTTGACGGCGGGAGTCAGAATGACTTGGAACATAGGGAATTTCTACACGAAAAAGAACGACCTTAGAATTCTTGAGACCAGAAAGGCGGGCATCGAGACCCAAAGGCAGACTTTCCTGCTGAACACAAGCATCGACATCAGCGGCAAGGACAGCGAGATCAAGACCTTACGGGAGCAACTTGAATATGACGATGAGATCATCGCGCTGCGCAAGTCCGTCCTCAAGGCCAACGAGGCGAGGATGGCGGAAGGCACGATCTCTGGTTCGGATCTGGTCGGCTTTATGAACGATGAGTTGCTGGCAGAACAGGAGAAAGCGGGCCACGAGGTGAGGATGCTGTTGGCGATGTACAATCTTAAATACGTGACAAACAATTAACCACGAAAGGTTAACGTATATATTCATTCAACGTTAAAAAAACAAAAAGATATGAAAAAGACACTGACATATTCATTGCTGCCGGTTCTGACTCTGGCGGTGGCATCCTGCGGGAAAGGCAACAAGGCTTACGACGCCTCAGGAGTTTTTGAATCGACCGAGGTGACGATCTCAGCCGAGGGTAACGGAAAGATAATGAGCCTTGGCATTCAGGAAGGCGACCGACTGGAGGCCGGAGCCGTTGTCGGTTGCATCGACACGGTGCAGCTTTTCCTCAGCAAAGTCCAGCTGGAGGCCAGCCGCAGGGCGGTCGGAAGCGGCAGACTGAACATTTCCAGACAGATTGCCGCCCTTGAAAGCCAGATCGTCAAACAGAGACAGGAACTGGACAGGTTCACGAAACTTGAGCAGGCCGGAGCCTCGAACCGCAAGCAGGTGGAGGACATACAGGCCCAGCTGGACATCCTCGAACGCCAGCTGGCTGCCCAGAAGGAAAGCCTTCAGAACGCCAACAGCAATGTCTCCGGACAGGCCGACGCCCTTGAGGCACAGATAGCGCAGCTTGAGGACAGGATCCGCAAGTGCGTCATAACCAGCCCGGTGAGCGGAACCGTTCTGGCAAAATATTCAGAAGCGGGGGAACTCGCCGTGCAGGGACGCGCGCTGTTCAAGGTGGCGGATCTTGAGAACATCAGGCTCCGCGCCTACATCACGGCCGACCAGCTGACGAATATCAAACTCGGACAGGCGGTCAAGGTCTATGCCGACCAAGGCACTTCCGGCAGAAAGGAATATGCCGGCACACTCGTCTGGATCTCGGACAAGGCGGAGTTCACGCCGAAGACCATACAGACACGGGACGAGAGGGCTAATCTTGTCTATGCCGTGAAGATAGCCGTGAAAAATGACGGTCTGATTAAACTTGGGATGTACGGAGAAGTCAAATTCTGATGATGAAAGGTTCATTGACAGAATCAGCGGTACGGGCGGAAGGGCTTGTGAAGTCCTACGGGAAGGTCAAGGCGTTGGGCGGGGTCTCTCTCGACGTAAGGCACGGCGAGACCTTCGGGATCATCGGCCCGGACGGCGCGGGGAAATCCACGCTGTTCCGTCTGCTGACCTCCCTGCTGGTACCGGACGAGGGAACGGCGCAGGTGGAAGGGCTTGACACTGTGAGAGATTACCGAGAGATCAGAAAGATTATCGGTTATATGCCAGGCAAGTTCTCTCTGTACCAAGACCTTACCGTGGAGGAGAACCTGACGTTCTTTGCCACGCTGTTCGGCACCACCATTCAGGAGAACTACCACCTGATAGAGGACATCTACAAGCAGATCGAGCCGTTCAAGACAAGGATGGCCGGAAAACTGTCCGGAGGAATGAAGCAGAAGCTGGCACTTTGCTGCGCTCTGATCCACAAGCCGAAAGTCCTGTTCCTTGACGAGCCGACGACAGGTGTCGATCCTGTCTCACGAAAAGAGTTCTGGGATATGCTCGGACGACTGAAGAACGACGGAATCACGATTCTGGTCTCGACCCCGTATATGGACGAGGCCGGAAGATGCGACAGGATCGCCCTCATCAGAAACGGAGAGTTCCTGACGGTCAACAGCCCGGCCGGCATAATAGCGGAGTTCCCGGACCAGCTATATTCAGTCCGATCCGACAGGATGCACGCCTTGCTGGGAGACCTGCGAGCCTACACGGGAACTGTACGGGCGTTCTCGTTCGGAGATTCCGTGCACCTTTCCACCAGCGGGGAGGCAAACATTGAAGAACTGATGAAGTTCCTTCAAGACAGGAAGCACAACAATATCACAATCAATGCGATCCAACCATCTGTGGAAGATTGCTTTATGAGAATATGATGGCGAAAGTAATTCATACGGACAACCTTACAAAACGCTTCGGGACATTCACGGCCGTGGATCACATCTCCTTCGATGTGCATCACGGCGAGGTGTTCGGATTCCTCGGCGCGAACGGGGCCGGGAAGACTACGGCGATGAGGATGCTCTGCGGCCTGAGCAAGCCGACATCCGGGACCGGAACCGTGGCAGGCTACGACATCGCCAAGCAGCCGGAGATGGTCAAAAAACACATCGGGTATATGAGCCAGAAGTTCTCGCTTTACGAGGATATGACCGTCAAGGAGAACCTGGTGCTGTTCGGCGGGATCTACGGGATGAGCCGTAAGGAAATCGCAGAGAAAACTGACGTACTCCTTAACGAGCTGAATTTCAGTTCCGAGAAGAACACGATGGTCAAGGAACTGCCTTTGGGCTGGAAACAGAAACTGTCGTTCTCGGTCTCGATTTTCCACAGGCCCGGAATCGTCTTTCTGGACGAGCCGACGGGAGGTGTGGACCCGGTGGCCAGAAGGCAGTTCTGGGAACTCATCTATAAGGCGGCCGATGATGGAATCACCATATTCGTGACCACTCATTATATGGATGAGGCTGAATATTGCGACCGCGTCTCGATTATGGTGGACGGTCAGATCAAGGCTTTGGACTCCCCTGCCGCCTTGAAGCGGAGTTTCGGAGCGGAGAGTATGGACGAGGTGTTCCGTCGCCTTGCCAGGGATGCGAAAAGAAATGGAGAGTAACAGCAGATGAAGTCATTAATAGCGTTCATACAGAAAGAGTTCCGACATATTCTCAGAGACAGGTGGACTCTGCTCATCATAGTCGGGATGCCGATCGCGCAGCTTCTGCTGTTCGGATTCGCCATCACCACCGAGGTGCGCAACGCCTCCGTGGCCGTGTTCGACCCTGTAAATGACGAACTCACGACACGCATCATCGAACGGATGAATGCCAGTGAATATTTCAACGTCAGCGAAAGGATCACAGACATCGACAGGATCAACGACATCTTCAGGGAAGGCAAGACCAGCCTTGCGATGGTCTTCAGTGACAACTTCTCGAACGATATACTTAACGGAGAAGCGTCCGTGCAGCTGATCGCCGACGGCACCGACCCGAACCAGGCCTCGATGATCACGGCCTACGCCGCCAACATCCTGGCCACCTGCCAGCAGGAGATCGCCGAGAAAAGCGGAATGGCAGGAGCGGCGATCACCCCGGTCATCAGAATGCTCTATAACCCCCAGGGCAAGAGCGCCTATAATTTCGTGCCTGGAGTTATGGGCTTGATTCTGATGCTGATCTGTGCGATGATGACGGCCGTAGCGATTGTCCGGGAAAAGGAAACCGGCTCGATGGAAGTGCTGCTCACCTCCCCGATAAGCCCGATGATGATCATCATCGCCAAGGCGATTCCGTATCTGGTGCTGTCAATCTTCGATCTGGTTCTGATCATTGTCTGCGCTGTGTTCGTGATGGGCGTCCCGATCGCCGGAAGCCTGTTCTCGCTGGCTCTGGTCTCAATCCTGTTCTTGATCTGCACACTGTGTCTGGGGCTTCTGATCTCAACTATGGTCGAGACCCAGATGGCTGCGATGATAGCCTCCGGAATGGGTCTGATGATGCCGACGATGCTGCTGTCCGGACTGATATTCCCGATTGAAAGCATGCCGCGCGTCCTGCAATGGATCTCCACAATCGTCCCCGCGCGCTGGTACATCCAGTCAATCAAGATGATCATGATCCAAGGCACGCCGCTAAGCTACACACTGCCGGAAATCGGAGTGCTGTCCCTCATCACACTCATACTCATCGCATTGAGCGTCAAGAATTTCAAGACAAGATTAACTTAAGAATATGCTATCCTTCCTCATAGAAAAAGAGTTCAAGCAGCTGTCCCGGAACAAGATCATCCCGAGGATGCTGGTGGCGCTGCCGCTGATGGCGATGCTGGTCTTCCCTTGGGCGGCGAACCAGGAAATAAAGAACGTCCGTGTGGATGTGGTTGACAACGACCATAGTCCTCTGTCGCAAAGGCTTGTGGCAGAGATCGGAGGCTCGGCCTATTTCAACGTCTCCGGAACCTCGGATTCCTACCTGGACGCTTTACGCAAAGTCGATTCCGATGAGGCTGACATGATACTCGTGATTCCGCAGAATTTCGAGAAGTACCTTGTAAACGGACAGGGCGTTCAGATCCAGATCGCCGCCAACTCCGTGAACGGCACCAAAGGATCGCTCGGATCGTCCTATATGGTGTCAATGATCTCGGGTTCAACGGCTCTGCGGGAATATTCAGAAAAGGTGAATGTCACTGCCACAGGTAAGGATACTCCTTCTTTTTCGATGAGTCCGCTCTACAAGTTCAATCCGTCGCTTGACTACAAGGTGTTTATGGTGCCGGCGCTGATTGTGATGCTTCTGACCATCATCTGTGGCTTCTTCCCGGCCCTCAACATCGTGGGTGAGAAGGAAAGCGGCACCATCGAGCAGATCAACGTCACCCCGGTCGGCAAGTTCCAATTCATTCTGGCAAAGCTGATTCCGCTCTGGATCATCGGAATCGTGATAATGGGTTTGAGTCTGCTGCTCGCCAAAGTCATCTATGGAATAGCCCCGGCCGGCAGCATCTGGACACTTATGCTTTTCACCGGAGTCTATATTCTCGTGGTGTCCGGATTGGGGCTCGTGATCTCGAACTACGCCTCAACCATCCAGCAGGCGATGTTCGTGGGATTCTTCTTCATTATGATATTCTTCCTGATGGGAGGGATGTTCACTCCGGTCAGCAGTATGCCGGACTGGGCTCAGGCCATAACAATCGTCAATCCTCTTAAATATTTCATTGAGGTGATGCGTCTTGTTTACCTGAAAGGTAGTAAATTGGTGGATATGATTCCTCAGTTCCTCGCTTTGTGCGGCTTCGCGGCCGCGTTCGGAAGCTGGGCGATCATCAGTTACAAGAAATCAAGTTAATATTCAAATATGAACAGGACATCTGAATATGCTCTAACCATTGTGGTGCCTGTCTTCAACGAGGAGGACAACATTCGCAACCTCGAAAAGGTCCTGGCAGAGTTTATTCCGGTCAGCAAGGTCAAGACCTGCGTCCTCTTCGTGGACGACGGTTCCTCCGACGGGAGCCTGAGGCTGATCCAGGAGACCTGCCAAAGGCAAAGGGACTTCTTCTACATAAGCTTCTCAAGGAACGCCGGACTGAGCGCCGCCATCAAGGCCGGATTCGACCACACCTTCTCTGAATATGTCGGCTACATGGACGCTGACCTTCAGACCACTCCGGAGGATTTCAACCTGCTGCTGGACGGAATGAAGGATCACACCTTGATGACAGGCTACAGGGCGAACCGCAAGGACACCGCCTTCAAGCGGATCCAATCCAAAATCGCCAACGGATTCAGGAATATGATGACTCACGACGGGGCGAAGGACACGGGCTGCCCGCTTAAGATCATCCGCACGGAGGCCGCCAGACGGATTCCGATGTTCAAGGGGATGCACCGTTTCCTGCCGGCCCTCATTCTGCTGCAGGATGGAGGTTCTTTCGGCGAGGTCGCTGTAAGGCATTTTCCGCGCTCTGCCGGGAAGTCCAAATTCAATCTACGGAACAGGTTCTGGGGGCCTTTGGCGGACTGTTTTTGCCTACCGCTGGATGAGACCAAGGTACATCAACTACTCAGTCGGGAAAAGCGATCTCCAGGAGCAAGGCCAACCCGTCAAATAATTGTCTTCCATGAATATGTTCCAGAACATTCCCGTTTGGCTGATCCTGACCATAGGTTTCTCGGCACAGCTGTTCTTCGGACTGAGGACCATGCTCCAGTGGCTGAAGTCCGAGGCCGCACACAAGTCAGTCTCGCCGGTGTCCTACTGGATCTTCAGCGTGATCGGGGCATGTCTGATGTTCATCTACGGTGTGCTTAGGAACGACTTCTCTATCATCCTCGGCCAGTTCATCTCATACTACATCTACCTATGGAATCTGAATGCCAACGGCATCTGGACGAAGATCAAGTCCCTGATCAGAGTCTTCCTGTTCATCCTCCCCCTTGTGGCGACAGTATTCCTGCTGAATGATGCTCATGAATATTCAGAAAGCTTCTTCAACAACCGCGACATCCCCGTATGGCTGGTTGTGTTCGGCTCCGTCGGACAAGTGATGTTCACGCTGCGGTTTGTCTACCAGTTTATCTTCTCGCACCGCAGGCACGTGTCCGTGCTGCCGCGAGGCTTCTGGATCATCAGCCTGGCAGGTTCCGGAATGATCATCACCTACGGAATAATCCGTCTGGACGCGGTGCTGATCATCGGCCAGACGTTCGGCTTTGTCACCTACATCAGAAATCTGATCCTTGGATCAGGCAAAACCCAATCGTCAGATGCGGAATAAGAATTCACAGGTTTTTCCAGCCCCGGTTCCTTCTTCACCGGTTGCCGGGCCTGCGGGAGCGTCGCCCCTGCGGTGCCGCAAAGGGAACATATTCACCCGCCATCCCATAATGACGGTCTTCATCTTCTGCGCCGTCTGCCTTCTTCCCATGATGGCGATGCGGGATTTCACGCCATCCAACGAGCTGCGCTACCTGAGCATCGCTGACGAGGCCATCGCCAACGGCCACCTGTTCGCATTCTACAACCACGGCATTCCCTACGCCGACAAGCCACCTCTTTATTTCTGGATAGTGATGCTGTGCAGGCTGTTGTTCGGACATCACAGTTGCCTCGCGCTGTCGATGTTCTCTCTGATTCCGGCATTCGCCATTGTCGGGATAATGGACAGGTGGGTGATGAAAGGCAAGTCCGCAATGCACAGGATGTCCGTGGCCGGAATGACGCTGACCTGCGTGATGTTTCTCGGGACGATGGTCGTGCTGAGGATGGACATGCTGATGTGCCTGTTCATCGTGCTGGCTCTCTGGACTTTCTACAGGATGTACACCGGCGAAGGCTCCCGGCGCCAGGACTCGCTGACGCTACCGCTATGGATCTTCCTTGCCCTTTTCACCAAGGGACCCGTAGGCCTACTAATGCCGCCGCTGGCGATCGCGGTGTTCCTTGCGGTCAAGCGGGATTGGAAAGGATTCCGCAAGTACTTGGGTCTCAAGACCTGGGGCATCATCGCCGCCCTCTCCGCTGTCTGGCTCACCTGTGTCTGGCTGGAAGGAGGCCAGGAGTACATCAACAACCTTCTTTTCAAGCAGACAGTAGGCCGCGCCGTCAACGCCTTCACCCATGCGAGACCATTCTGGTTCTATCTGGTGACCATCCTATGGTGCCTGGCTCCCTACACCCTGCTGCTGATCGGCTCATTCATGGCCTCGCTTCTTCCGGTAAGGAAGGCCGGTGCTGAAAAGTCCTCCGATCTTGAAATTCTGTTCCTCTGCACGATCATCTCCACAGTCGCGATGCTGTCATCATTCAGTTCCAAGCTGCCGATCTACCTTGTGCCTGTCTTCCCGTTCTGCGTCTATCTGTTCCCTATCGTGCTTGACCGCATCGGAGAGCGTGGATGGATGCGATGGAGTGTCGGAATATTCTCGATCATATTCACAGTCATTGGCTTGGCCGCACTGACGGTTCTTTTCGGAGAGATCGACATCCCGGCCCTCAATAATCTTTTGCATGAATATCCTTTCGCCCTCGAGGCCCCGATAATCAACGGCATAATCCTTCTGACTTTGGCGAATATTCTGGGAATATGGTTCCTCGTCAAACGCAAAGTATGGAATATTCCCGCCCTCCTTTTGGGAGCGGGTCTTTTCCTGGCTGTATTCTCCGCTTCGGCGGTTGTCAAGGACATCAATCCGTACATCGGCTACGGCTCCATCTGCGCCAAGGTTCCGGAAGGCACTGATGTCGTCACGGTATTCCTTCACAGACCGGAGAACATCGATGCCTACATCGGCCGTCAGATCACCGACTACGGCAAGGAGCCGGAGCGCCTTTTGGAAATAGTCTCGGTTTCCGACAAGCCTCTGACGATCATCACCAGTGTATCCCGCTTGGAGCAAACGCCTGAGCTTCAGCGACTTTTCAGCAAGGGAACCGTCCTTTACGCCGGACCTTACTGCCTGACCACGATCAACGAATAAGAAGCTGTTTAGATTTGCTTTGTATTATAAAATGTTATCATATTCCGAGGATCTTGACAGGTCCAAGGAGGCCGGACGGGAGGAGTTTGTCGGTGGACTTGTAGAAGCGGCGGATGGCGGTTACGGGGTGTTTCTCGCCGGGCTGCACATCACCGATCATACGGTTGCGCCAGACGTTGGTGACCTTGATTTCAAGGAGGTTGTCACCTTCTTTCAGCAGAGGCTTTATGTCGGCGGTCCTGAACGGGGCTTTCCAGAGGACACCGGCGGGGATGCCGTTGATGGAAAGGTCTGCGATGTTCTTCACAACACCTAAATCTATGAATATCCTTGCGTTTGTGGCCAGCATAGTCGAATCGACAGCTATTGTTGTCCTGTAAACGGCTGTGCCGGAGAAATATTTCACGACAGGGTTCTCCTTTCTTGTCCAGGACACCAGTTCCGGGAACTCCTCATCGGCTGTGCCGCCGTTCTTCTGGTCGAAATGCACCTGCCAAGTGGAGTTTACAGTCTGGATAGATGTCGCTTCGACTGGTTCAGCGACCAGTGTATTTTGGTCACTGAGCTTGCGTTGTGCTGAGCCAGCCGAAGTATTGAAGTGGCCGGCGCTCACCAGCGAATCAACCTGATGAACCGCAGTAGAGTCCGATGTGCAAATCATAGTGGTGTCTGTCGTATTGACGAACACAGTGTCGATTGTTACCTTGATTTGCGGCCGGTTTGACAGCACAACGAACCTTGCGTCAGCGGAAAGCAGCGGAAGCGAGACGGTCGAACGGCCGTCGCCGTGCTTGACATCAGCGTCCGTAACCTCCCCGTTCTCAGGATTGAATATGGCCGCGAACTTTCCTCCGTCCCGGAAACTGAGTTTCACATTGGAATCCTTTCCGGAGAAGTTCCTTACCCAGTAGATCTGGGTACTGTCCAAAAGGGTTCTGTGGACATATTTAAAGTCTCCGTAACTGTCCGGAGCGTTCGCCGGCACCTCGACCGCATCTTCCTGGTCGCTTATCTTGTCTAAGTGACCTGTGGTGCCACCAGTCGCTTCGATGTTTGGTGAGCTATGTCGAACCAGAGGCTCAGCGACCATAGTGTTCCACTCTGCGATCGGTGATGTAACCGTCGCACTGAAATCCGGAGCGATCCCGCTGCGCCTCAAACAGTCTTCAAGCCCTTTGGCAAATACATTCTTCCTGCGCGAATGCCAGATGTCATCCACAATCGAGGCGAAAGCCCTGTCGTCAGCCTTGAGCCCCGCGCAACTCTTCGGCTCCTTGCCGCAGATGATTACCCCAGCGTCGGCGAACTCCTTTATCTTTTTAAGAATATCCAAGGACATCACCTCGCAGTTCCTGTCCAGCCACAGAACCCTGTATCGCGCTCCCGACGGAGCCACGAGAGTCCTGTTCTCAACCTTGATCCCAGACCTGAGCACGGTCGGATTCGCGAAATCGTAGTTATACCCGTCCGGAACCTGCGGAAGGCTGCTGAAAGCCTGTCCACCGTAGAGCCCCGTGATATTCAAGTCCTCTCCGTAGTATAGTAATATGTCAGCGACGGAGTTTCCCTGCTGGAGCATCGAGCTGGAACGGGCAAGGTAGTCGGTCAGTACCCATGCATATTCACCCCACGTCTCGTTCCGGTGCAGCCACTGCCCGTAGCGGAAGAGCTGGAGGCCCGGGAGATATTGGTCGTTCGGCTGCGAGGCGGACTCGTGGATCACGAACCTGTTGACACCTGCGCTGAGCCCCACATCGGCGATATACTTCATATTCTCCGGGCAATATGTGTACGCCCTTCCTTCGTCCCCGTTCACGGAGAAGGATTCCGCAGCCACGAGCTGTTGTCCGTAAATATGTGACACAGAGGCTGATTCCCTGATGTCGCAGATCGCTGACGGCACGGCCGATCCGGTCGGAGTGTTCTCCATCCAGAACGCCGCCATCGGAATCGTGGCCTTGATCTTAGGATCCATTCCGTCTCCGGTGTAGGCACGGCTTGCCTCGTGGGATTCCGTGTAGCGGCCAGCAAGGTCATGTTCATTGACTATCTCATTGATTCTGTCGTAGTTCTCGCAGAACAGTTCGCCGAGAGTGCGGCGCCAGTCCCAGAGGAAACGTTCGCTCATCTGGGAACTGCCGATGATCTCGCCCGCGAGCACCGGCAGCCACGGCAGAAGGTCGTAGCCACGGCGTGCCTTGAACTCTTCGGTGAGTTTCGGTGTCCAAGTGTATGCCCCGGCCTCGTAGCTGTCAACCAGCAGATATCGGATGCCTTTTTCGCCGAGCATTCCGTCGGCCGCATCCTTATAAAGATCGAGATAGGTTCGGAAATATCTCATCCAGGCGTCCGGATCAAGCTTGTCAACCTCCAGCCCTGTCGCTTCCGGAGATGCCGGGTGGTTGATCTTTCCGGTGATCGACCATCCGAATCGGTAGATTCTCCAGCGGCCGGCCGGCAGCGAGCATTCCAGTTTGCCGTCAGCGGTCATCTTCCCGGTGAGGTCGATGATGTCCGAGGTCCTGATCGCGTCCTTTGAATACGGCGTGTGATATTTCCAGAAATCGTGGACGATTCCGAATCCGCCAAGTTCCTGGCTGTGATTGATTTTCATTACCGTGAACAGCTCCAGCGACTCCAGCTTCTCGCCTTTGACTCTGAAGAACTGGGCGCAGGTAGGCGGAACGTTCACGGTCAGGTATGGCAGCACGGTCGGCTCTATGTCGCAGACCTTCCGCCACTTCAGTCCGTCATCGCTGCATTCGAGAATATTCCTGCACTCAGGTTTTCCTGTTCTAGGCCTGTCGCCCATAGCCATAGTCTTTAATGTCAATGACTTGATTGTCTGAGGCTTCCGGAACTCGACGCTGATTGTGGATTCGCTCTTGCTGACCTGTGCTCCGAGCGCGTTCATCGACTTATCTGAATATGGCAGCCTGACAGCGAGGACGTACAGATCCTTGCCATAAGGCTCTATCTTGATGCGGTCGTTGTCTGTGTGATAGTCTTGGTACGGGCCGACAACATTGTAGAGGTCAGGAAGTTGCACGGAAATCTTGCCTCCTCTGGTGTCGATTGACCTCCATTCGAGTTTCTTTATCGCATCCTCCGGCTTCACCCACGTTCCGCCGGTCGAGCTCCAGCCCGGTGCACTTGCGATAGTGACATCCATATCCAGCGAGTCGGCCAGATTCAGCGCGAACCGGAAAGCGTCTTTCCAACCGTCGCTGAGGTAGGGGAGTTTGACCTTGGCGGCTCTCGGCATATTCACTCCGCCCGCGTCGAATTGATGGAATCCGCCGATTCCGTTGCGGTTCATCCATTCGATGTCCTTGCGGATGCCTTCCTTTGAGACGTTCCCGTCCATCCAGTGCCACCAAACCTGCGGCCTCGCGGCTTTCGATGGTTTTTGGAATATCTTGACCAAGTCTGAAGAGTCTCTGCTTGTTTGTATGACGGCAATGCTCCCAATGTCTTGCCGTACAGTGACGGAATCTGCCCTGTGTAAAGCCAAAGAGTCTGTTGTTGTGGCCATTGATGCGTAAGGCAGCATCGATGCCAGTGCTATGAATAATATCTGTAAGCGCATATTCTTTGAATTTGTGTTCAAATATAAACATCCTAGGCCATTATTTCAAGGGGAGTTTTGTCGCGCTTGGTGATAAATGGGTTTTCTTCTTTGAAAACTGATACACGTAGTTAGATTTTTGATAAGAAGGCGGAAATATTATCGAGAAAGTCGAATTTGGCACAGATAATGCCTATGACTTTCAAGAGTTAATTGGTTCTAATAGGATTTTATCTTTCTAGCCTTTAGCCTTTGGATGCTATTCATCATACGTTTTATTCATAATTAGGTTTGTATTAAGTGGGAAAGGTCGGAGCTGTGAAGTTCCGGCCTTTTTTGATAAAATCAAAAAAGGCCGGAACTTCGTTCCTTAATCCACCCCCAGTCACTACGTGACAGCCCCTAGGGGCACCGGGGACCGCTTTCCCCGGACCCTTTGCGTCGCTTCGCTCCGGGCGGTTTGGCAAAAAAGGCCGGAACTTCGTTCCTTGTTCCGCCCCCCAAAGTCACCTTGCGACAGGCACGCTAATAGTTCTTGAGCTTCTTTGTGATGTCGATGTCGTAATAGCTGCCGACGAAATTGTGGAATTCCTTCTTCATTTCCTCCAGGATTTCAGGCTTCTCGGCGGCGATGTCGTTTTGCTGTCCCCTGTCATTTACGACATCGAACAGAACATAGTCAGGAACATTTCCAAGATCCACCTTTTTCGTCTTTCTGTAAGCCGGACCATAGTATGGCGGAATCATAATATAGTTCCCCTTTCTCATCGCCAGGCGGCTCTTGGCCTCCACGATCAGCGATTCCCGTCCCTTGCCTTTGCCGAGGAACGCGTTCAGATGATTCTGCGAATCAAGGCTGTCAGGAGTGTCGGCCCCTATCAATGAAGCCAGCGAGGCATAGTAGTCAAGCTGGGACACAAGCTCGTTTGAGACCATCTTGTGGGTATGCCCTTTCCACCATATTATCATCGGCACGTGTGCGCCGCCGTCATAAAGACTGTACTTGCCTCCGCGGAGTTTTCCGTATGCATCGTGATCGTCCCTGTGCTCGTACGCCTGATCCACGTAGCCATCCTGGAGGACAGGACCATTATCAGAGGTGAAAATCACAAGCGTGTTGTCGAGGATGCCCTTTTTCTTCAGGTAGTTGATGACCTCTCCGACACACCAGTCGGCCTCCACAACCGCGTCTCCTCTCGGCCCAAGAGCGGTGGCTCCGACAAACCTCTGGTTAGGAGTGCGCGGGACGTGAGGCTGATGAAGTCCATAATAGAGGAAGAACGGCTTGCTTTCGTCACGAGTGTCGATGTAGTTCTTAACCTTGTCCACGAAATAATCCGCCATATCCTCATCCACCCAGAGGGCTTTCTTGCCGCCGCGCATATAGCCGATGCGGGGGATTCCGTTTATGATGGCCTCATTGTGATGATGATCCCACATCATCCGTATCATATCCAGATCTTTCTTTCCGTCAGGTTCTCCCGGAAAATTGTGTTCGTAACTTACCTCGATAGGGTCGTTCGGATCCAGATTCAGCACGTTTCCGTTTTCCACATAGACAGTCGGAACCCTGTCATTGGTGGCGGCGATGAGGCAGGAATAGTCAAAGCCTATGTCATTGGCGCAAGGGCTGATATGCTTGTTCCAGTCCAGATTGCCGTTGCCCATTCCAAGATGCCATTTGCCGATCGCGCCGGTCTGATAGCCGTTGGCCTGCATCATCTTCGGAATAGTTGGCATTTCCGTGGAGATGATCAATGGAGCGTCCCCGGGAAGGATCTTGGCACTCGTGTTTCTCCACGGGTATGCTCCGGTAAGGAGTCCGTATCGGCTCGGGGTTGATGTCGCCGAGGTCGCGTACGCATTGTTGAACAACACCCCCTCCGCCGCCAGCGAGTCAATGTTCGGTGTCGGGATCGAACCGTATCCGTAAGCGTTCACGTCACCTATTCCCAAGTCATCGGCAATGATGAGCAGAATATTCGGTTTCTGAGGTTCTTGCTTCGCGTCCGCACAGGCACCGGCCACAACCGGAAGCGCCGCAAGTCCTATAAGTGATTTCGTTTTCATATAGGATCTTTATTGCATTTTCTCATTAAGAATGAATGAACAAAGGTACAATATTTCGATCGACTTTTGTGGCCTTGCAACACTTATTAGAGCGTACGATTTCATAAATCATTGATTACAAAACGGTGCCGCGTCACTAATTAACCCTCAATCAGTTGTGAAACGCCGGCCTTCCATTTTGACCACCATAATTTCACAACATACTAATAATAAACATCTTAACGATCACAGCGCACTTCGGCAGACTCTGCGCCCGGAAGGTCACAACTTGGCAACCTGGGTGGCGTTGCGATATTCAGCGGGGGTCTGGCCGGTCATATGCCGGAACGCGGTGAAGAAATAATCGTGATTGTTGTAACCCACATTGTAGGCCACCTCCTTGATACTCATCGTCGTGTTTGTCAGCAGCTCCTTCGCCTTGCTCATCCGCACCTCGTTGATGAACCTCGCCGGAGAGAACCCGGTATATTCCTTGAAAGTCTTGCGGAAAGAGGAATAGCCCAGGCACAACTTCGCCGCCACCTCCTCCGGAGAGATCGTCATATAATGGCTGTGGATCATCACCTTCGCCTGACTGATCTTGTTCGCCGTGTCCGACTCCTGGAACTGCGAGTTCCTGTCGTAGAAATACGCAAGGCTGAGAAGCCGGTCAACTATGCCCGCAAGAACCTGCTGGAAACCAGACTCCTGAGCCACGGCGGCGTTGATCGCCGAAGTGTAGAGGTTCACTATGTCCTCGTGGATATTCACCTTGAAAAGCGGCCTGTCCTTCGAGAAAAAGCCCTGCTGGACCAGATTGTCGACGAAGGCTCCGTTGAATCCTATCCAATATTCCTTCCACCCCGTCGACTTGTCAGGATAGTAGGAATGCCACTCGCCCGGGAAAAGCAGGAACATCATCCCGCCTTTGACAGGAATTGACTTCGACCGCCCCAAAGTCTCGCAGGAAAACTTGCCCTTACCCTCTGTTATGTAAAGGAGTTGATATTCCTGAAGGATCCTTCCGCTGGCGACGGAAAACACATAACGAGACGGATGGTTGCGAGGCGGATAGTCCATTCCGGGAGCGATCTCCTGAAAACCCACCGAGTTGACGGCAGTCCCCCACTTGAGGTCAACAGGGTTAACCGCCAAATATTTGAGATGAACCGAAGCCATAGTTTGCAGACCTTTTGTTACTAATTGTGCGTCACAAATATAACAAAAAATAATTCCCAATCAAATTTCCAAGTTATAATATCAAAATATTCAGCGGTAAAACAGCGAAAAAAAACAAAATTTGTAATGCACAAAAAAGCCACGTAATTTATGAAATTTCTAGCATTTGATCTCGGAGCGACGAGCGGCAGAGCCATCATCGGAACTGTCGAAAACGATAAGCTTACTTCAGAGGAAGTCTATAGATTCCCCAATGCCGTCAAGGAGATGGACGGGAAGTATTACTGGGACATCAATTCTCTCTTCGACCACTTCAAGGCTGCCCTCAAAAAGGTCGCCGGGATGGGCGTGAAGATCGAATCGATCGGCATCGACACCTGGGGCGTGGACTTCGGTCATATCGGCAAAGACGGCGGAATCATCGGAATGCCAAGGGCTTACAGAGACCCATACACCGATGGAATCCCTGAGGAAGTCTTTGGGATCATACCCCGCGAGGAACTCTACTCCATCACCGGAGTCCAGATAATGAACTTCAACACCATCTTCCAGCTCTATGCGCAAAGCAAGGAAGCCGGATCAAGGCTGCCTCAGACCGACAAGATCCTCTTTATGCCTGACCTGCTGGCGTATATGCTGACCGGAAAGATGGTCTGTGAATATACCGACGCATCCACCTCGGGTCTTATCAACCCGCGCACAAGGGACTTTCAGAGAGACCTGCTTGAGCGGCTCGGAATCAACCCTTCCCTACTGCTTGACATCACCCAGCCGGGCACAAAGGTCGGAATGCTGAAAAAGGAGCTCTGCGAGGAGACCGGAATGGAGTCGGTTCCTGTGATCGCCGTCGCCGGACACGACACAGCCTCAGCCATCGCCGCCGTACCTGCGTCCGGCGAGAACTTCGCCTACCTCAGCAGCGGCACCTGGAGCCTGATGGGCATCGAGTCCAAGACTCCGATCATCGATGAAAAGTCTTATGAATATAACCTCACGAACGAGGGCGGAATAGAAGGCACGACCAGATTCCTCAAGAATATCACGGGAATGTGGCTGCTGGAGCAAAGCCGAAAGACTTGGGAGGCGGAAGGCCGGAAATATTCATACGCCGAGATGGAGGCTATGGCCCGCGAGGCGATCGACTTCCCGTCCACCATCAACCCTGACGATCCTCGTTTCGCCGCGCCTAAGGATATGTACGCCGAGATCAAGGCGGCCCTTCAGGAGTCAGGGCAGAGGGTCCCGGAGAATGACGGGGAAATGATCAGCTGCATCTACCACAGCCTCACGAAGAGGTACAAGGAAGTCATAGGGATGCTTCAGGGATTCGCGTCATTCAAGATCGGGAAACTGCACGTGATCGGTGGCGGATCGGCCAACAAACTTATGTGCCAGCTGACGGCCGACACACTCGGAATCCCTGTCATCGCAGGTCCTATGGAGGGCACGGCGATCGGCAACATTATGCTCCAGGCCAAGGTGGCCGGCCTTGTGGGAGACCGCTGGGATATGCGTCGCATCATCGGCAACTCCATTCAGACAATCACCTACGAGCCGAGAAGTTAGTTCATAACGGCCTACAACAGGCTGTTACGGAATCAATTTTGAGAATATTACAAATCATAAATCTAAAATAATATGAACGAGAATCTTATAACCAAGGCCTATGAGATGGCCAAAGAGCGTTACGCCGCCATCGGCGTGGACACTGACAAAGCGATAGAGCTTCTTGAGAAGACCCCGATCTCCCTCCAGTGCTGGCAGGCTGATGACGTGATGGGCTTCGAGAACGACACCGCCCTTACTGGCGGAATCCAGGCGACCGGCAACTATCCGGGCCGCGCCCGCAACATCGACGAGCTCCGCGCCGACATCAAGTTCGTGAAGAGCCTCCTCGGTGGAACACAGCGTCTGAACCTGCACGAGATCTATGGTGATTTCCAGGGCAAGCACGTTGACCGTGACGAGGTTGAGCCGGCTCACTTCCAGAGCTGGATGGAATGGGGTAAGGAGAACGGGATGAAGCTCGACTTCAACTCCACATCCTTCTCGCATCCTAAGAGCGGTGACCTCTCACTCGCCAACCCGGACAAGTCCATCCGTGACTTCTGGATCGAGCACACAAAGCGTTGCCGCAGGGTGGCCGACGCGATGGGCAAGTTCCAGGGCGACCCTTGCATTATGAACATCTGGGTTCACGACGGATCGAA
This sequence comes from uncultured Bacteroidales bacterium, assembly GCA_934725575.1. Lineage (GTDB taxonomy): Bacteria > Bacteroidota > Bacteroidia > Bacteroidales > UBA932 > Cryptobacteroides. The sequence continues at coordinate 28,624 of CAKVCK010000027.1, forward strand.
GGACCAGACCGTGGAGCGTCTCCGCTACCGCGAGATTATGGCGCAGTCCCTGGACGAGATTCTCGCCGAGGATCTGCCTGGAATGAAGACCTGCCTTGAGGCGAAGCTCTTCGGAATCGGCCTTGAGAGCTACACCGTCGGCTCACACGACTTCGTGACCGGCTACTGCTCGACCCGCAAGCTTATGTACACCCTTGACACAGGCCACTATGAGCAGACCGAGAACATCAGCGATATGGTCGCTTCCCTCCTTCTCTTCGTGCCTGAGCTGATGCTCCACACCAGCCGTCCTGTACGTTGGGATTCCGACCACGTTGTCACGATGAATGACCAGACCCTCGACCTGTTCAAGGAGGTTGTCCGCGCAGGCGCCCTCGACCGCACACACATCGGTCTTGACTACTTCGACGCATCGATCAACCGCATCGGAGCCTATATCATCGGCACCCGCTCGACCCAGAAGTGTATGCTCCAGGCCTTCCTTGAGCCGCTTGAGACCCTCCGCAAGTACGAGGACAACGGCAAGTACTTCCAGCGTCTCGCCCTTCTGGAAGAGGCCAAGTCACTTCCGTTCGGAGCCGTTTACGACTACTTCAACCTCAAGAACGGTGTTCCTGTAGGCCAGGACTTCATCGCTTCCGTGGAGAAGTACGAGGCTGATGTCACCTCAAAGAGATAACAACCAAGAATAATAAACGTCTGCCGTTCCGCGGACACTACAATCGGCACCACCGGTTCTTCGATATATTCAAGAACCGGCGGTGTCATTTTGCCTTGAAGGGATTGGATTTCTGATCAGTAAGGCTTATCTTTGTAGGCATCGGAGATATCAGATATGCGAAAACTTGATTCCATAGGCCTCGGCGGGACTCAGCGGCGGGCGGTGATGAAGCTTGCGGTCGAGCTGGTAAAGGCGGATGACCGGATCCATTCGAAGGAGGTCGCGGTGCTGGACGAATTGCAGTCCGGGCTTGGGCTTGATCAGGAGGAACTGGATCTTACGCACTATCTGTCTTTGGAGAATGCCGTGGATTGCCTCAAGGATCTGGAGGAAGAGCAGACAAGGCGCATCATCAACCTTTTCAACGAGATAATGTGTTCGGACAACGACATCGACTTCGAGGAGAACCTCCTGTTATCCTCAATATCAATGTCTTGCGACAGCGGATCCAGAGGCTGGTGCAAGATTCTGTCCGCGGACGCACCAGAATCCGAAGCTCCTGAAAAGCAGATCGTCTTTCTTGAAGGCCAAACATCGGAAGCGGCACATCTTGTCCTCGATGACAAATACGACAACTTACTCATTTCAAAGGCATTCGGTGACATCGGGATTGAGTTTTTCTACCTTCCGGACATTATTCGCGAGTTCGGACGGCACCTTGAGGACGATGACAAATTCGGGCTTCTCCAACGTTCGATGGAATACCTCGTGCCGGCCGGAGACAAAATCAAGCTGAACAACCTAAAGGAATCACTGGCGACCTTAGACACGAGAACCTTCTACCACCTGATCCTTTCAAGGTTCAATATTGCCCCTGAGCGGATTCCGTACCAAGCGTTCCTGCTTGTCAAAATCCGCGACAGCCATATTCTTGACGACAGCGACACTATGCGCCGCACGGTGGATTTCCTCTGCATCGACATCTCTTCCGAAGTCAAAAAACGAATCCTGGCTTTCGTCTCCCGCTTCGACGAACGCCGCAACCTCCTCTCCTACAAAGGCTACTACAAGTTCCTGTACGACTATCTCAGCTCCGAGGCAAAAATCACCAACCCAATCAGCATCAATTCAAAAGGCGACTTTATCCTCGACTCTGGCGAGATCATCAGGTTCAAATCCGCACCGCAGGCGAAAACACTCTATCTGCTTCTTATGAGCCGTGGCCACAAAGGAATCACCCAAACCGACTTCAACAAAGCAGTCTCATTTCTCAAAGTGCTGGACATCAATGAATATCTCACCCCATCCGGCGATTTCGACTTTCCACGTTTCAATGAATATCTCGCCGGCAAGGCCGATGAATATGCCCGGATCATCCTCGACACGATCACAATCTACCGGATGTTTTCGACCAAGGACTGCCAGAAGAAAGATTTCCTTGAATATATCCTGAGCATCCTTCAGCACCGCAGTTCGCTCAAAACCTACATCAACTCCGGTTTCGCTTCCGTAAGGAAACTCGCTAATCCGGAGCACTTTACAGTCCGTTTCGACACCGATGCCCAAACCTACTCAGTGTCAGCCAGTCCATCTCTTTTCACCTCAGCATTAGGCTCCACAACCTCCAAGCCTCTTACCGAGACTACTTTCTGGAACTCTCTTAAGTAACCAGCCTTAAGTACCCCAAGCGTACCCGGCCCTAAGTAGCCAGCCAAGCGCATTCGAACTTAAGCAGCCTGTCAAACGAACCATGCTGAATTTCAATCTATTACAGATTACTGCCAGCCAATACGAGAGGGCAGGATTACACAACAATATGGTCATCAAGGAGTTACAGTTCAGCCACATTTTAAACCAATCACGGGATATTGATTTCAGGAGACAATACAGCGACATTGTTGTCAAGTAGTGTGTTTATTTTCCAAACGGTTGGATTCCTGGCGGAAGAGTCTGGAATGAGCGTTATCTTAGCGGACTCCAAGTAAGATTTATTGGATTATGACTAAGAAAAACAACGGTAAAGTTACGGAACATTTCCAGAAAGGCGAGACGAAAAGCGACGTTAGGCCAATAAGTTATCTGTGTGGTGACTCAGTGGAAGTGATCGAGGGGAAAGGACGGAACGTCATTCCGGAGGCTGAGAAGGAACCTCTCTGGAAGGCATATCTGGAGAAGTTCAAGGATCCAATCATCATCATATTGCTGGTGGCGCTGGGGCTGTCGCTTGGAGTGTCAGGATATGAGATTGCATATTCAGGAAGGGACGCATCGTGCCTGATCGAGCCACTGGGGGTGCTGGTGGCGATAATTCTGGCGACAGGAATCGGATTCATCTTCGAGGTCAAGGCGGAGAAGGAGTTCAAGATTCTGAACAAGGCCAAGGACGAAAGGCCGGTCAAGGTGCTGCGCCTGAAAAACAGGAATGACATACTTCCGCAGACCTATGAGATTCCGAAAAGCGATGTCTGTGTCGGGGATGTCGTGGTGCTGGAGAACGGAGACGAGGTTCCGGCGGACGGGATTCTGTTCCGCGACCGGAACCTGATCATAGATGAGTCGAACTTCACCGGCGAGCCTTTCACGAAAAAAAGGACCGAATCTGATGGCAAAAAGGAAGAAAGCACTTATCCAGAGAACTTTCTGCTGCGGGGCACGACCGTGATCGAGGGCAGCGCGACTTATCAAGTCACGGCTGTCGGCACGGAAACCGAGGAAGGGAAAGGCGCAAGAATATTACAGGAAGAGCCTGAGGTTGAGACTCCTCTGAACGCCCAGCTGAACCAACTCGCCAAGTGGATCACCTACGCCAGCTACATCATCGCGGCGCTGATCGTGGTCGGAAGGATGAGCATATTCTTCCTCACGAATGACGCTGGGACATATTCATTCATCGAAATTATCCGGGTGGCGCTCAACTCGCTGATGATCGCCGTGACGCTGATTGTCGTGGCGGTACCGGAGGGACTGCCGATGAGCGTGACGATCAGTCTTGCGCTGAGTATGCGTAAGATGCTGAAAGAGAAGAATCTGGTGCGCAAGCTTCACGCCTGCGAGACACTCGGGGCGACGACGGTCATCTGTACGGACAAGACCGGAACGCTGACCGAGAACAGGATGAGCGTGGTAGAGTCCGAGTTCTGGGGAGTCGATGAAAGCCTTGTCGCGGACAGCATAGCCGTGAACTCCACAGCGGCGCTGAACATTTCGGAGAATGGCGAGCCACGCGCTATAGGCAATCCGACGGAAGGGGCGCTGTTGCTTTGGCTTCGCGGTAAGGGAATAGACTATTCCGAACGCCGGAACGCCTACAAGATTCTGAACCAAGAAGCGTTCTCGACTGAAAGGAAGAAAATGAGCACGGAAGCGATTGATCCAGCGACCGGCTATGAATATCTCTTCATCAAAGGCGCGCCGGAGCTTTTGCTGGAGACTTCCGAGGTCATTGACGGCGGCCCGTCCAAGGAAAGCGTACTCGACACACTGGCCACTTGGCAGTCTAAAGGAATGCGCACCTTGGGATTTGCCATCAGGAATATGTCAGCGGAAGACTCCAAGGTCATATTCATCGGCATTGTCGGCATCGCAGACCCGATAAGGGACGATGTGCGCCAGGCGATCGACACCTGCTCCGGCCACGCCGGGGTGAGGGTGATTATGGTGACCGGGGACAACGCTCTTACCGCCAGCGAGATAGCCCGTCAGGCCGGAATCATAAGCGACAACGAGAACAATCCTCTGACAATCACCGGCTCAGAGTTCGCCGCCAAGAGTGATGAATATCTAAAAAAAGAAGTGATCCCGACTCTGCGGGTTCTCTCACGGGCACGCCCCGAGGACAAAGTCCGTCTCGTCACCCTGCTTCAGGAGATGGGCGAAGTCGTGGCTGTCACAGGCGACGGAACGAACGACGCTCCCGCTCTGAAAAAGGCCCAGGTGGGACTCTCGATGGGTGACGGTACTGCAAGGGCGAAAGAGGCCAGCGACGTGACGATCATCGACAACTCATTCTCCAGCATCAACAAAGGCATCCTGTGGGGACGCTCGTTATACCTGAATATCAAGCGTTTTATCCTGTTCCAGATGACGATCAACGTCTGCGCCTGCCTGATTGTGTTGCTCGGAGCGTTCATCGGACTGGACTCACCGCTAACCGTCACGCAGATGCTGTGGGTCAATCTGATAATGGACACATTCGCCGCGATGGCGCTGTCATCCCTACCGCCTGACCGCCGGGTTATGGAAGACAAACCACGCGACCAGAAAAGCCACATCATAGACCGTCGGATGGGAAAGCGGATAGCTTTCACGGGAATATTATTCTTTGCATATCTGGCTCTTCTCTGGCAACTTCTCTGGCGAATGGACCTCAATTCTGTCGCCGACCTGCTTCACTGGAATGTTGTCGGAGAGTTCTTCAGCGGAGCGTTCTCAGCCCACACAAAGGCACATCTTTCCGGCTATGAACTGGGTGTGTTCTTCACGACATTTGTGCTGCTCCAGTTCTGGAACCTGTTCAACGCCAGATACTTCAAGACTAACGGCAGTGTCCTTCAGGATATTCTTGATTTCTTCTTCAACCATAAGAGATTCAAGGCTTCCGCCTGCTACGGTTGCCTGATGGTCGCTGCGATCATTCTGATCGGCCAGTTTCTGATCGTCAACTGTTTCGGAGCCTTCTTCGAAGTCTCCCCTCTTCAGATCTCCGACTGGGGCTGGATTCTCCTCTGCACCTCGCCGGTGCTCATCATTCCCGATCTCTACCGGTTCATCCGCTCCAAGGTTGTGAAGTAATCATGCATGGAGCACGATTGAATGCCGCTTCATACGCATCGAGACCATCCGCTACAAGGTTGTGAAGTAATCATGCATGGAGGACAAAACACTGTGTATCAGCTGGATAAAAGCACCTGCTTCCACCCGTACAGGGCAGGAGCAGGTCTAGTTTATTATCTATTAATCAGAGTGTTGACCTCCACGGGTTAAAACGACACTGGACGGATAGGCAGACCGAGGTAGCGAGGGGTTGACGATAGTCCAACCATTCCATTGCTCTTGATTATGGAAAAAACATTCGCTTTTTCCACATGCCTATTCACATTCACAAATGAGGTCCAGTACAATCCTTTGTAAATGGTCGGATTATAATCCGGTGACGGGAAGAAGAGGGTGTTACCTTCATAACCGGGGGATTCACTTGTCAGGACATAGCCGTTTCTTGCATCATCCCATGTACACTTGCAATAATCTAAAAGTTTAAAGATGTCATTGTTGGTCGGAGTGCGCCAAGTTCCTCCCCAGTTGGCGGTGGCGGCGTCATCCTCCTTGTTCAGAATCTGCCTGGTGTCTGTGGGATTGTACTTGGTGTAGTTCCCATCCTTGTACCATTTATAGTTCTCCAGTGTGTACGTGGATTTAGACGTTGTCTCGCCCCAGGCGAAACGCGATCCGACTTCCTCAGGAGTTGACGCGCCTACGTTGCAGGTGGCCCATTTCAGGCCGTCACCCATCTCGACATATTCGTGGCCATTGATCTCCTTCTTCGGATCCAAGCGGCCGTCCACGACTTTAAGAGGAACGAAGCCGGAGGAGATTTCCCAACCTTGCCCGGAATCCTCTATGAGAAGCTTCGCGTAAGTTGTATATGACCACGCGGCATCAAAGAATGAAGCCGAAGAGTTCTTGATGGCCTCAGCCGAAGCCTTGACCGCGATGACTCCGTTAGATTCCAGTTTGATCTCCTTGACGGTAAGATCAAATGTCCTCCACTGGCCTCTTCCCCAGTCAACGTAGGCCTGCATCTTGACATTTGTCGCGTTCAATTTAGACACCAAACCGGCCGGACGGATCTCAAACCTCATCCTGAATGCCATATCGTCCCTATACACATTATGCACACCGTCTGAATATTCAGGGCGATAGGTCACAGACTGAATCTTACTGTCCGCGCCCATCTCCTTCAGGGCCTCGTTCATCTTGTCAATAGCCGCTTTCACCTGATCCTCACAGGATTTGATTCGGCTTTCCCAATCGCTGATAATCTTATCTATCCTGTCATTGACAGCCTCGATCTCATTCGTCAGTTTGGTGTCAAGCCTGCCCTCAAGGGCTGAGATCGCATCACTAATGGCTTCCTCATACGCTGTCGTGATGTCAGTCTTGGCCTTTTCCAAATCGGATTTCAAGTCAGAGATCGCCTTGGTGTTGGCCTCGATGTTCTTCTCGGTCTCCGCCAAAGCCTCTTTCAGTTTGGTGATGTCGCCTGTGTTAGCGTCAATCAGACCTTTCAGAAGAGTCTTCTGGCCTTCCAACTTGGTTTCGAGATCGGTCTTCTGAGCCGCAAGGGCAGCTTTGGTCTCCTCTATTGTCCAGTAAGCGGTGAGCTTCTCATTCACCCAAGACTTCATAGATTTCTCCAATTCATCAATGGATGTCTTCAGATTGGCGGCCCAGGCCTTCTCCAATTCGTCACGGGTGGTGGAGATGGCGGTCGTGTAGGCGGCGGTGATGTCGGACACCTCCTTGTCGATTCTCGTATTAAGGCCGGAAACCTCATCGGCGATCTTGCCATTCAAGTCACTGACGGCCTTGTTCAAATCCTCGGTAAACTTGTTCGTAAGGCGGGTCTCAAGGTCTGTGAGAGATTTCTTCAGGCCGCTGATCTCCGAGTTGATTCCCGCGATCTGCTCCACGATGCCGTTGTACTGCGCCAAAGTCGCGAACGTGGCGGTCGCCCAGTCCTTGGTGCCTTTGATCTCCTTGTCAACATATTCCTTAAGGTCCGAGATCTTCTTCTCAAGTTCGGCATCCTTTTTCTGAAGATCCGCTATCGTGTTGTTTATGGTGGTCAATTTGCCCTCGATCTCGGTCTTCGCTGACTCAAGGTTGGCGAGGATCTCACCCTTGGCGGTGTTTATCGCTGCGATGAGTTCCTCCTTGTTCTTCTTGTCGCTTGCCTGAAGGTCTTTTACAGCGCTCTCAAGGTCAGATTTCACAGCGGCGATGCTTTTCTCGTTGTCAGAAATGGACTTGGCGAGATCCGCAGCCGTGCCCTCAAGAGATGTAATCATACCCTTGAGATCCTTGTCGGTCTGTTCCAATTTCGGAAGCGACTCGTTGATTTTTGTTATCTGCGATTCGATCGATTTTATCTGGTTGCTCTCGATCTCATCAATCCTCCGCTCAAGCCTCTTGATGTCAGAGTCGTAATCCGTGCAACCGGACGCCACAAGGGCAATCGCGCCGAAGAGGGCGGCAATATATTTTTTCATATTCATTGTGTTTATACTCATTAAGTGATTTTATTTTGTTACTATGTTGCAACGACCATCTTTGAGCGGTTCGCCTTGGGCAATCACCGAGTTATTGACCCATCTTTTCACTGCTTCCACGGTCTTCTTATTGCAGTTTCTGACGTATATATTAAAATCGCGCCTTCGGCAGTTGATACCGCTGAAAACATTCCCTTCATATACCTGTGGATATGGATATGATCCTCCGGTGTAATTGTTCAGATTCCAGTTATCCAAATACAATTCTTTAAGTGACGCACAGTTATAGAGCAGTTCAGTAACTCTTTCAATCTGGCTCATATCCCATCCCGAAAGGTTCAATGTCTCTAAATTACTGCAGCGATAAAAGGCTTGATACATATCCTTGGGTTTAGGCTTCCAAGACGATATCCTCAAATCCTTCAGTCTTGTACACCAAGCAAACATCTCCATAAAATTATCGACTTTCGAAACATCCAACTTTTCCAAATCCGCAAATTCAAGTTTGTATTGGTTTCTAAATTTCAATTCTATGTAAATACCGGATTCAGCCACCGCAACATTCCTGCACACCTTTATTTTCATCAATGTTGCGTTTGGATCTTCTTCATAACTCTTTCTACTGAGATTGAGCAACAGTTCCCCAATCTCAGCCCCTGTAAAGTCAATCCTGCCATAGATGTGCTTCCTGTTCAGAATGCCGCCATCTTTACTAAAACCTCTCACTCCTACGATCTCACTGTCCGGCAGCATCTTTCCGTCAGTTGTGGTATAACGGATCACTGGATCCTCAAGTGCCTGAGCCTTAAGAGGAACATATTTCGTGCTGACATTTCCGACAGCCACGGCCACACTCGCCGGAATCTTGCCGTCTATGAAATCCTTAGAGACCTTGCTCGCGTCAATGGTCACGGTGATGGCTCCGAACTCGTTCTTGAAATCAGTTATGTCCAGTTCCTCAACATCACCAGCGGCAGCCCTGGTCTTGGTGTAAAGCAGACGGGCTGACAGCAAAGATTTTGTGATGCCAGACGCTTCGCTTGCCGGGCTCACCTCAAACCGGAAAGTAATATACCTGTAATTCTCACTGCCAGGGAATTCCGGATCCCCCTTATCATAGTAAAGGATCTCCTTACCGTCCTTGGATAACGGGAACCATTCCACCGATTGGATTCTTAAAGACACACTGGCATTCAAGAACTCGGACAACTTGTCCTTCAAGCTGTTGACAGACTCCTCAAGAGCCAACACCTTACTCTCTATGGCCTTGTTTTTCGTCTCAAGGCTATTGTTCACAGAGACAATACGGGACTTGATCTCATCTGAGAAAGTGCCTTCAAATTCAGATATCGCCTTGGAAATCGCATCGGTGTAGGCCTCGGTGAGTTCATTCTTAGCCTCTCCCAAAGCCTTACCAACAGCATCGATGTCATCAGAGTTCTTCTTCACAGCCTCGTCAAGCTCTTTCAACTTGTCATTCAAAGCCTTGATGTCGGCCGCATTGGCTTCGATAAGGCCATTCAGGAAAGTCTTTTGCGCCTCAAGCTGATTCTCAATGTCATCATTAAGCGCCTTGAGGGAATCCTTGGTCCGGGCGATCGTCCAGTAGCCGTCCAAAGTGCTGTTCACCCACGATTTCATAGAGGCCTCGCTGTCATCGATGGCTTTCTTCAGGCTTTCGTTCCACCATTTTTCCATTTCCTCACGGAAAGTGGCGATGGCGTCGGTGTAGGCCTTGGTGATGGCCGAGACCTCCTTGTCGATCCTGTCATTCAGACCATCTACCTCTCCGGCGAGCTTGGACTTCACTCCATCCGCCGCCGTTTTCAGATCCTCTGAATATTTCTTCGTCAGGCGTGTCTCAAGGTTTGCCATAGAGGTCTTGAGGCCGGCTATCTCGCCATTGATTCCACCAAGTTGTTCAACTATTGAGTTATACTGATCCAGGGTCATAAATGTGGCGGAGAGCCAGTCTTTTGCCCCCTTCAGCTCCTTGTCAGTGTAGTCCTTTAGGTCAGAGATCTTCTTCTCAAGTTCAGCATCCTTCTTCTGCAGATCCGAAATCGTGTTGTTGACAGAGGTCAGCTTTCCGTTCACCTCGGTCTTTTCGGACTCCAGCAACGCAAGCAGCACGGCCTTGGCCTTGCCGAGGGAGTCAAGGACATATTCCTTGTCCGCCTTGTCACTGTTCTTAAGGTCCTCCACCGCCTTCTCAAGGTCGGTCTTAAGATCGGAGATGTTTTTTCCGTTCTCGGCGATTGACTTTTCAAGTCCGTCCGCTGTCGTCTGAAGGTTCTCAATCATCTTCTTCAGATCAGCGTCGGTCTTCTCCAGCTGCGGAATGGCAGCGTTGATTGCCTTGAGCTGCTTGTCGATCGAGGCGATCTGATTGTCCTCGATTCCGTCAAGCCTCCTGTGCACATCATCGATGTCGGACGAGTAATCCGTGCAGGCGACCGAGAAAGCAAGGCACAGCAAAGCCGCGATGGCCTGGCCGGTTCTTCTTCTAATTATTCCCATAAATTAAATCTAAAAATATCACAAATTTGAATTTATCTGGTATTCTACCTGTTTAGTGTGTTCTATTATAGCCTCAAAAACATACGGTGTCAAACAAACCTGGTCATCAAACTATGCCAAGGGGAAATTGGTCAAGTTCTGAATCTGGGCAAATGTACGCATAGGACTTATAAGTTCAAAAGAATCAAGGTAGTAAATTTCGTTCATTTACGAAATTTACTACCCTGTAACCAAATTTACCAGTTGATTTACTGGATTGCCGCTTCGACACCTCGGCACTTCGACAAGCTCAGTGCCCCGTCCTTAGAAATAAGCATCTCGTCAGAGAAGCATCAGAACCTGTCCGGAAATCACACGCAGGAACATCTCCATCGGATAGACCGTGGCGTAAGCGACTGACGGCTCGTCATCGTCAACCGTGGTAAGGGCATAGTTGAGGGCGATAGGATTCGCCATCGAGGCGCACAGCATCCCGACATTCTCCGAATAGTCCGTCTTGCAGAATTTGGACGCGATGAAACCGACCAGCAGCACAGGCACGACAGCCAAGAGCACACTGATTCCGATCCAAAGCAGGCCCTCCGGCCTCAGGACCGTCTCGAAAAAGTCCGGTCCGGCGCTGAGTCCCAATCCCGCCAGATAGATCGTCAGACCGAACTGCCTGAGCATCAGATTCGCGCTGTGTGTCGTGTAGGTGGTCAAATGTATCCTTGGGCCGAACGCCCCCATCAGGATGCCAATCAGGATCGGACCGCCGGCGATTCCGAGACGGATAGGGACACTCATTCCTGGAATGGAAATCGGAAGGCTGCCCAGAATCAATCCGAGCATAAGGCCGATGAAGATGAACAGCAGATTCGGATTACGGAGCTCTTTCTCCTGATTGCCAAGCACTTCCGCCACACGGTCAATCGCCTTCTGCTCTCCGACGATCGTAAGTTTGTCTCCGATTTGGAGCCTCAGGTCACGGGACGGTAGCAGGTCGATTCCCGCTCGGTTGACCCTTGTGATGTTGATTCTGTACACGTTACGCAGATGCAGATCCCCGAGTTTGGATCCGTTGACGCTTGTCTTGGTGACGAAAATGTGACGGGAAACAAGCATTCCGTCCAGATGGTTCCAGTCGATGTCCTTCTTGTTCCAATCCTTCACGACCTTCTCCCCGAACAGTTGCTCGGCAGACCCGGCGTCCTTCTCACGGGTCAGCACAAGCACGTGCTCCCCTTCCTCAAGCACGGTGTCCCCGTCCGGGATTATCACCTGTCCACGGCCCTCACCACCATATTTCCAAACCCTTGAGACAACGAGGCGAACGTGAGCGTCCTTCATAATGTCGCGAATGGTCTTGCCGAAAACGGCCGGATTGCTCACCCGGAACTCTGTGATGAAAGTCTGGTTGTCGTGGACATCCTTGGAGTGCTGTTTCTTACGGAATGTGGCAGAGAGGATAACCACACAAAGGATCACGCCGATCACTCCGAAAGGATAACCCACAGCGCAGGCCGTGGCCATCTGGTTGGAGACATCCACCGCTCCAGGATCGGTCTGAAGCAGAGTCTGTTGCGCGGCTCCAAGCATCGGGGTGTTGGTCGCGGCACCGGTGAGAAGTCCGGTCGCCACCGGCAGCGATATCCCGCATAACTTACTTATTCCCAACGTCATCAGAGTGCCGACAAGCAGTACCGCGAACGCCAGAATATTCAGTTTGATTCCCCCTTTCTTCAGCGAAGGGAAGAAACTCGGGCCGACCTGCAGGCCAAGCGTGAACACAAAGAGCACAAGGCCGAAGTTCTGCGCCAACTCCAGCATACGGGGATCAACGCTGAGGCCGAAATGCCCGACGATGATTCCGGCGAAAAACACGAATGTCACTCCGAGGCTGACACCCTTAAACTTGATCTTGTTGCAAAGAAGACCAGCGACGCAAATCAGCGACAGCACAAGAATCGCCTGAATATAAGACGGTTCCGTGAATATCTCGATGAACCAGTTCATAGTCCTTTAAATATACAGCGCACAAAGATAGTCAGAAATATTCATTAATTTTGTGAAGCGGTGGCAATGGTCGCCGCGGTTTCAAGGATTTTATGAATATGCCAGAGGCGAAAAACAAGAATATTCAGGGTTCCGCAACCAAGAAAGAAAAAAGTGAAGAACGCGGGAATGCCAGAAATGGAGGTTCCGTGAAAGACAAAAGCGAAGTCACCAGAAAAAAGGCCGGTACGCAGAAAGCCAAGACATCCCCTGCAAAACGATCACGGAGGAAAAAGAGGAAGCCTCGGAAAGTGAACATAGGAGTCTGGACGGCAGTAGGAATCGCCGCGTCAGTCATTCTGGCTCTGATGGTTATGTTCATCAGCCGGGGTGGCGGCGTACACGAGACAGGAGCCAAGGTTCCGCCCGGGGACTGGCGCTACGGGATCGACATCTCCCATCACAACGCCGATGGAATCGTTTGGGATTCCCTTTACGTGCTGACAGACAAACGCGGCAAAACAATCCGGGATCACCATTTGGCCAAAGACATCCGGCCGGTCAGTTTCGTGTTCATCAAGGCCACGGAAGGGGTGTCGATGGTGGACAAGGATTTCAAGAGGAACTGGCAGGATGCCGGCAGGTCTGGCCTGAGAAGAGGTGCGTACCACTTTTTCAGGAGTTCAAAGGACGGCGAGGCGCAGGCAAGGCTGTTCATCAAGACAGTGGGCGATCTGAGGTTCAAGGACTTGCCTCCGGTTCTGGACATCGAGACCATACATCGGGGCGGTTCAAGGAAAAGGCTGAACGAAGAGGCGCTCAAGTGGCTCAGAATCATCGAGGATCATTACGGCAAGAAGCCGATAGTCTATGCCGGGGCTTCGTTCGCAAAGGACTATCTCAGCAAGGAGATCACGGAAAACTATCCGGTCTGGATAGCGCACTACGAAAAAGACCAGCCCGCTTTCGAGGGCTGGACTTGGTGGCAGTTCACCGACAAGGCTGTCGTGAAAGGAGTCCCGGGACTGGTCGACCTCAGTGTTATGAGAAAATAACCTTATAACCTGTCAAAAGGCTTGGCGGAGTCCCCGGTCCAGCGGTAAAGATGGGTTCTGGAGTACTGCTTTCCGGTGGCGGCATTCTTACCCGGCTCGGCGAAATAGAAGAGGCCGTCCCCGACCGGACATATTCCAGTGGAGCCGTACTTGAAATAGAAACCAGACACAGGATTCTCCGAAGAACCGATCACCTTATGCTTAGTGATGTCGTAAAGGACACCGGCCAGAGACCTTTTGACAGGCTTTTCAGCCACATCAAACGCGAATATGTCATAATTCGGGAATATGCTTTTCCGCCCCTTGTACACCGCCATAAACATCTTTCCCGTCTCAGCGTCGTAAGCCAGATTCTGCACTCCCCAGTTCGTGTTTCCCGTGTAGGCGAAATACTTGTCCAGAGGCTTCGCCGGACCTTCTCCGTAGAAGTCACCGAACTTCACCTTCCCTGCATATTCATTCAGCTTTTGGATGTCGTAGCGAAGCAGCACCTGATGGTTGTTGTCGTTGCGGGCATTGTCGCCATAGATGCCGTAAGCCACGTAGAGATAGTTCTTTCCACCCTTCTTGCCGAGCTTCGGGGCGATTGTCACGCCATCGATTCCTGAGCAGCCGTAGAAGTGCTCGTAATTCTGATCGGCGAATCCTGTCATATGGAAATCGTGCGTGGCCTCCTTGACGCAGACGATGCGGAAAGCGTCGTTGTCCTCGGAATCCATTCCGACCTCCGTCACCTTGTCAACATCTATTATGGCGATGTAGAACATCGAGCGGCCTTTGGCGAACGCGGACAGTCGGGCTCCGATGACATCGTCCTTGCACTCAAGCGAGGCATAGACCTTCCTGTCGTCCGGATTGAATGTCATCGCTCCAAGATGCCCTTGGATGCGGTCGATCGAGCCGATGACATTGCCTTCGAGATCGGTCTTCATAAAACTCGTGGTGAACGAGAAGTACATCATCCCGGCGGCCTTGTCATACGCAATGCCCTGGACGTGATGCTTTCCTCCCTCGACATAAATCTCTTTCGGCAGGGTTTGTCCTGTCTGTGAATATGCGGCCACGGTCCCGGCCACAATCACCAATGCGATCAACGCTATTCTTTTCATATTCAATGTATTAATAATCTATACTTTAGCCACTTCGACAGGCTCAGTGACCACCCACTACCTCTTACTTTCTTAATTCCTCAATCATCGCCTTCGCGACAGCGGCCGAAGCGCCCTCTCCACCGAGAGCGTCACGGATCTCCTGATAGCCGGACAGCATCGTGGAACGATACTCCTCATCCTCGATCATCCTCCGGACCTCGTTCAGCACGTTCTCCGGCGTGAAATAGTACTGGAGAAGCTCCCGGAAACAAATCCGGTCAAGGATCAGATTGCCGAGACTGATATACTGGATCTTGATTATCGATTTGGCTATCATAAAGTTGAGGTCCGAGCCTTTGTAGGCGACCACCTGCGGAGTCCCGATCAGCGCACACTCCAGCGAAGCCGTGCCGGAATTGACCACAGCGGCCTTGGCGTGACGCATCACGGCATAACTCTGGCCGAAGACCACGCTGACATATTCACGTCCTCCGATGTACTTGGTGTAGTCGCTCTCCGAGCGGGCGGGGGCAGCCGCAACAATGAAGCGGTATTCTGAATATTCAGGGATGGAATGCAGCTTGTTGGCAAATTCCATAAAGGTCGGCATCATCGAGCTGATCTCGCCGTTTCTGGATCCGGCCAGAAGAGCGATCATCGGCCTGTCCGGCAGTCCGGTCTTCGCCAGGAACTCCTCACGGGTCTCCTTGAAGGCTTCCGAGTTGTCGATCGCATCGATCAGCGGATTACCTTTATATATAAAGTCAACGCCTTTCTTGGTGAAGTACGGAATTTCGAACGGGAAAACGATGAACAGCTTGTCCACGAAGGCTTTGAGCTTCTTCACACGGCTTTCCCTTGAGGCCCAGACCTTAGGGGCGATGTAGTAGAAGACCTTGAATCCTGCCTTGTGGGCGAATTCGGCGACACGGAAATTGAATCCCGGATAGTCGATGAGGATCACCACGTCCGGCTTCCAGCGGAGGATGTCCGTGGTGCAGTCCGAGAACCTCTTGGCGAAGGCTCTGGCGTGGATCAAGATCTGAGTGAAGCCGATGACCGCCCCGTCCTTGTAGTCTTTCACAAGACCGGTTCCCTGCTGGTGTTCCTTATAGACGGCATCCATAAGCCCTCCGCCCCAGAAGCGGATGTCAGCCTCGGGGTCCTCGGCGTAAAGGCCACGCATTAGATTGGATCCGTGCAGATCCCCGGACGCCTCCCCGGCTATGATATAGTAGCGCATATATGATAAATTCCTTTAAAATACGCAATCACCTGATATGTAATATCTTGCCTCATAAACAAGGGTGATCGCCATTCCACTTCAGTTCACATACTACCGGAAATCCTCGTTGAATCCTAGACTGTTCAACCTGGCGATCTCCTCGTGGTCCGAACTGTTGATGTTGTGGGCGACAATGGAGATGTAGCCGTCGGCAAGGATGTGATGATCCGCCAGAATGTCATCCGCAGGCGAATCGTCCTTGAAATCCCCGACCATCATATAGAGGGTCTCCCCTTCCTCTGCCTTCGGGAACGATGTGTGCCCCAGATCCTCCGGACGGACGCCTCTTTTGGCGAAAAGATCCGCGTCCCACGGCTTGAACTCCTTCTCCCAATGTCCCAGCCCCTGATGCCCCACACGGATGCCTTTGACAACCGACGCCGGAATATTCGGGAAATTGACATTATAATATATTCCTGACTTCGGGTTATGACACGCCCAAAGTTTTCTGAATATGTCAGGAAAATATTCATTGACAACGGAGAAATCCGCGTCCAGGCTCATCGTGTCGAGCGAGACTCCGATGCCTAATATTCCGTTCAGGGCGGCTTCCTCCGCCGCGCCGAGGGTTCCGGAATAGTTCGCCGCGGTGGCAGCGTTGGAGCCGTGGTTGATTCCGCAGACAACAACATCGGGCTTCTGGGGCCAGAAGATCTCGTCCAGCCCATACTTCACGCAGCTTGCCGGGGTGGCGTCGAGGTAGGACCAACGCACTCCGTCCATCGTCGGAAGTTCCTTGTAGGCGATCGCCCTGCCACCCATCGAGACTGCCATTGACATCCCGGACTGGTGGAATTTCGGCGCGACTGCCGTGATTCTGCCAAATTGACGCATTATGTCAGCCAGTGAATGTATGCCACCAGCCTGATAACCATCGTCGTTTGTCAGCAGTATATTCAGTTCATCAGACATTCTATTAATATTTTAGCCCACAAATATATTAAATTCCGCAATTTTTTAATAATTTTGCATCGCTTTTGCAGTGAAAGGTTGTGGTTAGTTTAGTAAAGAAAAGTATTAACAACTTATTTAATATCTAATTAAAATGGTAAAACTTGGTATTAACGGATTTGGCCGTATCGGCCGTATGGTTTTCCGTGCAGCGGTTGAGAACTTCTCAAACGACATCGAGGTTGTAGGTATCAACGACCTTCTCGATCCAGAGTATCTTGCTTATATGCTCAAGTATGACTCAGTTCACGGAGCATTCAAGGGCGACGTAAAGGTTGAGGACGGACACCTTGTAGTAAACGGCAAGAAGATCCGTGTCACCGCTGAGATGGATCCTGCAAACCTGAAGTGGAACGAGGTTGAGGCTGACGTTGTTGTTGAGTCAACCGGTTTCTTCCTTACCGACGAGACAGCCCGCAAGCACATCCAGGCCGGCGCTAAGAAAGTCATTATGTCAGCTCCTTCAAAGGACAGCACTCCTATGTTCGTCTATGGTGTTAACCACAAGACCTACGCTGGACAGGACATCATCTCCAACGCTTCCTGCACCACCAACTGCCTTGCTCCTATCACCAAGGTGCTCAACGACAAGTTCGGTGTCAAGAGAGGCCTTATGACAACCGTTCACGCTGCCACAGCTACCCAGAAGACCGTTGACGGACCTTCAAAGAAGGACTGGAGAGGTGGTCGTGGAATCCTTGAGAACATCATCCCTTCATCAACAGGTGCCGCCAAGGCTGTAGGTAAGGTTCTTCCTGAGCTCAACGGCAAGCTTACCGGTATGTCTCTCCGTGTTCCTAC
>CAKVCK010000028.1 GCA_934725575.1 uncultured Bacteroidales bacterium
GATATTTTTTAGACTTCCTGATTAGAAATTTGCGTTATCGGAGGAATTCATGGGGCGGTGGAGTTGATTTCTGGCAGGAAAGGCTTATCTTTGCGGCGGAAACGGGATTCGTGCTTGTTGAATCCCGGTCCGGGTGATTTTAATTTTTGAATATGATCAAGTCAATGACCGGTTACGGCAAGGCTGAGGCCGTCCTGGAGACAGGTAAACTCACCATCGAGATCAAGACGCTCAACGGCAAAAACTCTGACGCCAACATCAAGTCTTCGCTTCTTCCCAAAGACAAGGAACTGCTTGTGCGCAGGAAGATTACGGATTCCCTTGTACGTGGAACAATCGACTTTTACATCACATGGGAGCCGAAAGCCGGTGGAATGGCCAAGCAGATCAACAAGGAACTTCTTCGGGAATATTACGACCAGCTGATGGACTTCAGCGCCTCGCTTCCTGTTTTTGACTCTCTGTCTTTCAATCCTAACGAGATGCTCGCCTCCATCCTGCGTTTCCCTGACGTGATGGACAACTCCCGGCAGGACATCATCACCGAGGAGAACTGGCCGGTAGTGGAAAAGGCCATAGACGAGGCTATTGCCGCCGTCAATGACTATCGCGCGAAGGAGGGGGAGGCTCTCTACAGGGATGTCACCTCAAGGGTGCGGAACATCCTTGACCTTGAGAATCAGGTCGAGGGCTTCGAGAAGGAGAGGATCGACGCCGTGAGGGAGAAACTGATGAAGAATCTGGAGGCTCTTCAGCAGAAGGTTGATCCGTCCCGCTTTGAGCAGGAGATGATCTTCTACCTTGAGAAACTGGACATCAACGAGGAGAAAGTCCGTCTCCGCCAGCACTGCAAGTACTTCGTGGACACGATTGACGGTGAGGAATATCCCGGCCGCAAGCTTGGCTTCATCATTCAGGAGATGGGCCGCGAGATCAACACGACCGGTTCCAAGGCCAACCATTCCGGCATGCAGAAGGTCGTCGTCCGGATGAAGGATGAACTCGAGAAGATCCGCGAGCAGTCCCTGAACATCCTCTGATGGGATAATCATAGCGTGCGTGTCGCGCTCCCCACTGAGCCTTTCTCGTTACAGAATGTCGGGGTACTGGCGGGCGAAAGTGGCGAACGCTCCGTAGAGGGCGGCTTCCTTGATGTGGGCGACGGGTGAAAGGTGTTTCAAGGAGGCCACACCTGCAAGCCCCCGCCTTAAGGTGTCTTCCATGAATATGTAGGAGCGGGAGATCTGGCCTCCGAGCAGAAGGCATTCCGTCCCGATCTCGGAAAGGATCGGACTGACGGCCTTCGCGAGAATCGACCCCACACGCGAGAATGTCACCAAAGCGACTGCTTCACCTGCGCCGGCCCGTCTGCCTATCTCCTTGACTGTCAGCTCAGGCTCCTCCTTCCCGCTTATCTCCCGGTAGGCTCTGAGAAAACCTCGCTTCGACACATAGTCCTCAAGGACTCCGTCACCGTAAGGCATTTTGTAGATGCTTCTGGCCGGGGATGCTGTGGATGAGTATTGGATCTTTCCGTCGATGCTGAAAGCGAAACCCAGTCCTGTGCCTAATGTGATGACGCAGACGTTCTTGTAACCGACTCCGGCTCCGCAGAACATCTCGCCGGAAAGCTGGGCGTTCACATCGTGGGCGAAACTCACCTTGAAGTCGTTCCCTGCGATATTCCTGAACCAATCCTTCAGGTTCAGCCCATAGATGGCGGCGAACTTGTGCCGCATCAACGGGATCCCGGAGTTGTAGTCAAAAGGCCCCGGGAATGTCGCCGCCAGTCCGACCGCGCTCATTCCCAGCTCCTTTGATTTCTGAATACCCTGACGCAGGGCTTGCGCCAGAGCTTCAAGTATTTCCTCTCGGCTTCCTTCCGAACGGACCGGAACCTGCCAGGTGACGCCTTCGGCCAGCTTCCCGGCCGCGTCAGCGAACCCTCCCTTGACGAATGTCCCGCCGACATCCAGAAGCACAACGGATTTGTCAGTCATTCTCGAAACCGTCCTTAAGCATAGTCTTGTGGACACTGACAGGCTCGGTGCGCAGATTCTCGACAACGTACCTGCCCATATTCGCCGGAACGACCACGATGTCAAGGTACCGGGCCTCGAACGACCTTTCCGGGTGATCGATAGAACGGATTCTGATGCGCTCGCCGTTGACGACTGAAAGCACGTGGAACTTGCCCTTCGTGTCGTCCTCGATGCTGGTCTGGAAATCCAGCCTGCGCAGCGAGAAGTAAAGCAGGTCGCTTTCTCCAAGGATGATCTCCCTCCAGTTGTCGCCCTCACGCACGGTGCGAGGCTTCTGTACGATGTTCTGCCTTACCCAGGATGTCTTCCTTTCGAAGGCAAGGTTGCGCTCTCCGTACCAGGTGTGGATCGGCCTCGGTTTCCCGTCAAGATCCTTCCTGAGGTAGTCGTACAGCTTGTAGGTGTAGGAACCGATGGTAAGGCTGCCGATCTCAAGCACAAGCTGGTTGCGGCCAGAGGAATGGATCGTGCCGGCAGGGATCATCACCTGAAGCCCTGGCTTGGACTCCTCGTAGCTGACATATTTCATATAGTCGAACGGCTCGTGCTCCGTGTCGGCCTTCTTGATCTTCTCGATGAACTCATCGGTGTCGGCGTCGTCCCTGAATCCGATGAATGTCTTGGCGTCCTGGCCGGCCTCCACGATGTAGTAGCTTTCGTCCTGACGGCCGAACTCATCGTAGTTCTCCTTGTTCCATTTCTCTCCGGAGTGGCACTGGATGGACATATTCCCATTGCTGTGCCAGGAGTCGTCGTAATTGAAGCGGATAGGGAAGTAGCCGTGGAATTTCTTCACGCAAGGCTCGCCCATCACCGGCACACCTTCTTTCTGGAGGAATGTGAAGTACGGGAATTCGACCTGGTTCTCACCGGCCTGTACGACAATGCTGACCTCCATAGGGATGAGGTCGAACACCCAGGCGCAGTTCTTCATTGTGTCCGGCAGATGGCGGAGTCTCTGAATATAGGTGCCTCCCCAGATGCCTTCCAGATATGCCGGCCTGCACCTGAACGGATAGAGAGCGAGTGCGGAGAGCATCTCCTCCATCGTCTGGCGGCTCATAAGTTGAAGGCCGTCAGGATCATCGGACGGAAGATACCAATCCAGCACGCCTTCACGGAGAAGCTCCCCGCGAAGCCCCACAGTCATCTCGAAATCAGCGTAGTAGCATCTTCTGATGGTGAGGTTGACCTTGTTTGCCACCTTGTCGCCATAGTTGGCGAACTGGCCTCTCCTGATGCGCAGGATGGACTCCTTCGGGGTCACGTCCAGATAGCACTTGACGTCGTATAACTCACGGAATTCCTTGTCAAGGCAGCCGTAGCCGTAAACAACGGTCACCTTTCCTGCCGCCGCCTTCGCCTCTTTGAGGGAAGCCTTCAGTCCGTTCTTCTTGTTCTCATCGAATATGGCGGGATAACCTCCTCTGAACACCTTGCCGTACAGCAAAGTCGGGTCCTTGCTTGTGTCCCACTCCAGATACGGGTCGAGCATCTCGTGCATCTCCTTCTCGGACTTGTAGATGTCGGAGAATTTTACAGCCTCCATCTCGATGCCCTTCGCGGCCAACTGCTGCGAAAGGCAGTTGACAAGGCGTGTCCAGTCAGCGGTGGTGTAGCCGTCGAGGGCTACAACGACACCGTGGCCGTCCTTCAGCATTCCTGCGAACTCTGACGCCAGTTTGGAAGCGGACTTGAGAGTGCCGCAAGTGACTCCTTCGATTGTCTCCTTGCCAAGAGCCGGCCTGTTCACAGGACGCGGGTCATTGTAAGGAAACGGATTGTACATAAAGCTCATAATACGCTATTGTTAAATTCTGTTGCTCAATTATTTCCGGGAATATTTAGTCTTTAGACTACCTCATAATATTCAAAGCCCATCACATCGGCGACGGCCTTGAGTTCCTTCCTCAAGTCCCCGTCAACCACGCCAAAGTGCTGGGTGGCTCCGATCTTGAGGATCTGCTCGAAGAATGACTTGACCGGAACGGTAGGGCGGAATATGCTGTGTGAATATGTCGCCAGGATCTGCTTGCCCGGAAGTGACTCGGCCATCCCGCAGATCAGCTTGTACTTGCCGTTGTCCTCGATCAGCTGAGCGAGGGTCTTCATTCCAGGTGAGATCCTGTACCAGGCGAACGGGGCACCGGCATATTTCCAGTGGGTCTTGGCGAAGCGCACGTCACGGGCGATGACGACATTGCCCTGCCACTGGGGATCGTTGTGGTCGTTAGGGCCGGCGTGTCCTCCGGCGAACGTCCCGAAATCGTCCTCGATATGGAACGGTTCAAGGAAGTTGATGTTCTTGTCGGTCAGGAGCTTGAGGATGTAGCAGATGAGTCCGGCTCCCGTGTCGGCCTCCGGAACCAGCATCGAGCAGCTCTCGTTGAACCACGGGTGGTAGAATCCGGCGCGGCATCCAGCCACCTTGAACGTGGCCGTGTCGATGTCGTTATAGACCATAAGGTCGGTGTCGGAATCCTTCGCAAGTTTCGCGAGGGCAAGCGACGCTATGGCCGAACCCTCGAACTTGGAATATTCAACATCCTCCATCATCTTGTATTTGGTGGTGAGCCCGACGCAGTATTCCGCCAGTTCCTTCTTTGTGATGGAGTTGATCACATCTCCATAGACTGAATATGGCAGGAAATGCATCTCCGGGCCGATCTTCGTGAAGATCCTGTACGGATCCATATACGTTGACCACATCGCCTCGTTGTAGTTGGCCATAAGGCCGATGTTGCTGTGCCTGAGGATGGTTCGCACCTTGGCGGCGGAAGCGAACACCTTGATCTTCTCGTTTACCTCCTCTCTTGTGCCCATAATGATGTGGAAGTTCTTTCTCTCGGTCCTTGGAACCGAACCTGAAGCCTCCAGCGATCCCACAAGGGTGCCGGAGCAGAGGTAGTCGATGAAATCGTCCTCATCCAGAGTGTCCTCGAACGTCATCTTAGGCTTGGCCGCGTTTACGAATATTATCGGAATATCCGGCATATCGCGCAGGAACCTGATCCAGGCGAAGTCCTCGGACCAGGACAGGAACTCGGCGATGATGAAGTCCACCTTGGTGTCGAAGAACATCTTCATAGCCTTTTCGGCATCCTCCCTCTCGTAGGTTATCCCTGGATATTCAATGTCAAGAAAATCAAGTCCTTCCTTTATCCTTTCAACATCGGCGGCCTTTCTCTCTCCGTAGGTTCCACGGGAAAGCCCCTCGCCAAGATTCTTGAAGCGGGGGGAAGCAATCAGCAGCAGACCTGCCTTAGCCTTTCTACGTTTGTCGTTAACTTTCATATTCAGATGATATTATGATTATTCTATTCCTTCCTTTGCCTTGCGTTTACGGTAGTCCCTGCCGTAGAAGATCTTGGCCGAGACGATCATAGCTGTTCCGCAGACCGCCCATATCACCGCGAGCATCGTGATTCCGAACGAGAGTCCGGTCGCCTCCTTGATCGCTCCGAGAACAAGGGGAGCGAGGGCTCCGATGGCGAATCCGGTCATTATCATCACTCCGGAGGCCGAGGAATGGTATTTCTCCGGAACCACATCGTACAGAACCGTGTAGGTGTTGGCGTCGAAGAACGCTCTGGCGAATCCGAATCCGGTGAATCCGATGTAGATGGCCCACAGGACTGTGGAGTGTCCCATCATCACGATGAACGGAACGGCTATCAGAAGGCCGATTCCCTGCATCACCATCCGGTTCGCCGGATCCTTCCCGGCGGCGAGGTCTGAGAGCCTTCCGGCCAGCAGAACACCGACGAATGCCGCTATGTGCGTGTAGAACATAGAATGGAAGCCGGCTGAGGCCAGATCCATATTGAAATTCTCGTAAAGGTAGGTCGGCATCCAGGTCAGATAGCCAGTCAGCACGAAGATCAGACCTGAGAAGCAAAGGGTCAGGATCAGCGCGGTCGGGGTTGTGAACACGATCTTGAATCCCTCGAAGAATCCCGGGGAAGTCCTCTCGGCCGGCTTGGCCTCGGTCTTTTTCTCATCCTTATGGTCACGCAGGCGTGCGATCATCCAGACGCTGTGGAACACGCCCACCGCTCCGAACACGTAGAACGCCGCCCTCCAGCCCCAATGCTCGGCCACGAGACCGGCAAGGTAACCGCTCAATATTATACCTATATAATAAGCTGTCTGGTGGATCGACATCGCCGTGGCTCTCGTCTTGTCGTGGTACTGAGCCAGAAGCGAGTAGTTCGCAGGGCCGAAGAACGCCTCTCCGCCGCCCGTGGCGAGACTTCTCATCACGACCAGCATAATGAACCCGTTGCACAGGCCGGTGAACATCGTGGCGACGCTCCAGAACAGGACCGCCCCGGTGACTATCCATTTCTTGCTGAATTTGTCACCTATGTTCCCTCCGATCGGCACGAGCAGAGCGTAAAACAGATTGAATATGGTCGCGATGGAGCCGACGGCCACATCGCTCAGCCCAAGGTCATCCCTGATCATCGGCAGGACGACGTTAAAGACCTGCCTGTCCGCCTGGTTGAGAAGGTACGCCACCCATAGGATCGCCAGAACCTCCCATTTGTACGATTTCTTTGTTGTGTTCATCTTGGTGAATGAAAGAACTCTTCTACTCCGTTTGTCACAACGTAAGTGTGTTGTGGTGTGGTGCAAATGTAGCCCTTTATTTTCTTAAGTCAAAATTTTTTTTTAAATTTGTCACCAGACCAGACTCTGCCACAGTCTGGAGAGTATTAGCCTTTATTTGTAGATATGTCTATTGCCTTAGGATTAGATAACGCCTCGCCTGTTCCTGTCTATAAGCAGCTTATGGATCAGATTGAGTCCGGGATTAAAGACGGCTCGTTCCATAGCGGCGAGCTTCTTCCGTCTATGAACGAACTTTCTGCTCAGCTTGACATCTCCAAGGAGACCGTCAAGAAAGCCTATTTCCTGCTAAGGGACAGAGGTGTGATCAGCTCAACGCAAGGCAAGGGGTACTATATCGCTGACCGCAGCAGCGCGAAAAAGATGAAGATCCTGCTTTTGTTCGACAAGTTCAGCAACACCAAGCAGATTCTGTACAACGCTTTCGCCTCCGCCATCGGCGGCAAGGCCGACATCACGATCTACCTTCACAATCAGCAGATAAGCCTTTTGGAATATTACCTTGATGAGAATCTGGGGATGTTTGACTACTATGTGGTCACTCCTCATTTCCCGTTGGACAATGAGACCCGCAAGCGTGTGCTCAAGGCGTTGAGGCGCATCCCTAACAGAAAGCTCATTATGCTGGACAACTATATGCCGGAGCTTCAGGGCAACTACGGGGCTGTTTACCAGGATTTCGAGAACGATGCCTATTATGGTTTGATGATGGGTGTCAACAAGTTGAAGAAAGTGCCCAAGCTCAATGTCGTGATCGAGCTTTCCAGCCTTTACCATTCTATGATCTCCAAGGCCGTGACGCGTTTCTGTGAGGAGAACGGAATCTCATACGAGTTCTACACGCAGGTCACTCCTGAGATCGTCAAGCCCAAGGAGGTCTATCTGATCCTTCACGGTCAGTTCGATATGGAGCTAATCAAACTGGCCAGAGCCGCCAAGGAACTGAAGCTGAAGCCGGGAAGGGATTTTGGCATCATTTCCTACAATGAGTCCCCGATGAGCGAGATTGTCCTTGACGGTCTGACAACCATCTCGGCGGATTTCGAGCAGATGGGGAGCCTTGCCGCGGAGATGATTCTTGAGGGCAGGTTGTTCAAGCAAAAGTGCGATTTCCGGATGATCAGGCGCAATTCATTCTGAGAAAGAGGTTTTGGTTTTTCCGATTTGAATTTGTCTTGCGCTTTTGCGATGCCACACTACACAACACCGTAATAACTTTTGCGAAAATCTTTTGCCATTTTGAAAATATGCTATTATATTTGCGACGTTATACCACACCACAACACACATAACATAGGACGAAATTAACATATAAATTATAAGAGATTATGAAGAAGTTGTTTGTAGCCACAATGTTGCTTCTGTCAGCGGCGATCACCCTTCCCGCCCAGAAGAAGCCGTATTCAGTGACATGGCAGAATTTCAACACTTACTCCACCCGGCTGCCTGAGACCGGAAAGCTTGTGACCAAACCGGCGGACGGTTCAGGGGATTCCAGATGGTCCATCGGCTGCGAGACCCTTGACAGGGACTACGCTGATTTCAGCCAGTTCAGGAAGTACGTCGGACCTCTCGGAGTCGGCTACGCCAGAATCCAGAGCGGCTGGGCCAAATGCGAGCAGGAGAAGGGCAAGTACGATTTCGCATGGCTGGACGAGATTGTGGACGGGTTGAACTCACAGGGAGTCCGCCCATGGATGTGCCTTTGCTACGGCAATCCTCTTTACGGAGCTGACAGGAATCTCGGCTCCGGTATCTTCACGACAGACGAGGTGATGAAGCCTTGGCTGAAATACGTCCGTGAGACGGTCAGGCACTACGGTGACCGCGTCGCCATGTGGGAGATCTGGAACGAGCCGAACCTCAGGAGCAAGAACAATCCGGAGGTCTATGCGGAGATGCTCATTGCCACGGCCGAGGAGATCAGAAAGGTCAACCGCAAGGCCGTGATCATCGGATTCGGCCTGTCAGGAGTGCCTACCGCCTGGCCGAAGAAAGTCATGGACATCCTTAAGGACAGGAAGAAGACCGATCTGATCGACATGGTTTCTTTCCATCCGTATTATCCTAATCCTGACAACGCCACGACCGACATCCTTGTCCTTGACAGCCTGATGAAGTCATATTCCCCGAAAATCAAGCTGTTCCAGGGTGAGACAGGCTGCCCTTCCATCCTTGAATATGGCCACGCGATGAACCACTATGAGTGGAGCGAGTACAAGCAGGCCAAGTGGGACCTGAGGCGCATGGCGAATGACTTCCGTCTGGAGATAATGTCAAACATATTCACTATGGTGGACTTACAGTATGAAAACATGCTTCAGTCGTTTGGACTCATCAGGATGAACCTCCGGAAGAAGGTTGTTTACAAGAGGCCTTCTTATTATGCGGTGCAGCATATGGTAAGCCTGCTGACTACGAAAGTTCATCCTTTCGACCTTGAGGTGGATCACAACGCCACAAGAGAGATTTCCGTTGTGGGAATAAAGGATGAGGCCGGGAAGACAGTGGGAGCCATGCTGTGGTACAGTGACCAGATGCCGACCGATGTCCTTGAGAAGGACAACGTGAGCATGACGATCAAAGGCCTTGACATGAAGGATCCTGTGTACGTGGAGCCGATCACCGGTAAGGTGCATGAAGTCAAGACCGTGATTCTCAGGGGCGGCCTGAGCGGCGGGAATGTCCGCCTGTCCGGCCTGCCGATGTGGGACAGCCCTGTTTTCCTGATGGAGCGTGAGAGTGTGAGCATGGAACGGGAATAGTGAGCGTCCACATTGAATGATGAACACTAAATACATTATAACTAATGAAAGATAATTACGGACAATCAATCCAACGCAGCCTGGGGTCAATCCTCCGGGTTGCTTTGGCTGTTCTGATGTGCCTGACCCTCGGTTCCTTGTCCGGAACGGGTTCCCAGGCCTCGGCTCAGAATCGATCCGCATCCAAGACCGTGAAGATCAAAGGATCTGTGATCGATGAGGATTCCAAACCGGTACCGGGTGTCGCTGTCCTTGTCAAGGGTCACCCTGAGTTCGGAGGTACTATGACGGACGAGAAAGGAGGATTTGTCTTCAACGTTCCGTCCGACGCCACGGTTCAGTTCTCTTGCATAGGTTACAAGCCGGTCGAGATGTCGGTCGCCAGGAATCTGGATTGGTTGATAACAATGGTTGAGGAGTCTGTCGCCCTTGAAGGCACTGTCGTGGTCGGCTACGGTGTGCAGCGCAAGGAAAGCGTTGTCGGAGCCATCACCCAGGTCAAGGCCGAGGATCTTGAGAAAACAGGAACCACGGACATCACCAGCGCTCTGGCGGGAAAGGTTTCCGGTCTTCTGGTATATTCCCAGAACGGCGCGCCGGGCCAGAGTGACGCCACGTTGATACTGCGGGGCCTTTCCAGCTGGAACGGCAACAATCCGCTTGTGATGGTCGATGGTATCGAACGGTCAATGAATATGTTGTCCCCGACGGACATCGCCAGCATCTCTGTTCTGAAGGACGCGTCCGCCACGGCAGTGTATGGAGCCAAAGGTGCGAACGGTGTGATCCTTGTCACCACGAAGACCGGCTCGAAGGGCGCTCCTAAGTTCTCCGTCAATGTGGAGCAGGGCTTGAACTCTCCGATGTGGACTCCTGATCACGTGGAAGCGGGAACAGTGACCAGAATGGCGAACATCGCCTATAAGAACACCCAGTCTTTCGGCTCTCAGTTCTCTGATGAGATTATAAAGAAATATGAGAACCAGTCAGACCCTATGAGATACCCTGATGTGCGTTGGTACGACCTTCTTCAGAAACGTTTCGCTGCCAGCACGAACGCTGACTTCTCGGTGTCGGGAGGCTCGGACAGGGTGCGTTATTATCTGGGTGTCAGCTATGTGCACGAAGGTTCGATCATCAAGGAAATCTATCCTGGGACGAACTTCGCGAGCGACAGGATCAACTATCGTATGAACCTTGACTGGGATGTCACCAAATCCACCTTGCTGTCTTTCAAGGTTGGTGGAGTCACCAATATGGTTAAGAATCTGGCCTCGCACACAGGATCTTCCTGGCTTTTCAGTACGATCTACCAGTCTCCGACCATCACTTTTCCGGCCTACTATCCCGCGGATGTCCTGAAACAGTATCCTGATCCTAATTATCCGGACGCTGATTCAGACCGTGTCGGCGCCAACCAGGGCTCGAAGTATGAGAATCCGTATTCCGCCTTGTCAGATCCGGATTATGTCAAGAACGTGAATTACCGTTTGTTCACCGACCTGATTCTTACCCAGAAGCTGGATTTCATCACAGTGGGACTGTCCGCCACCGCAAAGTTCGGTATGACTTCGGCCTATGCGAGGGTCTCGCAGAAGGCTTCGACCAACTTCGCCAAATGGAACATCAACTGGGAGGCCTATGATGCCGGCAGCACAGACATTTGGGAGATTCAGGACAGTCAGTCCAATTATGTCTGGAATGACAAGCCTTTCTCCATCACCCAGGACAACTCTCCTTCAGGCGTGAGCTTCATCACTTATCTGGAGGGATCGCTGAATTACAGCAGAAAATTCTCCAGGAAGCACAATGTGTCCGCTTTGGCTCTGTACAATCAAAGGCAGTACAATTCCGGAGCTTCATTCCCGAAAAGAACCCAGTCTTTTGTCGGACGTGTGACGTACGACTACAAGGGCAAGTATCTGTTTGAGGGCAACATCGGTGTGACGGGAAGCGAGCAGTTCTCGCCTGACTACAGGTACGGTGTGTTCCCTTCGGCGGCGGTCGGCTACATCGTCTCCAAAGAAAAGTTCTGGAAGAGGGCGATGCCTTGGTGGAGCACGATGAAGATCCGTTACTCCAACGGTTGGGTCGGCAGTGACGCGTCGGGCAGCAACTGGCTTTACTATTCTTCGTGGAAGCAGACCAAAGGATATTACCAGGAGGAAGCCGCGGCGAACATCACCGCGAGATGGGAGACCGCACACAAGCAGGATTTCGGCTTCGAGATGGGATTCCTCAAGGACAAACTCACGGTCAATGTCGATCTGTATGACGAGAAGCGTAACGATATGCTGATGCCACCTGTCGTGACAGCCTTTGTCGGTGTCGCCTACAAGGATGTGAACGCGGGTGCTTTGAAGAAGCACGGCTTTGAGGTTGAGGTCAACTGGAAGAACACCACCTCCGGTGGCTTCACCTACAATTTCGGTGGTATGATCGGACTCAACGAGAACAGGATAACCAAGTATGGTGACGCTCCTTACGCTCCTGAATATCAGAAATATGCCGGAACGCCACTGCAGTCGGCCAGGACCGGCGACCAGCTCATCGACGACAGATTCTTCGGAAGCATCGACGAGATTCACGGCTACCCTAACTACGCCACGGAATGGACAAATGTCGTTCCGGGAGTCTATAAGTTCCTGGATTACGTCCCGGACGGCAAGATCTCCCAGCAGGATCTTCATGTGCTGGAAGGATCGACTTACGCTCCGGGAGTATATTCCTTCAATGTCGGAGGCGCTTACAAGGGGTTGACCTTCAAGGTGCTGTGTACAGGAACCATCGGCAAGTACATCAATTACAAGCGTGTGAACATCGTCCCGTTCTATGCCGGAGCGTACGTGATCCACGATTCGCACTTGAACTATTGGACTCCGACCAACAGGGATTCGGACATCCCTGCGCTGTCATTCTCTGACGAGATGTATGCTTGGGGTGGTGGCACATCCACCTATCCGGGCTACAATCTGGCGATTCCTGATTTCACATGGAAGCGTTCGGACTATATGACTGTCAAGGAAGTCATGGTGTCGTACAGATTCTCCGGACCGAATATCAAACGGATCCTCGGAGTGAAACATCTTGCTGTCGGACTTGTCTGCAACAATCTGTGGACATTCTCCAACATCAAGGACACGGATCCTCAGAGACTCACCACGGCCGCAAACTCCTATCCGACAATGAGGATGCTCAAACTTAATGTCAACCTTGCATTCTAATGATTATGAAAACATTTGTCAACAAGATCAAATACAGCCTGCTGGGAGTCGCCGCTTTCTTCTGTGTAAGTGGCTGCAATTTCCTTGACGTGGATCCTGAGCTGGGACTTTCCGACGAGGAAGTGTTCGGCTCATATTCCTCGTTCCGCAAATATTTCGATTGGATCTACGAGTCCAACGGAGGAAAGAACATGGAGAGGATCCTGATCGCTTACCCATTCTACTATGACCTCTTCCAACAGTATTCTTTCTCCTGGTACAACACGACGGACATCGCTGACGCCGGAAAGATGGGTGTCACCCAGCAGTATTTCAAGCAGGGAGCCCTTACTCAGGATTTCCTTGCGAAAGTGACCTTCGACTCCGGCAAGGCAGACAACAAGCCGATCGCAAAGGCGATGTTCTCCACGATCAGAAGGTGCAACATGACAATCGCCCACATTAACGAGTGTCTGAACATCACCGAGGATCAAAAGAACGATCTTCTCGGACAGGCTTTCGCGCTTCGTGGATTCGCCCATTTCACACTTGGCCGTCTGTTCGGAGGCATGCCTTATCTGGATCATGTCATCGAAGCTGATGAAGAGTGGGATCTCCCGAGGCTTTCCACCCACGAGACGTTCACGAGGGCCGCGGAGGATCTTAAGACGGGTTACGAGATGATGGCCGCCGCCGGTGTGGCGCGCCGCAACACTCCGGAGAATCTTGTGTCAGGCACGGTTGATGAGATCAATGGTATCGCTGCCATCGGAATCCGCTCAAGGGCTTTGCTTTATGCCGCGAGCGAATTGCATAATGAGAGAGGACAGGAGGATTGGGTTGTGGCCGCTGAAGCCGCTGCCGAGGCACTTAAGGCGGCTCTGGACGCAGGATTCACTCTCCTCCCGGCAGCCCAGTACACTGATAATTTCTATGGCAAGCAGATGACCAATGAGACGATTTGGAGCTGGTCATACAAGGCCAAGAACAATCATGCTAACTTTGTGGGTATCTTGGCGTATCCGCAGTCCGGAAGAGCTGGTTCGTCCGGTGTCTGCCCGACGCAGAATTTTGTGGACAGGTACGAGACCGCCTATGGAGAGCCGTTGGTGACAGAGGAAGACAAGGCCGCCGCGATCGCCGCCGGGCATTACAATCCGCAGAATCCTTACGCTGATCGTGATCCGCGTCTGGATATGACCATAGTTCATGATGGCAGCGCCGACGCCGCGGCCAGTGGCAAGGTCATAAACATCTACTATGATCCGGCGAAGAAGAACTATCCTGTGACAAAACTCAGCGGAGTCAATGTGACATTCGGAATAGATTGGGGGTCAAAGGATAATGGTACACAGGGATATTCAAGCACCGGTTATTATTGCAAAAAATACTGGGACGGGAAATTAGGCTCGAAAGGCACCAGCCACTATCATATCGATCCTATTGTCAGAGTGGCGGAGCTTTACCTGAACTACGCTGAGGCTGTCAACGAGGCATACGGCCCGAACGGCGCGGCCGGAGGATTGGATCTTACCGCTGTGCAGGCTGTCAACATCATCAGAAACCGTGTCGGCCAGCCTGACGTCCTGGAGAAGTACACCGCTGACAAGGACCGCTTCCGTGAGAGAATCCGCAACGAGCGTGGCATTGAGCTGGCTTTCGAGGGACATCATTACTACTATGACATCAGAAGATGGAAGACCGCTCCGGAGCATATGAGCAAGACTCTCTATGGAATGTATGTGGAAAGCATCAAGAAAAGCGGGGAGTATCCTATAGGCAGAAAGTTCGAGGTCCGGCCGATTCCGAACAACCGTCAGTGCGTCTGGAAGGACTATATGTACTACCTTCCTTTCCCTGACACCGAGGCCTACAAACTCAAGAATTTTGTGAACTGGACCTGGAAGTAATTAACACGACACAAGAATGAAAGCATCAAAATATATTATCTCAGTCCTTGCCGCGGCCGTGGCGTGCGTCGAGCTGTCGGCGGCCGTCCCGGAGAAAAAGGACTCTGTCATCACCTATCCGTGGGGACAGAAACTTACTTACTGGCAGACGACCGGCAGTGGACTTACTGTTAATATTCCTAAACTGGAGACCAAGGTCGCCGGAGATCTCAGGAACAGTATGACGGGAGTCGTTCCGGGAATGGATGTCAGGGAACTGGCAGGAGGTTTCGATCCGTCCGCCTATGCGATGTACACGATGAACAACAGCCACATCCAGCTTACCATGAGGGGCAACACCGACCTGATGTGCATTGTTAACGATATGCACATCCCGTTCAGCCAGCTTCTGCTGGATCCTAACCAGATAGAGTCGATAACCGTGATCACGGATGTCGTTGACCGGGCCAAATACGGCCCTCTGGCCACAAACGGTGCCCTTTTGATCCGCACAAAACAAGGTGGGTACAACACTCCGATGCATATTCACGTGGATATGGAGAGCGGTATCAGCATGGCAGGCCGTGTGCCTGAATGGGTGAACGGTGTTGAATATGCCAAGTTGAACAACGCGGCGAGATCCGCCAGCGGCTATGACGAGTTGTATTCACCGGACGCGATCAATGGATTCGCGAAGAATGACCCGTACGATCTTCTTTACCCTAATGTTGACTATAAGTCCTTGATGTACAAGAATTCCTATCCTCTGTCCAGGGCCGGGGTCAGCTTCTATGGCGGAGGTAACAGTGTACGGTATAATTTCGCTCTCAACGGCCTTTATTCCGGAGACCTTGTCAAAGGCGGGGCCACGACGGACTACAGCCGCTTCAACATCTCCGCCGGTATGGCCGCGAAGATCGGACGCTATATCGAGGTTTCTGTGGATTTCTCCTCGCTTCTCTCGTTCCAGCGTTCCGGAAGGACATCGTGGAACTCATACCGGATGGTCCCTTCCGTGGCATATCCATTGGTTCTCGGAACCGCCACCGGAGATGAGGAGACAGGCGAGGCCAAGGGCACGACCGTCTATGGCGTCTCCAGAACCTTCCCGGACAACTATTACGCGCTTCAGATGGAAGGAGGGTTCAGAACCCATAGGATGAGGACCGGACTTTTCAACACGGCCTTGGACATCGACCTTTCATGGCTGCTTGACGGGCTTCATTCCAGAACGGGCTTCTCCAACTCCTCTTTCGTGCAGACCACAATCGGAAAGAACAACGATTACCTCGCTTACTATTGGACACAGGAGTCGGGCAAGGGTGAGATTTCCGGCCACCGTGGAACGAGGGCCACCACAAAGAGTACATTTGACAATTATTCCGTGCAGGCTCTCGGAATGTACGAGAGGCTGTCTTACGACAAGCGTTTCGGAATGCACAACATCGCCGCAGGAGCGACGTTCACGTTGAACAGCACATCCAACAAGGCTTCGACATGGTACCAGAGGCAGATGTACGGCATCGCTGACCTCTCATATTCCTACGCAGACAAGTACATCGCCGAGTTTGTGGCCGAGTACGCCGGCACGCACACCCTTAACAGGGCCAACAGGTTCGGTTTCTTCCCGACCGCCGGTCTCGCATGGGTGGCCTCCAATGAGGGTTTCCTGAAAAGTGTATCCTGGGTTGACAATCTCAAGCTGCGTGCCCAGGCAGGAATCATCGGTCAGACATCG
Organism: uncultured Bacteroidales bacterium; assembly: GCA_934725575.1. GTDB lineage: Bacteria > Bacteroidota > Bacteroidia > Bacteroidales > UBA932 > Cryptobacteroides. The sequence goes on from CAKVCK010000028.1 coordinate 16,270, forward strand.
TTGTTTGACACGCCGTATCTTTACAGAGGAATCTACTCGTTCGGTAATTCGATGAACTACGGTCCTAACGACAAGCAGGACTGCTGGTTCGGCGGCACTGCCAACTGGATCTCCCAAAAGACCACCATCAGCAGGGTGCCTAATGAGGATCTCTCATGGGCGAAGATCTATCAGGTTGACGCGGGACTTGACTTCGATTTCCTGAATATGTTCTCGTTCAACACGAACTTCTTCTATCGTAAGATCGATGGAATCATAGCCAACACCACGTCGGTTACCCCCGGAGTGTTCGGACTTTCCGGAATGTCGATGTTCGAGAACTTCACCGCCATTTCGATACGTGGCGTGGACGCAACCTTGAATTATGCCCGGACATTCGGTGACTTCAGAGTGTCCGCTGGTGTCAGCGCCCAGACTTACATCCAGAAGAACGACAAGGTGGTCGAGGACAACTATCTTTATGACTACCAGAAGAAGACCGGTGTCAACGCGGATGCGATCTGGGGATACAGGTGCATCGGCAAGTTCACCGATGAGTCACAGCTTGCCGCGGTCCCTGCATATTCATCCGATGTCGCGGTAGGTGACTTGATGTACGAGGATGTGAACAATGACGGCAAGATAGACGCCAATGATCAGGTGATCATTGGTCACTTCAACCCTCGTCTTTACTATCAGGTGAATCTGGGATTCGCATGGAAGAATCTGGAGTTGAGCGTGATCGGCACAGGCCGCGCCTTCTTCAAGACCGCCATGACAAATGACTGGTTCTGGAATGGAACAGGTGACGGAAACTACTCGGCGTTCGTCAGGGACAACATTGGAGGTGACTATCCTCGTCTTGCGTACGTAAAGGACGAGAACAATTTTGTGACCTCTGATTTCTGGCTCAGGAACGGAGGTTGGTTCAAGATCCAGGATGTTGAGATCGCTTACACTCTTCCTTTGAGAAACAAGGCCATCAAGAGTGTCCGTTTCTCTGTCAAGGGACAGAACCTCGCCACCATCACCGGTGTCAAGGATGTTGATCCTGAGAACATCAACGCGGGCGTCAGCTCATATCCTTTGATGAAGACCATCACCGGTGGCGTCAAACTGAACTTTTAACGGATAAACTGCAATCAAGATCATGAAAATCAAAAACACCATATTCGGACTTACGGTAGCGGCGATTCTTGCAGGAGGTTGCTCATTCCTTGATCCGCTTCCTGACGGAAGTTACAACGACGAGAATTTCGGCGACTATCCGGAGCTGCTCAGAGGCTTTGTGGACAAGGCTTACGCCGACTATTTCCCGGCTGTCTATTACAGCACTTACTGCGCTGGTCTTGCGGCGGCCACCGATGACGCTCTCTATCGTTCGGAGACGGCGATGTGGAGATCATTCTCAAAGGGTAATGCCAGGATGGGCAACAATCCTTTCGCATCCAAGTGGAACAATGACTACACGGCCATCAACTATCTGAATCTTTTCCTTAAGGACAACGTCGGCTACAACACCCGTTATCTTGTCGATTTCGAGGCTGACAGGGTTTTCAGGAAGTGTCAGCAGGGAAGCGCCTTCGGTCTCAGAGCCTGGTTTCATTTTGACCTGCTCCGCACGTTCGCAGGCAAGGGCGTTGACGGGAATATGTGGGGTGTCCCTCTCATGCTGACTCCGTCCGAGACGGGAAAGATGGACAACAGCTCTGTACGCAGGGCCACTGTGGACGAGTGTGTCGAGCAGATCCTGAAGGACTGTGACTCGGCCTATGTGTACCTGCCTTACAACAACAGGGACTATCCTGGTGATCCTACCCAAAGTCCTCAGGTTACAGGTGCGATTCGTTACCGTACAATGGATCAGGTGATTGTCGATGGGCTCAGGGCTATGGTCTATCTTTTCTGGGCCAGCCCTGCGTTCAACCCATCGAATGATATGACAAGGTACGAGAACGCCGCAAAGTACGCCGCCAAGGTGATGAAGCATAAACTTGAGGTGGAAAGCACGCTTGCCGGCGGATTCAATCCCGCTAATGGATTCCGTTGGGACAACACCAACAGCGCGGAGATCATCTGGTGCTCGACTTTCTCCGCAAGCGCCGCCACGGAGGTCGCCTTCTATCCGAGAGAGTTCGGCGGAAACGCGCACATAGCTCCAAGCCAGGATCTGGTGGACGCATTCCCGATGAAGAACGGATATCCTATCTCGGACAGCCGCAGTGGCTACGATCCTAAGAATCCTTACAAGGACAGGGATCCGAGGTTCTATTCCGCGGTTTATTACGATGGCTCACAGGTGATCCGCGACCTCAACGGCGAGAAAATGTACACCTTTGAGACGAAGGATGGCGGAAAGGACGCCCCGGGAGGAACCAATGTGTCTCCGACATCATACTACATAAAGAAGTTCCTCTATAACGGCTGGAACAAAAATGACGAGAAGGTTGATGCGGGCTACCGTTGCGTGCACATGATGAACTGGACGCACATGTGCCTGATCTTCGCGGAGGCCGCCAACAAGGTAGTCGGCCCTGTGGATGAGACGACGTTCGGTTACTCGGCCAAGCAGGCGGTCAAGTGGCTTCGCGGCCGTCCTTCCAATGACGGTGTGGCCGGTGTCGGTGCCGCCGGGGATCCTTTCCTCGATGAATGCGCCGCCGCCGGGGTCGGTAGGTTCGAGGAACTGGTCAAGAACGAGTGGCGTGTGGAGACCTGCTTCGAGGGAGACCGCTGGTACAACCTCAGGCGTTGGGCGAAGAGTGTGGATGACGTGAATGTGGCCATCCACGGAGCCAAGATCTCGGCGGAAGGGGAGTATCAGCTCGACAACGTCGTGGAAACCTTGAAGTTCCCTTCATTGTGGGCTCCTATCCCTTACACTGACATCAGAAGGTGCTCCAACCTTGTGCAGAACGAGGGTTGGGAAACCTGGAGATAATCATTAAATTTGGAGAGAAATGAAAATGAATATGAAGAAATTGGTTTTGTCCGCTCTTGCGCCGCTCCTGCTGGCCGGGTGTTACAAGGACTACACCTTGGACTACGACTACACGGCGGCCTACATCGCGTACCAGTACGATCTCAGGACATTCGTCATCGGTGAGGAAGGGAAATTCGACTTCACCGTGGCTCTTGCCGGAACCGCCAGGAACAACGAGGACAGAAAGGTTGAGGTGGAGCTCAGGAACGAGCTGCTTTCAGAGGACCTCTCACAGTACACCACGGCGTTCGGCGTCACAGGTTTCAACGCGCTTGACGGCTTGAACGGCAGGGGAGCCTTCGGTGACCTTAGCCAGAGATATGTCACTGAAGGGGTGAGCGGCCTGACGGAACTCACACCGCTGCCTTCTGAATATTACACTGTCGATGGCCTGGACAAGATGGTCATCAAGAAGGGAAGGCACACCGCCGCGGTCTCCATCAAGGCCACACCTGCCATCGAGGAGGACGCGAACGCGTTCAAGCCTTACTACGCCCTCGGCTTCAAGCTGAACAAGGCGGATGTTGACTCCGTCCTGTGCGAGAAGAGTTTCGAGATCATCGTCGTGAAGTGCGAGAACAAGTTCTTCGGAAACTGGTATCACGGCGGAAAGACCGTGATCAAGAATGATGCGACCGGTGAGATCGTCTCTGAGGATGTCTACGATCTTGTGATCCCGCAGGCCGACTCCAAGGTCTATTCCCTGACGACGGTTGACGCATCGATGGTCATGACCGACAAGATTGGCCTGAACGCCGGCAAGCTCTTGCTCAAGTTCAACGGCAACGACATCACCATAACCTCGGCGGACGGATCCAAGGAGATAAGGCCGATCGCGGACCAGCCGAGTGTATATAACGATGCCAAACTCTTGCAGGACAGGAGATTGACCCTGAATTACAGTTTCTCCAACGGTGACGGGACCACAACCTACATCACCGACTACCTACAGTTCCGCAACAGGATACGCGACGGAATCAACGAATGGCAGGACGAGAATGAGAAGAATTATGAATAGGTTTTTACTGAATATCTTAGCGGCCCTGGTGTTAAGCCAGGGCTTTGCGGTTGCGCAGTCCGACCTGCGCTTGGTCGGCGAGAACGGTCTGAAGTTCAGCCCTGTCGCCGGAGCCACCACAGAAGTGAATGGTAACACGGTTGAGATCAGCACCAATGGCGCCAACTCCGGCATCAGGTTCTACACTGATCTGGATGTCTCTGAATATGCGTCCCTCAGGTTCAAACTTACCAACAAGAGGAACTCGTTTCTGGTGATGGCGGTACAAATCCAGGACACGATCTACAACTCCAACAACAATAAGCAGGAGAAAGGGGCGATGAGCGACCGTCTGCTGATATTCCCGAACGAGACCCGCGAGGTGGTGATCCCGCTTCCGGCAAAGCTCCCGTATCCTGAGATCTACAACGGGTTCAAAGGCTTGCGCAACACTCCGTACTCAATTGACGAGCATTATTCCTACAGTGTCGATCTGTCTTCTGTCAAGATGATCAAGATCAACGCGTTCAAACATTTTGACGGTGCGGAATATTCGATAACGGACCTGAGGTTCGCCAGAGGCGAGAAAGCCAGACTCGCTCCTTGGATGGAATGGGACAAGTCCCGTTTCTTCCCGTTTGTGGACAGGTATGGACAGTTCAAGCATAAGGACTGGCCGGGCAAGACCCACAGCGACGAGGACTTGCGCAAGGCAAGGGAAAAGGAGGAGGAATATCTCCGCGCCCACACCGGCGCCGGTGACTGGTCCCGCTACGGCGGTTGGAAGAACGGCCCGCGCTTTGAGGCCACAGGACATTTCCGGGTACAGAAAGTGGACGGCAAATGGTGGATGATCGATCCTGATGGCTACCTTTTCTGGTCGCACGGAGTCGTCCGCGTCACAACCTCCACCGGAATCACCCCGTTGGATGGTAGGAAGGAATATTTCGAGGACTTGCCGGAGAAGGGAACCCCAATGGGCCATTTCTATGAGACCTACGACGCTCTTCTCAAGCCTTACTACACGGTACGTGGGATCCGGGAGACCTACGATTATTCCTCCGCCAACGCCTACAGGAAATATGGTGAGGACTACAAGAATGTCTTCGCCGATCTGGCGCACAGAAGGCTCCGCAGCTGGGGACTGAACACCATCGCCAACTCCTCGGACAAGGACATCTGCCTGATGGACAGGACTGTCTATACAGATCGCATAGAGATCTCCTCCCCAATCATCGAGGGCACTGGCGGCTCGTGGTGGAAATTCATGGATCCGTTCAACGATGGCTTCGCCGAGTCGGTCCGCTCCCAGCTTGTCGCCCGCAAAGGGCAGCTGGATGACCCGTGGTGCCTCGGCTATTTCGTGGACAATGAGATAAAATGGGGTGACACTGAATATCTTGCCTCCTGCACGATCATGGCTCCTGCCACCCAGAAGGCGAAGATCGCAATGGTTGACTGGCTCAAGGGACGCTATCAGGATATTCAGAGACTCAACGGGGCATGGAAGACATCATTCTCCTCGTGGGACGCTCTGCTTGAGAACAGGAACAGGGTTCCCGCTTCGGCGAAGAAAGATCTGAAAGAGTTCAATGTGAAGATCATCGAGGCCTATTTCAGCACTGTCAGGAGAGTGTTCAAGGAGGTGGCTCCGGATGTGCTCTATCTTGGATGCCGTTTCTCCGGTTCGAACGCCGACGTGCTCAGCATCGCTGCGAAATACTGCGATGTTCTGAGCTACAACATCTACCGTCCGGACCTGTACGATTTCTCTCTTCCTGAGGGCATTGACAAGCCGGTGATGATAGGCGAGTTCCATTTCGGGGCTATGGACCGTGGAATGTTCCACCCGGGACTTATCTACACCCGCAACCAGAACGAGCGGGCGGATATGTACTACCGCTACGTGAAGTCCGCTATGGAGCATCCTAATATCATTGGAACGCACTGGCACCAGTTCTCAGACCAGGCCTGCACCGGCCGTTTCGACGGTGAGAACTATCAGGTCGGTTTCACGGACATCTGTGACTCACCGTACTATGAGACCGTTGACAAGGTCCGTGAGGTGGGTTACGAGATGTACGGAATACGTTCGGGAAGGAAAAACGCCGACGCTCCGGTCTATGTGGACGCGACCGCGCTTGGAGTGTACGGAAAGGCCGGCGAGGTTCCCGGACATCCATATTCAAGGCTTGATCCTGAGAAATATGGCATCAAGGGCTCAATGGCCACGAAATGCCTTCAGTCAACAGGTCTGTATGTCGCTTTCAGCACTGACAGCAAGTCGCTGTCGTTGAAGTGGGAGACATCGCCTCTGAAGGTTGTCGGAGTGAACACCGGCGCCAACGCCCAAAAAGGCCTGGACCTTTACATCAAGCGTGACGGACGTTGGGTGTTCGCTGCCGTCGGCTCTCCGAATATGTCCGGAGACTGCGTCCATCACGAAAGAAAGGTCATCTCATCTATGCCGGAGGGAACCAAGGAATGTCTGTTGTACCTGCCTCTTTTTGATTCGGTTGAGTCGCTTGAGATCGGTGTGGATCCCGGCAGTACGATCACCGCGTCGCCTAATCCTTTCGCCCACAAGATTGTCTTTCTGGGATCCAGCATAACCCACGGTTCGGCGGCAAGCCGGGCCGGGATGAGCTACGTCGCGAGGTACGGCCGTGACAACGGGCTGTACTGCCTGAATCTTGGGTTCAGCGGTCAGGCCAAGCTTCAGGAATACTGGGCAAGAGTGGCCGCGGACATTGACGCTGATGCCTTTGTGTTCGACCAGTTCTCGAATCCTTCCGCAAAAGTGATAGACGAATCTTTCGACCGCTTTGTGGACATCATCCGTGAGGCTCATCCTGAGACTCCGCTGATCTTCCTTCAGACAATCCGCCGGGAGAAACGTAATTTCAACGAAGAGGCTGACGCTTTTGAGGCCGCGAAGCAGAAGGCCGGCGAGGAGAAGGTCAGGGCCAGAATGAAGACAGACAGGAACATCTATTTCATTCCTTCGGACGGTTTCCTCGGCGATGACAGCCTCGGTACAGCCGACGGCACGCATCCTACGGATGTCGGCTTCTCCCGCATCCTGGAGAAGATGTCTCCGAAGCTGAACAAGATCCTGAAGAAATATATTCGTTAAGACTTTATGAGACAAATCCTTGCATATTCATTGATCCTGCTGGCTCTCGTTTCGTGCGGAACCGGCAGGAAGGCTGCTGTGTCGGAGTCAAAGGAGACGGCCACGGTTCAGATGCGTGTCGGCTCTTACAACCTTTGGAGGCCCGGTCCGCGCGATGACGGCTATGCCTGGGACATCCGGAAGTACCGTCTGGCCAAGACAATCGCCGACATAGGTTTCGATGTGTTCGGTGTGCAGGAATTCGACACCGTGATCCAGAATGATCTGCCGGGTCTTGTCGAGAAGGAAGGCGGCAACTATGAATGGTTCATATTCAGCCCTTACAACAAGGAAGGGGGAGCCGGTCCGAAGGCGCAGGGAATCGTCTATCGCAAGAATCGTTTCACGATGTTGGAGAGCCACCATTTCTGGCTGTCTCCGACTCCGGACGTGAAGAGCAAGGGATGGGATGAGAAGAAATATACCCGTGGGGCTTGCTGCGCCATATTCAAGGAAAACGCTACGGGGCTGCGTTTCTTCCTGATGATGAGCCATATGCCTTTGGGAAAGGAGGCCAATGCCAATGCCGCTCCGGTCATCCTTGAGCGGGCGAAGGAATATAACCCCGAGGACCTTCCGTCGTTCTTTGTGGGCGACCTTAACACAAGGGAATGGACCAAGTCTTCGGAATTGTTCCGCACTTATTGGAACGACTCCTTCCTGACCGTTCCGGCTGATGTCCGCAAAGGCTCCGTCGGGACTTTCAACAAGCGGGGGGAGAACGAGGATATGAACGCCGCCCCGAGGATAGACTACATCTATTATCGTGGAGAAGGGGTCAAGCCTCTTGGCTACACCTGCGACAACAGGCGGTACGAAGGGTACTATCCTTCAGATCATTGCCCGATCTACGCTGATTTCATTGTGACATTGCCTTTAGTCTCGACGGAAGGCCGGTAAATGTTTGGAAATGAGATTCACGCTTGGTACATATAACCTCAGGATGGAGCATCTTGACTCCGGACACGATAACTGCTGGGCGGTCAGGAAACCAAGGCTACTGGCATCCCTGCGGAGCGCCGGGTTCGATGTGGCCGGTCTTCAGGAGGTCAACTCCAGGATGCAGCGGGACTTGACGGAAGATCTTGGGAATGAATATTCATTCTGGTTTTTCAGTCCATATTCACAGAACGGGGAAGGGGACAAGGCACACGGCATAATGTTCAAAAAATCACTTTTCGACATGCTTGAAAGGAGTTTTTTCTGGATCTCCGACACTCCTGATGTCTGTTCGCTGGCGGATGTCGGACCGAACGGAAACTATCGCCGTGGAGGGTGCTGCGCCGTTTTGAGACACAAAGCCTCCGGGGATCGGTTTTTCCTGATGTGCACGCACGCCTGCTACAACAAGAAACCCAACGCCAGATTCGCACCTCTCTACCGCAGTGTGGAGGAACGGTTCAATGCGGAGAAACTCCCGTCATTCTTTGTCGGGGATATGAACGCCACGCCTGAATCGGATGCGTCAAAGGTGTTTCGTGAATATTGGCTTGACACCTATGACATTGCCTCACCGTCTGTCAGCGTGGGGCCTGAAAACACATACAATGCCTATAAATATCCCGCCGGGCTCTCCCGTATAGATTACATCTATTATCGTGGCGCTTCTGTCAGCGTTGAATCCTACCGTTGCGATGCCTCTTTGTACTCCGGCGGCTATGCGTCGGATCATTTCCCGGTCTCGGCTGTCATACGGATCGATTCCGGGCAGTAAGTTTATCTTCTTCTCTCCCTTTTGCCGAGTTTCTCCCTGATAAGAAGCGGGTCGTTTGTCGTGATGCAATCGACACCGATGTCGATCATATTCTGTGCGTCCTTTTCTGTCTTTGCCGCCCAACAATTCACATTCATTTTGTTGTCGCGGGCCTGTTCGTCTTTGCCGGAAACCGGTACGCCGATCTTCTTGACCGTCTCGGAAAGGACTCCTCGGCTGTGCGGAAGGCGGTCGGGAATATGTCCGAAGCTGTCAAGGAATATGGCTGGGACGGGAGCTGGTTCCTGCGTGCGTATGACTATTTCGGCCGCAAGATCGGATCCGGGGATTGTGAGGAAGGCAAGATATTCATTGAAAGTCAGGGGTGGTGCGCGATGGCTCGCATCGGCGCCGAGGAAGGTCTTTGTGACAAGGCTTTGGATTCAGTGAAGGAGCGTCTGGAATGTCCGCACGGCATCGTCCTCAACAATCCGGCTTTCTGCAGATACTATCCTGAATATGGTGAAATCTCCTCATATCCTGAAGGTTATAAGGAAAACGCCGGAGTGTTCTGCCACAACAACGCTTGGGTGATCATCGGTGAGGCTATGGCCGGCCGTACGGATGATGCCTGGAGACACTATTGCCAAATAGCACCGTCCTTCATCAAGGATCAGACCCTTCACAAGGTCGAGCCTTATGTTTACTGCCAGATGGTTGCTGGAAAGGATGCCGCCCGTCCGGGTGAGGGCAAGAACAGCTGGCTGACCGGAACCGCCGCCTGGAACTGGAACGCGGTCTCGGAATATCTCCTTGGCGTGAAACCACAGTTCGACGGCCTTCTGATCGAGCCGTGCCTGCCGGCCACAGTGTCTGAATACCACATCCACAGAGTTTTCCGAGAGGCGACGTATGACATCACGATTCGCAACACGGGGGCTGGCAAGTCCAGTTTCATCCCGTACTCTCCGGGACATCATACTCTGGTTCTGGACCTGTAAGGCTTTGTCCTGTTATTCGTTGAAGGATTCGGACAGTGCTAAGCCTGCTTTCCGCCGAGCCGCCGCAGATCCCGGCGGTAGCGTGTGTAGAAGAATATTCCTGCGAGGGTGAGTCCGATAGGGAAGCCTAGCCATATTCCGTGGATGCCGAGACTGGTCTTGAATCCGAGTATGTATGCCGACGGAATCGCAATGAGATAGTAGCTTACGAATGCCGCGTACATAATCGGCCTCACGTCCTGGATGCCTCGTAGCACATTGGCGAAGCAAAGCTGGAGCCCGTCTCCGAACTGGTAGGCGAATAGCAGGAAGAACAGCGACACGGCCATAGCCGAGACCTCAGGGGAGTCCGTGAATATTCCCGCTGCCTGATAGCGGAAGCAGTACAGCAGGACCGAGAGCGTGGCGGAGATGCCGAGTGTCATAAAGTAGCCTTTCCGGGCATATTCCCGGACAGACTTGAAGTCTTTCCTGCCGAATGAGTTGCTGACAAGGATGGAGACGGCGAACGAAAGTCCCTGCATCATCAGGAAGAAGAGTTGCGAGATGGTTATGACCACTTGGTGCGCGGCCAGTTGGATGACTCCGAGCCAACCAGCCATCACCGCGGCGAAAGTGAATGTGGAGGATTCCAGCGCCATCTGTATGCCTACAGGGTAGCCCATCTTGAAAACCGCTTTCATCTCATTGCGTGAAAGGACCGCCTCCTTGATCGCGCGGGCATATTCATTCATCTTCTTTGACTTGAATATGAACACGGCGAACACGATCAGGATCAGCACTCTGGAGACGAGCGTGCTGATGCCGGCTCCGGTGAGCCCCAATTCAGGAAAGCCCAGCTTGCCGTAGATCAGAACCCAGTTCCCGAATATGTTGAGCAGGTTCCCGATCATAAGCAGCGTCATCGAGATCATCGGTTTGCATATTCCGTCGGTGAACTGCTTCAGGACGTTGAAGCCGAGGGCGAACAGGGTCGAGATTCCGACGATGACGAAATAAGGCTTGATGTAGGGCATCAGTTCCGGAGCCTGGCCGAAGCTGTCGAGATTGAAGTAGATGATTGTGAGGAGAATCAGGCTGATTCCACCGATGATTCCATTCGTGACGAGACCGTTCTTCACCGTTATTCCGATCCCTTTGACGTTCCCGGTCCCGTTGTCCGCACCGATCATCGGAGTCATTCCGGCGGCGAATCCCAACTCGGTCAGGATGAACAGGTTCATAACGTTGTTGACGAATGATGAGGCGGCCAGCTCATTGACGCTGTGCCATCCGATCATAATGTTGTCGGCAAACGCCAGTATGATGACGCAAGCCTGTCCGAGCATAATCGGCAGTCCTATCCTGAGTATTTCCCTGATTTTCTTCATAGCCATTATGTTGATGGAGCAGGACGCTCCGGAGAAGAAAAAAGGGGACTAAAGCCTGTCCCCTTTCTCATCATAAAGTTCATTCTGCAGAACTGTGAAGTCGGTCACCTCGACAAGGTTGATCCGACATTTGTACTTTTTTCTCCACTTCCCGACAAATGATTTGTCCGAGAGCATCGCTGCCCCGCGTTTCAGGTAGGCTCCCAGGATCGGGCTGACCTTCAGAGTCAGGTCTGTCTTGCCGTGCTCCACGCAGTAGGCGATGTTCCGCTCGATCTGCTCGTCGATCACAGCGCTTGAGGAAATCTTGCCGGTGCCGTGGCACACAGGACAGACCTCCGCGGTGTTGATCTCGGTCACCGGGCGGATTCTCTGCCGGGTGATCTGCATCAGGCCGAATTTGGTGAGAGGGAGGACGTTGTGCTTCGCGCGGTCGCTCTCCATAAGCGACTGCATATACTTGTGAAGCTCGTTGCGGTGCTCGCCGGATTCCATATCGATGAAATCCACGATCACTATTCCTCCCATATCCCTCAGTCTGAGCTGCCGGGCGATCTCTTCCGCCGCGATCTTGTTGACCTCGAAGGTGTTCTCCTCCTGGTTGTCGGTCTTGGAGCGGATGCCGCTGTTCACATCGATCACATTGAGGGCCTCGGTCGTCTCAATGACCAGATAGGCTCCCTGCTTCATCGGCACCACCTTGCCGAACGAACTCTTGATCTGTCTTGTGACCTCGAAATGGTCGAAGATCGGATCCTTGCCGTTGTACAGCTTAACGATCTTTTCCTGATCGGGAGAGATCAAGGAAATATACTTCTTTGTCTCCTCGAACACGTTCTCATTGTTGACATAGATGTTCGAGAACGAGTCGTTCAGGAGGTCCCTGAGGATTGTGGTGGTCTTGCTGTACTCTGTGAAAAGCAGCTGGACACTCTTGGATTTGGCGATTTTCTGCCACGAAGACTCCCATTTCTCAATGAGGGACTTGAGCTCGGCCACAAGGACCGCCGCGTTCTTGCCTTCGGCCGCCGTGCGGATGATGGCTCCGTAGTTCTTCGGGAGAATGCTCTTGACAAGGGTCTCAAGCCTTCTTTTCTCTTCCTTTGAAGAGATCTTTTGGGAAACGCTTACCTTCTCTGCGAAGGGAATCAGTACAATGTTGCGTCCTGCCAATGAAATTTCCGCTGTCAGTCGTGACCCTTTCGTGGAGATCGGTTCCTTGACAATCTGCACTATCATCATCTGCCCGGGCTTCAGCACGTTCTCGATGCGTCCCTCCTTTTCGAGGATCGGGCCGATCTTGATGCTCGAATAGAGTGTGCCGAGATCCGTGTTCGGATTGCTCCTGCGCACAAACTCATCGAACGGGGTGAAGTAGAGCCCCAGGTCCAGATAATGAACGAATGCTTCCTTCTTGTCTCCGATGTCCACAAAGGCAGCGTTGAGCGCAGGAAGAATCTTCTTCACTTTCCCCAGGTAAACATCCCCGACGGAAAAACTGTGCCCCTTGCTGGACTCCTTGTTGAGTTCAATCAGCCGATGGTTTTCCATCAGCGCGATGTGAACCTCGGTCGATGTGACATCGACGATCAGATCTTTTTCTGATTTTTCTGACTCCATAAGGAAATAACAATGGTAATGTGTAATTGGCGGCGCGCCAATGTTTTACAAAATTAAAAAAGGCTGTCCGGCACTTCCGGTCAGCCTTTTTCTTCTAGCAGACTGCTAAAATGGCAGGCACAGAAGCAATTTACTTCTTCTTGTGTCTGTTCTTGCGCAAGCGTTTTTTACGCTTGTGCGTCGACATCTTATGTCTCTTTCTTTTCTTTCCGCTTGGCATAGTAAAAAAGATTTAAAATTATTTTTCCTCCTTGACTGCGTTCACGAAGATCTTCGCTGGCTTGAAGGCCGGGATGTCGTGTGCAGGGATGGTCATAGTTGTCTTCTTGGTGATGTTTCTGGCTGCCTTCTTGGCTCTGTGCTTAACGATGAAGCTGCCGAATCCGCGGAGGTACACAGGCTCTTTCCTGATGATAGAACCCTTAACTGTGTCCATAAACGCCTCGATAACGGACTGAACTGCGATTTTCTCGATTCCGGTTGACTTTGCAACCTCATTCACGATTTCTGCCTTTGTCATAATTTATTAATATTTATTAGGATATACCATATAAATCCCCAAAGTTCGTTTGGGGATGCAAAAATAGACTTATTTTTTTAATATTCAAAATCAGATACATAAATAATTCAATAGTTTTTTCTGGCACGGTGATTGACCATATTCATTGCCGCGCTTGAAATGGCCTGTTTTCTGCCAAAATGGCAGTAGGGCTCTCGGCGCTTGGAGGAGATATTATGAACACGAACAACAATAAAGATTTATTCTTCCCGGCAACGGCGGAAGTGAACATAATCCCTGTGGTTCAGGGAGATGAGCAGATTAAGGTGGAGGCCGGAGACCTCCCGGAGACATTGCCGATCCTCGCCTTGAGGAACGCGGTGCTGTTCCCGGGAATGGTCTATCCTGTCACTATCGGGCGGCAGAAGTCGATAACTTTGATAAAAGAGGCTGAAAGACGCGATTCTTTCATCGGAGCCGTCCCTCAGGTGGATGTGTCCGTTGAGGACCCAGGGGAGAAGGATCTCTATGAATATGGTACCGTCGCCCGTGTGATGAAGGTCCTTGAGATGCCGGACGGCACGATCACGGCGATTATCCAAGGTGTGAAACGTATTCAGGTGACCGGTGTGGTCTCTCTGGAGCCATACATCACCGCGACCGTAAAGTATGTTGAGGACATCATCCCGGAGAACGACAACAGCACCAAGATGATCGCCGAATCCTTGAAGGAGAAGGCCGCGGTCATCATAAAGTCCTCGTCCTTCGCTCCTAAAGAGGCGGTGGGGGCTCTCAAGTCCATTGACAATTACGCTTTCCTTGTGAACTTCATCGCCACCACAGTCGAGATCGAGAACTTTATGGAGAAGGTGCAGCTGCTCGGGATCGACGACATCACAGTCAGGGCGATGAAGCTTCTGCAAGTGCTTGACACCCAGATCCAACTCCTGAAGATCAAGCAGGAGATCAACCAGAAGGTAAAGAGCGACATCGACCAGCAGCAGAGGGAATATTACCTTAACAACCAGCTTCGTACAATCCAGGAGGAGCTTGGAATGGACGAGGAGGAAGAGTTCGAGAAGTTCCGCGCGAAGGCCAAGACAAAGAAGTGGCCGGAGGCTGTCGGCAAGCAGTTCGAAAAGGAACTTGCGAAGCTTGAGAAGTACAATCCGTCCTCTCCGGACTACAGCATCCAGTACAACTACATCGAGTTCCTGCTCGATCTGCCTTGGGGCGAGATGTCAAAGGACAACCTCGACCTGAAGCACGCCCAGAAAGTCCTGGACAGTGATCACTATGGCCTTGATACTGTGAAGGAAAGAATCATTGAATATCTTGCCGTCCTCAAGCTGAAAGGGAATATGAAGTCCCCGATCCTGTGCCTCTACGGGCCTCCGGGAGTCGGCAAGACCAGCCTCGGCAAATCCATAGCCAAGGCCTTGGGCAGGAAATATGTCCGCATCGCCCTCGGTGGTATGCACGATGAGGCGGAGCTGCGTGGCCATAGGAAAACCTATGTCGGTGCCCTTCCTGGACGTATTCTTAACGGAATCGACAAGGCCGGCACCTCCAACCCGGTCATCGTCTTGGACGAGATCGACAAGGTTGGCAACGACTATAAGGGAGACCCGTCGTCCGCTCTTTTGGAAGTGCTTGACCCTGAGCAGAACGTGGAGTTCCACGACAACTATCTGGACATCGACTACGACCTGTCCAACGTCCTGTTCATCACCACGGCGAACAACATCTCCACGATCCAGTCCGCCCTGCTCGACAGGATGGAACTGATCAATGTCACCGGTTACCTGGCCGAGGAAAAGATGGAGATCGCCAAGCGTTACCTTGTGCCTAAACAGCTGGAGGAGCACGGAATAGGCAAGAAGGAACTTCGCATCGACAAGGCTGCGCTGGAGAAGATCATCGATGAATATACCCACGAGTCCGGTGTCCGTGGCCTTGAGAAGCAGATCGCGAAGATCGCCCGTGTGACAGCCAAGAAGATCGCCCTCGGCGAGGACTATCCGTCTGTCATCAAGAAGGAGCATCTCAAGGAATATCTCGGACTGCCGACCAATTTCCACGACCTTCAGAAAGGCAATGAGGCTCCGGGAGTTGTGACCGGCCTGGCCTGGACGCAGATGGGTGGAGAGATCCTGTTTGTGGAGAGTTCGGTAAGCAACGGCAAGGGTGTGATGACGATGACCGGTAATCTTGGCGATGTGATGAAGGAATCAGCCACGATTGCCTACCAGTACATCAAGGCTCATCCTCAACTTGCCAAAATGACATCCGAGGAGTTCGGCGCGAAGGACATCCACGTCCACGTTCCTGAGGGAGCCGTGCCTAAGGACGGTCCATCAGCCGGTATAACTATGGTCAGCTCAATGGTTTCCGCCCTGCGTGGCGAGGCAGTGAAGGCTGGAATTGCGATGACCGGTGAGATGACGCTGAGGGGCCGTGTGCTTCCTGTCGGCGGCATCAAGGAGAAGATCCTTGCCGCGAAACGGGCTGGAGTGACCGAGATCGTGATCTCCGAGGACAACCGCAAGGATGTCGAGGACATCAAGCCGATCTATGTCGAGGGCCTGTCGTTCCACTATGTCAAGAACATTGACGACGTGATTTCGTACATATTCAAAGATTAATTTCTATCTTAGCGGTCGTTAAGGAATCCCTAAGGAACAGCCGTCCCGTTCAAAGGTGTGGCAGGTTTCTATCACAGGATTGTCAGACACATCGTTATGGACGTAAGGATAGAACAAAGTTGGAAAAAAGCGCTGCAAGGTGAGTTCGAGAAACCCTACTTTGCCGCGCTTGTGCGTTATCTGCACGGCGAGAAAGCGCAGGGAAAGGTGATCTTTCCTCCGGGACCGGAGATATTCAAGGCATTCGAGCTGACCCCGGTGGACCAGGTCAAGGTCGTGATCCTCGGGCAGGACCCCTACCACGGCTACGGTCAGGCGATGGGACTGAGTTTCTCGGTTCCGGACAACGTCCCCGCTCCGCCGTCCCTCAAGAACATATTCAAGGAGATTGAGGATGATCTTGGGGTCAGGATGAGCGGCCGTCCGAATCTGGAGAACTGGGCTCGGCAGGGTGTGCTGCTTCTGAACTCGATTCTGACCGTCCGTTCCGGTGAGGCGGCCTCGCACAGTGGGATAGGCTGGCAACAGTTCACCGATGCCGTTATCCGTTATATTTCAGATAATTGCAACGGAGTCGTATTCCTTCTGTGGGGCAATTACGCCAGGAGCAAAAAGGAACTCATCGACACCTCTCGGCATTATGTGCTGGAGGCGGCGCATCCGTCCCCGCTGGCACGCGGGGCGTTTTTCGGCTGCCGTCACTTCTCAAGGACGAACGATATCCTCGTCAGTGAGGGCAAGACTCCGATCAACTGGCAACTATAATACGGCTTGATGGCCGACCATATTCAAAGAATTTAAAATGAATCGCATAGCATTGTTCCCTGGGTCCTTCGACCCGTTCACGTCAGGCCATCTGAATATTTTGACAAGGGCCTTGACCATATTTGACGAGGTCATAGTGGCCGTGGGAATAAATCAGGACAAGCGCGGCTTCTTTTCGATGGAGCAGCGCGAGGACATCATCCGTCAGGCCACCCGTGGAATGGATGGCGTTAGAATCATTCATTATGAGGGGCTTACTATCGACATCTGCCGTGAGCTCGGAGTCCGCCACATTGTCAGGGGAGTGAGGAATATGACCGACTTCGACAACGAGCAGGCGATCGCCGACGCGAACCGTCATCTGGCTCCGGAGGTTGACACCATCATCATCCCTACCGCTCAGGAATATTCACATATATCGTCTTCGGCTGTGAGGGATGTAGTGCGCCATCACGGCGATCTGTCGCAGTTCATCCCGGAAGGGGTTGTGTTGCCGGAGGTCAGATGAGTCGCCGCGCGGTCATATTCATTCTTTGGCTTTTGCTGCCGTTTTGTTGCTTTGCGCAAGTGGATTCAACCCGCTTGGCGGAGCTTGACAAGCGGCTGGAAACATATTTCCAAATCCTTGAGCCTGAGAACGTTGATGTCAAGTCCCGTGAATGTGACCTTCTGATTGATTCGGCCAAGGATTCGCTTCTGCGGCAGCACATCGCCCTCAAGGCTTATGATCATTACCTCAACTCTACGCTTATGGGGGACGAGGGTGTCGCGGTTCATCTTACGGACACTTGGTTCGCTTCGGGACTCGTCAGTATGGGCGGGGAAGAGGTGCTTTTCAATGCTAAGATATTCGCGGATTTCAACCGCCAGTCGCTTCTTGGAAAACCGGCTCCTTCGTTTGCGATGGAGAGTTTTGAAGGGGATTCAGTCTCGTTCGGAGGCCGCTCGGAGCGCTATCGTGTGCTGCTTTTTTATGACACCGACTGCGCCAAATGCAAGCTGGAGCTGATGCGGCTCCGGCCTCTGCTGGATTCCCGGAACTGGCCTGTCGATCTTTATGCGGTTTACACCGGCGGTGATAAGGAAAGTTGGGGAAAGTGGCTCTCTGAGCGAATGAATATCAATGCTCCTCGCACCAGGATATTCAACCTTTGGGATCCCGAGGTCAAGTCTGACTACCAGATGAAATACGGTGTCCTGCAGACCCCGAGGATGTTCCTGATTGACAAAGAAGGAACCATCATCGGCCGTGGGCTTGACAGCGATGCCCTTGAGCACCTTCTCGACATCGTCCTCCCCGGCTTTGTGGACTATGAATATGGCAGCGTCGCCTCCGCCGCTCTGATGGATGACCTGTTCGCATCGTACGATGATCCGGTTTCGGATTCGTTGTCGCATAGAGGCTCAGATTCATCGCGGAAGCATCCCGACCGGTCGCCGTGCCCGTCGAAGCGATGGCCCCGTCAATCAGATTGGCTCGACAGGCACACCAACCAAAGATGCCGTGATCGGAATTCTTCCGACTGGTTGCCGAGCCCGTCGGAGCGCCCGGCCCCCACCAGAATCCTGTCGATGGCCAAAACCTTGGAATCAAGCACCTTGTCCAAGGCAGACACCGTCTCCTTTAAGCACCTCGAAGGCGACCTCCTCTACTGGCTCACATCCCGCCGCGATGAACTCAGCAAGGAAGGCACCCTCCCTTTCATCAATGAATATATCCTCTCCCGTCCCGGAATCTGGAACACGCAAGACGACACCCTCAAGGTCGTAGGCCTTGCCCGTATGATGAAAGACCTTCTTTCCCGTACCCCCGTCGGCTCGAAACTCCCGAAGGCAAAGGATCTCATTCCACGGATTTCTTCAGCTGAATCTCTGTCAAACGTTCCCGCCCAGCCAGATCGCACTCGGGAACAGGCTGAGATTAACAACCGTGCCCAGGCGTTTGATCGTGCTCCGGAACATACAGACATTAACAACCGTGACCAGGCGTTTGATCGTTCTCCGGAACAGGCTGCTGTAAGCGCTAAGGCATACGGTAACCATACCTCAATCCAACCTCGGAATTATGCTAATGTTTCTTTTCTCCGAGACTGGACGAGAAAATGGAACCGCCTGCGCGGAAAAGGCGGCTACATTGTCTTCCACACCGAAGGCTGCCCGGTCTGCAAGGCCGAGCTCGCCGCCGCCGACTCCCTTGGCCTGAGAACCTTGGACGTGAACGTTGATGAGATTATGGTCTCCAACCCAGATCTCGCCAAGTCACTCCTCGACACCTTCGACCTCTCCTCGATGCCATTGATCCTTCACGTAGGCCGTCACGGCATCATCCTCCGCCGCTACCTCTCTTTTATCCCATAGTCACCTCAGTCGGCTCAAGGAACGAAAAACAGGTTTGGATACAGGCACGCCCCTGTCACTTGTAAGATTTCCACAGATCGTGCTGTGGAGGCCAATGATTTTGTAATCAGAGTTTTGTCATAGTCTCCTCCTGCCCGATAAGGGTATAAGGAAGGATGCTTAATTTTGTGGGAGTCATAATGTTATCCTCCACGTGCGAAAATGTTTGTCGTTTGGACGTATAATGCTTATCTTAGCGACAGCCTTGAATATGTCCTCCATAAGAGGCGGAATCAGGAGGCGATCAGGGACCCTTTCTGATTCGAAGGCTAAACACATAATGAACGGTAACAACTTAAACATTAGACTATGACCACAAAAAAGCGTAAGATCATCCCAAGGGGTGTAGCGGTTCACGTATTCCAGAGGGCAAGCCACGGTTTCGTGGTGTTCTACAATTCCAAAGACTCTCTGGTGTTTTTCACAATCTTCTGTGTACTTGCTGTAAGACACAACGTTCGGGTACTCGGCCTGTGCATAATGCACAATCATATTCACATCCTGTTGGAAGATGTCACTTCCGATGAGGTTACGAATTTTATGCGGAATCTTAACTCTTGGTTTACAAAGGTTTATAATTTCCGATACGGCTTGTCTGGGAATCTGTCCGACACTTATGGCTTGTCTGTCAAGAAAGATGACAAGGCTGTCAGGACGGCTCTGGCCTACGTCAACAACAACCCGGTTGAAGCCCGGATGTGCCATCGCGCGGAAGAATGGCGATGGAACTTTATCGCTTATGCTGGTTCCAAACATCCATATTCAGAGAAAGTCGCGTTGTCACGAGCTTCCGCCGGACTGAGAAGATCCATCAAGAAGGTTGAATATTTCCGGGCTGCAGGGAAGCCGTTGCTCTACGAGAGGCTTGATGAGCTCTTTGATCCGCTGAGGGGCAAGGAGAAACGCCAGCTGATCGACTTCATTGTCCAGAAATATTCCTGCATCGACTTCAGCCGTGCTGTCAGCTTTTACGGCAGTTATGAAAAGATGATTGGCGCGTTCTCGTTCAACACAGGTTCTGAATATGACCTCGATGAGCCTTTTGACCCGAAATCCGGACAGGCCTACAGTAAGATGACACGTTACCTTGCTGACGACAAGCGCTTCAAGGATATTGGCGACATATTTCGTGGACCGTTTGAGATCCGTTTTGAATATTTCGGTGAACTGGTCAACCGTTGCCTTGTCTCTCCGGCCCACGCAAAGAAATTTCTGCACGTACGTGATGCTGTCGTGGAGGATAAATCGTTGATATTCAAAGAATAACCACATTGTCCTCCTCGCCTGATCGGATAGGAGGATGGTAATTTATTGAATTGATAATAAGCATTTTACCCTCCACGCTGCCAGCTGACATATTTTGAGTTTTCGTTGCCGTTGAGTATGCGATACTGTGGGCTTGCTGAAGTGTGATGCGATATTAATGCGTTTAAATTGAAGTGTTTTGCGGTGTCGAGGAATGGAATGGTTGTTTATGTTACGCGTCCCTGCTCCGGCGGGGAATGATGGACATTCACCCGGACAGGGAGCAAAGCGTAAGTCAATCATCCCGCCGGAGCAAGGACGCCCGATCCGAAATCTAACCAATCACCTTCCGCAGCACCCGTGTCAGCTGATCCGAGCACGATGTACCGCGCCCGTGACAGTTGACCCCGGACAGGATCTCGACCGCCTTGCCGGCCTCCATCCCCTCCAGAAGCCTCCCGATCGCCTGAAGGTTCCCGTCACAACCTTTGATGTACCTTAAATTGTGGATCTTCCCCTCGATAAGGTCAAAGTCAATCTGAGCCGAGCACACGATCGCGCTCGGAACCGCCGTGATGTGCCTGACACCATCGGTCGTTTTGTCAGACAGGATTTTGAAATCGTCACCTATAGTCATTGTAGTAATTGTTAAACGTTTAAACAAACAAAAATATAAATTTTTTGTGAAAAATAGCGTAACTTTGCACGGCATTTGAAGAGAACCAATGTCGGAAAAACGGATAATTAATTTCTAAATTCATAGAATTATGGTATCATACAAAGATCTTGGCCTGGTCAACACCAGAGAGATGTTCGCAAAGGCCGTGAAGGGTGGCTACGCTATCCCTGCCTTCAACTTCAACAATATGGAGCAGCTTCAGGCTATCATCCAGGCTTCAGCCGAGGAGAAGTCACCGGTTATCCTTCAGGTTTCCAAGGGAGCCCGCAACTACGCTAACCAGACCCTTCTCCGTTATATGGCCGAAGGCGCTGTTCAGTATGCCAAGGAACTCGGTTGGGAGCATCCTCAGATCGTTCTTCACCTTGACCACGGCGACAGCTTCGAGCTTTGCAAGAGCTGCGTTGACATGGGATTCTCTTCAGTGATGATCGACGGTTCCGCCCTTCCTTACGAGGAGAACATCGCCCTCACCAAGAAGGTTGTTGAGTACGCTCACAAGTATGACGTCACCGTTGAGGCCGAGCTTGGCGTTCTCGCCGGCGTTGAGGATGAGGTTGCCGCTGAGGAGTCTCACTACACAAAGCCAGAGGAGGTCATCGACTTCGCTACCCGCACAGGCTGCGACTCACTCGCCATCTCCATCGGTACCTCTCACGGTGCCTACAAGTTCAAGCCGGAGCAGTGCACAAGAGACCCTAAGACAGGCCGTCTCGTTCCACCTCCACTCGCTTTCGACGTTCTCCACGAGATCGAGAAGAAGCTCCCTGGATTCCCTATCGTACTCCACGGATCATCTTCAGTTCCTCAGGAATATGTCGATATCATCAACCAGTACGGTGGCAAGCTTCCTGACGCTGTAGGTATCCCTGAGGAGCAGCTTCGTGAGGCCGCCAAGAGCGCTGTCTGCAAGATCAACATCGACTCTGACTCCCGTCTCGCCATGACCGCCGCTGTCCGCAAGGTCTTCGCCGAGAAGCCAAGTGAGTTCGACCCAAGAAAGTACCTCGGACCAGCCCGCGACGAGATGAAGAAGCTCTATGAGCACAAGATCGTTGACGTTCTTGGTTCAAACGGCAAGGCTGAGTAATTTGTTTGTGGAGCGTAAGCTCTTGACAATCAGTTAGAAATATAATTCCCTCTGGTCGATGTCGACTGGAGGGAATTTGTTATATATTCATTTATAGTTATTTACTTATCACGGTTGAGCTGTGGTGGGTCACTTCGACAGGCTCAGTGACCGGAGCGACCGAAATTCGGTTCTCGAAACCGTCGGGACGCCCATAATCGGCTCAGTGGGCAAAAAAGGTGAGACAAAAAGGTTTGGGATTATCATTTTTATGCTTAATTTTACCGGAAATTTGAACCACATAATTGAGTATGCGTATCAAAAAGACGCCGATTGCGGTGATTTTGTTGCTTTTTGTAAGTCGGACTGCGGGGGCGCAGGACGGTAACTTGGTGAATATCGGGCTTCAGGCCAGGGTGGATTACCAGCGGGAGTACCTGGGCGGGGATGCCGTCAAGGGCAACTGCGGCTTCAAGGGCAAGAATGTCAGCATTCTGATAAACGGAGAGTTCAACGAACATTTCTCCTACAACTACCGGCAGCGGCTCTACCGCGGCCACGGCAGTGAAAGTTTCTTCAACGCCACTGACTTCCTTTACCTCACTTATAGGCCGGACGAGCGTTGGAGCTTCTCCGGCGGCAAGCAGATTGTCGAGATCGGAGGGTATGAATATGACATCGCTCCTATCGACATCTACTTCTTTTCCGAATATTGCAGCAACATCTCCTGCTACCAGATGGGAGTCAACGCGGGATATTCATTTGGCGGAGGAACTGACCTGCTGCGGTTCCAGCTCTGCCAGAGTCCATTCCGGCGGGAGAACAGTGACATGTATGCCTACAACCTGATGTGGAACGGCTCCCATGGCTGTTTTGATTCCATCTGGTCACTGAATATGATTGAATATCTTCCTGGAAAGTTCATCAACTATCTCGCCCTCGGCAACCATTTCTCTTTAGGGAAGTTAACTGTGTTCGCAGACTTTATGAACCGGTCGCTCGTGGACAAGATGTCGTTCCTGAGGGACTTCACGCTCATCGGTAAGGTGGCATATTCATTCAATGACAAGTTGAATGTCTTTGGAAAGGCGAGTTTTGACCATAACGATCTTGACAGGGAAGGGGATTGGTGTGTCATGCCGGGCACATCGATGGGAAGAGTCGGCTGCGGTGTGGAATATTTCCCGCTTGCTGACAAGAGCATCCGCCTCCACGCCACATTCTGCCACTCATTCGGGGACAACGGCAACCCTGCCGGTGTCTTGCTTGACAACCAACAGATCGCCAGCGTCGGCCTCACATGGAGGATGAGCCTGCTCAAACGATAGTTTCTGAATATTCCGCCTCTAAAGCGTTAACAAGCCTGTTATGAATAAGACCAAGAAAAAGTCTTCGAGCCCCGCCCTGAACGGGGTGATCTGTCTTGTCATCGTCATCGGTTTCTTTGCCTATCTGGGCATCTCGATGGGCATGGCCAATATGCTCAACACCGTGATGAAAACCGCACATGATCTTTTGATCAACACCGTGTTCTACCTGATGTCCATCTGTGTGCTGATGGGAGCGCTCAGCCGCCTGTTCGCCGAGTTCGGGGTGGTATCCATTCTGGAGAAACTGCTCCGACCGCTGATGAAGCCGCTGTTCAACCTTCCGGGAGTCGCCTCGCTGGGTGCCGTGATGACATTTCTGTCGGATAACCCGGCGATCATCTCGCTGTCAAAAGACAAGAGGTTCAGCAAATATTTCAAGAAGTACCAGCTGATTTCCCTGACCAATTTCGGCACGGCGTTCGGAATGGGACTCATCGTGATCGTCTTTATGATGGGGCAGGGCTTCTTCAAGGAGTCTCTGATCGGCCTTTTCGGGGCGTTCTGCGGCTGCATCGTCTCCACCAGGCTTATGCAGAGATTCACGCTGAAGGCTTTCCCTCAATACCTTACGGAAGAGGCCTGCGAAGGCCTTGAGGAAGAGGGGGCCGAGGAAAAGGAAGAGGAGAAGAAGTCGCTTTTCACCAGGATTCTGGACTGCCTTCTGGACGGCGGCCGTTCGGGAGTCGAAGTCGGAATGTCCATCATCCCGGGTGTGCTGATCATCTCCACGTTCGTGATGATTCTGACCTTCGGGCCTTCCGCCTCAGGTGCTTACACGGGTGCCGCCTACGAGGGGGTTGAGATCCTGCCTTGGCTGGCCGACAAGATCGATTTCGTGTTCAAGGCTCTGTTCGGATTCAATGATCCTCACCTTGTGGCGTTCCCGATTACCTCTCTCGGAGCTGTCGGCGCGGCCCTCAGCCTCGTGCCTAATTTTGTGGCAAACGGTTGGGCCGACGGCAACGCAATCGCTGTCTTCACGGCCATCGGAATGTGCTGGAGCGGATTCCTCAGTACCCACACGGCGATGCTGGACTCTTTGGGTTACAGGGAATTGACCCCGAAGGCCATTCTCGCGCACACGATCGGGGGACTTGCCGCCGCTTTCGCTGCCCATTGGATGTATGTGCTGATTTCCTTGATTTAGAAACTGTTTTGATTTGTTTGAAATGTTCTTTGATGTGAATAATCTTCAAACAAACAAATCAAAACAACTTCTTAGGCCAAGACTTTTTGGCCGGTCTCGTTCTTGATGTCTGTAAAATTGGCTATTTTTGCAGTCTATGGACATAATCAAGATAATCGAGATCTTCGCCTTGGTGACGGGCGTTCCTTACATCGTTTTGGAAGTTCTTCAGAAGAACAGTATGTGGTACTTCGGGATAGCCACAGGGCTTGCGTGCGCATATTCATTCGGAGTGCAGCATCTTTGGTCGAATATGGCGCTGAATCTTTATTATGTAGTGATGTCATTCTGGGGGCTTTACCAGTGGAGAAAGGACAGCAGAGCCCTGAAGGAGAATGGCTCTGGGCGGGATGTGACGGTTCATCTGGGCAGGATGAGCGGTGTGACGGCGTTGTGGAGTGCGGTCATATTCATTGCCGGAACCGCGTCGCTGGTTTGGCTGCTCCGTGCGTTGGGAGGCTCAAGCACTTGGTTGGACGCCGCTTCCGCTATGATGTCGGTTGTGGCGACCTACTGGCTCGGCAGGTCGATTCCGTACCACTGGATCATCTGGATTGTCGCCGATGTCATCTTGGTTGTGATGTGCTTCCTCGAAGGACAATATTGGCTGACAATGCTTTATGTCGCCTACGTCGCCGCTGCCGCCTACGGGCTTTTCCACTGGCTGCGCAGGGGGGCATACGTTGATTGAGAGTAATTTTTAATGAATATGTCAAATTTCGGAAAGATCGCCCTGTGCGTTATGATGGCAGCCTTCGTCGGGTTTGGAGCCATCGCTCAGGAGAAAAAGGTCATCTATAGCGATGCGTCGTCGTTGCCTCTTTATGGAAAGTGCATCGAGGAGACTTCGGCACGGTATGAGCGTCTGCCAGAGGAGTTTAAGGGTGTGATAAGGAAGCCGCTGTGGGACCTCGGCCGCAATTCCGCCGGCCTTTATGTCCGTTTCCGCTCCAATTCCACGCAGATCCGCGCCCGTTGGAAGTCCACCAGCCCGCGCCAGTATATGCCGCATATGACAGATGCCGGTGACAGCGGCCTCGACCTTTACATCCTGACCGAAAAGGACGGATGGCGTTTCGCCGGCAGCGGCTTCGAGTGGGGTGGACGCGACAAGGAACGCAAAAACAAGACTTTGGTCGCGAATATGCTCCCTCAGATGAGGGAATATATGCTGTATCTCTCATTGTACAACGGAATCGATGAGTTGGAAATCGGGGTTGACGACGGTTCCGTGATCGAGGCTCCGGCTGTGGAAAGTCCTAAGACTGAGCGCCCTGTGGTTATGTACGGGACGAGCATCCTTCAGGGAGGGTGCGCTTCGCGTCCTGGAATGGCGTTCACCGCGATTCTTGGCAGGAAACTCGACAGGGAGGTGATCAACCTTGGCTTCAGCGGCAACGCTAAGCTGGACTACGAGATCGCTGAATATATCACCAGAGTCTCTGATCCCGGGTTGATCGTTCTGGACTACGTCCCTAACTCCTCCGCTGAGTTGATCGGCGAAAGAGGTGAGAGGTTCTTCCGCATCATCAGGGACGCTTTCCCCGATGTGCCTGTGATCTTCGTTGAGGATCCTACGTTCCCTCACTCGCGTTTTGACCGGAAGATGCTTGAGGAGGTTACCTCAAAGAACGAGGCGCAGCTGGCCCTTTACAAGAAGCTGAAAAAAGCCGGAGAGAAGAAGCTGTACTATGTTTCGACAGAGGGGTTGATCGGGGACGATGGTGAGGCTACCGTTGATGGAGTGCATCTCACAGACCTTGGAATGATGCGCTATGTGGACAAGATGCTGCCGGTGATGAGGAAGGCTTTGAAAAAATAAGACTTTGCTGGTCGGGAATCTATAAATATTCATAGGAAAGAAGTATCTTTGTACGATTTAGTTAGCCAGTTGATGCGGTGAACGCCCGTTATGGCGACAGATAAAACAATACGTTATGATTATAATCGTTGAAAGCGGAGCCACAAAGACCGATTGGTGCGCTGCCGCCCAGGATCGTGAGGCCATTGATGTCAGGACAGCGGGAATGAATCTCGCGACTATGGATCAGGATGTCATTGAAGGCATTGTGAGAGAGGCTGTCTTCGCCTTCAGGGAGAAGGGACTCTCCGATGATGTCACCGAGGTCCATTTCTATGCCGCCGGCTTGATTGTGCCGGAAGGCGAGAAAGTTCCTCGGCAGGCGAAGGGGCTGGACAATGTCCTGAGATCATTGTTCTCGGGAGCGGAGATGGAATATGCCTCCGACCTTCTGGATGCGGCGCGTGCCGTGTGTGGCCACAAGCCCGGAGTCGCGGCCATCATGGGCACAGGCTCCAACAGCTGTCTTTTCGACGGGACGAATGTGGTGAAGAACGTCCGCTCTGCCGGATTCATCCTCGGAGACGAGGGCGGCGGCGCGAGGCTCGGCAGGCTTTTCATGGCCGATTTCCTCAAGGGACTTGTGCCGGAGCCGGTCGCGGGTGAGTTCGCCAGAGATTTCAAGGTTGACTACATGACCGTCGTGCAGAACGTCTACCGTGGCGAGGCCCCTTCAAAGTACCTCGGCTCATTCGCTCCGTGGATTCTTCAGAGGTACGACACCTGTGAATATGTCCGCGGCCTTGTGGAGCAGAATTTCAGGGACTTCATCGAGAGGGCTTTGATGCAGTACGACATCGACAGGTACCCGGTGGGTGTAGTGGGCGGTTTCGGCTATGCCAACAGGAACATCATCAGGAAGGTCGCCGAACCTTACGGAATCCGTTTCTCCACAATCATCCCGGCCCCGATCGAAGGTCTCGTCGAATATCATTTAGGAAAGAAATAATAATGGCTTCGCCGGAGATGTTCCGGCATAAGATGTTATGGAAGATTCAAGAACAACAGAACAGTCCTCAAGGT
>CAKVCK010000029.1 GCA_934725575.1 uncultured Bacteroidales bacterium
AACAGTGTGTCATGGCCGCAAATGGCCGCATAAGAGAGCCACCAAAATGAAGCAGGTTATTTTTTAACATTTACTTAAAGCAGCCGAGGCTTGGCAGAACAAGCACGGTGGCAAGTCTGGCTACAGAGAGATGGTTGAAGGAGATGACTACATTCCTGGAGTCGGTTACGTGGCTGACTGGGATGTCGCGGGCATTATGTTCAACAACGCCGCCCCTTCACAGAACCATACTATTTCCGTGCAAGGCAATGTCGGCAAGACAAACTATTATATGTCATTTGGTTATGACAAAGAGCAAGGTCTGATGAACTTCAATCCGGACAAACTCAAGAAGTACAATGCCACCGTCAATGTCACGACACAAGTGAACGACTGGATCCAGATTGGAGCCAGAGTCAACTATGTCAACAAAGACTACGAAGACTGCACCGACGCTCTCCGCCAAGGTTCATACCAGTACTTGTGGAGATGGGGTTCATTCTTTGGTCCTTGGGGATATTTCAGCAATGGATTGACTGGCCGTAATGCCATTTCATACCGTACCCAGGCCGGAGAAGGATGGACA
The DNA here is from genome assembly GCA_934725575.1 of uncultured Bacteroidales bacterium. Classification (GTDB taxonomy): domain Bacteria; phylum Bacteroidota; class Bacteroidia; order Bacteroidales; family UBA932; genus Cryptobacteroides. Next base: position 566 of record CAKVCK010000029.1, read on the forward strand.
AAGACAGACAACCTCCGCATCGGTGGCTTCACAAAGATCAACATTGTCAAAGGCCTTACCCTTAATGCTGACTTCACATACCTGCAGAACAATATGAGATACAAGCAGGTAAACCTCCCTGTCCATATGATGAACACCTGGTCGATCACTCCTTCCGAAACGACAATGAGCACAACGACCTTCATTGACGCCCGCCGTTCATACACAAGAGGTTACAATACCAACATCTATGGCAACTATGAGTTAAGCATTGCCGGGAAGCACAATTTCAACATTATGGCTGGTTTCAATGCTGATGAATCAGAATATGAATACCTTAGAGGCACCTACAACAATATTCTCGACACGAACCTTCCGGAGATCTCATTGACTTTCGACAGCGAGAACAAGAATATTTTCGGTCACAACCACAGTGAGACAGGCTCCGCCGGTTTCTTCGGAAGAATCAACTATAACTACAAGGACAAGATTCTCCTCGAACTCAACGGCCGTTACGATGGGTCATCCAAGTTCCCTGAGAACAACCGCTGGGCATTCTTCCCTTCAGCATCCGCTGGTTGGAGAATCTCAGAGGAGCCTTTCTTCGCTCCTGTGAAGAGCGTTGTCAACAACGCCAAGATCCGCGCATCCTACGGTGAGATCGGCAACCAGGAAGTAGGATCCAATATGTACATAGCCACTATCGCCCGTCAGGGATCTAATGTCAACTGGCTTGGCACCGGATCCACAAAGATGGACACGTTCGGAATGCCTAAGATGGTTTCCTCAACCCTTTCTTGGGAGACACTCGCCACTACGAACTTCGGTATTGACCTCGGTTTCCTCAACGGTGAGCTGAACGCGACATTCGACTGGTTCCAGAGAGACACGAAGAATATGCTCGCCCCTGGCCAGACAATGCCTCAGGTTCTTGGAGCCTCTGCAGCCTACGAGAACGCAGGTACTCTTCGCTCGCGTGGATGGGAGATCACCATCGACTGGCATCACAACTTCAATGGTGCGAATGTGTATGCCATCGCGAACCTTGCCGACTATAAGACTGTCATCAAGGAGTGGAACAACGACTCTATGCTCTTGAACTCCAACTATTCAGGAAAACGTTACGGTGACATTTGGGGATTTGAGACCGACAGGTATTTCGAAGCTTCTGATTTCGTAGGCAAAGACGAGAAAGGCAACTATATTCCTGCCGAAGGTGTCGCAAGTCAGGTTAAGCTCCAGACAGGCAAGTTCATCTACGGCCCAGGTGACATCAAGTTCGTGGACCAGAATGGTGACAATGAGATCAACGGAGGAAAGGGCACGGTTGACGATCACGGTGACTTGGTTGTGATTGGTAACACCGAGCCACGTTACCAGTACAGCCTTAGAATCGGCGGTGACTGGAAAGGATTTGATCTCGATCTGTACTTCCAGGGTGTAGGCAAGAGATCTATGTGGACTCAATCCGCTTTCGTTATGCCGTTTATGCGTGGCGCGGACGCTCTCTACAAGAGCCAGACTTCCTACATCACAAATGAAGACGCTGAGAAAGGTATCATTGACCAGAATGCAACATATCCAAGGCTTACCCAAGGAGGTGCGGCCAAAGGAACAGTTTCCGTTCTTGAGAACGGTAGCACTAACTTCTACCCACAGTCCAAGTACCTTGTAAATATGGCTTACCTTCGTCTTAAGAACATAACCATCGGCTATACCCTGCCGGCACAGCTTACCCAGAAGGTAAAGATCAGTAAGGTAAGAGTCTATGGAAGTATCTACAATGCATTTGATATCATTGACCACACTAAGAAATACGGAATTGACCCAGAAATGAACAAGGGAGAAGGAAAATTGGCTGATGGAACCTGGGGTCGTACAGATCCTATGCTCCGCACATATTCCTGTGGCATTCAGATCACTTTCTAATTTCAAACACTGCAAAGAATTATGAAAAAAATATTAATAGCAACAATAGCTCTGTCAACGCTGGTTCTGTCAGGATGCGACAATCTTCTGAACAAACAACCGATGGATCAGTTCACCGATGGGAACTTCTGGTCAAGCGAGACCAACGTCGAGGCTTTCGCCAACAGGTTCTATGACACATTCTCTGGCTACAGCGGAGCTTTTTACTTCCCGACCCTCAACGACAATCAGGGAGTGATCGGACTCAGTGACTGGAACTACAAGAACGTTCCGGCGTCAATCTCACTTTGGAACAGTAATTATCAAGCCCTCCGTAGGGCCAACTTGATGATTGCCCGTGTTCCTAACGTCGCTTCTATGAGCGATGAGGCCAAGAATAATTGGATCGGTGTGGCAAGGCTCTACAGGGCGCTCAAGCACTATGAACTCGTCAGGGCATTCGGAGACATCATCTATGTTGACAAGCTTCTGGACGTTACGGATGAGGACAAGAACCTCTACCTCTACGGGGAGCGGCAGGATCGTGACATCGTAATGGATAAGGTTCTTGAAGACCTCAACTTCGCGGTCGAGAACATCTCTATGAACAAAAATTCAAGAACTGCCTTCAATGCTGCCATCGCGCAGGCCATCAAGTCAGAGATCTGTCTCTACGAAGGCACTTTCTGCAAGTATCGCTCTACAGCTGACGGGCAGAAGGCCGCGGACAACGCCCGCGCGCAGAAATTCCTGACCGAAAGCAAGGCCGCCAGCAAGGCTATTATGGACAACTCTATGTACGTGCTCAACGCAAGCTATCAGGGTAACTACAACTCCTTGGATCTCGCTGGAAACAAGGAAATGATACTCTACAAGAAGTATCTCTACGGTGTCTACGGACATTCAACTATTGACTATACCTGCTCATCAACAATGCAGAACGGAATGTCAAAGGCTGCGTTCGACTCTTATCTCTTCACCGACGGTAAGCCTCTCGCCACCACGTCATTAAACAAGACCGACCACCCTGTTATGGACAACGGACACCTTAGCATAGCCAATCTGCTTGCCGTTCGTGACCCACGTCTCTCCGCTTCTGTTGACCCGGTGCTTATGTACAAGGGTAATGCTTATGCCCGCTTCGATCTTCCTTCAGCCGGAGGAATGGAAACAAGTTCCAGCACAGGCTACGGAGTTTACAAATTCGACAATGATGATATCGATGTCGCCCGCAGGAACCAAGGCGGATCCAATGAGACCGACGCTCCTATCTTCTGGCTTGCGAACATCTATCTGAATTATGCGGAGGCCTGCGCAGAGCTTGGCAACTGTACCGAAGCTGACCTCAACGCATCCATAAACAAACTCCGTGACCGTGTCGGTATGCCTCACCTCACCACTTCACCTGTAGCAGACCCTGCCAATAATATGGGTGTAAGTAACCTGATCTGGGAGATCCGCCGCGAGCGTCGTGTCGAACTTATGTACGACAACGATGACAGATACTGGTGCCTTATCCGCTGGCATCAACTTGACAAACTGGACACCAGCAAATACCCTGAGCAGACAAAGGGCGCTTACATAGCAGCCGAACCAAAGGTCGGCACAGAAGATTGCGCGACAGTTGATGACAATGGCTACATCAACTTCTCTTCAGGCAAATCAAGAATCTACGAGTCTCGTCAGTACCTCTACCCAATCCCATCCGGGCAGATTGACCTTTATACGGCAGCCGGCAAGACTCTCACCCAGAACCCAGGCTGGGACAAGTAATAACTCCATCCTGAGTTTAATATATTCCAACAAGCGTGGCCGGGCACTCCCCGGTCACGCTTGTTTTTGCCAAGATCTCCAACCCAATGTCCGCCGAAGCGGTACAACATCAAGGGCAAGCAGAAAAATATTTCTGTTTTTTATCAAAGAAATTTACGTTTCTTTAGAATCGTATATGTTTCTTTTCGTTTTTTACGTTTATAATGCCGATATTGCGGGCAGGTTCCGGAAGGGATTCCAGACCATCTATTTCCATTAATCAACTTTGTTAAACTATGAACCACTCTGCCCCCAAAACAGCCATTAACAATGCGGATATGTCCGAGCTGAACCTATACCGCAAACGTTACCGTCATTGCCGGAGACTGATTGATAATGACCAAAGATTCAAGGAAATGAGCGAAGAAGAGAAGGACAATTACGCCCAAAGCCTTGCAATACCCGAGTATCTTGATCTGACGTGTGATTGGGCATTCAAGTACCTTTTCCAGAACCACCCAGACATTCTCATTATGCTCCTTAATGACATTCTACAAGAAAACATCACGTCAATTGAGTTCAAAAACACCGAACTGGCCAAGGAGGCTCAGAAAGACAAGAAGATACTATTTGATCTTCTCTGCAAAACTCCGACTGGAACCATCCTTGTCGAGATGCAGAAGGCCTCACGATCCGACCAACGGGACAGGCTGTTCTTTTATGGAGCCCGATTGATCAACCGGCAGGTCAAGAAAGGCGATGATGACTATGTACTGACCCCGGTCAAAGTGATCTGCATTATGAACTACGAGGATGCTCATCCAGATTCTCCAGAGGACAAGATCCTCTACCATTACCGCATTCAGGAAGTTGATACCGCCGAACCTTTTGGCAATCAAATTTCATTCTACCTGCTTGAATTGCCAAGGATAATGCATTATACCGATGAATATGACAGCCCAGTCGCAGGATGGTGCAGAATATTCAGGAATTTCGCTATCTTTGCCAAGTCGAGGTCTGAAAAAGATGCCGTGTTCAATAAATTGGAAAGAGCGATGCGCGTCAGCGGCCTTGACGACAATGAGATTGATAACTACTTCAGTGTTATGTTGACAGAAAAGGAGATGCGCCCCTACATTGAGGGAGCGAAGCAGCAAGGCTACAGAGAGGGTCATCAAGAGGGATTCAAACACGGTATGGAGAAAGGCAAGACCGAAGGTAAGGCTGAGGGCCGCGATGCGGCTATGATAGATGTGGCAGAGTCCTTGCTGGCGCTTAATATGCCAGTCGAACAGATAGTGCGGATCACCGGGCTGCCACTTGAGCGGATAAAGTCACTTTCACAGGGATAATTTTACCCAAACGGGTATCTTTCATTTAAACTGAATATACCGACACATAGCGAAAGATTTTGCGATAGTCTTGGACAACGTGAACGTGTCTCCGGAAAAGGAATCGCTCGTCTCTCATCAATGAGCAGATATTGCAGCTGATTATGTTGACGAGGTGATCAATAATGAAAGAGGACGGTCAGAATGACCGTCCTCTTTTAGGGTTATAGAGTAATCTGAATTACTGCTGGTCGGAATCCCACCAAACGTTGATTGTCCAGACATCCGGTTTGAGGTTCCAGCAATTCTTGCCGTCAGTCTCCCTCACGTATGACATGTCGGCGCCAAGCACCTGATTACCGATGGCCTGAAGGTTGTCGGTGTTGTAGTTAAGTTCGTGCGAGCACTGTCTCCAACGACGGAAATACTGGCCGGCAGGGATGGCCTCGGAAGCGGCTGCGTTCACGTCGTGATAGGCCGCGATGTTCCATCCAAGGAAGAGACTCCTGTTGAAGTCGTAACGACGCATATCATTCCAGATCTCGACAGAGAACAGCAACGCTATTCTCTTCTGGGTAAGGATTCTGCCCAATGTCAGATCTCCGGAGGAACCGATACCGTTCGCGAGGAAGTTGTCGATGTCCGCCTGAGCGATAGGAGTGAAAGAAGGGCAGGAAGCCAAAGAGGCATCCTCATTGACCCAAACCTTGAGTTTTTCGTTCATCAGCTCGATGGAAGCCTTTATACCTTCCTTGTAAGCATCGTAGGCTCCAGCCTTGTCACCGTTGTTGAACAGAACCTCAGCCTTGATGAAGCAAGCCTCGGCGTATGTTCCGACGTAAGTAGGGGCGGAGACACGTGAATAGAACGATCCGGACTCTTCCGATCCCTCCTTGTTGTTGTTTCTTCTGTAAATAAGACTGCTCTTGGCGTGATAGCCTTTGGAAGTGGATGTGCTTTCAACATAGACGGTATCCCCAAGTCTGTCTGCTGACGATGAGTTGATCCAGAAGAAATCACCATTGCGGATACCCTTCTTAGCAGCCGCGTCATCTGAACCATAGCTGGCTCTGAGCGGACCGCCGGTGCTGAATATGTTCGAAGACATATCCACGCCAAGGGTCCTTCTCCAAGTACCGTTCGCATTCCACTTGATCTCCTTAGGTGCGGCATCGCTCTTCTTGGACTTCGCCCAAGGAAGAATGTGGTCGGCACGCGGATCCTCTACTCCAAGACCATCGAAGTTCGTCAGGTTGTCGTAAAGCATCTTGGTGGCCATATAACCGCTGTTCATTCCGCAGACGGAGAACAAAGGAGAGTAATCCACAGGCTCGTTCCAACCAAGGTCATCGTGAGTCGTGCCATTGTCATCCGTATGGTTGATGACGGTGTTGTCAGCGTTGCTGGCCATAGCCTTGGAAAGGCAGTCCAGAATAGCCTGACGATCATATTTACCTTCAAGATAACTGCCTTCGCCCTTCTTGATGAGCTTGTTGATCCAACGGGCCTTGAGCAGATTGGCAAGTTTCGACCACTTGTTGACATCACCGTTGTTCCAGAAATCTCCGACCGCAAGTGACGGCATCTTATTGGTGTCAATGCTTCTTGACAGGAGGTCTATAGCCTCATCGATGTCCGTAAGGCAGCCAAGATAGATTGTCTTGCCGTTGTCATATTCAGGAATGGCACTCTCGGAAAGACCTTGTGTGTAAGGCATCTCGCCGTAAAGGTCGGTCATAAGCATATAACCGTAGGCAAGAAGCACCTTCGCAACTCCGGCATAGTGCCAGTTCTCCGCGGCCATAGCCTTGGTGTACATATCCTTGAGGGTAGCGCCGGCTCCGACGAGGAACCATTGGTAAGGTGTTGTGGTTATACCATCCACAGGAGCCCAGTAGGACATACTCCAATATGTACCGCCACTGATGTTTCTGGTCCAATCTCCCATCGCCATCGAAGAACGCCAGGCGGCGAACTGCTGCGCGCTGTTGGTGTAGAACTCGCAATGGGCAAGTTCGAGCTGGTACTCGGCGGACTCCAGTGTAGGATTCTCAGGGTCGGTGTTCACATCCAGCCATTCGGCACAGGACACTAACGAGAGCGCCGCCGTCAAAGCACCAGTGAGAAATATTGTTTTGATAAGTTTCATACTTTTTGAATATTTAAATGATGTCACGGCTGATTAGAAAGTAAGGTTCACACCAAACGTGAAGCTTGAGACGGCAGGAACACCGCAGTAGTCGAATCCGACGGAAGAAGAACCTCCACGGCCCGCTCCTGAAGCGGCAACCTCTGGATCCCCGTCATAGTTCGTGAAGAGAAGGAGATTGTTCGCGATGGCGGAAACGGATGCCCTCTTGATGACCTTGCTCTTTTCCAAAAGCTTCTTAGGAAGATTGTAGGTGACGGAGAGGGTACGGAGTCTCAAAGAGTTGACATCGGTGATCCAGTTTGCGGTCTCGTAGTTGTAAGATCCAGTGTAGTAGTTCTTGATGATGTTGTAGCCGGATGTCTTTTGGTTGTTGAAGTCGTAAGTCTGATCTGGCTCGAAAACATAAGTCTCCGGATCAGTGTAGCCGACGACCTTTTTCTTATCGTCGAGAATCTGGTGCACACCACTGATGACCAGAGGCTGGTTCCTTACCTCGGCTGAGAACTTGCTGGTACCATTCTGTGTCATCGCATATTTGGTTCCATTGAACACGTCACCACCGATGCGGAATTCCCACAGCATATTGAAAGTCAGGTTCTTGTAAGTGAAGGTGTTGTTCCATCCTCCAGTCAACTTGGACTCACGGTTTCCGACCTGGATGGCAGTGGCGTCAGTCTTAAGAGGCATATTGTTAGAGTCAAGTACAATGTTGCCTTTCTTGTCTCTCATCCATGTGGTTCCGCTGATGGCCATGAAGTCGCCTCCTGAGAATGAAGCAGCCTTGGCGCTTCCGTACTGAACATCGGTCACATACATAACGTCCATACCCTTAGGAAGGCCGTCCATTGTGCCTCTGTTTCCGGCGATGTTGAGAGCTGATTCCCAAACGAAATTCCTGTTCTCGATCGGGGTCCCGGAGAGTGAGAATTCGATACCCTTGTTGTAAACGTTACCGGCGTTGATCGAGCAGAAGATGTAACCTGTTGACTGAGGTCCACGAGGGCTCAGAATCTGGTTGTAGGAGTCATTGGTGTAGTAAGCGACGTCCATCTTCAACCTGTGCTGGAAGAAATGGAGTTCGAGACCAATCTCGGAAGACTTGCTCATCTCAGGACGGAGGTAAGGGTTACCACGGGTCCAGGTAGCGCCGACTCCGGTCTTGCCCAAAAGGTATGAGCCGACAGGCCAAAGAGCGGTGTTGGTCTCGTAAGCGCCGGTGTCCTTACCTACCTTTGCCCAGGATGCCCTGATCTTACCGAAGCTGAGGATGTCGTCAGACATCACACCGGTGTCTTGAAGCAGCTGGCTGAACACGAATGATCCACTTACTGAAGGGTAGAAATAAGAACGGTTCTCGACAGGAAGGGTTGAAGTCCAGTCGTTACGTCCTGTGGCGGAAAGGAACACGGTGTTCTTCCAGTCAAGACGAACCTCACCGAACACGCCGACAAGTCTCTTCTTTGTCGCCGAGTGCTGGAACTTCTTGTTGTTGTCCGTCGCGTTTGCGTAGGAATAGAAATCCGGAACCTCGAAGTTCCAGGCCATCTTGTAGTTTCTGTCGGTGGAGGTGTCGTCAGTAGCCATACCGGCCATAATGTTTCCGTGGAAATCACCGATGGAGTGGTTGGCGTTGATCATAAGGTTGTTGGAGAGGTATGAATATTTAAGGGTGTTGTCACTCATCATACCTTTCTGCCATACCTGCTGGATGGCCCCTTCCGGAGCGATGCGGGTAGAGTTGGTCGTGTTGTAGGTATCCAGGCCGAGACGGTAGTTGATGAAGAGCCACTTGGTGATGTCGGCGCGGACATTGATGGAACCGGTAAAACGCTCCGTCTTGTCCTGATAACTGTTCTTGTTGAGGATCCAATAAGGATTGTCCCTCTCTTCCCAAGGATCGAGACGGTCTCCGAACATTCTGTAACGGGTTCCGTCCTCGTTGGCCCAATGCTCCATATCGTCAGTGGTGCTCCAGCCATAGACGGCTCCGAGGGTACCGGTACCTGAAGATCCGTAAAGTCCGCCCGAAGTAAGGGTCCTGTCTGTCGTGGCCTTTGAATATGCGGTGTTGACACTGAACGTGAAGATCTTGAACTTCTGCTCACCGTTGAAACGGAATGTGGTCTTGTCGTAACCGGTGGTCGGCACGATACCGTCCTGTGCATATTTTGAAGCTGAAAGGAAGAAGTTTCCGTCCTTGTGGCCTCCGGAAACGCTGAGGTTGGTGTCCCACGTTCCGGCAGGAGTGAAGAAGTTACCTATATTGTCATAAGTTTGAGTGCCTGCGGCCACTTTCTCACCCCAAGAGTTGTAGGAGAAATCGTTGAATTTCGTTCCGAGGTAGGTCCCGCTTTTGTCATAAAGATCCTCCATATAGCCACGGCTGTACTCTGTCTGTGCCTCAGGAAGAGACTTTGCCCAGGAAGTGATGTACTTGGTGTTGAGATTAACCTCGACAACTCCGTCCTTACCTTTCTTTGTGGTGATGAGCACGACACCGTTCGCGGCGCGTGATCCGTAAAGAGCGGAAGCGGCCGGTCCCTTAAGGATAGACATACTCTCAATGTCCTCAGGGTTGATGTCCATCACACGGTTTGAGGATGTTGTGGAACCTGATCCTGATCCATCGAAGGCGGAGTTACCGACAACCTGTGAGGAGTTGTCGTAGATGACACCGTCCACAACGAAGAGCGGCTGGTTGTCGCGGTTCTCCGAACCGGAGGTACCACCACGAAGGATGATCTGCGCACCGGATCCGGCGGCGCCTGAGGACTGGGTGATGTTTACACCGGCGATCTTACCGGACAGTGAGCTGATCGCGTTGGCGGTCTTGTTCTTCATCAATTCGGAGGCGTTGATGTCCTCCACGGCGTAACCGAGGGACTTCCTTTCCCTCTTGATTCCGAGGGCGGTGACAACGGATTCATCGAGAAGCTCATTGTCCTCGGTGATGGTCACATTGATAGGAAGGCCTTCATAGACAACCTCGACCGTCTTGTAGCCGATGCTGGAGAACACGATAGTGGCTCCGGGAGCCACATTGGAGAGAGTAAAGGTTCCATCAGGATTGGTCAGGGTACCGTTTGAGGTCCCTTTCACCATTACACCGATGCCGACCGTACCTTGACCGGACGCGTCAACGACCTTTCCGGTTACAGTGCGGTTCTGTTGCTGAGAGGCAGCCGCCTCTGACAACGAGCCAGCCTTGGGCTCAGCTGCCAGCGAGGTCGTTCCGGCAAGGAAAGACCCGGCAAGCATCATCGCGAGAAAGGCGTTCGTTCTGTAAGTGCGATTCTTTTTCATTTAACAGAAATTTGTATAGAAGTGAATAAAAATAAGCTTCGCTCATAAATGTATTAACAATTTCCCACAAGTGCAAGAAAAACTTAAACAATCGTTTTACAATAGAAGTTTTTTGTCAAACCCAGGCTTTAACAAAAGTCCCACGCAAAGTTTTCTGACAATCGTCAAGGAAAAAGTTTCGAGATAGACGAAAAATTCGTAATATTGCAAAATTGAGTATAAAAGCGGTCAGAACGAGTCTTTTGCCTATGGAACTGAATGTAGATCTTCTTTATTTGCCGGTGGTCAATTTCGCGATGCAGCAGAACCACGTCCCGGTGCTGCGGGAAATAAAGCTGCGCAACACTTCCAATACGACCATCGAGGATATTACCATCGCGCTCACATTCGAGCCGGATTTCGCATCCGGCTACAAGACCCATATCGAAAGCATCTCCCCTGGATGCGAGGAGACGGTCACCCCCGTGCCGATAGTGTTTTCGACCCGCTTCCTGGCCGATCTGACGGAACGTGTCAGCGGAAGCATACACCTTATGGTGTCATCAGGCGACAGGGAACTGTTCAACGGCACTTATGCGATCTCTGTCCTCACTTATAACGACTGGTGCGGCACTCAGGTCCTTCCGGAGACCCTCGCGGCATACTCAGTGCCGAACCACCCGGAAATATCATCCCTGACAAGAAGGGCGGCGGAAATACTCGGAGAATGGACGGGATCCCCTTCACTTGACGAATATCAGCAGCGTGATCCCAACAGGGTCAAGCTCCAGATGGCCGCGGTATATGAAGCGATCGCCGAGAAAGGCATCATCTACAGCGCGCCTCCGGCAAGCTTCGAGAAGACCGGACAGAAGATCCGCCTTGTGGACGAGGTCATCGGCAAAGGGCTCGGGACCTGTCTGGATATGGCAATGCTGTACGTCGGCTGTCTCGAGTCCATCGGCCTTAATCCGATTGTCGCGCTTACCCAGGACCACGCCATAGCCGGATGCTGGCTCATCAAGGAATCATTCTCCGACAGCGTAAACGAAGACCCTTCGATGCTCACCAAAAGGACCGCCGCGGGAATCAACGAGATCCTGCTTGTCGAGACGACCTGTATGAACGCTGGATGCAAGGCTTCATTTGACGAAGCCTGCCGGTCCGCCGACAACACTCTCCACACCGCCGGAGATGTGATATTCATTGATATTCATCGTTCGAGAATATCCCAGATCAGGCCGCTGCCGCTCAGGGTGCGTGACGATGGTTCAGAAGACATAAATGAGGTTCCCGCAGACAGGCGGTCAGGAGCGCCGGAGAGTCTGACCATAACAGACATCGGCGACGAGGCAAAGGCGGAGATCGGCAAGCGGACGGTCTGGGAAAGGAACCTTCTGGACCTCACGCTGAGGAACAATCTTCTCAACACAAGGATCACGAGGAGCACCTTGCCGATAATCTCGACGAACATCAACAAGCTTGAGGACTCATTGGCTGACAATCAGGATTTCAGGATCCTTCCTATGCCACAGGACTGGAACGGCGGCCTTCTGAACGGAGAGCTTTACAAGACAATCAACGCCGAGGACCCGGTGTTCAAGGTGGTGGAGGAAGAGCTTTCGCAGAACCGCATCCACACCTACCTTGACGACATATCCCTGAAGAACGGGTTGACGCATCTGTACAGGACATCCAGGACAGCGCTTGAGGAGAACGGAGCGAGCACGCTCTACCTTGCGCTTGGGTTGTTGAAATGGTACGAGACTCCGACCAGCGTGAAAGAGATCTACGCCCCGATCCTTCTGATGCCGGTCGAGTTGGTGAGGAAATCCGCGGCGACCGGCTATGTGCTCAGAAGACGTGACGAGGAGACGATGCTCAACATCACGCTTCTGGAATTCCTCCGTCAGGAATTCGACATCACGATAAACGGACTTGACCCGCTTCCGGCTGACGCTATAGGGGTTGACGTGCCTCTGGTTCTCAACATTATCCGCAAGGGCATAATGGAGCAGCCGCGCTGGGACGTGGTCGAGCAGGCGATCATCGGCAATTTCTCCTTCAGCAAGTTCATAATGTGGAACGACATCCACTACAATTCCGATGAACTGTGCCGCGGGAAGGTCGTCTCCAGCCTTGTTTCCGGGATGATTGACGAGAGCCTCAGCGAGGACATTCCGGAGGAGGCCAATCTGGACGAGAAATTCAAGATCGGAGACATAGAGCTGCCCATCAGCGCGGACTCGTCGCAGCTGGAAGCCATCAACGCCGCCCTGGAAGGGAAAAGTTTCATCCTCCACGGCCCTCCGGGCACCGGCAAGTCCCAGACAATCACGAATATAATAGCGAACGCGATCTACCGGGGAAAGAAAGTCCTTTTCGTGGCGGAGAAAATGGCGGCCCTGGAGGTCGTGCAGAACAGGCTTGAAGCCATCGGGATCGGGCCGTTCTGCCTGGAGCTTCACTCCAACAAGACAAAGAAATCCTCAGTGATCGAGCAGCTCAACAGGGTGACCGAAGTGAGCCGGGAAACATCCGGCAAGGAATACGTGACCGAGGCCAGGAGCATCAACGCTGTGCGCAGGGAGATGAACGCCTACATCACCGCTCTGCACAAGACAAGGGCCATAGGATGGTCGCTGTACGACTGCTTCTCAGGCTATTACGCCATCGACGAAGGATGCCCCGCCATTGACTTTCAGATTCCGAAAATGTTCCGCCTGACAATGGAGGAGATCACCTATGCTCAGACACTCCTGCCGGAATTCATCACGGCCTGCGGGATAGTCGGAAATCCGGCGGAACATCCTCTTCTCGGAATCGCTCTAACCGAATATCCCGCCGACATCGACAAGGCGTTCAGAGACCTTGGCGAGCTTGATTCCGCTTGCGGAAAGCTCTCCCCGCTGGCGCAAAAGTTAACGATGGACCTTTTCAACGCCACCAGCGGCCCGCTGAGCCTTGAAAAGCTCAAAGCATTGTCGGAAATATGCGCGGCCATACTCTCTTCAATGAATATGTACGCGGAGATTCTGTCCCTGCGCAACGAGAGCGACATAAGCATCGTCGAGGACGCTTGCCTGCACGGAGAGAAACGGGACGCCGCCCAAGGCAGGATCCTTCAGGAATATGACGAAAGCATCCTCTCGCTGGACACCGCCGGCTTCGACCGGGAATGGCGTTCGGCGGAGGCTAAAAGCTTCATTCCAAGGTTCTTCTCACGGAACAGACTGTTGAGGGTCCTCCGGACATATTCAAAGAACAGGGCGAAGCCATCCAAAGAATCGGTTCTTCCGCTAATGAGGGCCATCGCGGACTATCAGGCCGAGCAGGCGGTTCTTGGCGAAAGGGCCGCGGCCAACAAGGTCTTCGCGGAGATATTCAAGAAAGGGAATTGCGACTGGAACGCCATCGCCGGGAACTGCGGCAGGGCGAGGGTTTTGTATTCCGCCGCCGACAGATTGGCGGACAATGAGGCCTCGGTGATCAGTACAAGGGAAACGTTGGCCGGGATGTTCGCTTTTGACGCGGCGGGCTTCATCAGACGCAACGAAAAGACTTTCAGAGAGTTCATCGAGACTTTTGAAGCATTGAAAACATCTCTTGGCGCTGTCCGGGAGGAGTTCGCCTCGAATCTGGTGGACGATTCAGCCAGCGGCTGGCTTGCGGCGGCGAGAGACGTCTGCGCGCGGTGGACCAGCGGAAGGGGGAAGCTTCGGAACTGGATTCTGTACAACCTGGCCAAATCCAATCTGGACAATGCCGGGTTCCCGGAAATCGCCAGTCAGGTCGAGTCAGGGGCGGTTCCTGTCGAAGTCGTTCCCGACGCATTCAAAAAGGGACTGTACAAGACGTATGCTGAATATGTCATCTCGCATAAACGGGATCTACGCATTTTCCACGGTCTGATGTTCGAGGAGAAGATCCAGCGCTTCCGCAGCCTTTCCAAGGAGTTCGAAAGCCTGACCCGCAAGGAGATATTCGCCAAACTGGCCTCGAATCTGCCTGACATCCAGCAGGAGGCGGCAAAGAATTCCGAGATCGGCATTCTCCAAAGGAACCTCAAGAACAGGTGCCGGGGAATTTCACTGAGGAGATTCTTCGACCTTATTCCTAACCTTCTGCCACGGCTGTGCCCTTGTATGCTGATGAGTCCTATCTCCGTGGCGCAATACCTTGACATAAAGAGGGATAAGTTCGACCTTGTCATCTTTGACGAGGCGTCCCAGATGCCGACCTGTGAGGCTGTGGGAGCGATCGCAAGGGGCAAGAACATCATTGTCGTCGGGGATCCGAAGCAGATGCCGCCGACCAACTTCTTCTCGATGAACACATTCGACGAGGACAATTCCGAAGTCGAGGACCTTGAGAGCATACTGGACGACTGCCTGGCACTCTCCCTTCCGTCAAAATACCTAAGATGGCACTACAGGAGCAAGCACGAGAGCCTTATCGCGTTCAGCAACTGCAAGTTCTACGACAACAAACTCTTCACGTTCCCATCCACCGACGACCTGACCACAAGGATCAGCTACCAGCACGTGGAAGGAATCTACGACAGAGGCGGCAACAGGCAGAACCGGGCCGAGGCCGAAGCCGTGATCGCGGAGATCAAGGCCCGCCTGAAAGATCCCGAGCTCTCGAAGAGAAGCATCGGAGTCGTCACGTTCAACAACAGACAGCAATCTCTTATAGAAGACCTTCTGACAGACCTGTTCGCCGCCAATCCTTCACTTGAGAAGACGGCGATGTCCTGCGAGGAACCGATCTTCGTGAAAAACCTTGAGAATGTCCAGGGAGACGAACGCGATGTCATCCTGTTCTCCGTAGGCTACGGCCAGGACAAGTACGGGAAAGTGCTGCTGAACTTCGGTCCGCTAAACCGTGAAGGTGGAGAAAGAAGGCTAAACGTCGCAGTGTCCCGAGCCAGATACGAGATGAAGGTCTTCTCCACGCTCCTTTCAGACCAGATTGACCTGCGACGATCCTCCGCCAACGGAGTGGCCTGCCTCAAATCTTTCCTTGAATATGCCGAGAAAGGCAGATCCGCTCTTCTCTACAGCACTGCTGCCTCGTCCAAGCCTACCGACGGGTTCATTGAGGAAGTGGCCTCAGAGCTCAGGAAAGCAGGTTTCGACGTCAGGACGAATGTCGGCTGCTCTGGCTACCGTGTAGATATCGGCATCGTCAATCCGGGAAACGGTTCCGACTATATTCTCGGAATCCTTTGTGATGGCTACGGATACTCTACCTCCAAATCAGCCCGTGACCGTGAGATAATCCAGACAGGCATTCTTGAGGCCCTCGGCTGGAAGATCACCCGTGTCTGGTCCACCGAATGGTGGAATGACAAGGATGAAGCGTTGAGAAGACTGACCACCGAGATCCAGACAACGATCTCAAAGGCCTCATAGCAAGAAAAAGCCTCGCAAGTTGTTGAACATCAACACTCTTACGAGGCTTTCTGCGGTGCGGAAGGGACTCGAACCCTCGACCTCCGGCGTGACAGGCCGGCATTCTAACCAGCTGAACTACCGCACCCTGCGACTTTGCATCCGTCGTTTCTGGTTGTCTTCCTGAATGCGGATGCAAAGATAGGCATTTTTTCTTTACTTGCAAACTTTTTTACTTAATTTCTATGACTTTTTTCGCCTGAGGAACTTCCTGCTTCTGAAGCTTAGGGATGTTGACCTTGAGGACACCATTGACAACTGTGGCGTTAATCTTCTCTCTTTCAACATCATCCGGAAGAACCATAGTCTGCTGGAACTTTGAATATGAGAATTCACGTCTCAGATAGTGTCCGTGCTTCTTTTCTTCATTGTTCTCCTCTTTCTTCTCCATATTGATGACAAGATCACCATTGTCGTCAAGACTGACCTTGAAATCATCCTTGGTCATTCCAGGAGCGGCGAGCTCAATGTCGTAGCTCTTCTCGTTTTCTAATACGTTGATCGCTGGAGCCGTGGCGTTTGCCCTGACCATCCAATCGTTGTCAAAGAAATCATTGAAAAAGCTCGGTAACCAATTCTGGTTGTTGTACTTTTTTGATACTGGTAACATAATCAAATCTCCTATTTTTTTTGTTTTACTTTATCTTTTCACCCGTCCTTTCGGGCGGGACATCTATGGTTTAATCAATCCGTATGCCGATGCCGCAAAAGTATCAAAAAGACGACAGTTTGTCACTTTTTCGTGACAAACTGTCGCATTTCGCTGTCATTATGTCGAATATAGCCTTAAATAGGCTTATTGAAGTTCTTGGCAAGGCCACCGGCGCTTGTCTCCTTGTAGAGAGAAGGAAGATCCTTGCCGGTCTGCTTCATAACCTCCACCACGTGGTCAAAGGACACACGATGCTTTCCATCAGAGAAAGCCGCGTAAAGGTTCGAGTCCAAAGCCCTCGTGGCGGCGAAAGCGTTCCTCTCGATGCAAGGGATCTGTACCAAACCGCAGATCGGGTCGCAGGTCATTCCCAAATGATGCTCCAACCCCATCTCGGCCGCATATTCAATCTGGGAAGGGCTACCGCCGAACAATTGGCACGCGGCGGCGGAGGCCATAGCGCAGGCCACACCGACCTCGCCCTGGCAACCGACCTCGGCCCCGGAGATGGAAGCATTCCGCTTGACGATATTCCCGATCAGGCCGGCTGTGGCCAAAGCGTGAAGAACCCTCGTGTCCTTGAACTCGTGTCCTTTGGCAAGATGATAAAGCACGCCCGGCAGCACCCCGCTTGACCCGCAGGTCGGAGCCGTGACGATGATGCCTCCCGAAGCGTTCTCCTCGCTGACCGCAAGGGCGTACGCATAGACCAGCCCCCGGGTCTGGAGAGTCTGCTTGTAACCCGTCGCCTTCACGTAATACGTAGGAGCCTTTCTCGGCAGGTTCAGCGGTCCCGGAAGAACCCCCTCGTGGTCTATTCCCCTCTCAACGGACGCTTTCATAGCCTCCCACACCTCCTGAAGATAGTCCCAGATGTCCGGGCCTTCACAGAGGTCCACATATTCCCAATAATTGCGTCCTTTGTCCTCGCACCATTTCTGGATTTCAGCCAGATGGTTCATCTCATAGACATCAGGAGTCGAGAAACGGTCGCCAGGCTTGCCCTCGGACAACGCTCCCCCACCCACGCTATAGACAGTCCACTCATCAGTCTGGTTGCCTTCCGCATCAAAAGATTTGAAACTCATCCCGTTAGGATGAAATGGCAGGAATATCTCCGGCTTCCAGACGATCCGCACAGGGGCGATTTTTTCCAGCACCTCGGTGATCGCCACATCCGTCATATGCCCTTTCCCGGTGGCGGCAAGGCTTCCATACAGCGTCACCTCGAACGAAGCTGCGTCCAAATGCCGCTCCGCGAAGTCCTTCGCCGCCTTGTTCGGCCCCATAGTGTGACTGCTCGACGGCCCCTTGCCTATCTTGTAAAGTTCCTTAAGTGATTTCATAATTCTCGTTTATTCTCCTCAGGACGATTGATTTATGAATATACCAACGCTCCCCTACCGCGACTTCACCGCCTGGACAGCGCACTTCTGGCAAAGACGGGCATCCTTAGGCGTGATGCTATACTCCGTGTCACGCAGCAGGTAGCTGTTGCCAAGAACGGATTTGCCAAGAGTAGGCTTGATCAGAGTCTCGAACCACGCACAGGCGGCGATGTAGCGGCCGAACTGCCGGGTCAAATGATAACCGTCACGGGTAAGCTGATAGACCTTGCTTGTCGCAGGGACATCATCCTGATTGTTAAGGCGTGTCCTCCGGGCCAGCTGCACAGCGTCACCGCTTGGGATCACAACCGGAAGATTGAACTCCTTCGAGGCCTTCTCAACGCATTCCACAATGCCGGAATACATCTTTTCCTGATCATTGCCGTACAGCTTGAACATTCCGTGCTCCGAGTTGGAAGCGTAGGCCCAGGTCTCGTGCCAGACCAATGCCGCGCGAGGATTCAACGCCTCCTTCCTTATGATATTCATCAACTGAGGAATCCATTCCTGATAGGTGTCGTACAATCCAGTGCGACCGGAAGTCTCCTGCATAGTGATGATGTCCCACGGCTCGTCCTTAAGCCCGTCCAGCATCGTGGCGTTCTTGCGTACAAGCGTCCAATGGTTCTTTGTGGACTTGGAATAAGTGTAGTTCGAAAGTCCTTCCGAATATTCCTTGCAATGCCTCTCCAACGAGCAGCCGCCTATGTAGAGCCTTCCCACTATCACATTGTGGATTCCGGCAGCCTCCAGAAGCCCAGGAAGATATTCCGTGCCATCGTCCGAAAAGCTGTTGCCCACGGCAAGGATCCTGAGCGTGTCAGGATTCTCCGGAAGCGGATAATTGACATAGCTTTCCTGAGCCTTCAGCCCCAGGAAAGCGAGGAATGTTAAAAGAACTGTAAGAAAATGTCTCATCATTTTATGTGTTTTGGCCACAAAGATACTACTTTATTCAGAAAGTCAGTCTGAACAAGTCGCCCTGAGACTGAACAAAGAGGTCTCCCTTGTAATAGGCACAGTCCTCTAACTCGCCGAAGGTGGCTTTCGTCAAATCGATGACATTCTGCATGGTGCGGGTGTTCAGATTCCAGACGTAGAGGATCGAAGGCTGCTTCTCCTTGCCGAAACCGGTAGGCATGAAAAGCTGGCCGTTCTTGATGAAAAGGCCCTGGCCGATCGGATTGAAATGGGTCTGGTAGGTGTCCTCGATCAGATAATTCTCCAACAGATCGTCCTTTGTCAAGGTCACGAGGCCGTCCGTGGACTCGTTCAGTTTCGGGATGCGGAACTTCACGATGCGGTGACGGTTCAGGGCGTTGGTGTTGTCAACGGTGTTGCCGTAACCGTAAAGGTAATTGTTGTCCGGATCGATGACCCACTGGAGGGCATAGCCGAAAAGATGGTCGGTGTCCTTGAAGTAGATCGTCTGGACCAGTTCGGATGACTTGAGATCATTGGCGACACGCTCGACGTAAAGCACGTCCTTGCGGCCGTTGATCGGATTCCTGTTGCACTGGCTGACGTACAGAAGCGGGAAACGGTCCTCCTTGTCATAGAACGTGCGGCCGAAAGTGGCCACATTGGCATGGTTCACCTTGTCGTAGCTGGCAAGCTTGAACGGCTTGCACTCTCTTGTGATCTTCTCTCCGTCAATCTTATAGACGGTCAGCCAACCGGAGTTCTGGCAGCTGAAGATGTAGTCTCCACAGATGTCCATCCCCTGGTAAGCCTCCTTGTCGGTGCCCTGAAGCTTGAGCAGATGGTCGCACTTGAACGTGTGCTCGGTAAGGTTAACGGGCGCTCCGGTGTAAGTGTACTGTCCGGAGGTCGCCGGCTGCGCCATCAGCGCCGCGGGAAGCAGCAATGACGCCAAAAGAATATATCCTTTCATATTCATAAAAATTTGATGATTTGATTTCAGTCCGGCATTCCGCCCAGAAGGTCGCCCAGATAAGGCAGAAGGGTGAACAGCAGGAAGGCTTTGTCCTTGGCCAACGCCACCCTAAGCTGCTTCAACGCGGAATATATGTGGTTCTCAACGGTGCTGAGGGAGATCCCGAGCCTCGCGCTGATGTCCTTGTTCGGAAGGTCTTCGATGTAGCTCATCATGAAGACCTCGCGGCACTTGGGCGGCAGGCTGGTGATGGCATCCTCGAGATTCTTCCTCAAGTCCTTGTCGAACAGGTTCCTTATGACAGGATTGCGCTCGGGATCACCACCCTCAAGGCAGAGAACCGCGATCCGGGCATCATTCCATTCCTTGTACTGGCGCGACAGATTCTCTTTCCTAAGATAGTTCATCGCCCTGTTATAGACAGATTTCATAAGATACCCCCTCGCCGAAGTCCCTTCCGACAGTCTCTCACGGTTTTTCCAGAACGAGAACAGCACATCCTGCACAGCGTCATCCGCCCACTCCTCCGGCAGGAAGATCCTGGCATACGACATCAGCACAGGCAACTCTTCCTTGCAGAAGTCGTTGAAAGCCTCTCTGTCGCCATTCTGTATTCCGGTTATTAATTCTGTACGGTTCATAAAAAGCCTTGGTGAGCGCAAAAATAGTCAATAAAATCGAATCATAAGTCTCGACAAGGACAAAAAATGCCTTTGCGGAAAATAATCACGTTTTCATTAGGTGATTTCTTCATAATGTGTGTATAATAATTGACAGACATAATTAATGCGATCAGAAAATGGAAATTCCAGAAGAGATACTCAGGCTCGTGCACCGCTACCTCAGCGGAACAGCGACCGACGACGAGAAATCCGCCCTCGTCGAGTGGCTGGAGGCAAGTCAGTCCAACCGGGAGGATTTCGCCGCTTTGTCGGCGATGCGCAACGCCTCGTCGGCCTTGGGCGGGGACGACGCCACAGACAAGATGCTGTCCCGCCTCAACGCAAGGATAGACGCGGAGGAGAGCGGAGGGATATTCACCGTTCAATCAGGGAGAGGCCGGAGGCGCAAGGCGACCTGGCTCGCAGCCGCTTCCGTGGCCGCCGCGCTCGTCATCGGAGCCGGCACCTACCGCCACTTTCAGGCGGACGCGGATTACTTCCGGGAATATTCCGCATTCACGAATATCTCCGACGACGTGTCGGCCATGATGCTGGATGACAGCACGAAGGTCTGGCTGAGCAGGAACTCGTCGATCCTGTACGGTTCCACCAAGGACCGGTCCGAACGGATCGTGAAACTGACCGGCGAGGCCTATTTCGATGTCCACAGGGACACGCTCCATCCTTTTGTCGTAAAGGCGCGGGGAATTGAAGTGAAGGTGCTTGGAACCGCGTTCTGCGTCAAGTCGGACAGCGAGGCCGGCAAAGTGTCGGTACTTCTTGAGAGGGGATCCGTCAGGCTGCAAAGTCCTGAAGGCGTAGGACTTGTGAGGCTGTCCCCGGATCAGATGGCCGAGTTCGACGCCAAGACCGGAGACATCGAGGTCACCCCTATGGCGGCCGAGCCTTACATCGTGCAGCATTACAACAAGGTGACGCTCCAGCAAGTGTCGATCGACGGCATCATCTCGCACATCGAGAGGATGTACGGAATCAAGGTCCAGGCCTTGTCACAGGTGGACACCACGAAGAAATACAACCTCAACTACAAACGCACCGATGACGCCGGCGAACTCATGGAGGCGGTCGAGGAACTGACAGGAGTGCGCCTGAAGGTCATCGGAAAGACTCTGGATAAAGACTAAGTACCAAACATAATAACTACTCAAAAACATGAGACAATCAATCTATTTAAGACTGGGTGTCCTTGCGGTGGTTCTGGCCACGTTCTTCGGCCTCGCGCCGGGTTCGGCGGCCCAGACAAACACCGGGAAGACCTACAGTTTCAGTCTGACGGTAAAGTCCGCCACTGTGAAGTCCTTCACCGAAGAGTTCACGAAGAAGACTGGAATCCTGTTCTCCTACGAGTCAGCCTTGGCTCGGAAAGAGATGGGAGACATCAGCATCAACGCCAGGAACGAGTCTCTGGCGTCCATCCTGGATGACGTTTTCGGACATCAGGTGTCCGGATTCCGCTACAAGATGACAAACAGCACGGTCGTGCTGACCTACGAGCAGCCGGCGGCCAAACAGGGAAATGTCATCAAGGTGACAGGAACGGTGAAGGACTCTTCGGGAGAGCCGTTGGCAGGAGCCGGTGTCCTCGTCAAAGGCACGACGACCGGCACGAACACCGACCTTGACGGAAAGTACTCCATCGAAGTCAACGCCGACGATGTCCTGGAATATTCATTCATCGGTTTCAAGAATCACGATGAGAAGGTCAACGGACGCGGGGTGATCGATGTGATGATCTCCGAGGACGCCAACGTGCTGGATGACGTCGTGGTCGTCGGCTACGGTACCCAATCCAGAAAAACCTTGACCACAGCCATCTCCAAGGTGGACGGCAACAGCATCTACGCCGCACCTGTCTCCTCCGTCGGCGACGCTCTCAAAGGAAAGGTGACCGGCCTCAGGGTGGCCACGAACAACACGGTCTCAGGTAACGCGCCACGCTTTCTGATCCGTGGAGGTTCCTCGATCACCTTGAGCAACGACCCTATCGTCATCGTGGACGGCGTGACCAGGGACATGGACGACCTCAACCCTAACGACATAGAGTCCATCGAGGTCTTGAAGGACGCAGCCTCGGCCGGCATCTACGGAGCCCGCGCCTCCAATGGTGTGATTCTCGTGACGACCAGGAAAGGCAATTCATGGGAGAAGCCACGGATCACTTTCGACGCGCAGGTCGGCTGGTCCTCCCCTTCCCGCGGATGGGATCTGATGAACGCCAAGGAGTTCCTGTCATTTGTCCGTCCCGCGATCGCGCAAGGTCCTAACGGCCAGTTGATTCTGGACGGAGCCAACGCCGCGGGAACAGGCAACAAGAGCACGGACATCTACACGACCAGATACATGGAGAAAGGCGAGGAGCTGCAGTCCGGCTGGCAGTGGATGTACGACCCGATCAATCCGAAGAAGGTGCTGACCTTCACCGACACCGACTGGCAGAGCCAGTGGTTCACCAACGCGCTATGGCACAAGGAATATGTCGGAGTGAACGGCGGTTCACAAAACATGAAGTACGCCGCCTCGGTAAGTTACCTTCAGGATGACGGCATGGTGGCCATGAGCGGCTACAAGTTGTTCACTATGCACGGCAACACGTCCTTCAACATCACCAGGAACCTGGAGGCGTCAACGACTTTCGACTTCTCAAGGTCAGTGAAGAACCCGCTAACCGGCAACTATTTCAACGCCATCGGACGAGGCCTCATGATGAGCCCTGTGAACAAGGAGTTCTACGAGGACGGAAGATGGGTGACAGGCGGAAGCAACAAGAACCAGCAGTCAGCGTCATTCTACGATGCTTTCTACGACAGGGAGATGGCCCAGAACCGCTTCGGTGGCAACTTCAGGCTCGTATGGAGCATTTTCGACGGCCTCAAGGCCACAGCCCAGTACGCCGTGTTCGACGACAATTACCGTGGAAGCTACTACGCCTATGGCCAGGTCGGCGACACGATGAACTACATCTCCACGGACCGTTCCACAACAGAGACCAGGACAGAGACGCTGAAGGATTCCTTCACCGCCTACCTGAGCTACGACAAGGAGTTCGGCAAGCATAACATCAGCGCCACCGCCGGCTACGACTATATGTCATGGAGGTACTGGTATCTTACCGCCAACGCCACCGGCTCAGTCTCCGACAAGGTTCCGATCCTGGATTCCGGAGTCAACTTCACGGCCTCCAACCAGGACACCAAGCAAGTGCTCATCTCGTACTTCGGACGTGTCAACTACAACTACGACAACAGGTACATCCTCTCGGCCACGGTCAGGACTGATGGTTCCTCCAAGTTCGCCGAGGGCAACAGATGGGGATTCTTCCCGGCCGGATCGCTGGCATGGATCATCTCCGAGGAGCCGTACTGGGATGTGGACAAGAGCGTGATGAACACATTCAAGTTCCGCGCGTCCTACGGCCAGACAGGTAACAACGGAATCGGCCTCTACGACACCTACGGAGCGTTCTCTTCGTCTCTGTATGGCGGGCAGTCAACCCTTCTGCCTTCCACGATGCAGAACAAAGGCATGAAATGGGAGACCACAACCCAGTTGGACCTTGGTCTTGACCTCGGATTCTTCAGCGACCGTCTCCGTCTCGTGATGGACTACTACAACAAGAGGACGGACGACATGCTCTTCAGCATCACCCTTCCAGACACAGGATCTCTCGGCTCCGTGAAGGCGAACGTCGGAAGCGCAAGGTTCTACGGATTCGAGATCGAACTGAACTCGGTCAACATCCAGACCAAGAATTTCACTTGGAGCACCGGCCTGACATATTCATTCAACAAGAACAAGGTGCTGTCGCTCCCGGACGAGTACAAGTACACCGACCTCAACGGCAAGGACGCCTGGAGAATCGGTGGCTACACAATGTCAGAGAGCGGCGAGCGCTTCGGCGGCACGGCTGTCGGAGAGCCTCTCGGACGCATCTGGGGCTACAAGATCTCACATATTCTCCAGAATGACGCCGAGGCCGCGGCAGCATTGTATGACAGCCAGTCGCACGGCTACCGCAGGTCCGACGGCCTGTCCATCCAGGGACGCAAGGACGCCGGTGACTACGAGTGGTGCAACCGTCCCGGCTCCAAGAAGACGGCCGACGGCAGGGAGCAGATCGACCAGGAGGACATGTACTGCCTCGGAAACGTGATGCCTCACTCAATCGGCGGAATCATGAACACATTCAAGTACAAGAACCTGTCATTCTCGTTCTACCTTGACTACGCCCTCGGTCATTCGATCTACAACTACATGAAATCACGTTTCTTCCAGAGCACTTTGGGCAACTGCAACTCCAATCTGGACAAGATGGTCTATGATTGCTGGCGCTACCCAGGAGACGACAACGCCAAGTACGCGAGATTCTTCCCGAACGACCCTGACTATGGCAACAGGAACTTCTCCCGCGCCTCCGACTTCAACGTCGAGAAAGCCGACTACCTGTGTCTGCGCGATGTCTCCCTCTACTACGACTTCCCGGAGAGATGGGTCAAGAATATGTGGATCAAGAAGTTGACTGTCGGGGTCACCGGCAACACGCTTTACTACTGGACAGGTGTCTCCGGCTCGATCAGCCCTGAGACCGGCATGGGAACCGGATCGGGAGACTCGATGTACTCATCTGTGTCCACCGGTGCGTCCGCCAACTCAAGCATCGCTCCGGCGGCGAGAAAGATATTGTTCAATGTCAAGATTACCTTCTAATTATGAAACACAAGAGCATTCTGAAATATATTCTGATGATCTCGGCCGCCACATCGATGATGTCCTGCAACGGGGATCTTGATGTGATGCAGGACAACAAGCTGTCCGCCAGCAACATGTGGACGACATCAACAGATGTCATCCAGTCCACCTACGGGATCTACGAGCGCATGCGTTCCAATTTCGTTGACGGCTACATCAACGTCTTCTACTGGGGCGAGGCACGTGTCGGCAACTATATGTGGGGTCCAAGCCTTGAATCCAGGGTTCAGGACAACGACATGATCTCCGTGCGCACCAGCACGATGAACGCCTCCACGAGATCGACCGCCTGGTCAGGACTTTACACCACCATCGACCAGGCCAATGCCGTGCTCAAGTACGCCGACAAGGTTGACATGACCGAATCCGAGAAAGGATTCGCGATCGGCCAGGCTGCGTTCGCAAGGGCATATTGCTACTTCTGGGCAGCCAGACTGTGGGGAGACGTTCCGCTGAACCTCGTGCCTATCGAGTCCGTGAACCAGCCGGAGACCTACCCGGAGCGCGCCCCTAAGGCTGATGTCTATGCCCAGATCGGCAGGGACATCGAGACAGCGGTGGCCAACTCCGCCTACCTCGGAGGAGACAAATACTTCGCGACAGCCGACGCGGTGAACATGCTTAAAGCCGAGTACGGGCTTTGGATGTACACGACACAGGACGGTGGGGATTCGTACCTGAACCTTGCCGCGGAGGCTCTGTCAGCGATCGGGATCTCCTCAGGAAAGCTTCTTCCAAAATATTCAGAGGTGTTCAGCCGCGACCACAAATGCAACTCTGAGGTTGTCTTCGCCCTCCTGAACGACCAGAAGGAGAAGATCACCGGCGGTTACTACAGCTATTTCTACCACCCGACTAACCTCATAGCCGCGCAGTACAGGAACAAACCGGTACCGGTGAGCTCAACACAGTGGTGGTGCTACTCGCAGGAGTTCATCGATGTGCTGAACAAGAGCAAGGCCGAACACAACGACTCCAGAGTGGAGTGCAACCTCGGTGAGGGTGAATATGGTGCCTCAGGGCAGACCCTTACCTGGCCGAACAAGTTCCTCGGAGACATGTCAAAGCAGCCCGTGATCAACGACTGCGACCTTCTTTACTACCGCTACGCCTACGCTGTGATGATGGACGCGGAACTGAAGTACTACAAGAAGGACTATGCCGGAGCTCTGGCCTCTCTGAACATCATCGCGAAAAGGGCCTACGGAATCGAGGACTTCTACAAGACCGCCACAAGGGACGCCGTCATGGAGGCACTTGTCAATGAATATTTCCTCGAGTTCCCTGCCGAAGGCGTCATCTGGTGGCCGCTCATCCGTCTGGACAAGATCTGGGACTACAACCCGGAGCTGCTCGCAAAGAAGCAGAAGAATCCGAACATCCTGCTCTGGCCTATCTCCAAGTCCGCAAGGAACAAGAACCATAAACTGACCCAGACGGAAGGATGGGACTAATGATCTTACTTAAATGACTATTATCATGAGATTCAAGAATATATTCATGTACGCCGCCGCTCTTTCAATGCTCGCGTTGTCAGGTTGCGCGGAAAAGACAGACCCGTCCGAGATAGATTCCGCCACAAGAATCGCGCTGTCCAAGGATATTCCTGTGTTCACCGCCAGCGGTAACACCGAGGACGGCGAGGACGCTTACCGCGCCATCGTCACGATCGTGCAAGGCGACAAGATCAACGGCATCGGTTGGGACTATTCCCTTGAGGATCCGAAGCAATGCGCCGAGGTGAGTGTCACGGATGTCTCCGAGGACTTCATCGGAACTTACGAAGGTGATTCCAGGACCTACACAGGGAAAGGATTGATGGTCAAGATGAAGGCCAATCCTGAATATAAGAGGTCATTCTCGTTGACAATCAAGGCAGCCGACGGAACCGAGCGCGCTTTCGAGTTCACCCAGAAAGGCGAGAAGGCTGACGCAGCCGTGTCCACTGACACGAAAGATGTTGAGTTCTTCGCCGAAGGAGGTGAGCAGACAATCAGCTACACGACCAACATGGGGGACGCATATTCATTCACCGTGGACTACGAAGGTGAGAGCAAGGACTGGCTGTCCTGCGAGGCCACCGAGGCTGGCTCCGTCAAATTGATCGCTTCCGGATGGAACGACCATGTCAATGTCCGCAAGGCCGTGCTCCACATCACCGTAGGTTCGGCAGAGACCAGCATGGCATCCGTGGATGTGCCTGTGACACAGCTCGCGGCGGACATATATTACTTCATGTACGGTTCATCGGCCGCCGGCCTTGAGATCGACAAGGCTTTGCAGATGACAAAGGAAAGCGAGGGCATCTACAGCATCAAAGCCTACTTCATGAACGCAAAGGCTGGGGCCAACACCGTGATGTTCAATCAGGATTCACGTGTGCTGTCATACCCTTGCTACGCGCTTGCGAAGGATGGATCCGTCACCACGATCGAATCCGCCGCGTCCGCTATGCCGGAGGGCCCGGAAATCGATGTGGACGGTCTGCGCTCCCTGGTGGTGAACTTCAACGAGAAGACATGGAATTGGAGCAGAATCTCGACGCTGAACAGCATGCCGGACTCCGAAGTGTCCAAGTACAAGACAAAGGCCTTCATTGCCAGAGACGGTTCCATGAAGGTCTGGATGGTCGAGAACATGCGTTGGAACGGTGGCGACATCAAGCCGAGACTCGGCTCTCCTATGATTCCGTCCGCGACAGGTGTCGGAGCGAAAGGCACAGGTGGTTACGGTGCGAGCGCATTCCCTTCATCCTGGGATGATCCGAAACTGAACATAGCCTACGAATGCACCGAGATAGGAGGACAACTCGAAGGAAGCGATGAGCGCGGCCGAATCTACGCGTTCTCCGAAATCGTGACAGGCGTCCCGACCAACGGCATCGGCTTCGCCCGTAACGAGGTGGTGCCTAAGGGATGGACCGCCGGCAGCGAGATCACCGACGCTGTCGGAGACAACTACACGATCGAGTACCTCAACAACAAGTCGGCTGACACATTCAGCGGCGACAACACCACCGACGAGAAGAACCACCCGACCCTCAAGATGCAGATTCAAGGAATATGTCCTTACGGTTGGCACATCGCCAACGCCTCCGACTGGCTTGACCTGGCATACGCCGCAAGCAAGGCGTCAGCCGGACACTCTTATCCTCTGAGGGAGGATCAGATCACCTACAAACAGTTCACGACAGCCTCGGGCAAAGCCGTCAACAACAATCCGGTCTCACCAAGAGGTATCGGCAACCTCGCCGCATGGCTCAGGAACAAGACCTGGTGGTCAGCGGCGGTGTCAGACGGAGCCGACGAGTTCGGATTCGAGTACTTCCCGCTCGGTTGGCGCTACATGACCCAGGGCTACCAGTGCTACGGTGTCAGGGCGCAAGTGTGGGTACCGCTGTTCTTCTCGGACAAGGCGCTTTACAGAATCAATGTGATCCTGGACAACACTGTGACCTATGCCGAGATGACAAACATCGACAACGGCCAGGCCATCATGCCGTTCCGCTGTGTCAAGAACTACAAATAATCAAAGATCAAGAATATGAGAATTAAATCAATAAAACCGATTTGGTCATTTATGGCGGCAGGTCTCCTGTGCCTGTCATCATGTAGCAAGGACGAACCGGATCCAGGGCCTGTGTGGCCTGACGATCCGGGTGAGACGCCCGGTGAGGTCGCTGACAAACCTGGTGACTGCGGCAACATCGTCGTAGCCCACAGGGGTGGAGCGTCGGAAGCCGGCATAGCGTTTCCTGACAATTCCATCGCCTCGTTGCAATATGCGATGAGCCTAAAATGTTACGCTTCAGAGTGTGACATCTACTGGACAAAAGATGACAAAGTGGTCGTCGCCCATGCTGACGGCGACTACAGGATCAACGGACTGCATCCATGGGAAGCCACCTTGGAACAGATCAGGGCGGCCGGAAAACTGGCGAACGGCGAGACGGTTCCTGATCTGGAGATGTTTCTGGACGAGGTCATGAAGGCAGGAAGCTGCACAAGGCTCTGGCTGGACATCAAGAACATCAGCGGAATGTCGGCGTATCCGATCAACGCCTGCCGCAAGGCTTGCGAGATCATCAAGGAGAAGAAGGCACAGAATTTCGTTGAGTTCATCTGCACGTCCAACGCAACCGTGATGGCTTCGTCATATTCATACGCCACCGCGGTTGGCTCGAACATCGGTTGGATGGCCAACAAGTCCGCCTCAGAGTACACCCAGAGGGGCTACAAATGGGCGAACCTTTCCACCGAGTTCATGAAGCTGGGTGGAGGAAACCTCACGATCGAGGAGTTCAACAAGGCCGGTGTGGACGTGAGCGTGTTCAACGCCGATGACGATGTCACTATGGATTACTACATCGCCTACGCGCCCAAGATGAAAGCCATCTGCACCAACTACCCTAAGAAGTTGTTGTCCAAGATGGGGAAGTAGGTTTCGTGCCGCTGAGCCTGTCGAAGCGACATTCCAACAAAAAAGAGGAGCGGCCTTTCGGTCGTTCCTCTTTCTTTATCGTCATCCGCCCCATTTGATGAGCGGACATATTCATTATTACTGCTCGTCAGGACCTTGATCGTCCGGGCCGTTCTGAGGACCCTGTGGACCGGCCTGCGGGCCGTAAGGGTTCTGAGGTCCCTGCTGGGCACCGGCCTGTGCGGCGCGGTTCATGTCCTCTGAGGCTGCGTTCCAAGCCTTCGTGAGCTCCTCGGTGTAGCGGTCGATGTCAGAGATGTTCTGATTCTTGACTGCCTCCTTGAGGGAGCCGAGGGCTGACTCGATGGCTGACTTCTTGTCAGCAGGAATCTTGTCGCCGTAGTCCTTGAGGTTCTTGTCGGACTGGAAGCAGAGAGCGTCGGCGTTGTTGATCTTGTCAACCTTCTCCTTGGCCTCCTTGTCGGCGGCCTCGTTGGCCTTCGCCTCGTCACGCATCCTCTGGATCTCATCGTCAGACAAGCCTGATGAAGCCTCGATCCTGATGTTCTGCTCCTTGCCGGTAGCCTTGTCCTTCGCGGACACGTTCAGGATACCGTTGGCGTCGATGTCGAAGGTAACCTCGATCTGAGGTATTCCCCTCGGAGCCGGAGCGATTCCGTCCAGATGGAAGAGACCGATCTCCTTGTTGTCCTTCGCCATAGGACGCTCACCCTGAAGCACGTGGATCTCTACAGAAGGCTGGTTGTCAGCCGCGGTGGAGAACACCTGAGACTTGTGGGTAGGGATGGTCGTGTTGGACTCGATGAGCTTTGTCATCACACCACCGAGGGTCTCGATACCGAGTGAGAGCGGAGTGACATCAAGCAAAAGCACATCCTTCACATCACCTGCGAGCACACCGCCCTGGATTGACGCGCCGATGGCCACAACCTCGTCCGGATTGACACTCCTGTTAGGCTCCTTGCCGAAGAACTCCTTGACAAGTTCCTGTACCTTAGGGATACGTGTTGAACCGCCCACGAGAAGAACCTCGTCAATGTCTGAAGCGTTCAGACCGGCGTCCTTGAGTGCCTGACGGCAAGGCTCGATTGACCTCTGGAAGAGGTTGTCGCACAGCTGCTCGAACTTGGCTCTGGTAAGAGTCTTTACAAGGTGCTTAGGAATTCCGTCAACCGGCATGATGTAAGGCAGGTTGATCTCGGTCGATGTCTGGTTGGACAGCTCGATCTTGGCCTTCTCGGCGGCTTCCTTCAATCTCTGAAGGGCCATAGGGTCTTTCTTCAGGTCGATTCCGCCGTTCTCGTTGGCAAACTCCTGGGCGAGCCAGTTGATGATCTCCTGGTCGAAGTCGTCACCTCCAAGGTGTGTGTCACCGTTGGTTGACTTAACCTCGAATACACCGCCGCCAAGCTCAAGGATGGAAATATCGAATGTACCACCACCAAGGTCATACACAGCGACCTTCATATCCTTGTTCTTCTTGTCAAGACCGTAAGCCAGGGCAGCCGCCGTAGGCTCGTTGATTATTCTCTTGACATCGAGTCCGGCGATCTTGCCGGCCTCCTTTGTGGCCTGACGCTGAGAGTCTGAGAAGTAAGCCGGCACAGTGATGACCGCTTCGGTGACATCCTGACGCAGGTAGTCCTCAGCCGTCTTCTTCATCTTCTGGAGAATCATCGCTGAAATCTCCTGAGGTGAATAGAGCTTGCCGTTGATGTCAACACGCGGAGTGTTGTTCTCACCTCTTACAACCTTGTAAGGCACTCTGGCGATCTCCTTCTGAACCTGATCATAGGTCTCACCCATAAATCTCTTGATGGAGAAGACTGTGTTCTGAGGGTTCGTGATGGCCTGACGCTTCGCAGGGTTACCGATCTTTCTTTCACCGCCATCGGTAAAGGCGACTACTGAAGGGGTGGTTCTCTCACCCTCATTGTTGATTATAACGGTAGGCTGGTTGCCTTCCATAACCGCAACACACGAATTCGTGGTTCCAAGGTCAATACCAATAATTTTTCCCATATTCTTTAATCTCCTATTTTTCTTTTTTTGTTTCCGCCGGCTCCGTTTCCGAACCCGGACGTTTGGGGTATTATCGAATGTTGTGCCATTTCCTTGAATATGTCAAATTGGCAGACTATCCCACTTTTGACAGAACATCAAGCGGTCCACCAACGACAGAACGTCACTTATTCCCACTCAAATATACAGATGAGCGCGAAGTATTTTTTGTCAATATGAAATATAATGACTACCTTGCTTATAAGTTATCAATAAGCAACCTGTAATGAAACGAACCTTACTGATCGCGCTTATGCTGCTGGGAGTCACGGCAGTAGCGCAAACCAGACAGCAACGGCTGACAGAACACGTCTATTACCTCGCGGCGGACTCGCTTCAAGGGCGCAAGGCCGGAACTGAATATTCCCGGAAAGCGGCCTCATATATTCAGAGGCAGTATGAGGAAATCGGGCTGAAGCCATTCTTCGGGGATTGGTTCCATTATTTTGCGCCGGGTGGAGAGAATTCGTCCATCGGTGCCAAGTATGTGGATGTCGTCGGTGTCATCGAAGGCAGCGACCCGAAACTGAAGAATGAATATATCGTCTTAGGCGCTCATTTCGACCATCTCGGCGTGCGGAAAGGGAAAGTTTACAACGGGGCGGATGACAACGCCTCAGGCTCCGCCGCTCTGATCGAGGTCGCAAGGGAACTCTACGCCAGGCGAGACAGCCTGAAGAGGAGCGTGATAATCGCTGCGTTTGACGCTGAGGAGCTTGGGCTTTGGGGGTCAAAGGCATTGGCGGACACGTTGGTAAAGGCTGTGGGCCAGGACAGGATCAAGCTGATGATGAGCCTCGATATGGTCGGCTGGTACACGGCCTCAGGAAAGTTGAGACTGGAAGGGGCGGCTACCATCAAGGATGGGCAGAGGATTCTGACGGAGGAGGCCAACAAGCTGTCGATAGTGGTCGATCCCGTCAAATTCGAGAAATCCATTTTCACCGCCACTGACACAGAGGCCTTTGCCTTGAGAAGAATTCCTACGCTTGCCGTGACGACGGGACTGAAGTCTCCGTACCACAAACCTGAGGACGATGCCGAACTCATTGACTATGGCGGGCTTGACATTGTGGCCGGCTACATCTCTGATGTGACATTGGCAATGGCCTCGGATCCATCGTTCGAGAAAAGCGGGCGTGTGGCCAGAAAGCATTCGTTGAACGCCCCGGCGGTAGAGTTCGGACTTGTGGCTTCGATTGACAGGACGAACCTGAATTTCAGCAAGGCCGCGTTCGTCACCAAAGAGGGCTACGGATGCAGCGCCGGAATCCAGATGCAAGCCAATTCGGGGAGCTTCGGATTGAATGTCAAGGGACTTTATGAATATGGAAGTTCCAAGTTTCCTGACGACGCTGATCCATATTCGTCATTCGTCAGGTTCCGCCATCAGGCTGTCACGGTTCCGGCCACGGTTCTGCTTCACACCGGCGGGGCTACCGTCAGAGGATTTGTCGGGATCGGCGGCTATTACTCACGCATTATATGGAGCAATGCCGAGGATTTCACATTAGCTGGTAAAACTCTGGATGTCAACAAGAACCAACACGGATTCACTTTCAGCGTAGGATTCATCGCCGGTCCGATGCTGCTCAGTGTTGACGGCAGGTACCAACTGAACAACGCCTTCAGCGGCAATGAGATCAAGGCCCGCTTCCAGACATATTCAGTCACTCTCGGGTATATCTTTTAGTAATGAATATGAAAAAGCGAGGACAAAGGGTCATCCAATGTCCTCGCTTTTATGTTTTTCTTTACAGTCTTACTCTCCGGCCTCTTTCAGACGCTCGGCGTTCTCGGCTATCTGAAGCTGGTTGATACACTCCTGGATGTCACCGTCCATAAAGACCGGGAGGTTGTACATCGACCAATTGATGCGGTGGTCGGTCACACGGCCCTGAGGATAGTTGTACGTGCGGATCTTCGCCGAACGGTCACCGGTAGAGACCATAGTCTTGCGCTTGGCACCGATCTCGTCGAGATATTTCTGATGCTCAAGGTTGTAGAGACGGGTACGGAGCTCCTCGAAAGCCCTGTCCTTGTTCTTGAGCTGGGAGCGCTCCTCCTGGCACTGCACGACCAGACCTGTCGGAAGGTGGGTCAGACGCACGGCTGAATATGTCGTGTTGACTCCCTGGCCACCAGGACCAGAAGAACAGAACAGGTCAAGGCGGATGTCATCCCAACGGAGATCAACATCGAACTCTCCAGCCTCCGGGAAAACGGCCACGGAAGCGGCTGAGGTCTGGATCCTGCCCTGAGTCTCGGTCTGAGGCACACGCTGAACACGGTGCACTCCGGACTCATATTTCATAATGCCATAGACGCCCTCGTCATTGGATGAAAGCTTGAAGACTATCTGCTTGTAGCCTCCGGCCGTGCCTGGAGTCTCATCGTTAACCTCCAGCTTCCAGCCGCGTTTCTCGGCGTACTTCGAGTACATTCTGAAAAGGTCACCGGCGAAGATGGCGGCCTCGTCACCACCGGTGCCGCCACGGATCTCGATGATGGCGTTCTTGCTGTCATCCGGATCGGCAGGAATCAGGAGAATCTTGATCTTCTCCTCCATCTCTGGGATCTTCGGCTCGATCTCGGCGATCTCGGCCTTGGCCATATCCCTCAGATCCTCATCCTTCTCGTTGATCATAATGTCCTTGGCCTCGGCCAGCTCATCGACCATCTTCTTGTACTCAAGACCGGCCTTGATGATCGGCTCAAGCTCCTTGTAGTCCTTGTTGAGCTGGACGTATTTCTTCATATCAGCGATCACCTCAGGATCAGCAAGCTGTTTCTGAAGCGATTCGTATTTGTCCTGGAGAGCCAGGATCTTGTCCACTAATGTATTCTCTGCCATATTCAATGGTTAATTTTCTTCAATTCCGTTTTTTGACCGGGTATATTCCTAAATCGACTTGAGGTAGCAGCGGCGGCGCATAAACAACTCGTGCTCGTACTTGCCCCATACATTGACCGCGCCGTTGGACTCGATCTGCGGGTTCGAGATCGCCCATTTCGTGCCGGCCTTGCGGTACTTCTCCGACATCGTGCAATGGTAGATCGACGAGACACCTGTGTTCTGCCACTTCGGCACGGCTCCGTTGATCATCAGATCGACAGTATCGTACTTGTACATAGCCTTCAGCAGATGGAACCAGCCGAACGGAAACAGATGGCCTTTCGCCTTCTGGAGAGCCCAGGAGATCGTAGGGAAAGTGATCCCGAATCCCACAAGTTCCTCATTGTCATCGAATATTATGCTGCTTGTCTTGTCCGAGACAAACCTCAGGACCTCGCTGGCCTCCTCGTCAATCTCTTCCTTGGTAAAAGGAATGAAGTTATAGACAGACTTAGCGAAACTCTCGTTATAGACATCGAAGAAGTACCTGACCATCTTCTTGTCCTTCTTGAGTTTGTCCAGACTCCCCTCGTGCAGGTTGTACCTCTGCTTCAGAAGTCCGGCGATCCTCGTGATCTTCTCCTGAAGAGGCTGGTCCGCGGCGATCTTGTACTGCACCCAGTCACACTCCTTCGCATAGCCAAGAGCCGTGACGAAGTCATTGTAGTACGGATAGTTGTACAGACAGTTGAACGGCGGGATGTTCTCATAGCCCTCGACCAGCATTCCCTGTTTCCCCAGGGTGTTGTAGTACAGAGGTCCGTGGATCTCATTCATTCCGTTTTCCTTGGCCCACGCCTCGGCGGTGCCGAGAAGAAGTTTGGCCACCTCGAAGTCATCGATCGTGTCGAACCATCCGAAGCGGGCTCTCTTCTTGTCATAGAGTGCGTTATAACGAGGGTTGATCATTCCGCAGATACGTCCGACAACAGTCTTGCCATCCACAACCATCCACATCTTCCTTTTACAATAAGAGAGAGTGGAGACCTTCGTGAGGGATTTCACTTGGTCGCTGTGTAGGGCGGGAACATACTGAGGACAATCTTTGTAAAGCCTGTCAGGGAACTTGATGAACTTCATCAGGTCCCTTCTACTCACAACCTCAACTACTTTATAATCAGGCATAAAAATCCATTCTACAATATTCCTTTCGCAGGAAGACATCGACAAATTTAAGAAATAGTCTTGTTTTGGACAAATATGAACCACCAAAGTTTAACTTGGAGAGTAACATTATTTGTTCAAAAACAAGCCGTCAAGACCGCCTAACCGCCTGAATATATTCAAGCAAGCTTAGATTACAGCCCTTTGGCCTTTCCTTCGTCCCAGATTTCGTCCATCTCGGCGAGTGTCATCTGATGAAGATCCTTGCCTTTGCGGATCGTGTTCTCCTCCAGATAGGTGAAGCGGCGGCGGAACTTGTCGCAGGCACGGTTAAGAGCGGTGTCGGGATTGAGGCCGTAAAGCCTCGCGGCGTTGATGGTGGCGAACATAAAGTCACCGAGTTCCTCCTCGGCCCTGTCTTTGGCGGCTTTTCTTTCCTCCTCAGTGGTGGCGGAATCCATAGCGTCCATCTCTGCCTGAAGCTCAGTCTGCTCTTCCTTGACCTTGTCCCAGACCTGGCTCTTCTCCTCCCAGTCGAAACCGACACCCCGCGCCTTGTCCTGCATCGAGAACGCCTTCAGGATCGGAGGCATAGCGTCCGGAATCCCGGAAAGGATGCGCCTGTTGCCGCCTTTTTCCTTGGCCTTGAGCATCTCCCAGTTCTCGGAGACCTGCTCGGCATCGGCCACCTTAGTGGTGGAGAAGACGTGCGGATGGCGGTAGATCATCTTCTCGCAGAGCTTGTCCATCACATCGGCGATGTCGTAGCGGCCCTCCTCCTCGGCGATCTTGGCGTAGAATATCACGTGAAGGAACACGTCCCCAAGCTCTTTCTCAAGCGCGGCGTCATCCTTCTTCATCACGGCGTCACTGAGCTCATAGACTTCCTCGACCGTCATAGGCCTGAGGGTGTCAATAGTCTGGGCGTGGTTCCACGGACACTCGGCCCGAAGCCTGTTCATCACGTCCAGCGCCCGCTCGAACGCCTTTAATTTCTTTTCCTTATTAATCATATCCTGCAAAATTACTAAAATCTTATGAATATGCACACAGCGTTTCCTACAGTGCTTCGGGTGTAAAACACCGTCTTTCTCACCCGAAACCGGAAAAATCGACACTACCGGGTGAAAAACAACCCTTTCCACTCCCGAAACGGACAGACCACGAAAGTGGCTATCGTATCAGGAATTTGAATATACTCCCAAAAGCACTATCTTTGCCGCCGCAAACATATTAATAACAATGAAAGAGATTCATTACGTTTCAGCCGATGAGGCGGTCAAGGCCATAAAATCGGGCGATCATATTCATTTAAGCAGTGTGGCGAGCGTGCCGCACATTCTTGTTGACGCACTTGTGCGCAGGGCGGAGGCCGGAGAGGTCGAGGATCTGCATTTCCACCACTTCCACACCGAAGGGCCGGCTCCATATTCGGATCCGAAATATTCAGGAATATTCTTTGAGCAAGGATTCTTTGTGGGGCCAAACGTGCGTCCGAACGTGAATTCTGGGTACGCCGACTATCTGCCGGTGCATCTTGGTGAGTCTCAGAAGCTTTACCGCTGCGGTGCCATCAAGTTGGGAGCCGCTTTGGTGCAGGTCTCCACACCGGACGAGAACGGAATGGTGTCGCTGGGCACCTCTGTGGATTGCTCGCTGGCGGCCATCGAGACAGCCCGTGTGAAGATCGCTGTCGTGAATCCGCACGTGCCGTTCGCTTACGGGGATCTCGTGCCGATTGACACTTTCGACTATCTTGTCAAGGATGACACACCGTTGGTTTCCAAGGATTTCGCCGAGCCGACACCTACCGAGGTGCTGATCGGTAAGAACTGCGCCGAGCTGGTTCCGGACGGAGCCTGCATCCAGATGGGAATCGGAGCGTTGCCGAACGCTTTGGCTGCACAACTTGTTGATCACAAGAATCTTGGAGTTCACACCGAGATGTTCGCTGACGGGGTTCTCCGTCTTATAAAGAAAGGTGTCGTGAACGGGGCCAACAAGAAGATCGACAAAGGCAAGATCGTGGCGTCGTTCCTTCTTGGGTCTCAGGAGGTATATTCATTCATAGACCACAATCCGGACGTGCTGATGAAGGACATCAAGTACGTCAATGATCCGTGGGTTATCTGCCGGAACCCAAATATGATGGCCATCAACTCTGCCACCGAGGTGGACCTGACTGGCCAGATCTGCGCGGACTCGATCGGAACGAGGATATTCTCAGGAACCGGCGGCCAACTGGATTTCGTGAAGGGTGCGTCTATGTCCGAGGGCGGAGTGTCGATGACGGCTTTCGCTTCCCGCACAAACAAAGGCAAGGCGAAGATCGTCCCGTTCCTGAACCCTGGAGCCGGTGTTGTCACCCCTCGCGCCGACGCTCACTGGATAATCACTGAATATGGTGCCGTGGATCTGTACGGCAAGTCGCTTCAGGAGCGAGCCAAACTCCTCATCAGCATCGCCCACCCGGACGACCGCGAGATGCTTGACCGCGCCTCATTCGAGCGCTTCGGCCCACACTGGCACGTTGTGAAAATCTAAACAGCAGCACTTTAGCCTCATATCGTCACCGGAGAACTCCACACAGCTCTCTCCGGTGACGCTTTTGTCTCTTTTCGTTGCCCAAGGGATCCGCACTGCACCCTTCGGCGGCACTTTTGCCCCTTTTCGTTGCCCAAGGCTCCGCACGGCACCCTTCGGCGACACTTTTGCCCCTTTTCGTTGCCCAAAGGATCCGCACGACACCCTTCGGCGACACTTTTGCCCCTTTTCGTTGCTCAAGAGGGGGGACGTTAATGTAGCTGAGATGATTGAGTGGAATGAAGTGATTACTCTCGGCGGAGAAGTTTCCAAGAGAGGACCGGGATCAGGAAACTGAGGAGGCAGGCGATGATCCAGAAGACTGAGACAGGGGCGAAATTGAAATCGTTCCCGTCTATCATTATGCCACTGACGATGTTCTGGATTCCGGCGGCGGCATAGCTGGCCAGGCCTACCATACCAAGTGCTGCCCCGGTGGCTTTGCGCGGCACGATGTCAAGAGCCATCAGGCCTGCGACAGTGCAATAGACCACACCGATCGCCAGACTGAAGACCGACACGTAGATGATATTCAATGAATATCCTCCGCCTGTGAAAAGAAATGCCCCGAGCGACAGCAGGCAAAGCAGTCCGGAAACCAGCACGGGAATGAAGCGGTTCCCTTTGAAAACCTTGTCGGAAAGCCATCCGGCAAGCACTGTACCGGCTATTCCGAAAGCCTCCGAGAACGCTATGATCTGGGTGGCGCCGGCTAGGGAAAAGCCTTTGCCCTTCTGGAGGAACAACACTCCCCACTCGCTGACAGCGTGCTGGGTGATGTACACGAAAGCGCTCGAAAGAGCGATTATCCATATTCCCGGATGACGGACAACCTTTTTCTGAAGTTCCTTGATTGGCATCGAGTCAGCCTTCTGAGGCTTCTCGCCGGCCAGTTTCTGAACTGAAGGAAGGCCACGGCTTTCCGGAGTGTCCGAGACCATCAGAAGGATCATCACCGAGCCGATGACTCCCGCCACAGCGGAGAAGATGAATCCGCACTCCCAGCCGATCCACCCGACAACGAGTCCTAAAACAAAGACCGATAGAGACTTACCCAAATATGGCGTGGCGCTGAATATGCTGTAATATGTGCCTCGGCGGTCAAGCGGAAACCAGCGCGAAAGGCTGATGACTCCCGGAGGGGCCCCCATCGACTGACAGAAACCGTTGACTCCCCAGACGACAGCGAACACGATGAACAGCAGCATCGTGGAAGTCCCCGTCCACCCTTGGAGCAAACCAAGCACACCCATCAGCAGATTGACAACGGTGGAGATCAGAAGCCCGGTCGCCATAAAACGGCGCACGTTGCAATAATCAGCGATGAATCCGTTGGTGAACTTGCCGAAAGCATAGACGAAATAGAATGCCGAACCGATGATGCCAAGCTGTGCGGCCGTGAATATTCCTTCATCAATCAACGGCTGCTTCACCACGCTCATCGCCATCCGGCAGACGTAATAGAGAGCGTAAGCCCCTGTCACACCCCAGAAAGTGAGCCCCCGCAGACGCTTGTACTCCCCTTCTACCTTTTCTGAAGCTATCTTCTCCTCCGAAGGCTTCGATATCCTATAGAATGAATATAGACTCATAAATATTCAGAGACCATCCTGATCCGCTTGTCAAAAGTTGAATATCCTTCGTTCCAAAAAACATTCCTGACAGATCAAGGCAGCCTTTATATCCGCAAAGATAGCCTTTTTTTGTGTGGCAGACAACAGCCTTATTATCAAATAAATAGCCATCTTCGTGATGCGATTTTTGCGACCACGAAAACCATTATTCTCCTCACTATCACACAGTTAAATGCCACATTAATAAAATCTTTACCAACCTATTTTTTAACGCTTACTAAAACCGAAAAAAAGTTCTAATTTTGTTCTATAAATATACAAGGCCGGGAGTCCGAAGGGTCATCCAAGACCAATTTATTATGGAACTTTAAGATTATCAAACCAATATGAAAAGAGGAATCGCAATAATGATGTTGTCGCTCGCGGCAGTGACGATGTCCGCGCAGAAAAATCCGGTGAAGTACAATTTCACCGAGGCGTCCGACCTGACTATGGTCGGCAAACTTATGACCGACACGCCTAATCCTTACCACAGGGTTGACACGGTGAGATTCAAAGGGTTCACCCCCGGAGAGAACAAGCAGGTCAGGATGTCGGCAGGGCTTGCGGTTGCGTTCAAGACGGATTCCAAGACAATAACGGTCAAGACGAAATACCTTGACAGAGGGTTCCCGACCAACACCGGAGGACTTGCGGCAAGAGGCTATGACCTTTACATAAAGAAAGACGGTCAGTGGCTCTGGGCCGCATCCAAGGTGACACACGACCAGAAGCCGGACGACAATGTCGTGCTTATCGGCAATCTGGACGGTTCTATGCACGAGTGCCTTATGTACCTGCCAATCCTCAGCGAGGAGAAGTCCATTCAGATAGGTGTCAACGAAGGCGCTGTCATCGAGGCCATCGAGAATCCTTTCCGTCACAGGATCGGAATATTCGGATCCAGCTTCACGCACGGAATCAGCACCTCCAGAGCCGGGATGTCCTACCCTGACCAGCTTTCGAGGATGACCGGTCTCCAGTTCCTCAGCCTCGGATGCAGCGGCAACTGCAAGCTCCAGCCATATTTCGCGGACGTGCTCTGCGC
This sequence comes from uncultured Bacteroidales bacterium, assembly GCA_934725575.1. Classification (GTDB taxonomy): domain Bacteria; phylum Bacteroidota; class Bacteroidia; order Bacteroidales; family UBA932; genus Cryptobacteroides. Next base: position 41,537 of record CAKVCK010000029.1, read on the forward strand.
CGCCGATGTGGACGCTTTCGTGTTCGACTCGTTCTCCAACCCGACTCCGGAGCAGATCGAGGAGAGATTATTCCCGTTCATCGAGAAGGTTCAGGCAGCCCATCCAGGAGTCCCGATGATCTTCCAGAAGACCATCTACAGGGAGAGCCGCAACTTCAACACAGGCAATGACAAGAACGAAGCCCGCAGAATGGAAGTAGTTGACAGTCTTATGAATATAGCGGTAAAGAACTATCCTGACGTTTATTACGTCACCGCGACCTGTGCGACGGCTCCGAACCACGAGACCTCTGTGGACGGAACACACCCTTCGGATTACGGCTACACACTCTGGGCCGAGTCCATCAGGAAGCCTATCGTGAAGATTTTGCGCAAGTACGGGATCAGATAATTTCATAGGTTGCTGAGCTTGTCGAAGAAACTCTTCCGGTCACTTCGACAAGTTCAGTGATCGGAATGGGTAATATTGAATTAACTAAATAAAATGGCGAATCTGAAGTCATTGGCCAAGGACACGGCGATCTACGGCCTCAGCAGCATAATAGGAAGGTTCCTGAACTACCTTCTCGTCCCGCTTTACACCCACGTCATCGCTTCGTCAAGCGGTGACTACGGTGTCGTGACGAACCTGTACGCCTACACGGCCCTGCTGCTGGTGATCCTGACCTATGGGATGGAGACCACATTCTTCAGATTCTCCAACAAGGAAGGCGAGAATCCGGACAAGGTATATTCCACGATCCTGACTTCGGTGCTTGCAACCTCGGCGCTGTTCGCTGGGTTGGTAGTGCTTTTCATAAGTCCGATTTCATCGGCCCTTGGATACGCAGATCACCCGTCCTACGTCTGGGCGATGGCCGCCACGGTGGCGATCGACGCGTTCCAGTGCATTCCGTTCTCGTATCTCAGGCTCAAAAAACGTCCGCTGAAGTTCGCCGCGTTGAAACTGCTCTTCATCGGACTCAACATATTCCTGAATCTCGCTTACTTTGTGCTCCTTCCGAAACTGGGGGTGAATCCGTTCGGGATCTACGATGGCGGGCTTGACGTGGGTTATGTATTCTATATCAACCTGTTCTGCACGGCGTTCATCACACTATTCTTCTGGAAGGAGCTTCGCGGATTCAAGTTCGGATTCGATGGCAGACTACTGAAAAGAATGCTTGGGTACAGTTGGCCGATCCTTGTGCTTGGAATAGCCGGAATCCTCAACCAGAGCGGCTCGCAGATCATATTCCCGTTCATCTACGGTGAAGGCTCGTCCGTTCCTCTTGGCATCTACGGGGCCAGCATCAAGATAGCGATGATAATGGCGATGATCACCCAGGCCTTCCGCTACGCCTACGAGCCGTTCGTGTTCGGCAGCGCGGCGGACAAGAACAGCAAGGAGATGTACGCCAAGGCGATGAAGTACTTCATCATATTCACCCTCCTCGCGTTCCTTTGCGTCATCGGGTA
>CAKVCK010000030.1 GCA_934725575.1 uncultured Bacteroidales bacterium
GACTTCCAGGTGTGAAAAACCAAACGCACTTGGAACCGCATCCGCTTGATATCTAGTGTGTTGGCGTTCCAGGTGCGAACATATTCACACACCTGAGAGTTGGCGGCCTTGTCACAGAGCGTTCTGTAGGCACCTCGGACTTCCAGGTGTGAAAAACCAAACGCACCTGGAACAGCATCCGCTTGATATATAGCGCGTTAGTATTCCAGGTGCGAGGGTGGGGACCTACCCCGGGACGTTAGAGTGTCGCGGTGGAAGTTGGTCAATAGGGATACGACTCTGGGAACTAAAATGTTTAGTTCTTTCCTTCGGAATCTCAGAACACGTGACTTTAAGACGGGCGTTAATCTCTGGGAATTTTGATGTAAGTTCTTGATTATCATTGATGTATGTATGACTTTGTTTGTGACGTTGTATCTAAATGCAATTGATTAATAGTCAGTTGGTTAACTATGGAATTTTGTTAAAGGAGTACTTTTGTAAAAATGTTCTCCAGGGATGGAGGGGACATATTGTGTAAGGTTTAATAATGAGTTTGAATTTAGAAACAATTACAAACAATATGAAAAAACATCTAACTGTAATGGCAATGGCGGCGCTGGCGGCAATTCCGGCGCTGGCGCAGCAGCCGTCTGTAAAGACCGACACTACGGTCACGGTGGAGTACCACACCGGGAAGAACAGAGTGGAGACGGCGGGATTCAAATCTAATTGGTTTATCGGAGTGGACGGCGGAGCGCAAGTTTACTTCGGAGAGTTTGATTCAGAGTGCAAGTTCGGGGACAGACTCGCTCCTGCGCTTAACATTTATGTCGGCAAGTGGTTCACACCGGCTGTGGGTGCCAGGCTGGGTTATAGCGGCATCGGACAGAGAGGTGCGACAAAGGCATTCAATCCGCATCACTCCACGGGCGAAGGTGTCCCGGGCAAGGACGGATGGGGCTCAAACCTTGAGCAGCAGAAGTTTAATTTCTTCAATATTCACGGAGATGTTCTGTTCAACCTTTCGAATATGATCTGTGGCTACAAGTCAGAAGGACATTTCTGGAACTTTACGCCATTCGTCGGATTGGGATGGGCTCACGTCTATTCAGAGGCTCCAAAGGACAACGAGATAAGTGCTAATGGTGGTATTATCAACAGTTTCCGAGTTTGCGACGCTCTTGACTTAAATGTCAATGTTCACGCTATGATGATCAACGAAGCTTTTGACGGTGACACAGGTGGACGCTGGGGCGAGGGCAACCTCTCCGCCACGCTCGGTCTGACCTACAAGTTCAAACCGCGCGGATGGGAAAGAGGCAAGACGGTGAAGGTCGTTGAGACTACTGACATCACCCAGTACCAGATCGCCCTCGCCGAACTGAAGGCAGAGCGCGAGCGTCTTGAGAAGGAACTCTCCGAGCTCAAGTCTAAGCCGGAGATCGTCGAGACCACCAACACAATCGCCTCACCTTATTATGTCAGGTTCGAACTCGGTAAGAGCGAGCTCAGCAAGGAGGCACGCGTGAACCTCGGACTCCTCGCCGAGATCCTGAAGACCACCGGAGCGAAGTTCACTGTCAGCGGCTACGCTGATGCAGCGACAGGCAACAAGAAGATCAACGAAAAGCTCAGCCAGGAGCGTGCTCAGGCCGTCTATGACTGCCTCACCAAGGAGTTCGGAGTCCCAGCATCGCAGCTTGACCTCGACAGCAAGGGAGGAGTTGACAATATGTTCTACGATGACCCGGCCCTCAGCCGCGCCGTCATTACAAGAGCGAAGTAACAATAGAATGAAAAGCTATTTGAATATGAACAAGAAAGCAATTTACACATCCCCACTGACCACCCTCACGGTCGTGGAGATGGAGGGACAGATCTGCGGAGCGTCTGCGGATATAAAAAACCTAGAAGATAAAACAATCGGGCAGATCAACGAACAAGGCGTTGACTCTGGTTTTATGACCGGAGGAAGTTTTGAGAATGATTGGAATCAGTCATCTAATTAAGATTAAATCCTATGAATATGAAAAAATACTATATGATTGCTGTCGCAGTTTTGTGCCTGGCAAGTTGTGCGGATAACAAAGAAAACATTCCGGCTGCTGTAAAATCTGGTGATGAGGTGGCATTCTCGGTTTCTATGCCAACTAAAACAAGAACAGCCTATGGTGACCTTGGAACCACAAGTCGTCCGGTGTATTGGAAAGACGGTGATTTGATCGAGGTCGCCAGCCCGCAATGTATGGATGGACGTAATGTAGCCCAATATAAAGTAAATACTGAAGACTCAGAAAACTTGAACTACGCCAAGTCCCTTGATAGGACTGGAGCGTATGGTGTTCAGTGGGGAGAAACCGCTGCGACAGACTGTAAGTTCTATGCGGTATATCCATCCTCTGAAATGACTATCAATGGATCTTCCGTTGTCGCTAATCTTTCAATAGCGTCCACACAGACTGTGACGCTGAAAAAGAACGCTGACGGCAATGCTTATGAGCCTGACACCGAAGATATGGTGAATAACATTATGTATGCGCAGCCATTGGAAGGCCAAACACAGGTTATTGTCGATGAGGCTACAGGAAATACAACAGCTAATTTGCAGTTTAAGCCATATTCTACAGTACTTCATTTTAATATGGCAGGCTGGAATTTGACAAGTACAGTTGGACAGAGGAATATGGTTATCTACTCTGTAACAGTCACAGCCAATAACGCTATTGCAGGTAATTTTGATTTGACATTGAAAGATGATGCCTCTGAGCCAACTGTTGGGACAGCGACAAACACATCTAACGCAATAACTGTAGAATTTAAGAGCGGAGAATTAAGAGGAGTGGATATTGATCCGAACGTGCCATTCAGTTTTGATATGTTCCTGCTTCCAAATGCAGGTATGTCAGTTGATGAAAATTGGACTATAACAGTGAACACATCTGCTGGCAAATGGACAAAGAACCTGAAGAATGGCTCAACCGCAAATAAACTTACTCCTGGTAGCATTCACGTTCTTCCAGAGTTGCCAGCCTTTAGTGTTGACAATAGTTGGAATTACAATCCGTCAGCGTGGATTGCAGACCTTGATGATAAGATTTATTTCACGGAAATTTCGTTGCCAGGAGCGTGGTATTGTTATTCCAATAAAACAGATAATAGTACGGCTGAAGATATATACCAAAACACAGGGATTGAGAATCAATTTGATGCTGGTGTAAGGGCTTTTTATATAGAAACCAAAGTAGGAAAAATTACAGACGGTCGTCCTACAACAACTAATGCAACTGTAGTTGTATCTGGAACTGGAATAGCATATCTTAATGGGGATGGCCTTACATCACCAACATTTCGATCCAATATTGCTAGGTCAATAAATAATGCAATTATAAAAATAGCAAATAAAGTAAAGGGGACACAAGAATTCGCTGTTTTGACTTTGGCTTTTGCAGATGGTGGTACATTCGGAGTAAATGAAACGTGGAGAGGAATATGGATAAGTAAGATTAAAGATGTCTTGGCTGAAACAGACGTTGCGAATGCACTAAATAATGTGTTGTATACTGATGAAATAACCCCAGAAACTACTGTGGAGCAGCTAAGAGGAAAGTTGATATTAAAGATTAACATTGATGATATGTATAAAAGTGCAGAAATCGCTAATGTTGATGAAAGCGAATTTGCAGCCTACCTGCACTATTTTCCTACACAACATATAATTGGTCGAATAGTTCTTTCGTTTCCACTTTGAAGTGGAAAGGTAAACCATCAATGGCAAACACTGACATAAATCCATCTTCTAACGAATTTTATTGGAACTATACAGTTGCTAATAGAACGTCATCAAGTACAGATGAACATCCTGTACTTGATGATAGAAAGGAAGCAATCTCACAAATCATCTTAAATTCATATGAGGTTCATCGAGCAGGAAGGAACAACCTTTGGGGTATGGTAGGAGCAGGAGGATCATTGTTTAGTACGCTTTCAGCTAAAGATGGAGATCCTTCCAGTGTATCAGATGTACTGAATGGGCATCTTGCTGATGCCATCAATCAAAAAGTAGATGCAGGTGAAGCTTCGCCTATGGGTATGGTGTTCGTAAACTTTGTGACGGATACGGAAGGCCAAAAGCTTATTGAGGCGATCATACGAATGAACAGCCGATTTGAACTTGGCAGGAAAACGGACAATAACGACACTCCAACCCCTGTTCAGTCGGCGAAGGAGGGCTACAGCTCCGGGTTCAATGTTGACACGGAGAACTGGAAGGCTTTCTAAGGAAACGGAACACCTTAAATTGGATTTAAATAGCCTATGATTAAACGGAAAACGTCTTTCCCCGAGACGTTTTCCGTTGGTCATTAAGAAGCGAGGCTGACTAATTGTTGACAAGTTGTTATTGATGGATGCGAGTCAACATATTCAGAGAAAAAGTCAGCATTGTTTCGCTAAAGGCTGCAAGGTAACGAAAGTTAAAATATTCAGATAACATTATGAAGAAGAACCACTTCGCGTCAGCCGCCGCCATTTGTGCCGGGCTGATATTCAGTGCCTGCGAAAGCGAACTGAATGAATGTAAGACGAACAACAATGACATCATCGCGGGAGTCGAGGAGGCTGCGGCCACTCGAACCTGCATTGATGGAGATCCGGCAAGCGCTGGCGGGTCTGTGGGTCTGCTGTGGACATCCGGCGATGAGCTTGGAGTGTTCGCCTCGAAGGATGGCAATCAGGTCAAGTACACGAAGAAGACCGACACCAAAGAGGCTGAGGCTGTCTTCACGACGACGGCCACCGACTTCACGCCGCTGTATGCCTACTATCCGTACAACTCGGCGAATGAGGGCCGCCCGGTCACATCACTTTATGGCACATTGCCTTCGACACAGGAGATGACAAGCGGAAATATCTCCGGCGACTATAAATATGGCCGTGTGCAGGAAGGCACTGCTGAGTCGGGCTACAAGTTCGTATTCCAGCACTTCTTTTCCATTGTGAATGTCTCAATCGACGCGACGGGAACAGTACTGGCTGACGATGTGCTTAAGGCTGTAACACTCAGTGTGAAGCGTGGAGATACTGATGTTAAGCTCTGCGGCAATTTCATATTCAACGTCCTTAAGGGTGGGTGGTCGCTTAACGGCAACGGCTCAACAACCTTGACTATGGACTGGGGCGAAGGCACTTCGCTTGCTTCGAAAATCGATCGCTACATCAGCATATTCCCGGAAATCAAAAAAGGAGATGTCCTTAACTTTGCCTTCACGACAGAGAAGCACACCGCCACACTAAGTGTAGAGTGTCTCCGGGACTTCAAGAAAGAGCTGATGTACTCCTTCCCGCTCACGCTCAGTAACTTCGCGGACAAGATTGTCATCGATGGCGGCAAGACTGATCCGGAACCAAATCCGGAGCCGGAGGTTATCACGGGGACGTTTACTTGCGCATCTTACAATGTGGATGGGCTTCCAAAGAAGATTGGCATCTTCTCCATTAACTCGGAAGGCCCTGGAGAAGACGGCACCACTAAAATTGGAACTCTGATTAATCAGTCATCTCTGTGGGATTTCTTCGGCGTTTCGGAGGATTTCACCAACCACTCCACTTTGGTGAGCGGGCTGCCTGAGTTCACATTCGGCACCTACGGGGGTAATTACACCACGAGAAGCACAGACGGCATCAACCTTGCCTGGCGCAGCGGAGATAAGGTGAAGGCCACGAACGAGACCCGCATCAAGTTCAGCAGCTCCTACGGTGGACTGACGGCAGGTGCCAACACCAGCATCACCAAGGGCTTCCGCTATTACCTCGTGACCCTTGAGGACGGCACCCAGATCGATGTTTACATAACCCATATGAACACCTACAGCTCGTCCGGCACCGGCCATATCAACGCCCAGCACGCCCAGCTGTCGCAGATCGCCAACTACATCATTGCCCACCGCAACGGCCGCCCGGCTATCCTGATGGGCGACACCAACCTCCGCTACACCCGCCACAAGATCAAGGAACTTTTCATCGACGCGATCAACGCCGTTGAGGGCCTGACAGTCGCGGACCCGTGGATTGAATATCCAAGAGGAGGTGTCTATCCTGACTATCCTGGCAAGTCGATTATGGCCTACCCGACCACAGATCCGGACGATGACTGCGGTGCGGACGGCAACGGCTATGGCTACTATTACGGCGAGGTGGTTGACAAGGTCTTCTATATCAACGACTCCGCCGCTCCGACCCAGATCAAGGCGAACGGCTACCTCTGCGACAAAAAGGGCTATGACGGCCTCGCCGACCACTACCCGGTGGTGATTGAGTTCAGCTACACCACCAAGAAGTAGGAATATTCCCGTAAGATTGTTTGCCGCTCCGTACCGTTGTCTGTACGGAGCGGTTTTCTGTCAGGAGGAGCCACTTAGAGGCTGCTGGTACTCTTCGGCTGCTTACTTTATATTCATTGCTTTACACCTTGCTTGACCCAGATGAGCCGTGAGGTGTCGTAGCCGCGTCGGCTGGCTTCCTCAATGATTTTGTCGAGCTTGGACTGTGGCAGCGATGGGGTGCGTGAGAGAACCCAGAGATATTTGTCTGATGAACTGCCGACCAAGGCTGCGCTATAGTCTTCGTCGAGCATCAGGATTCGGTAATCTGAATAGAAAAACATAAAGAAAGAGACCTTCAGCAGGGCAGGATGCGACTTCGGCTCCGGTTGTTTTGCTTTCCCTCTGACGGTTTTGGACTTGTCATCTTTCCAACCGGAGTTCAGCACTTCGATTTTTCCATCTTTCTTAAGAATATATTCGGCTGTCACATAGTTCATTCCTCTTTCAAACGAATGGTCAAATCTTGCGATTTCGTACCAGGTACCGAGATAGCGTGAAAGATCGAGAGAAGCAACAGGAGTGTTGTCAACATCGCCTGCGTGCAGATGCGATGGCAGCAGTGTCATCATCGACACTATCGCCAAGAGTTTAAGAGTGCGTACCATAATACAAGTGCTTTTATGTGGTTAAAATTGTCAAACTCATTCTCACGTGCAAATATGGTGCCTTGGAGAACGTTAGCTCTTTCTGGATCAGAAGGTTATTGCTGCGAAGACCCACCGAAGGATTTTATGTTGCGTTCTTCGGGAATGCTTTTCGTGCAAAACGTCGTCCGATGGTATGGTGGGAACTCTTGAGGAACGTTTTCCGCACAAAACGTCACCCGAAGGTGTCGCCCAGCACTCTTCGGGAACGTTTTCAGTCCAAAGTGTCGCCCGAGAGTGTTGTATGACCCCCTTCGGCAGCATTATTCGCACTAAATGCTACCGAACAGATCCGAAAAAACAACGCAGACCCAATGGCCTGCGTTGCTTAAGCATCACAGCTCTATGACTCGTACTCTTTTATTTCCTGAAGTTGTTGTCGATGATGGCCTGAGGCAGGAGGTCTCCATAGACCTCGTAGCGACCAGACTTGAAGTCGCCGACCCAGTCCATCATTATCATTCCTGTGGAGGCGCACTCGCCATTGTCCAGTCGGCGGTAAACGGTAGGGTTGTTGTTCGCCGCGTTCTCGCGGTAGGTGTTGTCCGTCGAGAGGATGCCGGTGTAGCCGGACGTGTGGTTGATGGTCCAGGCGTTCTTGGAAGCATTGTCCGCCGCCCAGTCCATAAAGTCGCTCACCGCCTTGACCTTTACCTCCGGCTTCTCGACGTGGTAGTAATCCTGCACTCCAAGCACGCCCGTCGCCACTTTGCTCGTGATTCTGGCGTTGGTGGTGCCTTCCTCGGCGAAACTCCATCCTGAGATGTAGCCGCCGGTTATCGGCTGGTCTGCGTAGGCGTCACGAGACAGGATCAGAATCTTGCCGCGAAGGTCGCCCACTGTCAGGTCAGGACGATAGTCGATACGGAACCTTGACGGGAACGTCTCCTCACTGCCAAGGAATTCCGTCATAAGGGAGTTCCAGACCGAGCGGTCGTTATAGGTCGGGCTGCCGTTCTCGAACTGCATTATGACCACCGCGAACTCGGACGGGTTGGCGTCAATCTTGTTCATCAGCGTCTAACCTTCCACCCCACTTTGTGTGGAATTTTCCCCGTTTCACACACGAACCAATCTGATATTACCATTTATTGAGATTGGTGATGGTGTTGTTGAGGTTCTCAAGACGCTTGTTGTAGCAGTACTTGAGGTTGTCCATCACTTTGTCGAACTCCATATTCTCGTCACCGCACAGCCAATGCTCATCCAGATAATTACCGACCTTCCAAATCTTTCGGTTATACTCATCAGAAAGCCTGTTTGCGGTGCGCCTCTCCTCCACGACTCTGTTGGCGACATCAATCAAGTCTGGGTAGACATCCGCCCAGCGAGCCTTGACCCTATTGATGTAGTTCTGATCCTTCATCAACAGAGGCCACCACATATAGTACCTCCTTGGGGTTTCATTATAATTAATGGCCCTTTCGATGAGAAGTGAACTCCATGTGTGATAGTAGTACGCGTTCTTTTCCGTGTCCACATTCGTGAAGTTCTGGCTGTCAAAGTCCCAAACCGGCCCGGCGCTGAGTTTTCCGTCCCCGTCCTTGTACATATAGACACTCTTTGGATGCTGGATCTCGTCGTTCATCGCGATCTCGTAGACAAACCAGTAGTCGATCACGGAGTTGATGTCGAGACTCTTGTAGGCCTCTGTGTAATAACCATTAGTAAGGTTGCTCTCGATGGCGTTGATGTAGGTTTTCAGATTCTCGAAAATCGCGCTGCCATCATATGTGGTGCCATTCTTCGCTGTGACCTCGAAGTCATCCTTAAACAAGCAAGGCAATTCACGCATCGTGGTTTTGAATTTCCAGGTCTCGTCGTAATTATTGTCGAACTCGATAAGGTAGCTGCAATCCTTCACGGTAGGGCTGGTGTTTTTCTCGACAACATCCTCAAATATCGGGTTTGTCATTTTCAGCCTGTTATTATTAATCTTGATCTGCTCGCAGAAAAGATAGTTGCCGGCGTGGATGCCATTGATGACCAGCTCGACGTTCTGCCCTGAAGGATTCCAGACCAGTCCCCTACCTAAGGTGCTTCCGTCTGTCGGGCCGTTGATGAAATGGTTCTGGATAGTCTGGGCGATGTTGAACGCCAGATAGTTACGAATGAGTGACATGTCCGTCCACGGAGAGAGCAGAATCCATCTCTTGTGCTCCTTCATCCCAAGGATGCCCGCCTTTTTGTTCAGCTTGATAGCCATCGGCCTCTTGTCGTAATTGGATGACGTGTTTCCCCTGAGCCTGATGCTGCAACCGGCCTTATTCAAGTCCGCCACACCGTTTTTGTAGACAGCGATATCGTCGGCCTCGCTCCAGTCTGCACTCTTGGCAGGGATGGAGAAGTCAAGGAAGCTGACTGTTCCCGGAGTGTTGACGTTGACAACCACCACCGGCAGTCCGGTGTTCGTGACGGTAACGGTGAACACCTTTCTCTGCGTGCCGCTGACAAGGGTATATTCAACAGGAGTCCGGAAATCCTGGCCTGACACACCGCTTTCCTGAACCTCACCGTTGCAAAGAACCTTCACTCCCTCAGGTACCGTGAACGTCGGTACAAGCGTGAAGTTGTAAAGGTAAGGGATGCAGCAAGAGACCGTGCCGGCGTTCTTGTCGATCGCGCAGCTGAAATCCTCCGCGGCCTTGACTTCGGTCTTGGAGGTACTGGTGTTCAGAACCGCTGTCTTCTTCAGAAGGCTTGACTCGTTCTTGGCGATTTCGAACCCGAAACTCTTGAACTCCAGTGGAGTCGTGCTGATGTTTTCGACCGTGCAGTTGTTCTCCGGCTTCAGGTCATCAAGGTTCAGAGGGATGTCGTAGCATGCTCCGGCCTGGAAATCAACGAGTGCCTTGACCTCGAATGACACCTTGTGGGAGTCAGTCAATAATTGAATCTCGATCTCGTCACCTTTCTTGATGCCCGGCGCGATGGCGGCATACACGACAGCCTTCCTGCCAACCGAGATTCCACCTTCCTCATCCTTCGCCAGTTTCACAGTGATCTGGGATGAGGTCTTTCCGTCAACAGCGGCAAGACCCGAAGCCAGATTGGTTAGATCCATCGTGAAATCACCGGTCCAGGCGCGAGGCGCCGCGATCCCTTCAACTTTCTGTCTGAATATGATGGACTGGAGTCTCTCCGAGCTTGCGACCTCGTCAAGCTTGCTTCCGAATGTCACCTCCGCCTTCAGGAAGGACACCAGAGGCTTGAATATGAATCCATAGCCTCCATCTCTTTTAATGACGGGAGTGTCGCTGGCCTTCACATCGTTGGCGGCGATAGAAGCTTCGTCCGTGTAGTACTGCACTGAGGCCACATTGACCGGGATCGCTCTGCTGTCCGTCGCCCCTTCCACGTAAGGATAGTAGGCAAACCTTGGCCGGTCGCTTGTGTACAGTGAGCCTTTGAACTCTCCGGAACTCACAGGAGTGGAGAATGTGCCGTCGAACGGGGCGTTAGGGGTGGTGTTTCCGAACACGCCGACTCTGTCTCCGACAGACCAGAGTATGCCTACCGATCCGTCTGCCGTCGGCTCGATGTCGATCTGGGTTCTTGTCACAGGAATCTGTCCTATTTCTCCGGTAAGGGAGATCGACTCCTGTCCCAGTACCTCCGTCTCGTTGTTGTCGGCGCAGGAGGCGGCCATCAGTGCCGCCAGCACCATCAGCACAGATGCTGAATATGTTCGCTTCATAACCTATGTGTTAAAGAGTTTAATCCATTTACCCATAGGTTAAGTCTTCAGGTAAGCCTCTACAGTCCGAAGCCCGTTCCTCCGCTACTGTAGGAGGAGTCGTAGGATCTGGTACCCTGAGGCGCGTCACGGACGCATCGGATTGTAAAGTCCGCATCGGACTGTCCGTGACCGGTTGTTACGATCGGCGTACCTGACGATCCGTCTTTCTGAAGGTAGTAGATCATGAATGTATTACCTGGATTTGACGGGTCATGTATCAGGTTTCGATTGTATTTGGTCTTGGCTGCGTATCGCATGGTTCCGGTTTCGGTTTGGGCTCCAGAAGGCTTGTAACCGGCGAGATTGCCGGTAATCTCCTCACCACAGTACATTGGGATGAAGTAGAGCTCCTTCTCGTTCGGGATCCTCCACTTGCCCAGATCGTCGGTGCCTTCCTGGTAGTATTTCTCGCACCAGTCACCGTTCATGATCTCAGTGTACTTGAAGGTGTTTTTGGCTGGGGTTCCACCAGTAACTATTGTTTGTTGAGGCGTAGACTTGCTGTATGTGTATGTGTAATATTTTGTTTGTAAAATAAAGCCTTCTGTTCTTGTGGTCAGTGTAACCGTTACATTGAAAGATGTGTAATTGCCGTTGTCGCTCTTTATTTTAATTGTTTTCGATGATGTCGTACCATTTGAAGTTGATGTATGGTTGATTGTAACACTGACATCGAACACCGCTGACGTAACATTTACTTCATTATCAGCGCCGATTTGATAGGTGTAGTTCTTAGACGCATCGTAATTAGTGATCGTTATCGGAACAGTTATATTATGAGAAGTCGTGTTGCTCTTACTCTCTGGTATTCCAGTAGGAATAAGCTCGCCAACTGTGATTTCAGGAGCATAAGTGTCCTCTCCGCTTGCCGGAATGTTCAGATCCGCACTGGCGATCTTGAAAGCCTTAGGCAATGTACTCGCCGCATCGAAATTCTCGTGCTCAGGATACTCTCCGATCTGCATGTTGGTTCTCAAGGTCTCGTCCTTGAGGCCGTTCACTGTCACGACATAGTTCTCCTGGTCCCAGCTTGTGATGTCCGAGACTTCACCCGAGGTTGAGTTTGTGCCAAGATTCCTGACGCATCGTATCATAGGATTTGTCTCCATATTAGCCCAGGAACTGATTGCGGTACCCTCCAAAGCCCACCAGATACGGAAGCCTTGGTTTGTACTTGTCGCATAGTTCGTCGTCTCGAATGATATCTCTGTAGGCAGAGACTTCTTACCGCACCAGGCGAAGATGCATTGGCGGACGCTAGGAAGGTACCACCTTACCTCGTCCTCGTCAATTGTGCCGTCACCGTTGAGGTCTCTGTTTCTTGAGAGACATTCGAACATCGGATTGGTTCCGGTAGTGGTCATTATGTTGGCCGATGAAGGAGGAGTCGCCCCTGTGAAGCCGTTTTGGGCAATGTTAACATAGCGGCTCCATGTCTTGTCTGTTTTAGTGTTGATGATCTCCCAGGTGTTTTTCAATCCGTTCTGCAATTCCGTTCCCGGATAGTCGTCATTACCGGTGAAAGTTGCCGCCGGTGTCTCCTCAACAGATTCAAATCCGAATGGATTACCCACATTGTCTTTATAGAATGTCTTGATTGACTCCTGCTGGAGTGTAAAGCCACTGCCCTCAATGTAGGTGCTGTGTCCGTCGTCGCTGATCTGGGCATTGCCGATGGTGAATGACAAGATCCTGTCATCCGTGTTGACGAAGTCTTTGTAAGGCTTGTCATTGTAGAAGTACTCGTCCACGTAGGCCTGCGTGTAGACATCGTCTCCGCTTATTATGCAGTGTGTCGTGGTGCCGACCTTTATCTCATCAATCAAGTCGTAGATGTTCACCAAGTTGGCGTCTCCAGGATAATTTGCGAATCTCGTCTGACTCTCAGGTTTGCCGAACTTCACCCAGGCGATGTCCTCAAAGTGCGGATCTGTTGATCCTTCATGAACGGTGAAGGATGTCATCTTTCCGTCTCCCGCAGGTACAGTGCCGCTGACAATGCATTTATCGATGTTTGTCTTCGAGAATGTCAGCAGCACATTCTCGAAGTGTGCGTCAAGGTTGACGATGACGTGCGGGGACGGCTTGATGATCTGTCCCTCGGCTCCCGGCTGATTGTCGCTCACCTTTTTTGCCTCGGCGATGATGTTCTTCACTCCGTTGACCGTTATCGTGTAGGTGTACCTTGCGTTACGTGTCACGGAGAAGTTGCCGAATTTCGTGTTTGACGCATCGGTGCTGTTGCCGAAGTCTCCGAGGTGGATGGTGTACTTCACGGTTCCTGTCACGTGGTCTGTCCCGCTCTCGCCCGGACCCTCGTAAGTACCCTCGATCACAACGTAGGTTGATTTGGCCGGAGCATAGGTGAATGTGCTGTAGTCACTCTCCCTTCTCTCGCGGTCGGCGTAAGACCATGAAGTCGGCGAGGCGGCCGGCTTCTGCACATTCTCCGGCATGTAGAATGAGAAAGAGTAATCGCCGCCGGCGGCCGGAGCCGCGATAGGAAGTTCCTCGAATTTGGTGAAGGTGTCGTCACCGGCATATTCATTCAGCTCATCCCTCTGGAGCAGGGTTGACGATGTGGAGTAGTTGTAGATGCTGTAATTCTTCGGAATGAAGGTCACCCCTGTCCCGCTCTTGAGAACGAAGATATTCTTGGAGACTATCCTCTTGAGGTGGAAGACCTTGTCGAAGGTGTTCTCGCCCGGCTGGAGAGTGATGGTGGTAGTGTTCTCTTTGTCGCCGTAGTGTCCCGACATCAGCACAGACGTGGAGGTGATGTCACGTCCAGAGGCTGTGATAGTGTGGCTCCTGAACTCGGCGAGCGTCTTCCCCGCCAGTTCATCCAGATTGACGACCGTGTACTTGTCGTAATTGGCGATCGGGTACATGTACCATTCGCCGCTGGTCACCTTCCTGTCGCCGACGGTGAGCTGGTCCTCATTCAGTTCGATCGTGTAGAGCCAGTTGGTGTTGCTGTTCCTTCTTGTTGGCTCGCCAAGATTCCTGACCTTCACGATGATCGGTGTCGAGTTGGGTTGATTGGCGTTGTAGAAGAGGATAGCCATCTTCTCGACTTTTGTCTCCTGCTCCTCTGTTGCCCTTGTGACGGTTATCTCGTCCATTTCAGGCACCTCCATGTTGAACGAAAGGCTTACAGGAAGCCCCTCCTTCACTTTATTCATAGGTTCCTCGTTCTGGCACCCGGCAAGAACGATAGCCGCCATGAATGCGGCCGCGAGTGTTCTGCTTGCTTTTCTCATTGTTTTTTCAGATTAATCAAAGGTTACTCCATTCTGGATCGAATCCCATTCGTCCACCTCGACGTTCTCCTTGGTGGATTTAATTTTAGTTACTTCGCTGCCGGCGCAGACGGTACTTTCCATGACCACTCTTTCCCTCCTTGAGTCTGGAGAGACATAGAATCGTTTGATGTTTTTCATTTTATTCATAAAACTTTATTTCAATTAGAATTCTGACATTACCAAATGTCTTCTCTTAAAACTGACTGAGACGGTAGCCGGCACTCTTGAGGTGCCATGCCGCCGTCTTGGTCAGTCAATCAGGTAGAGGCGGAACTACAATGCTTTAGTGATTGCCGCGCGGCTCAGTGCAGGGTCGTCGTAGAACATGTTCTCCACGCCACCCTTGTGGTCAATCTCAAGAAGTGACTCCGGAACTCCGAATTCCTTAGTGAGACATTCGTAGACGGCCTCGGCGCGTTTCCGGCTGAGCCTGTCGTTGATCTTCTTGTTGCCGGTCGCGGCGTCGGCGTAACCGGTCACGATGTACTTGATGTTGTTAGCCTTGATGATCTCAGCGAGCATTCCGAGGTTCACGCGGGAATCCTTGCTGAGCTTGCTTTTGTTGATCTCGAAGATCACGAAGTAAGGAGCGGCGATCGTGGTCTGCTTCTCGACAATCTGAGGCTGGGCTCTGAGTTCGCCGAGTTCCTTCTCGAGTCTGATCCTTTCAGCTTCGGACTCGCTGAGAGCCTTCTGGAAGTCGGCTATGTTGTTATTGACAGTCTTGACAACGGTCTTGCTCTTGTTCCATCCGCGTGGTGCGATGTTGTAGGTCAGACCAATCGTGGCGCTCAGCACACCTTCGCCCCAGCGATGACCCATCTCTCCGTCGAACCGGTCGTTGACAAACATTCCGCGTACATCGAGGTTTACCGCCCAAGCGTCGCTCAAGCGGAAGTCATTGCTTGTTCCTATGCTTGCGGAAACCTCGTGGGATCTGGACTTGCCGTTGCCTGGCTCATCGAATGTCCAGGCGAATCCCAGACCCGCATAGAGGCTTGGATTCCAAAAGCGGCCTTCTGCCTTGTAGCCGCAGAACGCATTGCAAAGATTGAGCATGGCATCCATCCTGACATCACCGAACGAGAATTTCTGCTTGTTCAGCCAGTAGCCGTTTCCGCCCTTTCCAGGAACCTCCTTCCCTGTCGAGAACGCCTCGTCCGGACCTTTCTGGGTGGCGCCCCTCATGCTGAGCCCATTGTAGGCGATCCTCGCTCCGACAGCCGGGGTGAACCATTTACCTATGCTTATGTTCAATGCGGGAGCAAGCCTGTCTCCGAATTTCGCCTGTTTGTCGTGGTCTCCGAAATAAATCTGGGCTCCGCCTCCGACATTGATGAACCAGTCATATTTGAAACGATTGGTCTCCACTTTGAATTTGTCTGCGGAATAGATGACGTTGACCGTGGTGTCCGTTTTCACTGACGGCTGGGCAAGTGCCGGGGTTACTGCCAGCATGACTAAAGCCGCTGTAATCAGATGTTTTTTCATATTGTCTTCTTCTTATTAAGTATTTTCTTGAAAACTAATTTGTTGTTTTATAATGTCTTGCAGTACTCTAAACCAATCGGAAGCAAAGTTATATATTAATTGGAAAAAATGCAACAAAAAAAGTATAAAAAACTTGTTATCCGTGATTTAAAACGTTTATTCGGTATTCTGCGCTATTTCCAAGTTGGAAGATGTTTCTTCCAACAAGTTCGGCGGCTACCTTTTCCGTTTCTTTTTCTTGCCATCCACGTAGCCGTACCCGTAGCCATAACCATAACCATAGCCATAGCCATAACCATAGCCGTGATGGTGGTAGTCGGCGCCGTTGAGGATCAGCGACATGTTCGTGAGTTTCCGCTCCTGGTACATGGTCTCGATGTCAGGAAGCTGGCGACGGTCAAGGCGGCCGGCCCTCACCACGAAGAGCGTGATGTCGGCGACGCGGTTGGCGATCGTCGCGTCCGCCACAAGACCGACAGGGACGGAGTCTGTGATGATGATGTCGTAGCGGTTCCTCAGCTCGGTGAACATCTCGTCCAGCCTCTCGTCCATCAGGAGTTCTGCGGGGTTCGGCGCGATGGAGCCTGACGGGATGAGGTCAAGGCCTTCCACACCGGTCTCGTGGGTGATGATGTCGTCCAGCGCTATGTCAGAGTCGGCCAGGAAGTTTGTGATGCCTACGGTGTGGTGGTGGCTGTGCTTGCCGAACTGTGAGGTCAGGGTTCCCTTACGGATGTCAAGATCCACAAGGATAACCTTCTTCTTGGCGGAGATGAAACTTTTCGCAAGGTTGGCGGAGACGAATGTCTTTCCGTCCCCGGAACTGAACGAGGTGCACATTATCACCTTGATCTTCTCTTTTCTTGAAAGGAAGGACATGTTCGTGCGGACAATCTTGAACGCCTCCGAGGCGAAACCCTCATTGTCCTTGTCCTGTTCCGGAATCACTCCGAGGAACGGTGCGCTGACTTTGCCCTGGATGTCTTTCCTGCTGTGGATCCTCGTGTCCAGGAACATGATCATCAGGAAGATGACTCCCGGCACGGCCAGTCCGAGCAGCAGCCCCAGAAGCAGGATCTTGTTCCTGCTCGGGGCGATCGGATCGCCTGGCCCGGAGGCTCCGTCGATCACCCTCGCGTTGTTGTCCACCATCGCCTGGGAGAGGGCGTTCTCCTCGCGCTTGTTCAGGAGGAAGAGGTAAAGCGACTCCTTGATCTTCTGCTGGCGCTCGATCGAGAGCATCTGGCGTTCCTTGGTAGGGATGGACGAGACGCGGGACTGTGCCTGTGACTCACGCGACTGCGCGTCGTTGCGGCGGACATTGATGCTGACGATCATGTTGTCCACGGCCCTGATGATGGACTGTTTCATCGCCCTCAGCGAGGTGTTCAGCTCCTCCACGATCGGGTTCTTCTCGCTGCTGTCCTCGATGAGCTTGTCGCGGCGCAGCTTCACGGTGTTGTACTGGGCGATCTGGCTCTCGATGTTCATGTCGCTGATGCCCGTGTTGGCAGGGATCAGGTCGATCTCCCTTGTCGGATCCGTGAGGTAGTCCTTGATGTAGGTGGCCAGACGGAGCTGGGTCTCAAGCTCCATCACGTTGGTGTTGTACTTCTGGGACTCACCGACATACATCCCGGCTGTCGTCGCGATGTCCACGATCCGGTTCTCGCGCTTGAAGGATTCCAGATGGGACTCCACGCCTCCCAGCTCGCTTTCGATGATGATGAGCCTCTCGTTGATGAACTCGGCGGTGTTGATGGCCACCTGGTTCTTGTCGTTGATGGCCTCCTCGTTGTAGACCGAGATCAGCATGTTCAGCACGTCTTCCGCCCTTGCGGAGGAGCGGTCCTTAAGGGAGAGGGTGAGAATCGAGGCCTCGTCCTCTTCCTGCCTGATGCCGAGACTGGAGACGAAGTAGCCGACCACCGACGAGAGGGGGTTCTTCGTCACTTGAATATGCTCGCCCATCCAGGAGGTCGTGTAGTAGTTGGTAGGGGCGATGATGAGCCGCACTCCCTCCACGCTGACCGTGTCCTTCATCCTGACCGACAATTTCTTGTCGCCGTCGACCGTACCGAAGTCGGAGACAATCACCTTGCCGCTGTCCACCGGGGTCACGACCATGCTCAGCCGCGTCTCGGGAGTCGTGTCCAGGAAGCGGACAGAGACCGGAGACTTCTTGTAGAGCTCCGTCATCTGGAGGCCGTCCTTGACTTTGTAGTCGATGTCGGCGTTGACGCGGCTCACAACCTCCCGCATCAGTTTCTTGGACCGGAACTGGAGGATCTCATTGGCGACGTTCACCTTGTTGATGTAGTTGTCGTAGCGGTCAAGTCCCGCCGAGGAGATCTTGTTGGACGGATCCTTGATGATCACGGTGGCGGAGCGGAAATAGGTCTTCGGAGTCCTGGCGTACTGGAACCAGGCCAGGCTGCCGAACACTATCACGGAAACGACGAACCATTTCCATTTGGAGAGCAGGAAGAGCAGGATGTCGATGATGTTGACATCCTGATCGTTTCTGCCGGTGGTATTGTTTGTCTGCATATTCGTTGATTATAGGTGTGACGGGACTAGTCTTTTCTGAGTGTCGAGGTTGCCCAGATGACGGAGCTCGCGGCTGTGATGGCGCTCATGAACATTGTGGCGATCTGCATGCTCCTGTCCTCTCTGTCCTTCTTGCCGAACTTAGGCTGCACGTAGATGATGTCGTTCTGCTGCAGGAAGAAACAAGGCGACTGGAGGATGTTGCTGTTGCGGATGTCGTGGAAATAGATCCGCTTGTCGCCGTTCTCCTCCCGGATGACGGCCACCCTGTCGAGCCTTGCCTTGTTGGTCAGGTCGCCCGCGTTGGCGATCGCCTCCAGCAAGGTGATCCTGCCGCTCTCCACGGTGAACGTTCCGTTCTTGCTCACGGCTCCCCAGACGGTGTACTTGAAGTTGAGGAACTCCATGCTCACTATGGGCGCCTTGATGTAGTCGCCGTCGATGATCAGATTCTTGATTCTGTCCGAGGCCTGGCTCAAGGTAAGTCCTTCAAGATGGATGTTTCCAAGGATAGGAAACTCGATGTTTCCCTTGGCGTCGACCTTGTAGCCCGCCTCGTTGGCCGCCGGGGATGACGAGGCTGTTCCGTCCGAGGACATCTTGAACGAGCCGCTCTGGATGTTGAACGGGATGGCGAGCTCCGGCTGCTTGCAGCTGACCGTGATGCCGAGCCTGTCGTTGGCTTGGATGACAGCCTCGTGCGCCGCGTCAAAAGGGTATTCCTGCCCTGGCGCCATATCGTTGAGATAGACGTACTTCTTGGCCGATCCGCATCCCACGGCCGTAAGCAGGAGCATAACCATAAACAAATTCGACAATCTGTTTTTCATTTTATAAGTGATTTTAAATTATTATAGCATATAATGGCAGATTCGTTGTCAGGCAGGCATTTAAGCTCCCCGACAGGAACCAGTTCGATGAGTCTTGCCAATGTGTCGCAAAGCAGGGACTGAAGCGCCGCGTCGCTGTGCACGACCGAGCAGCTCGGAAGAAGCGCGACCAAAGCCGCCACCTCGTCTTTTTTCGTGAATATGTCAGCGTCGCCCTGGACGAGGCGGACAATGCCTCCGATGGGGGAGGACTCGTTGCGGTAGCACTGTGTCTTGCCGCTCCACGGAGTTCCGAACGCGACGGCCTTTCCGTCAACGAGGCGCACCGCCGGATTGTCATCGTTGAGCAGGCGAGATCCCGGAATATTCCGAAGCCATAGCCGTGCGTGCGTGCTTTTGCCGGTGCCGCTCTTTCCGAGGAAGAGCCAGGCCTTGCCGTCCGCCGCGACCGCCGAGGCGTGGATGGAGATGCCGTCCCTCCGCAGAATCGCCTGCGCGAATGCGATGCGGAGCATAGATGTCAGCACAAGCCCGCAGTCAGGGGAGTCCGGCGCGACGGAAGCGGTAATATTCGTAAAATCAGCGTTTGCTATGAATATGCCGGGGCGGGGGACAGCGCCTCCATTTGCGGTGGCGCGGTTTGCCAGGGTGTCGTTTCCGCTCTCACTGCCAGAGTTTTGCCTCTCCTCCGTGTGGTCATACCAAAGTTCGAGGCAGTAGCTTCCATTGGCGGATCTGCTCAGCCTGGTGTGCCCCATATCATTGTCATCCACCTCCGCCAACTTGGCTTCCTCCGGCACCTCAATCGCTTCAGCCTGAAGAGTAAAGCGGAACAGCGTCTCGCTCGTCGAGCCGTCATCCCCGGTCACTGAGCCTGTTGAAGAGTCCGAATCCCCCGAACAACTCCGGAACCCCGCGAACGACGGCAGCAGCCCTTCCACATCATAACACTCGGGCGCGACCACCGTAAACGTCAGTCCCGCTACCTTGTATGAATATGTCCGCTCTCCGCTCATTCCTTAATATCCTGCTTTAGTCCTAAATTCTCTATCTCAAGTACTATTTCTGTTCAGTAAGAATATCAAATTACCTACTTCCTGAACTGCCCCTTGACCAGCCCCCAAAACGTCCAGAACGCCTCCTTAGGCGCGAACCTCAAAGAGAACCCCGCCCTCCTGAGAAACATCCCCGCCGTCTCCAGCTTCCGTCTGCCCGTTCCTTTTCCATTCGAACCAGCCGCCCCCTTGCCTCTGAACTGCCCGAAATTCCCCCCGTCCTCCACAATCCGAAAAAGCGGCCGGTACGACACAACTTTCTCTGAATATGGCAGTTCCTCTTCCGGCAGCCCAATAACTCCCACCAAAAACGAATGCAGCAGCCGGCTCCACTTCAGAATCCCGGCCCTGCGGTAAAGACTGAATATTCGTTCGCCCCGCTCCCGCTTTCCATCCTCTTCGCTGATCCGGTGATATTCAATCGCCAGATCGCACATTTGCCGCAGCCCGATCCCTTTGCCCAACGTGTGTTTAAGAATATGCGAGTTCAGCAGCAGCGCGTTGAGTTCCGGTGAAGGAACCCACAGTCCCTCCGTCAGGTCCGACGGCACATATCCCGGCTCCTCATCAAGTTCCGGAATCCATTTCCTTGCGGCAGGGGAGCAGAGGTCCACAATCGTGGGATGCTGCTCTATCTCAATGCCTTTCCATTCGTAACTCTGACTCCCGTCCGGCATCGTCTCCACCTTTATCCCGTGGCTCTTCACCAACTCCACCGCCTTGTCATTGTCCGAACTCTCCGGAAAGTAAAAGTCAATATCCCCGCACTCCCGATGCAACGGAGTAGGGTAGAGCGCCGCCACTCCCTGGCCTTTCTGAAGCACAGGCCGTAACCCTCCACTGACGAATATTCCCGTCAGCTCCTTGAGTATGGCATTCATCCTCTCATTGCTCCGCTCGATCCTGTCCGTCGCCACCACCCATTTCGCGAAGGCAGCCTGAGAAGGCTGAAACTCATCCGGAAGCCGGCATATTCCATCAAAAACAATCCCGGGGACAGTCTGCCTCCCGGACATATTGAACACCTGCTCCCATTCCTCTTCGCCCAGCCGCGGAAACCCTTCCTCCATCGGATTCCGCCCCCACAGCCCGGCCCGGAGCAGCATCAGGAAAGCATCCCGTACTCCTCCCATCTCTTCAAAAGGTTATGAATATCCTCCCTCGCCACCTGGGAGTCAACCTCATATTCCCCGCAAAGCCATTCCACCATCTCCTCCTCGGTGAACTCCACGCCGCTGAACCGCTCCCACAGCCCCGCCGCGGTCTCGTTCAGACTGATCACGTCCGTCAGGTTGACATCACCGTCCACCGCCCTGACAATCACCCATTTGCTCCCCAACAGGCGCATCTGTAACGAAGGGTTCAGCTTCATATTCATTAATTTAAAATTTCTTTCCGCTAAGGATTGACCAGATCGTCTGGAAGATGATCTTTGTGTCCATCGCCATCGAGCGTGTCTCAAGGTACTCAAGGTCGTAGTCGAGCCTCTTGAGCATCTTCTCCAGAGTGTCGGTGTAGCCATTGTGGAGGGTCGCGTAGGAGAACAGCCCCGGACGCAGCTCGTAGAGCTTCTCGTAGTCAGGGTTCACCTCCATAATCTTGTCGATGTAGTACTGTCTCTCAGGCCTCGGCCCGACGAAACTCATATCCCCCTTGATGACATTCCAAAGCTGAGGCAGCTCGTCCAGATGGCGCTCCCTGATGAACTTGCCGACTTTGGTGAGCCTCTCGTCGCCCTGCTGGCAAAGCGCCGGTTTCCCGTCCGACTCCGAAGTGATCCTCATCGATCTGAACTTGTACAGTGTAAACGGTTTGCCGCCGCGCCCGATCCTTTCCTGCTTGAATATGGCAGGCCCTTTGCTGTCGCATTTGATCGCGATGTAGATTCCAAGGATCAACGGGGAGAAAACAATCATTCCGCCACAGCTGGCGGCGCAGTCAAAGATTCTTTTAAGGTTCTCGTTAAAGGCGCTCATCTTGCTTTTCTCGGCCGGTCTTTCAGCCTGGATCGTCGTCACGATCCCTTCTTCCGGTGACATAGTATTTCCACTCATAAGTATTTGTTTGTTCAATCTATCTAATATAATGTTCTTGGTTCCGTCCTCTACAAATCAACACTGACCTACAAAGATAGTAATTCTGAATATAAATCCACGCAAACGTTTGCCAATTTCTTCCGATTTCAGATCTTCTTGCAGACAAAAACGCTGAAATGGTGCGTTTTAAGCCTGTTCGCCTAACAGTTCCGCATAAAGCCTTCGGCAGTCCGCGAGCATTTTCTCTTTGGTGAAGTTCTCCGCGAACCGTCGGCGTGAGCCTTCACTGAACCTTGTCCAGGTCTCAGGATCCTTGGTTATCGCCAGGATTGCTTCGGCGATGGCCCGGCCGTCACGCGGGGCAACATTGATGCCCGATACCCCGTCTTCATTGACCCAGGCGACCCCCGATGCCGGAATCTTCGTGGCGATCAGAGGCCGTCCCTCAGACATAGCCTCGATCTGGACTATTCCGAAAGCCTCCGTCTTCATTATGCTGCTGAGACAGAACAAGTCACAGGCACCGTAGTAGGACGGAAGGTCCTCATCGGAGACCTTGCCGAGCAGCTTTACGCGGTTTCCGACCCCAAGTCCGTCAATCTGACTTTGAAGCTCATCCTTCAGCGGACCGCCTCCCCCGATAAGTATTATGTGGCTGTCATCAAGGTACTTGGCCGCCTCGATGAGGTAGCGGTAACCTTTATATTCAACAAGCCGTCCGAGAGAAAAGATGATCTTCCTCCCGGCATATTCATTTCTGATGCTTTGCACTTTGGCGATGTCGCTCCGGTTAGGCACGATTCCGATCGGGATGCAGCGGGTTTTGTCCTGAACCTTTTGAAGGTAAGGAGATTCCGCAAGGTAAACCGGTGAGGTTCCGACGATCGCGTCCGCTCTTTTGATGAGCCAATTCTGAATCGGCAGGTAGAATTTCAGCAGCGTTTTCTGCGACAGGATGTCGCTGTGCCAGTGCAGCACCACCTTCCCCCGGAACCCTGAAAGCATCAGCGCCATCGCCGCCATAGGATCCGGATGATGAATATGTATGATGTCGTACCCGTCCGCCATCCGCCGCAGCTTGGTGATCATTGACGGTGCGATGGTGGTCCGTGCCTTCTTCAGCCAAGTCTTGCAGCAGACAACCCTTCCGTGCGGATTAAGCTCAATGACCTCAGACCCTCTTCCGTCGCTGGTGGCGCACATCATATCGCACTCCACCCCCGTCTCCGAGAGCCCCGAAGTGATGTCGAACATCACCTTTTCCACTCCCCCCAGCACCGGGTAAAACTTCCCCAACTGTAGTATCCTCATACGTCGTTTTATGTTATTCTGTGGTTGATTAAGTGTTGTGGCTTGAATGCCTGTCTGTCGGCACACTGATCGTTATTCGTAATCCCTTAAAATCTTGACTCCTTTATAGTTAGACCAAACTTTGATTGATTCGTGTAGTCTGGCCTTTCTGAAATCGTCATAACTGTAAGCGTCAGTCATCCGTCGCATAATTCTGGACTCGGCATAATCGTTTTTGACCATCATAATGCTTAGCCAGTGAAGAACATCGTGACCTTGGCAGATGTCATAGTCGGATTCCTTCCCAAGATTCTGGTCTATTATTAATTGATTATATTCTTTTCTCAATTCTTGAAATAGTATCAGCATCACGATTCCCACAATAATTGAAAAATATTGATTGTAGCGTTATCTCCCAATCTTCTTTTAATTGATGGGTCTCTTGATTCCAGACAACATTTGTCTTGAACCATTTCCTGAAATCAAATCCTATGTTCTTGATATGGTTGAATATTCGCATATAACCGATTGTTCTGACCAAAGGACGGCATTCACCAAGTTTTATTGAAAACTCCGTATCCCATTGTTCCAGTGCGTTCGGCACAGAAGGAGCCGCAAGCATCATCATTTCGAGATCACGATGGTCTGTCACAAAGATATTATCAGGAAATTGATGCTCCGTTGATTCATAGCGAGTGTAGTCAGCGTCTCTTATGCCCAAAATGAGTATTTGATTATATTCGTTTAGAAGTTCACTGACAATCTCTTCAACGTACCTGTATCCGCTTTTCCCTTTATCTGTCAGTGATGACAAGACTTGCGCATATTCAGGATTGAAAAATTTTGAGTAAACGTTGACATCGTCAGAATATTCGACAATAACCCAAGTCTTTTTTGCACCTAATGGCGAGCGGACCCCAGCCTCGACTATTGCTTTTGTATAGCGAGGTTGTTGTGCTTGAACAAGAGCTCGTAATGAAGAGTTGGCTTCGTGTCCCATTACTCCTGATCTTTTGTGGATTGCTCGTACAGGTCAACCGCATAACCCCAGTCCATATTGAACGTTTGTGGAGAGTGTGTGCTGACAATAGCCTGAACGCCTCTTTGTTTGACTATGGCTTTCAAATCATTCATAAAATTCAGTTGCCACATAAGATGGAATGACATTTCAGGCTCATCGATAAGCACTATCGAATCATCAAAGGCCTTGAACAAAAGTTCGTAGGCCATAACAAGCAGGTGTTGCTCTCCCGATGAAAGGCATTCAAGGTCAAGAATCTCGTGTACATCATCATCAACAACAAAACGGTAACCAAATCTTGGGTCGATTTCCATTTTCTTGTTTACGAATCCACTATGGGAGATGATGTCGGAAAATAGATTAAGATTATCTATGGAGGAGGCGACTTTTGCAGTCATTTGTTCCAAAGAAACGAGGTATGCGTCTTGAATGACGGCTATTTCCGATTGGAAAGCTTTGGGGAACTGCTCATCTTTGAATAGTCCGAAAGATTTCAGCAACTCCAATTTAGGTAATATATTCTTCCTCCTGACATCGTAGTCATCTTTTTCTGGCTTGCTGTCAAATCTCATAGCTGAGATGTTCTGAGCGGAATTAATGTCAGATTGGATGGCCTTCAGCCTTGTGGCCAGATCTTGGGCATTAGCCTTGACAACAGAATCTTTCCCTGATTGTGAGCCGCCTTCCAATCTTTTGTCCTTGACAAAACAAGATGATAGTGAAGACAGAAAAAGATTCAAACTACTGTCAGTAATCCCATCTATTTCATTCAATTCAATTATATTAGTCTCCGTAGAATCTCCCAATGAGAAGAGAACCGTTAAGCGGACTTTGTCTCTGACAGGTCCAAAGTCTTCTTCTTCAGCTTCCTTGTAGGATATTGTCTGCCTGAATTCAATAGTGGCTTCATCAAAGAAGAATTTCAAGGATTCAAAAGGAGTTTTCCAGAATATTCCCAGATCGTGTCTGCATAAGGAGTTGATGAAAGCCAAAACCGTAGTCTTTCCATATCCATTAGGCCCAGTGATGAACTTCAGTGCTTCTCCATCTGGGTTGATGAAATCCAATGAATATGAGAATGACCCGAATAATCGCCTTATGTCAAGCTTTTTTAGCATACCAATTTATCCTTTATAAATTTTCGCCAACATTTCCCTTGTTTTTGAGTTCACAGTCAGATTTTGTTCCCTGCTGACATTCTTCTCTCCTTCGGAAGTGACCGAAGCTGTGTAGGAAGGGTAGTCATTCGCCTTGCTTATGTTGTTTTGGTACTGCAATGGCCGTAAATTCTCCGGGATACACGTCCCTCCCTTTGAAACTGGGAATATATGGTCGATTACCCATCCGAATGGATGAGTCTTCCCATATTTGTCGCGCATAATCCAGGCGCCACAAGCATCTTTCCTGAACATCCCCTCATCAACCCCATCAACCTTGCGTCCTTTTTCCCAAACCAACCTCACAGTATTTTCATCAAAAGCCATAAACTAAGCAAACGTTAATATAAAGTTTTGCTAAGTTAGCATTTTTGTACTTTTTTACCAATATCAGAACTATTACTTTATCCTACTGAAATCCCATATTGGGATAGGCAGGATTTTGTGTTGGACGGCGGCTTTATATTGAGACGTGTGTTTGGGAATACTGCAATTTGACGATTGCACCCAGTAATATGGATTTTTCGACGTAGCCGTTAATTTTTTAATTTCTGGTGCGTGCATCGTTAACCATCCTTTCAGCCAGGTTAGCTTCTTGATCATTTTGGAGACTTCACTGCTTATGGCAGGATGTATCTCAATATAAAATACCTCATTGTGGTAACTTAGTGCGTAGTCCCATCTGTTTTCTTGTGGGTATTTGTCAGCAGTTGAGGCATCTATGTCCAGGCTTCCGTCAATCAATCTGCTGTCTGGCACTCTGATTTTACCTGCATATTGCCCAAACGCAGCCAAACCGCCCCTGAATCCATTGGCGACATCAGGTGTTCTCTCAATAGCTTCTCTAAAGGTTAATTGATTCATAATGTTATTATTCGGAGTATTTGAAAACGATTTCGGCCGCTTTTGAAGCGAACCGTGACAGTCCACCCCATTCTGAGACATCGAGATTGTCATTGCCTGCATCAAGAGATGAAATGTCAGTGGATGTTACATATTTACCCGCTCTGGAGAAATAGACAGTAGAAATCTTTTTCTCAAGCAGACTATCAAACAAGTGCTCATTTGACGCATCTTTGGCAATATCGAACATTTCATAGAAAGCATCAGTTTTATTATTGCAAGATGATCCTTTGATTATGTTGAAAGCCCAGGCAAAGTCAAGCAAAGTGGTGGAATGTGTAGAGATTATCACCTTTAATCCATTATGAATCAGTTCGAGGATTTCCAGAATTACGGATTTTATAGCTTGTGGGTGCAATCCCATTTCCGGTTCTTCGATCACGACATATTTGTGCTCACCTCTTTTCATCAATTGGTGGCCATCACCGCTGGAAAGATAGTAAAAAGCAAGAAGAAGGGGCATAAATTCTTTCTGTCCTGCACTCCACGTCATAAATGGAATGTTTGCGCTATCAATCCTCATTTTAAATTTTCTAAGTCCGGCGACATCTTCCATCACAATTTTCCCTCCGTGGAATATGTTTTCATCAAATGAATTCAAAAGAGCCTCTTTAAGGCGTTTCCCGGCAGGGAATATTACGGCGTTGTCAAGCCCACCTTGCAAGTAGATCCTTAGAGTTTCACTGAACAAGCGTAGCACGTATGGAGTCGCCACATCAAACTCCATAAAATTCTTAGGGCGGCCGTCTGATATGCTTAAAATCCTTTGCGCCGGAATATAAAACAGTTGCTCTGTTTCCTGATTTTCCTTGCTGAAAGTCAGTAAGGTGTTTATGGCTTGTTTTTCACCATTGAGAAAGATCTCTGTATTCTCCCTAAAAACCTCATTCATCCCTTCCCCGAAGAAAAGATCGAGAATTTTCTTGGGATTGCTGCTCTCTACAACATAATTGAATCTTTTGAGGTTAGACAGAATGAAATCTTTGTCCAGAAGATATTTCAATAATTCCAAGAAAAGACTTTTGCCACTTGCCTGAGGTCCGACAATGAACGTCAAGTCACCAAAGTTGACTTTAGCTTTCTCTATCGGCCCGAAATTATTTACTTCTAAAGATTCCATATACCGTGTTGTTATCTATCGTTCGCACAAACATACTTAAAAGAAATGGCTTTATCAAGACATATCTCACATCAGTGTCCCAGACATTCCTCGTAAAGCCTGATGTAGTCGGCGTAGCGGTCCTCCTTGCGGAAGTGTGCGAGGGCATATTCACGGCAAGGGGACTGGTAGTGGGATTTGCCGTTGGATTCGATGGTGGTGATCGCCTGGCGCAGGGAGGCAATGTCGCCTTTCGGGACTATGAGGCCGGTGGCCGGAGTGATGGACTCGACGCTGCCGCCGGTGTTGTAGGTGACAACCGGTGTGCCGCAGGATATCGACTCCAGATTGACGGTAGGGTAATTGTCCTGCCAGGTCGGGTTCACGAACACCTCCGCCGCTGAATATAGCTCCGCCAGCTGCCGCACATTCTCCGTTCTCGCGATAGGAATGATTCCTTCCGGCAGCGCTTTAGCCTGTTCTGGCTTTACCCCTACCATCACAATCACCTCATCATCCTTAAGCGACCTTGAAAGAGCGATGAAATCATCCCAACCCTTCTCCCTGCACCAAATGCTCGCAAGCCCAAGAATGATCTTCCTGTCACCGATGCCATATTTGTCCCTTATCGCCTGGTCTGATTCTGAAGAAATGAATATGCCCGTGTCTATCCCGTTGTGAATCACCTTGAACCGGTAGTCTTTGAGGAAAGATTCACTCATTTCGTCTCTCATCCACTCAGACACCGGCACAATTGTCATCAGGTCTTTAGGCATAGAGCAAAAGGCCTGGGCCTTGTCCTTGAAATTCAGAGCCGATCTGTCGAATATGAGGCTGGCCGGGAACTGCCGCTTTTGCGGGCAATGACCGCATCCGGTTTTCCAGCGATCGCAACCTGCTTTCATATAATGATAGCAGTGTCCAGTATAGAGCCAACAGTCGTGAACAGTCCAGACCACAGGTTTACCAGCCTTGCTTAGATAATCGAACAGAATCTTGTAGTTCAAAAAGTACCCGTGGATGTTGTGGATGTGGATGATGTCCGGATCAATCTCCTCAATCTTTTTGATGAACGCTTTTGTTGCCCCGTTTGAGCCCAGCCCGTGTCGGTCAAGCAATCTTGTCTCAATCCCGTGCTCCGCCACGCTGAAACGATTGCCCACCGGGACAGTTTTAGATGTGCTTTCCCTAAGTCCATCCCGCCCCTTGCTATAAGCCACATAACTATCCCATCCGGCCGACATCGCCAGATCCCCAATCTCCTGCATAATCCTCCCCGTCGAGGTGTTCATCCTCAGCACCGGATTTATCTGTAACAACTTCGGCATATAGTTTTATTCTTTGGTAAGTTTTTCGAACAACTTGATCCACCTGCCCATCACGGCTTCTTCTGAATATTTCTCCTTGATTTTCAACGCTTCGGTCCCCATCTTGCGGCGAAGCGATTCATCGGACATCAGCCTTTTCATCGCTTCGGCAAGAGTTAGAACATTACCATCGGGAACCAGCAGGCCGTTCTTACCGTCTTCGATGATGTCCTTAGGGCCGCACTTGAAATCGAATGTTACCGCTGGCAGACCGCAGGTCATAGCCTCGATCATAACCATAGGCAGCCCCTCAAAATGCGAACTCATCACTAAAAATGAGCTGCTGGCATATTCATTCCAAATGTCATTCGTTGGTTTGTTGATGTGTGCGCTGCTAGCAAGCCCCTTCTCTTGAATCATCCTTTCGAGCATATCCTTCCATTCGCCTTGACCGAATATGTCCAATTGCCAGTCGGAATATTCAGAGTCCTTTTTGACGATGCTCCAAGCCTCGATCAGCCTGTCGAATCCCTTCTGGTAGTCAAGTCTGCCCACAGCAATGACTCTGTGCGCCGTACAGTCGGATTGAGAAGCCTCCGTTGTGATGGCCGCATTTGGAATCGTCTCAATGTTAGGAAGTTCGCCCCAATATCCTTTGTCCTCTTCCGTCAGCACGACAAATGAATCGAACTTCCGCACAATCCTCTCGTCCTGTTTGGTCCGCAGCCTGTCTGCCAGTCCAAGAAGCCCGTGCCGCCCGTACTGAATCCTGAAATATTTGTTGAAATGCAGTTCAAGCACCTTTCTGCTCCCATCCTTTATCGCCGGAATGAACGAAGACTCTGAAGGATAAAGCGAATCCACGATGTCTGGCTTCTCCCTGAATAGCAGTTCCGTCAGAGCCTTCCTATGTCTTCTCCTTCGCCCAAGGTACCCCAAAGTCTTCATTATCGGATTCTTCCCATTGTCATCCGTGTAGTTGATCCCAAGGTCAATGATCCGCACCCCCTCCGGAAACGGATAGAACGTAGGCTTCCCGTGCTGATCCGTAGTCATCACCACCACGTCCCATCCCATCTTCTCCTTGAGGTACCGAACCTTATTCAGTAGCACCCTCTCCATCCCGCCGGGATTGTACAGGGAGCACATACAGTAGATGATTTTCATTTGATGGAGGTTATTTCTTTATGTTTATCCCATTCATCTTCTCTGAGACACAAGAATAGGGCGAAAACAAGGAATAAATCAGTGGATACTTTGCACCATATTATGAAGCTAAGTAGTAAGAGAGAGACAAATAATATTCTATGATATGAGAACCGTTTTATACAAGTTGTTCCAACTTTAATGAAATACAAGATAAAGGCTATCAAACCGAATATCCCGAAATAGAAAATAAACCTCAAATAACCTATATCAGTATTTTGATAAAAACCATGCCATCTAACTCCTGTATAATAAGGCTCAGAGTCATAAGGATTCTCAAAATAGCCATCTCCAATAACCCAGGTCTTTAAATTATCAGGAAAAACGACCATATTTTTCAGAATATCATTAGAATGTACTTCCCATTTGCCAGTTTCTGCCAAACTGAAAAATCCTTCAAATCCAAATCGGATATTAGAACGTATGTTGGGATTTGTATTATAAAGGAATGTGACAGCAATTATGGTGATAATAACAACTGCTGTAATCCACTTCCAGAGAAAACTGTAATTTGCCTTATTATGCTTTTGATTGAAAATAGACAGTATAACAATATATATCAAAGCTACTATTACACCGATCGTTGTAGTTCTTGCTATCATATTTCCAACAATAGTAATGAACACAAAGGCCGTAAGGTATAGGATAACTCTGTTTCGTTTGTCTTTATTTTTAGTTATCGTACAAAGCCTGTCCGCAATCATTATTAATATTGCACAAAATCTGGTTCCTGCTACATCTAGACTGCACCCAATACCATATATTCTATGTTCATTTATTCCCATAAAACCTTGTGAGTTTATTAGAGAATCAACGAATCCTTTTACTGAAGGTATTCTATCAACACAGACTGCGATCAAACATTGAATAAAACATAATGCAATAAGGTAATCGCAGATTGTCTCTATAGAAATGCTACCCTTGAGGTTTCTCATACAACTAATAACTACATTTGCTGCGCTTAGCCAGACAAGCATCGATATTATGTATGTTGCGTAAGTGGTGTCCGTTGTGTTATTGTAACATATAGAAATAAGTCCTATTAATGAAACGATTAGCGCGAGAGCCACTATTGTGATAAGATTCTTATCTATATTAACTCTGTTTCCTTTTACTAATTGGAATCCAAGTACAACAAGCCCTATTCCAGCCATAGCCATTTTGGTGTTCATTCCTGGGAGGAAAGATGGTTCGAAAGGGAAAAAGTATAAACTGGTTATAATGAGAATTATGATGGTGGATATAATGCTTTTCATTGTTTAATGGTTTATTTATAGATTATTCCGTAAATAACACTATGTATGAACTTATAATATAGCCATAGTATCCAATATTGACGTTTTGCTGCACATTTCTCCAGAAACAATCGTCTTACCCCTACATCTCTTTTAGAATTAATATACTTATTAGATTCAGGATACCAGTTGTTCCATAATCTATATTTCTCACTATTGTCAGTTATCAGAAATGGGAATTTGACATCAAGCTTGAATAATCCCATCTCTTCATCCATAGAGTCTCCGTAAACTTCGTGAATGAATTCATCAATCCTTCCGACATTATACTTGAGTTCTTCAAGATGTTTCTGAGAATAGGTGTTGCTGAAAGCATTTGTGTTAAGTTTGACGTAGTGATAATATGCCTTAGGCAAATATTTTACTTTTTTTGCGTATGCAAACAACATCATCATTGTCATATCCTCTCCCATACCATAACCAGACGGAAAGCAGATGCCATTCTCCTCATATAATGACCTGCGAGCCAGTTTGTTCCATACATTGTACTTCATCTTGCCGGTCAACATAGCTTTCAAGGCTTCCTTTGGTGTGGTGTAATCGGGTTGCTTCATATACCTTTCGTTCTTTTCAAAAGTAAGATACCAATCGCACCAGACGATGTCTGCTTTTTCATCACAAGCCACATTGTACAATTCATTCAGCATTGTAGATTCAATAAAATCATCGCTATCACAATGGAATATATAGTCCCCAGAAGCTGCTTTCAGCCCAGTGTTTCTGGCGGCAGGTAAACCTTTGTTGACCTCGTGATTAATAATCATTATGTTCCGATTTGGATGGTCAGCAAAGACCTTTTTCAGAATGTCAATACTATCGTCAGGTGTACAGTCATTGACAAAAATGAACTCGATATCATCAAGTGTTTGATAAAACAGGCTTTCAGCGCACCTCTTGATGAAGCGAGAGACATTATAAATCGGAACTATGACCGAAACTTTAGCCATAATTAATGTTTTATTGCTCTTTTTGCTTTTATGAGAAAATTAATGACTCCCTGCCCAAACACTCTGCTCAACCAGTTTTTAAATCTGGCTGATTTTGGCACCCACGATTCTGCATAATGGTGGATCGTTCTTGTGTTAGAAGTTATTTTAAGTTCTCTGGTGTCATAATCTATTGGACAAAAGTAATCTTTGGGGTAAATCATAAATCCACCGCATTTTTGTATTCCTTCTCTATTTTGCAGACCATTTAACAGCAATTCTTCAGTTGTGATTTGCACAATGTTCTTTAGGCAAGGTGTTCCATCTTTATTGAGAAAGCTAAAGGTCTTGTAAAGAGCTATCATTCTACCCAAGAATTCGTCTCCTGCCCCGGAACCGAAACCAAGACCCGGGTTGATATTTATGGCATAATCATTCCTTGATTCAACACCCATAAAATTTCCTTCTTCTATAATATCATAGAGAGATTCGATAACCTCAACATCTGTATCAAAATATAGCCCACCATAGTTGAATACGATCCAAAAGCGTGCATAATCACTAACAAATGCATATTTCTTAGCGGCGTAAGCTTCTCGAGTGTATTTAATGGCATTGACATCAAAATTTGATTCGTCCCAGCGCTTTATTTCATAGTCTGGAAGAAACTTTTCCCAAGACTTTATGTATTTTTTAGCGCTTTGTGGGAGTTCTTTCCCCCCGAACCAGCAATAATGAATAATCTTAGGGATCATCTGGCAGAATTTGTCTTAAAAAATTGAAGTCCTGATTTATAACCGGAACATTTTTGCTTTAATATGGTCATGTCTCCTTTAATCAACGATATCAACATATTAATTATTATTGTATAAATGAAGCAAATCAAGTTGACAACCTTGCTTGAACGAGTAACATTGTCAAATAAGAATTTTTTCCAAAAAATCAGTTTAAACCTACAGTCGCAGAACGCCAAGACTTTATCTTTCTCAACATTGTTTACAGCCGTCCCAGCATCCAGATGCTTTATTCCAGAATCATACGAAGTGAGAACATTAAGCCCAGATAAGAACATTTTATAGAACATTGTCTGATCTTCTCCCAATGCGTAGGGCATATCGTCTAGCCATAGTTCCTCTTGGAATCTTATCTTTTCAAAATCATTTTTTTTGCACAGGAAACACGGACCGGCGTTTGTCTGTGATTTCATAATCGGACGTGGGTGTTTATTATAGGAATATCCTCCGTTCCGCATAACTTTATACCCCCAAGTATTATCATTAAACCTAACTGATATTCTACCTGATAAACGCAATGGTATCTCTTGTTTGGTAGATCGTCCAGCATTGTTAAAAACATCTGGCGATATGACATCCCCATTATATTTCTCTAAAGAATCAAATAATCGTTCAACCCCATATGGGGGGATGTAAACATCGTCATCCAAAAATAATATGTAGTCAGTCGTAACCTCCTTGTAATCTAATGCACGCTGTGCAACCATTCCTTTTTTTACATAGATATATTCCTCAATGCCTGCAGTTTCCTTAGGAATATGGTATCCTTCTGCAATATATACAATGATTCTGGCTGGCTTTATAGTCTGATTAATCAAAGAATCAAGCAAGCATTGGTATTTTTCTCCAGCTGTGCCAAGAGTACGTATAGCTACGGTATATTCCATTTTATGCATATTGTCTTTTACAATAATCAAGAATTTTGATTACTTGATATTTGCATACTAATACTAGTGATGCTATTCTAGACGGTATAAGGGTCAGCAGCGGTATGTTTTTACTTCCTTTATACTCTTTCCGCCATTTTAGTATGCTTTTATGTATTTTCTCTATGTCTATTTTATTAAAGATCTCATTTATTGATACTGCTAATTCATTATATGATATAGACTTTAAAGTCCAAACATATAACATAATTGAATACCAATTATAGTCTTCATTAAGCTTTTGATTATTTGTAGATTCCGCATATTTATGGAAAGCATAGCACATATTAAATGAATCTTCAATATTCTTCAAATTTCCACGATTAGACGCTGAGCTACTTAATTTACGATAACCGTAATATTCTTTAGAAATATAACAACATTTTTGGGCCTTAAGGACTAATCTCGCAATGAAATCCATATCTTCAAGAAATTTTTGTCCCTCATTAAACCGTAAATCTCCAATTGTTGATCTTCGTGTTAGGAGTAGTGGACCGAAAAATTCACCTCTAATTATTTCTGAGAAAAAAATGTCATTTGTAATAGATTGATTTGAGAACGGATTTCTATACTTAATTAGATTGGATCCATAAAGAATACCATCATTCTCATCAATTGCTTTATAATCAAATCTGGTAATGTCGGCATCTGTGCTGATTGCAGTAGCTTTGACATCTTCAAGGCAGTGCGGGCTAATCCATAAGTCATCTGCATCCATAAATATTACATATTCTCCTTGGGCAATATTCAAGCCGAAATTTCTTGCTGAACTTACTCCTCCATTTGTTTTATGGAAGACAATAAACCTATCATCTTTTTTTGAGTACTTGTCAAGAATTGTACTTGATTCATCGGTTGACCCATCATCTACTAGTATGCATTCGAAGTCTTTTTCAGTTTGTTTTATGATACTATCTAAACATTGTTTAATATATTTTTCTGTATTATATACAGGGATAATAATCGATATAAGTCGTTTATTGTTCATCTTCCTATGATTTTTCGAATTTTGTTTATAAGTATAACCACTATACTCAAATGATTATTTAATAGCCAAGCCATAATTTTGATTTTATTATTGATAAATGGACATGACCAAATATCTTTGCTAGGAATATTATTACATATCTCTGTAAATAGACTGTGTTCGATAGGATTTAGAACTAATTCTTGAGTGGATTTTAAGAGTCTCCAATTTAGTGGCTTTCTAAGAGCATCGAAAGTATTTTGAGATTTAAAGAAGTTTATTATATCAAGATATGCCCATTGTTCATCCTTCTCTGTTTTTTTATTTAGATTATGCATTATTGAATTATTCTGCTGTCTATAATTGTAAAAATGATAATGACAGTTGACAATTTTTGAAGAATAGTAGCATAGTCTAACCATCAAGTGAAAATCTTCACAATAGGTTATTTCTGATGGACTTTCAAGTGTATTATATGTATATATATTATGTTTGGCTATTCCTTGCCATACTGTTGTCCAAGGTGATGAAATATAATCGCACAACGAAGTTATTTTGTTTTCAGTCCACTCAGAAACTTTGTAAGGCATTTTATAATCATCATAGGCGAAGTAAAAGTCACCGATAACCATATCAGCGTTATTATTATCTGCTGTCTGCAGAAGCCTTTTGAGACTATCAGGTTCAATCCAGTCATCTCCATCAATATGCATAATCCAATCTCCAGAAGAATGTTGTAGCCCATAATTTCGTGCACTTGTCAACCCTCCATTTTTTTTATGAAATGCTTTTATTCGATGATCAATTCTAGCATAATAATCGCAAATACTACTCGAATGGTCTGTACTACCATCGTCAATTAATAAGCATTCAAAATCCAAGTACGTTTGGTGACAAATGCTTTCTATACATTGGGATAAAAATTTTTCAATGTTGTAGATGGGGACAATTATTGAAACTTTAGGCATGTTGTTAGATCGAATGGTGTTGAAAACGTGATTCTTAACTGTTTTTGTTGCAATGAGATTTAGAGTATTATCTCAGTCTGAATTTACATACTCTATTAAGAAGTAGTTTTGTAATGAATCAAAAAAATTATCACAGGGGGGGATATGACTGATTATCAGTTGTTTTTAAGTGGGCGTATTTTCGTCGCTTTATAATTGTAAGGCAGTTAAGTTAAGAAGATGTATTCAACCAACCTCACTGATAATCAATGGCAAGTTATTTAAAAAATCATAAACGCGCAAGAAAGGAAGAGGAAACATCCTCTCTGCGGGATAATGGACGCGATACTTTACATAATCAAGACTGGTTGTCAGTGGCTTATGCTTCCCAAGGACTTCGCCCCGTGGCAGACCGTGTACTATTCTTACGCTGGCGGTCTCCGTCCACGAGGCGAACCTCTACGACAGCAAGGGGACTGTGACTATAATACGTGAATTTAACATATTTTTGTATAATTCATTACTTCGGTAAAAATTTACCATACTAAAAAGTTAAATAATGGAAGCCGGGTGACCGGTTCCGCTATATAAAAGTTCATTGAAATACTGTCAATAACTG
>CAKVCK010000031.1 GCA_934725575.1 uncultured Bacteroidales bacterium
GTACATGTAACCTCCGTTCTTGTGAAGCGACATCCGATAGACGCTGTCCGCTTTTGTGAGTCTTGCCATATCTATTGAATTACTTATACAAATGTATAAATAATAATTTGAATATGCAAGGGCGCTCTTGTGGTTTATTCAATTGTTCCCAAATCTATTACTACAAGTATTGCGGATTAATTATACAATTTAATGTTAAACTCACGTCATAATCTCAGCCCTTTAATTTCGTTGCCATTTCAAGTCCCAACACCTCGCAGATTGACAGGTAAGTGGAGATCTTAGGGTCTCCTTGCCCTCTTTCCACCGCCACGACAGTGTTTATGCTGATTCCTGCGAGATCCGCAAGCTCCGTTTGTGTTATGTCAAGAGCCTTCCGCCGTTCTTTTATTTGAGAACCTATCCTTTTCATTTTCGCAATGTGTTGGTATTATTGGACAATGTTAGTGTTTATTTGTGAGAAATGCAAAAGAAATCGCAGCGTGTTGTGATTTTTGCGTAGATTGAGCGTTGCCTATTCTTAGAACGCCAAAGATTATTGCTTGGTTCCGAAATTATCTCGCAAAATGAGGTCTCTAGCGTACCAATCGAAGGCGGGATGGTGTTTGATAATTTTCCAAATAAAAAGATTAAGAAGCTGTTTTGATTTGTTTGAAATGTTCTTTGAGGTGAAAGAATCTTCATCTTCTTCCCGCTTCTTCAGTCAGATAGTACCACTATCTTCCTTGGAAGAAGCGGTCGAACCTGAAGTTTTTCACTCTCAAATCTTCAAACAAACAAATCAAAACAGCTTCTAAGAATCCCGGCTCAGAAACGAATCCAACTATATGAGAATGTCCACTGAAACGGCATTCCACCGGAGAAAACGTGCGGTGCCACCGGTTTGTCCGTGGGAAAAGGTTTTCGCCGGACAAACTCGATTGCCAATTCAAGGTTAAACTTGACATCTGGGGAATTATATTCCTTGATGGAGCAGTACTTCACAAAACCGAAGTCAAAGCTAAACTTCAAGTTAGAGTATGTGATAATGACAGTTTTCTATCGTACTCTGAATAAATAACGATGTGTTAGTAGCCCAGTCAATCAAGCCTTTATCTGATAATTCGACATTCTCATCATTGAAAAACTCGCAATTATGAGACTTTGCGAGATATTCCTGCACGGAATCAAATGCGGGACACTTCAGGAGGATGACAATAAAGAATATTCATTCACTTACGACAGAGCGTATCTACTTGGAGAAAATGCCGAACCAGTGAGCCTTACGCTACCGCTCCGGAATGAGCCTTATCACTCAAAATATCTCTTTCCGGCTTTTGCGAATATGCTTTCCGAAGGAGAGAACAGGCAAATTCAGTCACAGCTTCTCAGAATAGACCCGGAGGATGACTTCGGGATAATGCTGGCGACCTGCGCATTTGACACAATAGGAGCCATCACAGTCAAAACCATCGAAGCATGAACAGATTAAACATCTGCCCGTCAACGCTCGAAGAGGGATATGACACCTATTCACCGTCGGCGATAAGATCCCTTTTCGATGGAAGGAAGATCTCACATATATTCGGGGGCGTTAGTCCTGAGGACGAGTCCGGAGAAGGAGACATAGCAATCAAGAACGCCGGACGTATCTCAATTTCCGGAGTCCAGTCGAAGTTTTCTGTAGTGGCAGGTGATGATGGCAAACTACGGTACAGCAATGAGAATGAGCAGGGAACATTTATCCTGAAACCACGTCCGACCGGTTACCACATCATAAACAAGGATTATTGCAATGCCAATGAGCACGTGACAATGCAAATCGCTTCGCAAGCCTATGGAATAGAGACAGCCTACAAAACATCTTACACCTACAGATGCAAGATGCTTACTTTTTGACAATCAAGAATATTCCTCACTCATTCCGTTCAAGGCTCTTTCTGATGCGGGCGAGGAAATGTTGGCGGAATGGTTCCGGGGAGATGACGCGGATGTTGTCGGCGTACTTTAGCAGGGCGGCTTCCAGTTCCCAGTTCGGGCGGACGGTGACACTCATTCTGGCGGGTTCCTCGTCAGAGTATCCCTTCAGAATCTTCAAGCTGGAATGGAATGGATTAGTTGTCAGATAATTGAAAGTTTTCTCATCATAGACAAGGAACTCTATGTCCTGAACCGGCTCATCCTCCTTGATTGTCACTCCCACGACATCCTTGAAATATTCCTCAAAGCCACCTCCACTATAAGGAATATATTCAACGTCATCCACGACAGAAAATCCTTCTATCCTGTCCAGGGCGAAGTTCCTGATGGCCTGTACCTTCACATCGAAGCCGAGCAGGAACCAGCGGCAGTTGTACTGCTTCAGATAGTAAGGATGGAATATCCGATCCTCAGCGGGGCCGAAGGCTGGTGAATATCTTATCTTCAGCACCTGTCTGCCCTCTATCGCCTTGAAAAGCCCGTCGAAATGGTCCAATCCAACGAGATCCTCGTTGTTCTCGAAACCGACGCAGTCCAGATTACCCGATGTCAGACCGAACTCCTCGAAACGCTTGGCGGATTCCTCCAATCGATCAAAGTGCGGCAATCCCTTGAAACGTCCGAGCATTTTGATCGTGTCACGGATCATCTTTGCCTCATCTACGGACAGCGGCCGGTTGTTTATCGAGAAATCCGGATCCGCGTACCGGTAATAGACACGTCCCCGCTCCCCTCTCATTTTGACTATCGCACCGGGATATTCAGCCATCAGAGTCTTTATGTCAGCGAACACCTGGCTTCTGCTGACTGTCGCTTCCGGGTCATCCGAAGTCCGGATCGCATCGCCGCATTCTCTGATCAGATCCTCAATGTAGTACCTCTGGCTACGGTCTTTCAAACAAGCGTCCAATCGGCGGTACCTTGCTATGGCATTTTTGTTCAGTGGCATATTCCTTATAAATATTAAAAACACAATCCAATCAGGAGACCACCGTCACGGTGCTCGTGGCCGTGCGCTCGTTCTGGTTGACTTCTATGCGGACCGGGATCTTCTCCTGAAGCTCCTCGATGTGGCTGATTATGCCCACCTGTCTGCCGGACTTCATACGGAGGGTCTTCAACGTGTTCACGGCATTCTGGAGAGGTTCGCCGGAAAGGGTGCCGAAGCCCTCGTCGATGAACAGGGTACCGACAGAAAGGCCATCTCCGATGTCGGACAGCGCCAAGGCCAGAGAAAGGGACACAAGGAAACTCTCTCCGCCGGAAATCGTGCTGGCCGGACGGGAAACGTAGCCTTGATAGGCATCCTCGACCTCGATGACGAACGTTCCCGGCACGACCTTGAGGACATACCTGTCGGTCAGGTCTTTCATGTAGATGTTCGCCGCCTTCACAAGGCTGTCAAGCACATAACTCTGGGCTATCTTGCGGAAATTCTTGCCAGCGCTGTCACCGATCAAGTTATTCAGAGTGTTCCACTTCACATATTCCTCCCGGAGCCTGTCGGCCGCCTCCCTCAACTTACCGGCTTTCTCACGGTTCTCTTCATCCTGCCTCAGAGCCTCAGCCAAAAGAGCCGCCTCAGTCGTGGCTCTTGACATAGCCTCATCTTTGCTTTTGTACAATGTTTCCAGACTTTCCACCGTGTCATCGTCCGCAAGCAAAGGCTTATTCAACTGAT
Organism: uncultured Bacteroidales bacterium; assembly: GCA_934725575.1. Classification (GTDB taxonomy): domain Bacteria; phylum Bacteroidota; class Bacteroidia; order Bacteroidales; family UBA932; genus Cryptobacteroides. Next base: position 3,641 of record CAKVCK010000031.1, read on the forward strand.
GCTCAGACTCGTTCCTCCGATCCGTTTCCAAAGCGACCTTCGCCGCGGCCAACTTTTCAGACGCCTCTCTGTGCCTACGCTCAATCTCGGAAATCACCGCGACTGAGTATTCAGAAAGAGCCTTCAGCGCAGCCCTGTCATATTCAGAATGCTCCGAAAGGAACGCCTCGACCTTGGAGGATTCCGCCTTCGCGTTTTCCTCGGCCCGCGCAAGTTTGTGCCTCTCAAGAATCAAGTTGCTCCTGACCGAATCCGCCTCTCCTGACAAACCAGGAATATTCGCTGCCTCCACCGCCGGTAGTTCTTTCCACGACGGCATCATCTCCTCTATGGCCGCCACCATTCCTTGCACCACGCCCATCCTTGCCCTCAACTCATCGACCGACTTGATCAGGCTTTCCGAGCGCTCAACACGCTTCCGATGCGAACGAACCGCCTCAGAAAGCTCTTTTTTGAATATTCCTGTGTCCGCGCTCCATTTTTCTTCCCAAGGCGAGCCGGCGAGAATGTCTCCGACCGCCTGCTCTGCCGATGAAACGGCTTTGATTCTGTCCGAGACAAGGGCCTCTACCCTCTCGATTTCGGATTTCTTGGACTGGACTTCGCTTTCCGCCTTGACACGGGCTGCAACAGCCTTATCCACGGCATCCCTGGCGGCGAGACTTGCCCTGCGAGCATCATCGGCATCCTTTTCAAGGCCGGCGCAGACCTTCTCTTTTTCAGCAAGTTCTGACAAACGCAGGCCTATTTCTTGGTACCTCGCCTCAAGCGCCGCCCGTGTGCCATCATCAACGGCCGTCAAACCACACTTCTGGGCAGCCATTCTCACGGATTCCGTCATCTGGTCCACACTACGGTCATTCTCAAAGACGGATTTCTGTCTGCGCAACTGCTCTGACTCCGCAACAATTTCAGCCACAAGATGATCGTAACGCTCCTTATCATTACGGTACAGAATCCTGGCCTCCTCACACGCACTTTCAAGAGGAGCGAGTCGTTTCTGCAGATCAATGTCTGTCGGCAGCGCCGACTCGATCTCCCGCATACAGACAGGGCAGATGTCCCCTACCTGAAGGTTGTTGCGGATAGCCTTGACCGTGTCCTCAACCGTTCTGCTCTGCTTTCTATAGACCTCTTCAGCGAACTCCGACTTAATGCGATCTGACTCCACGACCTTGGCCAAAGAGTCCCGTTCCGAGATCTTGGCATCAAGTGCCTTCTCTTTCTCAGCGATATCCTTCTCTTCCGCCTTACGCTTTTCAATCTGCTGTTCCAAAAGCGACAACCGATCCTGAGCCAGTTTGATGTCCACGGACTTTTCCTTCAGATCTCCGGTCTCCTTACGGACCGCCGCTGCGTTCGACTCGGCCAAAGCATCCTCGGCCTTCTTCTGCGCCTCCTCGGCAAGCCTCCGGACGTTTCCTGCGGCATTCTCCGCTTCCTTCGCCTTCTCCAACGCCTGCGACCTTTTCGTCAAGTCCGACCGCAGAACCGAAAGTTTGGCTTCTGATTCACGAATATATTCCCGACCGCTCTCGATGACACCGATGTTCCCCACGATGGTCTGCTCCTTTTCCAGAACAGGCCGCGAAGGAGCGTCCTTTTCCAACTCCGCGTCAACGGAGGCTTTTTCCCCGGCTAGCCTCTTCTCCTCGTCACTCAGGAAAGCCAATCCACCTTTTACCGACCGGTATCTCTCCGACAATCCGGAGATTCTTGTCTTGGCTTCCGCTGCTGCCGCCTCTTCTCTCCTTTGGTTTTCAAGATTTCCACGCACCGCCTCCGTAGTCCTGAACGAGGCGGCAAGGTTCTCCTCGGCGACATATTCATCAGTACTTACAAACGCCTCCTTGTCCGCGACAGCTTTGGAATCAGATTCAATCATAACCTTCAATCTTGTCTCCTGCTTCAGCCAGTCCACTTTCTTACCGCATTCGTTCCTTGCCGCGCGGGCGGATTCCGCCTCGGCCAGTTTGTCCTCCTTCTCTTTGAGTTTCTGGCCTTTTTCCTCATCAGAAAGGATCCTGATATCCCGGATTCTTTCCTCGGCATCGGCCGAAGCCTTTTCCTTCCGCCTTGTGATCTCAAAGACCTTGGCTCCGATCTTCGTGTAGATGTCCGCACCGGTGATCTTTTCCAGAATCTCGGCCTTCTCATTGTCCTTGCTGTTCAGGAATCTGGTAAACTCTCCCTGAGCCAGCATCGTGGTCCGGCAGAACTGGCTGAAACTCAGGCCGACGGCAGAGGCGATCTCCGCACTCACCTCCTTATCCTTTTTGTAAATCATCCCGGAATCCAAGTTTCGGAGGATCCATTCTTTTTTCTGTATCCGGCCATTCACTTTTTCCCTTGCTCGGGCTACCGACCATTCAGCCTCATAATCAACCCCATTGGTTCCTTTGAACTCAAGTCTTACATAACCTTTTCCTGCCCCTTGCCTAAGAAGTCTGGACGGACTGTCAACCTTGACATCATCCCCCTGATCAGCGGAGCTGCCCTCCATCTGCGTATTGGCCAGCCTTGGCGTGTCACCGTACAACGCCAGACAGACCGCGTCCAGAATCGTGCTCTTCCCCGCCCCGGTCTTACCGGTGATAAGGAACACATCACAGTCCGACAGCGGCTTGCTGTCAAAATCAATCACAGCGTCTTCTATGGACGCGATGTTGTGAATCGTAAGTTTCTGTATTTTCATAAGTCAGTCTAAATTATTCATTTACATCATTCCTGATTTCCTTCTCCGCCTCACGGAACAGTTCCGCCAGTTCGTCCGTGAACGTTATTCCGGTGTCCTCGGCGTACAGCCGCGCGACCTCAAGCGGTTCCATAGCCCGGAATTCCGACACTGAAAGGGTTTTACGATCCGACTTTCCAGAGGCTGCCCGGCGAGCGTTTATCGTGCAGAAAAGTCCCAGGCCGCCACTCAGAATATTCCTGGCCTCAACCACCGCATCAGGCGGAAGGCTATCCTCGACCTCGACATTCAACCTGATGTACGCCGGATTGTCCTTAGGAAAATCTTTCAGCCGTTCCTTAACCTCATCCCATTTCCCGAAACCTGAGGAAGGAATATTCACCAGCGGACTATTGGTCTTTATCGGCACCTCCCGGATCTGCGGGGCCGCCCCGTGCGAGGCGATCTCCACGACCGACACACTATGCCCGTAAGACTCGTCGAAACTTACCGGCAGCGGCGTGCCGCAATAGCGCGCCCTTCCCCCGGAGCCAGTGATTGTCTGCGGCTTATGAATATGCCCGAGCGCGATGTAGTCGTACCCTTCGCCGAACTCCTCCAGCCCGACGGAGTCAATCCCTCCCACAGATAATTCACGAATATCCTCGTGTCCGGTGTAGTTGCATCCGGCCACTGTCGTGTGGGCCGAAATGACAACAGGAAGGTTTTCAGCGTTCCTTTCGGCAACCTTGTCCAACAGGCTCTTACAGAATTCTTCCGGCATACTTCTCTCATTCACGTACGGTATGGCGACTATGAATCCTTTCCCCGCCACCTCAACGATCAGCTTGTCCGGATTGTCCTTGTCCACGGAACCGATCATATTCACTTTCTGCGTCTCCCATAATATTCGTGAGACCTCGTGCTTTGACGCGCTGTCGTGGTTCCCCGCGGTGATGACGATCTCCATTCCCGGACAGGCCTCGTGCAGCCTCATCACCGCCTCCGTGAACATCTTCTGCACCGCCGCCGACGGCTGTCCCGTATGGTAAACATCCCCGCTGACCACCAACGCGTCAGGTTTCTCCTTCCCGACAATCTCCTCGATCTGTCCAAGCATATCCCTCTGCTCCCGACTCCTGTCGTATCCGTACAGAACATGTCCCAGATGCCAGTCACTTGTGTGTATAATTCTCATAAGCAAGTCATTGTACTATTCATAAAACAAACCCGAGCCAAACGCTCCACTCAATATACGTCCATTCTTCGGTTTTCGCAACCAAAATCTTCATTTTTTAATATTCCACCTCTAACCTCGTCCGCCCTCTTATGTTTTGTCCGGCGCAGGGGGCTTTTCCCCGGAGAAAGTACCGGGCGAGATTCGTTTGTCCGGCGAAGGGGGGCTTTCCCCGGAGAAAGTTCCGGGCGGAGTCCGTTTGTATCCGGCGGGAAGAGTGCTCCGTCGGACAAACAAAAAAGTTGCGCAGGAAGCGAAAAAGGATAGTTTTTCGTACATTTGCCTTGACTTATCAAACAATGGTATATGGAATATCTGTCTAAGGAACGCTACGACCAGATTGTCGCGGAACTCAATCATCTTATTGATGTTGAATATCCTCGGATCAAGGAGGATCTGTCGGATGCACGCGCGCAGGGGGATCTGAGCGAAAACGCCGAGTATCGCTCGGCGAGAAGGGCGCAGGCCAAGGCCATCAGCAGGATACGTTTCCTGCAGAAGGTCCTGCAATATTCAAGGATCATCGACACATCCGCATTGCCGAAAGATCAGATTTCATTGCTCAGCAAGGTGGAGTTCACGAATATGGCCTCCAACGCCAGAATGACATATACCATCGTGAGCCCGCACGAGATGAACCTTGAGGAAGGCAAGATCTCCTGCAAGTCCCCGATTGGTGCGGCCTTGATGGGGCGGAAAGCGGGTGAGATCGTGGATGTCCAGGCTCCGTCCGGGACTTTTCAGATCAGGATTGAGAGCGTGTCGGTAGGATAACGCCGTTCCGATGAGGACACCGGAACAGTTCCTATGAAGACACGGGTACGGCAAAGTCAGGAAGAAGGGTCAGCTCACCCTTTTTTCAGAAGATAATGCTTACGCAGAGGCTCGGGAAACTTCTCGATGGAGTAACGGAGCATCGTGCGGGGCATTGAGGTGGCATATTCATCAAGGAAAAGTTCCAGACGGCGTTGGTCCCGCTTGCCCGCCTCACGCAGCATCCAGCCTATCGCCTTGTGCATCAGGTCGTGAGGGTGGCGCATCAGTTTGACCGCCAAGGCATACGTGTCATCCTGCTCCCCAGCCCTTATCAGCGTCATAGTCGAGACGACGGCTATCCTCTGGTCCCAAAGCAAGTCGCTCCCGGCCAAAGAATACAGCAGTTTCCGCTCGGGAATATTCCTAAGAAGGTATCCTCCGACAATCGCCGGGGCCGACAGGTCCACAAGGTCCCAATTATTGATCGCGGCCGTGTTGGAAAGGTAGAAATCCAGCACCTCCTTCGGAACGGATTTCCGGCATTGGAGCACGAGTATCAGCAGCCCGCAAAGCCGGACCTCGTGCCACGGGGACTCCAACAACTCACGGATCTCAGGCAAAGACGCATCCATATGCTTTCGGGCGACGCCCCTGACATCCGGCACCACAACCCCAAGAAAGCGATCCCCATCACCATATTCGCCGGGACCGCACTTGAAAAAACGTGGCAGCATCACCCGTTTCTCCTCCGAATGAAGAGCGTCAAGCTCCGCTGTCACGTTATCACAAAACATTGACATCCAATCTTCTGGTTTATCCGAATAACTTAGAGAACTCTTCTAACTCATATTCTTGCCGTGGCAGTTGCGGTAGGAGAGGTGGCTGCCGCAGGGACAAGGGGCGTCCGGCGGGGTCGGAGGGACGAAGAGGCCCAGAATCGGGTTCTTCTTGATCATAGCCTGGATCGGGTCATCCTCGGTCTGAAGGACGACTTTCAGGCAGTTCTTCTCGTTGGAAGAGTAGCCTTTCAGCAGCCACTTCGGGAGGGTGTTGGCATAGGCGGCGACGATCTCCATACATTCGTCGTAGTCCTCGAAGGTCTCGATGTCCTCCTGCTTGCGGGATACGCTTGCGAATATGGCCTCGGTCGTGTCGTTCTTCCCGATCATCTGGGCGTTCATCCAAATGTCGTGCTCCTCACGGACCAAGTCCTCGCCGGCATATCCCAGATTGCCAAGCATCTCGACCAGCCTCCGGCCTTCCTTTGAATCCAGGCCATAGACAAAGTACGGAGAACCGGCGCCGGCCTTAAGGGCATCCTCCGGAGTGAACTGACGCAAGGACTCTATCCCGGCATATTCCTTTCTGCGGTTAAGGATGTCATCAGGATCGAATATATTCGGAGCGCACATATACCGTTCGCCGTCGGAATCAACCCTACAGAGCTTCATAACCGGGCTCTCGTACACCATATTCGTGAAATATTCGATGCTGTGCCTGCCGGACCATTCCCAGTAGTCCAGCATCTTGTCGAAAAACTCATCGACTGTCATTATGCCGTAGAGGCATAGATAGCCCAGCGCGGCCTGCTCCGTCTCGAAAAGGCCGCTTTCCGCGCCTTCCTTCAGAACATTGTCGATGTGGGGAGCGACCACGTCATAGAATTCCTTGGGGATCCACACCTCCCTGAAATTCTCGTCGGTGGTGTCGGAGCCGAGCAGCTTTATTGTCTCAAGCACGGACGGGAAATCCGGATAGTCCAAGTAAAGCGGAACTCCGGGGCCGGCTTCAATCAAACGTTTGAGAAGCCGAAGATCCCTTTCAAGCATTCTACCCAGCCATTCCGCCGGCCTTTCGATTATGTATGCGCCAAGCCTGTCCACAAACTCATTCTTGCGGACCTTAGTCGGGACATCGGCGCCGAAATACTGGCGGATGTCCTCCAACTCGACTCTTGGAAAACTTTCAAGAGCCTTGAATATGACGTTACGCTTCTGTTTCATAACGAAAGAAGTGCTTGAATAAACTTGTTCAACGGGGAAGTGGAGCATAGGAGAATCGAACTCCTGACCTTTTGAATGCCATTCAAACGCTCTACCAACTGAGCTAATACCCCATTGGGATTGCAAAGATAGACAAAATCTTTCAATCCGCAAATTTTTCATCGCGATTGGTGAATATTTTTTTCACATCGGTACAAATCCGGCAATCGCAAAGCAAATATTAGCGGCTACTGAACATCTAAATAAGCTTAAAAAAATAAATAGGTAAAGATTTGGCGGTATTTTCGAGGATAGATGTCTTTTGGAAGAAGGAGTGTGCTGGTGGCACATGACTGATGAGAAAAGACACATAGACCGAAAAGACAATCAAAGATTACCAAGTTATTTTTTAAGGATTACTAAATATTCATAAGATTTATTATTTTTGTCAGATTGCTGTGTGGTTAACCACAACCACGCTGTTCAAAAGATCACTAAATTCATGAATATAGATGGATAACGGAAAGAAACTGATGACCTTGGCGGCGGCCGCGATGTCGGTGTGCGGGTGCGCCAAGAATGATGTCCAGAAACCAAACGTGGTGTTCCTGCTGTTCGATGACCTCGGTTACGGAGACCTGGGATGCTACGGCCAGGAAAAGATCGAGACCCCGAACATTGACGCTCTGGCATCGCAGGGGCTGCTTTTCACGGACATGTACACGGCGGCTCCCTTGTCGTCACCGTCAAGATGCTGTCTTCTTACCGGCAAGCACATGGGACACAGCCAGATACGCAACAACGAGGAGCATTATGTACCGACCGACAGCCTTGGATGGAACGGCGTGTTCCTGAATCCTGAGGAGCAGGGACAGTTCCCGCTGGAGGAAGGCACGAAGACCATAGCGACGATGATGCAGTCAGCCGGCTACAAAACGGCCATGGTCGGAAAATGGGGACTCGGATTCCCGAAAAGCGCATCGCTTCCGAACACTATGGGGTTCGACTATTTCTACGGGTTCAACTGTCAGGCACTCGCCCACTCCTACTACCCTGTCAAACTGTGGGAGAATGGTGTAGAAGTCGAGACCGGCAACGAGCTCGTGGTCCAAGGCTGCAAGTTCCCGGACAATCTGGACAAATACGACGTGAACAACTATGCCCAATACGGAGGGGAACATTACAGCTGCGACCTGATGTACGACAAAATGGTCAAGTTCGTGGAGGACAACGCTTCCTCGCCGTTCTTCGTGATGTGGACCACAACCGTGCCGCACAGCGCCGTGCAGGCCCCACTGGACGAGGTGATGCACTATGTGGACAAACTCGGGGACGAGGAGCCGTGCACGGATCCCGGGATGTACCTCCCGAACAGGTACCCGCACGCCACCTACGCAGCGATGGTCACCCACATCGACAAGCAGGTGGGAGACCTTGTGCAAAAACTGAAGGATCTGGGAATATGGGAGAACACGATATTCATTGTCACTTCCGACAACGGCCCGGCAAGCAACGGCAACTCGCCGATGGAATATTTCCGCAGCGGCGGTCCGTTCAAATGCGGCAAAGGCTGGGGCAAGTCTTCGCTGCACGAGGGTGGCATCAGGATGCCCTTCGTCCTGCGTTGGGGCGAAGGGAAGCAATGTGAGAAGATCGGGCATATCTCCAGTTTCGCCGACATCATGCCGACGCTTGCCGAAATCGCCGGGGTCGAAGCACCTGAGAATGACGGTGTCTCATTCGCTCCCACAGTCCTGTCGCAAACCACCGGCGGAAAGCGGTACAGCCATGCGAGCGGCATCAAGGCCGGAGAGCAGAAGGAGCATGAATATCTCTACTGGGAGTTCCCGGGGTCGAAAGGCTGGGTGGCCGTGCGCATTGGGGACTGGAAGGGCATCGTACGCAAGGTGCTGAAAGGGAACACTGAGATGGAGCTTTACAATCTGAAAGACGATCCTCGCGAGTCAAAGGATGTGGCTTCGGAGCATCCGGAGATCGTGAAAGAGATGTGGAAGGCGGTCAAGGAAAGCCATCGGGAGGCCAATCCGGACGTGCCTAAGTTCAACATGGAGATCAATTATCCGGACTCTCTGTAGCAATCCGGAAAAACGGAACGAGGGCTGGCCGTTGGATTTCGGCCAGCCCTCGTTCATATTCAAAGGCGGTTATCGCTCGTCCTGAAACTTGAGGATCGGCTGGCGAGCGGCCGTGGTCTCGTCCGGACGGGTGATCGGAGCGTTGTGAGGGGCGCTCTTAAGCATCGCCGGATCCTCCGCGGCCTCAAGGGCGATCTTCTTCATCACCTCGATGAAAGCGTCCAAAGTCTCGATCGACTCAGTCTCCGTAGGCTCAATCATAATGGCCTGGTGGAAGAGCAGAGGGAAGTAGATCGTCGGAGCGTGGAAACCGAAGTCAAGAAGCCTCTTGGCGACATCCAGTGTCGTGGCTCCTTCTCTCTCAACGGTTCCGTCCGCGGTCTTCCTTGAGCCGTCGTTCACAAGGCCGTCATAGACGAACTCGTGCTTGCAGACGGTCGGGATAGGAAGCTTGTAGTACTCCTTGAGGCTCTCCTTGATATAGTTTGCCCCGAGGGTGGCGTACTTGCCGACCAACTTGACGTTCTCACGACCGAGCGAGAGGATGTAGGCGTAGGCCCTCAGGATCACACCGAAGTTACCCAGAAATCCTGACACCTCACCGGCGGTCTTTCCGCAGTCCAGTGAATTCTTGTCAGTGTCGCTCTTGCCAACACCGGCGCGTCCACGTACCTTGAACTGGCCATATTCATCCTTGACCACCTTAGGGACAGGCAGGTAAGGGACCAGTTTCTCGCAGACTCCGACCGGGCCCGAGCCAGGACCGCCGCCACCGTGAGGGGTGGAGAACGACTTGTGCAGGTTCAGGTGAAGGATGTCGAATCCCATATCACCTGGACGTGCGACACCGATGAGCGGGTTCATATTCGCTCCATCATAGTAGAGAAGGCCTCCGCATCCGTGGATGAGGGCGGCGATCTCCTCGATGTCTTTCTCGAAGAGTCCGAGGGTGTTAGGGTTCGTCATCATAATGCCGGCGATGTCGTCACCAAGCAACGGCTTGAGGTCGTTCACGTCCACAAGGCCGTCAGCCTTTGACTTAACGACAACCACCTCCAGACCGCAGACGGCGGCGCTGGCAGGATTCGTTCCGTGCGCGCTGTCCGGCACGATAACCTTTGTCCTCTTCAGATCACCGTTGAGGATGTGGTACTGACGCATTATCATCAGACCGGTCAGCTCACCGTGGGCACCGGCGCAAGGGTTGAACGTGAAGTGGGCCATTCCCGTGATCGCGGACAAGGCCTTGTCCATATTATAGTAAACCTCCAGAGCGCCCTGAACCGTGGACGCAGGCTGCAACGGGTGCAGTCCGAGGAAGCCCTTCATTCCGGCGATCTCCTCGTTGATCTTCGGGTTGTACTTCATCGTGCAGCTTCCCAGAGGATAGAATCCGGTGTCCACACCGAAATTCATCTGGGAAAGATTCGTGTAGTGGCGCACGACATCAACCTCGCTCACCTGAGGAAGTCCTACGGTCTCAGACCTTCTGAGTGCGGCCGGAATCTCGTCAGTGGTGGAAGTCCACTCGTTCTTTCCGAGCGAATAGCCGACTCTTCCCTCTTTGGAGAGTTCGAAAATAAGCTTATCGTAATATTTCATACTCCTTAGGCCTCCTTCACCAACGCGACGAGAGCGTCAATCTCAGCTTTCGTCCTTCTTTCAGTAGCACAAAAACTTACATAACCTTCCTCTGTCTCAAGGGCAGCGAAGAATCCACCGTCGTGCAGCTTGATGTGCAGTCTCTCGACAGGCATCAACGGCTTGAGCACGAACTCATTGAGGAACGGTTTGTCGAACACCTCAGCGAATTTGCCGGTCTTGAGAAGCTCATCGTGGAGATAATGGGCGGCGGCATAAGAGCGGTCGTTGACCTCCTTGAGGCCTTTCGGTCCCATAAGCGACATATAGACAGTCACATAAAGGGCCATAAGGCTTTCGTTGGAGCAGATGTTGGACGTGGCCTTCTCACGGCGGATATGCTGCTCGCGGGCCTGAAGGGTCAGGCAGAAGCAACGGCGGCCTTCCGTGTCACGGGTCTCACCAACGATTCTTCCAGGGAGCTTGCGGACATATTCCTTTCTGCAGGCCATAAAGCCCACATAAGGGCCGCCGAAACTCATCGGGATGCCAAGGCTCTGGCCATCGCCCACAGCGATGTCAGCGCCCCACTCGGCAGGAGTCTTCAGCACCGCGAGAGCGGAAGGGTCGCAATATTCAATGAATATTCCGCCTTCCTCGTGGATGGCCTCAGCGAAGCCGGTCAAGTCCTCTACGATGCCATAACGGTTGATCGAAGGGACGATGACTCCGGCGACATCGTTCTTGGCGAGCTCGGCCTTGACGCTTTCCAGACAAGTCTGGCCGTCTTTGCAAGGAACGAGTGCCAGTTCGGAGCCGTGGTAGCTTGAATATGTCTGGATGGTCTTGATGACGTTAGGAAGCAGGGAGGATGAAACCAGCACCCTTGACTTGCGCTTCGTGCAGGTCGGAGCCATCCTCACAGCCTCCGCTGCCGCGGTCGGGCCATCGTACATCGAAGCGTTGCTGATGTCAAGTCCGGTCAGCGCGCAGATCATACTCTGGTACTCGAATATGTACCTGAGGGTTCCCTGCGAGATCTCGGCCTGATAAGGAGTGTATGCCGTCAGGAACTCCGAACGGGAGGTGATGTACGGCACGACGGACGGTGTGTAATGATCGTAAGCACCCTGGCCGACGAACACCTTCAGCTTCTCGTCCTTCTTGTCCAGAGACTCGAAGAAATCTCTGACTTCCTGCTCGGACATTGCCTCCGGCAGGTCATATTCACCCTTGAAGATGACATCCTTCGGGACATCGGAATAGAGGTCGTCCAGAGACTTCACCCCTATGCGGTCCAACATCGTGCGGACATCATCTTCAGTGTGAGGGAAATAAGGGAACGCTGACATATTACTTCTCGGTCTGTGCCTTGTAAGCCTCAGCGTCCATAAGCGCGTCAACCTGTGAAGGGTCGCTCATCTCGACCTTGATGATCCAAGCCTCGTAAGCGTCCTCGTTGATCTTCTCAGGAGCGTCCTCAAGGTCAGGATTGACCTCGACAACCTTACCGGAAACCGGAGAGAGAAGCTCGCTGGAAGCCTTCACGCTCTCAAGAGCGCCGAATTCCTCACCGGCCTCAACCTCGTCGTCAACCTCTGGAAGGTCAGCGTAGGTGATGTCGCCAAGTTCCTTCTGGGCGAAATCAGAAATACCGATGACGGCGATGTTGCCCTCAACCTTTACCCACTCGTGGTCCTCGCTGTAACGGAGGCCTTCTACTACTTTGCTCATAATGAATTTGTTATTTTATGAATATATTACTTCTTGTAATTTGTCTGATAGAACCTCTTCTTGACGACCTTTCCTGGGAACACCTTCTTGCGGATGCGCACGGAAAGCGGAGCGTCAAGGGCACCACACTCTCTCTTCACGAGAGCGAAGCAGATACTCTTGCCCAGCGAGATGCTGTGGTAGCCAGTGGTCACAACTCCGACCTCTGTACCATCCTCAAGCTCGACCGGATAGCCGGCGCGAGGAATGGCCTTGTCCTGAAGCTCAATGCCCACGAGCTTCATCTTGGTGCCGTTGGCCTTCTGGTCAGCGATGGCCTCCTTGCCTATGAACTCGTCCTTGTCCAGTTTGCAGAACATACTGAAACCGGCGACAACAGGAGAGATCTCAGGAGTAAGCTCGTCACCGTACAGTGGCAGACCGGCCTCGAAACGCAGGGTGTCACGGCAGCCGAGTCCGCAAGGCACGACACCGGCCTTCAGGAAAGCGTCCCAGTACTTCACAATGAGGCCAGGAGCCGCGTAGATCTCGAATCCGTCCTCTCCGGTGTAACCGGTGCGGCTGATGATGACCCTTGTTCCGGCATCCTCGAAATCCTTGAATGTGTAGAATGTCAGATTCGCGGCATCGGCGGCGTAACCAAGAACCTTAACGAGTGTCTCCTCGGCCTTAGGTCCCTGGAGTGCGATCTGCCCCCAGTTGTCAGAATCGTTCACGAGTTTCACATCGTAGCCTTCCGCGTGATCCTTGATCCAGAGGAAGTCCTTCTCGATGTTGGCGGCATTCACCACGAGAAGATAGTGATCAGCGGTGAACTCCTTGTAAACCAAAAGATCATCCACGGTGCCACCGTCAGGGTAAAGCATCATTCCGTACAGCACCTGACCAGGAACCATAGGACGGATGTCATTGGTGAATATGTGGTTGACGAATTTTTCCGCATCCGGGCCGCTGACGAAGATCTCACCCATGTGAGACACATCGAACATACCCACATTGTTGCGGACCGCCAGATGCTCCTCCGTGATCGAAGAGTACTGAATCGGCATATCGAATCCAGCGAAAGGACTCATCTTGGCTCCAAGAGCCACGTGGCTGTCGTGCAGACAGGTAACTTTGAGTTGCTCCTCCATAATCAATTATCAGTGTTTAGTATAATATTCCGAAAATTAAAGCGCGAGCCTGAGCCCGAATGTGCCTTTGATGTTCTTGGCCGGCATATACGACCTGTTGGAGATGCGGCAGGCATCCCAGCGGCTGGCGCAGCTTCCGCCACGGAGAATCCTCGTCCCGCCCTCAGTGGCTCCGACAGGATTGACCTGGGAGTCTTTTGAATATTCCGCAGCGCGGTCATAGCACCACTCCCAGACGTTTCCGCTCATGTCGTATATTCCCAACTCGTTGGCCTTGCGGGTCTTGACATCCTGCGGTTTTGACTTCGCATTGTCAAGGAACCACATCGTGTCATAATCGTTGGAACCGCTGAAGCCATAGTGACGGGACTTCTGGCCACCTCTGGCGGCATATTCCCACTCAGCCTCGGTCGGAAGACGGAACTTGCGGCCGGTCATTGTGTTGAGTCTGCTGATGAAGGTCTGGCAGTTGTACCAGGAGACGTTTCCGACAGGCTTCTGAGGCTCATCCAGATCATTGAGGTACGGAACAGAACCCATCACAACATTCCAAAGGGCTACGGTCACCTCGGTCTCACCTATCTCGAAATCATCAAGAGTGACTGGATGTGCCGGAACCTCGTTCTCCGGAGCCGAGAAATTATTGTATGGCGAATCAGAAGCGCTGTACCCCATCGAGAACGTGCCGCCTTGGACTTTTATCATCTTGAATGTCACATCTCCGACTGTAAATACTTCCGGCTTGGCATCCGAAGCATCAATTTTCTCACGGTCTATCTCCGTTCCTTCAATCGGTCCCAAAATGGCATCCGTCAACACATCTTCCGTCAGCTGCGCAAGCCTGAAACCGACCTTTGCCTTCTTGGTGTGGCAATCCACCTCCATCCTTTCCAGAACGGTGCGGACAACCTTGCCACCCTTATCGGCAGGTCCTTCCGGATCGACGGCCAGTTCCATAGGCTTGAAATATTCATCACTCGTGGCTCCCTCAGGCACAGCGTCATAACTGTCAAGGCACCATTCTGCGACAGAAGTGAAGTCCTTACCGTTCTGAACCCTCTGGGCATATTCCCACTGAGCCTCGGTCGGAAGTATGAATATCTTGCCGGTGGCCTTGTTCAGCTTGCCCAGGAACTTCACGGCATCGTTCCAGGACACCATATCGGCCGGAGCGTCCGGGTTCTGCACGGAACTCGGGTTGCTACCCATAACCGCCGTCCACAGAGCCTGTGAGACCGGCTTGGAGCTGATGACGAATCCGCCAAGGGCGACCTCGTGAGGAATCCCGTTAGTGATTTTCCTGCGGTTGTCCGCGGAAAGCCCCATAGTGTAGTGTCCGGCCGGGATCTTGACCATATCGAACGTGACGTCCCCGACTGTATATTCCATCTGGTAGTCCACTTTCACGGGCTTCTGTACCGTTGTCTTGCAGGCCGAAACCGACAGAGCGGCGGCCAAAACGGCGGTAATGTTTAAAATTTTATTCATTTTACGCAATATTCTTAAAAATCACAATCTCAAATGTAATCAAAAACTTTCAATTTGAAAACACTGTCAACGAATGTCACGGATTTTCCTGTGCAGGTTTTCAGGCAGAAGCTCAGTCAGATGGCCTCTGGCACTTTTCGGGACAAAAATCTTTTTCAACGACGCCCCGTAGAACGCATCGTCACCGATGAACTCAAGACCGGCCGGAAGAACAATTTCCTCCAATGACTCGCAGGCCAGAAAAGCACCGGCGCCGATCGCCTTCAACCCCTTGTTGAATTTCACCTTGTTCAGCGAGAAGCACTCCTCGAAAGCGCCGTCACCGATGGCGACCAATCCGGCAGGACAACTTACGGAGCGGAGTTCCCAACAGCCGAAAAACGCCCCGTCACCTATGAATATCAAGTCTTTAGGCAAACGGATGCTTTTCAGCCAGCCGCATTCGTGGAAAGCCTCGCGCCCGATGTGCGTGACCGTCGGAGGAAGGAATATCTTGTCAAGGAAAGAGGCTCTTTCCTCTTCGGGAATATCCTCGCCGATCTTCCTGTCCTCGGCCATATAGGGTTGAAACGCGAAAACTCCGTCACAGATGACTTTCGTGCCATCCTTGACGTGAACCTCGCTCGGATAGTTCTCAGCGTCCAGCAGCTTTGTGCCGTCGGCTGAGTAATTGCAACAATTGTCATTGTCCCAGACATCACACCCGCGGTCCTTTTCGGTGGCCGACGTGTCAAGTCTGAGAACCTGTAGCCAGTCTTGCATATTCAGAAAATATTATGTCAGAAAGATTTCAGGAACTCGAGATCTTTTTTGAGCATTATCTTAGGCTCCATCAAGGCGACTTTCTGGAACAGTTTGAACTGGTTGGCCTTGGAAAGATAGACCTTGTCCTCGTGCTTTCCCTTGCGCCACCATTTGTAGAAGCCGATAGGGTCGTTCTCGAACGGGATTCTCGCCAGGATCTCCGATGTGTAGCCCGGAAAGTCGATCGTCAGGCCAAGCCCCATGAACTGCTTGTAGTACTGCTGGTCAGCCCTTCGCAGCTTGCTCATCAACGGGTTATAGACCTCGAACGTGTCCACCTGCATCGTCTTTTCCCTGACGATCATCCTGTGGATCCTGACCGGATCGTAGTTCAGCCACGAACCGACCCTCAATGTCTTGGGGCCCTCGTCTGTGTCAAGGGTCAATTCATCCATTGAAAAATAAACCTTCTCGGGATCGAGAGGATAGACTTGGTCGGTCTCCGCCATATCTTACGATTTTTAAACTGAGTAACAAATATAGGCAAAAAAATCATCACAAGAAAGAGTGTGACCCAAAAGCCTCTTTTTGGTCACACTCTTTTTTACCCGGAAAAGCCGGAATATTCCGTCTAAAAATGGAATTTCTTGTGCTTCAGCCACAGGCCATAGACCTCGCTGACATTGCCGGCCGTGACGAATGACTTGATGTTCTCCCGTTTGAGATATTCCATAAGGTTAGAGAACTCCTCCTGAGTGAGAAGTGACTGGATCTCAATGCTTTTCTCACCGGTGTAGCCGCCGATGACCTCATAAAGGCTGCATCCTCGCCCCAACTGGTCTATGATGAAACGGCGGATCTTGTCATATTCATTCGAGATCACGCAGACTCTCTTGCGCTTGTTCAGACTGGCGGTGAAGTAATCGACGACAAGTCCGTTGATCCAGGTGCCGATGAGGCCGATGATCACCATTTTGAAAGGATTGATGGCGAAGGCCGTGCAGCAGATCACCGCTCCGGCGACCGACACGGATGCGCCTATGTCGAAGTGCAGGTACTTGTTGACGATCTTCGCGAGGATGTCAAGTCCTCCCGTGGAGGCGTTGATGTTGAACAGGATGGCCTGCGAGAGGCTGAGCAAGAGAACGAAACAGCAGAGATCGAACCAGATGTCTCCCATCACGGATGTCGTGCCGGGCTCCATAAGGGACTCGTAAGGCATAACCCAGGCCCAGAAATCCATCAGCGGGCCGAGGATCATAGCCGTATAGACCGTCTTGGCCCCGAACTCCTCTCCGATCAGAAGCCACGCCAGAACCAGCAGGATGGCATTGATTATGACCACAAAGAGAGACACTTTGATCTGGATGCCGAAAAAGGTCTCGCATATTCCTGAAAGGACGATGGACAGACCCGAAATGGTTCCGATGATCAGCTTGCTCGGCACAAGAAAATAATAGACAGCCGCCGCGGCGACCAACATACCAAGGGTCATCACCACTACTTCCTTCCAGAATTTTCCGGTGGCCACCAGCCCTGCTACTTTTTGAATTTTTTCGTTCATTTTAGTGTTATACCAAAAACCGGGCGCAAAGTTAGGATTATTTTCCTATAATTGAATCCCTATTTTGACACTAATTCCCCAATTTACGGATAATCGTCCACACTTGAGTTCCGCAACGGTTCATTCCCCGGTCCGTCACCGCGCGAAGCGGCGGACAAGAGTGGCGAGGAGAATGAGGACGGCCATCAAGGTTGAGAGACGTCCTATGAAGTCGCCGTGGATGACAAAGAAAGTCTTCTCGTCACTGAGACCGACCTTGCCGCTCAATGTCTCAGGCCGCCACCAGGACGTACTGGAGACGATTTTCCCTGACGGATCGATGATTGCGGAGATGCCGGTGTTGGCGCTGCGGGCTATCCAGCGTCGGGTCTCAATGGCACGGAGAGATGAATATGAAAGGTGCTGCCTGTAGCCGGGGGTGTCTCCCCACCAGGCATCGTTGGTGATCACGGTCAGAAGACGGGCTCCGTTACGGACATAGCGGGTGCAATATTCTCCATAGACAGACTCATAGCAGATGGCGCAGCCTACAGGAATGGTCTCCGAGACAGTAACATTTTCAGGAAGGGTATCTCCGTCAATGGCCGATGAGCCTATTGAATCAGCAGCGTAGGTATATTCATTAAAATGCAGCGGACCTGTCTCTTTCTGGCCGACGCAACGCCCCATCACTCCGCCAAGCCAATCGTCTATCTTGCAGAAGAACGCCGGATAAGGTGTCATCTCCACCGCCACGACGAGCTTGCTTTTATGGAATATCTCCGGAAAACTGAACGCATCCAGCATCAAGGCGGAGTTGTGCGACTCCATCCAGACCCCGTTGCCGGCGCGGCGGGCAGTGTAGGATGGCCTGAGAGCCCTTTTCATATATGTCCTCGAAGACGCTCCCACAAGCAGGTTGGCGTTCGGATGTCCGGCAAGGAACGAGGTGAATCTCTGCACGGTAGCACTGGAGGAAAGCGAGTTCGTCACCACATCGCCAGTAAATGTCTCCGGAGCGACCAACAGCACTGGAACGCTGTCCGGGATATTCTCAAACTGGCTGAGCAGCAGTTCATTCTGCTCTTCCTGTGTCATTCCGCCGAACTTGTTGTACGGATCAATGTTCGGTTGCGCGATGACTACGTCAAGGGTCTCGTCACAAGGTTCCGGCTTCAGGAACGAAGACACGACCGGAGGGGCGATGAACAACGCCAAAGTTCCCAGCAAGGCCGCGGACTTAGCCTTGATATTAAAAGTCATCCAACGTCCGCTCGCAAGCGACTCCAGAATGCCGAACACGCTGAGGTTCGCCGCCCAGACAAGGAGCGAGCCGCCAAGCGTCCCTGTATATTCATACCACTGGATCCACCCTGTCGTGCGCGCGAAAGCGTTGCCAAGCACGAGCCAAGGCCAGCTGATCTGCGCGCTGGTGAGGTACCACCGTTCCCACGCGATCCAAGCAAAAGCGAGGAATATGTAAGGAAGCGCCCCGCTGAGCCATTTTTTGCTCCAACGGAACAGTCCGAAGATGAGCGACATCTGGAAGGCGTTGGCAAGGATGGCGAATATTCCTCCGCCCACCGTCGCGTTGCAGACCCAGAAAGTTGTGGCTGCGTTCCACAAGACGAAGCACAGGTAGTGCCACCAGCAGAAACCTTTCATTTCATCTCCAGTGGCGATGTCCTCTGCCCACAGAAGTGGCACAAAGGCTATCAACGACAACCAACCTGTCCCCGGAACCAGGAACGGAACGCTAAGCAACGCTGACGAAAGTACAATCAGCAGAAATATTGTCAGTTTTCTGGACATAATCCGCAAAGATATGGAATCCGATCCGATTTTGAAATCAGACGAGCGTGATTTTAGAACTTGAATTCCAGTCCGCAGGTGACAACAAAGCGGTTGTCGTGCGGAACCTTCACCCCGTCCTTAATCTCATAGCGATGGGTCATTCGCCAGAACGCATCGATTCGTAAGACTCTGAATATGTTCGTGATACCGGCTCCCATCTCCACATACGGCCTGTTCAGTTTGCCCATCTTCTCCGGGAAAAGCATAACCGAACCGGGATTCCCGCCCACGATTATCCCGTTGTTCTCCTTTCTGACCGTGCCGTACGCCGCCCTCAACGAAGCTACCTCCCTCCATTGAAGCCTCTTCAGAAGCGGGATCTTTCCAAGGAAGAAACCCTTGAAATTATGTTCCCAGAAGAGCGTGACCCAAAGATCGGAGGCGAACTCATAATAGTTCATACAATTGAAGGAATATCTTGAGAATGTGTACGTTCCGTTCCCCTCGTGGATCTTCAGCATAGGGTACGGCACCCTTCCCACAATCGTTCCGGCGTTAAGGTCGAATTTTGAGAGTCCGACAGGAGGGATCGGCAGCACGTAGTGAACCGACACCTCGGGACGGAAATAAGTATATTCATTCTTTCCTATTCCTTTCATCGAGGCGATCAGATCCATTGTCACCACCGGGTATTTCGAATATAGGTAATGTTTGTCGAAGGTCGCCCTCGTCACAATCTCATCCTTCGAGAAACGCAGTTGCAGATGCGCCTGATTGTATCCGACCGAATTGAAGCGGTAGCCACCCGGCGAGACCATCGGCACGAATACATTGGAGAAGATCCTGCGGCTTTCCAGTGATAATATCGTGTTGAATCCTTGTGACCACTCCTGCTGCCACGACAGTGAGTAGTCATTCACCATACTCATTTTCTGGCTGTTGGCCTTGGCCAGAACGGATGTCATAAGGCTTCCGTTACCATAGATCGACGGCCCTTTGCCCAACTGCATAGCGTCGTGCTTGTATGACAACGCCAGTTTGCTCGTCGGCTGGGTGTTGAACATATATTCAAAGGTACCTCCACCCTTGAGGGTATGGTCCTTGAAGCCGTAGGCCGCATACCCCATCAGACGGAACTTCCGGCTGAGCTTGTTCGTGGTGCGCAGACCGAGCTGCACCCTGTCCCCCTCCAGCTCATTGAAGCTGTACAGTGAGGAATATGGTCCGAGCCCGACATATTTCAGATTAAGGAAACCGTTGACAAGCATCTCGGCCAAGGCATAGACATCCTTGTAAAGAGGAACGTTCTTGATAGAGTCCACCATATTGTAGATACCCTGTTCCTTATCGCTCAAAGGGAACGGCCGTGCGCTCTGCCAATATGACTCATCATTGTTCATCACATCCTTACCGGCCTGAACCTGCGAGTTGATGTCATCCTTGTCCTCCTTGAGGGTCGTGACGAAGTCCGGGTTGGAATAGTCTATCTGCCTGTTGCCCAGGAAGGAGACCAGTTTGGAGGAATCCCGCATCGTCACTGAGAAGTCAAGGTACATCCTGTCCTGCTTGTAGAACCAGGTGGAATCAGGAAGCCTGCGGTTCTCCACATCTATAGTCATATCCCTCACCCAGTTGACGTTGGATCCTTTCTTAAGCCTCACGTGGATGTCACGCAGGGCATATTCCTCGGCGTCGATGGACATCTCCCCGTCGAATGTCGGAGAGGAGACCCACTTCGAAGGATGGAACCTCACCTTGTAGGTCTTGCGCCCCTCAACCTGAAGGCTGTCAACAAGATAGTAGTTGTAGTATGTCGTGCCGACGGACGACAGCGGGGACGGGATCTCGATCTGGAATATGTTGATGTAGTTGTCGTAGAAGTTTGTCTTCACGTACATATTGCCGGTGAACTGGGCCAGTACCGGATCGTTCTCCACTCCGGAAATCCTTGTGGCCTTTATGATCTCCCTGTTGGACGGGGGATCCTTGCGGTGATAGTACTTCGAGGTGGACTCGGAAATAAGCACCGGCAGATAAGGCTGTCCGGAGACAACCGAGGTGTCCATATAGTCATAGACAAACTTGAAGCTCTTGGGGAGCATCTTCTTGATCATCCGGTTCTCCGGATTGGTCAGGTCAAGCTCCATCTTGGTGTACACATCGCAGCTGTACCTCGGCCTTCGTTCCGGATTGTTGCGGACCTTGGCCTCGTCTATCTTCCTCAGAATCGAGCGGATGTAGCTGTCGTCAGGCTTCACTACCGCAGCGCTAAGCTCATCCACGATAGGCTTCAGGATAAACACCACCTCGTTGAAGCTGTGAGGTGTAACCTTCTTGATCTGTTCCTCGTACCCAAGGATTGAAGCGGAAAGCTCCGTGAGGGAATCGACTCTCGTCTCCAGAAAGAAATTGCCGTCAAGGTCGGCCGAGACTCCGACCGTAGAGTTGCGGAAATATATTCCAGCGAAAGGCACACCTTCTCCCGTGGACGCGTCCAACACCCGCCCTTTCACCTTTGTAGCCTGAGCGGAAGCGTCAGTCAGGAAAAGGGTCGTCAGCAGAATGGTCACAGATAGGATTCGTAGAATATGTCTTAAGCCTGATGTCATTTTCAGTCAATCGTCCAATCATCGGATCCTGTCAATCTTCAGCTGCTGGATCTTGTACCGGTCACCGCAGTTGCTGACAAAGATCGTGACTTCAAAAACTTCTCCCCCGGCGTTAAGATACCCCAAGGCGTACTTGGAATTGGATCTGGAAGCCGTGTGGCTGATCTCGAACGAACGGGGAGTGTGGTTGTCAAAGAAGGCCTTCAGGATTTGCTTCGCCTGATTCTTGCTCGAATCGTTGGTTGTGGACATTATCGTGATCTCCAGATTGTCCGCGAACCAGGCGGACAATCTTTCCGCGTCACCCTGCCCAAGATATTTAGCGATCGGGACAAAGACATCATAACTGTCGGAGGCGGCATTGGCGCCGACTCCGAAAAGCAAAGCGGAAACCGCTATGAATATCCTTGCGAAAGTCCTCATAACGAAGCGCGTTTAGTTGCAAATACCGAGCCACTTTCTTATTTTTGCACCTATGAAAATCAGCTTGCTTACAGTCGGCAGGACCGACATCGCTTGGGTACGGGAAGGTTTGGGGACATATTCATCCAGACTCTCCCACTATGTGCCGTTCAGTGTCATCGAGATTCCGGAACTGAAAAACGTCTCCGCCCTCAGCAAGGCACAGATCAAAGAAAAGGAGGGCGAGTTGATCCTTAAGAGTGTCAAGCCGTCCGACAGGGTGATTCTTCTGGACGAGAGGGGCAAGGAGTACAGATCTGTCGAGTTTGCCGGTGAAATCGAGCGGATGATGGCCGGTGGTGGCAAAGATATTGTATTCATCATCGGCGGAGCCTACGGGTTTTCCGACGCGGTCTATGCCAGAAGCGATGGGAAGATGTCCCTCTCAAGGATGACATTCTCGCACCAGATGGTCAGGACCATATTCACGGAACAGCTCTACAGGGCATTCACAATCATAAAAGGGGAACCTTACCATCACGAATGAGCAAAAGAAGGTTTGGCATACGGGACTGCATCATCTGGGGATTTCTGGCGTTCGCCGTCATCCTCCTTGCCTTCTCATTGTCCGTAAACAAGCTTCCCGGCAACACCGAAAGGGCCGCCGCCGAAATCAGCAGGACAGTCAGCAAAAGGATGCACATCCTTGATGAATATATCGGTTCGGCCCTGTCGGCGGACCGGAGGATATGGGCTGGACAGGATGATGTGCCGGAGGATATGGTCATCTACCGCTACATAGACGACACCCTCCAGTCCTGGAGCAACCAGTTCCCGGTGAGGAACGACGACATCGGCTCCAGAATCGTGTTCCCAAGGCTCTCAAAACCAAGGGAAAGCCTCTACTCTCCTCTCGCCGAGGTGACGCGCGAGGTCTCGTTCGTCAATTACGGGCAGAAATGGTATCTCGTCAAGGCCGAGGACCTTGGAGCCAGAAAGGTGATAGCTGGACTTGAGATCGTGGATTCGATGTCGGACAAGAGTCCGAACGGAGTCAACAAAAGGCTTGGGCTCGGCAGGAACTATGCCATCGTACCTCTGTCGGAAAGCAGCGGCTCGGCCGTGACCCTCGACGGCAGGCCGGTGTTCAAGATCGTCGCGAACTCAATGGCGGGGCGGTCTGTCACGGCACACTCAACTATGATCTGGTTCGCCATCGTGTGCTTTGTCATAGCGTCCCTGCTGCATCTGTCCGGAAAACGGAGCCTCAAGCGGCTGCTGCTTGTCCTGGCCGGTCTTCTGGCGGTGATCACGGCAGCCTATTTCTGGGGCGAGAACATCAAGAACAGCTCCAGACTGTTCTCCCCTACCGTCTATGCCGACGGCCAGCTGTTCAACTCCTTGGGTGTCGTGCTGATCGCGTCGATGCTCATCGTGCTGTGCGTATGCTGCATATTCGTGACCAGAAACGACATCTACAGAAGAATCCTCCGGTCACGGCACAGCAAGGGCACACTGTGGACATATGCGATCCTGATTTTCCTGCTGATGGCCGGTGTGTTTGTCTATGTCCACATTATTTTCCGCAGCATCATACTCAACTCCAACATATCCCTTGAGCTGTACAGACTTAATGATCTGAATATATTCAGCCTGATTGTCTATCTGATGCTCACGGGGCTGCTGCTGACCATTCCTCTGCTCACCCAGATGCTTATGCCGGCGCTGAAGAAGCTGACGGGCATAAGGCACGATATGTTCTCGGCCGGTGGCCGGGCTGTCACGGCTATAATATTCGCCGCCTACCTGGTGACTGTCGCCGGAACTCTCGGTTTCCGCAAGGAAAAAGACAGGGTGAACGTCTGGGCGAACAGGCTCTCCATAGAAAGGGACATCAGTCTGGAGTTGGATCTGAAGCGTGTCGAGGACAAGATCGCAACCGACCAGCTGATCGCCGGTCTGTCGGTTCTAAAGAACAGCAACAGCATCATTCTGAACAGGATAATCGAAAGCTACCTGTTCAGGGTCGCGCAAGACTACGACGTGATGGTGGATCTTTTCCCGGAAAGCGAGAAAGACCAGAAGGCGTTCGCGTTTTTCACGAAAATGATTTCCAGCGGAACTCCGATTTCCGAAGGATCTAGATTCCGGTATATGCGAGACGCCAATGGCCACAGCCTGTACACCGGCAGCTTCGCCTATTATAATTATGGTAGCGGGGTCACGATGATGCTTCTGCGTGTCTCGCCGAAGTCCAACCGCGAGAACAAGGGCTACGCCCGGATTCTGGGATATTCAGCGCCCGGGGACGTGCTCATTCCGGCAAGATATTCATACGCCAAGTATTCCAACAAGACGCTTTCTTCCTACAAGGGGAACTATTCCTACCCGATGATTGTGGATTCCGAGCTTGAGGAGGAGATCAACAACGCGGAGGACGGGGTTGTAAGGCTCAATGAATATACCCACTTCGTGAACAGGGTCTCCGACAACGACCTTATCATCGTCTCCAGACCGACCACTGAGGATTTCAATTACTTCGTCGCATTCCTTTTCCTGACACTGATCTTCTATTTCTGCCTTACCCTTCTCACTCTCACCCGCATACATCCGAGAAAAAGGGAAAGGAACTACTACAAGTCCAGGATCAACTCGGCGATGATGCTCGCCCTGATAATGACTCTGATCGCCCTTGCGACCGTCAGCGTGCTGTTCGTGTACAGAAGGAACAACGCCAATCTGAAGTCCTCTATGGCGGACAAGATCAACACGCTTCAGACCCTGCTTCAGGCAAGATGCCGTTTCGCCCAGGATTTCACGGACCTGAACACCCAGGAGGCGGCCAACCTGATCGAGGACATCAGCAACACGATGAAATCCGACATCACCCTCTACACCACAAACGGTAAGGAATTCAGGTCCACCACTCCGGAGGTGTTCGATATGATGCTTCTCGGGACAAGGATGAACCAGAAAGCCTTCGAAAGCATCATCTACAAGAACAAGAGGTATTATATCGGACGGGAGGACATCGGCTCCAAGCAGACATATTTCCTGTATGCGCCTGTGTTCAACGCACAAGGCAGGATGATCGCTATTATGTGTTCCCCGTTCACCGATGAGAGTTTCGACTTCAAGTCAGAGGCCGTGCTGCACTCGCTCACCGTGATCACGGTATTTATGATCCTGCTGCTGCTCGCCAGGTTCATCACGGCCACGGCCGTGGACAAGATGTTCAAGCCGCTCTCGGAGATGGGACGCAAGATGAACGAGGCCAGCATCAACAATCTTGAATATATCGTATATGAGAGGGACGATGAGGTCGCGCGTCTTGTCCGAGCCTACAACCTGATGGTTCACGACCTGTACAACTCCACAAAGAAACTGACACAGGCCGAGAGGGACAAGGCGTGGGCGACGATGGCCCGTCAGGTAGCGCACGAGATCAAGAATCCGCTCACCCCTATCAAGCTTCAGATCCAAAGGCTTATACGCTTGAAGAAGAACGGGAATCCAGTCTGGGCCGACAGGTTCGACGAGATCTCCGAGGAGGTGCTCAGGCAGATCGACCTGCTGGCCGACACCGCCAACGAGTTCTCCACATTCGCCAAGCTCTACACCGAGGAGCCTGTCGAGATTGATCTGGATAGGCTGTTGAAAGAGGAGATCGATCTGTTCGACAGCAGGGACAACATCAAGTTCTCGTATATGGGGCTTGACAACGCCACCGTGAGTGGGCCGAAACCTCAGCTTACACGAGTGTTCGTCAATCTCATCAACAACGCTGTTCAAGCCATTGAGAACGCGCAGACGGAGGCTCGCGAGAAAGGAGAGGAGCCGCCACTCGGCAGGATTGTGGTCTCTCTCAGGCTTTCCAGCAAGGACGGTTACTACGACATCGTGTTCGAGGACAACGGACCAGGGGTCAGCGATGATAACCGGGCAAAACTGTTCACGCCAAACTTCACGACAAAGAGCAATGGCACCGGTCTCGGACTGTCAATCTGCAGGAATATCCTTGAGAAATGCAACGGCGAGATCTTCTACTCCAAGTCATTCGCTCTCAAGGGGGCCTGCTTCACTGTCCGCTTCCCGAGGAATTAGGGGATGTTGATCCACAACGGGCTGGTCAATGAATATGTCAGCGTCATCAACGTAATCTGCATCAAAAGATTAGAAGCAATGCGCAAAGGATCAATGCGCAGGCCAGAATAATGTCTATGAGACGGCCATATTTTTCGGTCAGGCTGTTCAGCCACGAACCGGCCACAAGCCAGACAAGATTCGCCACCGGTCCAGCCAGAACCAGCATCACAGCCACCTTGGCAAGTTCCACAAGAGAACTTGAATATGGCAGCACAAACGTACTGAGGGCTGTAAAGCAGAACATCCAGACCTTGGCGTTGGTAAGCTCTATGACAAAACCCGTCCAGAATGTACAGGACTTGGCCATCTCATCCTTTGGCTTGCCGGAACGAATGATGATCATCACCGCAAGGCAAACCATATAGAGAGCCCCGGCGTAGGCAAGCCACTTGGCGTACCGTCCAAGAAAATCGCCAAGATAATGCGTGATCAGAAGGATCGCCGTGTCGATCACGGCGAATCCTCCGAGGAATCCCCACCAGATCCTCATAGCGTTCCGCCTTCCGAAGTGGATTCCGGAATGGAACGCACACAAGTTGGACGGCCCCGGCGTGTAGCCCAGGGCCAGAATATAGAGCAGAAGCGACGGAAGCATCTGATGAGGCATATTCAGTACAATTTAGAAGTTGCTTTGATTGTTTATTTGAAGGTTTTTCACCTCAAAGAACATTTTAAACAAATCATAACAGCTTCTTAAGTCTGACTTCAACGAACAGCGGAAGATGGTCCGAAGCGTGGGTAACATCACCGTTCCTGAATTCCGTGCAGACCTCTGATTTCAGGACTTTGACCTTGGCGCCATTGTTAAGAAGCATAATATAGTCTATGCAGGCGACCGGTTTGTCAGACGGGAAGGTAGGCTCCAGCTTTGAAAGGATTGTCCAATCCTTAAGCAGAACCTTGAGCGGATTGCTGTCCGGATCCGAATTCAAATCCCCGCACAGGAACACAGGCTTGCCACTTTCTGAATATTTCGCCTTCAGGGTCTCGCTTATCTGACGGGCCTGATCCGTACGAGCCGCATCGGAGACGTGGTCAAGATGAGTCGATGCGAAGACATAGCGTTTTGTCTCAACCACCACGCAGACACGAGGCTCCGCGCCGACCCCGATCGGCATATTGATGGCATATTCATCAATCACTTCGTCCTTGGTCACAAGTCCCTCCCCGTATGAGCCGCCCACATAAGGCATCGCCCCGCGGTAAGCATAATGCCATTCATCCCCCAGACACTCCGCCAGATGCTTGGTCTGGTACACATTGTGCCTGCGGTTGCAGCTGTCCTGCTCGTTTATGGCCACAGCCTGCGCGCCTTTCTCCCTGATCATCGCGGCCACCTCCGAAGCACTGTCGTCAGTGTACTTGGAAAACACACCGACATTGTAGGTCATAAGCTTGACGGATGTACATCCGCACGGCAACAGGCAGCACGCCGCCGCCACAAAAAGAATCCGGCTAAAAGACAATCTCATAACAATAGATGAATTAATACACTAAAATAGTCAGAATATTCCACATCTCCAAATAACGCAAAAGAGACCCGCCGTCGTGGCGGGCCTCCTTTGTAGCCCCAATAGGAATCGAACCTATATTTAAGGTTTAGGAAACCTCCGTTCTATCCGTTGAACTATGAGGCCATTAGTTTTCTACCGAAGAGACTACTCCGCGCTCTTCTCGATGATCTGACGACCCCTGTAGTAACCGCACTCAGGGCAAATGTGATGATACATCACTGTTGCGCCACAGTTAGGGCAGGTAGCGAGAGTCGGAACCGGAGCGAAATCGTGGGTCCTTCTCTTGTCTCTTCTCTGTTTAGAGACTTTGTGTTTCGGATGTGCCATAGTTAATTATTCTTTAATTTATTATTTCACTTTATCCATCAGATCCTTCAGTGACGCGAACGGCAACGAAGCATCCTTACCTTGGGAATCCTCCCCTTGCTCATCTTCAGAACTCAGATATCTCACGGCATCAGGGTTACATTCTCCTTCCGGATGAACCCTTTGCACTGGAAGCGACAGGCACACATAGTCATAAACTATCTGTCCAAGATCCAGATCCGCATCAGATTCCGGAAGCCAAACAATCTCCCTCTCACCTTCTTCCGCATCGCTGCTGTCAGCCGGCTCCTGACCAAACTTTACGCTCAGGCGGAACCCAGTCTCGACCGGAAGTCTCAGATCCTCAAGGCATCTATCGCAAGCCACAACCAGATCACCTATGACATCACAGTCAATCCCGATGAAATGACCTGACTTCTCAGCGGAAACCTCAACATCCAGATCCGCGGCCAATATCTCTGAATTCTCAAAATGTTCAAAGAACGTCTTCCCTACCCTCCAGCGGAATTCCTTCCGTCCTTGGGGCAATCCATTTATAGGAACAGTCAAATTATCTTCCATCGATCCAGTAAACAGATTTAAGGGTTGCAAAGGTATAAAAAATTTTCCGAATATAAAATCTTTTCGCAAATAGTTTGTCTATTCATCATCTCCGGAGTTGCCGGAACGCTTCCTGTCCATCGGGTCAAGAAGAATCTTGCGCATCCTCAGATGATGTGGAGTCACCTCCACAAGCTCGTCTTCACGAATATATTCAAGCATTTCCTCCAAAGACATCTTCACCGGCGGCGGCAGCACGACCTTATCATCTGAGCCGGCGGCGCGCACATTGGTGAGCTTCTTCGTCTTGCAGATGTTGATGTTGAGATCTCTCTCCCTCGTGTGCTCGCCAACAACCTCGCCACAATAGATGTCGTCACCCGGATCGATGAAGAACTTGCCCCTGTCCAGAAGTTTGTTCATTGAATATGCGATCGCGGTTCCCGTCTCAAGGGAAACGAGCGAGCCATTGGTACGGTTCTCGATCTCACCCTTGTAAGGTTGATACTCCTTGAACCTGTGCGCCATAATGGCCTCGCCCTGGGATGCTGTAAGGAGGTTGCTCCTGAGCCCCATAAGTCCACGGGTAGGAATATCGAAATTCAGAAGCGTCCTGTCACCCCTCGGCTCCATATGCAGAAGAGCGCCCTTCCTGCGGGTGGCAAGTTCGATAGCCGCGCCGACGAACTGCTCCGGGACCTCAATGGAGAGATCCTCGATAGGCTCGCAGCGCTGTCCGTTGATGGTCTTGTCCAGCACCTTAGGCTGGCCTACCTGAAGTTCGAATCCCTCACGGCGCATCTCCTCGATGAGCACGGACAAGTGAAGCACACCACGACCATAGACCACGAACGAATCGGCGTTCAGCCCCGGCTTTACCTTGAGGGCCAGATTCTTCTCAAGTTCCTTGTCAAGGCGCTCCTTGATGTGTCTGGAAGTCACGAACTTACCATCCTTCCCGAAGAACGGGGAGTTGTTGATGGTAAAGAGCATACTCATCGTAGGCTCATCGATGGAGATCGGAGGAAGAGCCTCCGGATTCTCGCTGTCCGCAATCGTGTCCCCGATCTCGAAGCCGTCAATGCCCACGACCGCGCAGATGTCACCGCACTGGACACTGTCCACATTGGCCTTTCCAAGGCCATCGAATACCATCAGCTGCTTGATCTTATGCTTCTCCACAACGTCATACCTCTTGCAGAGGCTGACCTGCTGCCCGGTCTTAAGCTCACCACGTGTAAGCTTGCCGACAGCGATACGTCCGACGTATGGGGAATATTCAAGTGAGGTCACCTGAAGCTGTGGTGTACCCTCAACGATCTTTGGAGCCGGAATCTCGGCGAGGATGGCATCCAGAAGAGGGGTGATGTCCGATGTCGGGTTCTTCCAGTCATCCGACATCCAGCCCTGCTTGGCGCTGCCGAAGATCGTTTTGAAATCAAGCTGCTCATCGGTGGCGTTCAAAGAGCACATCAGATCGAAAACCTCCTCCTGAACCTCGTCCGGACGGCAGTTCGGCTTGTCCACCTTGTTGACGACCACGATAGGCTTCTTGCCAAGTTCAAGGGCCTTTTGAAGCACGAAACGGGTCTGAGGCATACAGCCCTCGAAAGCGTCCACCAACAGGAGCACGCCGTCCGCCATATTCAGAACCCTTTCTACCTCACCTCCGAAGTCGCTATGGCCCGGAGTGTCTATAATATTGATCTTGACACCCTTATAGGTGACAGACACGTTTTTCGCGAGGATTGTGATACCTCTTTCCCTCTCAATGTCGTTGTTGTCGAGAATCAGCTGGCCCAGATTCTCTGGCTGACGCACCAGATTGGCCTGGTAGATCATCCTGTCCACAAGGGTCGTCTTGCCGTGATCGACGTGCGCTATGAGCGCGATGTTCCTAATGTCTTGCATATACCGTAAAAAAATCTTGCAAAATTACGGATTTTCAACGGAAAACCGAAAAATTACAGGATTTTTTTGATTACCAATTATCCGTCCTGAACGGAATGACCGGCAGTCCACGGCGACCAGTAAGGTTGCCGATCTGGAAATCCCGGAAGCAGTAGCGCACGGCCACTGGAGCCGGAACCTTGTCACTCTTCACCACAAGATTCTTCCAGCCGGATCCCTTGCGGACCTCCGCCGGATAGAACACACGGTCCTCTCCCGCGACCTCGAATCCTACAATCTCCCTCCAAGGACTGAACCCGTTCTCATCGTTGTAAAACGAGATCTCTATTTCATTTCCTCTTATAACATAATCCTTGTAACGTGGCCCCTCGAATGGAATATAACTCATACCATAAGTCTGATTCAGAGCCAGATACGACAGGCGCTGTCCCACCTCTTTCTTCTTGCAAGGATGTATCTGGTCATATTCATAAGGATAGGCAAGGTCATTCGTGGTGACTATTCCGCTGTTCGGTATCAGTTCCACCGCCTTGTGCTGTGCCTCGCGGATCCGCGCGCCGGAAGTGCCGTCGCCGCCATAGACATAAGGAGCAAGCTCAACCTCGTAGAACGGAAGATCTCCCTGTCCCCAAAGATCTCTCCAAACCTTCACCATCGCCGCAAGTCTCTCTGCATAATATTGCGGAAACCCGGCGTTCGTCTCTCCTTGATACCAGATGAATCCTTTCAAGGTGTAGTTGTGGATCGGATACAGCATTCCGTTATACATAATAATAGGGCTATGGTAGTGGTACCATCCTCCCGGTTCCCTCTTGGAGGCGTACTGCCCTGAAGGCAAAGTATTCTCAGGGTATGAATATACGACCTCTTCAGGCAGCCAGCTTTCCACCGCCGAGCCGCCCCAGTTGCAGGACACAAGTCCCACGGGCACATCCAGGACCGAGTTCAGCATCTTTGCGAAATGCCAGCCGACAGCGGTGAACCATCCGGCCGTCTCCGGAGTGCTCACCTGCCAGGTTCCCTGTACGGTGTCCTGAGGAGTCTCCGCGCCTGTCTTAGGGATTTTCACAAGACGGATCTTATCCCTATACTGTCCTGACAAAGCCACTTCTTCAAGCGCTCCCTCGACCGGGCAGGAACCGAAACCGTCCAGCGGCATCTCCATATTCGATTGCCCACCGCACAGCCAGACCTCACCCACCAACACATCAGAAAGGGTGACGCCGCCATCCTTGTCCGCGACGGTTATTGAATATGGGGTGTAACCAGCCGCAGGAGTCTTGACGGCGAGTTTCCAGTTTCCCTGCCTGTCAGCCTTCACTGAATATTCCTCCGTGGCCCAGGAGACTTTCACCGAAACCTTTGAAGACGGGGCCGCCTTGCCCCAAAGATTGGCGTCGGAATTCTGTTGGAGGACCAGATGGTCACTGAGGATCTGAGGAAGCCACACCTTGGCCTCCGATGTGGCGGCTGCGATGGTTCCCGCTGTGATAACTGTCAGGATTGACTTTAAGATTCTGTGGTTCATTGTCTGATATTTTTCCCAAGGCCCCCGTCACCAATGGTGTCAAGGTCCCTCATACAAACTTACATAAAAATCTGCGATTTTTACGCCCGTTTAATAAAAAAAACAAGACCACCCACTATCTTTGTTAACA
>CAKVCK010000032.1 GCA_934725575.1 uncultured Bacteroidales bacterium
ACACTGATTTCAAAGAACTATTATTCTACGGCGTTCGCGCCGCGGCGTAAAACTTATAAAATTAACGAACTATTGATTATGAGAAATGTTATATAATCTTTTTAAGGTTCGTGCTATGAGGCGTTATATTCTATTTATGATTCTGTTATTGGCGGGGGGCTCCATCTTTGCTTCCGTCATCAATGAGGGCACGGACACTTTGAGGGCGTCTGTTGTACGTGGTGAGCGCAGCGCTAAGCCCATTGTCAGGGAGGCCAGCCGTGATTTCTCCAGAAACCAGACTGACTATTACGCCTCGTTTTTGATAGTGAGAACCATTAGCGCCGGCGGAAAATTCAGGGAGGCGCAGAGTGCTGTGGGCGTGTTCGCCTCCCTGGATTTCAACCAGAAGACGAACACAAGACTCTACTGGGAAGACCCGAACGCGATGGGGCGTTTGTACGTCTGCGACACATTCGTCAGCGAGAATCTTTTTGCTGACAGGAACGAGGTCAATCCGGTCTTGAGGGTCATATCGAAAGACCGTATGGATGACATCAACGCACTCAAAGTAAACTATGCCAATTCGTTCGATGTGTCGGCCCTGGACCGGAAAAGGGCGGTTGAGATATTCTCTCCGCTGAACCCGAAGATGACGGGCGCCTACAGTTACAAGAACTCCGGAACGGCCGTGGTCAACGGCAGGAAAGTCAGAGTCATCGATTTCGTCTCGAACGCCAACACTGTCACGTCAAAAAACAGGATCGTCTGTTCCGGGCAGCTGTTCATTGACCATAACGGACGCGTCCAAAGGATTGTGATAAAGAATATGGATGACAGGTTCACGAGATATGTCCGGAATTTTTCGGAAATGACAATGGCCACTCCGTACACGTACACGATAACCTATGGCGAAAAGGACGGCCGGATCTACACCAAGAGCATAAGGCAGGAACTGTCCTGGATAAAACCGGGAACTGCTTCCGGCCCGCTCTACAGTGCCGAGTGGAATCCTTACCGTAATCCGTTCGAAAACCGGATTGAAACAAGTTTTGTGATGACCTTCTCGGAGCCGCAGACGGTGAATACGGACAGAAAGGGATCCGCGACCTCCGCAAACACGATCTTGTGCTACAATGAATCCCGTGATTTCGACTTCTGGAAGCGGGTTCTTTCATCCAATATAGATCTTGGCAAGTTTATGAAGGACACCGGAACCACTTGGGACACCCTTTGCGCCCAGACCGTCACCAGGCAGGAGAGGGAACTTGTCTCGGTCAGCGGCGAGGCCAAGGTGGCGGATGTGAAATCCAAAATGTCGGCAAGGACGGAAAGAGCCCGGAATGTGTACAGGACAATATTCAAAAAAGACTATACTGATGATTTCCTGCGATGATAAGACTATGAGAAAGAGAATGATAACCATATTGGCCACGCTCGCTACCCTGTGCTCGGTGTCATCCTGCCATAATGAGCCCGGTCCCTATGACGGAACCGTGGCCCGCGGGGCCAAAAAAATAACCATTAACTCATTGACCTTTGACACCCTTAGGGTCGATGCGAAGTACACATCCCTTTCCGGCCAATGGCATATGAAAG
This sequence comes from uncultured Bacteroidales bacterium, assembly GCA_934725575.1. Taxonomy (GTDB): domain Bacteria; phylum Bacteroidota; class Bacteroidia; order Bacteroidales; family UBA932; genus Cryptobacteroides. Next base: position 1,579 of record CAKVCK010000032.1, read on the forward strand.
ACAGCATCTTATGCTTCGTTGATGAATATGCCGTCGGAGTGAAGGAATATGACCTTGAAGGCAATTTCCTTGGGGATCACATCCGCCAGGGGAACGGTCCTGATGAGGTTATCGCTCCGTCTTTCATATCAACATTTGACAAGACCACGGGTGATTTTGTTATGGAAGACTCAAACTGCTTTATCTACAGGTTCTCAAAGGATTATAAGAAACTGTTCACATTGGACAAGGCCTGGTTCACCGCACTGAGTCAGAATTTCGGGAATAAAGGCTGGTCCGACCTTTACAACAATCCTGACCCGGAGGTGCCGGAGATGTATGAATATAATTTCGAGTGTGCCAGGATGCAGTCCGTTGATTCGGAAGTGATAATGCCAGTCATCACCGAGCACGTCAGCTACAACGGCTGCGACAGAAGGTACAACAAGGGATTCTGGAAGGATTCGTACATATTCATTAGGTTCCGTCCGGAGAAGATTGCCTCAAGTAAGGTCCTTTTCGGCCACTATCCACCTATTTATTCGAAAAGGAACATTCCTGCATTCTCAAAATACGACTTCTGCGCGGATGAGAAAGGTGCTATTGTCACGTTCGCGGCTGATTCGAGAATATTCATAATGGATTATGAAGGGAATATTGCCGGTTCCTTTGGATTTCCAGAGGACGGGATCTCCGGAAATTATCCGGCGACATCCTCCTTTGAGGAGTATGAGTCCAAGCGTAAGAAAATGATGGAACAATATGGCTTCTATGATAGGCTTGCGCGGTGCGGAGACTACATTTTCAGGACCTGCCATCTGGACAAATCGGCCGGGACAATACTCCAGATCTATGACGGAAACTATGACCTTGTGGGACGTGTTCCTGTCGGTGACGGATTTGAAGTGATAGGCGAATGTAATGGCACCTATTACGCTTATAATAGCCTTGATTTGGATTCGGAACAGTTTATCATCATAACTTTCAGAATATGAGTATGCAACATAACACATTGTCTTTGAGTATAAAAATCGGAATTACCACAAACGCTGACCGACAGCAAAGCATTGTCCGGATAGACTATTTTGTCGAAAACGGAGAAAGATAAGGTCGCCTTCAGCCCATTCAAGAAAATCTGAAAGTGATATCCCTTGATGAATCAACCCAGACTTTGTATGGGTCGATTCCAGTGATTTAGTTGGTTTCAGAGAAAATAATTATCTTTGCTGAGGACTAATCCAGTAAGGAGACAGATCTGTAATGAAACCATTCTATGTCATTCTGAATTTTATAGCGATTGCTATTGCGGCAACTGTAGCATCCTCCTGCGGGAACAGTGAGGCAGGGCGGGTTATGGACTCCACCGAGGACGTTATGTGGACAAGGCCAGACAGTGCGCTGGCTGCGCTGGAATCGATTGACACGCTGAGTCTTAAGACCAAGGCGCAGCGTGCGAGGTACTCGCTGCTGTACACGATGGCGTTGGCCAGAAATCATAGAGACATCCCTGATCTGCGTATCATCAAACCTGCTGCGGGCTATTATGATCGCCACGGTTCCAATGATGACAAGATGAAGATGTATTTCTATCTTGGGACGGCGCAGTATGACGCGGGAGATCCGGAATCAGCGATAGCGAGTTATATCCGTTCGAAGGAATATTCATCCCATTCGGACAATCTCGTGTTCAAGGGAATCATCAGTTCCTCCATTTCTGATGTCTATTTGTGGAACAATAATAATACTGAGAGCATTTCATATTGTAAGGAGGCCTGCGATTATTTTGCTCAGGCCAAGGACTCTTTCAGGCTGTGGAATACTACTGGATTGTTGGCAAATCGCTATTCGAACATTCGGGACTGGACTAAGGCCGACAGCCTTTATTCTATTTTCTTCTCGCAACCAGTCCGTGACACCTCAATTTATTCAGGACAATTATTGAATCTTGCGTGGAACAACATCTTCAAACCAGGTTCTGACCCTCACGAATCCATTGACTTGTTTAGAAAGGCGACTGGGGAATACGGCGTAATACCTTCTATAAGCGATTATGGTGTCTATGCCTATGCTTCTGATGTCATAGGAGACCACGATACCGCAAATGATATTATCAGGCAGTTGGATAAAGTGGACAGCAGTTCGACTATCTTAAAGATTTGGAAGTATAGGATATTAAAGCGTCGTGGGGATTACAAGGAGGCTTTAGTGTACCTCGAACAATCAATAGATGATAGGGATTCCGAGGTATTGGAAACTGTGGGCCAATCAGTGGCGTTGGCTCAGTCGGATTATTATGAGAACAAGTCCTTGTTGCTGGATAAGGACAGAAGGATCCAGCGTCAGATGAAATGGCTGATTTTCCTGATAGCCTTGTTGGTGGTGGCATCAGGCCTGGGCATTTATTCAAAACGCAAAAAGTTGTGGCAGCGTCAGATGGAGGAAATGTCATTCATTAATGACGAAGTGAACCAAAGGCTTAATGAGATTCTGCTTAGTGAGAAGGAGCATTTGCACGCCATAGATTCGCTGAAATCTGCGAATGAGTTGGCTGAAAAGAATATACAAACCTTGTCGGAAAAACTTTCTGATGCCGCCGAAAAGGAGCGGATGTTGATGGTACTGAGGGCGAAATATGTCCAGGCGAACAAACGGCAGTACGCCCAAATGAATGACCTGTGCAGACAGTATCTGGAATTCCCAAAAACTTCCCAGAGCGGAAAGGATGAGATTTATGCTAAGGTCAAAAAGATCCTTGCGATATTGGATGAGCCGAACGAAAAGGAGCTTGAGTCTATGCTTGATGACAATCTCGAGGGCATAATGACAAAGCTAAGGGCGGCGATACCGGATACTACTGAGAAGGATTTCCGTTTCATCTCCTTCCTGATCCTTGGCTTTGACACCAAGACCATAGCCAGAATGATGGACTATAATGTGAACACTGTTTACACAAAGCGGTACAACATTAAAGAAAAAATCGCAAGGTTGGACGACGAAAACAAGACTCTTTTCTCGGAATTGATATCGTGATTGATGTAATCGCTTAATAATTAGCGTATTGTTAATTGTGATATATCGCTGATATTTGATTAATATGCTGATAATTAGTGTGTTAGATGGGATAAAGTGAGAAAATGAATCTCAATCCGTTTGTAACTAATTAAGAATTAAGGAATTATAATTGCTTAAAGTGAAACTATTTTTCATTGTATAACCGATCTTTCTCCCGAACTTTGCAGTCGGAAATAAAACATTTTTTATGAGAAAGGTTATACTAATATTATTGTCATTGTTGACAGCTAATATTGCGGTGTATTCGCAAAATGAGGACATAAAAACTATTCTAGTTAAAGAAAAAACGAACTCTAACATAAAAGGTAACCTTGCCCCGGCGAAAGTTCAAGTTGAGTGCTTCTATTATTCTTACACGAACAGTCTTGAATTGTCGTTCCTGTCAAATCTCGGAACGGTGGATGTTGTGCTTGAGAATCAGACTACAGGAGAAATCCACGACTATGTCGGGAACAGTGCTTCAGGAAGGATGGTGATCCCTATAGAACCTAATACCGCCTACAGAATGGACATCACAACGGAGAACGGTCATAATTACTACGCCGTGTTCTTCACTGATAATGATTCTGACGAATAATCTTCATAATAATTCAGGAATATGCCCAACTCGCTTAAATGTTTGATTGTTTTTGCCACGCTTGTCGCATTCTCTTGCTCTTATGACCAAGTGGATGTCGCGCTGCGAATGGCGGGAGAGAACCGTGGCGAGTTGGAGCGTGTTCTGGAATACTTTGAAAAGACTGGCGATAAAGAGAAAATAGCCGCCTCCCGTTTTTTGATAGGGAATATGCCTGGGCATAAGTCAATGCGTGGTGCCTATGAGGAATATTGGGACGAGGCGGATCGTACTCTCTCGGCCTCTGATGGATCGCTTTCGATTCTGGACTCCCTTGAAGCCCTGAAGGAAAAGTATGACGGGCGGATATATTATGATTTCGACCTAAATTACATATCGGCAGATTATCTTATTCACGACATCGAGACAGCGTTCGATCAGTGGCGGAATGGTGAGTGGGCCCGACATTTGACATTCGAGGAATTTTGCGAATGGCTGCTGCCCTACACTTGTTCCGACAATCAGCCGTTGATGAACTGGCGTGACAGCCTATCGGACTTCGCACGAAGTTACATCGATCATTTGAATGAATGTGATGAATATATAGGGAATCCGCGTGCGCCGATAATGCGTGTCAATAACAAACTCATCCCTATGATTACAGAGCAGAAGTGGATTCATTCTGGTCACGGGTATCCTATTTATGATCCTTCGGTTTTTGTCAAGCTTCCCGGTGCGTCGTGCAACGAATATATGACAAATGGAATGCTCATAATGCGGAGTAAAGGAATTCCTGTCGGTATGGACTATACACCGCAGTTCGCAGATCGATTGTATGGGCATTATTGGAATGTTTATCCGAATGTGAGAGGCCGGAATACAATGTTTACGTCGTTTGGGGTCAATCCGGATTATCCTCATTATCCTAATGTCGTTTTCGCCAAAGTAGTTCGCCAGACATATTCGGCAAATGAAGAATATTTGAAACTACTTCGTAGACATAAGGGAAATGTCCCTAAAATGTATGATTCTCCATTCTTTAAGGATGTCACGGATGAGTATCAGGAAACTTCAGATGTTTGTGTCGAGCTGATGAAAGGTGTGCGGCTGTCAAGCCGTGATGTTTTCATCTGTGTTTTTGGGGATGATGGTTGGGAACCAGTGTCTTGGGGACAAGCCAAATTTGGCAAAGCCAAGTTCTTGAATATGGGTCGGCGTGCAATGTATTTAACATTAGGATATGTTGAAGGGGCGTTGGAAGCAGTCTCATATCCATTCTTTTTGAATGATTTTGGCGAGGTTTCGTATGTGGGGAAAAATGAAAGTGCCGAAAAGACAAGCTTTAGGTTGAACAGAAAATATCCTATGTTTCAGCACGTGATATTTGCCCAACGCTATCTTCACGGGGGCATAGTCCTTGGTGCGGAAGACAAATCCTTCCGGAATGCGGATACAGTTTGTGTTTTTCCGGAATGGAGCCTGACTTCAGGAATGGTTTCTACAGGACAAGAATGCCCGCATAGATATTGGCGTTTCATTTCAAATATGAGATCGAAGTCTGATATGGCGGAATTGTATTTCTATGATGATAACAGTCTGAGAGTTGATATGACTGCGGATTCAGATTCCTTATCTTATATCATAGATGGAGATCCATTGACATATTATTCGGCTGATCGTGATGATCCTTCTGGGGTACTAGATGCCGGAAAGCCTGTAATGTTGGGGCATATCTCATATATTCGTAGAGGAGATGGAAATGCGATTATCCCTGGTGATTTATATCGTGTGTCTTGGTGGAACGGAAAGGGATGGACAGTTCATTGTGAAGTTGAGGCGAAAGACATAGAACTTCAAATTGAAGATATCCCTGCCGACAAGTTGTGTTATATTGAAGGTTTATCAAGAGGAGTTCAGAATAGAATATTCACATATGATTTTGAACTTGATCGACCGGTATGGAGATAAGGTTTATTTATTATAGTTCAATTTATGAAAAAGAAATTATTTTTGATTTCAAGCGCAACGATAGTTGTACTTGCCGGAGTGTTCGGAATGAAATCCGTAATGGCTTTAACAAACCAGGATGCTTTATTTTTTGAGAATGTTAATGCTTTAACGGATGCGGAAACCACAGGAAAAGTATGTTATGATACCGTTACAATGGCTGAGGCTCAGAGGGTTTTATACTGTGGAAATTGTGCTTGGGTCGATGGGAAGCCTTCTACGTATTCTTCAAAGAAAAATTGTAATTAAGTAATAACAAATGAAATTCATTTGTTCTATTATGGTGGCCATATTATTATTGGCCAGCAGTTGCAGTAATTCCTATTGCCCTTCGTTAGAGAAAGTGATTACAGTAGAGGAAAATGATTTCTATGAAATTTCTCTTTCCGAACTCAAATCCAAGGAAATAAATCTTGGTTTAGTTGGAATTGTCGGAGTTCGGTACTGTGATTCTTTATTAGTTATCACAACTTCGGGGGAGGGGGTGGACCGGCTGCTTCATTTATATGATCGCTATTGCTTGGAAAGTAAAGGAGACTTCTTCACAAAAGGGCGAGGACCAAAGGAATTGTTATTTCCGTTATTCGGAAGTTCCTTGTGTCTGGATAAAGAATCTGGTTCATATATGATGCGTTTTGTGGACAGGTACACTAACCGCTTTGTAGAGGTAAACCTTTCAGAGTCCATAATAAAGGAAGAAGCGGTCTTAAAGGAGCGTGAATTTAAAAACGGGGAGGAACTTTTCACCGCATTGCCTCTTGACGGATCCCGTTGCTTTATGAAGCGTATGGTTAAAAAAGGCACTTGTTTGGAGCGTTATATCAAGAATGCTGAAGGAATAGAAAGTATGAGTCCGTCAATGATCAGATTGAACTCCTATCAAATAGGGAAGAATGATGGCTATAACATTAACTTGTTTTCAGGAGTCGTCGGCTATAACAGCTCTCGACAATTGATCGTTGAGGCGATGTGCTTGTTGAATCTTGTTCAGGTGTATCCTGTTGATGGCGATGGCGATTATACATTGTGCTATGGAAAAACTATGCCTGATATCCGGGTCCTTGAGAAGCAGTCGCCTCAGTTAAGCACTTATCATACAAATCTGTCATTGAATGATAGTTACTTCTCAGTTATGTACATCGACGAAAGTGCGGGTGGGGATACAAAGGAAATTCACGGCTACTCCTGGGATGGTAGTCCATTGTTCCGTATACCATTGCCTTCGATTATTACCAAATATGACATTGACTGTAAAACCGGATCCTTATTGACGATTGATGATGAGGATCATATTCTGGAGTACAATATTGAATATCTAAAGTCGTTAAGGATTGACTAAAGACCATTAGTATGTTTTGTTAATTGGTTGTTTATGAGGAGATTATTAAATATGATATTGTGCTCGGTACTGTGCAATACGGCTTTCGTCAGTTGCGGGAATCAGGATCTTCGTAAGCAAATGAGGGAATTTATGTCTAACGAGATAGCATTGCCGGTAGAATTAACAGAAATAAAGGATGGTCATATGCGTTCTGTCAAAATGACTACGGATGAACCGATGCTGATAGTTTTTTACGGGAAAGACGAATGCTCCTCTTGTGCGATAAATCATTTGAATGATGATTTGTCAGGATTTGCGGATATTGAACAATCCGGTAAATGCAAAGTCGTGATTCTGTTTTCTCCGTCAGAAGATGATGTATTGGATGTTCAAGAGCAGATTAGAGAATTGAAATTTCCGTTTCCGATATATGTTGATATGTACGGAGACTTTTACAGAATCAATGAGGATTTTCCATCCGACCGGAGATTTCATAGCTTCTTAATAGGGAAGGATGCCCATCCTGTCTTTATCGGTAATCCGCTTCACGGAGAAAAGTTGTCTATAGTATTTGATAAGGTTCTAAACAAGATAAACGTAAATGTATAAAAATATGAAGAAAATCTTAATCTGGTCTTCTGCCTTCTTTCTAATAGAAGGCATTATCGCTTTAATGCTTGTAGTTAATCGTGACATCGACATTTATATGTTTGCGAATGTGGATGCGCTTGCGAGTGAAGAAACTCCTGATGGAGGGAATAAGTGTTACAAGCTTGTGAATGATGATCCTTCCGATCAGGTTATCTATTGTGGAACGTGTGAAGAAATCCCAGGTCGAGGACGTAAAATAAGTGTATGCTTTAAATAATTATTTACTATGAAAAATATAGTTTCGCTGAGTGTTATTGCATTTATAATGCTATTAGTTGGGGCTTTGATCCATTATGGGAAAACATCCCCTGATGTGATTTTTACTGCTAATGTTGAGGCTTTGTCTGATGCCGAGCACGGTGAGTATGTAAAATGTTGGAAAAGCATTCGTGATGATATTTCATATGTTGTGCTTTATTGTGGAACTTGTACAGAACTCCCAGGAACATATAGAGGAGGGATGAATTTCTGCAAGCCATGAGAAAGATTTTATTTATACTTACCGCATTGGTGTTAATTCTGACATCGTGTGAACATAAGGACTATTTTGCATTCGACGATGTAAGTTTTGTGCGGAACTTTCCAAATAAGTATGTGTTAGGAAAGGCTGATACATTGGATGTGGAGCTAATGGGAATTCACGGGGTCAAGAGTTTCGGGGACTATCTTTTAGTGTCTTGTGCCGCCCCCAAGGGGTGCTTGTCAACCGTGACTTTAGGAAAAGAAACCAAAGTGACAAACACCTTCTTGATGATTGGCTCCGGTCCTGGAGAAGTCCTTTATCGTCCCTATATCTCCTGGATGAGTTTTTATGAAAAAGATGGTGGATGTGAGGCCGGAGTTTATGACTATGCAGGGTCATTTATTGAGCTAGATGTTTCGCAGGATTCCCTTTCAAATGCCTATAGATACTTGTCGCGTTCTCTTTCAACAAGATCTGGCTCCCGTTATTTCTACGTTTCTCCAAACTGTTTTCTGTGTCGTAGGTCCAAGGCTGATGGCAGTGGATTTGAAAGACTTTTGGTGGATTCTTTGGGAAGAGAATGTCATACGGCTTCGATGGATTATCTTAATGAGATCTCATCTTCAGAACAGAACCTTCTTTCGTCTTCTTTTGTCATAGACGATGAAAGAAGAACAGTGGCAGAAGTAAGTTCCTATTTTAATGTCATTCAACTATATTCATTCGATGCCACGAGTAAAGGGTTTGCGAAGACGTTGGCTTTGGGGGAAAGGCTTCAAAGCATCGGTGACATTGAAAGACAGGGTATTGATCTGACTCCAAGGGCCTACTATGACGTGCATCCATACAAAGATTTTTTTGCGGCTCTTTATGTAGGAGCGAAAATGGACGATTTTGAACAAGGAGTCTGCTCCCCACCCTCTATTCATTTGTTCAGTTGGACAGGTGAGCCTTTGGTTGAGATTAAGTTACCTGTCAAAGCATTACTATTTGATATTGACACAGAAAACAATGTGATTTTTGTTGTCGAAAGCAACTCTGAAAAAATTCTGAGATACGATTTGCCTGACTTCCGTATTTAACCATGTTGTTTCTGGTCTCATCGGCCTTGTTCGTCTGTCGGCGAGGGTTTGCTGAACGCATAATCGTCTTCGCTCTGTCACTGTGGCTTGCCTACGAGTCGGTGTTGGGGATTATGCAGCTGCTTGGACTTGCGATTTCCCGCAATACTATGTGTCCTATGACTGGCAGTTTCGCTAACTCTGGTCCTTATGGCGGGTTCCTCGCGGTCTGCATAGCCGTGGTTTTTGCTGCCGCGTGGAAATGGCGTGACTCCGGAAACCTGTATGACAGAATACTATTCTGGCTATCATCTGTTTCCGGATGTCTGGGCATTGTCGTCCTGCCCGCATCAATGAGCAGGACCGGTTTTGTCGCGCTGCTCGTGTCTGCTGTTGCTTTCGCCTTGATCGATACGGAATCAAAGTCATATTTAAAATCACATAAATGGTTGATTTTGTCTGTTGTAGTTGTGGCCTTTATTGTCGGTGCGGGAGCGTTTTGCCTCAAGAAGGACTCGGCGCTTGGCCGTTTCCACATTTGGGAGATGGAACTGCGGGCCATAGCGGACAAACCGCTGACAGGGCACGGATTCGGGAAAGCTCTCGGGGCATACGGTGATGCGCAGGCGGAATATTTTGAGACAGAGGAGCGCGGTCAAGAGAGGGTAAGGATCGCCGGATGCCCAGAATATGCGTTCAATGAATATCTTCGTATGGGAATGGAGTTCGGGATCCTTGGCTTGTTGTTGTCGGTGGCTGTCATTGTTCTCGGAACGATGATGCTATGTCATTCAGATTCTTCCTTGACCTTTGGGCTCGTTGCGTGGGGCACATTCGCGATGGCTTCATATCCTTTGGCTGTGTGGCAGTTACGATTGCTTTTGGCTGTCTTCTTAGGGGCGGCGATAGGCGCAAGTGTGAAAGTCGGAAAAAGGGGAAGGCTGATTTTGGTTCCGGCACTCGTCTGCCTGTCGGTGGGATCAATGCTGGTATGGCTGCCGGAAAACAAACGGAGAAAAGAGGCTGAGAGCAAATGGCTTGATGAGCGGAGGTTCGCGGACTTTGAGATTTTCGACGGTATGGCGGACAGGTTGGCGGAACTATACCCGCAGCTCAGGATGAAGTTCCGTTATCTTTATGATTATGGCTATGCTCTTCACAAGGAGGGGCGTTATGCTGAAAGCAACGTGATCCTAAGGGAGGGCTCATTAATTTCATCGGATCCTATGTTCTACAACATCATCGGCAAAAACTTCGAAGCGCTGGGGGACTACGAGCAAGCCGAACGTAGTTATTTTCATTCGCACAATATGGTGCCGTCGCGCTTGTATCCTTACATCTTGCTGATGGAAATGGAAGAAAAGAGGGGAGACACAAAGCAGGCATTGTCTTATGCGCGGAAGGCTTTGTCCCTTCCTGTGAATGAAAGGAATATGTCAATGCGAGATCTTCATAATAGGGCGAAAAAATTCTATGATGAACATTCGGAAGATTATTAGGCTGTCTCTTATTATCCTGACATCCACGCTGTCGCTTGTCCTTCTCCATTTGGTTGGCAGGGCTCTGATAGGAGACTCTTTTATAGTGAGAGGGGAGTCTATGGAACCGGTGCTTCATAGCGGCGAACGGGTGTGGGTGAACAAACTCAAGATGGGCGCAAGGATCTATACCGACTATGATTTCACGAAACCGACATTGTCATCGTTTCGTTTGCCAGGTTTCTCGAAAGCCAAAGCGGGGGATCTGGTTATTGCGAACTATCCTTATGCGAGGTCCAAGGACACGATTACATTCCGGATAAACTATGTGTATCTGAAGCGTTGCTATGCTGTGCCGGGCGATACGGTGAGGATAAAGAATGGGTATTATGTCGATCCTCAAACCGGAGGGCACTTGGGTGATCTGAAATATCAACGGATCTTGTCCGAAACTCCTGATTCGGTTCTGGTGGAGACAGGGGTGGTAATGAAAGCTATGCAGGTGAACAAGAATCTTGGTTGGACGATACGTGATTTCGGACCGCTGCCCGTCCCGAGAAAAGGAGACACCGTTGAGATCAATGCTGACAATTACAGAACCTGGCGCAGACCTATATTGTATGAGACAGGTAAGCGCTTGAGCGAGAGTGGCGGGCAAGTCTTCCTTGGGCAGACACCATTGAATGAATATACCTTCAAACACAATTGGTATTTCCTTGGTGGAGACAATGTCCTCGACTCCCGTGACAGCCGTTACTTCGGCCTTGTTCCGGAGGAGTACATTGTCGGAATCGTGATCCGGTGAGCGAAATCTATAATCATAAAGGCGGATAACGGAAAATATTCAGTAAATTAGCAAGCACTAAAAAATGTTAGGCTACAATGAACCTTAACCATAGAATAACCACAGCCGCGGTCGGCATATTCATTTTTCTCTTGGGGGCTGGGCCTGTCGGGGCGCAGCGGCGGATGTCACTTTCGGAGGCGATCGGTACGGCGCGGAGCCAGTCGGTGGCGGCGTTGGAGGCGAAGCACGCGTTTGTCTCGACTTATTGGGCGTACCGTTCCTATCAGGCGAGCCGCCTGCCTTCGCTCATCCTGTACGGCAACCTGATGAACTTCGACCGGTCGCTCACCCTGCTGCAAAGCTACGAGGACGGCTCCTTCCGCTACGCCAGCACCTACAACCTCCAGAACAGCCTCGGACTTCAGGTTGCACAGAACATAACATTCACTGGTGGAAGACTTTACGTCTATTCAGACCTTTCCCGCATCGACCAGTTCGGACTCAACAAGAAACTGACCTGGTACTCCCAGCCTGTCACTGTCCGCTACGTCCAGCCGCTCTTCTCCTACAACCAGTTCAAATGGGATAAACTCATTGAGCCTAAGGAATATGAGCGTGGCCGTCGCCGTTACATAGAGTCGATGGAGCAGGTCACGATCAACGCTGTTTCGGCATATTTCACGCTTGTCCAGGCTCTTAAGAACCAAGAGGTCGTGAAGTCGAATTACGAAAACACCGAGAAGATGCGCTCCGTGGCAGCGGAAAGGATGAAACTCGGAAGCGTCACGAGGGCTGAATATCTCCAACTGGAACTCCGTGCCCTGAACGACAGCATCTCGATCGGAGAGAGCCTCGTCAACGTGCGTCAGGCGCAGATGGCCCTGAACTCTATTCTTGGCTACGATGAGTCGGTTGAGGTTGAACCTGTTGTGGACGGAGCCCTGCCGGACATTCTGATGGATTACGATCTGGTGATGGAAAAGGCCTTGAAAAACTCGGCCTTCAGCCTTGACAATCAGATCAGTGAGTTGAGCGCGGCTTCAAATGTGGCGAAAGCCAAGGCGGACAGGGGAATTTCGATGAGTCTGAACGCCCGTTTCGGCTTGTCTCAGACCGGCGACGGCCTGCCGGATGTCTATAAGGATCTGCTGAACCAAGAGGTTGTCGGCCTGACTTTCAGTGTGCCGATCTTCGATTGGGGGCTTGGCAAGGGAAAGGTACAGAAAGCCAAGGCCGCCGAGGAGGTCATCAAGGCACAGAACCTCCAGAGTGAGAACGACTACCGCAGGAAGATATTCACCGCTGTCGGCCAGTTCAACAACCAGCGGCAGCAGTGTATGGCCTCCCGCAAGGCGATGGAGATAGCCTCTGAAAGGTTCGAGCTGATGATGGACAAGTTCAGGCGCGGTTCGGCCACGGTGACTGACCTCACGAACGCCCAGAATGACAACGAGTCCGCGATGACCAAGTACATCACCGACTACGCCAATTTCTGGAACTATTACTACACCTTGCGGAAATACGCCCTATACGACTTCCTCACCGGAAAGGACATCGATGTCAGCGTCAAGGAAATGATTGAATAATTCAGAATCAATGAATATGCTAAGGAATATAATTGTGCCACTTTGTGCCTGCGGCCTCGCAATGATGACCGTGGCCTGTGGCGGGAACAAAAAGACGGAGGAAACGAAGGACGGGAAATTGACCTACACACCTCAGATAAACGAGGTTACGGTTATGAAACTGGAAAAGACGGACTTTGCCCGGCAGCTCCTGTCCAACGGAAAGCTTGTCGCAAGCCGTAAAAGCGCGTTGCAGTTCAGTACTACTGGGAAAATCTCGGCGATAAACGTCAGAAATGGTGAATATGTCTCCGCAGGTTCCGTCATCGCCACCGTTGACCGCCCCGATTTGAAACTGGCACAGGAATCCTCACGGCTTTCGCTTCAGAAGGCCGAGCTGGATCTGTACGATTTCCTTGTGGGGCAGGGATATTCGGCCGGAGACACCACCTCGGTTCCCGCCGACCTGCTGGCCACCGCGAAGATGAAGTCGGGCTACTCTTCCGCCAAAAATGCCTTGGACCGCTCTGCCTACGAGATCGCCGGGACTGTTCTCTGCGCTCCGTTTTCCGGCCGTGTCGCTGACATCAAGCAGAAGCCGTTCGACCAGAGTCTGTCAGGGACATTCTGCACGATCGTGGACGACAGTGTGCTGGAGGTGGATTTCTCGGTGATGGAGTCGGAATATTCATTCCTCTCCGAGGGGCTTCCGGTAAAGGTCAGGCCGTTCGCTGACGAGACGAAGGAATATTCAGGGAAAGTCACCGCCATCAACCCGCTCGTGGATGAGAATGGGCAGATCTCCGTCACGGCGCAGGTCCGGAACGACGGCTCGCTGATCGACGGAATGAATGTACGTGTGATTGTGGAGAGGATGATTCCGGGGCAGTTGGTGGTGCCTCGCAGCGCGGTGGTGATCAGGGACAATCTGGACGTGCTGTTCACCTGCACGGATGACGGCAAGGCTCATTGGACCTACGTCACTATCCTCTATTCCAACGGTGAGTCCTACGTGGTCGAGGCCAACAAGGACAGGAACGCTGAGCTGAACGAGGGCGATCAGGTTATTGTCTCCGGGAATCTCAATCTGGCGGACAACTCCGATGTGCTGGTAAAACGATAGGCAATGCTTAAACATTTGATTGACCGGCCGATAACTGTGACGATGATAACCCTTGTCATCGTCGTGCTGGGCATTGTCAGCATCCGTCTGCTGCCGGTGTCGCTGATTCCGGACGTGGACATCCCGTACATCACTGTGCAGGCCACGTCCTCAGAGCTTTCGGCCAGAGAGATGGACGAGAGTGTGCTGAAGCCTCTGCGCCAGCAGCTTATCCAGATCAACGGGCTGGAGGACATTGTCAGCGAGGCTAAGGACGGCAGCGGGACGATCCGGCTGACGTTCAACCACGGTTCGGACATCGACTATCTCTTCATCGAGGTCAACGAGAAGATCGACCGGTCGATGTCCGCTCTGGATGGAATCAGCCGGCCTAAGGTGCTGAAGGCCAGCGCCACGGACATTCCGGCGTTTTTTGTCAATATCACCTCGGCAGGGGAGGATTTTACCCAGATGAGCCGCTTCGCCCGTGACGTGATCAGCAAGCGCATCGAGCAGCTCCCCGAAGTCGCGATGGTTGATGTCAGCGGTCTTGTCAGCGATGAGATTCTCATCATCCCTGACGAATCCAAACTCCTCCAGATGGGAATGACGATGCCTGAGTTCGAGGGCTGCGTCAGAAACTCGAACATCCGTCTGGGCAGTCTCACGATCCGTGACGGCGAGTACCGCTACAATGTCAAGTTCGATTCCCGTGCCTCTTCCAGCGAGGACATCGCCAACCTCTGGCTGAAGAAAGACGGCCGTCTGCTCCAGATCAAGGACATCGCCAAGGTCATCGTCCATCCCGCCAAGAGGACCGGTCTCATCCGCTCGAACGGTGAGGATGCCGTGTGCCTTGCCGTCATCAAGCAGAGCGAGGCGAAGATGTCCGACCTCAAATCCGCGATGAACCGCCTGATGGACAGCTTCGCGAGAGACTACCCGCAGCTGAGGTTCGAGATCACGAGAGACCAGACCCAGCTTCTTGAATATACCATCAACAACCTGTTGCAGAACATCATCGTCGCCCTCCTTCTGGCGAGCGTCATCATATTCCTCTTTATGAGGGACTTCCGCTCTCCGGTGCTGGTCATCATCACGATGCCGGTGGCGCTGATCTTCTCGATGCTCTGCTTCTACGCCATCGGATTGACACTGAACATCATATCCCTCTCCGGCCTGCTTCTCGGAGTCGGTATGATGACGGACAACACGGTGATCCTTGTCGATAACATAACCGGTCGCTGGCAGCGGGAAGGCAACCTGCGCTCCGCCGTGCTTGAGGGCACGAAAGAGGTGAGGGGAGCGATGCTCAGCTCAGTGCTGACAACCTGCGCCGTGTTCATTCCGTTGATATTCCTCAGCGGCATCGCAGGAGCGATGTTCTACGATCAGGCGATGTCGGTGACAATCGTGCTGCTGACCTCCTACATCGTGACCATCCTTGTGATTCCGGTCTATTATTACTGGTGGTTCAAGGGTTCTGCCGGTTTCCGCCCGAGTCCGTTGCTGGAGAAAATCAACTTTGATGAGCCGATCCGCCGCTGGGATGACAGGCTTATGGAATGGTTCATAAGACACCGACCGGTCGCCTGGGGGCTTCTCGCCGTCTCGACCGTCGGACTTGTGTTCTGTTTTCTGGAGATGCCGAAATCCCGTCTGCCGGAGATGACCCAGACGGACGCGATAATGAAGATCGACTGGAACGAGCATATTTCCGTGGAGCAGAACACTGAGCGTGTCAGAGGATTGGAGGAAAGCATTGCCGGAAGTGTGGAGCAGATGACAACGCTTGTCGGCTCGCAGCAGTTCATACTCGGTCACAGTGGCGACCAGGGTATTTCCGAAGCGTCCGTTTACATCAACTGCAAGGACTCCCGCACCTTGAGGCAAGTCCAGAATGGGTTACAGGGTGTGATGGGGAATGAATATCCCGCGGCGGTATATTCATTCGAGGCCTCCGGGAACATATTCGATATGGTCTTTGCCCAGAACGAGGCTCCGCTGACGGCGCGTCTTCGCCCTTTGAGGACGAGGGAGGTTGAGGTAGGTCCGTTGAGGAATGTCCTCTCCGGGGTCAGGGAGGCGTTGCCAGGTGTGGCCGTCGCTGACCCTCCGGTCAAGACTGACGCTCTGTTTGTGGCTGACCCAGAGTTGCTTGCGCTTTATGATGTCAGCTATTCCGAACTGGCCTCCATCTTGAGAAACTCCCTTAATGAGAACCGACTTTTCAACATCGTGCAGGGGACGAGCACTGTTCCTGTGGTGACAGGATCCAATGTGGCCGGGCTTTCCGAAATCCTGCGTGGTGCTTTTATCGAGAGGAAAGACCAGAAAGGGAATGTGTCCATAATCCCGGTTTCGGATTTGATGCGGCAGACTTTTGTCGAAGACTTCAAGACCGTCATCGCCGGTTCGGAAGACAACTATTATCCTCTGGCTCTTGATGTCGAGTCTAAGGATGTGAAACCCGTGATGGCGGCGGTGGATGCCGTAGTGCGTGAGGACGGAAACTTCGATGTGGGTTATTCCGGCTCTTGGTTCAGCAATAGAGAGATGATTGACGAGATGATCATCATAATGTTGGTCGCCATAATCCTGCTTTACCTGATTCTTGCGTCCCAGTTCGAGTCTCTGGTCCAGCCGCTGATCATTCTTGCTGAGATTGTCGTGGATGTATTCGTCGCCTTGCTGGTACTGTGGATTTTCGGGGTCAGCATCAATTTGATGTCTATGATTGGACTGATTGTCATCACCGGAATCGTCATCAACGACTCCATCCTGAAAATCGACACGATCAACCAGATGAGGAAAGCCGGGGAAAGTCTTGAGCGTGCGGTCATTGATGCGTCCTCGCTTAGAGTGAAAGCGATCATAATGACTTCATTGACAACGATTCTGGCTGTGTGCCCATTCCTCTCCAGAGGAAGTATGGGGGCTGATCTCCAGTACCCGATGTCCCTTGTGATCATAGCTGGAATGCTTGTCGGAACCCTTGTCAGCCTGTTCGTCGTGCCGGCGTTGTATTATTCGGTCTACAATGGAAGGAAGAAGAAATAGACTTTCTCCATTCTCGGTCGTTCTGATTATGGTGGCGCTGTCCCTTGTAGGGCTGGCGGCGTTGCCGCGTCTGAACATCCAATACACTCCGATGACGGAAGGACGCTCGATCACGGTGTCTTTCTCCTACCGCAACGCCTCTGCGGAAATAATTGAAAGCGAGGCGACTTCCAAGATAGAAGGTGTCCTGGCGGGGATCCGGAACGTCACTGACATCTCATCGACTTCCCGCAAGGGATCCGGTTCTGTCTATGTCAAATTCCGCAAGGAAACTGATATGGACGCTGCCCGCTTCGAGGTGGCATCCGCGATCCGGAATGTATATTCAAGCCTCCCGGATGGAGTGTCCTATCCAGAAATATCCCTGTCCGGAAGCGGCCGTGTCTCACGAATATCCTATCTTATCAAGGGTGCTATCCCTTCCAGAGAGATTTCCAAATATGTCAAAGAGCACGTTCTCGGGCATTTGGCCGCCATTCCTGGCGTGGACAAGGTCAATGTGGACGGAGGAGTACCATTCCAGTGGGTGATCACTTTTGATGCCGCTAAGATCCAGTCGGCCGGCATCTCCGCCGATGAGATCTCATTCGCCTTCAACTCCTGCTATCGAGAGGATATTCTCGGAATGACCGAGACTTCGGAAGGGTTGATGACAGTGCGCCTGAAAGAGGCTTCGGACAAGGATTTCGGCTCGGTTCCGGTCAAGAATGTGAACGGCCGTGTGATCTATCTTCGAGACATCGCGCAGTGGCGCTACGAGGAGGCCCTGCCATCCTACTATTACCGTGTCAACGGATTGAACACCATAACCTTGACGGTGGAGATCGCATCCACTGCCAATCTGCTGACGGTCTCCTCGGCTGTGAAGGACAAGATGGATGAGCTCCAGAAAACCTTCCCTTCGGAAATCACCGCCGGCATAGCCTACGATTCCTCTGAATATGTCAGCGAGGAACTCGACAAGATCTACGTCCGGACCGCCCTCTGCATCCTGATCCTACTGCTGTTCGTGTTCCTGATCAACAGGTCGTGGAGGTATATGCTAATCATAGTCTTCACCTTGACGGTCAATGTGCTGACTGCCTTGATGATCTACAGTTTCGCCGGTCTTCAGATCCACATCTACACCCTCGCCGGAATCACTGTCTCGCTCGGCATAGTCATCGACACCTCGATCGTGATGATCGACCACTATGCCCATTTCAAGGATCGGAAAGCCTTCCCGTCAATCCTTTCGGCGGCCGCCACGACTGTCGGGGCGTTGGTGATGGTCCTTCTGCTTCCGGAAAAGGAGAAGGCCAACCTCGTGGACTTCATCTGGGTGATTGTCATTAACTTGGGATTGTCGCTGATCATCTCCTACCTCTTCATCCCGTCGCTGATGGAATATGTTCCTGTAAGGGTGGCGGGCGGCAAGTCCGGGCGTTCCCCAAGGAAACTCCGTCGGATCCTGCGTTGGAACAGGTTCTACGCTTCCTACATCGGTTGGGGAGTGCGGCATCGCTGGGTGTACGTCCTTCTGTTCATCGCCGCGTTCGGTGTTCCGCTTTGCCTTCTTCCGGCCCGTCTGTCCGACTTGGACAAGGCCAAGGCAGACAGGTTCGACAAGTTCCTGGACAAGATCGTGACCTGGAAGCCGTACGATTCAAACCGCCAGCTCATCGACAAGATCGCCAGCTCGTCTTTCGGCTTGTTCTACAAGTCTTTGAACCGCTCCAATTTCTACCGGGAGCCCGAGAAGAAGCGCCTGATCATCAACGCTGGTATGCTTGAGGGGTGTACGGTGAACCAGCTCAACGATGTCGTGAAGGCGATGGAGAACTATCTGGCGAAGTTCGATGAGATCTCCGTCTTCACCACGTCTGTATATTCCTATGACAACGCCGAGATTTCGGTTGAGTTCAAGCCGGAGTACGAGAACACCGGTTTCCCGGCCGTGCTGAAGTCTGAGGTGACGAGGATGGCTATCAATTTCGGAGGTGCGAACTGGAGGGTGTCCGGAATAGACGACAATAATTTCAACAACAACATCGTCTCGTCCTCCAAGAGCAACCGTATCTCCTTGAAGGGGTATAACTATCAGGAACTCAGCCGCTATGCCGAGAAGTTGATGGCCTATCTCTCCACCAACCGCCGTGTCCAGGGCGCTGAGATCTGGTCGGGAGGATGGAACGGCAGACCTTCGATGGAGTTTGTCCTGGACTATGATTTCTCCAGGATGACGCTCGCCGACATCAATCCGTACGCCTACTACAATGCCTTGGGATCCTTGCTGTACGAACGGAAGATCGGGGCTTCCGAATATGATGGTGAATCCGTCGATGTGATCCTCCGTTCTTCGGATCTGGACAGGTACGATCTATGGCACGTGCTGAACTCCCCGATTGATGTCGGGCAGAAGAGTATGACGCTCTCAAGTGTGGGCGGCATCGACAAGAAACGCACGGGGGTGACGATCCGTAAGAGCAACCAGTCCTACGAGCTTGTTGTCTGCTATGATTTCATCGGAAGCTGGGAATTGAGTCGTTCCTTGTCCCAGAAAGCGGTGAAATATATGAACGAAGAGGTGCTTCCGATAGGATTCAAGGCCGAGGTGCCGGGTTGGGGCTGGTTCGACACCGCCAAGCAGCAGTACGCCTGGCTTATCTTCCTGATCCTTGCGGTGATGTACGTGATCCTTGCGATGACATTCGAGTCGTTCCGCTACCCGCTCGCCGTGATCTTTATGGTTCCGGTCTCTTTCATCGGCCTCTTCCTCGCCTTCGGTCTCTCGGACTTCTCCTTCGACCAGGGCGGTTTCGCCGCCTTCGTGATGCTAAGCGGCATAGTCGTCAACGCCGGCATCTACCTCATCACAACCTACCAGTCCCTCCTCCGTGAGCGTACCCACCCGCTCCCTGTGGTTCGGCAATCTCACCAACCAGCCGAATCAGCCGGCATCCGCCTCTATGTCAAAGCCTACTCCCGCAAGATCAACCCGATCACCCTCACCATAGTCTCCACTATCCTCGGCCTCCTTCCGTTCCTGACCGACGGCCCCGAGGAAGTCTTCTGGTTCGACTTCGCTGTAGGCACCATCTCCGGAATGCTCTTCTCCATCCTTGCCGTAATATTCATCCTCCCCGTCTTCAGCGTCAGCCGCAGACCGAACCGAAATAAATGACCGACAGAAAATATTTGGGTATAGAACGTTGCAGGTCGCTAGGCAAACGATAGGGATCTGCTGATTCTGAAATCATCAACAGTTGCATTTATCTATGAATATTGTTACATTGCGACACAAAATTATCCCGGTCAGATGAAGACAACAAAATTAGGATTGGCCTTGGGGGGCTTATTGTTTATGGGGGTTGTGCTCGGCTTTTGCGTAAATGACAAAAAGATGGCGCCGGAAGCCCTCCGTTGCGAGTATCAGGAAGGGAATGGCATCCTCATTGACACACAGACGCCAAGGCTCTCGTGGATAAACAACACCACCCAAACCGCCTGGCAGATTCTCGTGGCCACCGACAGGAAGGCTCTCAAGGAAGGTAAGGCGGACATCTGGGATTCGGGAAAGATGGCAGGAAGCGAGTCCCATCTGGTCGCATATTCGGGACCGGAGATGGATTCTATGGAGGACTATTGGTGGACTGTCAGAATCTGGAATGCGGATGGCAAAGTGTCAGCGTGGGCGGAACCTGCTCACTGGACTACAGGAATGTTCAGAGAAAGCGACTGGAAGGCTCAGTGGATCGGCGCTTCCTGGCAGGATGACAGCGACCCGACAGCGGACAACTCCGCTCCCATATTCAGAAAAGAGTTCACGGTCAGGGATGGTCTCGTCCGCGCAAAAGCTTTTGTCTGTGGACTTGGTTGGTTCGAGATGTCCGTCAACGGCGGCAAGGTCGGAGATGACTACTTCGTTCCCGGGCTGACCGACTACACGACAAGGCCGGCGCTTCTCACCAATCCGAGAATCCCTCTGGAGCCGGAAGTCACAGCCTATCGGACCCTGTACCTCGCCTACGACATCACTGATATGCTCGATAAGGGCGCGAATGCTGTCTCGATGCTTCTTGGAAGCGGGTATTTCCACGAAGGATTGTTCAACAACAACACCATAGCGAACTACGGCTACCCGAGATTCATCCTGCAGATGAAACTTGAATATTCAGATGGGCACATTGAATATATCTGCTCGGACACCACTTGGAAGGAGGCTCATTCCCCGGTTGTGTTCAGCAACCTCTACCAGGGAGAGGTCTATGACGCCAACATTGAGATTCCGGGATGGAGCAAGCCTGGATTGGATGACTCCTCGTTAGGGTACGCTGCCGTTAAGGAGGCTCCTCAGGGCAGACTTGTAGCCAATATGGGGCCGACAGACAAGGTAGTGGAAGTCTTGAATCCGGTCTCTTTCGAGAAACTCGAAGATGGAACATTCAAGGTCGATTTCGGCAAGGTCATTTCGGGCTGGGTCAAATTGGATGGTGTCAATGTTAGCAAGGGTGACACTCTTAAGGTCAACCATCTGTCTGAGTATCCTGCCGGCAGGTGTGAATATGTCTGTGCGTCCGATGGGAAGGTCTCGTTGAATCCGAAGTTCACTTGGTATGTTTTCAGAGAGGCCATCATTTCCGGGATCAAAGATCTTGATGCTTCGCGGATAGTCGCCGAGGCGGTCGGCTCCGATGTGAAACCCAACGCTGAGTTCGACTGTTCGAATCCGCTGTTCTGTCAGATCGAAAAGATCTGGAGACAGTCTCAGGTGGACAATATGCACGCAGGGGTGGCCTCCGATTGTCCTCATAGAGAAAGACTTCCATACACGGGTGACGGTGAGGTCGCGATGCCTATGGTCCTTGCCAATTTTGACGCCGCCTCATTCTACAACAAATGGATCGGTGATGTCAAAGGCAGTCAGAATCCAGAGTCGGGTTATGTGCCGAACGGCGCTCCTTGGGAACCTTGCTGCGGAGGCGGTCCGGCTTGGGGTGCGGCCATCTGCGTTATGCCGTGGGAGTTCTACAACCGCTACGGTGACAAGGATCTTCTCGCAAGCTGTCTTGGCCCGATGAAGGCGTTTATGCGTTTCTATGACACCTGGCGGACAGAGGACGGAACGTCGTCGTTCCATAAGCCTACACCACAGGGAACGCCACTCTATTGGTACAACCTCGGAGATTGGGCGCCGGCTTTCGGCCTGCCGAAGGATGAACTTGTCTACACATTCTTCTACTGGTTGTGTGCGGACATCACAGCGAAGACAGCCAAGGTACTTGGTGACGAGAAATGTGCCGCAGAGTATTCGGAAAAGGCTGACGGAATCAGAGATGCGTTCAACAGAAGTTACTACGATCCGGAAGCCAAGAGCTACGGAGACTTCGGAGGCAACGTCTATGCTCTGTATATGGGTGTACCTCAGGAACGACTTGAGGATGTCCGCGCCACACTCCGTGAAGAGTTGATGGGCAAATACAACGGCCACGTCAATGTCGGCTTCGTCGCGCACAGATTCCTTTACGAGACTCTTGCTCTCAATGGTATGAACGATGTGGCGTGGACCCTGCTGAACCAAAAGGATTTTCCGAGTTTCGGATGGTGGCTTGAACAAGGCGCTACAACCACGTGGGAGCAATGGGACGGGACTGATTCGCGGAACCACCCGATGTTCGGTGGCGGCCTCGTTTGGTTCTACAAGATGCTCGCTGGAGTTCAGACAGATCCTGATGAGCCTGGTTTCAAGCACATCATCATCCGTCCTATTCCCGTGAAGGAGCTTGAGGATGTCTCCTACACGACCCGGACTCCTTATGGGACACTTGTGTCCAAAGTCAAGGTGAACGGTGACAAGGTGCGTATGGAAGGCCGTGTCCCTTTCGGAACCCGCGCCACGGTCTATGTCCCGAAAAGCACGGACGCCGCGATTCTCAGACCGCTTGATGACAGTAGTTACGAAATCTATGAGATCGGTCCGGGGGAGTACTCATTCTGAGAACCGTGCTGGCATAGGTGAGCTGACTTGTTGATTTTAAAGGTAGAACCCACCTCGAAAAAAATTTGCATTCTGAAAGGTTTTGTGTAAATTTACCGGATTTGTTTTTAACAGGTTTGGAACACGACTATGGGAGGCAGGAAAAAAGTGATCATATTCTCTGGCCTTGGCGGGCTGGCGATTGGTGTATGTGCTATGCTGGCGGTGGGAGGGGCGATGACACGCACTTCCACCAATGAGTATTGTATGAGCTGCCACTACCACGAGCAGGCTGACGCGGACTGGAAGAAGTCCGAGCACTACAACAGCGAGAGTGGTGTCGTGACCGACTGCGCCGCCTGCCATCTTCCTCCGAAAGAGAACGGCTACCTTCGCTATTATATGGTCAAGGCACGGATCGGTGCAAAGGATCTGTGGGCCAGGATGACCAAGGACAAGGACGAAATCGATTGGAATTCAAAGAGAACGCTTGAGCACGGAACGAAGATCGTCTATAACGAATCCTGCGAGAAATGCCACGTCAATCTTTTCCCTTCAGGAATATCCGATGACGGGATCACCGCCCATCTCTACTATGAAGAGAACGCCAAGAAACTGAATCTCCAGTGCATAAGCTGCCACCTGAACACAGGGCACGATATGCCCGGCTACGAGCATAAGAGGCTGGAAGGCAAGGTGATGGACACTGGCGGAGGCGAGAAATATGACAGTGCCGCCGTGGTGACTTCTTTCACGAACTTCACGGAGACGGTACCCGGCACGACGGCGGCGATCAAAATGGTCGCGGTTCCCGGAGGTGAGTTCACGATCGGCAGCCCGGACAACGAGCCGTTCCGCTCTGCGGATGAGGGCCCTCAGAAAAAGGTCCGGATCTCTCCGTTCTTTATGGGTGAGGTCGAGGTGACCTGGCATCAGTTCTGGGCGTTTTACAACGAGACGATGTCCGAGGGCAGAACCCCTCCTGAGAAGATCTACGCCAACAACAACCGTCCGGATGTGGATGCCGTAAGCGGTCCTACCCCTCCGTTCGGATTCCCGGACCAAGGCTGGGGAATGGGCGAGAGGCCTGCGATCACGATGACGCATTACGCGGCGGAGACCTTCTGCCAGTGGCTTTCCATCAAAACCGGACGAAACTACCGTCTTCCGACCGAGGCGGAATGGGAATATGCAGCCCGTGGCGGCACCCAGACTCCGTACTTCTTCGAAGGAAGCCCGAAGAAATATTCAAAGGAAACATTCTGGAACAGGCTCTTCGGGGCGGACACCACCTCGATCGCAAGTTATGTGGTATATTCAGAAGACAGTTTCGGCAAGACTCAGGAGCCTTCCGAGGTGAAGGCCAACCCGTTCGGACTCAAGAATATGCTGGGTAACGTGATGGAATATTGCTCCGATCGGTATGCCGCGGACGCATATTCAAAGATAGCTGACGGGGCTTTGGATCCGCGGGGGCCGGAGAGCGGCGAGGAGTTTGTGGTACGCGGAGGATCATATTCAGATGACGCCGCGCAGGTCCGCTGCGCCGCCAGAAGCCACACCCGGAATGATGATTGGCTTCGCACTGACCCGCAGAATCCGAAGAGCATCTGGTGGTACTCTGACATCAAGGGCGTCGGTTTCAGGGTGGTGTGCGATGTGCCGGAAGGAATTATGTAAATAAGCAAGGGAGGGATTCCCAAGTTATTATTTTAAGGAATACTAAATTTAATAACATAAAGACTATTAATAAAATGAGCAACAAAATGGACAGAAGATCCTTTCTTGGCAAGAGCGCCAAGATAGGTGTAGGTCTGGTAGGAGGCAGCGTCCTGCTGTCAGCCTGCGCGGGCGGTGACAAATCCGGCAAGATGACTCCCCTCAGGCAGCCGGGCGAGTACTATGTGCCTGAACTTCCTGACAAAGCCATTGACGGCAAGGAACTTAAGGTTGGTGTAATCGGTTGCGGCGGCCGTGGAAGCGGTGCTGTCAATGACCTCCTTAACGCCGCCAATGGGATCAAGGTCACAGCCTTGGGCGATGTCTTCGCTGACCGTCTGAACGGCCTTCGTGAGAACATCAAGAACCAATGGAACCAGGAAGTTCCTGAGGATCACTGCTTCACCGGCTTCGATGCCTACAAGCAGGTCATTGACTCGGGTGTGGATATGGTGATTGTCGCCACTCCTCCGGTCTTCCGTCCGGCTCATTTCCAGTACGCTACTGAAAAAGGCGTTCACTCATTCCTTGAGAAGCCTATCGCGGTGGATGCCAAGGGTTACCGTCAGATTATGGCGACCGCCAAGCAGGCCGAGGCCAAGGGGCTCAGCGTCGTGACTGGAACCCAGCGTCATCATCAGAGGCCTTACGTCGAGTCCTTCAAGAAGATCCAGGAAGGAATGATCGGCGAGATCACCGGCGGCAACGTTTACTGGAACCAGGGAATGCTTTGGTACAAGGAGCGTCAGCAGGGCTGGAGCGATATGGAATGGATGATCCGTGACTGGGTCAACTGGAAGTGGCTCTCCGGCGACCACATCGTCGAGCAGCACGTGCACAACATCGATGTGTTCAACTGGATGATCGGCAAACACCCGATCAAGGCTACGGGCTTCGGAAGCCGTCAGCGCAGAATCACCGGCGATCAGTACGACAACTTCAGCATTGACTTTGAATATGAGAACGGAGTCCATCTGCACAGTATGTCCCGCCAGATCGACGGCTGCTCCAACAATGTCAGTGAATATGTCCGTGGAACCAAAGGCTATTGGAGCTCGACGGATTTCGCCATCCGTGACCTTCAGGGGAATATTCTTTGGCAGTTCGATGGTGAGGCCGAGAAGGCTCAGTTCCAGCAGACCAATCCGTATGTGCTTGAGCACGTGGATTGGGTGAACCACATCCGCAAAGGTGAGACTCACGTTGAGGCAGGCGAGTGTGGCATTTCATCTCTCTGCGGCGTGATGGGTCGTGAGGCCGCCTACACCGGCAAGACCATCACCTGGGACGAGATCAGCGCCTCCGACCTGGATTACCTCCCGGAGAAGCTTGAGCTCGGCAAGATGGATATGAGCAAGTACACCGTCCCTGTCCCGGGAGCAGAAAAGTAACCGAATATGAACAGAAGAAATTTTCTGGCGACAGCGGCGGCGGGGTCGGCGGCATTGGCCGCGGCATCGGTGCTGCCGGGGTGCGTCGCCGCATCGGACGATAAAAAGAAGACCGGAAACGACCTTGAACTGAAGATTTCGTTTCAGGAGGGAATAGCTCCGGGCGAGAGTCTGGCCGAGAAGCTGGACTTTATGGAGAGCCTTGGAGTCGTCGGTTTCGAGCCGGGCGGACGTGGACTGGCTTCCCGCGTGAAAGAGATTCAGGATGCTCTCAGTGGGCGAAACATCAAGGTGTCGGCGATCTGCGCCGGCTTTGACGGATTCATCCTTGCCGAGGATCCTGCCGTTAAGGAATTGTTTGACAAGACAATGCGTGAGATCGTGGCCGCTGCCGGAGAACTTGGCTCGACGGGAGTCATTATGGTTCCGGCCTTCAACCACCAGACTCCGTGCAAGCCTCACACGATGGACACCCGCAATTACCTTTGCGAGCAGCTTCACGACCTTGGAGAGTTCGCCCTTGAGCACGGCACGACCGTGATTCTTGAGCCGCTTAACAGGAACGAGGCCTTCTATATGCGTCAGGTTGCCGACGCCGCGGCGATCGCCCGCGACTCAGACAGCAAGGGAGTCAAGGCTATGGGGGATTTCTGGCATATGTCCGAGGAGACTTCCGACTACGGCGCGTTGATGTCTGCCGGCAAGGAATACCTCCAGCACGTCCACATCGCCAGCCGCGGCCGCAGGGTTATGCCGGGCGAGGACGGTGAGAAGGACTATTACGTTGACGGATTCAGGGCTCTCAAGGAGATCGGCTACGACAAGTATGTAAGCTTCGAGTGCGGCACCAAGGGCGACCGCGCCACAACTGTCGCCGCTGCCGTTGACCTTCTGCGCAAGCAGTGGGCTGAGGCGTAATGTCTGCCTTGGGCCATTCGTTCGGGCTTGTCGCGGCCCTGGTCTATGTCTGCCTTCTGGTGGTCATCTATGCGTTGCGTGACCGCTGGCCGCTGTACAGACATCTTGCCGGGCGGAAGGCCTGCATAATCTCGATTTCAATAGTACTGTTCCTGCTTCTCATCTTCGGGCTAACCCCGCAGGATGGGAGCGGGAACGGCTTTTTCGGCGTTCTTGGTTTCAGGAATATGAGCCGGTCGCCGATCTTCATCCTTGCTCTGCTGTTCCTTGCGATGACCGTCACCCTGAACACGATCGAGGATATTCATAATTTCAGCAGGCATCGCCTCGGGGTGACATTTGCCCATCTTGGGCTGTCAGTGATTCTGATAGCCGGAATATTCGGCACCGGAGGAACCGTCCGGGCAAGAATGATCGCGATGCCGAACGCCCCGGAGCACTATGCGAGAAATGAATATACCGACGCGTCTGTCAAGTTCCCTTTTGAGCTGACACTCAGGGATTTCTCTGTCTATGAATATTCCTCCGAAGTCACCTTGACCCTTCCGGACGGCCGTTCTTACGATACGAGGATCGCCGTGAACCATCCTGCCAAGATCGGCTCGTGGTGGATCTATCAGTCGGACTACCTGTCGGACACGGAGCGAGGTGAGTTCGCGAGCATATTCAAGTGTGTCTGTTCGCCATTGTCGGAGGTTTTCCGCATCGCTTTGTGGCTGCTGCTCGTCTCTGCCGCGGCGATGGTGTTCTTCTCCGGTTTCAAACCTCGTTTCAGGAAGAAGGCTTTTTCTTCCGGACCAGATTCTTCCGAAGGAATATTCAATAAAAAAGAGGGACTGCAATGAGTTGGGATTCATTTGTTTGGTTCGCGTTGGCCGCATCCGCGTTGTGGCTCTCCGGTGCCGTAATGTCGGTGGTCTCAAAGCGTCGGATGCCGGCGGTTCTTCTGACGGGAGCAGGCTCGATTATATTCATAACATTCATTGTCGGGGTCTGGGTAACGCTCGGCCGTCCGCCGCTCCGCACGATGGGGGAGACCCGCCTCTGGTTCAGCCTCTTCCTTTCGCTGATCGGCCTCGGGGTCTATCTTCGTTGGCGTTACCGCTGGGTCCTGCCGTTCGGCTGCCTGATGGCAGTGATGTTCGCGTGCATAAACATATTCAAGCCAGAGATTCACACTGAGGAACTTATGCCCGCCCTCCGCAGCCCGTGGTTCGTCCCGCACGTCATCGTCTATATGTTCGCCTACGCCGTGATGGGCATTGCCACGATCCTTGCTGTGCGCATCCTTTGGCTTGCACGAAAGCCGGTCACTGAGCCTGTCGAACTACAGCGACCGCTCGAAACCGACCTCCGTCTCTGCGACACCCTCGTCCGCATAGGCTGGGGTTTCCTGACGATGGGCATAGTGATGGGTGCCCTTTGGGCCAAGCAGGCCTGGGGCGACTATTGGACCTGGGATCCCAAGGAGACTTGGGCCGCCGCCACCTGGCTCAGCTATCTGCTTTATCTTCATCTGCGTAAAGGGCAAGGTTCTACTTTATCTTCTGTTAAAAATTCATACATTTCGTCCACGTCCTCCTACTCGGTCACGGAGCCTGTCGAAGTGCCCCACATCTCACGCAAATCCCTACGTAGAGCCCTCTTCCTCTTGATTTTCTCATTCATCCTCCTTCAGATGTGCTGGTGGGGCGTAAACTACCTCCCCTCCGCCCAAGGCTTCAGCCTGCACACCTATTGATTTTTAGTTCATGACAAAAACAATTCATATATTTGAACAAATTATGACGCACGATGCTGCTACTTATTTTATTCTGTAAATCGGTGAAATGAGAATCGCGATTGATTGTGATTTTGAAATGGAATACTGTAGGTATGAAGAAACTGTTATTGTTGATATATATATTATTTTGTTGGTTAGCTGTACTTATGTAAAGACTTATATAGATGTCCGTTATTTCGAAAAGCAGGTGATAAATTTCCCCGAAGTTATAACATCTATCAATACTTCGGTAAAAATTTACCGTACTAAAAAGTTAAATAATGGAAGCCGGGTGACCGGTTCCGCTATATAAAAGT
>CAKVCK010000033.1 GCA_934725575.1 uncultured Bacteroidales bacterium
TACCGGAAGGTGTGGCTGGAACACCTCCTTTTTGGGGTTTTGCTCCGACAGCGGAAGACGCTCTGTACAAGGTTTCGAGTTCGGAACTATGTACTAATCTTTCATTATTATACAGGCTCTTAGCTCAGTTGGTTAGAGCGCTACACTGATAATGTAGAGGTCGGCAGTTCAACTCTGCCAGGGCCTACTAATCCAAAACTGGAATAGTCCGGGGGTATAGCTCAGTTGGTAGAGCACCTGCTTTGCAAGCAGGGGGTCTAGAGTTCGAATCTCTATATCTCCACACGAAAAAGTCGGAACAGCATTCGCTGCTCCGACTTTTTTTGTGGAGATAAT
Source organism: uncultured Bacteroidales bacterium (assembly GCA_934725575.1). GTDB lineage: Bacteria > Bacteroidota > Bacteroidia > Bacteroidales > UBA932 > Cryptobacteroides. Next base: position 337 of record CAKVCK010000033.1, read on the forward strand.
CCAGCCCCAGTCGCTTTGCGACAGCCCCTGAGGGGCATTGGGAGCGTTACGCATTGATTAGTAGCGTTTTATGAAATCCTGCCAGTCTGTGCAGAATGGCAGGATTCTGTAAATATATGGCCTGTAATAAATTACGAACTACGCCCGGATGATCTCCACCTCGCCGTCGAGGCCGATCTTGATGATCTGGGAGGCGAGGCCGGTGGCTCCGGCTTCGAGGCGTGGATCTACAGTGTAGTCAACCGCGTTTTTGATCTCGTCAGTGATGTCGGCGAACTTTTTGGGAGTCGGCTCACCGGAGATGTTGGCGGAGGTGGAGACGATAGGTCTGCCGAGCTTGTAGGTCAACTGCAGGCAGAACTCCATCATCGGAATGCGGATTCCGACAGTGCCGTCCGCCGCCACGGTGTTGTGTGCCAGATGATAGCGGTCAGCTTTCCAAGGTTCACCCTCGGCCGGTGCCGGATAGGTTTTCGCTCCAGGGTAGATCAGAGTCATCGGCCTGTCATTGACCTCGACCAGATCTATGGCCATCGGCGGAATCTCGTTCACGTACAACGCAATCTGATCCAGGCTGTTAGCCAGCAGGACCAGCGACTTACTGTCTGAACGGTGCTTGATCTCGTAAATCTTTGCGACGGCCTCAGGATTGGTCGCATCGCAGCCCAGCCCCCAGACCGTGTCAGTAGGGTAAAGGATAACCCCGCCATCCTTAAGAACCTTCAACGTCTCGTTAAGGATCTCATCTATATTCTTCTTTTGCATATTCATAAGATTATTCCATAAAATGCAGGTAGCAGGCCGTCACCGCCGTCACCGCCGCAGTTTCTGTCCGCAGCCGGCTCGGCCCGAGGTGAACCGGCACGAAACCGTGCTCGATGGCCAGTCGTGCCTCTTCCGGAGAGAAATCCCCCTCCGGGCCGATCAGCACAGTTATCACCGAATCAGACTGAAGCCCTTTCAGCACATCTTTGATGGATTGCCTTAAAGTCTCACCCTCAAAACAGTAACAGATCATCTTGGCACCGGAGTCCCCGGAATGCGATAGGATGAAATCCCGCACTGTGGCAGCTTCCTCAACCAACGGCAATTTCGCCTTCAGGCTCTGCTTCATCGCAGAGAGCGCGATCTTGCGGGACCTTTCCGCCTTGAATACCTTCCGCTCGGAACGCTCCCCGATGACCGGCGAAACCACGTCCACTCCAAGCTCCGTAGCCTTCTCCACGAACCACTCGAAGCGATCATTATTCTTCGTAGGGCACACCGCCATATTCAATGAATATGAATGCCCGCCCCATCCGGGAATGGTTTCAAGGATCTCCGCCGCGGCTCCTTTGGGCGAATCATCGCTCAGGCGGCAACGGTACATATTCCCGATGCCGTCCACGACGGTGACCTCATCCCCGACACGATGCCGGAGCACCCTCACGCAGTGCGCGCTCTCGTCCGCATCCAGAAGAGCGAGTCCGCCATCTATTTCGTAAGCATAGAAAATCTCCATACTGCAAAGATACAACATTGAATAATAAAGAGTAACTTTGCGCCTATGAAAAAACGTTACGAATCATTGGATGTCCTTAGAGGACTGACGGTCGCTTTTATGTGCATCGTCAACAATCCCGGCACGTGGGCGCACATATTCCCGCCGCTCAGGCACGCCGGTTGGGACGGCTGCACCCCGACGGATCTTGTGTACCCGTTCTTCATCTTTTGTATGGGATGCGCGATGGCGTTCTCTTTCTCAAAGTACGAGAAAACGACCGCCAAGGCTTATCTGAAGGTGTTGAAAAGGGGCGCTCTGATCTTTCTGGTCGGCTTCGCGCTGAACCTGTACCCGTTCTTCCCGACCTCGCTCCACGACGAGACCTGGTCATTCGGCCAGAACTACCTCTACTGGCTTCAGCATAAACGAATATTCGGGGTTCTCCAGCGAATAGGTATGGCGTATGTCATCGCCGGCTGCCTTGCCCTGTGGCTTAAAAAGCCAGGAAAGATTCTTGCCGCGATCGCGACGCTTTGCGTGACCTATACGGGAATATTACTGATCTTCGGCCGTGAGCCTGGCGCGTTCTCCCTCGAAGGCAATGTCTCGATGAGAATCGACACTTGGCTTGTCGGCGGCAATCATTGCTACCACGGCTACAACGGGACCGATTTCGACCCGGAGGGTGTCCTTGGCTCGATGACAGCGGCCTGCTCCTGCCTCCTCGGCTATCTGATCGGCTCGATGATCCACAGCTCGCAAAAGAATATGTCCGCCGTAAACTGTTCACCGGACAGGGTTGTCAACAGGACTTTTGTCTATGGCTGCCTGTCCCTGATCCTCGGTGTGGTCCTCAGCATCTGGATTCCGATAAACAAGCCTCTTTGGTCAGTCTCCTATGTCTTCTATGCCGGAGGCTGGGCGATGCTCGCGCTGGCTTTCCTTGCGTACTTGCTTGACGTGAAGGGGTACGAGAAACCGTTCGTCCCATTCAAGGCTATGGGTATGAACGCGTTGATGGCGTTCGTGTTCTCCGGAGTCATCGCCAAAAGCTACGGATTCTTCGGATTCGCTCCGAGCCGCTACTTCGGTGCCAATGAATATGCCTCCCTGCTGTGGGCTCTCATATTCGTCACCATCATATTCACCCTTCTGTGGATTCTCTACAAGAAGAAGATTGTGATTAAACTGTAATCCGAATGTACATTGGACTGATATCCGACACCCACGGGGTGTTCGCTGATGACGTGAGGCAATTTTTGGAACCGGTGGACCAGATCTGGCACGCCGGTGACTTTGGCACGATCCAGTGCGCCCGGGACATCGCCGCGTTCAAGCCTTTGATTGGAGTCCACGGCAACTGCGACGGGCTTGATGTGAGACAGGAATATCCCGCCTTCCAGAACTTTGAGTGTGAGGGGATGAGAATCCTGATGACCCACATCGGTTTACGACGTGGCAGCTATTGGGCCTTCAATCCGCACCAGCCTATGTACGACCTGCGGGCAAAGGCTCTTCTTGACTCATATCATCCGGACATATTCGTTTGCGGACACACGCATATTCCTCAGGTATTCAGGGACAAGAGGAATGGCTTTCTATTTATGAACCCGGGCGCGTGTGGCTTCCAAGGCTCTGGTGACGTGCCTCGTCTGGCGCTTCGCTTTCAGATTGTAAGCGGAGAAATCACCGGATTGGAGAAGTGCGAGCTGCCAATAAGATCGATTTAGATAAAATTTTTATAAAAAAATATTGTAAATTTCAGAAAACTATGTACTTTTGCGGTCTGAAAAACGTGAGTAAAGCAACTATAGTTTTTTATTTATAATTATTATGAAGAAGGTATTTATGTCTTTCGCAGTTGTAGCTCTTATGGTAGCTGCTTCTGCTTGCGGTAACAACGCGAAGAAGGCCGAGGCCGCTGAGGGTGAGGCTACAGAAGAGGCTGTTGAGGCTGAGGCTGTAACTGACACAACAACCGCTTGCTGCGATTCAACCGCCGCTTGCTGCGATTCAACTGCTACAGCTGAGTAATTTCAGCCGTTGATTCCCGAAAGGGTTTTTGTGCGGTATCCGGGTCCAAACCCAGATGCTGCAATTTTTTTTGTCTTCCCCCGTCCTAATGTCTATCTTTGAATATTGTTCGGCTGTGGCCAACCGAACGACATAAACATTGATGAATATGAAAGAGAAAACAGTCTGGTTTTGTTCCAATTGCGGCAATGAATATCCCAAATGGATGGGACGCTGTCCCGCCTGCGGGGAGTGGAACACGATGGTGGAGCAGAAAGTCGTTACGGGTGCCTCCAAAAAGTCAACCGTGGCGGACACCGTTCCTGGCGCCGGCCGCAAACCTCAGAAACTGAACGAGATTGATTCCCGTTCCGAGGCAAGGCTTTCCCTGAACAATGAGGAAATCGACAGAATACTCGGTGGCGGCATCGTTGAAGGCTCTCTTGTTCTGATCGGAGGTGAGCCGGGAATCGGCAAGTCCACCCTTTCCCTTCAGATTCCGCTCGGCTGTCCGTCACTCAGGACGTTGTACGTCACCGGTGAGGAGAGCCTGCGTCAGGTCAAGATGCGTGCCGACCGTCTTGGCGGTGATGCCTCCAACTGCCAGATCTACAGTGAGACACTGATCGAGAATGTCGTCTCTCAGGCCCGTGAGATCGAGCCGGACCTGATGATTGTGGATTCCGTTCAGACAATGTTCTCGCAGACTGTTGACTCCACTCCGGGATCCGTGACTCAGATCAAGGAGGTGGCCGCGATTCTTCTGAGGTTCGCCAAGGAGACCGGCATTCCGGTCATCCTGATCGGACATATTACCAAAGAAGGCTACATCGCCGGCCCGAAGATCCTGGAACACATTGTGGATGTGGTCCTTCAGTTCGAGGGCGACAACCGAGGCTCGTACAGAATCCTGCGCAGCATCAAGAACAGGTTCGGCTCGACTTCCGAGCTGGCCGTTTTCGAGATGACCGGCAAGGGACTCCGCGAAGTCTCCAACCCGTCCGAGTTGCTCATCCCTATGCACGAGGCCGGACTCAGCGGTACAGCCATCAGTGCGATGCTGGATGGAACGAGACCGTTCCTCTTTGAGGTTCAGGCTCTTGTCAGTTCCGCGGTCTATGGCACGGCGCAACGCTCCGCCACCGGATTCGACGTGCGGCGACTGAATATGCTCTTGGCGGTTCTGGAGCGCAGGGCCGGCTTCAAACTCGCCCAAAAGGATGTTTTTCTGAATATGGCGGGCGGGCTCAAGGTCAGTGATCCGGCCTGTGACCTGGCTGTCATCTCGGCGGTTCTGTCCTCCAACTTCGATTTCGCCATCCCTTCCGACAACTGTTTCTCCGGGGAGGTCGGACTCAGCGGAGAGATCCGTCCGGTCGCTCAGATCGACCGCCGGATCGGAGAGGCTGCCCGTCTGGGCTTCAAGAAGATATTCATTTCTTCATTCGCATCTTTGGACCTCAAACCACAAGGCATCGAGGTTGTCAAGGTCGCCGACGTTCCCGCTCTCGTCCGCAGCCTGTTCAAATAACCTTCGGTCGCTTAGCTTGCCGAAATGACCTGCCACCCAGCTTTGAACCGCCATATTCGTAAATCGAAAAAAAATGCGTATATTCGCCAAGTTTTAAGTCTAAACAAAACGAGATATGAATCTTAGAGACATCAAGAAGGACATTGAATATGTCATCGGAGCTTTCATCGATGATTGCTCCCTCTTCAGCGCGCTTAACCAGAAAGCTGACGATGAGGCTTTGGGCGGACTCTTCGACGAGGCTGTCAAACTCTACAATGACCTCAGGGACAAAGTGAACGCAAAGGTGGAAGGCAAGAAGTCCGCTTACTATGCCGGAATCCGCAAGGAACTCCTTGAGAAGACTGACGCTATGTATCAGAAGCTCAGCGAACTCATCAAGGCGACCGCAAAGTAGGCCGTTCTCTTTGCAGAAAAATATTTGGGGAAGACCGGATGGCCTTCCCCATTTTTTTTCGTGAAGCTTGACACTCTGTTTTGATTTGTTTGTTTGAAGATTTTTCACTTCAAAGAACATTTCAAACGAATCAAAAGCAGATTCTAAATGTTGCCCTCCACGGATTATTTCCCTGCCAGATGCTTTTCCCAGGCCCAGGCGGCGGCCAGCGTGTCCTCGATTGACCTCTCGGCCTTCCATCCAAGCTCGTTGTTGGCAAGTGTAGGATCCGCCCAGATCGCGGTAACGTCTCCGGCCCTGCGAGGCGCAAACTTATAGTTCAGCTTCAAGTTGTTGGCTTTCTCAAACGCGGTGATGAGTTCCATCACCGACAGCGGCTTGCCGGTACCGATGTTGAAGATCTCATATTCCTTCTTCATCTTGCCGTCGAGCATCCTGCGCACCGCGAAGACGTGCGCCTTCGCCAGATCCACGATGTCGATGAAGTCCCTCTGGCACGTTCCGTCTGGAGTAGGGTAGTCGTTGCCGAATACGGAGAGGCACTCACGCTTGCCGATGGCGGTCTGGGTGATGAACGGTACCAGATTGTTCGGCACGCCGCGCGGCAGCTCGCCGATCAGCGCTGACGGATGCGCTCCTACAGGATTGAAGTACCTCAGAGCGATACCCTTGACATTTGAATATGCCTTCACGGAGTCCCGCAGGATGTCCTCGCACATCTGCTTCGTGTTGCCGTAAGGCGATGTGGCCGGCTGCCTTGGCGACTCCTCTGTCACCGGAAGCTTCTCCGGCTCGCCGTAAACCGTCGCGGAGGATGAGAAAAGAATATTCTCGCATCCGTGCTTCCTTGCGGTCTCGATGACATTCATAAATGACTCCAGATTGTTCCTGTAATATTTCAGTGGCTCGCTGACGGACTCTCCGACGGCCTTGAACCCGGCGAAGTGGATGACAGCGTCAATCTTGTTGGCCGTGAACAAAAGTTCCGTCGCAACAGGATCGCAGAAATCCATCTTCACGAAAGGGATATCCTCCTTTCCGGTGATCTTCTTGACACCCTCGTAGCAGGTCTCATCGCAGTTGGACATATTATCGGCCACGATCACATCGTAGCCGGCCTCGATAAGTTCCACGGTGACGTGGCTTCCGATAAATCCGGCACCGCCGGACACAAGGACGCATTTTTTCATATTCAATGACAATTTGATTCAAGTTCGTTCCGCATAAGCGGTTTTACATCCTGCAAATTTAGCAATAAAACACTATTTTTGTACTCTTGCCGTTTCCTGTTTTCATTCGTGTGTGTCGGAACGGCTTGAAATTCAAAAAGACTGCTGTTATGAGATTTGGAATATTCATAAATTCTTGTGTTTGCGCTTTGGTGATGTCTGTTGCCATCGCCCCTTCCGCCGTGGCCTCCTCGCCGCAACTGCATTCCGCAAATAAGGCTCGATTCAAGACCAAGGCCCAGAGATATGTCGAATCAATCTCCCGAAGCGAATCTCTGAAGTCCTCCGTCCTCGGAGTCCTCGCACTGACCGAAGGAGGCGACACACTCGCCTCCTGGAACAGCGGCCAGCGGATGGTCCCCGCCTCGACGATGAAGCTGATAACCACAGGCCTGGCCATCCACAGCCTCGGTCCCGACTTCAAGTACGTCACCCGCATCGGCCACAGCGGCACGATCAAGGACGGAATCCTTGACGGAGACCTTTACATAGTGGGCGGCGGCGACCCGACCATAGCCTCGAAAGATTCGATCGCCATCCCGCACGCCAAACTTTTCGCCCAGTGGAAATCGTTCCTGGACAAGGCCGGGATCAAGAGAATCAACGGCAAGGTGATCGGCGATGGCCGCTATTTCGATGGCCCGATGGAGCACGACACCTGGAGTTACCAGGACATCGGCACGGCCTACGGAGCCGGCGGCAACGGCCTCTGCTTCTACGAGAACGCCCAGAACTTCCGCGTGAGCGCCGGCCCGTCCGTCGGTTCGCCCGTCAACGTCACGGTCTCCTTCCCGAACACCCCGTGGATGAGGTTCGAATATCCCTGCAAAACCGCTCCCGCCGGCACAGGCGACCAACTTTACCTGTTCAACACCGAGTTTCTTCCTTACGCCGAGATCCGCGGCTCCTTCGCCATCGACCGCAAGCCCAAAACCGAGGAGTTCAGCAACAAGTTCGGGGCCTACACCTGCGCCCATTATTTCTGTGAATATCTGAAAACCGGCGGTATCCCAGTCTCCGAAGGCCCCGCCGACATCCGCCTCGGCCGCGTCCGCTCCAACCTCTCTTCCAATGAATATGGTCCCTACGCCTCAGGAGTTGACAATCTGAATATGCTCGGTCAGACATATTCCCCGTCCCTGAAGCGCATAGCCCGTGAGACGAATCTGAAAAGCGACAACTTCTACGCCGAGACTCTTTTCCGGACTCTTGGCCGGAGACTCCATCATTCCGCCTCCTATGATTCTTCCTATGTAGCTGTGAATGAGGTGATGAAAAGCTTAGGTGTCAGTGCTGAGGATGTCCGGATAGTTGACGGCAGCGGCCTCGCCCGCCACAACTACATCTCCCCGTCCTTCTTTGTCCGTTTCCTTTCCGCTATGATGGACAGCCCATCCTTCGCTGACTACATCCAGACCATAGGCCAGCCGGGAAACCGTCATTATGAATCCCGCCTGAAGGACGCCCCGGCCTCCGTCAAGTCCCGTGTCCACCTGAAGAGCGGCTCGATGAACGGTGTCCGTTGCTTCAGCGGCTACATCGAGCCTTCCCTCGGCTCCAAGTCCGACACCATCATCTTCTCCATAATGACCAACAACTCCCTCGTCCCCGCCTCCCGCATCGACCCCCTGATCGACCGCATCATCACCCACCTCGCCGCCGACAACTGATCCGCCCTCATAGCCCGATCTCAGTGACCTGACAGTGAACGTACCTTAACTGTCTGGTGTTTAGTGAGATCTGAAATCCTGCCGGTCATTTTGGAAGGCCAGGAATCCATAATTAATTGGAACAGAGAACGTGAAGCTCCACGGCTTGTGTCTCAGAACGTTATGAGATCCTGCCAGTCATTTTGGAAGGCCAGAAATCCATAATTGGTTGGAACAGAGAGTGTGAAACCCCACAGACTGAATTTCAGTACGTTATGAGATCCTGCCCTCTATTTTAGGAGACCAGGAATCCATAATTGATTGGAACAGAGAGTGTGACGTTCCACAAGTTGAAGGTCAGTGCATTATGAAGTTCTGCTCTCTGGAATTGACTACCAGTAATTTATAAGTAACGAACCCATGATGTTTTACGGTCCACACTCTTGCTAATCATAGATTAATTTCCCATATTTGTGAAGCATCGTTCTCTGGTCTGGAATCAACCAGTCCACCGGAAAGAATGATGTGGGTCAACTATGTAAAACTTTAAGGAGGGGAATGTTATGAAGCGAAGGAAGTTTCTGCCCGGTTCACCGAACCACATTTATCAACGGTCACAGAACGGTTCTGTGATATTCTACAGTCTGGAGGATTGTCTGGTTTATTTCACTGTGTTCTGCACCTGCGCCAAACGGTACGGAGTGACAGTTCTGGGTCTGTGCGAGATGTACGACCATATTCATCAATTGATTGTGGCTCAGGCACTGCCGGCGCTCAGCGAATTTGAAAGGATGGTGAATATGAAGTTTACCTATGAGTATTACGATGACTTGAAGCGAGGCCTAGTGCCGGATTTTGATCGAGTGAGTCATAACAATCTCGACACCGTTGACTATAAGATTCCGAACATCGGCCATCTGTTCCAGTCTCCATTCGGGAGCGCTCCGAAGATCGGAAACAAAAAGATTAGAACCAGCATCGCCTATCTTTACAACAATCCGGTTGAGAGGAATATTCATCCGGAAGCGATCAAATGGCGTTGGAACTTTCTGGCCTATGCGTTCTCAGATCATCCGTTTTCGGAAAAGTTGTCACGTCGTGATGCTTCTGTCAAATTGCGTAAAGATCTCAAAGAGGTTGAAGGATGTTATGCGCGAGGCAGCCACCTTAGGTACCCTCAACTTCGTAGGATGTTTGAGGGTCTGTCTCCCGAAGAAAAGGATCAACTTGTTGATTTCATTGTTATTACTTATAATGTGATTGAATATGACAGGCTGTCCTCATATTATGGAAGTCCGGAAAAGATGCTGCTTGCCATCAACTCCAACACCGGCAGTGAATATGATATCAAGGAGGAACGGCATCATAATCCGGACACTTCCTATGGTCAGATGATGAATTATGTGGTCAGGCATAAATTTGTCACAAGAGCCAAGGATGTCCTCATCCTGCCCACCAAGGAGAAAAACGCCCTCGTGAGGATTCTTGTCCGTGACACTATGGCTGATGAGTGGCAAGCCCTGAAGTTTCTCGGTATGGATCTCCCTTCAAGGTAGGGCCACGGTATCAAGACCGTCCGGACCTTTTCGTAGCTTACCGCATCCTCCCTCAAGATGGTGCTTAACTGTCTGGTACTTAGGATAATTGCGAATCCTGCCAGTCATTTTGAGAGGCCGGGAATCCATAACGTGTTGGAATTGAGGCAGTGAAGCGTCTTTTGTTGTCCATCAGCCCTTTGTGAACTCCCACCCTCCGATTTTAGAGATCAGAAATCTGTAATTTGCTGAAATATAGCGTGAAAAAGTTCGCTCGTCTGCTCGTGGATAAGTGATACGGTAAGAAATTAACGCACTAATCCTGCGGAAAGTAGAACGGGCTGCGGAAGGTGGAGATGATTCCGGAACCGTTGGCGTCTATGTGGCCGACGATGCGGCGGGCGCGGACAGGCTTGCGGTTGTAGAAATCGGCAGCGCTGGAATCCAATGAGTTGACACGCACGACCTGGGCGGAGTGGATGAACTTGCCGTCGCCGATGTACATTCCCACGTGCGTGATCCGCTCCTTTGTGCTGTCAGTCGCGGCCTTGCCCCAGAACAGAAGGTCGCCCGGAAGCAGACCGCTCCAGTCAACGTCCCCGTTGTCCTTGAATATTCCCACATCCTCTCCGATCCTTGCCTGCTGGGAGGCGTTGCGCGGCAGGAGCACTCCGTTGGCGAAATATACGCTGCGGGTGAATCCGCTGCAGTCCACGTTCTTGATGGACGTGCCGCCCCACATATATGGAACGCCGAGGAACCTGTAGCCCGTCGCCAGAAGATCCTGCCTGAAATCATCCCCGGCCAAAGTCCTGTCCTTTCGGTCTTTGGCCCATTTATAGAACACGGCTACATCCTTCGCCGGAACGTAACCAGTCTTCCCGGACGGAAGCACGACACCGGCGAACTTCTTCTTCAGGACGGCACGGCCTTCCTCGTAGCCTTTGTAGCGGCCGCTTGTATGCGTCTTGACACCGTACATAATCCTGACCACATCTCCGAGCACGAAATCGGTGACAATTCTGGAATCCACCGAAGGCTCCTCGTAAATGTGTGAGAAAGCCGCTGTGCAGATGTATTTCGGAGCCTCAAGGTAGTCCAGAAGCTCTTCCTCGCTCATCGGAACAAGCCCCATCTCATTGACCCAGGCCGTGTAAGGTTCCGGACTCTTTATCTTGACCCAGTAGCTTGACTTGTCCAGGACCTCGACCACCGTTCCCATCAACGCCTGGTCTCCAAGCTCGGCGGCGTAGTCAGGTGCCTCACGCATAAAGTTGGCGGAAAACTCAACCACGGCCCATTTCTTAGGTGCTTCCTGCGCTGAGACGACGCAATTGAATGACAGGGCGACCGCGGCGGCGGAAGACAAAATTTTCAGGAATATGTTCATATCGACATCTGTTTATAATCAATAAACTGTTCTGTTTGGAATGTCTTTTCGAGGTTCAAACAAATCAAAAACATTCTCTTTCCGGAACCAATGGCAGTTCCAACTTGTAAAAATATTCACAATTCATTAGTTTTGCAAGGAATATGTCGCACTTTTCAGCGGCACGTGTCAGGGAAAAGGAATTTAGCAAGGGGATAGGACAATCACATCCAGACGTGGAACAGGAATTCTCCTTAATGGATTTCTTTGAAAACCGAATGTCCGGAATAGGATAATCACATTTGAACGTGAAGCGGAAGAGGACGCGAAGGAAAAATGAATCGGTAGAAGTCGGGCTGCATTATGTTTGGTTTTTCAGAAGGGAAAAGATATAATTCGTTCGTGGGTTATTACCGCCGCAGGTACGGTGAGAGACTCCAGAAGCTGGTTCTGGACGCTGGATTCTCGTGCCCTAACCGGGACGGAACCGTGGGGCGGGGAGGGTGTACCTACTGTGACAACGCCGCCTTCCATCCTGGTTACAGCACTCCGGGCAAACCGCTTCTGACCCAGATAGATGAGGGAATCGAGTTCCAAAAGGTGCGCTATCCGAGAGTGAGGCACTATCTGGCATATTTCCAGGCATATTCAAACACATACGGTTCTCTTGAGCGGTTGAAGGCTCTTTACGAGGAGGTTCTGAGGCATCCGGAGGTGGTGGGGATCGTGATCGGCACGCGTCCGGATTGTGTCGATGTGGAGAAACTGGACTATCTGGCTGATTTGGCGGCGGGGCGTGTACTTCCCGGGTGGCAAAGGTTCCTTCGGAAGGTTCCGGGACCGACTGTCCAGGCCCCGGTTCCGGATACCCTCACCGCACCCATAGTGGTGGTAGAGTACGGCATCGAATCCTGCCACGACAGCATCCTGCGCCACATCAACCGCGGCCACAACTTCGAGTGCGCCCGCAAAGCCGTGGAAATGACTGCCGAAAGAGGCATCGACACCGGAGCCCATTTCATCCTCGGCCTCCCCGGCGAAACCCGTGAGATGCTCCTCGACCAGTGCGGCCTCATCTCATCGCTTCCGCTGCGCTCCGTCAAATTCCACCAGCTCCAGATCGTCAAAGGCACAGCGATGGAAAAGGAATATGCCGCCGACCCTTCAGCCTTCTACCGCCCCGGGCTTGATGAATATCTTGACCTCGTCATCGACATCCTCGAACGTCTGCGTCCAGACCTTTACATAGAACGGGTCGCCGGAGAGGTCCCTCCGCGTTTCGTGAACGACACCCCGTGGGGACTCGTCCGCAACTTCGAGATCCTCCGCCTTCTGGACAAACGTCTTGAGGAACGGGGCACGTGGCAAGGCCGTTTATATTCAAGGCCTTGATCAGTCGGCTGGCACAACTTTCGCTTGCCTGAAGGCCGGCTGCCAGGCCGGAAGCCGAATTTTTTGAGGCCATAGAAGCAGAACAACCCTCCAGCCAAGCCAACTATTGCGTGAAAATTCTTATATTTGTCAAATTTATTTGATTACAATGGCGAAGTTTGTAAACCGAGAGATTCCTGAAGGCCTCACCTTCGATGACGTTTTGCTGGTTCCGGCACATTCCGATGTACTTCCTCGTGACGTGGATGTCACAACAAATTTCACGACTGACATCAAGCTCCACACCCCGATCGTGTCGGCTGCGATGGACACAGTCACAGAAGCCGATCTTGCCATAGCGATGGCGAGGGCAGGCGGTATCGGCGTGATTCACAAGAATATGACCATCGAGCAGCAGTGCGAGCAGGTGCGTCACGTGAAGAGGGCCGAGAACGGAATGATCTACGATCCTGTGACGATCAGCCCGGACGCGAATGTCGGCAACGCCCTCGCGATGATGAAGAAGCATCACATCGGCGGCATTCCTGTCGTGGACGCCAACGGCTTCCTTATCGGAATCGTCACGAACCGTGACTTGAGATTCCAGGAGGATATGCAGCTGCCGATTTCCGAGGTTATGACAAAAGAGAACCTCGTGACCGCGCCTAAGGGCATCACTCTGGCCGACGCGACGAAGATCCTCCAGCACAGCAAGGTCGAGAAACTTCCTGTTGTAGATAACGACGGCAAGCTTGTCGGCCTGATCACCTACAAGGATCTTATGAAGATCAAGGACAACCCTATCGCCTCCAAGGACAGCAAGGGCCGTCTCCTTGTGGCCGCCGCCGCCGGAATCAAGTCCGACACGCTCGACAGGATCGGTCTCCTGATCGACGCCGGAGCCGACGCAGTCGTCCTCGACACTGCCCACGGCCACTCTGAGGGTGTGCTCAGGATGATCAAGAAGGCCTGCGACGCTTATAAGGATTTCCAGATCATCGCCGGAAACGTCGCCACCGCGGCCGGTGCCAAGGCTCTCGCCGATGCCGGAGTCAAGGCCGTGAAGGTCGGAATCGGTCCTGGCTCGATCTGCACCACGAGAATCATCGCCGGAATCGGCGTGCCGCAGCTCACTGCCGTTATGGAGGCGGCATACGCCCTCAAGGGAACTGGCGTGCCTGTGATCGCTGACGGCGGTATAAGATATTCAGGAGACATCGTCAAGGCGCTTGCCGCCGGTGCCAGCACCATTATGGCAGGCTCACTGCTCGCCGGAACGGAGGAATCCCCTGGCGAGACCATCATTATGAACGGCCGCCGCTTCAAGTCCTACCGCGGAATGGGGTCCCTCGAAGCGATGGAGCAAGGCTCGAAGGACAGGTACTTCCAGGATATGGAGTCCGACATCAAAAAGCTCGTTCCTGAAGGAATCGTGGCTCAGGTGCCTTACAAGGGAACCGTTTCAGAGGTCGTCTATCAGCTTGTCGGCGGACTCAGGGCCGGGATGGGCTACTGCGGAGCGCATACTGTCGAGGAACTCAGGAACGCCCAGTTCGTGCGCATCACCAACGCCGGCTTCCTTGAAAGCCACCCGCACGATGTCACCATCACAAAGGAAGCTCCTAACTATTCCCGCTAATCAATGATGCTCAGGAGGTTCCGCATATTCGTAATGGCAGCCGTCGTTGCCGCCCTTCCGTCCTGCAAGGCAATATCCTCGCTGATTCACGACGGGGAGGTTGTCGCCAGGCTGGGAGACCATAAACTCTATCGCTCGGAGCTGGACGATGTGATCCCTAAGGGCACGTCTCCGGAGGACAGCGTGAACCTTGCGAACCTCTACATCAACTCGTGGGTGAAGGACAAGGCTTTCCTCGACATCGCCCAGCAGCGTCTTTCCAAGGAGGAAAAGGATGTCTCGAAGGAGCTTGAGGCCTACCGCCAGTCGCTACTGCGGTACCGCTACGAGCAGCGCTACATCAACGAGCGCCTCGACACTACCGTCTCGAAAAAGCAGATTGATGAATATTATGACTCCCACAAAGAGTCCTTCAAGCTGGAGCGGCCTATCCTCAAAGCCCGTTTTATGAATATTCCGAAAGATTCCCCGAATCTTCAGAAGATCAAGAAACTGATGTCTTCGGACAAGGTTGAGGACGTGGTGGCCGCCGACAGCATCGCCTTCAACTCGACCCAGCGTTACCACGACTATTCCAACGACTGGATAGACGCGGTGAAGCTGGCCGCCGAGTTCGGTGTGGACTATGTCCAGATGCTGTCCCAGCGCAACGGACACTTCATTGAGATCCCGGACGGGGACAGCAACGTCTCTGTGGCCTACATCGTGGATTATATGAAGGCCGGTGAGACCGCTCCGGTGGAGTACTGCGAGGACAGGATAAAGGACATAATCATAAGTGGAAGAAAGCACGAGCTCCTGACTGGTTTGGAACGGGACTTGATAGAAGACGCCAAGGTCAAGGAAAATTTTGAAATATATTCGAAATGATAAAGAAAACAGCAATCACACTCTTCGCCCTCGTCGCGACCTGCGCGATGGCCTCAGCACAGAAATACAAATACGTTGACAAGACCGTGGCGGTTGTCGGCAACGAGGTTGTTATGATTTCCGACATTGAAGGCGCTGTCAAGGACAGGGCCGCGCAGGGAATGTCCTCTGACCGCAATGTCCGTTGCGAGGTGCTGGAGTCCATCCTTGAGTCCAAACTTTTCCTGATGCAGGCGAGGATCGACTCCCTGACCGTCAATCAGGATATGGTCGAGGGGAGCCTTTCCCAGCAGGCGGACAGGATGCTGACCTACCTCGGAGGCGAGGACAAGGTTGAGGAATATTTCGGCAAGCCTCTTTACCGTCTCCGTCAGGAATGGCGCAAGCAGTACGAGGATATGAGCCTTACTCAGCAGGAGCAGCAGGAGATTATCAAGAAAATCCCCGAGATGACTCCTTATGATGTTAAGGAATATCTTGACACGGTCGATGTGAAGAACCTTCCGATCGTGCCGATCAAGTACCAGCTCAGCCAGATTTGTCTTTATCCAGACCGTGAGGCCGCCAACCTCGCCGTGCGTGAGAAGCTGCTTGACCTTCGCGAGAGGATCATCAACGGGGAGAAATTCTCCACTCTCGCACGAATATATTCGGAGGACCCAGGCAGCGCCCGCAAGGGAGGTGAACTTGGAATGGCCTCGAAGTCAATCTTCTGGCCGGTGTTCTCGGATGCCGCGATGGCTTTGAAGCCGGGCGTGATCTCGCAGATTGTCGAGACTCCGGACGGATTCCACATCATCGAGGTCATCGAGAAGAAAGGGGATATGTTCAACGCCCGTCACATCCTGATGAAGCCAAAGTACACGGACGATGACAGGGATAAGGCGTTCAAGACATTGGACAGCCTCCGTACCGAGATCAACAACAACGCCGTGTCGTTCAAGATGGCGGCCAACTTCTACTCTCAGGATCCTGCCACCAGGACGAACGGCGGGCAGATGTCCGACCCGAACACTGGCTCCGCATATTTCGAGATCGACCAGCTCAAGCCAGAGGACTACCTGGCCATCAAGGATTTGAAGGAAGGGGAGATCTCTGAACCGATTGAGTCAACCGACAATGATGGCCGTCAGGATCAGGTCAAGGACTATGTGGTCGGAAAGACGATCTACAAGATCATCCGTGTGGACAAGATCATCCCGGCCCACACAGCCTCGTTCGAGGAAGATTTCAGCCAGCTTCAGGATCAGGTCCGTCAGGACAAGCAGATGAAGGCCATCGATGATTTCCTTGCTAAAAAGATCAAGGAGACGCACATCGTGATCGATCCTTTGTTCAAGGACTGTGATTTCCACCGTTCCGGCTGGGCTTCAAAGTTCTCTGAAGACTGATGCTCGCAAGGCGCCTGACATATTCATTCCTGCTTCTGCTGGTCTCATTCAGTCTCTTCGCTCAGAAAAACGAGCGGAGAGACAGTCTTGTCCGTTTGCTTGGATGTGATGAGCTTCAGCAGGTTGAGGAAAAGGGCTTTAATTTCAGGAAGGCGTTGGGGCACGCTCGCTTCGAGCATAATTCGACGCTGTTGGTCTGTGACACCGCCCTATGGAATGTCAACCAGAACATAATCAACGCTTTCGGCAATGTTAAGATCATCCAGAACAACACCGTCCTGAGCAGTGACCGCCTTGACTATCTGATCGATCAGGATCTGGCGGAGTTCCGTGGCACTCTCGTCCAGCTTCAGGACAAGGACAAGAACACGCTGAGAACCAGGGATCTGGACTATAACACCAAGGATAGCGTGGCCGTGTTCAGGCACGGCGGAGCCTTGCGGGACAAGGATGGCCAGATCATAGAAAGTGACGATGGCTACTACTACTCGAAGACGAACACCTTCGATTTTATGGGGAATGTGAATATGTACACTGACTCCATCTTCGTCAAGACCGATAACCTGACGTACAACACCGCCACCAACATCGCCCTCTTCGGAACCGGCACCAACGCTTGGAAAGACAGCAATATGTTGTCCTCCAAGGCCGGTGAATATGATCGCAACATCGAGAGGTTCACTTTCACGAAGGATGTCCATCTGCTGACCACCGATCAGGAGGCTTGGGCTGACACTTTGGTGTTCTACCGCATACCGAACAATATAGAGATGTTCGGCCACGTGGAACTGCTTGACACAACGAGGAATGTCGCCGCGTTGGCCGGTTATGTGCAGTACGTCGATTCGCTGTCTTGCGTGAAGCTTGCCCGTGAGCCCGCCGTGATAGCCATCAGTGAACAGGGCGAGAAGAGGGACACAGCCTACATCGGGGCCGACACATTGGTTCTCCGCTCTTTTATGAGATTCGAGGTTGATTCCACTGAGGTTGAGGCCGCCGCGGCCAGACTGAAGGAATTGAATGTCGATCCTGTCACAGAGTATCGCCGCAAGGCCGCCGAAGCCGCCCGCGCGGCCGCTGAGGAAGCCCGCAAGAAGATGGCCGAGGAGGATCCTAACGCCGCCGGAGCTGTTGACCGTGGACGAGGCAAGAGTGCGGCTTCAACAGAGGCGGCCGCTGATGTTTCCGAAGGTAAGTCCGTTGGGGGGAATCCGGCCACATCCCGGAGCGGAGGACGGAAGAAACCGATCCTGCCGGCTCCGTTTGATGATGACCTCGCTCCTGATTTGCCACTTTGGTCTATGGGACGGCCACAGGCTCCGGACTCGCTGTCCAGGAAAGCCCCGGCTGATTCGCTTAAGGCTGCAGGGGATAGTTTGAGGGTCAAATCAGATTCGCTGACCGTCTCGACGGATTCCCTTGCAGTACGTGACTCTCTTGCCGTAGCGGATTCTCTGGCCCTTGCTCCAAAGGATTCCACCAAAATAAATTTCATTTACGGAATCAAGAATGTCAAAGTGTTCAGAAACGATATGCAGGTGACCTGTGATTCGTTGGCATACAATGATTTGGATTCTTTGGTCCGTTTGTATCAAACCCCGATTGTCTGGAACGAGATCCGCCGTCAGTATACCGCTGACAGCATCACCGTGATCGTCAAGAACCAGTCGATAGATAGGGCCAGCTTGATGTCCAACGCGTTCATCATCGTGCAGGAGGATTCCGTCTCATACGACCAGATCCGTGGTGCTGAGATGATGGCGTATTTCGATAGTACCGGTACCTTGAAGCGGTTTGACGCTATGGGAGGGGCTTCCGGTGTGTTCTTCATAGAAGAGGATGGAACCCTTGCGACTGTCAACAAATTTGAATCCAAGATGTTGACTGCGACGCTGAAGGATGGGAATATTCAAGACTTGAACTATTTCGATGCCGTTAAGAGTGACGCCTATCCTGTGGTTCAGATGAAGAAGGATGAGAAGATTCTCAAGGGTTTCGATTGGGAGCCGGACAAGCGTCCGAAAGGACCGGAAGACATAACTTCATACAAGCCACGAGAGTCCGAAAGGCAAAGATACGAATCTGTGCCGAGGACGAAATTCAAGCAGACCGACATCTATTTCCCGGGCTATATGAACAGTGTCTATAAGATGCTGGCTCAGCAGGATTCCCTGAAGCGTGTGCGCAACGCTGAACGCAAACGTCTTGAGGCAGAGCGTAAGGCCGAGGATGCTCGTATCGCGGACAGTTTGAGGACTGTAGCGGCTGCGGACAGCCTTGCCTTGGGTGACAGCCTTGCCACAAGGGACAGTCTTGCGCTTGGGAATATTCAGAAAGACTCCCTTGAACGGCGGGACAGTACTTTGGCTTTAAGCGACAGTCTCGCTGTAAAGGATAGTCTTAGTGTAAAGTCTGACAGTATTGCCGTTGAGCCAAAGGCTCCTGATCCAGAGGCCATAAAGAAAGCCGAGAAGGAAAGGCTGAGGGCTGAAAGAGAAAAGGCTCGTCAGGAAAAGGCCGCCGCGAAGGAGGCCCGGTGGGCAGAGTTGGATGCCAAGGATGCCGCCAAGGCGAAGGCCAAGGAGGAAAAGGCTCTTGCGAAGAAACGCGCCAAGACTCTGAAGACCTTGAAAGCGATGGAGAAGCGAAGGGCTAAGGAGGAGAGGATGATAGAGCGTTACAAGGCTCGCTACGAAAAGCAGAAGGCAAAGAAGGATGCCAAAGCTGCCCGGAAATCCGGTAAAAATAAAAAGGACTGACCCGATGGCCAGTCCTTTTTATTATCCTTTATGTGTGGGATTCCCCTTTAGAGGAGTTTCTTCTTAAGCGCGTCGATCATATCCACCGTCATCGTCTCAAGGTCATAAGACGGAGCCCAACCCCATTCCTCACGCGCGCAGGAATCATCCATCTTGTCAGGCCAAGAGTCAGCGATCGCCTGACGCACAGGATCAACCTCGTAGCGCATCTTGAATCCAGGAATATGCTCCTGAATCTTATGGTAAATGATTTCCGGATCAAAGCTCATAGACGCGATATTGAACGAGTTGCGGTGCTTCAGCTTGGACGGATCAGCGTTCATAATGTCCACGGCGGCCTTCAGCGCGTCCGGCATATACATCATATCCATATATGTCCCGGCCGCGATAGGGCAGACAAACTCCTCGCCTTTCACTGCCGCATAGTAGATCTCAACCGCATAGTCAGTCGTTCCGCCTCCCGGAAGGGTGACATTGGAGATAAGTCCAGGAAACCTCACCGAACGGGTGTCAACCCCGTATTTCGTGTGATAGTAGTCGCTGAGCAATTCGGTCGCCACCTTCGTGACTCCATACATTGAGCGAGGCCTCTGGAGGGTGTCCTGCGGGGTGTTCTGGTGCGGAGTCTCAGGACCGAAGGACCCGATGGAAGACGGGGTGAACACTGCCACATTGTTCTCACGGGCTATCTCAAGGATATTCATCAATCCATCGATCTGGATGTGCCAGGCCAGCTGCGGCTTCCTTTCCGCGACGGCGGAGAGCAGGGCGGCGAGATTGTAGATCGTGTCGATGTTGTACTTCTTCACGATTCCAAGAAGCTGCTCGCCGTTGCAGACATCAGCTTCCTCGGCGGGACCGCTTTCGAGCAGAACGCCTTTAGGTTCGGCGCCTTTGATGTAACCGGCCACAACATTACCTTCAGGATACATTCTCCTGATCTTCATTGTCAGTTCCGACCCGATTTGTCCGGTCGAACCTATCACTAGTACATTTTTCATTGCAGATCGCTTGTTTATTGCTAAATTAGCGACTGCAAATTTACATTATTTTCTGACAAGAGCCCTTAATAATGACAAAATATTAACGTTTTTGCCAAAATTTAATATATTTGTCACCGCGAAATCGAAACGTTTTAAAATTTTAATGAATATGTACGGAAAATTCCAGGAACATCTACAGGCAGAGCTTGCCTCCATCAAGGAAGCCGGACTCTACAAGAACGAGAGAAACATCGCCTCCGCCCAGTCCGCAGAGATCACTCTCCAGGACGGCAGCAAGGCTCTTAACTTCTGCGCCAACAACTATTTAGGCCTGGCCGATTCCCCAAGGCTCATCGAGGCGGCCAAGAAGGCTATGGACGAGAGGGGATTCGGAATGTCATCTGTCCGTTTCATCTGCGGAACCCAAGATCTTCACAAGGAACTTGAGGCGGCCATCTCCGACTTCTTCCACACTGAGGACACCATCCTCTACGCATCCTGCTTTGATGCCAACGGTGGTGTGTTCGAGCCGCTTCTCACGGCTGATGACGCGATCATCTCCGACTCCCTGAACCACGCATCCATCATTGATGGAGTACGTCTCTGCAAGGCTGTCCGTTACCGTTACGCCAACGCTGATATGGCCGACCTTGAGCGTTGCCTCCAGGAGGCTCAGGCACAGAGATTCCGCATCATCTGCACGGACGGCGTGTTCTCGATGGACGGCAACGTCGCCCCGATGGACAAGATCTGCGAGTTGGCCGAGAAATATGACGCTCTCGTGATGGTTGACGAGAGCCATTCCGCTGGAGTTGTCGGTAAGACCGGTCACGGAGTCGCCGAACAGTTCGATTGCTATGGCCGTATCGACATATTCACCGGTACCCTTGGCAAGGCTTTCGGTGGTACCGTCGGCGGATTCACCACTGGCCGCAAGGAGATAATCGATATGCTCCGCCAGCGCTCCCGTCCTTACCTCTTCTCCAACTCCCTGCCTCCGATGATCGTCGCCGCCGGCATTGAGATGTTCAAGATGCTGAAGGAAAGCAATGAGCTTCACGACCGTCAGCAGGAAAACGTCAACTACTTCCGTGACAAGATGTTGGCCGCCGGCTTCGACATAAAGCCGACCCAGAGTGCCATCTGCGCCGTGATGCTCTACGACGCTCCTCTTTCCCAGAAGTTCGCCGCCAAGATGGCCGAGGAAGGAATATTTGTGACAGGCTTCTACTACCCTGTGGTCCCGAAGGGCCAGGCCCGCATCCGCGTCCAGCTCTCCGCCGCCCACAAGCGTGAGCACCTTGACAAAGCCATCGCCGCCTTCATCAAAGTCGGCAAGGAACTCGGTGTCATCAAATAACCTTTCTTTGAATATCCCGACGGTCCCTTGAGCCTCCCTCGTCGCTTCGACAGGCTCAGCGACCAAAATCAAGGCGGTCCCTGAGCTTGTCGAAGGTCCGCCTTGTTTTGTGAAATATATTTGTAGGTTATAAAATTATTACCTATATTTGTCGGTGAGAAAACGATTAGAGGATGCCGACAATATTCTACTTCTTTGGCTTCAGATTTATGTTCTATGCCAATGATCACTGGCCTATTCACGTACACGTTGTGAAAGGTAACATCAGCGCCAAGTTTACTATATTCCCTGTTAGTCTGATAGAAAACAATGGCCTGAAGCCAACGGAGCTGAAAATGGTCGAAGCCGTGATAGAGGAGAATGTGGAAGTGATCGCGGAACATTGGAACCGCTTCTTCAATAAATTGAGTGATAAATGATTAATGTGACAGAAATATGGTTGACTGATTCCGCTGTGTGGATTCGTACAGAGGATGGAAGGGAGGCGAAAGAGCGTTTCTCTGACTATCCGAGGTTGAAATATGCCACAGAGGAACAGCGGTGTAATTTCGTGTCTGACGCGGACGGGATCCATTGGCCGGAATTGGACGAGGATCTTTGCTTTGAAAGTTTTTTCGACAAGAAAGACCAGACAATCCTTTATAGGATATTTATTGAACACCCCGAGCTTAACGCTTCTGCCATAGCCCGCCGTCTGGGAATATCCCAAAGCCTCTTTGCCCAGTATATCAGTGGCGCCAAGAAGCCTTCAGAAGCCCGCTTAAACCAAATTCTGGAACAAATCCGTGCCATTGGCCGTGATTTGTCCCAGATTTCAGCCTGAATCCCCGGACGCTGAGCCAGTCGAAGCGCCCGGGGCTTTTGGCTTACCTTTAGCTGAAGATCAAGGCAGTCCCTGAGCCAACGGTGCGCTGAGCTTGCCGAAGTCTCAAAGGGGGAGACTGTCTTAAAGGTAAAAGTACCCCCAGTGAGAATTGAAAATTCGTTGTCGCCCCTGTATAGGGGTACAGACTTTTCTACTCTCGCCGAGACTTTTCAGACAGTCTGGGGGGGGGGCCGATGGAGTGCGCCTGCGTGGCATTTAATAGCTTAGCAACCAATAAAATAAACATTCTCGTGGTTCGGTTTTGTCCACCACGAGAATGCTTTTATTGTTGATAACCAGTTGGTTATCTGCCACGGGGCCTTTTACTCCGCGTAGAGCGAGATGATGTTGAGGATGACCTGGGAGGCTTTCTCGATGCTCTGTAGAGGGACGAACTCCATCTTGCCGTGGAAGTTCAGGCCTCCGGCGAAGATGTTCGGGCAAGGCAGCCCCTTGAAACTCAGGTTAGCACCGTCGGTGCCGCCACGGATAGGCTGGATCTTCGGCTTGATGCCGGCCATCTCCATCGCCTTCACGGCCTTCTCCACGACGTGATAGTGCGGCTCCACCTGCTCGCGCATGTTGTAGTACTGATCCTTGATCACAGCCGTCGCCGTGCCCTCGCCGTACTTGACATTGATGAAGTCCACGCATTTCTGCATAATCGCCTTCTTGCTCTCGAACTCTTTGCGGTCATGGTCACGGATTATGTAGGTGACATCCGCCTCCTCGACCGAACCGCTGAAACCGACGATATGGAAGAACCCCTCGTAGCCTTCGGTATATTCAGGCCTCTGCTGAACAGGAAGCAATGCGTTCAACTCAGTGGCGATCAGGATCGCGTTCTTCATCTTGCCCTTCGCGTAGCCCGGGTGCACGTTCCTCCCCTGAATGTGGATCTTCGCCGAGGCCGCGTTGAAATTCTCGAACTCCAGCTCACCGATCTCCCCGCCGTCCATCGTGTAGGCATATTCAGCCCCGAACCTCTTGACATCGAACTTAACCACGCCGCGCCCGATCTCCTCGTCAGGCGTGAAACCGATCTTGATCTCACCGTGCCTGAACTCAGGATGCTCCACGATGTACTGCACCGCGTCCATGATCTCGGCCACGCCGGCCTTGTCGTCCGCACCCAGAAGGGTTGTGCCGTCGGTGGTGATGAGTGTCTGCCCCACATAATGAAGCATCTCCGGGAACTCCGAAGGCTTCAGCGCCAGTCCCGGCACACCTTTCAAAGGGATGTCCCCGCCGTCATATTCATTGATGATCTGAGGCTTGATGTCCGCTCCCGAAGCGTCCGGAGCGGTGTCCACGTGGGCGATGAATCCGATTGCCGGCACTTTCGCCTCGATGTTCGAAGGGATCGTGCCCATCACGTAACCATATTCATCAAGAGTGGCTTCCACTCCGAGAGCCTGAAGCTCGTCGCGCAGCATCCGCAGCAGATTGAGCTCTTTCGCCGCCGATGGCTGGCTCTCTGATTCCTCGTTCGACTGAGTGTCAACGCTGACATACCTCAGGAACCTGTCCAAAACTTTTTCCATTGTTCTTGTTATTTTCTGGTATCTGAGCCTGTCGAAGCGACTGTCATAACGGTACTTCGGCAGACCCCGTGACCGTTTGTTTATTCCTTAGCCCTCAAAGAAGCTATGACGGTGTAGGCGATGATCCCGATGAACGGAATGATCGCGATGGCCTCACCGTACTGCGCGTTCCATCCCGCCATAAACCAATCCACGTTGAAGAACTTCAGCAGTGCGCTCACGACACCCATCAACGCGCCGCCGGCGATGAAACCGGAAGCGATCAGCGTACCCTTGTTCAGACGAGCCTCGTTCAGAGCCTTGTCCTTCGAGCGTGTGCTCACGTACCAGGAGATCGCGCCACCGACCAGCAACGGCAGGTTCAGATCGATCGGAATGAACATTCCAAGCGCGAATGCCAATGCTGGTATCTTGAAGAAAGTCAATATGATGGCAAGCACGGCACCGATTCCGTAAAGCAGCCACGGAGCGCCGCCACCGTTCATCATCGGCTGGATCACGGCCGCCATCGCATTGGCCTGAGGAGCCACGAGAGCCTGGTCGCCGACGAATCCATAAGTCTTGTTCAGCACGAGCATCACACCACAGACCGTCGCCGCCGCGACAGCCACGCCCACGAACTTCCAGCCTTCCTGCTTTTTCGGCGTGCTGCCGATCCAGTAACCAATCTTGAGGTCGGTGATGAACGAGCCTGCGACCGAAAGCGCCGTGCAGACAACTCCACCGATAATCAGTGCCGCTGCCATACCGGCGTTGCCCTTAAGTCCCACAGCCACAAGGATAAGCGCGGCGATGATCAGCGTCATCAGCGTCATTCCGCTCACCGGGTTTGTACCCACGATGGCGATGGCGTTGGCCGCCACGGTCGTGAACAGGAATGAGATGATCGCCACGATCAGCAGCCCGACAACCGCCTGCCAGATGTTGTTCACAACTCCACCGAACGCGAAGAAAGCGAACACTGCCAACAGCGTCAGCACTATGCCGAACACAATGGTTTTCATAGGAATATCCTCCTGTGTCCTCTCGGTGTTCTCGACTTTTCCACCCTTCTTGCCGAACTCGCCGACAGCCAGCCCGACAGCCGACTTGATCACGCCGAACGATTTGATGATGCCGATGATTCCGGCGGTCGCGATGCCACCGATGCCGATGTGCCTTGCATAATCCTTGAATATCTGGTCAGGGCTCATCTCCCCGATTGTCATTGTCACTCCGGTGTTCATCAGGTCAATGACCTGTCCGCCCCAGATGAGGTTCATCAGCGGGATGATCACCAGCCACACCAGGAAACTGCCGCAGCAGATGATGAAGGCATATTTCAGGCCCACGATGTAGCCGAGGCCCAACACCGCCGCGCCCGTGTTCAGTTTCAGAACGACCTTCGCCTTGTCAGCGATAGTCTGTCCGAATCCCATAACGGTTGTGCTCACAGTGTCCGCCCAAGCTCCGAAAGTGCTGACAATGAAGTCATAAAGACCTCCGATGAGGCCGCTCACCAGAAGCGTTCCCGCTCCTTTGCCGCCGCCTTCACCGCTCACAAGGATCTGTGTCGTCGCCGTGGCCTCAGGGAAAGGATATTTCCCGTGCATCTCCTTTACGAAATATTTCCGGAAAGGAATTAGGAACAATATTCCCAGAACGCCGCCGAGCAGCGATGAGAGGAACATCTGCATAAAGTTGACGTCAACCCCAAGGATGTAGATGGCAGGAAGTGTGAATATCGCGCCCGCCACCACGGCTCCGGAACAGCCTCCGATGGACTGGATGATGACATTCTGGCCAAGCCCTTCCTTCTTGCCGAGGGCGCTTGTCAGCCCCACCGCTATGATCGCGATCGGGATTGCCGCCTCGAACACCTGTCCCACACGCAGCCCCAGATAGGCCGCCGCCGCGGAGAAGATGACCACCATCAGCAATCCAAGTGTCACAGAATATGGCGTAACTTCCGCCCATTTCCTTTCCGCCCCCAAGAGCGGCTTGTACTCTTCGCCCGGTGCCAGCTCCCTCTGAGCGTTTTCCGGTAAAGCATTTCTCTTTTCTTCCATTGGTCTTATTTTGTTTTTATTTTATTTCTTGTCCGGCCGCTGAGCTTGTCGAAGCGCCGAAAAGTACGTCACGGAAAACAAAGATACTATATTAAGGTTAAAATTCACTGTCGTGAAAAATTTTTATCAAAAAAAGTTAAAAAAAATTTGGAGGTAAAGAAAAAGTGCGTATCTTTGCAGCCCGTTTCGGAAGAAGCGGTACAAAAACAAGTTCATTGACAATACTGAGAGATTACAACGAGGTAAGTGAAAAGATAAAAGATTAGCCGAGAAATAGAGATATGTAAGGTTGATACAATTTCACAACAACGAAAGATTCACAGAGGAAGAGAAGTCAGAGCGCACGGAGGATGCCTTGGCTTC
>CAKVCK010000034.1 GCA_934725575.1 uncultured Bacteroidales bacterium
CGGCGTGTCCCAACACAGGCGACTCACCCAACGCACGAACAAAGATAGTGGGTGGTCTTGCAATTTTTAGAGGAAATGTAGATAAAAACTTTCGTTATTCCTAAATATTTTAGGATATATTGTAAGAAAAGCCATACTGCAATATATTCGGAATAATTGGCAATATCGACTTTAATTCCTACATTTGCCGACTACATATTTATAACGCTATTTAGAAATTTATGTTCAAGATTCTTGAAAGAGTGATGCTGACTCCGAACATCTGCAAGATGGTGGTGTCGGCTCCCAGGATCGCCGAGGCGGCAAAGCCGGGGCAGTTCCTGATCGTCCGCTCTGATGAAAAGGGCGAACGGATACCGCTTACCATCAGTGACTACAACAGAGAGGCCGGCACTGTGACCATCGTCACCCAGCTTATCGGAGCATCCTCCGCCGCCATCATCTCGAAGGCTGAGGGAGAGTTCTTCAGCGATGTTGTCGGGCCTCTTGGCAATCCTTCCGCATTCGTTGACAAAACGGACGAGGAACTGAAAGGCCAAAGGTACATATTCATCGCCGGTGGTGTGGGAACGGCACCTGTTTATCCACAGGCCAAGTGGCTGCACGAGAGAGGCGTCGCTGTGGATGTCATCATCGGAGCGAAGACCAAGGACCTGCTGATCTACAAAGAGGAACTGGCTTCCGCCTGCGACAACCTCTATCTCTGCACCGACGACGGCACCGAAGGATTCCACGGAATGGTCACCGGCCTGCTTGAGAAACTGGTCAGCGAGGGCAAGGAATATACCCAGGCCGTGTCCATCGGTCCTATGATAATGATGAAGTTCTGCACGCTCACCTGCAAGAAGCTCGGCATCCCTGAGGATGTGAGTCTGAATATGCTGATGGTGGACGGCACCGGAATGTGCGGCGCCTGCCGTGTGACGGTCGCGGGAAAGGTAAAATTTGCCTGCGTGGACGGACCTGAGTTCAACGGCTATGACGTTGATTTTGACGAGGCTATGAGACGTCTTGGACAGTACAAGACCGAAGAGGCGGAGGAAAAAATTAAAATGGGAATATAATGGCACAGAGAATACCAAGAGTACCGGTCCGTGAGCAGGATCCTAAGGTACGCGCGCATAATTTTGAAGAGGTTTGCTACGGCTACAATCTTGAGGAGGCCACAACGGAGGCTTCCAGATGCCTTCACTGCAAGAATCCCCGCTGCGTCCAGGCTTGCCCTGTCAGCGTGAAGATTCCGGATTTCATCGCCAAGGTCGCCGTGGGTGACATTGACGGAGCCGCCGCCATCATCGCAGAGGACTCCTCACTGCCGGCTGTCTGCGGACGTGTCTGCCCTCAGGAGAGCCAGTGCGAGGGCAGCTGCATCCTTGGGGTCAAGGGTGAGCCTGTGGCAATCGGGAAGTTGGAGAGGTTTGTGGCAGACCACACGGCGGAAAGGCGCTTCGGCAAGCTCAGCGACCAATCCGCATCAGCCACGGAATCATCCACTTCGGTCACTGAGCCTGCCGAAGTAACCGGCGGGACAAAGGTCGCCATCATCGGTTCCGGCCCTGCAGGCCTGGCCTGCGCCTCCGACCTCGCCAAGAAAGGCTACGATGTCACCATTTTCGAGGCCCTTCACAAAGCCGGAGGTGTCCTTGAATATGGCATCCCGGAGTTCAGGCTTCCGAAAGACACTGTCCTCAAACGTGAGATTGATTCAGTGAAAGCCCTCGGAGTCAAGATAGAGACCGACGTGATTGTCGGAAGGACTGTCACGATCGACCAGCTGATGGACAAGGAAGGCTTCAAGGCCGTGTTCGTCGGCACCGGGGCGGGTCTGCCGAAGTTTATGGGCATCCCAGGAGAGAACCTTAACGGTGTGTTCTCCGCCAACGAGTTCCTGACGAGAAACAACCTGATGAAGGCTTTCCGTGAGGACTACCTGACCCCGATCCACGCCGGAAAGAAGTGCTGCGTTGTCGGTGGAGGTAACGTGGCGATGGATGCGGCGAGAACCGCTCTGAGGCTTGGCGCGGACACGACGATCGTCTATCGCCGTACAGAGAACGAGCTTCCGGCCAGAAAGGAGGAGGTTCATCACGCCAAGGAAGAGGGCATTGACTTCCAGATGCTTACCAACCCGGTAGAGATCCTCGGCGACGAGAAAGGCTGGGTAAGGGCGATCAAGTGCATCAGAATGGAACTTGGCGAGCCTGACGCGAGCGGTCGCCGCTCCCCTGTCCCGATCCCGGGATCCGAGTTCGAGATCCCGACTGAGACCGTGATTATGGCTCTTGGAACGGCTCCGAATCCGCTGATTGTCAACACGACGAAGGGACTTCAGGCCACACGTCGTGGCGGTCTTGAGGCTGATGCCGAAGGCCGCACGACCAGAGAGGGCATATTCGCTGGCGGAGATGCTGTCACCGGTGCCGCGACAGTAATCCTCGCGATGGGTGCGGGGCGCAAGGCCGCGGCTGCGATTGATGAATATCTCAGTTCCAAGTAACTGAGATATAACCTCCATATAGTCACGTTCTAAACACTTGCATTCTAAGTTATTATATTCACAGAACTTAGTATAATAGACACAAACTGCAATAATCCCCTTTGGGTGATCCTCCCCGCTTTAGCGGGGAGGACCTCCCGCAGCCAATATAATGACAGCCATATTCATTCATTTTACATATTCAGAAATAATTGCTAAATTCGCACCCAGATTGTCTGAAAGACTTTATGTTGAGGAAATTGTCCATAGTGCCGATCTTTCTGGCGATGATGATGGTGACGCTGGCGACTGTGCTGCCGCATCATCACCATCAGACAATGATCTGTATTGTGGAAGAAGTCTGCGGGATGGACGGTTGCTGCGATGACGAGCACACTCACCATTCGGATGCCAATCACAACCAGGACGAAAGCCATTGCGTGGCGCACAAGCAGTACTGCCCTTCGGAAAGGCTGCACATTGACAATCAAGACTTTGGCAATGAAGTGGGCAGCATATTCCCGATTCTTGCCGCTCTTTCCAACCTATTGACCATCAACCTCGAAAGCACTGTCTTTGAATATGCTTCCGGGGATCTCATACCATCTATCGCACCGCCATTGGTCTCTTCAATGGCACCCAACGCCCCGCCCGTCGCTGCGTAACATTCAGTCCACCATCTTAGTTCCGCATCAAGTGCGATAAGCGCAAATTGCTGAATGTTAACCGGTTGCAAATCCCTGCCCGGCTAAATCGGAAGGCAGGACTTACGAATATACTGATTATCAACACAGTACGGGAAACAGCCATTTTTACGGAATGACCATCCGTGCGATGTGATAAGCGTCAAACGGAGGCAATAATGCTAATTAACAGGTCGGGACGCGTACAATGAATAGAGAGAGGCGGAATCAGTCTATTCAATAATTTTAGGATATTTATAACTCAAATATTCACTTAAAAACATATATTCACTTAAAATGAAGAAAACGATAATAACGTTGATGGCATTCTGCGCTATTTTGGCAGGGTGCGGTAACCATTCAAATCACGGGGATCACAATCACGATCACGAGGCTGAGGCTCACGAGGAGCACGAGCACGGGCATAACCATAGTGGCGAGGCCTGCAAGGGGCATAACCACGAACACGAACACAGCCACGGTGAGGCTGACGGGCACGAGGACGGTCACGGGCACGATGGCGAGATCGAGGTGAGCCTTGAGCGCCAGAAAACATTCGGAATCACGACCGACACTGTAGCCGTGGGTGATTTCAATGAGGTGATCCACACCAGCGGACAGATTCTATCCGCTATGGGAGACGAGATGACCGTAGTGGCGAAAAGTTCCGGAGTCGTCAGCTTCGGGAAACTGGCAGAGGGCTCGGCCGTAGGTAAAGGCTCGCTGATCGCGACAATCTCATCCAAGGAACTCGGTGGCGGAGACCAGCTTGCTAAGGTAAAAGCCACATACGAGGCAGCGAAGAAAGAATATGAACGAGACATTCAACTGAGCAAGGACAACATTGTCAGCGAAAGCCATTTGGATCAAAGCAAACTGGCATACGAACAGGCCAAGGCAGAGTACGATGCGCTGGCTTCCGGCACATCCAAGGATGGTGACGTCAGCGTCACTTCCCCGCTTGGCGGATTCATCAAGAAACTCAACGTCAACCAGGGTGACTATGTCGAGACCGGTACCCCGATCGCGGTTGTCAGCCAGAACAGAAGGCTGAGGCTCCGCGCCGATGTCTCCGAAAAATACTACGGACTCATCAGTGGAATCAAGGACGCTAACTTCTCGACATCCTACAGCGACGTGGCCTATAACCTGAAAGCTCTTAACGGGCGCTTGGTCGGCTACGGAAAGGCCTCCGACGGAGACTATTATATTCCTGTGACATTCGAGTTCGACAACAAGGGAGACCTCGTTGCGGGATCCTATGTGGATGTCTATCTGAAATCATCCTCGTCCTCAAGTGCCATAAGCGTTCCGGTCGGAGCGGTGGTCGAGGATCAGGGAGTTTACTACGTTTTCGTGCAGAATGACGAGACCGGCTTCCTCAAACGCGAGGTCAAGCTTGGACAGTCAGACGGACAGAGAGTCCTGATTAAGAGCGGATTGAACGAGGGCTATGTCGTTGTGACGACCGGTGCCATCCAGGTGAAACTCGCTTCCGTAACAGCCGTTCCGGCAGGTCACACACACAATCATTAGGCCTATGGAACAGCTCAAACACGAAAACGGACTGTTGAACGGAATCATCAGGTTCTCGCTCAACAACCGGATGGTGATCCTGGT
The DNA here is from genome assembly GCA_934725575.1 of uncultured Bacteroidales bacterium. Classification (GTDB taxonomy): domain Bacteria; phylum Bacteroidota; class Bacteroidia; order Bacteroidales; family UBA932; genus Cryptobacteroides. The sequence goes on from CAKVCK010000034.1 coordinate 4,780, forward strand.
GATCGCCGTACTCTGCCTCGTAGCGGGAATATATTCAACGATGCACACGGAGGTCGATGTGTTCCCGGATCTGAACGCGCCGACTGTGGTCGTGATGACGGAAGCCGAGGGAATGGCACCGGAAGAGGTCGAAAGGCTGGTAACATTCCCTATCGAGACCGCAGTCAACGGTGCGACAAACGTGCGCCGTGTACGCTCCTCCTCTGCCACCGGATTCTCTATAGTCAACATAGAATTCGACTGGGGAACAGATATTTACAAAGCCCGTCAGATTGTCTCCGAGAAAATCGCGATGGTAGGTGCCGACCTTCCTGAAAATGTAGGAAATCCGACTCTCGGACCTCAGGCCTCAATCCTCGGCGAGCTTATGATCATCGGTCTTACAGCCGACACAACCTCTATGCAGGACCTCCGCACGATCGCCGACTGGACGATCAGGCCAAGACTCCTCTCGACCGGTGGCGTTGCCCAAGTCGCGGTGATGGGCGGGTCCATCAAGGAATATCAAATCCTGATGGACCCAGGCAAGATGCGCCGCCACGGGGTCTCGATGGACGAGGTCATCTACGCCGTCAAAGGGATGAACCAGAACGCCTCCGGCGGCACTCTCTATGAATATGGCAATGAATATATCGTCCGTGGTCTTCTGTCCACCAACGACATAGACGAACTGAAAAAGGCCGTGGTGAAGACATCGGAGAACGGATTGCCGATCACATTGGACGCAATAGCTGACGTGCGCATCGGTCCAAAGACTCCGGTTCTCGGCGTGGCATCCAACGACGGCAAGCCGGCCGTGCTGCTGACCGTGACCAAACAGCCGAACACCAATACTTTGGCCCTAACGGGAAGACTTGACAACGCCCTTGACGAGCTCAAGGCCAACCTCCCGGCCGATGTGAAGATCAACTCTCAGATTTTCCGCCAGTCCAGGTTCATTGACAGCTCAATCGACAACGTGAAGAAGTCCTTGATCGAGGGCGCGATCTTCGTGATCATCGTGCTGTTCATATTCCTGATGAACTGGCGAACCACCATCATATCTCTCATTTCAATCCCGCTTTCCATCGTATTCTCATTGCTGGCGATCCGTTGGATGGGACTGACAATAAACACAATGAGCCTCGGAGGCATCGCCATCGCCATCGGTTCACTTGTGGACGACTCGATCGTGGATGTGGAGAATGTGTTCAAGCGATTGCGACAGAACAGGAAAAAGCTTGAGGCTGAGCGCGAAAGCGTGATCAAAGTGGTCTATGAAGCCTCCAAGGAAGTTCGTATGCCGATGCTTAACTCAACGCTCATCATCATCGCCAGCTTCCTGCCTCTCTTCTTCCTCTCTGGAATGGAGGGAAGGATGCTCAAGCCTCTGGGAATCACCTTCATCATCTCCCTGATGGCATCCACGCTTGTGGCCCTGACAGTGACTCCTGTTCTCAGCTCATTCCTTCTCGGCTCACAAAACAGCGACAAGACCGGCAAGGAACCTGCTCTGGTACGTTGGCTCAAGAAGTACTACGAAAAGGCCCTCAACTGGTCTGTAGGCCACAAAAAGAGTTTACTCTTCGGCGTTGGAGCGCTGCTGGCGGCCGCCGTGGTGATGTTCTTCACCCTCGGCGGAAGCTTCCTTCCGGCCTTCAACGAAGGCTCTTTCACAATCTCCATCAGCACTGTTCCGGGAATATCCTTGGAAGAGTCTGACCGGATGGGCCGCACGGCGGAGGAGCTTCTGCTCAGCATCCCGGAAATCAAGACCGTGGGCCGCAAGACCGGCCGAGCGGAACTCGATGAACACGCATTCGGAGTGAACAGCTCCGAGTTTGAATGTCCGTTCGAGCTTGGTAAGAAAACCAGAAAGCAGTTGACCGAAGAGGTTCGTCAGAAGTTAGCCGTGCTTCCTGGAGTGAACATCGAGATCGGAGGCCCTATCTCTCACAGAATCGATGCGATGCTCTCCGGAACAAAGGCCAACATCGCCATTAAGTTGTTCGGTTCGGATCTCAACAAGATGTACGAGATCGGCCAGAAAATAAAGACATCAATCTCTGGCGTTGAAGGCATCGCTGACATCAATGTGGAGCAGCAGGTCGAAAGGCCGGAGCTGAACATCACCCCGAAACGTGAGATGCTCGCCCGCTACGGAATATCCCTGCCTGAGTTCGCGGAGGTTGTCAAGGTGATGATGGAGGGTGAGGTCGTCTCCACTGTCTATGAGGGCAACCGCTCGTTCGACCTTACGCTTAAAGTCAATGACGATGCACGCTCGACAATCGAGAGGATCTCCGACCTGACCATAGACACAGGAAACGGCAAGAAAGTTCCACTGTCTTATGTGGCCGACATCAAGTCATCGGCCGGCCCGAACACGATCAACCGCGAGAACGTCAGCCGCAAGCTGGTAGTTTCCTGCAACGCCACCGGAGGAGAGCTCGCCAAGGCTGTCGGAGCGATCCGCGAGAAGATAGCCGAGAACATAGAACTACCTGAAGGTTACCATATTGAATACGGTGGACAGTTCGAGAGTGAGGAAAGGGCATCCAAGACAATAGCCCTCGTGAGCATATTCAGTATATTCATCATCTTTATGCTTCTGTACGGCGAGTTCAAGAACATCTCGCAGTCGCTCGTCGTGCTGCTGAATCTGCCGCTGGCGCTCATCGGTGGCGTGTTCGCCATATTCTTCACCGACGGAATCCTGAGCATTCCGGCCATCATCGGCTTCATCTCGCTGTTCGGCATCGCGACCCGCAACGGTATGCTCCTGATTGACCGGTACAATGTGCTCGCGTCGGAGGGGCATTCGCGCGAGGAGGCTGTGATGATCGGCTCACTGGACAGGTTGAACCCAATTCTGATGACCGCCATCACTTCCGCCCTGGCGCTGCTTCCGCTCGCGCTTGGCGGCGACCTGCCTGGCAATGAGATCCAGTCCCCTATGGCGAAGGTCATCCTTGGCGGACTCTTCTCATCCACATTGCTGAACGGATTCGTCGTGCCGGTTATCTATCTCATCAACACGAAAAAGAAATGACTATGAAATATCAAGATATTAATAAATTATTATTATCCATCTGCATCTGCGTAGGAGCTGCCATCAGCGCCTCCGCACAGACATCCACTGAAGCCGTCCTCCGACAGATCGAGGAAAACAACCCTCAACTGAAAGCGGCGGCGGCCGATGTGGAAGCCGAGAAACTGGAGAACCGTTCCGCCGCGATATTAGAGAACCCCGAGTTCGAATTCAACTACCTCTGGGGAGCCGACGGCATAGGCAACAGACGGGACTTCCGTGTCACGCAGGCGTTTGACATTGCGACACTGACCGGTATGAAATCCAGACAAGTCGCCGGACAGAACGAACTCGCCGCACTGCAATACAAGGCCGAAAGGCTCAACGTGCTCCTCGAAGCCAAGCAAGCCTGCATCGACCTCATTTACTACAATGCCCTTAAATCCGAACTGGACACCCATCTAAATCAGGCTCAGACCTTGGTGTATTCCTTCGAGAAAAGGCTTAAGGCCGGAGGAGCCAATGTACTTGACCTCAACAAAGCCAAAGTACACCTGACAACAGTCCGTGGCCAAATCTCACAGGTGGAGGTTGAGCGTCAGGCACTTCTGTCAAAACTGAGAAGCCTCAACGGAGGCAAAGACATAGTTCTGGAGGATTCTTCATACGGACTTGAGGACGCTCTGCCAACTAATTTCGATTCGTGGTACGAGTCGGCTTCCCAGAAGAATCCTGTCCTTCAATATGTCCGTCAAGAGGTTGCGGTCGGCAAAAAGCAATTGTCCATCGACAAGACCGCCTGGGTACCTGAGCTGACCGTCGGCTATATGAGCGAACTCACTACCGCCGACAAGTTCCGTGGCGTTACCGTGGGTGTGAATATTCCTTTATGGAGCAACGCCAACAAGGTCAAGCAGTCCAAGGCCCGCATCGCAGCCGCCGAGTCACGCAAGGCAGCCGCCGAGCAGCAGTTCTATTTCGATCTTCTGGCACAGTACAACCGTGCCGCCAGTCTCAAGGCGAACTCAGAACTTATGCGCTCCTCCCTAAGCGAGACCGACAGCCGCGACTACCTGCTGACAGCCCAGTCTCGTGGCGAGATCTCGATGATTGAATATCTCGTCGAGACCGACCAGTACTACGAAGCCCTGGAGCAGACCCTCGCCGCCGAGCGTGACTACCATCAGGCCCTTGCCCAGCTGAACGCCGTGGAACTGTAGCCAGTCCCCAAAACCACCACCGTCATATCATCCACATCCAGAACGCCACGCTCAATCAAAGACTTGACGTGCGTTTTGAATGTGGATTCTTTTTCTGCGGCCTATTTCTTGCCGGAATTATAAAAGAATGACATTTTATTTCCAAAAAGCATTATATTTGCATTGTTTTAGAAATATATCGCAATGGTAGGTTATTTAGAGTTTAGGGAAAAGTTGTTGCCTGAAGGATGCTTCTCCATTCATCAGGCAAGGGCATTCTTTCCTTCATTCGACAGGAATAACCTTACCAGGTGGTCACATAAGGACCTGTTGATAAAGTTACGGCAGGGATGGTATGCTTTTCCGGAGCTGTTGCAGCGTCCTGATTTCTCACGCTATGTGGCCTGCCGCGTCTATCGTCCATCATATATCAGTCTTCACACGGCGTTTAGCATATACGGGATGATTCCTGAGGCTGTCACGAGCATCACGTCAATATCGACATTGAAAACGGCACGATTTGAAAACAAGTTCGGGCAATATTCCTATCAAAATGTCAAGCCTGAACTATTCTTCGGCTATAAGCCTGTGGAGCTTCCAATCAACACGGCCTTGATTAATGCCCCGAAACTGACCTGGCTGTTGGCGCAACCCGAAAAAGCTTTGCTGGATCTGCTTTATCTCTATCCGTTTTACGACAACGACACTGAGTTGGAGCAACTCCGCTTGGACGAAGCCTATATGACTGAAGAATTGGATATTGAAAGGCTCAAAGAATACCAACAGAAAATCAGTAACAAGGCTTTGGACAGCAGAGTCAAGAAACTATTAAGAATATACGATTTATGATTGACTTGAATTACATTAACAGTTATTTTCCGTCTCAGATAGCATCAAACGCCGCCTTTCAGAAGCATATTCTCAAGGAATATATTCAACTGATGGTGCTTGACCATCTTGCCACAACGCCATACATCAGCAAACTGGCATTCATTGATGGCACAAACCTTCGCCTCATCAAAGGAATAGACAGGTTCTCGGAAGATCTTGACTTTGACTGCAAGAATCTCACTGAGCAGGATTTTTTTGAAATGACAGACAGTGTGATCGCCTTTTTGAAGAACAGCGGTCTGAATGTAAGCATCCGATAAAGTACATCTTGCAAGGTATATCAAACACCAAGGATTTGAAAAAAAACATCACGGACAAATTGGCCACGGTTGACCTGAATGTAAAAAAGCGTGATTTCGAGCACCTGCTGTTCAACACGCATTCCGCTGACAGGATACTCCTTTTTCCCGAATTCGTAGAAGGCAATTTGTGAACAATGCGTCACATCTTAGCGAAATTATCAAGGGGGAAATCTCAAGGTTTGTTAACATATTCGTTAACATACTTGTTGACAAATATGAGAATGGGACAATACATATCAAGCCTTTCGGTAGCAAAAGGGCTCACACCTTCCATCAACAATATTATTGAAGCCGTGTCAACCCTAAACTCCATCCTATCTATGATGTCACGGAAGAGCTAATGAGGAATTTCCTGCTTCTAAAAATGCAGGAGGCGGGAATATAAACATTATTACAATATGCTTTCATCCCAAAGCTGGACAGAAGCATCTGGATGGCATATTACCGTGAAAAACTTGTACCTTGGGCTTCGAGTTTTTCAGCCAGATATGGCTTCTTTGGGCACAGACACATTGTGTGGCTGAACGGGTTTTGTAAAAGTACTTAATATTCCGCGCTACGGAGATGACACAATATAGCAACTACTTCGTTGCCAAAGAGGCCGCCGCCACGATGGATCGGTTCGCGATAAAGCAAACGGAAGAGGCGCAGATACGCATCGTTGTCTTCCGGATGTTTCTGGATATGACGGATCATCGTGTTGGCGCAGATGTTTCGCACTTTGAAATAGTAAGCATTAGGGATGACCGAATCATTCGAGCAGCCGAACCAACCAAACTGAGCTTCTGCCCTCCAATTTTCCCAGACCTCAAGGAGGTAGCGGGAATATATCTTTGACTCGATAATGGCTCCGAGGGTGTCCACGCAATCTACCGGCAGGACGTGCGAAAGTTCTATCGCATAGACACACTTGGTGTCGAAATCAATCGGGGCTTTCATCCGCACCTCTATCTCTACGGCAGGATCTTTAATCTGAACGGCAGCGCTGTCAAAATAGACCCTCGCGTCACGGAAACGCTTTATATCCGGAACAAACGCAGACTTGTCATAATAGGATTTCTCATTTGTGTAAGCCTGCCTTAATCTGGCGGTATCAATTGGCATCCCGGAAGCGAAAGCGGCTGATTTATAAGCATCCACCAATTCACCTAAACGCTTGCTCACATCATTGAAATCAGGGGTCTTGTACAGCATATTCAAAAGCGCTGAAGCCGCATCTCTGACACGTTTGTCAGGGAACACCTTCTGCAACACGCTCATTGATGGTCTCATCTCTCCAGTCAACATTGTCGAGCCCGGCGTTTCCACAGCCGTGGTGTCAAAGGAATAGTTATTACGGTCATATCGCGCGCGAAGCTCATAAAGCGAAGAGCAGTAATAGATGAACGCCGTCTTGTCGAACCAATCCTTGACCGAAAGGGCAAAATCATCCTTCCGGATATCCTCATCCAAATCAAGGAATATCTCATCGGCGAATTTGCTCTCTAAAATGTCTAAATCAAGGCTGCATTCATCGCCATCGAGCGAATCAACAGAATGACGGCAGATTTCACTGAGGTTGCCCAAATATTCACTTCCGGTAACTGTGGCCTTTCCGGAATACTTTTGAATGGTGCTGTCAACAAGGACTGTGTTTGAACCTTCATCCTCAGCCCGTGAGCCGCCCTTCTTTCCTTGGCAGCCCACGGTCAGGATGAGAATCGCCAGCACGATGGCCGACACGTGAATAGTTTTGTTCATATAACGGTGTATCTTTCTTGTTTTCATAACATTTCAATTAATTTCAACGGCGCAAAGTTCAGAAATATAATGCCGGATTCAAAATCAGTTTTATGAAACAACGGGAATGATGTACGAAATAAGAGTGACCTTCATTTCATACAATATTCATTGATTTTCGTACAAAATCCGTGGCCCGTCCGCCAGCATTTCCCCTTTCGCTCCGCGGCGGTTTCCCCTATGCGGCGAGGTGTGGTGACGGCGAGCGGACATATTCATAAAATATTTATGTGTTTTTTGAAAAGATTATTGTTTTTCATAAATTTATTAATATATTTGCAAAAGAAGCGGTGCGGAAAGGAATCCGGCCGCCTAACTAAAAACTAATAGATATGATTACCTGGTGGACATCACTTAGTACGGCAATGCAGGTCCTTTGGGCCATCACGCTCTCGGCATCGCTGATTTTCGTCATTCAGACCATTATGACATTCCTCGGACTGGGAGACCACGACGCTGATTTCGATCTCGACACTTCGGACGGATCGTTCGACGCGGATCCTTCGATGAATCTGCTGACGTTCCGCAACCTGGTCAACTTCTGCCTGGGATTCGGATGGACGGCGGTGCTGATGCACGAGAAGATCCAGTCCAACGCGTTGCTGATCATCGTCTCCGTAATTGTCGGCATACTTCTGGTCACGGTTGTTATGTGGATATTCAAATGGCTCAGCGGAATGCAGCAGACGGGGAATATCGATGTGCATAAGTCCGCTGTCGGTTGCGAGGGGAAGGTTTACCTCACGATTCCGGGCGAGCGCAAGGGCGAAGGCAAGGTCCAGATCACCATCAACAACGCCGTCAGGGAATATGACGCAGTCACAGACGGGGAGACAATCCCGACCGGCAAGGCCATCAAGGTCACCGAAGTCATCAATGACTACACCCTACTGGTTGAGGAGCTGACTCCGACCATCATCTAACCAACCGAAGCCATTTCTAACCTGACCGAATATATTAAAGGAATATTATAAACCCATTAAAGATTTTGAATATGGAACTATCACTGATCCTCATCGTCGTCGCAGTCATATTCGTGACTTTTTCGGCGATTCTCAAGCGCTACCGCCGCTGCCCTTCCGACAAGGTTATGGTCATCTACGGTAAGACAGGCAAGAACAAGAGCGGATCAATCTCATCCGCGCGATGCATCCACGGTGGTGCGGCGTTCGTCTGGCCTGTGTTCCAGGACTATGCGTTCCTTGACCTCAAGCCGATCTCGATCGAGTGCAACCTTACCAACGCGCTTTCCAAGCAGAACATCCGTGTGGATGTGCCTTGCCGGTTCACGGTCGGTATCTCCACCGAGCCGGACAGTATGACTAACGCAGCCGAGAGGCTTCTCGGACTCTCCATCGACAACATCCAGAACATCGCGACCGACATCCTTTTCGGACAGCTTCGTCTGGTGATCGCCACGATGGACATCGAGGAGATCAACTCTGACCGTGACAAATTCCTCGTTGCCGTCAGCCAGAACGTGGAGGCTGAGCTCCGAAAGATCGGCCTCAAGCTCATCAACGTGAACGTGACCGACATCCGTGACGAGTCCGGCTACATCGAGGCTCTCGGTAAGGAAGCCGCCGCCAAGGCCATCAACGACGCCAAGAAGAGCGTGGCCGAGCAGAACCGCTACGGTGAGATCGGTAAGGCCGAGGCCGACAGGGACAAGGACATCAGAATCGCTGAGACCCAGAGAGATACCCGTATCAAGACTGCCGCGGCAAACGCCCTCGCCGTGCAGGGAGAGAACACCTCGAAGATCGACATCGCCAACTCTGACGCCCAGCGCCGCGAGAAGGAGGCCGAGGCCGCGCGTATAGCGGTCGCAGCCGAGAAGGTTCAGGCAGCGAAGGCCCTCCAGGAGGCCTACCAGAGCGAGCGTGACGCCGAGCTTGCCCGTGCCGAGAGGGAGAGGGCTACCCAGCAGGCCAACATCGTCGTTCCTGCCCAGATCGACAAGGAGAAGCTCATCATCGAGGCTGAGGCCGAGGCCGAGAAGGTCCGCAGGCTGGCCAAGGGAGAGGCTGACGCGATATTCGCAAAGATGGACGCTCAGGCCCGTGGTACCCTTGAGATCCTCTCAAAGCAGGCCGACGGTTTCAACGAGATGGTCAAGGCCGCTGCCGGCGATCCTCAGAAGGCTGTGCTTATGCTTATCGCGGACAAACTGCCTGAACTCGTCAAGACTCAGGTCGAGGCTGTCAAGGGCATAAAGATCGACAAGGTGACCGTATGGGACGGCAACGGAGACGGCAAGAACGGCAAGACATCGACCGCGAATTTCATTTCCGGTCTGATGGGCTCAGTACCTCCGCTTCAGGATCTGTTCAATATGGCCGGAATGAATCTGCCCGAATATCTTAAAGGCAAGGAGACCAAGCCGGAGGAGCAGCCTCAGGAAGAAACCGCTGAAGAATAATCATTATGCCAATAGTAGTAAATGTCGATGTGATGCTGGCCCGGCGGAAGATGACTTCCGCCGAACTGGCTGACAAGATCGGGCTTTCGGCGGTCAACCTGTCGATTCTGAAGACCGGAAAGGCCAAGGGTGTCCGATTCAGCACACTCGACGCGCTCTGCAAGGCATTGGAATGTCAGCCTGGAGATTTGCTTGAGTTCAGGGAAAACGCCGAGTGAACACCACTAATCAAATAGTTATCTTTCAAGGAGCGGCCATAAAAAGCCGCTCCTTTTCGTTATATTTCCTCTAAAAAACAGCTTCTTATGTGACGGGCGTAAAAATCGCAGATTTTTTATGTAAGTTTGCAGACATATTCATAAAAAGGACACTAAAGACAGATAATATGAAAAGAACATTTCTTCTGGCCGCTATGGTGGCGGCTGTTGTCTGCGCAGGGACGAATGCTTCGGCGCAGAGAAAGGCGAAGAAAAGCCAACTGGTCCTTGACGGAACGGTGGTGAATGTCAATCCGTTGGCAAGGACTTCCCCTGTCGAGGAAAAATTGAAGGCCAAGAACACGCCGGGCATTGAATATGCTCCCACAAAAACCGTTTACCTCTATCCGAAGGGACAGGGAGTGGACCAAGGGATAGTCGAGAACGGTGTGGCTGTGACCCAAGGGCCGCTTGTCTCAAACGGTCTGGAAGGAGCGGAGGTGGCCGGCGGCTGGGGATTCGTCTCCAACGTGACGGACAGCGCGCGTATTGACATATTCTTGCCTGAAAAACCGAACGGACAGATGGTCATCGCTTGTCCAGGTGGCGGGTACTCCGGCCTTTCAACTTGGAACGAGGGATCATACGCCGCGAAATGGCTGAATGACAGAGGTATTGCCTGCGCCGTATTGAAATATCGCCTTCCTGGCGGGCATCGTGAGGTTCCGCTTCAGGATGTGCAGAACGCATTCCGTTATTGCAGGCATCATTCAGAGGACTGGGGAATAAAGCAGATCGGTGTGATGGGATTCTCGGCTGGAGGACATCTCGCCAGCACTGCCGAGACTATGTACGTTGACTCCACGACAAGGCCGGACTTCGCGGTACTCCTCTACCCTGTTATCCTGATGGACGAGAATGCCACACACAAAGGATCGGTTGACAATCTTCTCGGCGGCGAAGCGTCGTGGACCGACAGGGAGGACAAACCTTTCGGCCAATGGTACAATGGCTTGAATGAATATGACGGGCTGAAGAGAATGTACACCACCTATCGTGATGTCACCCCCACCACTCCCCCGACTTTCATCGGCGTCAGCACCTACGACAAGACCGTACCGGTTGTAAGTTCCGTGAAATTCTATCAGGCTCTCGTCAGGAACAAGGTTCCTGCTGAGCTTCATATTTATCCGAAAGGAGGTCACGGCTGGGGATTCACTGATCTGAGCATCGGCCTTGACCCAAAGGTCTGCAAGGACAATCTGGGATCGTGCAGGCCTGAGTTCTCAGCGGCTCTGGAAAGATGGCTCGGCCAGCAGCTTGAAAGCGTGAACGGCAAGAAGGAGTTGCCGAAAGTCGCCAGAGAGCAGTTCACACGCAAACCGGACAAGGTTGTCTATCTGTACCCGGAAGGACAGAATGTTGATAAGGGAATCGAGGGCATAACACTCGGCCCTGGAGAGTCCAACGGCTGCACTAAGTCGGAGGAACTGACCAAGGATATGAATTTGAAATTCACCGGTGACAGCGCGAGGTTCGAGCTTTATCTGGCCAAGAATCCGAACGGCAAGATGGTCATCATCTGCCCTGGCGGAGCGTATTGGTTCACAGCCTATGTGCACGAGGGGCAATACGCCGCGGAATGGCTTAACAGTCAGGGCATCAGTGCAGCCGTGCTCAAGTACCGTCTGCCATACGGCCACTGGAACGTGCCGCTGAACGATGTGCAGAACGTGTTCCGTTATTGCCGCCACTACGCTCCGGAGTGGGGTGTCAAGCAGATCGGTATCATGGGATTCTCAGCCGGTGGACATCTGGCCGCAACAGCCTCAACACAGTACATCGACGCCGAGACCAGGCCGGACTTCTCAATCCTTGTCTATCCGGTGATCTCCTCCGAGCCAGGAGTCGGCCACGAAGGAAGCTTCAATAACCTGATCGGAACCGAGAAAGGCTGGTACAACAGAAAGGGCAAGGACTTCCAGACCTGGGACGAGGGCAAGAGGAAGTTCGAAGCACTCAAGGAAAGATATTCATTGGACAAGCAGGTCAGCGCCGACACGCCGAAGACATTCATCATATTCAGTTCCAATGACTATGGTGTCCCGCCGGAGAACGAGGTCCGCTATTTCAACGCCCTCGTGAAGAACGGTGTCCCTTGCGAGATGCACGCCTTCCCTGGCGGTGGCCACGGCTACGGCTTCCGCAACGCCAAGTACTGCAACGACCCTATTCAGGAATATCGAAGCGACTTCCTCGCCTCGATGGCCCGTTTCCTCAAGGAACTTTAGCGACACCGAAAGCACAATAACAAACAAAATAAAGCCATCCTCAAATCGGGGATGGCTCTATTTTTATAGCCGGACGAAAGTCCGGGAATATATTCGTAAAACTACTCAGCTTCGGTGGTCTCACCTGGCATCATCACAACCTCGACGAAGTTGCCGGAGTTGTAGAGTTTGGCGGCGGCGTCACGGATAGACTCCTTGGTCAGGCCATTGACAGCGGCCTCCCACTCCTTGTCGTAGTCATAGCCGCTGCGGAAGTAGCGAAGCAGGTCTGACAGCCAGTAGGAGTTGTTGATCCGGCTCTCAGGAACATTCTTCTTGAAATGCTCGACTGTCCTTGTGAACTGCTCATCGGTCGGGCCTTCCTCTGCGAGTTTTCTGAATCCGTCCTGTGCAAGGGCTCTTAGTTTCTCGGCCAGGGCAGGCTTGCAGTTGAAGTAAACCTGAAGGAGATATCTTCCGTTAGGGTCCTTGCGGGCATTAGCAACGGTCGATGCACCATAAGTGCCGCCCTCGTCCTCACGGAGAGTGTCGGTGTATATCTGGTCGAGGATGTAGCTGACAGCACTTGCAAGTGTCTGGTCCTTAACGGTGAACGGACGGTAGTCGCTATAGACCTGAAGGACGGTTGTCAGCGGAGTCTCCATCTTCTGGTCGAAGACATCCACGACCTTGCCCTTGACAAGCTGCGGCTGCACATCAGCCCACTTGGCGGCCTTCTTACCCTTAGGAAGGGAACCGACATATTTCTCTACCAAAGGTTTGAGTGTGTCAAGATTGACATCACCGACAATCACCATAGTGGCTCCGGCAGCATCGGCGAAGAGTTTGCGGTAGTTCTTCTCGATGGTCTGGAGGTTGGCTTTCTCAAGTTTCTCCATCGAGAGCACCTCGTTTCTCGGATCATCGTTGTAGAGGACCTTGTTGAATCTCTTCTGGAATGCGAAGTTAGGAGTGTTCACGAGGTTAGGGAGCACGGCCTTGATCTGGGCGATGGCGTTGTCAAATTCCTCCTGATCGAAGCGAGGCTCCATAAACTCAAGGTATAGAAGCTGGAAAGCGGTCTCAAGATCCTTCACGGAAGAGTTTCCGGAGATTCCGTTATAAAGATCATCTATGAAAGGACTGACACTCACCATCTTTCCGGAAAGCATCTTGGAAAGTTCTGTTCCCTTGAATTTTGACAAACCTTGAGCGTTCTGGAACACACTGTAGATGCTGCCGTCGAATGAAGGAAGATCCTCGGTAGCGATAAGACTTTCGCCACCGTTCTTGTAGAGCGAGAACAGGATCTGATCCTTCTTGTAGTCTGTAGGCAGCACAACGACCTTCACGCCATTGGAAAGAGTCCATTCTGTCGCGCCATAGAGTGTCGTTTTGGTTTTCTTCACCTTTGCGCCCACCAATGAGGAAGGATCCATAAGCGGCTCACTGGCCTTTTCCTCAGCCGGTGCCTCGATCTCGGATTTCTTAACCTCATCGATTACCTGAAGAAGCTGCTCGGTCGTAGGAGTCGCGATGCCTTCCTTCTCAGGGCCGCTATAGATGACGACAAGGCTGTTCTCATCAGCGAAAACCTGCGCAAGAACCTGATTCATCACCTGTGCGTTAAGTTGAGCCAATATGGCCTTCACCAACTCAAGCTTGGTGGCCGGCTCCATATACGCATAGTTACCAAAGAAGTTGTTGATCAGAGGGTTGACGAACTCGCTGTTCTTCCTTGTCTCTGCGCTGTTGGCTGACTTTTCATAGACAGCGATGATGTTGTCCTTGGCCCTGCCGACCTCGGCCTCTGTCAAACCGTATCTCTTCATTCTTTCAAGTTCGGTCACAAAGGCCTTGAATCCGCCAAGGATGTTGTCCTCCTTCAGGCCGACATTGCCATCGGCGCCCTCGATAGCCTCACAAAGTTTTCCGAAGCCGAAACTTCCATACAGATACGGAGCGTCAGCCTTGGAGGTGATGTCATCAAAACGCTCGCTCATTACGGACTGAACAACGCTTTCTATCAGATCCATCATAAGGCCGGCCGAAGTGGAATTGAGAGCCTCGTCGCGAGCCTCGCTTTCCCAAACCATCTCAACGGACGATGAAGTGGTCTCAGGATCAGTGATGACAGCCACACGCGGCTCGGTGAACTCCTTGAACTGAATCTTCTCCTTAGCCTTAGGGTTGACGGCGGCCGGAATGTCAGCGAATATCGACTTGATCTTTCCCTCGACTGCATCCACGTCAACATCACCCACAACGATGACTGCCTGCATATCAGGACGATACCACGTCTTGTAGAAGTTCACAAGGCTCTCAGGCTTGAATGTCTCAAGGTTCTCCTTGCTTCCGATCAGGGTACAGGTGGCGTACTTTGTGTCGCCATAGAGGTAAGGAAGAGACTTCTCGAAAGTCCTCCAGCCTGCGTTCCTGCGGGAACGTCTCTCCTCGATGATCACCGGACGCTCCTTGTCGATCTCGGCAGGATCATTCGTCACGAAATGCGAGTAGTCGTGCAGGATCAGAAGGCAGGTGTCCACGACCGACTCCCTCACCAAAGGGATATTATTGAGCATATAGGTGGTCTGGTCAATGCCTGTGGCGGCGTTGACATTGCCTCCGAAAGAGGCTCCGATGCTCTGCAGCCAGTTCAGGATCTCCTTGTCAGGGAAGTTCTTGGTGCCGTTGAAGCACATGTGCTCAAGGAAGTGCGCGAGACCGTCCTGGTCAGGGGTCTCCTGAATGGCTCCGACATTCGTGGCGAGGTAAAACTCAGCCCTGCCGGCCGGCTTGTCATTGTGTCTGATGTAATAGGTCAGACCGTTCTCCAGCTTGCCGACCTTGACCGCAGGGTCATTCGGCAACTGCTGCATCTGAGCCTGAGCGATGAACGCCGAAGCGGACAGCACAAAGGCAGAGACGAAAATCAAAAATCTTTTCATAATCAACTCTATATTAGGATTATTATTGTTCATCGGAATATTCAAGGACATCTCCTGGCTGGCACTCCAAAGCCCGGCAGATCGCCTCCAACGTGGAAAATCTGACGGCCTTGGCCTTCCCCGTCTTCAGGATGGAAAGGTTCGCCGGAGTGATCCCGACCTTCTCGGCAAGCGCGGCGGAAGACATCTTTCTCTTCGCCAGCATGACATCAACATTGACTATTATAGACATATCATTCAATTTTCAACACAGCAAACTTACATCAAAATATTCGTTATTCCAAATATAATATTCGATTTTCGATAATTAATTATTGAATATATCGGCATCAGTAAAAATTGGGGCAAAAAACGTTATATTTGCAAGGTGAAAAGCAAAATAACTATGTTTGAGGATTTCAAGTTGAAGGTCTTTATGGCCGTGGCCGAAAACGGCAGCTTCACCATCGCGGCGAAGGCGCTTGGCATCACACAGCCAGCCGTGAGTCAGAACATTGCCGAACTGGAAAAGAATATGGGTGCGGAGCTTTTCACCAGAGGCCGAGGTGCGGTGACCCTGACGGCGGCCGGAATCGCTTTCAAGGAATATGCGGAAAAGATCCTCTACTGGTACTCAGCCGCAGGGCACCTGTTCGGCCCCACAGGCAAGATCACCGCAAACAAACCCGTCAGAATCTCCGCCGACGGCTTCATCGCCAGCCATATTCTCCCCGATGCCATTTCCAAACTGCTGACATTCAACCCGTCACTGACATTCTCCATCACAAACGAGCCCGATAAACAAGACATAAGGCTCTACTCCAGAAAGCACGTGGTCGAGCCATCATTCGATGACATCAGCACATACGTGTTCAGTGTGACAGCCTCTGCCGTCAGCTCCAACCCGGCATATTCGAGAATCACAGAGATGGAGACCCTTCCCCGGAATGCCCGGCTTGCGGTTCTGGGAATATATTCAGAGATTCTTCCGCTGGACTTGAAGGCCCGCATAGCAGTCGTGTCGGATTCCGCCGAAGCCATAGTGCAACTGGTAACAGGCTCGCCCGACCTCATCGGATTACTCCCCCACCAAGTCGCACCCCAGGATCTCATCACACTTCCCATCTCCCTTCCCGGCCTCACCCTTGACATTCATTTTGAAGCCTCCGATCCCTCCAATCCCGTTGCAACAGCCCTGCGCCGCATTCTTTGCGACCTGTATCCGGCTTAAAAGCCAACCGAGTATGTTCCTGATCCATTGATTCTATTGAGAGTCTTCCTTACCCTGGAGGATCAAGGCGACAAGGTCTTCGACATCCTCGTTTGCGATCTCCAAATCAAATTCCTCAGGATCATACGATTCCCCTTTCCGCAGTCCGAGCCATTCCTCATAAGAGGCCTTCTCTTTCGGATCATCGGTCTTTCCTGACAGAATATCAAGCATTTGCGCATAGCCCCAGACACCCCCGACATCTTCCGGAGGACAGGCTCCTTTGCCCGATGTCACACAGATGTCCTCGCCACTGAGAGGTTTGTCGCTGACCGACGAGACCCTGACATTGTGGATCCAACCATCTCCGAAATCATATTCAAAAGAAATTGTGCTGCCTTTTTGCGGCAGAACGTCCTCAACGGTGACGGTCATCTCGTCTATAGATCTGCGGCAAAAACCCAGATCGAAACTTTCGTCAATGTTGTCTTTGGAAGTATATTCCACTCCGCCTTTGGTGAATTGTGAGAGATGATAACCAGCCCAACCGAATGCGGTGATAAGTATCTTTCCAAGATTCCCCAACCAAAGGTTTGACGGCACCTTTATCCTCCTGAACACCTTGACAGGACATTGTTCGATGGATGCGTATATGATATATGTCTTAGATGGTTTGCTTGAGTCCACCAGTCGGTCGGCCTTAGATTTTTTCCCGCCTTTGGATCCTCCGGCATTTCCCGTCCCTTGGCTATTCTTAGTGTTTGAAGTGGCCGTCTCACTGGCACCCACAGTTGAATATGCCGCTGTCTTAGCCTGCATCATTTCGAAGAACGAAACCATAAATGAGATTTCCGCATCCGAGATTCCCGGGTAATCTTTCCTGATCACCTCTTTGAGTTCGTCACGTTCCTTATCAGTCATTGAATTCGCTGTATTTTCCGCAAGGTAGTCATTTTATCCGGAATCCAGATGAGATGCCGCCAAAAATCTGCATGGGTATATTCAAAATGTCGTTCTACTTAATCAACTACGGGCACGGGGTGGAAAAGACTCTTTATTTCGGGATTATGAACTCCCCACCGGCAACACTTTCGGCTTCTTTTGCTTCCCAAGAGTGCAGAATGCACTCTTAAGAATCTGAGTTTTTCAATTCCTTGTACCCAAAATTCCTAAATATTTGAAAATAAAGCTCAAAAGTGTTGCATATGTCAA
>CAKVCK010000035.1 GCA_934725575.1 uncultured Bacteroidales bacterium
TTCGACTTCAGATGACGGGCGAAATCCGCAATGAAAGAGCCCCAATATTCATTGTACTCAGGGCTGCCTGGAGTGGCCTGGATTGTCGTGTTCGAGGAAGTAGCCTGATCGTAATAGTCAAACTCCAACGCCCACGGGATCATTGAGTAGCAGTTGATCTGGCGGTCTATGCCAATGGAGAACATGAACTCCACCCAATGGTCGAATATCGTGTAGTCGTAGAGCCAGGTGCCGTCAACGCGGCGAATCTTGGTGACCATGGAGCCGAAAGCATCCTCAGTCTGGCCGTTCCACGGGCGGTTCATGATGGTTGCGGTGACAGATTTCTGGCCAGCATCGGCAAGCATCTTCATAACCGGACGCATCGCCTCAAAATGAGCGTCGCTCCAAAGCGGAACGTTCTCATAGCGCGCCACTGAATATGGATTCTGCCACAGATCGAGATGGAAAGCCCAATCGCTAGCCGGAGGCAGAATATGGTCAGAGACAATAAGTTCCACCGGAATGCTGCGAGTCTTTGCGTTGCTTGAAGACACGGTCATTCTCCCCGTGTACTTACCAGGTTTTGCATCGGATGGCACATTGACTGTCATCCAGACAGGTTGCATTCTTTCTGCTGGAATATTCATGGATTCATTAAGGTCAAGCACGTCAGCGACAAGGACTTCGCCCCATTTGGATTTATCCTCGCGCGAACCGCACTGGCCGAACTTGGTCGTGTCAAGCAGATCAGAAACCACGAAGGAGACAAACTGAACGGAAATATTCCCGGACCTGATCAAGGATTTTCCGTTGCGGAGATCAGAGACGGAAACGGTCACATCCTTCAATTCAGCATCCGATGACACCACCGCCTGAGCGAACACTTTCTCTCCACACCAGGCTGAATGGTTGAAGGCTTTCTTCTGGTACTCCAACGAAGGACCTCCACCTATTACACAATGCGAGCCGGTCGAGGCCCATTCAAGCTTAAAAGAAGATTGCGGCTGCGCGGCCATAAGAACAGGCAGCGCAACCGCGATCATCAGGGTGATAATATTCTTCATCCTGTGTATTTGTTTTGATTAAAGTCCTAACTGCTTGAAGAAGTCGTTGCCCTTGTCATCGACGAGGATGAACGCAGGGAAGTTCTCCACGCGGATCTTCCAGATGGCCTCCATTCCGAGGTCTGGATATTCAACGCACTCGATGCTCTTGATGCTCTCGTAGGAGAGGACTGCCGCAGGGCCGCCGATCGAGCCGAGGTAGAATCCGCCGTGCTTCTTGCAGGCATCGGTGACAACCTGGGTGCGGTTGCCCTTGGCGATCATAATCATACTGCCGCCGTGATCCTGGAAGAGATCAACGTAAGGGTCCATACGGTTGGCCGTGGTAGGTCCCATCGAGCCGCAAGCCATTCCTTCCGGTGTCTTGGCAGGGCCGGCATAGAAGACAGGATGATCCTTGAAGTACTGCGGAAGATCCTCGCCTCTGTCAAGCCTTTCCTTCAGACGGGCGTGAGCGATGTCACGGGCCACGATGATGGTTCCGTTAAGGCTCAGACGGGTGGAGACAGGGTACTGGCTGAGGAGCTTGCAGATCTCGCTCATCGGCTTGTCAAGGTCAACCACTACGCCCTCACCCTCTCCGGCATTACGCAGAGACTCAGGAATCCACTGGGTTGGGTTATCGTCCAGTTTCTCGATCCAGACACCGTCCTTGTTGATCTTTGCCTTGATGTTGCGGTCTGCCGAGCAGCTTACTCCAAGGCCGATCGGGCAGCTCGCACCGTGGCGAGGCAGACGGACGATCCTGATGTCGTGGGCGAAATATTTGCCACCAAACTGGGCTCCGAGACCGATCTTGTAAGCCTCCTCAAGCACCTGCTTCTCAAGTTCGATGTCACGGAAAGCGCGTCCGGTCTCGTCACCTGTCGTAGGCAGCGAGTCATAGTAATGGGTCGAAGCCAGCTTGACAGTCAATAGATTCTTCTCTGCCGACGTGCCGCCGATCACGAACGCGATGTGGTAAGGAGGGCAAGCGGCCGTTCCGAGAGTCCTCATCTTCTCGACAAGGAAAGGCACAAGGGTACCAGGATTGAGGACTGCCTTGGTCATCTGGTAAAGGTAGGTCTTGTTGGCTGAGCCGCCACCCTTCACAACGCAGAGGAACTTATATTCCATTCCCTCCTCCGCCTCGATGTCGATCTGGGCAGGAAGGTTGCACTTCGTGTTGATTTCCTTGTACATATCCAGAGGAGCGTTCTGGCTGTAGCGCAGGTTCTCCTCAGTGTAGGTCTTGTAAACGCCCTTCGAGAGAGCCTCTGCGTCATCAAATCCGGTCCAGACCTGCTGGCCTTTCTCTCCGTGGATGATTGCGGTACCGGTGTCCTGGCAGAAAGGCAGTTTGCCTTTAGCGGACACCTCGGCGTTGCGCAGGAAGCGCAGGGCCACATATTTGTCATTGTCGGAAGCCTCCGGATCGCTCAAAATCTTGGCGACCTGCTGGTTGTGGGCCGGTCTCAAAAGGAAGTTCACATCCCTGAATGCGGCGTTCGCAAGCATTGTCAAAGCCTCAGGAGCCACCTTGAGAATAGGATGACCCTCGAACTCGCCAAGGGACACGCCCTCGCTCGTCAGCTTGTAGTACTCAGTTGTGTCCGGTCCCAACTGGAACATCGGAGCGTATTTGAATTCTGCCATATTAATGAAATATTTTTAGTGATTATCAGTCAATGTCTTCAATCGGAGCCGTGGCTCCACCTGAGCCTTCCTGCATCAGGTAGCGTTTCATAAACTCGTTCAGGTCACCGTCCAGCACACCTTGGGTGTCCGCGGTTGAATATCCCGTCCGCAAGTCCTTGACCATCTTGTACGGATGCAGGACGTAGGAGCGGATCTGGGAGCCCCACTCGATCTTCTTCTTAGTGCCCTCGATCTCAGCCTGCTTTTCCTGACGCTTCTTCAGCTCAAGGTCGTAGAGCCTTGACCGGAGGATGCGCAGGGCGTTCTGCCTGTTGTCCTGCTGAAAGCGGGACTCGGTGTTCTCCACGACTATTCCTGAAGGAATATGCCGCACGCGCACGCCGGTCTCGACCTTGTTGACGTTCTGGCCACCGTGGCCGCCGGAACGGAATGTGTCCCATTCCAAGTCAGAAGGGTTTATCTCGATGTTGATGGTGTCATCGACCAGAGGATAGACAAAAACGGACGAGAATGTTGTCTGACGCTTGCCCTGGGCGTTGAACGGGGAAAGGCGCACGAGTCTGTGAACGCCGTTCTCGGCTTTGAGATAGCCGTAGGCGTAGTCGCCCTCGACCTGGATCGTGGCCGACTTTATTCCAGCCTCATCACCTTCAAGAAGGTCTGTCACAGTAACTTTGTAGCCGTTCCTCTCGCCCCAGCGGAGGTACATCCTCATCAGCATCGAACTCCAGTCGTTCGCCTCGGTGCCGCCCGCCCCGGAATTGATCGTCAGCACGGCGCCGAGGTTATCCCCCTCCGCTCCCAACATATTCCTGAGTTCCAATGCCTCAACGTCCTCAACCGCTTTTGAATATGACTCGTCAAGTTCCTGCGTCTCCGCTGTGGTGATGGTCTCGTCGGTGCTTCCGCCCAAACTCTCCTTGGCGAAATCGTACAGAACATCCAGGTCATCCACCTCGGTGGAAGCCTTGTCAAACCCTGTGACCCAAGATTTCACGCCGTTCAGGTTCTTCATAAAAACCTCGGCAGCCTTAGGGTCGTTCCAAAAGTCCGGCGACTCCGTCTTCTTCTGCAATGCGGCTACCTGCTCACGTTTCCCAGGGATGTCAAAGACACCTCCCCAACGTCTCCAACCGCTGATGCAGAGCCTCAATCTGATCTTTTAATATCATTTGCTCTCCATTTTAAATTTGTTATTGCAAAGGTAATGATTTTCTCTCTGATTCGCATCTTATCCATCAATGTGTTTCCTTGGAGCAATTGATGCCAAGCTTGCCATCTCCAACAACATTTTAGCCTCCAAACGTCTCCGAAAGTCTCCTATAGTCCATTTTCGGCGATGGTTTGCGTCGAAAACGTCTCCTGATCTCTCCGGCACAGGAACCCAACGGCAGCGTTTTCGCCGGAAAATGATGCCATCGCAACCATTTTTTCACTCAACGGGAGCAAAAACGCCTGCTTATGCCACCGTCGGACTCTCTTTAGAAGTGAAGTTGTTTAAACAACTTCTTAATACGGAGTTTAGACTTGAACAAGGATTATTGGATCTATATAATATATGTCAAATAAAAAAAGACGAGAAGCAGATGCCTCCCGCCTTGAGTGTTTTCACAACGGAATAATCCTTATTGTGAATTGCTTCAGATATGACAAATTTAGCGAAAAGATGCGAATATCCAAATAATTATTCCTAAATTAGCAAATAAAGACTAAGGAGTCTCGGATTCAACCACGTATCATATCATAATTCAACAGTAACTTCGTATGAAAACCATTCTTGGATTAGACCTCGGAACCACCAGCATAGGCTGGGCAGTGGTAAGGGAAGCGGAACCATTCTCTGACGAGAAATCAGAGATTGTCAGACTCGGTGTCCGTGTCGTGCCCCTCACAGTGGATGAAAGAACGAGTTTTGAGAAAGGCAAAAGCATCACGACGAATGCCGAAAGGACACTAAAGCGAGGAATGCGCAGAAATCTCCAAAGATATAAACTAAGAAGGCAGGCCTTGATCGATGAACTGAAGAGTACAGGATGGATTGGTGACGATTTCATATTTTCAGAGACCGGACCAGGGTCAACTTTCCGAACGTTACGACTTAGGGCAAAGTCCGCATCGGAGGAGGTAACTCTTGGCGATCTGGCGAGAATATTACTACAGATAAATAAGAAGAGGGGCTACAAGAGTTCCAGAAAAGCAGTCTCAGGCGATGACGGTCAGGCCATTGACGGAATGGCCGTCGCCAAGGAGATGTACGACAAAGGATTGACTCCGGGGGAATATGTCTATCTGCATATGCTCGAAGGCAGGTACGCTATTCCGGAGTTCTATAAGTCGGACTTGCAGGATGAGTTTGACAGGATATGGGCGCTCCAGAAATCCTTTCACTCTGAATTGACCGATGAACTTTACAGGAAACTGTCTGACAAAAACAAGCCCCAGACTTGGGCAATCTGTCGTGATGAATTGGGCATCCAAGGACAAAAAAGTAGTTTCACTGGAAAGGAAAGGCTAAAAGAAGCCTATTACTACAGACATTTGGCCGCCACACAGGAAGTGAATCTTGAAGTCCTGACCTGCGCCCTACAGGAAATCAACGGCCAACAAACTTCTCTCAGTGGCCTTCTGAGCAAGATCAGCGACAGAAGCAAAGAGCTATACTTCAACAATTTGACAGTTGGCCAGATGCTACTGAAGAGAATTGAGGAAAATCCAAACAACAGCTTGAAGAATATTGTGTTCTACAGGCAAGACTATCTTGATGAGTTTGAAAGGATCTGGACTGTACAGTCGAAATATCACGCAGAGCTTACCCCGGAACTGAAAAAGAGACTTCGGGACATAATCATCTTCTACCAACGTCCGTTGAAGAGCCAGAAAGGGCTTATCAGTCTCTGTGAGTTCGAGGCGAGAAAGGTTGATGTCACCATTGATGGAGTGAAGAAGGAAAAGAACATCGGGCCACGTGTATGTCCGCGTTCCTCTCCTTTGTTCCAGGAATTCAAGGTCTGGCAGACAATCAACAACATCTTCGTCAATGGAGCCGCCCTTGATGACGAAGACAAGTCCGTCATCGCAAAAGAGTTGATGTTCAGGGACAAACTCAAAGATAGAGATCTCCTCAAACTTCTATTCAAGACCACAAAGGGACTGAGTGTCAATTTCAAGGAAGTTGACGGCAACCGCACAATGGCGACTTTGATGAAGGCCTGTGTCAAGATTGCCGAGAACTTGGGATATGACGACATTGAGTTCTCCAAACTCTCTTCCGAAGACCAAAAGGACAGAATCGAGGAAATATTCAAAGAGCAGGGATTCAAGACCGGTTTTCTTCATTTCGATTCCTCTCTGGCCTCTCCGGAATTTGAGCATCAAGACTCCTACAGGCTGTGGCATCTGCTATATTCCTACGAAGGAGATAAGTCCGCAAGCGGGGATGAGTCGCTCGTGAAATGCATAATGAACTTATGTTCAATGGATGAGGGATCGGCAAAGATACTTGCCTCCTGCAAATTCCTTCCCGACTATGGCAGCCTGAGCGCGAAGGCTATGAGGAAAATCCTGCCATATATGAAAGATGGGCTTGAATATAGTGCCGCCTGCGTGATGGCCGGGTACCGGCACTCAAAGCGCTCCTTGAGCAAAGAGGAGCTTGACACCAAGGAATATTCCGACCACCTCTCTCTTTTGCCAAAGAATAGCCTTCGCAACCCTGTGGTCGAGAAAATACTCAACCAAATGATCAATGTTGTGAATTCCGTCATAAATGTCTATGGTAAGCCTGACGAAATCCGCATCGAAATGGCCAGAGAGCTGAAAAAGAGCGCGAAAGAAAGAGAGGAGGCACAAAGGGACATAGCATCCGCAACTACGGAAAGCCAGAAAATTATCGAGATACTAAAAGGCGAGCCATTCTTCCTCACGTCTCCGACACGTAACGACATCATCCGTTATCGCTTGTACCAGGAACTGGCACAGAACGGGTTCAAGACCCTTTATAGCAACACATATATCCCAAAAGACAAGTTGTTCTCCAAAGAATTTGACATCGAGCATATTATTCCACAAGCTCTCATATTCAACGACTCATTTTCCAATAAGACACTTGAATCAAGACAGTGTAATCTTGAGAAAGGAAAGACAACGGCAATGGATTATGTAAAATCTAAATATGATGAGGCGGGAGTCCGGGCATACCGAGATAGAGTCAATGGTCTGATCGACAAGGGTATCTCCAAAACGAAGGCCAAATGGCTGTTGATGGAGGGCAAGGATATTCCGGAAGATTTTATCAATAGAGAACTTCGTGACAGTCAGTATATCGCCAAGAAGGCAAGGGAGATTCTTGAGTCACTTGTCAAATTTGTCGTCCCGACAACAGGTTCTGTGACAGCGAGGTTACGGGAAGACTGGCAACTTGTGAATGTGATGCAGGAGCTGAACTGGGATAAATATGCCAGGTTGGGACTTACCTGTGTCAGGGAAGACAAGGACGGACGCAGGATTCCGTTCATCCAAGACTGGACAAAACGGAATGACCATCGCCATCACGCGATGGATGCGTTGACAATCGCCTTCACCCGTAGACAGTTCATTCAGTATCTCAATCACTTAAACTCAAAAATTGACGCTGTCTCTTGGGACAAGAAGGATCTGGATCTCAGGGATTATGACCTTGATGACATCCAGTTTGGCAATCTAAGCTCAGGAGACAGGTACGGCATTGTCAAGGCATTGCAGGACAGGTTCCTTTACAAGGACGGCAATGATAAATACCGATTTGTCCCGCCGATTCCTTTGGATGAATTCAGAGCGCAAGCGAAAGAACAATTAAGCAACATTCTCATTTCTTTCAAGGCAAAGAACAAGGTTTGCACAAGAAACGTCAACGTGACAAAGAGTAAGGGCGGTGTAAACAGGAAGACTCAACTTACGCCTCGGGGGCCATTACACAATGAAACCATCTATGGGAGCAGTCTGGAATATGTGACCAAGGACGAAAAGATAGGCGGTTCATTCAATTCAGAAAAGATCTTGACTGTCTGCAAGAGACAGTTCAGGGATGCCCTTGCGCGAAGGCTGGAAGAGTTTGGCGGAGATCCCAAGAAGGCTTTCACTGGCAAGAATTCTCCGGAAAAGAATCCGATATGGGTTGATGAGCATCATTCGGAGCAGGTTCCGGCCAAAGTAAGTACAGTGACTATGGGACAACATTTTACTATCCGAAAGCCCGTTGACGCTACTCTAAAGATAGAGAAAGTAATTGACAAAAAGATTCGTGAGATTCTCCAGGCTCGTCTTGACGAATTCGGCGGCAAGGCGGAAAAAGCTTTCACGAATCTTGACGAGAATCCGATTTGGCTAAATAAAGAGCAGGGGATCGCGATCAAGAGAGTGACTGTGTCTGGTCCAGCCACCCCGGTTCCCATCCGACTCAAGAGGGACAAGGATGGCAAGCCGATCATTGATGATGCCGGTAAAACAATAGGGGCTGATTTTGTGACTCCTGGCAACAATCATCACATTGCCATATTCAGGGATTCGTCAGGAAAGTTGCAGGAGCATCCGGTATCTTTCCTTGAGGCGACTATCGCCAAGTCTAACGGGTTAGATGTGATTGACCGGAACTACAAGAAAGATGAAGGTTGGGAATTCTTGTTCACCTTGAAACAGAATGAATATTTTGTCTTCCCGAATCCTGAGACGGGGTTCAATCCGTTGGATTATGATTTGACTGATCTTAAGAATTATGCTGAGATTAGTCCGAATTTGTATAGGGTGCAGAAGATATCTCGCGGTAATTATATGTTTCGACATCATCTTGAGACGACAGTTGAAGAAAATGCTATGGTAAAAGGGATTGCGTGGATAAATATACAAAGCGTTTCGAAATTGGCCAATGTCGTCAAGGTCCGCATAGACAATCTCGGTAGAATCGTAGCCGTCGGAGAATATGATTAAGCGTACACTCTATTTCGGGAATCCGGCCTACCTGTCGCTGAAATCGGGCCAGCTTGTAATCAGTAAACCGGTCTCAGGAGAGGAAAAGAAGGAGGTGGCCAAAACTATTCCGATTGAAGACATCGCATCGGTAGTACTTGACAACAGGCAGATTACAATCACTCAAGCTTTGCTGGAGAAGCTTCTTGAAGAGAATTGTGCGGTCATAACCTGCGATTCCTCACACCTTCCGACCGGACTGATGCTTCCTCTTGACGGACACACTCTTCAGAACGAACGTTTCCGCTCGCAGATTGACGCATCGCTTCCATTAAAGAAGCAGATTTGGCAACAGACTATCCAATCCAAAATTGCCAATCAAGCCGCAGTTCTTGAATATGCCACCGGCGAAAAGCATCCGAATATGCTTAAATGGGCAACCAGCGTGCGTAGCGGGGATCCTGAGAATCTGGAGGCCCGGGCGGCTGCATATTACTGGAAGACTCTTTTCTCTGACAATATTAGAGGTTTCATACGAGGGCGGGACGAAGATGCCCCGAATAACCTCCTGAATTACGGCTATGCAATTGTCCGCGCCACTGTGGCCAGAGCATTGGTTTGCAGCGGTCTGTTGCCGACCTTAGGTGTCCATCACAGAAACAAGTATAATGCTTATTGCCTGGCCGATGACATTATGGAACCATATCGCCCGTATGTTGATTTGCTTGTCTATCAGATTGTGAAAGAAGATGGTCCGTTGGAGCTAGACACCTCTATGAAGGCAAGGCTTTTGTCCATCCCGATGACGGATGTCATAATCAATGGGGTGACAAGTCCGCTGATGATAGCGGCAACCACCACTTCCGCATCATTGGCCAAATGCTTCTGTGGAGAATCCAAGCAAGTTTTGTATCCGATTTTGCAATGAATAGCTCAGAACGGATAAGTCAGTATCGTGTTATGTGGGTTATGGTGTTTTTTGATCTGCCTACCGACACAAAGAAGGAGGTTAAGGCTGCGACGGAGTTCCGCAAGCAGTTGATGAGCGACGGCTTCGTAATGTTCCAGTATTCCATCTATCTTCGTCACTGCGCAAGCGCGGAGAATGCGGATGTCCACATAAAGAGGGCGAAGTCTTTCCTTCCGTCCAAAGGGAAAGTCGGAATTCTCCGGATAACCGACAAACAGTTCGCAGCTATGGAACTCTTCAACTCACAGAAATCCGAAAATCTTCCGGAAGAAGGCATCCAGTTGGAGTTGTTCTGAAAACCCGCACGCCCAAATCAAAAAATCCGGCAAAAGCCGGATTTTTTTGATTCTTGAACACCTATCGTAAGTCGTTGTACCTCATCGTTCTACACAAATCCTATTGTGTTCAAAGAACGAATATACAAAATCTGAAAGCAATTCACAACCGGCAGGTGTATAAAGATTGTCCGGAGGTAATTGTGTTCAAAGAACGAATATACAAAATCTGAAAGCAATTCACAACACCTTGCAATCCATGACTACTCCTCCACGTATTGTGTTCAAAGAACGAATATACAAAATCTGAAAGCAATTCACAACCGGGCACTGCTGACTTTTACCACCTCCTTTATTGTGTTCAAAGAACGAATATACAAAATCTGAAAGCAATTCACAACACCCTCGCTTAGACCGCTATTATCAGCGTGATTGTGTTCAAAGAACGAATATACAAAATCTGAAAGCAATTCACAACACACATTATGACGCTTCTTGATATCCTTGATTGTGTTCAAAGAACGAATATACAAAATCTGAAAGCAATTCACAACACACTGAGAAACGTCAAACAGCAGGAGGCCATTGTGTTCAAAGAACGAATATACAAAATCTGAAAGCAATTCACAACAGAATGGGGAACGATGTTGTCACCGATGTCATTGTGTTCAAAGAACGAATATACAAAATCTGAAAGCAATTCACAACTTCGTGACGGGGAGTTAACCTTAGAGGTGTATTGTGTTCAAAGAACGAATATACAAAATCTGAAAGCAATTCACAACGCATTGCCGTTGTGTATAGGCGTTCGCAAAATTGTGTTCAAAGAACGAATATACAAAATCTGAAAGCAATTCACAACACTTCTATGGAAGAGGCTAAAAAAATCTTTATTGTGTTCAAAGAACAAAGATACTACAAAAAAGTGGAATACAGAAGAATGAAGTAATAGAATTGATTTACAGAGGTTTCATTTAAGCAGCCGATTATCTCCAACGCCACCACAATCCTTGCCGAAGCCAAGTCAAGACGTCGCAACGTTACTTGTTCGTAACCACACCATATAGGTGACGAAATTGGCACGAATGGCAAAACAAGGCGTTGTGATATAGTGAGTTACTAACAACTCACGCGACAAATCCAGTTACGGAAAAAGATTGCGTCGTTCCTCCGTGTTTTGCGTACCGACGAAGGATTCTTCACCGACTAATTTTGAACCTAAAAAAATTAAGGACGATGAAGAGTACATTTTCAGTTATCTACTACCTCAAACGTCAGGTAGTGAAAAAGGACGGGACAGTACCCGTCATGGGACGTATCACGGTGGACGGCAGCCAAACACAGTTCAGCTGCAAACTGACCGTCGATCCTAAGCTGTGGGACACCAAAGGAGGACGTGTCACGGGCAGAAGCACGGCTGCACTCGAAACGAACCGTATGCTCGACAAGATGCGCGTACGCATCAACAAGCACTATCAGGAAATCATGGAGCGTGACAACTTCGTCACTGCGGAAAAGGTGAAAAACGCCTTTCTTGGACTGGAACACCGCTACCACACGCTATTGCAGGTGTTCCGGCAACACAACGAGGACTATGCCAAGCAGGTGGAGGCAGGCATGAAAGCCAAAGGCACGTTTGACAAATACAAGATCGTTTACAAGCACCTGCAAGAGTTCCTCACCATCCGCTACCACGTGAAGGACATCGCCCTGAAAGAGCTTACCCCCGCTTTCATTTCCGATTTTGAAATGTTCCTGCGCACGGACAAACACTGCTGCACCAACACCGTGTGGCTGTATGTCTGCCCGCTTCGGACGATGGTGTTCATCGCCATCAACAATGAGTGGCTCACGCGCGACCCGTTCCGCGAGTATGAAATCAAGAAGGAGGAAACGACCCGCAGCTTTCTGACGAAAGATGAAATCCGCCTGCTGATGGAAGGTAAGCTGAAGAATGCGAAGCAAGAACTGTATCGTGATTTATACCTGTTCTGCGCCTTCACGGGCTTGTCGTTCGCCGATATGCGCAACCTGACGGAAGAGAATATCCGCACCTACTTTGACGAACACGAGTGGATAAACATCAACCGCCAGAAGACGGGTGTGGTGTCCAACATCCGTATGCTCGACATAGCGAAGCGCATCATCGACAAATACCGTGGGCTGTGTGGGGACGGCAGGATATTCCCCGTACCCCACTATAACACGTGCCTTGCCGGAATCCGTGCCGTCGCCAAGCGTTGCGGTATCACCAAGCATATTACATGGCATCAAAGCCGCCACACGGCCGCCACGACGGTGTTCCTCTCCAACGGCGTACCCATCGAAACGGTCAGTTCCATGCTGGGACACAAAAGCATAAAGACAACGCAGATATACGCGAAAATAACCAAAGAGAAGCTCAATCAAGACATGGAGAACCTTGCCGCGAGATTGAACCAAATCGAAGAATTTGCAGGTCGTACCATCTAAAACAGAGAAGCCATGAAACGTGACATAATCATCATTGAGGACAAGGCGGTCAGCGTAACCGGTAACGATGTATGGATGACCGCCGGAGAAATCGCCAGACTGTTCCACACGGGTGTCCCGGCAGTGAACGCCGCCATCAAAGCCATCCTCAAAACGGACGTGCTGAACGACTACGAGGCATGCCGCTACATCCAACTTGAAAACGGTCTGTATGCGGATGTTTACTCGCTTGAGATAATCATCCCCGTCACCTTTCGGCTGAGCACATACCATGCCCATCTTTTCCGCCGCTGGCTGATGGACAAGGCACTTGCAAAAGACAAGCATACCGCCTACATGTTATTCGTACATAGCGGAAAAGGCGGTTACTGCTGAAAAGACGATGAAAATCAATTAAAAACGGACAACCATCAAGCTGTCCGTTTTAACTTTAAAATAGTCAATTTTGAATATACAAATTATGTGCTAAAGAATATGAGGTATCAAAATTGAGATGGCTTATATAACATCTCATACTTTAACGAGCCACAATCAATGTACATATCATATTCCGCAATTCCTTTTTCTTGTGCTATATAATGCAAAGTTTTCTTGTGGATGTTTGAAATTCTCTCTCCATAATAGATTGCTTTAGGAACAATTTTCAGGCTTGTTGCACGAGAATGTGCGGCAGGTTGTTTCTCTGAATGAATAATACGCCATTCATTTTCATATTCCCACTGTGTGGATTTGTGAATAGCCATTTTCAAATGCGATAGTGAATCTATATTTTTAACATCCAGCCCCAAGCTCTTTGCTATATACCATTGAATAAAACTATTTGCATCAAAGCGGTTATTATCATATATAACAGGCAAGATACAACAATTCATTTCTCCTTGTTCTAATAAGAACCTTAAATCATATTCCAATGCAAACCCTTCATGATTTTGGGCATAGTGACTCCACATTATAACAGAATCTATGCTTTCACTTAAACATGCTATTGTAGATACGACCTTTAATGTATCCCCCATTTTTAATAGGATTTCTTTCAATATGTTTTCCATTACAACACTAAAAAGAGCTAATGTCAATGGATTTATGCCGTTACACGATATTACCTGTTTTTTTAAACCTGTCAAATTGTTTCTTCCGAAAAATTGGATTACACTTGGAGGAAATTCGAAATCTTTAGTTTCAAGTATCTGTTTGAATTGTTCAAGAAATTCTTCTGTACAACAAGCTCTCATTTGCTCTTGAATATTATCCAAACTATAATAAACAAGAGTGTCATAGGGGTCATTAAACTTATCAGCAGTAACAGCATAAACCAGATCCTTGTCAAAAGCATCAAGGTTTAATGTTGAACAACTCCTATATCTATACAGTTTTTGTGGCAACATTGACATCAATGCTGCACTTATAGGATAGATTCGGGATTTTATGTCCTCTTGCTCAATTCCTTCAGGAATTATTGTGGATTCTAACAATTTTGCAAATTCACTCCGAAGCATAATGGTATTCGTTTTAACCACAAAGGTACGCATTTTATTCCGGAATGTCAGGACATTACTCCATCGGTTTGCGGTAATTCGCCTCCAGCAGTTCACGCAATCCCGATTCGGGGTAAAGCACCTTCCCGCCTAAAAGGATAAAGGGCAACACTCTGTTGTTACGGTATTCCTGCAAGGTACGGCGGCTCACACGGAGCAACTCCGCCACCTCCCTGTCCGTCAGGTAACGTTCCCCGTCCAGCGGTGGACGGTAGTTTTCCAAAAATGCAGAGAGCCATTTAGAGCCTTTGCGCATATTCTGCACCACGGTGGCAAGCGGCTCGTCCTCCAGTGTAAAAACATCGTTGTTCTCGTTCATCATAACTTTGGATTCAGTGGGTGAATAATAAGATTACCTGCCGCCGGGATAGAGCGTACCGATAAGCGGAATCAGCCTCCTAACTTCTTCCGGCTTGTAATAGAACCTGCGGTTTATCTGCGAGTAGCCGATAAGCCGCTTGTCGCGCAACGTCTGCAACGTGCGCGGGCTGATTCTCAACTGCCCGCAGACTTCCTCGCCCGTGAGCCATCTTTCCAACCGCCCGCCGTCGCTCTTGCGCCTCAGGGCGGCAACCTTCTCCGAGAGGGCGTTGAAGGACGCCACCATCATCTCGAAGGTCTTTTTCTCGATAGATACAATTTCCATATTCAAAACATTTCAGGTTTGCCGCAAAGGTAACGCCATCCTCATGAACGCATATCGTTTCCCGCTGAAAGGCTGTATGTTGCGCCGTCTGTCCGGGTAATGGAGCCATTTCCAATAAAAATCTTACGTGAGACACGTAGTGAGCTGTTAAAGCCCCTTTTGTTTATTGCCGAATTTTGCCGCAGAAACCAAAAGAAAGGACTGAATATGAAAGTAATAACGATGGAAAGTTCCGCTTTCACCGCATTGACGGAACAGATAGCCGAGATAGCGGCACACGTGCGTGCCGTTTCCGGCGAAAGAAAGGAAAAATCCGCAGACAGGTTGCTCACCACCCGTGAGGCGGCGCACCTGTTGAATGTGAGTACCCGCACCCTCCAGCGTATGCGTAACGAGCATCGCATCGGCTATGTAGTGCTGCGCGGCAAATGCCGCTACCGACAGTCTGAAATCGACCGCCTGCTTGCGGACTGCACCGTCATGGAAGACGCGGCGACACCGACGGAACTGAAACGCAACCATACGCTACGCACGGGCGGCGGCAAACCCAAAAGAAGGAGGACGTGACATATGGAACTGCTTACCCGAAACAATTTTGAGAGCTGGATGCGGAAGCTGATGGAACGGCTCGACCGTCAGGACGAACTGCTGCTGTCCTTGCAGCCGTCCGGCAAAGCCCCGAACCCGATGGAGCGTATCAGGATGTTCGACAACCAAGACCTCTGTATGCTGCTCCAGATAAGCAAGCGTACCCTGCAACGCTACCGCAGCATCGGCGCGTTGCCGTACAAGACGCTCGGCAAAAAGACCTATTACAGCGAAGAGGACGTGCTGACGTTCCTTTCCGGACACGTAAAGGACTTCAAAAAGGAAGATATAGCCTTCTACAAGGCTCGTATCCATAATTTCTTTCAAAAATAACCCATTAAAACATTTTTCAAATGGCAAAGAAAAAAAGCGAAAAGGACGTGCTGATAGTCCGTGATGAGAAGACGGGCGAGATCAGCGTGGTAGCCGGGCTGGATGCCGACGGTTCCCCCAAGCGCACCCCCGCGAAAGCGGAGAACGCGCAGAGTTTCCTGCAATTCGACCGCCACGGCGACGTGCTGGACAACTTCTTCAAAAACTTCTTCCGGCAGTGCAAGGAACCCAGCCGCTTCGGTTTCTACCGTGTCGCGGCAGACCAAGCCGACAAACTGATGGAGGTGATGAAAGACCTGCTGAAAGACCCCGAAGCCAACAAGGAACTGCTTGCGCCCCACAAGGTGGACACTTCCGGCTACGAAAAGCAGGTGAAGGAAGAACAGACCGCCGGAAAGACGGAGCAGACGGAACAAAAGCAGGAAGAGCAGCCCAAAGAAACCCCAAAACAGGAAGAAATGGAAAAGAAGCAGGAACAGAATCAGGAAGGCCCGCAACAACAGACGCAAGGCAGACGGGGCTACCAGCCCATTGACGAGAGCAAAATCAACTGGCAGGAGCTGGAAGAGAAATGGGGCGTGAAACGTGACGACCTTGAAAAGTCCGGCGACCTTCAGAAGATGCTCAACTACGGCAAGTCCGATTTGGTGAAAGTGTCGCCCAAGTTCGGCGGCGAGGCTTTCGAGCTGGATGCCCGCCTTTCCTTCAAGAAAGACGGTGAAGGCAATGTCAGCCTCGTGCCGCATTTCATCCGCAAGGAGCAGAAACTCGACGAGTACAAGGAACACAAGTTCTCCGACGAAGACCGTAAGAACCTGCGCGAAACGGGCAACCTCGGCAGGGTCGTGGACATCGTGGACAGGGAAACGGGTGAAATCATCCCCTCGTTCATCAGCATAGACCGCAAGACGAATGAAATCACAGACATACCAGCAAACAAGGTACGCATACCGGAGCGCATCGGAAAGACGGAAATCACCAAACAGGAACAGGATATGTTGCGTGCCGGGCTGCCCGTGCGCGACAAGCTCATCGAGCGTAACGACGGCAGGAAGTTCGTCACCACCCTCCAAGTGAATGTAGAGCAGCGAGGCGTGGAGTTCGTACCGGGAACCGGCAGGTCGCCCCGTACCGCCCAGACGCAGGAAGCCAAGAACAATCCCACGCAGGGACAGGCTCAGGGCATGGAAAACTCCGCAGCCCCACAGAAAGAGCAACGCCGCAACACGTGGACGAACGCCGACGGCAGCATCCGCCCCATCAGCAAATGGAGCGGTGTGAACTTCACCGACCAGCAGAAAGCCGATTACGCGGCAGGCAAAGCCATCAAACTGGAGAACGTGACCGACAAGCAAGGCTTCCACGCCACGATGTACATCAAGTTCAACCCGGAGAAGGGACGTCCGTACCGCTACGACACCAACCCCGACAACGCGCAGAAGGTCGCCCCGTCCAACGAGAGCCGCACACAGGTGGCGGTGAACAGCGAAGGAAAGACCAACGAGGCGACCAAGAACCTGAAAGAGCCGTTGCTGAAAGGGCAGACCGCTCCGAAAGACGACAAACAGCAAAAGCAGCAGGAAAAGCCTCAGAAGAAAAACAACAAGGGCATGAAGATGTAACATCCCGTGTCCGCCACTAAATCCAAAGTAATAATCCATTAAAAAGTAAAACAGCATGAAGACAATCATTGCAGAAAAGCCATCCGTGGCACGTGAAATCGCCCGCATCGTAGGCGCGACAAAGAGAGAGGAAGGATATTTCGAGGGAGGCGGCTATGCCGTGACATGGGCGTTCGGACACCTCGTCCAGCTTGCCATGCCCGACGGCTACGGCATACGCGGCTTCGTCCGTGACAACCTGCCCGTCATTCCCGAAACCTTCACGCTCATTCCCCGTCAGGAAAAGACAGAGAAGGGCTACAAACCCGACAGCGGCGTGGTGTCGCAGATAAAAATCATCGCCCGTCTTTTCAAGGAAAGCGAGCAGATCATTGTGGCGACCGATGCAGGACGCGAAGGTGAGCTTATCTTCAGATACCTCTACCATTATATCGGATGTACCACGCCTTTCGTGCGCCTCTGGATAAGTTCGCTCACCGATAAGGCTATCCGCGAGGGGTTGCGTAACCTCGAAGCGGGCGACAAATACGACAACCTCTACCTTGCCGCCAAAGCACGGAGCGAATCCGACTGGCTTGTGGGCATCAACGGCACGCAGGCACTCTCCATCGCAGCCGGACACGGCACATATTCCGTCGGACGGGTGCAGACACCCACGCTGGCGATGGTGTGCGCTCGCTATTGGGAAAACCGCCGTTTCACGGTGGAACCTTTCTGGCAGCTCCATATCGCCGCAGACACAGGCGACGGCGAAGTGGTGAAACTCTCATCTTCCAAGAAATGGAAAGAGAAAGAACCTGCCACAGCACTATATAATAAGGTAAAGGAAGCCGGCTTTGCCACTGTCACAAAAGCCGAACGTAAAGAGAAGATAGAGGAAACTCCGCTCCTGTATGACCTGACCACGCTCCAGAAGGAAGCCAACGCCAAGCACGGCTTCACGGCGGAACAGACGCTTGAAATCGCGCAGAAACTCTACGAAAAGAAGTTGAT
>CAKVCK010000036.1 GCA_934725575.1 uncultured Bacteroidales bacterium
CAGAAAGAGAGGCCGCCCGGCGAAGGCCAAAACCGAGAATCAGGAATTATAGGTATATTAAATTGAAAAACTCAGATAAAATAGGATGTATATCATATAAAATTAGTATCTTCGTTCCGCCAGCGACGCTGGGCGGTTTTGACCGTGAAATTTTTATAAGAAAAAACGTACGAATATGGCTTCAATCTCGGATTTGAAAGATATTACCGTTGAGGGTGGGTATTTTGCAACGAAAAGGACATTCCCGATCCTTGCGGATTAGATTAATGTTGTCTTTGGCAGGAATGGCAGCGGCAAATCGTCTCTGAGCCGCGCTGTGCTGCAATATAAAAATGGAAAAGGGAACGAATTCTCTGATGTGCATTTTAATGTGGAATTGGATGACGATGTAAAGGAGCATATTTATGTGTTCAACGAGAATTTCGTGCGTGAGCAGATGCAGGTAGCTCCGGATGGCACGCGCCGTGACAAGCTTGGGACAATCGAGATGTATGGCAGACAGATAGCGGATTCCGGAGAATTGGAAAGTGCAAGAGCCGAGTATGAGGCTAAGAAGTCTGAAAGAGACAGGTTCTCGGCGGAAAAAGAAAGGCTGACCTTGCGTCTGGGAGAGTTGGAGAATAGCATACTGAAATCCTTGAAGAAGGACGGATCATTTTCTTCGCTTCAGTTGGAATATTTGAGAATAGAGAATCCGGACAGGAAAAACAAACCGACTGTCACGGTGGACGCTATCAATAGAATAAGCTCGGCCAAGCCTTGGAACGAGATGCCTTTGGATTGTGCAGGGCTGTTGTCGTACATCAACAGGAAAACGGAAGAACTCAAAAACAGCGCAAAGGCAAGCTACATTGACTGGACACGGCCTGTGGTGGGTGAAGGGTTGGATGTCGAATATATTAATGAGTTGCTACGAAAGGAAGTGGTGTCTGGCAACCTTTCCGAGGCCGACAGGAAACTGATAAGTTCGTTGCAGGAGGTCGGATTTAATTTGAATAGATTCGCTGATGAAGCCAAGGTGATATTTTCCGGTCACGGAATCCGCACTTGCCCACTTTGCCGTCACGAGTTGACTGACACGGAGGTGAATGACCTGTTCAAATCCATTGAGCGTCAGTTCGATCATAGGGCAAAGGAATATAAAGATGAGCTTTTGGCTGCGATGTCATCGATAGTCCATTCTGAGATTGTGTTACCGGCTCTTCCTGACAATTTCAAGGAACGAGTTGACGCGTTTTGCGCAGCTCAGACATTATTGAATGCTGAAAAGGACAAG
The DNA here is from genome assembly GCA_934725575.1 of uncultured Bacteroidales bacterium. Taxonomy (GTDB): domain Bacteria; phylum Bacteroidota; class Bacteroidia; order Bacteroidales; family UBA932; genus Cryptobacteroides. The sequence continues at coordinate 1,277 of CAKVCK010000036.1, forward strand.
GTGACCTCTATGCTTGAGGCCAAGACCCATTCTCTGGAATTCGCAAGTCGGGGAATTGTCGATTCGGAGAGATTGAGACTGGCGGTAAGTAAGTGCGAGGACTCGCTCAAACTGCTTGAGGAGGATGTGAGGAGGCATAACGACCTTGTCGCGCAGGTCAAAGAAGAAATGTCAAAACTATCGACTTGCATAGAATATTATTCTTATGTCACAAACAAGGCGGACATTGATGAATATCTTGGACTGCCTCCCCGGATCAAAGCTATCGACATAACTGCGATTGATTATGAGTTGGGGCGGATGTCTCGGAATATAGACGAACTCAAGTCAAGATCTTCACGAAAGAACAATAGGTTGGCGATGGATGCGATAAACGAAGGCCTGGAGATGATATTCGGTAATCCAGATAGAATCCATCTTGAAGAGGGGGATATGGGGTATCGTTTGAGTGTCAGAGGAAACGCGAATGTCCGTCCGGATCAAGTGTCCACTGGTGAGAGGAATATTCTTGCGCTTGCATATTTCTTCGCTTCAGTGTTGCAAGGTGTGGAGGAAGGAAAAGAGGACTTGCAGGATGCGCTTATATTCATTGATGATCCTGTCTCCAGTTATGATGCAGACAATCGGGTCGGCACACTGTCCTTTCTTAAATGGAAATTGTTCTCTCTGCTGATGTCCAGACGTGCGAAAAGGAAGATAGTGGTGTTCTCGCACGAATTGGGAACTGTAATGGATTTGGCCCGTTTGATTCGTACGCTTCCGGATAATATAAGGCCGGAGGATGAGAGACTTATGTACTATGAGATCACGAAAGATTCAGTGAATATAGTAACGGTTAATACGATGATGACGGAGTATCAACGTCTTATCGGGCTTGTTTATGAATTCGCTAAAACCGGTAATCCTGATTTGGAACTTGTTGTGGGTAATGCTATGAGGCGCGTGGCTGAGGCGTACTCTTCTTTCAATTATAATATTGGTTTCAAGGAGATGCTTACGGACGGTAGGATATTCGGTAAACTTCCGAAACCTTTATACAATAAGGTGAAAAACAGAATGGTAGGGCTGCTTTTTGATAATGAGAGTCATAGTCGGGAAGATGTCGCTGTGCTTAGTTTGAATACGAGCCGTTTCTCACCAGAGGATTTACGTCAGGCGGCACAGTATCTTCTCGCTTTCTTGTTCCGGATAAATGAGCAGCACATCGATCGTTACCTTAGAGATGCGTGCTACACTATAAGTAGGTGGGCCGAAGAGTTCTCCACAGATTAGGTGCTCTGTTAGTGTATGTTTTAGAGTGTTTTCGTGTTGTCCCTCGGCGATTCGTGGCCATTAAGTTTTTCTTGGTTACGGAAATCGGACTTTAGGAACCTCCCGCCTTTCTTGTCAATTCAGGTACTGTTATCTTGTCATTAGAAGATATGGAAGATAGGATAATCTTTTGTATATCAGGTAGTTCTTTCATGTCATCTTTCATGTCGTCTTTCATGTCATCTTTGACGATAGGCACCCCGAGACAATCAGGATTGCGAGGTATATCAATCAAGAAATATGTCCGCCTGCCCCTTACGTGGATCGTGTTTTTCTGATTACCTCGCAATTGAGTTTTCTCCGGCGGAAGCCCTCTTTCGCCGGAGAAATTGATGATATTTCAGAGTTTCTCCGGTAAAATACAGTTTCGGTGGACATTTTTGTTGGGGTGTCCCATCACGCACGATCCTTTCCTCCGTCCTCATTTTGCGTCGGAATTTCTGTTGCTTTCTGGTATCCTCGTGCACAGATGTGACTGTTTAGCTCACGCGGAGGCATTCGGTCTCTGAACCTGAAGAATGCATCGTTGTTTTTTTGCCGGTTATAAATGCAGTGATGGTCAAATGATTTATTATTAATGCGTTGCGGAATTGTGGCGGTCAAAATGAGAGGGCACTGCTTTGCAACCGATTGAGAGTCTGATGGTGATGCTCCACTGTTTGATAATCAATGTTTTATGGAATTGTGCCTCCTCAGTTCAGCAAATCGCCAGTCAGTCTGGCTCACCTTGCATTGACACACTTGAGACGACTTCTCCTAGCCAACTGGCCTTCATCTTGTCACACTGACATTAAGGCAATTTCAGGAATATCGGTTAAACGACCTCTAAAGTGTCGACCATTTTTAGGAAAGGTCAAAAATTCACTCTTGGAACAATAGTTTGTTGAGTAATGAATGCGAGATATTAGTCAATTGCAATATGATTATCTTTTTTGGTTGCGGAAACTGATGCTTTCGTGTATTCCATAATATTAAAGAACAGAAGTTATGGCAACAGTCGAGCAGAGGGTAAAGGATATTCAATCTTCTTGGGAGCGGGAGAGAAGGGGAGAGGTTTTCGTGGAGGAGGGGCTTTTCGGGATGAGGGACATTGACGGGACGGTCATTCATCGGGCGGAGTTCGCTTTCGTCGGAAAGTGCCGGGATAACATCTTGTTCATTCGTCAGGATGGGACTTATTGCAAAAAGAGTCCCGGGTGCATCGAGAATGGCTATATGCCTGAGGAACTTAGGCCTTATGTAAAGGAGGGAAAGGCCGGATTCAAGAAGGATGGAAATGTTGTCATCGCGCCGGAGTACGAATATATTCAAAGCACATTCGGCGACAATACGGTGTTCACTGTGGTCAAGGACGGGCGTGAATATTACATCAACGACAAGGGGGAGGAGGTCCTGACAAGGGTCCGCAGGTTTGATGGGGAAAGCAGCGGCAGATCGCCCTTCCGGTTGCGAACTCATGAATTCAAATATTTCACAGTTATGGAATATGTCGGGCGCGAGGACGAAGGTAATCCGAATGTTGTGCGCATAGGCGGCGAGTGGATTGAGCTTGAAAGGTACAGCAAAGAGGAGGTCCTGCGGATGTTGATCGATCCCGAGGATGATCTTGCGATTACCGAAAAGGACACGGCTCTTCTTTGCGACAAATTCTCGTACGAGTATAGTTTCTATTTGGCGCAAGCCTCTGGAAACAAGCCTCTTGCCGAATGTATGGATCAGTTGGAAAAGATGGGCGCTTTCTGTAACTCGTGGCATTTCGTGATCAAGATCTGGCAGGCTCCGGGGGAATATGTGAGTGTGGATGAGCTTCGGCAATTCGAGGCGCGCCTTCTACGGAAACAGGTTCTCGGCTCTCCGTTATATGCGGTCGGGCATAGTGATTCTATTAGGCCTGGTGAGGTGCGGGTTCTTCTGGTGACTTTTTACCACGAGCGGTGCTGGCCGGGGAAGTTCGAGTTTGAGTGGACTGACAAGTGCCGGACTCTTCCGATAACTAAACTTCAGAAATGCGTCCCCGGACTCAGAAAGACCGTCGAGGAAGAGGCGCTGCCGCAATATGTGGAAAGCGTCTTTCACGACCAGATTGTGAATTGCGTGACGGATCTTAAATATTATAAGAGGCTCGGTTGGGGAGCGACACGAAAGGCGTTGGAATATTTTCTGGAGAAAGGCAGTGCGATAGAACGCTCTCTTTATGAATATGTTGTCAACGCCCGTAACGCTATCGGGAGGGGACACTCCAGAAAAGCAGAGTTTTTCCTGAAGGCAAGCCTGTGGGCGGTAGAAAAAGGCGCTGAGGTTAATTATACATTCAGTATATTCAGTACACGCACGGCTTTGGACTATGTCAAGGAAATTCAGGAGAAACATCTTGACTCAAAGGTTGAATCTCTTGTGAAAGCGCTTGAAGACTCTCTCCTTTCGCGCGGCGCGAAAACCTTCGGTGAGATGAGGGCCGAACGCCTTGCGAACACGGACTATTTCACGGAACTTGGTTACCTTCGCAAATGATATGATTACGGCTTCCAGTTCAAAAGAAGATCCCTGATCCGGAAATGAGAGGTGTCATCAAGGAGACAATCAAATCTACCGATGCATACTATTGTCGGGCAACCGGAATGAGGAAAAGATTTCGGGATTATGCTTCGGGTATTAAAAATGGCTTTCATGGGGCAATGCTGATTCTGTACATTCCCTGTCTTGTAAAACAATTGGAACCCGTTCTTCCAGGTATGAAAAACTATGCGCACCTGAAACAGCATACTCTTGATTGCTAACGAGTTGTTATTCCAGGTACGAACATATTCACACACCTGAGAGTCGAAGGTGTCGGTATAGAGCGTTCTGTCGGTGCTCCGGACTTCCAGGTGTGAGAAAACGCACGCACCTGAAACATTATCGGGATGATAGCCAGTGAATTGCTCTTCCAGGTGTGAGTATTTTCGCGCACCTGGGTATATTATGGTTCCCTGATGACATTGAGGTAAATGCCATCAGAATCCGATCTTCTTGATGCTCCCGGCGCGCTGGAGTGTTTCGGTGCGGCAATATTCAGACAGTACGTTGTAGTCAAGGGATTCGTTGCCGGTGAGGACGGCGTCCACGGCTTTCATCCGGGAGATATTCTCGATCTGGCCGCCGCTGAAATCGAATTCAGAGGCGAGCCTTGTGGCGACATCGTCAGAGAGGCCGGGGATCAGGGATTCCCAGATCTTGGCTCTTACGGCGGTTTCCGGTCTCTTGAAGTCGATTTTGTAGAGGAAACGCCGCTCGAAGGCCTTGTCGATGTTGTCGGTAAGGTTGGTAGTGGCGATAAGGATGCCTTCCATCGACTCCATCTCCTGGAGGATAATGTTCTGGATGGCGTTCTCCATCTTGTCCACGGCGCTCTCGGCACCCTCCCGGCGTATTCCGAAAATCGCGTCAGCCTCGTTGAACAGCATTATAGGCTGGATTTTCTTTTTGGAGCACATCTCCTTGTAGGCCGCGAAGGCTGCCTTGATGTTCTTCTCGCTCTGTCCCACCCACATACTCTTGATCTGGTCCACATTGACCGGGAATATGTCCCTTCCGGTGGCGCGCGCCAACTGATAGACAGTCTCTGTCTTGCCGGTGCCGGGACTGCCGTAGAACAGGCAGGCGAATCCTTTCCTCATCCCGTGCTTTTCAAGGTTTGCGGTGATATTCCTGAAATGCTGTGGTTGGAGAAGATTGGCGAGCCTTTCCACCTGGGCGTTCACGTCCGCGTTGAAGAACAGTTTTTTCTCCGTCACCTTCTTGTGGGAAATGAGGCTGTTGTTGATCTCATTCGTCTCATTCCTGCTTTTCATCTTGTGCTCCGGCAGGAATTTCTTCAGCCCTTTTTTCGTGAACCTGTAGGAACCCCTGTCAAAGAACGATTCGGCCGAGTCGAAGACAAGAAGCCCGTCCGTGATCAGCTGGTTCTCACCTCTTTCCAGAGACCGCAGCATCGCTCGGAAAGATTTCGGGGATTGAAGGACGTCCCGGATGTCGGACTGATCGAACTTGTCCTTGCATTCGCTCACATACAGCGCGCACAGATAGACAAGAACCGTCTTCAGGTCTTGGTTCTTCGTGTAGCCGGAAAGCGCTTTGACAAACGGAAGCTCCTGATTGGCCTTCAACACTGAGTTGATTTCAAGGAACAGCGACTCGTCGTCAAGGTCATTGCGGGAATTCCTTTCGTAGAGATCCATAATGGTGTCAAACAATTCCTCTTCAGTCATCTTTGAATATTCAGGAGCGATGAACGGCTTGTTGGCGGCCAGGCACTTCAGCACACCCATCGGTACATTGTAGCCTGAAGAGTCGATCCCGCTGTTCCGTTTGAGCAGTCTTTTGGAGACAAGGTCCTCAATCTCATCCAGATGCATCAGCAATGATGTCCGGTGGCATTGAAGATGTGAGCACAGATTCTCAAGAGTGACCGCGGACCAGCCGGACTGCTCTATGAACAAGGAGAACAACACGGCCTGTGTTTTCGTGATTTTCAGCCTCTCGCCAAGGTAGGCGGAGAACGGTTCTACCATATTCATAAACTCATCCGTCAGGCCCGAGTCGCTGGATCTGGAGACGATGCCGTCCACCGCCTTGAGCAGAGTCAGGTTCTCAAGCTCCTTAGGTGTCGGGGCCAGCAATTTCCGTTCGATGTCTTCCAAGTTGAAAAAGTCATTGTTTCTTCTTCTCATAGTCTTTTCATTTTTATGGTTAATACTATCTTCTTCGCTGTTCCTCAACCAAAATTTGACAAATGTCGCGGCCATTGTTCTGTATGGCGGCGGACGTATGCCGTGAAGATATGCTCTTCTCGTGGTTGAGGCCGTGCGGCGGTTGATAACAATAAAAACAGTGCCATAGTTCAAAGATTGTCCGGCCTATCTGGACACGGTTGCGAAATGACATAGTTCGCACTTTTTAGAGTTTTTGGTTGCGGAAAGAGTGCTTCCCGTGTATTCATTGTAAATAATAATGATGCTATGATTTGGAAATTTTTGTTACTGGCTTTCGTCCTGATCTTTGTGGTGATCACGGTGCTGGATATCCGTAAATTCTACGGATTTTTTGTGGATATATTCACAGCAGGCGATGAGTCTATAAAGCAAGAGTTCAGAGGCCTTTTGTCAAGAAAAGATCTTTATGTGATGAGCCTGGGCAACTTGGTGATGACGGTCTTGTGCCTGGCCAACTTGGTGATGCTGTGTTGCATTCCGCTTTACGGTGAGCCTATGTGGCTGACTTGGAAGTGGATTGCCGGAGACGTGGTTGTCAGTGCCGTGTCAGGAGTGGCAACGTTCTTTATCAATAAAAATGTGTCTGGAATAGTGGCTCCCTTTGTGATCAAAGCCAAGCGTTGCACAGATTTTTCGATCGGAGAGCGGGTCTGTTATTCGTTGATCCGGGAAAGTGACGCGACACTGATCTTTCTTGGTGTGGCCGTCACCACGCTAACGATTATAGGACTCTTTTGATTAGCGGATTAGATTTTTTCTATTAAATTTGCATTTGGAGAACTGCCCGTGAAAGTCCTTTTGCTTAAAAGGAAAGACAACTTGATTCAGATTATAATATTAGATTTTATTCTCCGCTTTTTCACGGGCTTGGTGAAAAGCTGAAAGAAACCCTGCTTGCTTGGGATTGTAAGATTCCAGGCCATCGATTAAGAACGTGAGTGTGGCAGTTCTCCTTTTTTATTATGAAAAAAACATCATTTGAAAGCTTGGCCGATTTTGCGACCGATGATCAAATATTCAGTCTCATCGCTAAGGAGAGAGGAAAGTATGCTGCCAAAATACCAGATAAGGCAAAGAATCCTTTCGTCTCTGACTCTCTTTTTAACGAACTTAAGGCGATAACACCCCCGCACAGACTTTGGGGCAATCCTGGGCGTGGAAAATTGCCTCCGATTGTTGAGTCGGGACCTGCATCCTGGACATGCTATAAGAAGCGGGCGATGGTCCGTGTGTATCAGGCGATCAAGAAAAAACGTGGTTTATACCCAGAAGCACCGTGGGTGCGTAACTTGAATGATTTTGTCTCGTCCGTTCGGAATAGCCTTTCCGGGATTGAACCGCTCGTCTTGGAGTCTCCGCGGATCCTTGCGAAATTCAAGGAGAAAGATGCCGGGAGTGGGGACTTCATATATCGTCCTATCTGTAAATATTCTGACCTGAAGACCAAGATCATCCTGGCGCTTGCCTATCAGTACATCCTTGCGAAGTTTGACAAGTATTTCCATAGGAATATGCTCTTTATGCGTGCCGCGAGACGTGTTGAGGGGAAGCGATATGAAATGCCTAAGTACACGGATGCCATCGACCTTGTGTCGGATTTCAGGAGACGGAACAACCGGAAATCAATTTATGTCGGGGAGTGTGACATCCAGAAGTTCTACGACATATTCAATCACGATGTGATAGTAGAGTGTTTTGAGGATCTTTTTGCTGAGGTGAAGTTGAGGGATGGAGCCTCGGACGGTGATTTCGATTCCTTGCGTCGCGTGATAAAAGCTTATCTGGATTCGTTTGATTATCCTGAAAACGTGATGAGCAAGAATGATGACCCGGATTATTGGAAGAATGAAGTCCGAAGGCATCGAAGCGATGAGTGTCCGGAACCGGTATGCAGGTTCAAGTGGGTGAGCGACGACGCTTTTGTCTCTTCCGGTTGCTATACGACGAAAGAAGAATTCTATGCCGCTAAGAACGGGAGAAAATTAGGCATCCCGCAAGGTGGCGCCCTGTCCGGCATAATTGTCAATGTGGTTATGAGGGTCGTGGACAAGCCGATTGTGGAGTCGGATTCTCCGGACAAACTTTTCATCCGCTATTGCGATGACATTCTTTTAATGCACACTGATGAGAAGACTTGTGAGAGCTATCTGGAGTCCTACTACAGCAGGCTGATAACCTGCGAACTGGTTCCTCATCAAAGAAAGGATGTGGCTGATTGCAAGTCGGGCCGGAAAACGAATGCGGAATTCTGGAAAGCCAAGTCAAAGAATGTATATCGGTGGGGACCCGGTGACGGAGCGGCTTCCGATTGGGTGGCGTTTGTCGGATATGAGATGCGCCGTACCGGAGAGATACGTATCCGCAAGGATAAGATCGATGCGGAGTTCAAGAAGATCGCCCACCAATACTATAACATAATATATTCAAAGAAAGAGACTTCCGGAGACCAGGCGACGGAGAAAGAACCGTGCGAATTGATTAAAAAAATGGACGGCCTTTCCAAGCATATTCAAAACTTTGTGAAAGCGGAGAATAATGTATATACCCGTTCGCAGGCTCGCCGTCTTGACAAGTATCTCTACAGGAAAACCCGTCAGGCCGCTTCCAGAATCGGCATCGCCGATCCAAAAAAGGCGGCCAGGGAACGGGTGACTTATCTGGAGAAGATAGAAGGACTTTCCTGAACCCCCTCGGTCGCTTCGCTTTCGATCGCCAGCTTTATCCGGCGAGCCCCCAAGCCCGGTTGAGGCGTTTGTCTGTCTTGCGGAGTTTACAGAAGAGTTTCTTGCGGCTCTTGGAGACGGCCTGGTGGCTTATCCCGAGGCGCTCTGCGATCATCTCGTCGGTAGGGGAGATGCCGGCCTTAGTCAACCGGATTATTACATCAAGCACACGTCGCTCGCACGGTGTTATGTCTGTATATTCCAACAAGTGCCTAAGGTGGACGGCGGCGTTCTCGCGGTCTTCCATTCTGGAGGAGGAATATTCAGAGTCATGTTCAATGACGTCATATCTTGCTTCGTTGCTGTCCTCGTTGTCCCAGCCTTCATCAATGGAAACGAAGCGCTTTTGCTCGTTGGCCATCGTGATGAACTTCTTGTGTATGGCAGATCTGACGTATGCCGTGAACTGAGTGCCTTTTTCAGGGTCGAATCCGCTCAGGCACTTAAAAGTGACCCACATTCCTATGCGCGTCAGTTCTTCTGCTGAATATGTGTTCAGGGATCGGCCGAAGCTTTTGATCAGCCCTGCCGTCAGGCCTGTGCAGTCCCGGATTACATTTTCTTGTGCTTTGCGGTCACCGTGTTGGGCGGCGAGGATTGTAGAGTCAGAGATGTTGACTGGCTTAAAGGAGAATAGTTTTCCCATAAAGTTAATATTTAAGTTTATCTATCTGTGGCGGACCATTGTTCGGTTGCGCGGTGGGGAAAGTACTAAAAACTATGCCAAAGCCACGGATATGTCCAGCCTATCTGGACAACTTGGAAAAAACGAAAATATTCACGATTTTGGTTGCGGATTGCCGTGATGCGGCGTATTACTAGTGTCAGTGACACCAATGGACAAGAAGGACAGATTTTGCCGGAATGTCAGTGTGGAGCAACTGCTTGTAATTGAATATATTAGTAAATCCTGCCCTCCTGATTCGCCTGCCAGCGTTTGGCAAGTTGTTGAGAGTCAATGGAAAGCGATTTCGCTGTAATATAAGTAAAAGGTAATGAAGAGTTGAGTATAAGAGAAAGAACAATAAGAAAGAACATATTTGTTTAAGAATGAACAGTAACATTATGAGAAAAGGACCTTATGACCCTGCGGTGACAGCGCGCAAGGAAAGAAACGCTGAGATATTCTCAGAGACAATCGCTGTGATTAATGATTGTTATTACACCGCTCCTTCCGGGAAGTTGGTGAATCTTCCTCCGTTGCGGCCGATGCTGGAAGGGGCTGAATGCTGGCATCGGGAGCAGCCTGTGGTTGACGCTCCGGTGGTCGCCGGTGGCACAGAGATCATTGTGGAGAACAATGATTGCATCGAGGCAGCCAGGCGCCTGGTCGCTAAAGGCTATAATCCGGTGATGCTGAATTTCGCGAGCGGTGGCCACCCTGGTGGAGGTGTTGAAAACGGAGCCAGAGCCCAGGAGGAGACCCTTTGCCGCAGGAGCACGCTTGCCAGGTCAATCTACACCTTCGATGAGAAATATGCGCGGAACTATTATTACACGCACAGGAAGGGCAACAACTATCCTCTTGACAATCTGAATTTCAGCGCCATATATTCCCCGTATGTGACATTCTTCCGCGAAGGGCTGGATTGTACCTTTATGGAGGATCCGTTCCAGTGTGCGGTGGTCACCTGCGCGGCTTTGAACCTTAATGGGCGCCATCCATTGAAACTGACGCGTGACGGGAATATGCCGCCTCAGGCCAAGTCAATCACCGCGAACAAGATCCGGACAATATTCCGTCTCGCCCTTCGCCATCACCACGACGCTCTTGTTCTGGGAGCTTTCGGCTGCGGAGCGTTCAGGAATCCGCCCGAGGAGATGGCTTCGATCTTCAAGTCCGTCCTGAACGAGGATGAGTTCCGCAATAAGTTCCTCCTTGTGACCTTCGCGATAATCGAGGATCACAATTCCCGCAATGTCAATCTCCGGGCGTTCCGGAAAGTGTTCGGATAGCAGTGATGGAATCCGTTTTGATCTGCCTTGACTTTTGATAAGAAAAGTTCTTGGGCAGATCAAAACGGATTCCGGAACTTGACGCTGCTATAAGACTGCTCCTGTGAATTGAATTGTTTATGCTATTGATGATATGCTACTTACAGAAGAAGATATAAAGAATCTTCCAGTTATCTCGGAAGAGGAAGATGATTTCTATGCTCCCGGCGAATTCGAAGCCGCCGTCCTGGCCGACTTCAACGAAGAGGCAGACCGGATTGATGAAAAGTACCGCTCTCGCGCTGATTCGCTTGAGGGCAGGACTGTTGTTGATGAGCTATGGAATATATGTGGCTGAAGCCTGACAGGACGGGGCTGAATGTGGATATATTCGTGGATGATTGCGGGTCTTATGAAAGGTATGGTCATCCGCTGCTTCTGTGGGCGAGAAACGGTTATGGACGCGAGGTCTCCGAATTCATCTATTAAAAAGCGCTTCTTTTTGCCGATAACAATTTTATCAGCGCAATTTTACTATTTTTGCATTATAAACCTTGGCTCAGTCAGGCGCTCTGCGAACCAAAGGTTTCTATGTTGCACCAATTTTAGGAAGTTATGTTATACCCGATTGGAATACAGAGTTTTTCGCAGATCCGCACTGGTGGGTTTGTGTACATCGACAAGACGGAGGCGATTTTCAAGTTGGCGTCTACCGGAAAATATTATTTTCTGAGTCGCCCCAGACGCTTCGGGAAGAGTCTGCTTGTGTCAACGATGGAGGCCTATTTTCAGGGACGAAGGGAACTTTTCAAAGGACTTGAGATTGAGAGTCTGGAAAAGGATTGGACCGAATATCCTGTGCTGCATCTGGATCTGACGGGAAACAGGTATTTGACGGTGGAGGACTTGTATGAGAGGTTGGATCTGCATCTGAACAGGTGGGAAGCCATCTATGGCAGACTTGGTGATTATTCATCACCGTCATCGAGATTTGACGCGGTCATAGATTCCGCGCGCGATAAGACTGGCAGAGATGTTGTCATTCTCATCGATGAGTATGACAAGCCAATTGTGGATAACATTGACAATCAAGAACTGATGGACAGTTTCCGCCGTGAACTTCAGGGCTTCTACAGCGTTATAAAGAACAAGAATGATTATATTCGTTTCGCTTTTCTGACAGGTGTGACAAAACTTGGCAAGATGAGTGTGTTCAGTTCTTTGAACAACTTGACGGACATCTCTATGGATTTGCGTTATGCTGACATTTGTGGAGTGTCGGAGGATGAGTTGAAGTCATATTTCGATGGGAGTGTGGAGGAACTTGCGAAAAATAACCGGCTCTGCAAAGCGGAATGCTACGCGAAACTGAAGGCGATGTATGACGGCTATCATTTCCATCATAGCGCTTCAGGTGTCTACAATCCGTTCAGCCTTCTGAACACCTTTGGCTCCAATGAGTTCCGGATGTTTTGGTTCGAAACCGGCACTCCTGCATTCCTTGTTCGCTACCTTAGGCAGGGAAAGTATAATCTTGACAGCATTTCAAAAGATGAGGTTCCATCAGAGACTCTGACAGGTGAGAACTATGTGAGTCCCACCCCGATTACCCTGATGTACCAGACAGGCTACCTGACAATCAAGGGCTATGATTCCCGTTTCAACAACTACTTTCTCGATTATCCGAATGATGAGGTAAAGAGCGGTTTCCTGAACTCCCTGAGCCAACTGTATGCTCCGGCGCTCATTCAGGGAGAGTTTTCGGTTTCCCGCTTTGTCCGCGACATCGAGCAAGGCGATGTGGATTCTTTTATGACTCGCTTTACCTCGTTCCTCTCCGGGAATGACTACGAGATTCAGGGCGATCTGGAACTCTACTTTCAGAACACTATGTCGGTGATGATGAAAATGATGGGACTCTACGTAAAGACCGAATACCACACTTCGAGAGGACGTATTGACATTGTCTTCGACACAGACAAGTATGTCTACATCATCGAGCTTAAGCGGGATCAGTCACCGGAGACAGCCCTCCGGCAGATAGATGAAAAAGGCTACGAAAAGCCGTTCCTCTCATCTGGCAAGCAAATCATCAAGCTCGGCATAAACTTCTCCTCCGAGACTCGCACCATCGACGGCTGGAAAGTGAAATAGGGGGCAACCTTGTCATAAGGACGCGAGATTTGTAGCATCTTCGTATGATTCTATTAGATAACTAATTTTTAACATTATGGATTATTATATTGGAAACACTGATTATGATTGGTTCAATTTTTTGAAAAATCATAATAATCCTCAGCAGCCAGAAGACATAAATTTTGGAAACCAGGAGGAAAGAGAAATTTTAGAGCAATTAAACAGGGTGAGCCATTCCTGCTAAAATTAAAAAAGGAACATAGTAATAAAATAGCCGGAGTCGCATTCTTTTCGCGATTTATAAAACTTCCTTTGGATTACGCTTGGGATGTGTTTGAACTTCAAAATGGAGTTGATTCATACTATGCGTTTAGGAATAAAATCGAAATTTACCGTCTTAAAAATGATATACACAATGAAGAATGTATAGGATGTATAGTGTTATCAAACCCAATCTTTTTTGATGAAAAAAATTGGGTGGAACCACCGAAGGATTGGAATGGCAATATAGTCACAGGCAAAAGCTATAGTTGTGAGGATAGAATAGGCAAAGAGACTTGGGATAAAGTCCTGGAGTCAATTAATCTTACAGAAGGCCTGGACATCTATGGCGGGAATGACGATAATATGCCACCGGCGTACAATTATTGTATGCAAAGAACTCGTATAGGGCAAAGTGCTTTTCGTCTGAATGTCGCTGAGGCCTATTCTAATAAGTAAGTGTGCCATTAGCGGAGAGAGTGCGCTTCCTACTCTTCAGGCGGCTCATATCAAGCCTTATAGTGAGTCGGGCTCTAATAATTTGACCACTAATGGTATACTTCTTCGTTCGGATTTGCATAGACTATACGACAAGGGATACATCGCTATTACTGAAGACTATAAGGTTAAGGTGGGCCAAAGATTAAGTACAGAATTCAACAGTGAATATTATAAAATGTACGACGGCAAAGAACTCTCTATGCCTTCATCAATAGATGACTATCCTAGTAAAGAATTTCTTGTTTGGCACAACGAACACTATTTTATGGGATAGATTTGTCGAGGAATCTAAGAACAGGACTTAAGGTGGATATATTCGTGGATGATTGCGTGTCTTATGAAAGGTATGGGCATCCGCTGCTTCTGTGGGCGAGAAATGGTTATGGGTGTGAAGTGTCCGAATTTATTCCTTTCCTTGTTTCGGATCAACCTGTGATTCTAAATTCAGAAATTGACTGTCACATTTCGGAAGACGAGGTTGTGGCGATTCAGGGTTTTATCCAACGTAGTCTTGAGATTCTCGTCGAATTGCCCTCGGATCAGATCAGTCAGACGGATTTCGTAGGATCTGTGAAAAAACATCGTGTCGCTGATGAACAGGTTTTAGGTGAGGCTAATCGGCGGTAAACATAAAGTGTATAATTTTGAAATATAATTGATTATGGTACCCTTAAAAGATAACGGCGAACTGGATATCGAGCGGATTAATGAACTGCCATTAATTGAATATATGAAGGTTATAGGTGATTTGACAGAAGAACAATTTAATGAATATCTCTCTAAATCACCGGTTGATGAATCTATGGAACCTGTACGAGCAATAAGCATCGACTATCCAATAGAAGAAATAGGGGTAGATGCAGAAATTGTTATTGATAATTTGAGACGGAAGTATATGAAGACGTGATGACTCAGTATCCTTGTAAAGAATTTCGGCAGGGTTCTCGTTGTGTGGTGATTATTGCCTGATTTATAATGCGCTGTAAATGAATATATTCGTAAATGCTGCCCTCTGGATTTGACTGCCGGCTTTTGATAACTTGTTGTGGCTGAAAGAGTGAAGCTTCACTCTTTGATTATCAGCAGGTTGCGAAATTCTGCCCTCTGGAGGTCCAAAATGGCGGAGTTACACTTGGTCAGGCACACCTTACCAAGGGTGATAATCTATTGACCTTGATGAGGATAATCAAGTTGCTGGAGCCACCATCAGCGGAGCCGGGCGATGGTCTCTTCGAGGGAGTAGGCCTGGTATATTCCTTGGGCTTCAGTGTAGCGCTTGTTGATCGCCATAAAGGGGCGCCAGAGTTCGGCGAAGGATCCGGAAAAGCTGACGTTTTCGGTTTCTCCGTTACAGGTGACGGCGTTGCATCGGTTGATGCCGGTGAGGGGGCTACCAGCCAGATAGTAGGTCAGGGCGTGGATCTCTCCGTCTTTCTTGATCACGGATCTCTCGCAGCCGGTCCACCATTCAAGATAGACTCCGAGCGTGGCATCGCTCAGGCCGGATGTGCCGGAATAGGCAAGGTTGTTCTCGAACGGTAACGGGGTAAGAAACATACGGCTGTCGGAGAAGATCCTGTCACGATGCTCGTAGAGGAAGAAGGCTTCCTTGTAGAATAACCTCTTCCAAGGCTCTTCACCGCTCTCGCGCGGTTCTCCCACTGGCATATTCCCGATCTGAAGGTATTCGCCTGTCGTGTCAAGTTCAAGGCCCGCCTCAGGCTTGATGTCATCAGGCGCTTCCGTTTTTGGGTAGCATTCAAGAATATTCCCGTTCATCAGCAGGATCTTCCCTTTCGGGTGGGTGACCGCAGTCTCGTTGTTCACTATACTCATATATTCATTTGTTTTTGTGTTCATTGCTTGTGATGTCATAGGCGGCTTCACACAGATGATACTGGCGTAAATAAGAATCCGCAACCAAAATTTGAAAAATGGTTGCGCTTTGCCGGTTGGACGTGTATTCAGAATGCAAGACACACATCCCGACGTTGACCGCTGCGGCTGCGATCGATTGTAAATGAATATGATAATGACAGTTAAACCTATCACACGCTTGACCCTGTGAGGACAAGAGTCTGATTAAAAACAATCAACCTATATGCAAAGATTTGAGAAAATAATCCTGAATATTCCGCATAGTTCGGATCGGATGCTTCCACGGCAGACCAAGGCCGCTGACAGCACGTGCGGCCACGGACGTCTGCCGGATGTCGCCTTGGCCGGTAGCTTGAAGAACTCGGCAGGGCTTCCTTCGGGAAGCGGCTGGACGGATCCGGCGGCCATAGCTAAAGAGGTGCGCCGCTGGACCGATTGGTACACGGATTCGTTGTTCCGGCCGGAGGCGGATCTTACCGGCAGGGTCGTGCCTGTCGTGTTCGGTCTTTCGCGTTTCTGCGTTGATGTGGAAAGGCTCATTGATGACCCTCTGAACGCCGCCGGGCAAGGCATCCTCTACGAAAGGTTCGGCGATTGCCGCCGCCTGATTACCGGACGGACCGCCTTGATGAATGAATATCATGGATTCATCTCGCGCCTGTCCTCCGAATTGGTTCCCGGCTCGCTCATCATAGACTGCCACTCGTTTCCGTCGGATCTCGCCGACATCGACATCTGCATCGGCTATAATGACGATGCAAGCAAGCCTGAGCAGGAGATGATCGACAAGGCGACGCACCTGTTTGATCGCGCCGGATTTAAGGTAGGCCTGAACAATCCATATTCAAACTCGATAACTCCCAAGAAACCGATTGATTACAAATCCTTGATGATCGAAGTCAACAAGCGTTGCTATATGAATGAGGGCACTTTGGCGCGGACGGTAGGCTATGACATCATTTCTGGGCTTGTCAACGACTTCTATCGCCTGGTATTGGCATAAAAGAATATCACCGTGCGTGAAAAGCGGCGTTTCGTTCACAAAATCCCTTTGGG
>CAKVCK010000037.1 GCA_934725575.1 uncultured Bacteroidales bacterium
CCCAAAGGGATTTTGTGAACGAAACGCCGCTTTTCACGCACGGTGATATTCTTTTATGCCAATACCAGGCGATAGAAATCGAGTTTGAATATGGATTGTTCAGGCCTACCTTAAATCCGGCGCGATCAAACAGGTGCGTCGCCTTGTCGATCATCTCCTGCTCAGGCTTGCTTGCATCGTCATTATAGCCGATGCAGATGTCGATGTCGGCGAGATCCGAAGGAAACGAGTGGCAGTCTATGATGAGCGAGCCGGGAGCCAACTCAGAGGAAAGGCGCGAGATGAATCCGTGATATTCATTCATCAAGGCGGTCCGCCCGGAAATCAGGCGGCGGCAATCGCCGAACCTTTCGTAGAGGATGCCTCGTCAGACGCCACTATCAGCTGATAGGCAGACATTGAGGTTCCTTCCTCCGTAGAATTGAGCCTCCAGCTGAAATGCGGCCTCACATTGTCGATGGCAAGTGGATCCTCAAGAGACTCGCATCTCAAGCCATAGACCTCAACAACCGGTTCGCAAGCTATAAAAGAACCGCACATCACCGCCAAAAGCAGAAAAATGTAAAATCTGTATTTCATATCCTGTTATTTCTTATTGACCGCCACCGTAAAAAAAGCGTCCCTCATCCTACTCTATTCTTGCAAGGTCTTACAAGGCCAGAGACAAGCACGGGATTATGCCCTCCGATGAACTCCCTGTCGATCGACAGTGACAAAGTTACGGAATATTTCCGTATGATGGGAGCGATGACAGGTAAATGTGCCAAGGAAGTTTGCCAATCAGAATTTTATGCGGTAATTTAGGGGAAATTTTGAATATTATGAATCAAAATCATAACCGCATGACAAACAAAAGATTTTTCAGGAACACTCTCGGCGCGGTGGTCGCAACCTTGTCGCTGGGAATCTTTACGGAAACCACAGCCTCCGCTGATGAGGGGATGTGGCTGCCGTCACTTATCGCAGAGCGCATCGGGGACATGCAGAGCAAAGGGTTCAAGCTCTCCGCCGAGGACATCTACAGCGTGAATCAGGCCTCTCTGAAGGATGCTGTAGTACTTTTCGGAAGCGGATGTACCGGTGAGGTCATTTCCCCCGAGGGACTGCTTCTTACCAACCATCACTGCGGCTACGGTCAGATTCAAAGGCACAGCAGCGTGGAACACGACTACCTGCGTGACGGATTCTGGGCGATGAGCCGTGAGGAAGAGCTTCCGAACAAAGGACTCACAGTCAGCTTCCTGGAACGGATGGAGGATGTGACTTCAAGGATTCTCGAGGGATGCGCTCCTGGATTCAGCGAATCTCAAAGGGACTCCGTGGTGAAAGCCAACTCCAAAAGCCTGATAAAGGAGGTGACCGCCGACGGGAAGGGACTTAAAGCCTCTGTCGAGTCGATATATTACGGCAACCAGTATTTCCTTTTCCTCTACCGTGTGTACCGCGACATCCGCCTGGTAGGAGCGCCGCCTTCATCAATCGGAAAGTTCGGAGGGGACACCGACAACTGGATGTGGCCGCGCCACACAGGGGACTTTTCCATCTTCCGCATCTATGCCGACAAGGACAACAATCCTGCGGAATATTCAAAGGACAACATCCCCTACACCCCTAAGAGGTTCTTCAGGATTTCTCTCGGAGGTGTCAGGGAAGGCGACTTCACATTCGTGTATGGATTCCCTGGGAAGACACAGGAGTACATTATGTCGGAAGGCGTGAGATACGTGTCGGAGATTTCCGATCCCGCGAAGATCGCCCTGAGGACAATGAGGCTCGACGCACAGAGAAAATACATGTCCCAAAGCCAGAAGGTCAGGATCCAGTACTCCTCCAAGAACGCCGGCGTGGCCAACGCGTGGAAGAAATGGCAGGGAGAGATGAAGGGAATCAACCGCCTGGGCACTGTCGCCGCGAAGCAGGAATATGAGAGGAGATTTGCCCGCTGGGCCCAAGGGACGGAATACAGTTCCATCCTTCCGCGCCTGGATTCATTGTATAAGGCATTGGAACCATATTCATTCGCCAAGGAATATTACAACGAGACAGCGGCCACGGTGGAGCTTTGCAGGTTCGCGGCATCGGCGGCGAAGGAAATTGCCGGCGGCGGCAAGGGAAAGGCAGCATCCATGTCCGAGTCATTCTTCAAGGACTATTATCTTCCTATAGACAAGGAATCCTTCGTGTCCGTCATGGGCGCGTTCATCAACGACATCCCGGAAGAGTCTCATCCTGAATATCTTAAAGAAGAGCTGGCGAAGTACGGAAGCGTAAGCGGCTGGGCGGACGCCCTGTTCGGCGGATCGCTTTTCGCCGATGCTGAAAAGGTCGCGAAGCTTGAGGCCTCGGATTCCGCCGCCATGTACGCCGACCCTGCGGTAAGGTTCGCGAATGAGTTCAGGAAATGGTACACAAGCGATGTGTATCCTTCCGAAAAGCGTCTGAGCCAGGAGATTACACTCCTTTACAGAGATTACATGAGAGGACAGATGGAGTTTGAACCTGAAAAGGCTTTCTACCCGGACGCGAACCTCACCCTGAGAGTGGCTTACGGAAGCATCGGCGGCTACTCCCCTGCGGACGGGGCCTACTACAAGCCGCTTTCCACCCTTGAGGGAATAATGGAAAAGGACAATCCTGAGATTTTCGACTATAACATTCCTCAGAGACTGCGCGACATCTATGCGGCCAAGGATTACGGTCAATGGGCGATAACCGGGGACAATGGCAAGAAGACCATTCCTGTCTGCTTCATCGCCACCAACCACACTTCAGGAGGCAACTCGGGAAGCCCTGTAATAAATGAGGACGGCAACCTGATAGGCATCAACTTTGACCGCGTATGGGAAGGCACGATGAGTGACATCGTCTTCGACCCGGACTACTGCCGCAACATCTCGCTTGACATCCGCTATGTCCTGTTCACGATAGACAAGCTCGCCGGCGCCGGCCACCTGCTGGACGAGATGGTCTTCGCGAAGTAGAGGGAACATCTAAACCGAGAAATACGCACAATATTGCCGTGGGGACATCCCCGCGGCTTTTTTGAACCACGTCCCGAAGAAAGACTGGTTGGCGAAGTTCAGTTTCCAGCTTATTTCCTGGATTGAATATTTATGTGACTGGAGAAGAGCCTTGGCCTCCAATAGCAGATATTCCTGAATCCAGTCCTTCACGCTGCGCCCGCTTAAAGAACTTACGGTCTCAGAAAGGTGCTTGGTGGAAATGCACAGCCTGTCGGCGTAGAATTGTATGCGATGCTCCGTTGTGTAATTATTTTCAAGAAGATCCAGAAAAGCCGCAAGAATTTCGTCACCTCTGGTTCTCGGTGCGGCATCGGCGTCCTTAACCGCATTGATCCACCCGAGAGCATCCTGACACAGGGCATAGATATACCCTCTCACGACATTTTTCTTGTCAATATGATTGGTACCTTCAACCCTTCGCCTCATTATGTCCAGGACATAAAGCGTGTCCGTAAAGCCCTGATTATCTATGCTGTTTTTCGGATGCTTGCGAAAGAACGAGAAAAAGGTGTTGAACTGCATTCCATTGCTTACAGGCGCGTAATAACTATCCGAGAATGCCAATAATGTCAGACGGCAATCTTCCGAGACAGACAAGCATCTGGCAAAATCACCTGGCATCACCACGAAAACATCGTTCTTGGAGATGGTGTATTCCTTGAGGTTGTGCATGATTTGCATGGAGCCGCTCTTCATCAGGATACACAATGCGAATTCCACCTTGAACGGCTCCGTGAAAAACATTTTCTTGTCCGGACTTGAAAGCAGTTCCGAGATGCCGGCCGATTGTTCATCAGTGTCAGCAATAAGAAGATTCCCATCCAGGACATGACAGGTTTCAGGATCGGCAATCATCCTGATGGTAAGACTTTTGAAAATATTTTCTTTTTCCACGGCATAGAGTTTATTTTGACGGCAAAGTTATGGTTAAATTCTTCAAAAGAACAAATAATTGTTCATAATAACGTTTTATCATACATTATTCCGCAATGTTGAACAATTTGCACGTGCAAATGAATAACATATATCCTACGTAAAGACTCATCTTTGCACCGCAAAAAAGTAAGAAGATGAAAACAGTGATTCGAGTGGCTGCAGCGCTATTACTGACAGCAGCCGTTATCTCATGTGCCGGCGGAGGAAACGCCGCAGAGCCGGCCGTAAGGACCGTCAAGACAATGACCGTATCATCAGCGGATAGTACGGGGACACTGACCTATCCAGGAATAGTTCAGGAAATGCATACCATCAATGTAGCCTTCAAGACCGCGGGTCAGATCGCGCAAATCAATGTCAAGGAAGGTGACTATGTCAGAGAGGGGCAGCTGATAGCCTCGTTGGATGACGCCGATTACAAACTGGGTGTCGAGGCGCTTCAGATCCAACATGACCAGGTTTCCGACGAAGTAGCCAGACTACGTGAGCTTTATTCCAAGAAAAGCGTATCCGCCAATGAATATGAGAAGGCGGAAGCCGGTCTCAGACAACTCGGCGTGCAGCTCCAGGTAAACAAGAACAAACTTGCCTACACGAAGCTTTACGCACCTGTTTCAGGATATGTAAAATCAGTGAATTTCGCGAAATCCGAGATGGTTGACGCCGGCACTCCAGTCATAAGCATGATGGACGTATCCGGGCTTGAGGTCCAGGCGGACATCGCCGCTTCGGAGTACCTTGACAGATCATCCTTCACATCGTTCACAGTCAAGACACCGAACGGAGAGACATGCGAAGCCAAGCTTATCGGCATTGTACCTAAGGCCGACGGAAACCAACTCTATCGTATGACATTGAGAATAAATCTCGGCACCAGCCTGATGAAGAATTCGTTCCTGCCGGGAACTAACGTCGAGGTCAACATCGAAAGGGATGGTCTGACCACCGGAAAGGAAGTGACCACACCCTTGTCCGCAATCTGTTATGATGGCAGACAGCCCTATGTCCTGATTATAGGCAAAGACTCCACGATCGAAAGAGTCGACATAGATGTAGAGCCATCTGCCGATGTTTGCCTCGCTCATGTCAAAGGTATCGCTTCCGGAACCGAGGTAGTCGTAGCCGGCGCGGCGTCATTGAAAGAAGGAGAGAAGGTCATTGTCCTTCCGAAACCTTCTGAAACAAATATCGGAGGCCTTCTATGAACAAGCTTACTGAATATTTCATGAAGCGGCCTGTCCTCTTCTGGTCAGCCGTCGCCGCCATACTCATCGCCGGTGTCCTGTCTTTCCTTTGGATGCCGAAACTTGAAGACCCTGCCATCAGCGCGAAGCAGGCGATGGTGGTCATCTCATATCCTGGAGCCAGTGCGCACGAGGTGGAACTTAATGCGGCAATCCGCATGGAGGATGCACTGCGTGCCCTTCCTGACGTGAGCAAGGTAAAGACCGAATGCCAGAACGGCATGGCCATGATCACCGTGGAGTTCAAGATGACGGTCCTGAATGAAAAACTTCAGGAGCATTACGACCTCCTCAGGAGAAAGGTCAATGACGTAGCACCGTATCTTCCGCAGGATTGCCGGACGCCTATGGTAATCGACGACATGACAGACACTTACGGCATTTTCTACGCACTTCGCGGAGATGGATATGACTATTCGGAACTATACAAATATGCCAGTCTTATCCGCCGGGAGATACTTGATGTGAAAGGTGTAAAGCGCGTAAATGTCTCAGGTTCACGCGATGAGGTCATCAATGTCGTGTTGTCCAAGGAAAAACTCGCTCGCAACGGATTGATTCCCACACAGTTGATGATGTCATTGCAGGGAGCCGTAAAAAGCGTGGAGGCCGGAGATGTGGACGCTGCCGAGGACAAGATTCCTGTCCGCATATCAGGCCAGATCAAGAATGAGGACGATCTTCGCAATCTCATGGTCTCCACCGTGGACGGCAAGACCATAAGGCTGGGAGATGTGGCTGACGTGCAGCGTGCATATTCAGAACCTCAACGCAATGGCTTCTTTGTGGACAGGGAGCCTGCGTTGGCAATTTGCGCCGTTATGGAAGATGACGCCATCGTTCCGGATGTCGGAAAGCTGGTGGAGGAAAGGCTGGCAAGCCTGGAGAAGACTCTTCCCGCAGGATTGACGATTGACAAGATCTTCTTCCAGCCGGACAAGGTCAGGACAGCCATTTCATCTTTCATGCTGAACCTGCTCGAATCTGTCC
Organism: uncultured Bacteroidales bacterium; assembly: GCA_934725575.1. Taxonomy (GTDB): domain Bacteria; phylum Bacteroidota; class Bacteroidia; order Bacteroidales; family UBA932; genus Cryptobacteroides. Next base: position 6,194 of record CAKVCK010000037.1, read on the forward strand.
TGATCGTGATTCTCGTGCTGATTTTCACGATGGGATTCCGGAGCGGAGCGATTATCGGATTCGGCCTTGTGCTGACCGTGGCCATTTCATTCCCAGTCCTGCTTGTAATGGGTACAACATTGCAGCGTATCTCACTGGGAGCATTCATCATCGCGATGGGTATGCTGGTGGACAACGCGGTCGTGATAATGGACGGAATCCTCGTGGACAAGAAGCGCGGACTGGGGCCGAAGACATACCTCTTCCGTATCGGGAAGAACACGGCGCTGCCGCTGCTCGGCGCCACGATCATTGCCGCCGCGACATTCATAAGTGTCTATCTTTCACCGGACACCGCCGGAGAATATGCCAGCGACCTGTTCCTCGTGCTGTGCGTGAGCCTTCTTGCAAGCTGGGTACTCGCTCTGATCCAAGTGCCGATTTGCGCCAAGGACTGGTTGCCGCGCCACTACAAGGACGATGGAGGCAAGGACACTTCCGTGATGAACTCTCCGATGCACAGGGCGGTCAGAAAACTTGTTTCGTTCCTTGTGCAGTATAAGAAGACAGTAGTCGGTACAGCTGTGGTCATACTGCTTGCAAGTGCGTTCGGCATGACTAAGGTCAAGAACCTTTTCTTCCCTGATCTGGATTACAACCAGTTCGTCGTGGAGTGCTTCTTCCCGGCGGAAACTTCACCGGATGCGGTAAGAGACCATCTGATGGAAATGAGTGAAATGCTGGAGAAAGATCCGAGGGTAATCAGGGTGTCCGCGGCCCAGGCCAGCGCGCCGGCCCACTATTGCCTGGTAAGGCCAATGACCTCGGGCGGAGACTGCTATGGTGAACTTATCGTAGACTGCAAAAACTACGACCATGTACTGAAGGCTATTCCTGAAGTAAGGTCACAGCTCAGGGCGGCGTTTCCACAGGCATATATCCGTACCAGAAAGTATAATTTTTCCGTAGGGACATCACATACCGTAGAGGTGGAGTTCTCCGGCCCGGATCCTGCTGTCCTTAAGAGATTAAGCGCTCAGGCCGAGGAAATCATGAGGGATTGTCCCTACGTGGACAAATATTCCGTCGAGAACAACTGGAGACCGACAGGAAAGAAATATGAACTCGCTTATAATCAGTTCAATGCCCTTCGCAGCGGCATTTCCCGTGGCGATGTCGGCAATGCCCTTCAGGCTGCCGGTGACGGTCTTCCAATCGGAGTGATTCCGGAGCAGGATCGCATGGTAATGGTGAACCTTCAGGTCAGAAATCAGGACGGAAGCCGCATATCCAACCTGGATGCCGTTCCTGTCTGGAGTACATTGAACATACATGTTTCCGATGAGGAAATGGGATCTGTCCTGTCTTCCGGCAAAGTCGCTTCGGAGCTGAAAGACAAGCTGTTCGCAACTGTACCTCTGACTTCCGTGGCTGACAGCATCGTCCTCAGCCCTGAAGAAAGCATGGTGCTCCGCTACAACGGACGGCGCGCGATCGAGGCCGAGTGCGATCCGGACCCGGACAATGACTGTGCCACTCCTGCCAAAGTAGTATCTTCCATACGGAAAGACATTGAATCCATAGAACTTCCAGAAGGTTATGAACTCAGATGGATCGGCGACATGGGCATTCAGAATGAGGCCATCAACAACATCCTCAAATATATTCCTTTGACATTGTTCCTGATGCTGGGAATCCTCCTTTTCCTTTTCGGTACATGGAAGAAGGTGTTCCTGATCATAATCTGCTTCCCGTTTGTCATCTGCGGCATCTCTCCGGCCCTTCTCATATCCGGCCAGCCGTTCACATTCATGGCGATAATAGGCCTTATCGGTCTTATCGGAATGATGGTGAAAAATGCGATCGTGCTGGTGGACGAAATCGGCAGACTGCAGAAAGAGGAAGGCTACGCCCCTTACAATGCGGTGGTCGAGGCGACCGTTTCCAGAGTACGTCCTGTGCTCATGGCATCATTGACCACGATTCTGGGCATGGTACCGCTTCTCGGCGATCCGATGTACGGCTCAATGGCAGTCTGCATCATGTCTGGTCTGACTGTGGGTACAATGATCACCTTACTGCTTCTGCCTGTGTTATATACAGTGTTTTATCATATTAAAAAAGCATAAAAAATGAGAATGAATATAGTTTTGTCAATGCTGCTTTACGCTGTGTCCCAGACGGTCGCCGTAGCGCAACCATCCGGGGCAGCGTTAATCTTGAATGTAGAAAAATGCCGTCAGATGGCATTGAATAGCAGCGAAGACGTGAGGAAGGGCAACAATACTTTAGCCCAATCCGCGCTGGACAGGAAGATTGCGGTCTCGGCTTTTCTGCCTGCGGTAGAGGCGAGCGGGTCGGTCATGTACATGACGCCGAACATGGAAATGAGCGGCATGGAAATGATAATGAAGGGCACTTATATGGCCGGGATAATGCTTACCCAGCCAATATACGCCGGCGGTAAGATATTGACAGGCAAGAAGATGGCAGAAATCGGAAAAGATGCGGCGGTTGAGCGGCTCCGTATGGCCAAAGCGTCCGTAATCTATGATGCGGACAATGCGTACTGGACCTATGTGGCGGTCATGCAGAAACAGGCAATGATGGATGCGCTCACCGCCCAGCTGGACACCCTGTTCTCGCAAATCGGTGTGGCATCATCCGCCGGCATGGCGACGGACGCTGATTTGCTGACGGTCAAGGCCAAACGTTCCGAAGTGGAATATCAAGCCCGCAAGGTGGCAAATGGCGTGGCAATGTGCAGGATGGCATTGTGCAGAGTCGTAGGCGTGCCTTTCGACACAGTAATAGAGGTAGAGGACATCGCAGTGCCAAAGGAGTTTACCCGTATGGAAACGAACGATGTGTCAGTCACAGACAGGCCTGAGATGAAGCTGCTCGAAACGAGTCTGAAAGTTTCCCGTCTGCAGGTCCGCATGACGAGAGGCGATTACCTTCCGACCCTGGCGCTTGTCGGCGGATATTGTCCCTATGGCAACATCAAGATGAAAACTATGGTGGATGCCGGTGGCGGCAATTATGCGCCTTATACACAGAAGATCGGACAGGATATGGGCGTGGCTATGCTGTCTCTCAGCATTCCGATTCTCAAATGGGGACAGGGAAATAACAAGATCCGCAAGGCGAAGCTCGATGTGGACAACGCCGCTCTTGACCTTCAGAAGAATGGCCGTCTTCTGGAACTACAGGCAAGACAGGCGGCATTCAATCTTTCCGACAGCTACAACCTTATCGAAGCGGCCATGGATGGGAAGGCTCAAGCAGATGAGAATCTTAGAGTTACAGAGAATCGTTATCACGCTTCCATGTGTCCTCTCTCGGATTATCTTGATGCGCAGTTCCAGTGGCAGCAGGCCAGGAGTAATCTTATCGAGGCGTTCACGCAGTCCCGCATCGCCGAGACGGATTACCTGATGGCTACCGGCCACCTGGTGGACGAGACGGTCTTCGCAAAGTAACGGGACGGATCCGATCAGTGAACAGCTTATTGACGGAGGGTAAATCTTTTTCGGTTCTCCTTAATTCTCGTAGAATTTTGTAAAAATCTAGGAAAGGTGTATGAAACCACTCTGTAAAACCTTAGGATTCGTGATTATGAAAAGAAAGATTTACGATAAGCTACTTCAGTGGAAGCGAGAGAAAAACGGCGCTACAGCCCTTATGATTGAGGGTGCACGCCGTGTTGGCAAGAGTTACATCGCTCGAGAATTCGCCCGCAATGAATATGACTCATTTATCCTCATCGATTTCAGCAAGGCCCCGCAGCGAGTCAGAGGCTGGTTCGATGAGTATCTGGAAGATGTCGATACGCTCCTCCAGAACATCCAGCTCCACTACAAGAAAAAGCTTGCGACTCGAAAATCCCTCATTATCTTTGATGAAGTCCAGAAATGCCCTAAAGCCCGCGAGGCCATCAAAGCGCTGGTGGAAGACGGTCGCTTCGACTATCTGGAGACAGGCTCACTCATATCTATCAAGAAAAATGTTGAGAACATTGTTATTCCATCCGAGGAGGACGGTATAGATATGTACCCCATGGACTTTGAAGAATTCCTTTGGGCTATGGGCAACGAAGTCCTGATGCCCTATATTCGGAAGCAATTCGAGAAATGTAAGCCCATGGGTGACTTTCACAGAGAGGCGCTGCACTATTTCCGGCAATACCTCATTGTTGGTGGAATGCCGCAAGCCGTAGCCGAATACGCTGCCTCTCGGGACTTTACAAAAGTGGATGCCATCAAACGTCAGATTCTACGCCTCTATAAGAACGACATTAAGAAATACGCCGGGGGCTTGACGGCCCGCGTCAGCGCCATTTACGATGCCATTCCCGGCCAACTCCAGAAGAAAGAAAAACAATTTACACTCACGGTCCTCAAGGATGAGGCTCGTATGCGTGAGTATGACAGCGCCTTCTTCTGGTTGGATGACGCCAAGTTGGCAAATATCTGCTACAACACCACCGCGCCCAACATCGGGCTCCAGCTTAATGAAGACCGAACCACCCTCAAATGCTATTTCTGCGACACTGGTTTGCTCATATCCCTTGCATTCAGCGCCCGTGGTATCGTCACTGATGAAATCTACCAGAAACTCATGTTTGACAAGCTGGAAATCGATGAGGGGATGTTGGTGGAAAATATTGTCGCTCAGATGCTTAAGACCGCTGGAAGTGAACTGTTTTTCTATAACAACTACGACAAGGAAGAGGCGGAGAACCGCATGCAAATAGATTTCCTTATCCCAAAGGAGGTTGTCACTTCCAAACATAACATTTCCCCCATAGAGGTGAAAAGCAGCACAAACTATACGCTCACATCCATCAAAAAATGTATCAAGAAATATGGCCAGTATCTTTCTACGCCCTATGTCTTGCATACCAATGATGTGGAGCAGAAAGATGGGCTCACCTATCTTCCGCTGTACATGACTCCGCTTTTATAAGACCGATATCCGTCAGATAAACAGGCTCTTAAGCATGAATTCTTTTTGTAAAAGAAGAGACCTCAGAAAGGCTTCTTCCATCGTATGCTTTTGCTTGAATGCAGACGAGAAAAAGGGTGCAACAGGCTAGGCTGTTCTTCCCCAATACTGTCTCAACCGGAGAACTTATTCGTAATTCAGTCGATTCCAATATCTTATTCTATAAGACAGCACAGGGAGAGACACGTATTGAGGTTATCTTCAATGGGGATACATTCTGGATGTCCCAGAAGAGGATGGCTGATCTTTTCGGAGTGGATGCGCGAACTGTCAATTACCATTTGAAGCAGATATTCGACAGTGGCGAATTGTCAGAGGCTGCAACTATCCGAAAAATTGGGATAGTTCAGTCTGAAGGAGGCAGCGCTTGGAGCATTTCCTGTCAATGAACGATTACAAGGCTATTGTGTCTGCCGGTACCGTTTCCCAAGAAGAGGCAAGGGACAAGGCCTATAGCGAATATGACAAGTTCAAGGTGATACAAGATCATACTTTTGTCTCCGATTTTGACAGATTCAACAATAACGCTTGTAATGCCACCAGTGACCCCGACGCTCCTTTGCTCCCGTTTGACATAAACCCCACAAAAGAATGACAAGACGACTGTTCCTCTAAGACTTTGCGACACTCAAGGCATTGTCAAAATTCACAACGCAGCGAGGATTCACCACCCGCACTGAGTAACAACCGAGAACTTGCCGCAAGCGGGGCAATAAACGGAATTGCGGACTATGCCGGCGAGCTGACCAGAGAGAAGCTTTGGTACAGCGGGAAATATTCATTCGCCGCCCAGGACGTGCGCCAGTGGGCGGAATGGGGCTTCGACTATCTCAAATACGACTGGAACCC
>CAKVCK010000038.1 GCA_934725575.1 uncultured Bacteroidales bacterium
TGAACAAGTTGCGACCGAAGCACACAATATGTACACTCCACGGGACTTTAATTTATAACCACCGTGCGCAACATCCCAACTTCCACGCACGAAGCCGACGAGCATAACCATTACCGAAAGCAGTCGCTTCGACAGGCTCAGTGACCGATGAAAGTGTTAAATTTCTTTACACCGGGTGTTAAATTTCTTTACACTCCTGCATATTCATAAAACAAGTATATTTCTGAATGACAATCATTTAATCCTTTTGGCATAATAATGGATTGCGCAAATGACGGTTTTTGCGAATGGTCGCTGATCCTGTCGAAACGGCCATAGTACAAGGATGTTTTGCAAGAAAAAGGATTTGAGGCAATGAAATATTTCTTTAGGTTTCTGAAGAACAATCCGCTTTATGCGGTGATCAACGTGGTGGGACTGGCGCTCTCGCTGATGTTTGTGATACTGATTGGGGACTACACCTACCGGCAGCTCAGCATCGACAAATGGCACAAGAACCACGAGAGGATCTACGTGCTTGGCACAGAGAACGGGAACTCTCTTCTGTCGTGGCCGGATTGCGCCCATTCACTCAAGGACAGGTATCCTGAGGTTGAGGATGTCTGCTGCGTCTATATGCATAACGGAAAGATCAAGCACGAGGATAAAGTCTATGAGGAGTCACAGGGGGACAACGCCGGCAACATAATGCTCGCGGACTCCAATTTCTTCAGATTCTTTGATTTCAAGATGATTGAGGGAGACCGTGAGACCGCCTTGGACAGCCCTGAGAAATGTGTTGTCACAGAGTCTCTTGCCAAGGCATTGTTCCCTGACGGCAACGCTCTTGGCCAGCCGCTTCAAATCGAGGGGACACGATATGTCTTCGTGAGTGATGACAACGGCGATCCATACGACAGCTCGCTTGTTTACACTGTCTCAGGGGTCATCAAGGATCTGGACAAGACAGTGTTCCTGAACGAGACGGCGGTCATCGCCAATTTCGAACGCGCGCCGCAGGTTCTCGGCTACAGGCTCCGCAACGACCTGATGGCCAGCGGGCCGTTAGGCTCCACATTGTCCTTCCTGATGATGAGGCCGGGAGCCAACCTCGATGACAAGATCGATGACCTGACCGACTACTGTACCGAGAGCATTCCTATGTTCAACTTCTACGGCAAGACCAGAGCCGCGCTCATCCCGCTCGATGAGATGATGTTCGCTCCTCAGAACACTGGCGCGGGTCTTCAGACCGGCGACAAGAGTCTTTTAGGAATATTGCTGGCCGTTGTTCTGGCAATACTGATGTTCGCCGTCACCAACTACATAAACCTTACGGTCGCCAACACAGGCTTCAGGGCAAAGGAAATGGCCACCAGAAGGCTTCTCGGGAGTGATGGTTTGGGAATATCCTTGGAGCTGATCGGGGAATCCACATTGATGGTGTTCATCTCGTTCATCATCGGCGGGGCGTTGGCTCTGCTGCTCGAGGACAAGATGGCCGTTCTTTTCAAAGGAAAGATTGACATCCTCAAGGACATCAACCTCGCTACAGTCTCGGTCAGCCTCGTCTTCATCATCCTGACAGGAGTGATCTCGGGAATAATGCCTACCGTCTCGCTCTCCAGGTACAAGCCGATAGATGTCGTGAAAGGATCGTTCCGCTACCATTCCAAGATGGTGCTCAGCAGGATATTCATAATCCTTCAGAACGTCATCACGATGACGATGATGGCCGCGACGCTCACCATCCTGCTCCAGATGAGCCATCTGGTCAAAGCTCCGCTGGGCTACAACACGGAAAACATCTTCCGCGTCAGTTCCGACAACCCCGAGGTTATGCGGAACGCCTTGAAAAGTCAGCCTTTCGTCCAGGAAATAGGCTCATTCTCAGGCACATCCCTGGACGGGAACTACCGTTCAATGAAACCTCGCAAGGACAAGGACAACAATAACATCTTAACCTACCTGTCTACCTGGGACCAAAGCTTCATCGACATTATGGGTATCAAGCTTCTGAAGGACAACCACCTCTCCGGAGATGTGGAATACATCAACGAGGAGCTCGCGGGGAAAATGGCCCTCAAGGACGGGGATTCCGAAGTGCGATGGGGCGACGGAAGCGTGACGCAGGTCGCCGGCGTGTTCTCCAACTTTCACATGACAAACATCCTTGACCCTTATCAGCCGTTTATGATCACGGTCAAGGACACGGATGAGATCGAGGATCCTAATTTTATGGTCAAGACCGACGGCTCCCCCGATGCCTGGAAGAAGCTCCGCGACCTGATCAAAGAGGTTGACGGAACCACCGAGGATCTTGACTGGAAACTGCAAAGTGTTGATGACAACATCAAGGCCTCGTTGAATGAGGAAAAGAATACGATGAGGATCGTGAGCATATTCACAGGTGTCGCCGTCCTCATCTCCATTCTCGGCTTCATCGGGATGTCGCTGTTCTTCATCAGGCAGCGGAAAAAGGAGATCGGTGTGCGCCGCATTATGGGCAGCACCACGAACGAGGTCCTGTCCCTGCTCCTGACGAAGTTCTGCGCCCCGCTTCTGGTGTCGTTCATATTCGCCGTACCGCTCTCCTGGTTCATTATGGACAAGTGGCTGGAAAGCTTCTCGTACCGCATCGGTCTGAGCCCGTGGATATTCATAGCCTCCGGAGCCGTGTCGCTCCTAATCGCGGTCGTCTCGATCTTCTTCCAGACCCTCCACGCCGCCCACTCCAACCCCGCCGACGCCATCCGCGCGGAGTAATCCTCAATTGCTAAACCTTGGCAGAAGCAAAAACAAGGTTATTCGCTCCTGTCAAGGTTAATTTACACTACGAAGGAAGCATTTTATGGGGAATATGCTCTCGTTAAGGGAACTATGATATTCAACTATAGTCCATTCATCAGGAACTCCCTGAGTCCAAGATGAATTATTCCATTCATATCATTTCTCTTAACTAAAGGCGTAAGGGAGATGACATATTTAGGGTAATTGTCATTTATGCTTTCCAAACGGCCGAACTCCCTTTTTCTTGTCTCCTCGTCAGCGATGATGTAAGAAACTTGAACATAGACTGTTTTCCCACGTTTTGTGCATACGAAATCAATCTCACCTACCCTCAACTGGCCTACCTGAACCTTGAATCCGTCATTGATCAACTGGTTATAGACAACATTCTCCAGAACTTTCTCGATGTCTTGCTCACGGTTTCCACCGGCGATGAAATTCCGGATTCCGATGTCCTCGAAATAGACCTTGTCATTGGATTCAAACACTTTTTTTCCGTGAATATCATACCTCGGAGCATCGTATAGAAGATAAGCTTCTCCGAAGTAGCCGAGATATTCAAGCACAACCCGTGTGGACACATTCTGTCCCAAGGATTTCATAGTCTTGGCAATGCTGTTCGCAGAATTCAGTTTTCCGACATTATCCGCCAGAAAACAAACCAAATTATTCATAAATGACAGATTCCTGATACTGTGCCTTTCTATTACATCCTTGAGCATCACAGTGTTATATACTCCGCTTATATATTCCCAACAATGCTCGTCGTCATCAATTCCAACCCTGCTCAAGCCAGGAAGTCCGCCATAATTCAGGAATAAAGCCAGAGAGGAATCGCTGTCCTCCAAATTATGAAACAGCAGAAACTCCTTATAATTCAATGAATGAATATGTATCTCCTCATACCGTCCTCCGATGATGGTGCCAAGGTCGGAAGACAGCATCGATGAATTGCTTCCGGTGACAATAATGTCCGTGTTATCCTCAGTCCGGTAACTCCTCACTGTTCTTTCCCATTCCGAGTATGGGGGTAAAAACGAAATGCGTATAATAGGGTAGGGGAGTGGAGAGGTGTATGTGTGGTGATTATGAAAGGGTTAGGGGAGTGTGAGCCGTGAACTGGGGATAAAACGAAATGTTACTTTTGCTTTACTTATGCGTTACTTTTAAGGATGATTGAAAGCCATCTTTTAAGTTTGAATGTTACATTGCCTTCAGAAAGGGGTAAAACCGCCCTATTCTGAAGGCTTTTTTTGTGTCTGGAGAATTCATGGTTTAATGTTTTGAATGGCTGTAGCGCCAAATATGGCTGCGTTGTCAAGGCATAAGAGTGCGGAGTCTATACTGGCTTTCAAATATGGCTGAATAGCCTTTCAAATGCTTTTTGAAAATGCCAAACGAACGTCGAAGATAAGGTTGCCAATTCGAAGAGGGAATTCAGTTGGGAATTCAGTTAGAAATTCACTTCCCTGTGTTTGTAAAAAACGAAAGGTAAGCGTTAGAAATTCATTTAGGAATTCATTTTTGCTACATTGACACCCTTCTACGGAGGGGGTTAATAACATAAAACGCCCGAAAATGCACGGAAAATGGCGGTTAAGACCCCCTTTGTGATGCGTTTTTGACGGCTAAATATGGCTATAAATAAGTGATAGTGACCGGATAACGCCTAAATTGTGTTAAGAAAAGTGTGCAAACTATGTAGGGATGGCTATTTTTGCCGAAAAACTCTGTGTATGAAGAAGTGGAATCAAATATGGGATTATCTTTACGAAAATTGTAGAGACCTTCCTATCTACATAAGTGGTGCAGCCGTCTTGCTCTCCATGCTCACAATTGTCATTACCCTTATAAAAAAGTCCTAATCATTGCTGCGGTTGCCACTATAAGTGCCAAGACAGATATTGTTGTAGTAATAATCCATCGTGTGTTTTCTGGTATTGGAAAACGAAGTTTTGGGTTCTCATAAAGAAGCAATCGCCCTTTGTCTGTCAAGAATCCACCAACCCCGTTCTTTGTGCAAATCAAGTGTAATAGTCCGAGGGACGACAATAAACTCAAAGCGGCTGCTTCTGGTGATTCATGACTGACACCCTCATCTTCATATAGTCCCTTTCCTGCTTTCTTCAGAACTTCTTTTTGAAACCGTGACAGATGTGTCACAGGCCTGGCCTTGCGCTCTTCTTCTAGGGAGCGCTTTGCGATTCTTTCTTGGACTTGTGATTCGTGAGTCATATTATTCCATAGTGTGAAATGTCAGAGAGGCTTTGACCAGAGCCAAAGCTGTGACGCAGTTCATCGGGATGTCTTTCGGGGCGAAAGATGGATTGAAACTGGCAAGGCGAATTTTATCCGGATCATCGGATTTTTGAATGTACTTTACTGCGGTATAACTATCTCCATCATAAACAAATGAGAGTAGATAAATTTCACCCCATAATATGCTGTCAATGGACAGTTCCTTTTTCTTATACATAACGATGTCACCGCTTTTAAGTAATGGTGACATCGAGTCTCCTCTTACATAAATAGCTCCATCTACTGATGGCAGGTTAGGTATCCTTAAATAGTCAATGGGCTCTGGATGAATGTCATTGAATAATGCATATAGCCCTGCTGATGCATCGAAATCGTATAGCGGGACATCCTGAATGACGATTTTGTTATCTGTTCGAAGTGGAAATGTATGTTCCGGGGCGATGCTATTTGCAGTTTTAAGCATTCCCCCTTCCCCAGTCATAATCCAATCTGGGGACAATTCGGGAAAATAATTACAAAAAGAGTGAACAAATTGTTCGCTAATCTTGCGCTTGCCATTTAATATCTCGGATATATAACTACGTTGTTTTCCGAGAATTTTTGCCAAATCTGAGGCGTTAAATATCTTTCTACTACTCACTAAGTAGTCAATACAACTTTTTAATCTGTCTATCATATCAGGAGTGAACGAAAATTTCACTAAATTTATTTTGAAAGTGAACAAAATGTTCTATATTTGCAGTGCTTAACACCGTTAAGCCGAGAACAAAGGTACGAAAAAATAAAACAGATTGAGAAAATATGGTAAAGAGACGTGTTTACACATTGTATGGCGATGTTGAAGCCTTGAAAATGGTGATTGAACGATTGGTGGAGAATTCCTTCGCCTTTCATTACACCGGAGAGTTCCTGTATGACAATGCTCCATGGGACGAGTTCATCAATAAGTGCTGCTGTGATATCAAGGGCAGGCTTGTGACACGCATCGAGGAATGGGCTGATCTGGATGAGATATTCGAGATGGCCGACTAACAATAAACAAAGACAATATAAACATATCTATTATGAGAATATATATCAAAGTGACAGACTCGCTCCGTAGGGAGCTGGCTTCGAGATTTAACGTCTCCAAGCCGACCGTATGGTCAGCACTTAATTATCTGACAAAAAGTGACCTTGCGGAAGCGATCCGGCAATATGCATTAAATCATGGCGGAGCCATCGAGGAGCAGTGTTTCATTCCTAACTGCCGGACGGAATACACGGATACGGAGATGATCCAGACATTCGCCGGAGGGATTCAGGTTCGAATAGACAGACAGGACGGTGGTGTGAGGCTGCTGAATGGAGAAAAGGAACTGGAGTCGTATGAACCGATGAGCCTACAGGCGTGGGGAAACCTTTTACATCACGCCCAGAAACTGTCAGAGGAGAGCATAGCTAAAGCGACGAAGAAATGAAAGATGTCATGCTTTTCTTCTTGTCCCTGATGCTGACAGCGCTCGGATTGGTTGTCGCGGCGGCGACTGTGTTCTGGTGGGCGGTATGGCTGATCGCTTTTCCGATGATGTATGTGGGCGCTCTTGGCGCTATCGCATCATATGGATCTTGGAAGAAAGAAGGGAAGCCAAAACAGCGGTAAAAAGTTCATAGCATAAAGGATATTGGAGACCCGGGGCTTACCGCTGTGCCCCGAATGGAGGAATACTCAAGTGGTTCAAGAGGCCGGTTCGCTAAACCGGTAGGCCGTAAAGGTGCGTGGGTTCGAATCCCACTTCCTCCGCAGAACGGATAAACAAAATGGAATACTACGGAAACATAATAGCTGTGACGGTTGATGAGTTGACAGGGGGCGAAAACCCTGTCATTACTCCAGCTAATTACCAAAACCTACGGCATAGAGGTGGTATTAACATACTTCGCCATGGCAGGGGTTATGGTTCCTATGCCCTGATAGAATATGTGTCATTGCCGGAGAGATTCAAGACCCGTTTTGTGGCCAAGTATGGCAATCCTGATGAGCTTATGAAGAAAGAACAGATCGGACTGCCACAGGACCTGAAGGCCCAGCAGTTCTTCTATGACCACGTCCTGCCTAACGGTGAAAGGATACCAGAGCCGAAACAAGAGGAATACACCGTTAACGCAAGAGTGCTGAATGCCCTGCAGGACATGTTCAACACCCAAAAGGCGATGAGACGCGCATGTAACAACAACACGCCTATAATCTGGTCGAACATCTTCCGAGCTTCCGAGGAACTCAGGGAGACATATCATCACACCCTCCCGAAGAGTGAGGCTCGTTTGCGTGACAAGATGCGTGAATACGCAAAGACCGGGTATGTGTGTCTGATATCAGGCAAATTCGGAAACACCAACACCCTTAAGATTACCAAGGCCGGAGAAAGGCAAATCATCGCCCTCCGGAGAAGCAAGACCCCGGTATATACATTGACACAGCTGTTTGAGGAATATAACGGCATCGCCAAAAAGAAAGGATGGAAGCCGTTGCGCTCGGAGAGCTCGCTGCGTCAGTTCCTGGAGCGTCCGGACATCAAGCCGCAATGGTATGATGCGGTATATGGGGAGTTGGCCTCAAAGCAGATTTATTCACGCCATAACAAGACATTGATGCCAACGATGAGAGATTCTCTCTGGTATGGTGACGGTACGAAACTGAACCTGTTTTATAAGGATTACGAAGGCGGGAAACTGGTTGTCAAGACGGCGTTTGTGTATGAGGTTGCGGACGCGTTCAATGACACTCTGCTTGGTTATGCCATCGGAAAATCCGAGAATTTTGACCTCCAGTATAAAGCCTTTCGAATGGCGGTTGAAATATCCGGGCATAAGCCATACGAGATAGTCACGGATAACCAGGGCGCACAGACATCGAAGGTCGCACAGGCGTTCTTTGCAAGCATAACATCGCATGTATCCAGAACGACCTCTCCTTATAACCCACAATCGAAGACGATTGAGCGGCTTTTCGGGGAGTTCCAACGGCAGATCCTCGGACAGGACTGGAGATTCACCGGAGGTAACATCTCAGCAAAGGATGCGTGGAAGATAAACCGGGAATTCGTGGATGCGAACAAGGAGTCCCTTTATACATACGATGAACTGCTTGCCGCCTATGCGGAAGCACGCAGGAAGTGGAATGCGGTCAATGGCAGGTTGGCGGCTTACCAGGCAAGTGTGAATCCGGAAACGGAGGCGGTGTCGCAGATAGACATGGTGAACCTGTTCTGGATAAGGACTGACCGGCCGTCAAAATTCACTGCCGACGGCATATCCATCCAGTATCAGAAGCGCAAATACACTTACGAGGTTCTGACCGCTGACGGCAAGCCGGACTATGAGTGGAGAAAGGTAAATACCGGAAAGGAATTCATAGTGAAGTTTGATCCGATGAAAATGGATATGGCGATGCTGTTTGAGCAGACAGCAACTGGACTGCGATACGTCACTTCGGCTTATCCGTACCTGACGGTCCATAGGAACATTCAGGAACAGAAAGACGGTGATATGACTCTGATAAGGCAGAACGACTCGGAAAACAAGAGAATGAGGGTTAAGCGCAGAATCGAAAACCACTCGCTTGAAATTGAGTATGGGGTGGCTCCGGAGCAGAATGGTCTGACGACACCTGCATTGAAAGGAATCAGTGAGAGTGAGTTCGAGACATTCGCTGATGCAGTGGCCATCGTGACACCACAAGATTCTCCGGACACGACTGACATCGGGCCTTTCAATAAGGAAATGAGCAATATGGATTATAACCCTCTCGATGCAATAAGCAGAACATAGCAAATCATTCAATATTATGGCACAGAAACTCACATTAGAAGAAAAGCAAGGGATTCAGAGGATGCTTCTTGACTATGCCGCGAGATATGCAAGTCAGGCGAAGGCAGCGAACTCCTTGCACGGGGTTACAAGTCCCGGAACATTCAATGCTGCCGTAAACGGCAAGTTCGAAAGAATCAGCGATGAAATGTTCCTCCGGATCAAAGCTGCTGTCGGCAGCGGAAAATCTGAGGGGTGGCAAATCTGCCAGACTTCAGCGTTCAAGGATGTCGAAACACTTCTTGCTGACGCGCAGCAGTACCAGAACGTGTCTTGGATTGTGGCCCCTGCCGGAATCGGGAAGACAACGGCGGCGTTCCAGTATTCAAAGACACACAAGAATGTGTTTGTCCTTGGTTGCTCCGAGGATATGCACAAGGCTGACTTCGTGGAAGAGCTCGCAAAGAAGATAGGCATCAGGAATGAGGGGCTAACTGTTCGCGCCACCCTGACGCGAATCGTTGATGAGCTTGTCAAGATGAACAGACCTTTGCTTGTTTTCGATGAGGGTGACAAACTTACGGATTCCGTGATGTACTATTTCATCAGCCTGTATAATGCCCTTGAAGACAAATGCGGCATCGTGTTCCTTTCGACCCCGTTCATCCAGAAGAGGATGACAAAAGGACTCAAGCTCGACAAAAAGGGATACGAGGAGTTGTATTCACGAATCGGAAGGAAGTTTGTCCCTCTCTCCGGGGTTACCGAATATGAGGTCAATGCCATCTGCAGGAACAACGGCCTTTCCGATGACAAGGCTATCGCATCGGTGATCAGAGAATCCGTAGAGCTTCGGAACAGTCAGATGGAATTTGACCTCAGACGCGTCAAGAAATCAATCCACAAGCAGCTTAGGATAGCTGCTGCATCAAGACTCTAAAATCTTTAAAAACCTTTTCAAACGGCATTCAAATGGCACGCACACTATCAGCAAAACAGGTACTCACAATCAAGTTCGACACAATCCGTCTCGGTGGCGGATGGGATGAGTGTGTCGGGGAGATTGAGACTACCGGCATCTGGTTCATCTGGGGGAATTCCGGCAACGGCAAGACCTCGGCTGTGGTGTCGTTGTGCAAGGAGTTGTCTGCATTCGGCAAAGTCCTCTACAACTCACGGGAGGAAGGTGTGAGCTTGACGATGCAGAACACACTTCGCCGATATGGCATGGGTGAACTTGGGAGCAGATTTCAGCTGGCGAATATGTCGCTACAGGAATTGGATGAAAAAATTTCGCAGCAGCGTTCTCCGAAGTTTGTCGTCCTCGACTCATTCCAGTTCATGGGACTGACGTATAAGGATTTCAGAGCGTTTTGCGAAAAGCATAAGAACAAGATGCTGATATTCGTCAGCCGCACCAGAGGACGCCAGCCGGAAGGCCGTGCGGCGATAAGCGCAATGTATGATGCCTCCTGCAAGATATGGGTTGAAGGGTATAAGGCATTCAGCAAGGGACGTTTTGTCGGAACTACAGGAGAGATGACAATCTGGGATGAAGGGGCGAAGAAGTATTGGTCTGATTCTATTTAATGATTTATCGTATGGGAAAGAAAAAACGCAATTATTCAAGGTTCTATGCCTTGTGCAAGGCCAAGGGTATTGACCTCGAACAGTACAAGGATGATTTGATTTCACAGTTCACGCGGGGGCGGACAACCTCATTGAAGGACATGGAGGATTCTGAGTATGATGAGATGTGTGACTGCATTCAGAGCGGCAGGCATCAGTCGGAGAGTCGTGATGATTATGTGCTCAGGCGCAAGAAGATGCGTTCGGCTGTCTTAAAGCGGATTCAGCAGTTAGGTGTGGATACCACAGACTTCGATAAGGTGAATGCTTTTTGCCAGAACAGCAGGATAGCCGGAAAGCCTTTCGGGATGCTGACGATTGAGGAACTGGAATCATTGATTCCGAAGCTGGAGGCAATCTTGAGAAAA
The DNA here is from genome assembly GCA_934725575.1 of uncultured Bacteroidales bacterium. GTDB lineage: Bacteria > Bacteroidota > Bacteroidia > Bacteroidales > UBA932 > Cryptobacteroides. The sequence goes on from CAKVCK010000038.1 coordinate 10,815, forward strand.
CCAAAGCCACAAAGAGTGGAGACAAGGTCGGCAATGCGAACTTTTCCGATATATATCACCAGGAATCCGAATCAGTTGCCAAGTTAAGGAGGTGTTCTTATGTAAGTTAATGAAAGTGCGTATGGGGAGGTGCCAGGACATATTTGCATCCGAAAAATCCACGTTGCAAGCAGCGGATGCGCAGGGGTTCGAGTCCCCGACCTCCTCCCAAGTTTTATCAATTCAAAATTGTGCTTTTATGGAAAAGATGTATTCGAAACAGGATGTTGTGAGGCTTGTCGCCTTGGAAAGGGACAGGTGCATCAATGAAGTTTATGGCAGGATCAAAGAGGTTGAACGCCTCGGAAGGACCAAGCCGGGATTGAAAGTTTGGACGAGAAGGGTGGTTGACGCCCTTGAAAAAGTCCTTCTGAAAGTGGTCAACGGGAAGATGGTCAAGGGAGTCTACGAGGAGCAGCTGGAGGCGTTGGTGTATCGCGACTATTTCGGGGATATGCCGGTTGTGGAGAAAGTCACATTGGACGGTTGTGTTTATCCTTCAGAAGAGAAGACGATTCGGGTGGTGTATGATGAGACATATGGAGGTGCCCACTGCTACATTATGCGTGAATGTCTGGGATTCGCTGACGGGGTGACATCATACACCGGGAATGAGCAGGTGGTTCAGTTTATCCGGGAACTTGATGACGGAACGGTCATCCCTGGAATCCAGTCGGAGCAGTTGGCTCTTGTACTGCTTGACCGTCACAAGAAA
>CAKVCK010000039.1 GCA_934725575.1 uncultured Bacteroidales bacterium
TTGACAAACTTTTCAAAGAACTGGTTTTATTTACTGCCAGGGCCGCTTAGGCCCTGGAAAAATTAACGAACTATTGACTCTTTAACAATGTAATAATATTCAAAATGACAACAGAAGACAAATTCAAGTACTGCGCGCATTGCAGTAAGAGCACCTTCTCTATGGAGGAGGGACGGAGGTGTTCGTTGACGGGAAGAGGACCGGAGCGTTGCGAGCATTTTGACGGGGACGAGGCGGAAGTGGAGAAGGCGATCAAGGCTGAACAGAGGGTTGTCGAGGAAAGTGTGGGAATTCACGGTTTTCTTGCGTTTTACTTGTACTTCTGCGTGATTGGCGGAATTATCCTGACAATCATCAGCACATTGGTTTCCAATGTGCCAAGTGCGGATGAAGGATTAATGAAAGGAGCCTATTCCGTTGTATCCGCTTCAAGGGCCTATTCAATCAACTGGTCATTATTGGCCTGTGACATCTTGATGCTGGTAAGTTTTATCTCAATCGGAATTTACACTGTGGTGGCATTTCATAAGCGGCTGCCGAACGCGGTGGCGCTTGCCATGATTCATCTGATCTGGGCTGCGGTTACCAACGGCTTGATGTTGTTGGCAGGAAGCGTTGGGAACGGGGTATTTGACAATCCTGTGCGGCTGGTATTCTCATTGGTCTGGGCGGGCATATTCTTTACTTACCTGACGGTTTCGGAAGATGTGAAGATTCTGATTCCGAAAGAGACGAGGCATTTGTTCAAAGGAGACAAGATCGCTTTGGTGACTGTAGTGGTTGTCATTCTGATTTTGTTTGGATATGGGGTGCTTGAGGTAGCTGTGGCTGGATATTAGGCGGGATTTTATAGCATCGGTACACCAGAGAGGGCGTAGGTGTACGGAATAGCTCTAATTATGGTGTTCGTACACCAAGGGGGCTTTTGCTGTACGGAACGAAGGACGAGTGGATTGACTTATTGGTTGATATGATGATTATTTGCCAAGACAACCATTAGCATAAGAGGATGTGCTTGACTGCAATATGTTGTAAATTAGTGTATTATATAATGCTGCCCTCCTAAGCGTCCTGGCACTATTCTGCAACACATTGATAATTAGGGAATGACGCTCCACTTGGCAAGAGTGCCCGTGCGATGGGATAATTACATATCTCTAATGACAGGCATCCGACAGTTATGTCTGTGTTGCCGAATGCGCTGTGACTCAGATCCGGTTCGCTGGCAATCATACGAAAAGACGTAACGTTACGTATAAAGGAGGTTTTAGTGTTGCCTCCGATGGGCGGATTAATGTTCCGGTTGAGGTGTGTCTGAGTTGAGATTATACTGTAGGAGCCATTTCCAAACAGGTATGATTTCAATAACACCAAATTCATCCTCGATAGTGTCGGACTCTTCATTTGTGAGTATCAGGCGATGTTTGCAAGGAAGCACCTTAGGTATCTTTTTAAGAGCATTCACCTCACGCTCATATGTATCCGTGGATTGTGATATATTATATGAGACTTGTATTGCCAGTTCAACCTCAGGTACATAGAAATCGACCTCGAACCTTTCATTATAGAAGAAAACCCTCTCATTGTCTGGGTCGTGTCCATATTTTCGGAAAAGGGCGAGTGCGACCGTGTTTTCTAGCAATGATGCCATTCCGTTAATGAGGAACAGGTTAAGCACACCGTTGTCGATAAAATAGTACTTGCAGGAGGTCTCTCTTTCTGCAAAGGGTGCGGACATATTTCTAAGACGCAACACCAGCCAGGCGGATTCGCTGTACTCAATATATTTACTGACAGTGGGCATAGTTATCTTCCCGCTGACTGAGGATAGTATGTGGGACAACCGATTATAAGATACTGGTTGACATACGCTTTCTGCCAATTTCTTCAGTAGCAGATGCAAGAGATTTGGGTTTGATATCTTGTTGCGACTGGCAATATCCCCTAGATATATCTTCTGAAATGTACTGCTCAGATAGTTGCGTTTGACTGGTAGTCCTACAGATTCAGGTAGTCCTCCCCATAAGAGATACTCATTCCACGTGCGAAGCACGGTCGCGCGTGTTTCTGTAGCCAGCAACGATACCCTGTCATATGGAACACTTTCCACTTTAAGGAATTCCAAGAAACTATACGGATAGACCTCTGTCGTAAGGTAACGTCCTCCCAATGTTGTCATAACCTCAGAAGACAGCATCTTCGCATTGCTTCCTGTAATCCATACTGAATATTTTGCATCAGCCAGACGACGTGCAAACTTCTCCCACCCATCTATATTCTGGGCCTCATCCAGAAAAAGCATAGGACGTTTACCATACATTTCAGAATGCGCCTCCAATATCCCTTCAAAATCTGTTGTCTCAAATTGGGCTAAGCGATCATCTTCAAAACTGATGTAGAGCATATCGTCCCATCCGTGCCCGGCAGCAAGCATTTGCTGTATCTTTTGGTAGAGCATAAAAGACTTGCCGGTGCGGCGAACTCCGACAAAAACACGGCGTGGAAAGTCGTCGGAAGGCAATGTTCTTGGAATAACCTTATAGTGTTCAACATCTTTCTGATTGGATGCTAAAACTTGTTTGAGGATGTCTTTGCTGATCATCTGTATCTTTTTAAAATTGGCATTTTGAATTCGTTGTGCAAAGTTATAAATATTATTTTGAATAACGGGTATGGCCTTGACCGTTTTTTAGATCTTCTTGGCACCCTGAGAATGGGATGTACTAAAGATCTATTCATTACTTTCGTAGCGTAGTCTTTTATCGCCCCGATCTGAGGGCGCACGCTTTGGCGAATTGAGAGAAATACTTGTCTGATGGTGCTATCGCATTGTTGTCCTTGGAAAGATATTCTTCGCAGAATTGGTCTCTCGCCATAAGGAGCTCCCTGAGCATTGAATCTCTGGATGAAGGGGAGTCGTTGTCGCGTCCTGTCTCGATTGTGAGATCGAATAAGTCAAGAGCCCGGATAAAGGCGTTTCTGGCCAGCGTGTTGTTCCCCTTTTGTTTCCATTTCAAGGTACGTCCCACCTCGCTTCCAATGTTTGCCATCTGCGCAATGAAATCCATCGCCGCCCATTTATCCTTATCAGGTCTCGCCGGAAGAGATGTCATTGTCATTTGATAAGATTATTGACTATTGAACGAATTTGACTACGTACTACCTCGTCTTCCACATCCCTGCTGTAATTGTTTCTTCGAGGACTTATGTTAATCAGTGAATCGAATTCAATGAAATCGTCCCCTTCAACATCTGGATACAAGTTGATTCCCCACAGCGATTCCTGATTTGAACCATCCTCAAGTAAGAGCTTTTCCAAATCAGAATGCAGTTCGGCATCCAGTGCCATAATTTGCCTGTCGATGTCCACAACTCCTTTGATCATTTCACCATAGAAGTTCTGTGCCATCTCCGCTAATATCTTTCTGTTTATGGCTTTATCGATAATTGTCATAATACTCACAATCTTTCTGAATACAAACCTACGCAAAAAAAATGATTTCTCATCCTTGAAAGTCTCTAAAAATAATCTCGGGTGAAAATAACGGCATTATGCACCCGGGAATATGAATATCTGTTTATTCGGGTGCAAAAACGGCCCTTTTTCACCCGACTTTGTCTAGTACCTACCTCGTATCCCAAACCGGTCCCGATCTTGCCACCTTTTTCTCTATCTGACTGGAAAAAACAAAAAAGCCCACATCGCTGCGGACTTTTTTCGGTTAGTTAGTAGTGTATTACCTTATTTTGAAAGAAGGTCATAGTCGTTAGAGTGTGATGTATCTCACATCTTTCGTGATGCAAAAGTAGTCAAAAAAAACGTTTAAGCAAACCTTTTTCGGGAAAAGTTTTAAACGTTTTACGTTGATAACTGTCTTTTGTGTTGACTATCAATGCCTTCCGATTATTCTTGCCAGAAGATTTTTTTGCCTGACTTTTTTATCTGGCGGTCGGTTGCCTCAGATTTGACGAAGATCCCGATTTTTCACTTCCTCTAATCTTTGACGAGATCCTGCTTTCTGCCTGTGTCCCCGAGCAGTTCCGGTCGCAGAAGCCTTGTCCGCTCAAGAGCCTGCTCGTCCTGCCATTCACGGATGAGTTTCGGATTTCCGCTCAAGAGGACCTCAGGAACCTTCCAGCCTTTGTAGTCGGCCGGGCGGGTATAGACAGGAGGGGAGAGGAGTCCGTCCTGGAAACTGTCGCTGAGGGCAGAGGTCTCGTCGGACAACGCTCCCGGAATCAGTCTCACGATGGAGTCCGCCAGCAGGGCGGCCGGGATCTCGCCGCCGCTGACCACATAGTCGCCGACGGAGATCTCGCGGGTCACCAGATGCTCCCTGATCCGGTGGTCTATTCCTTTATAATGGCCGCAGAGGAGGATGAGGTTCTCCTTCAGGGAGAGCTCATTGGATATTCCTTGATTCAGACGCTCGCCGTCGGGGGACATATAGATGACTTCGTCATATTCCCGCTCCGCCTTCAGCTCGTCGATCATTTTCTCCACCGGCTCGATCATCATCACCATCCCCGCATCGCCGCCGTAGCAGTAGTCATCCACCGTGGCGCGCGGGCCGAGGCCATATTTCCGGATGTTATGGACGTGTATCTCGACCAGACCTTTCTTGATTGCCCGCCCCACGATCGAGTGGCTCAGCGGGCTGTCCAGAAGTTCCGGAACGACTGTAAGAATGTCAATTCGCATAGAATATTGTTTTTCCTTTTTGCAAAAATAGGGTTTTTAATTGTTTTTTTAGGTATATTTGCGGATAAGTAGAAACTCTTATAATTAAACTGCTTTATGAGTGAAGGTAATATTCCTGAGGTTAACCAGACCCCAGATGTAGAGGAAGCTCCAAAGGCTCTCAATGAGAATGTAGAAAATCCAGAGGTGCAGGAGGCTGTCGAGACGGTCGCTGACCAGACCGAGGAAGTCCCACAGGAGGTGGTTGACGTGAATGATGGTGGCGAGGAAGCCGCCGGGAACGAGGATGGCGGAGAGATTCCGGTTGATCTTGGAAGTCTCACGCTCGCCGAGTTGTCGGATATGTTCGACAAACTTTCCCAGGCTGACGACAGGATGAAGAGGTACAAGGAGGCAGAGGCCATCAAGTCCGCTTTCTACAAGAAGCTCTCTAAAGAGAAGGCCGAGGCCGGCTTTGGAGCGAAGGTCGATGAGCCATCGTCAAGGGAGGATGTCATTGACGAGGTTACCCCTGCGGCTCAGACCGAGGATGTGAAGGACAATCCGTTCGAGGCGATAGAGACCGCTTTCAAGGGTGTCTATGCCAACTATAAGAAGGAACGCGCTGAATATAACCGCCAGCAGGATGCCCAGAGGGAAGAGAACTTCGCCAAGAAGCAGGCTGTCATCGAGGACCTTAAGAGCCTCGTGGAGAAGCAGGAGGATGTGAACTCCACATTCCCGGCTTTCCGTGAGCTCCAGAACCGCTGGAGGGAGATCGGTCCGGTTCCTGCCACCAAGTTCCGTGACCTGAACGACACCTACCAGTTCTACGTGGAGAAATTCTACGATATGGTGAAGATCAACCGCGACCTTAGGGATCTGGATTTCAAGAAGAACCTTGAGGCCAAGGAGGAATTCTGCCAGGCCGCTGAGAAACTCTCTGAGAACGAGAATGTTGTCGAGGCTTTCCGTGAACTTCAGAAGCTCCACGAGCAGTGGAAGGAGTTCGGCCCTGTGGCAAAGGAATATCGTGATTCCATCTGGGATCGCTTCAAGGCCGCCACAGCCGTCATAAACAAGAAATATCAGGCCTACTTCGAGGGACAGAAGGAAAAGCAGCAGGAGAATCTTGCCGAGAAGACAAAGCTCTGCGAGCAGGTCGAGGCCATCGCCGAAAAGGAGGTCAAGTCTTCAAACGAGTGGAACGCCCTCTCAACCGAGATCGAGGAGATCCAGAAGAAGTGGAGGACCATCGGATTCGCTACCAGAAAGGAAAACCAGAAGATCTACGACCGCTTCCGCGCCGCCTGCGACAAGTTCTTCTCCCGCAAGAGGGAATATTACACCCAGTTCAAGGACTCGATGAACGAGAATATGGAGAAGAAGCTCTCCCTGATCGAGCAGGCCGAGGCCTTGAAGGACAGCAAGGAGTGGAAGAAGACCACGGAGGCTCTGATCGCCCTGCAGAAGCAGTGGAAGGAGATCGGTGCCGTTCCTCGCAAGAAGTCCGAGCAGCTCTGGAAGCGTTTCCGCGCCGCCTGCGACGAGTTCTTCAATGAGCGCGACAAGAACGCCAAGCCGGAGAACGACTTCCACGGCAACCTCAAGGCCAAGAAGGCTCTCATTGAGGAGATCAATGAATATGTCCTCTCAGGCGACGCCGCGGCTGACCGTGAGGCCGCCCGCGCTTTCGCTGACAGGTGGCAGGGAATAGGCTTCGTTCCGTTCAAGGAGAAGGACAGCATTCAGGCCGCCTACGCGGAGGCTATGCAGGCCAAGTTCCCGGATTTCTCACTCAGGGGACCGAGACAGGGCTCCGGCAACAGTGGCAGGAATGGTGGATTCTCCAGGAAGCCGCTCAGCGAGAAGGATCGTCTTGTGCAGCAGTACAATAAGCTCCAGCAGGACATCGACACCTACGAGAACAACATCGGTTTCTTCTCGTCATCGAAGAACTCCGCTCCTCTGATCCAGAAGATGCAGGAGAGGATTGATGCGGCGAAGCAGGAACTGAAGGATCTTGAGGCGAAGATCCGCAAGGCAGAGGAGAGCGAAGAAGAGAAGTAATCAAGAATGGATAAGAACACAATCACAGGTATTGTCCTGATAGGCTTGCTCCTGTTCGGCTTTACCTTCTATCAGAACAAACAGTATCAGAAACAGGCCGCCTATCAGGCGCAGTTGGATTCAATAGCTCTTGTCGAGCAGATGCGGGCGGATTCGGTGGCCGCTGCCGAGGCGGCGCGTACCGCGGTGCTGACGGATTCGACAGGAGTCGTTCAGGCAGAACAGGTAAGCGCTTACAAAGACTCGTTGCTGGAAGTGGCTCATTCCGGTGAGGCCCAGATCGTTACATTGTCCAATGACAAGTTCGAGGTGGCCTTCACCACCAAGGGAGCCCAGCCATATTCAGTGAAGATCAATGAATATAGCAGCTACGGCGGCGGTGAGCTTTACCTCTTCAAGCCGGAGATGAGCCGCTATGATATTCAGATCTACGCCGGGGAGAGCATCAACACCTCTGATTTCAATTTCACGGTGGCTGAGAAGACGGACACTTCAATCGTGATGCGTCTGCCGTTCGCCGGCGGTGGCTACATCGAGCAGAGATATTCGATCGCCGAAGGATCATATTTGGTGAAGAATTATCTCTCGTTCGTAGGGATGGAGAATGTCATTCCTAAGAATGTATATTCGTTCGATGTTGACTATTTTGTGACAATGCCGAGGATGGAGAAGGGCTACAAAGGAGAGGTCCAGTACTCCAAACTTGACTACTATTTCAACGGTGAGAAGAAGCCGGAGGCCATCGCCAAAGGCCGCAGCGCGCAGAAACGTGTCGATGCCAGAGTGTCTTGGTTCGCGTTCCAGCAGCAGTTCTTCTCCGCCATCATGAGGTCTCCGCAGGAGTTCGCGTCGGCTGATTTCGCGCTGAACTATTTCCCTGAGGACGACGAGAGTCACAACCTGATGACTGGTGAGGCGCGTCTGAGGATGGATTTCCAGCCTGGGCAGCATGAGACGGTGGTTCCGTTCGAGTTCTACTTCGGTCCTAACCACTTCAAGACCCTCAAGTCCTTCGACCAGAAGTACGAGAAGATCATCCCGCTGGGAGGTTGGCTCGTTGGTTGGTTCACGAGATTCGTGATCATTCCTCTGTTCGACTTCCTGCACAGGTTTATCTCCAACTTCGGAATCATCATCCTGTTGATGACCATATTCATCAAGATTGTCGTGCTTCCGTTCGCCTACAAGTCGTACTCCTCATCCGCCAAGATGCAGGCCATCAAGCCTGAGATCGACAAGCTGAGCCAGAAGTACCCTAAGCAGGAGGACGCTCTCAAGAAGCAGCAGGCTCAGATGGATCTATACAAGAGGGCCGGTATCAGCCCGATGGGCGGCTGTCTGCCGATGCTCCTCCAGTTCCCGATCCTGTGGGCGATGTTCCGCTTCTTCCCGGCTTCCATCGAGCTGCGTCAGCAGTCTTTCCTGTGGGCCGATGACCTGAGCTCATACGACTCCATCATAGATTTCGGTACAAGGATTCCGCTGATCGGCGATCACCTGTCATTGTTCGCCTTGCTTATGGCCGTGTCAATGTTCTTCTATTCGAAGATCACGACCGCGTCCCAGCCTGGTGCCGATGATCCTCAGATGGCTTCGATGCGCTTTATGAGCGTGTGGATGATGCCGATAATGATGTTTTTCATCTGTAACAGCCTCTCCGCCGGTTTGAGCTACTACTACCTGCTCTCCAACCTCATCACGATGCTTGAGACCTGGGTGATCAGAAAGTGGTTCGTGAATCCGGACGAGATCCGCGCGAAGCTGAAGGCCACCGAAGGCAAGAAGATGCCTAAGAGCAAGTGGCAGCAGCGTCTTGAGGAGGCGCAGAGGATGCAGGCCCAGATGCAGAGGGAGCAGCAGAAAGGCCGCCGCTAAAATATTTTGACAAGATTTTTGATTCCTGTAAATCCTTTACGGAATGATAGAAGAGAATCTTAACAATATCAAAAAGGAACTGCCATCAGGGGTGAAACTGGTGGCAGTTTCCAAATTTCATCCGTTCTCCGACATCTTGACCGCCTATCAGGCCGGCCAACGCCGCTTCGGAGAGAACCGTCCGCAGGAGTTCGCCGCCAAGGCCCTCCAGCTTCCACAGGATATCGAGTGGCATTTCATCGGCCACCTTCAGACCAACAAACTGAAGCTTGTGTTGCCTTATGCCTCATTGGTCGAGTCTGTGGATTCCCGTCACCTGCTGGATCTGATCGACAACTGGGCCTCAGTCAATTCCCGCACCGTCAACGTCCTTCTGGAACTCCATCTTGGCGCTGAACTTACCAAAGGCGGTCTGACCGAGATGGAAATAGAATCCATCCTTGATGAATATGCCAGCGGGCGTTCCTACCAGCACGTCCGCATCCACGGCCTGATGGGAATGGCCACCCACACCGATGACGAGTCGATAGTCGAGTCCGATTTCGCCCGCATCCAGTCCTTCAAACAGCGCCTGGACGCCCGTTATCCCCAGCTACCCGACTTCACCGAACTCTCCATCGGAATGTCCCACGACTGGCCCCTCGCCATCCGCCACGGTGCCACCATCGTCCGCATCGGCACCTCCATTTTCGGTCCGCGGCAGTACTGAGTAATCCTTAAATATTAACTTTTAACGCTTACTAATTAGGCTGCAATTATTAGACGAATTAAGACCAATAAAGCCCGAACTATAGTCACGTAGGCAACTTTGGCTCCCGAAGAGGGAGGGGACCCACCTTTGGTGGGGAGGATTGCCGGAGTGACTATGGTTTGGGCTTTATGTAACCTAAGGATGAAAAAATCCTTAGGTGTGAATATGTCTGTGAAAATCTACAGCGTGCCGTTCTCGGCCTTCTCGATCATCGTCTTGTTGGCGGTGATGTAGATCTCGACGCGGCGGTTCTGGGCGCGGCCTTCCTTGGTGGAGTTGTCGGCCACTGGCATAGAGTAGGACTTGCCCTCGGTGGTCATACGTGAGGAGGCGATGCCGCAGTTCTTCAGGTAGTTGGCGACGGACTGAGCCCTCTCGTTGGACAGACGCTCGTTGACGGCGTCGGAACCGGTGTTGTCGGTGTGGCCGTAGATGGTGATGTCCGTGTCCTGCATATCGCTCATCTTGGTGGCAAACTGTGAGAGCTCGTTCTTCGAGGTCTGTGACAGGGTCGATCCGTTGGTAGGGAAGAGGATGCCGCTGTTGAAGGTGACCTTGATGGCCTGGAGACCGTTCTGGTCTTGTACGGTCTCGACCTGGGCGTTCTCAAGTGCCTCAAGCTCGGCGGCCTTCTTGTCCATCTTCTTGCCGATGACAGCGCCAGTGCCGGCGCCTACGGCTGTTCCGATGGCGGCTCCGATGGCGGCTCCCTTGCCGTCACCGATGGCGGCGCCGATTCCGGCTCCGATGATGGCTCCGGCTCCGGAACCGATAAGTGTGCCCTGTCCGGTCTTGTTCAAAGTACCGCAACCAGAGAAAATCATAGCCCCGCAGAGCAGTGTCAAAACAACTTTCTTCATAATGTTGGATTTTTTAATGTGCGTGTTCCCTTTCGGAAAACCCACCTGTGTGTTTGTTATGTAGTCAAAAAAAGCCAGGCCCAAAGGCCTGGCCTTTCTATCAGCAAAGATAATAATTATTTCGCGATAACACGTGCCATTTCGAGCACCTTGTTGGAGTAACCCCACTCGTTGTCGTACCAAGCGCAAACCTTGACGAAGGTAGGATCGAGCTGGATACCAGCCTTCACGTCGAAGATGGAAGTGCGTGAGTCGTTGCGGAAGTCGGTGGATACCAGTGGCTCGTCAGTGTAACCAAGAACACCCTTGAGCTCGCCCTCGGAAGCCTCCTTCATAGCGGCGCAGATCTCATCGTAGGTGGCTGGAGTGTTGAGCTCGCAGGTAAGGTCTACGAAGGAAACGTCAGATGTAGGAACACGGAGAGACATACCGGTAAGCTTGCCGTTGAGCTCAGGAAGAACCTTACCTACAGCCTTGGCGGCACC
>CAKVCK010000040.1 GCA_934725575.1 uncultured Bacteroidales bacterium
GGATCAAACTCTTCTTTGTATATACACTTATATCTCTAAGTTCGACCCCGACAACTTGTTCATCTTTCCTAAAAAAAAGAATCAACGCTCTCATTTCGTTCTCGGTACTTGTTGTACTTCCTTCAGTCTTTTCAATGAACTTGTTTGCATTCCTGTTCAGATCGTTTGTGTTTCGTTCCGAACGGGAATGCAAAGGTAGACATTATTTTTGAACCTGCAAACTTTTTCTGAAAAATTTTTAACTTTTTTTATTCATTTTTATTCTCGCCTGCAGTTCCCAAGTGCGTATCCTATCCTTATACAGGTTGTTAGCGTTTACTTTGTCGATATCGAGCGAAGCATCGGAATTATCGTCCCAACGGCGGCAATTATAGACGACATCGTAGATTCGGCCAATCTGGTACTCTCTGGAGACACGGAGACCAACAGCGTAATCCTCTCCGTACTTCGTTGTCGGGAAGTTGATCGTACGAAGCATCGGCACGTAGAATCCGCGCGGAGCGCCAAGACCATTTATGCGGAGAGCGTTGTTACGGCCATTCTCCGGAGTCCACTCACGATGATCGATGATTCCAGGAGGCAGAGTCTCCATCTGGAAATTCGTCATTCTATAGGTACCGACAACCATAGCGCAGTTCTGGGCATAGAAAGCGTCCACGAACTTCTGCACTGTGTTCTCATCATAATAAACATCGTCCGAATCCAGCTGGATGGCGAACTTCCCGCACTTAGGATGGTGCAGGGCGGCGTTCCAGTTGCCTCCAATGGCGTGATAGCTCTTGTCCTGGGCAATATAGACGAGCTTTGGGTCATCGATGAACTTCTTGATGACATCCACGGTTCCGTCAGTAGAGTTGTCATCGACCACGATCACGTTATACTTGAAAGTGGTCTTCTGGTTCAGCGCGGAAGTCAGCGCGTCGCCTATCGTGCGCACCCTATTCTTGCAAGGAATGACGACCGATGCCTCATATTCAAAGGAATCATCTGAGAATTCGATATGCTTGAATTTCGGCTCCAGATAGCCACCGACATCCTTAAGATGCTGTGTGCAAGCCTTTTCCATCTCGATCTGAACGGCACGGTTCTTCGGATCCACATAATCGAAGATCTTCTCGCCTGACTTACGGGTATCAGTCTCGATCTCGTAGTAGAGATATTCATTGATATGAACAAGGCTTCCCTTCTGGGAAACTTTGAGACGCAGGTCATAAAGGCCGGCATATTCATAGTCAACATCCATTCTGGCGACGGCGTCCTTCAATGCGGAGGTTCTGTAGATCAGCACAGAGCCGAAATCGAAGTCATCGCGGAGCGCGCCCTGCTGGCAGTCGATCACCGGAGCGAAGGCGCGGTTGCCGTCCACCTCGTTGAAATGATCGGCATAGACCATAGCGGCGGATGAATCCTCGGCGATGGAAAGGAAACGCTCAAGGGCGAACTGGCCGAAGCTGAGTTCCGTCGTCTTGGTGTAAATCATTGTGAAAGGAGCGGCCGCCGACTCGGCGATCTTCCTGATGCTGGATGTGCTTTTGAATATGGCCGCGTCAAGAAACTCAACCTTGGCGACCTCGGACTCGGCGCGGAGGTTCGCGGCGGTCACAGCCACCTGCTCATCGCTCACATAAGGGACAAAACAATCTATTCTTTTCATATTATTAGGAATATTAATTCTAGCAGACGCAAAAATAGGTAAAATATTCGGTAAAAATTGATACATTTGTCAAATAGTCACGCAGGGCGGGCGGACAAGCGCCGCCTGAAAGCGGAACAAGATTTACCATAGGCAGTTATCTGCCTGCAAATGTTATGAATATGACCATAAGAAGAACAATGATTCTGGCCGCGGCCATCCTGGCCACCGCCACGGCTATGACAGCCCAGGAAACTCCCAAATGGTTAAGGAAAAGCGCCATCTCACCGGACGGTAGCAAGGTAGCGTTTTGCTATAAGGGTGACATATTCACCGTTGGAGTGAACGGTGGAAGGGCTCTTCAGATCACGACCAACCAAGCCTATGACTCTGATCCGCTTTGGACCCCGGACGGGAAAAAGATTGTATTCTCTTCCTACAGAGCTGGTTCCAAGGACATATTCATCACATCCGCTGAAGGTGGCGCGCCTAAGCGGTTGACTGACTATCCAGGCAACGAGACTCCGCTTTGCGTCCTCGAAGGGGGCAGGGTTCTTTTCCAGGCCGGCATCCAGCAGGACGCGGTTTACGGAGGATTTCCCGGCAGTCCGCAGATCTGGCAGGTGGATGAGAACGCGGGAAGGCCACAGCTTGTCACTTCCCTGCCGCTTATGGCGATGAGCGTGAACAACGCCGGGGAGGTCATATACGAAGACTACAAAGGCTACGAGGACCCGCTCCGCAAGCACCACCATTCATCCGTGACAAGAGACATCTGGCTCTATAAGCCGGCCTCGGCGCAGGGCGAAAGGTTCAAGGTAACCGGTGACGGAGCATTCACGAAACTGACATCGTTCATCGGAGAGGACAGGAATCCGGTGTTCGCCGCTGACGGGAAGACATATTATTATATATCGGAGGCAGACGGAACTTTGAACGTCTATAAAGCCTCAACCGGGAATCCTGGACAGCCTGAGCAGCAGACACATTTCAAGGGAAACCCCGTAAGATTCCTTTCAGTGGCCGGCAACGGCACGCTCTGCTTCTCGTGGAACGGAGACCTCTACACAATGACGGACGGCGGCGAGCCCAAGAAGCTCGACATCACCGTGGCGAAGGACGAGACCGAGAATGATGTTGAATATCTCACCTTCTCGACCGGAGCGTCCTCTATGGCGGTGTCCCCTGACGGAAAAGAGATCGCTGTCGTGATCAGAGGCGATGTCTTCGTCACCTCAGCGGACTACAAGACCACAAAGAGAATCACCAACACACCGGAGCAGGAGCGCAACGTCAGCTTCTCAAAGGACGGACGCGAGCTTTACTATTCATCGGAGAGGAACGGTCATTGGGGAATATACAAGACCTCGCTGACAGACAAGAAGGAAAAGAGGTTCACCTACGCCACAAAGTTCAAGGAAGAGCTTGTGACATCGGAAGGCGAGACCTGCTTCCAGCCGGTTGTCTCACCGGACGGGAAATGGGTGGCGTTCCTGCGCGACAGAACCGAGCTGGTCATCAAATCCACGAAGGACGGGAAGGAAAAGTCCTTGCTCAAGGGGGTGAATTACTCCTATGTTGATGGAGACCAGAGCTTTGAATGGAGCCCGGACAGCAAGTACCTTATGAGTAACTACCAGATCAACGGCGGATGGAACAATTCCGACATCGCGTTGATCGACATAGAGAGCGGCGAGATCACGAACCTGACCCAGAGCGGCTACTCCGACGGGAACTTCAAGTGGACTCTCAAGGGAAAGGCGATGGCCTGGGAATCAGACAAGGACGGTTACCGCAGCCACGGAAGCTGGGGAGCCGAGAGCGACATCTACATTATGTTCTTCGACGGCAAGGAGATGACCAAGTTCTACCAGGACAAGGAGGACGCGGAGATCGCCAAGGCCCTTGCGGACGGAGACAAGTCCGAGAAGAAGATCGAGAAAGAGGAGAAAAAAGAAAAGAAGGATTCTGTCAAACAGGCGGAGAAGCCTGAGAAACTCGTTCTTGACCTGGAGAACAGGGAGTTCCGCACAGCCCGCCTGACACGTTTCTCCGGAAGACTCGGGGACTTCTATCTCACTCAGGACGGTACCAAGTTGTTCTACACCACAAGGTTGGAAAAGAGTTATGACCTCTGCCAGATGGACATCAAGAAAGGTGACGTGAAAGTGATCAAGAAGGGCGTGTACGGTTCTTTGGTACCGTCAGCCGACGACAAGGATCTCTATGTCTTCACTGGAAGCTCTATCACGAAGATCACGATCGCCAGCGGAGCGACAAGCGCAATCTCGTTCTCGGGAGACTATGAGTTCAAGCCGAAGGCCGAGAGGGACTACATATTCGGCCACGTCTGGAAGCAGGTGAACGAGAAGTTCTACGATCCTCAGATCCACGGGATCGACTGGGCCGGATACAAAAAGAATTACGAACAGTTTATGCCGTACATCGCGAACAACTTTGATTTTCAGGATCTTCTCTCCGAGATGCTCGGCGAGCTCAACGGTTCGCACACAGGTGCAAGGTACTACAGCCGTTCAAAGTTCACAATGGGTTGGCTTGGAGCCATTTATGATTATGACTACGAAGGCGACGGACTGAAGATAGCCGAAGTGCTTCCGGGAGGGGCGTTGAATCTCGCTGATTCCGGAATCAAGGCCGGAGACATCATCGAATCCATTGACGGACAGCCGATAAAGGCTGGAGAGAGCTGGTTCGGTCTTCTCAGAAACAAGGCCGGCAAGAAGGTGGCCATCGTGGTGAAGAAAGGAAAGAAGGATGTCGAGCTGTTCGTCGAGCCGGGATATTCAGAATCATCCCTTATGTACCGCAGATGGGTGAAGCAAAGAGAGGATATGACGGACAAGATGTCCGGCGGGAAAGTGGGCTACACGCACGTCCAGGGAATGGACTCCCCAAGTTTCAGGACGGTATATTCAAAACTGCTCGGCAAATACAGGGCGGCTGACGCGGCGGTGGTTGACATAAGACACAACGGCGGCGGCTGGCTGCACGACGACCTCGCGACCTTCCTCAGCGGCAAGGAATATATAAGGTTCACCCCGAGGGGACAGTACATCGGCAGCGAGCCGTACAACAAATGGAGGAAGCCGTCCTGCGTGCTTATGTGCGAGGACAACTACTCTGACGCCTGCGGATTCCCGTACACGTACAGGACCCTTGGAGTAGGCAAGCTGATCGGTATGCCGGTTCCTGGCACGATGACCGCTGTTTGGTGGGAGACACAGATAAATGGTATGGTATTTGGAATCCCTCAAGTCGGGTCTTTCGGCCTCAAGGAAGGCAAATATCTTGAGAACCAACAGATTGAGCCGGACATCAAGGTAGACAATGACCCGGCATCCGTCCTCAAGGGCGAAGACAAGCAGCTTGAGGCGGCGGTCAAGGAAATGATGAAAACTAAATAATAACTTTATACTATGGACAGGAAAGTCGTCATAATTCCGACTTACAACGAGAAAGAGAACATTGAAGCGATTGTCAGAAAAGTATTCTCGCTTGAAGGAGAGTACAACGTGTTGATCATAGATGACGGCTCGCCTGACGGGACCGCCGCAATTGTCAAGAAAGTCCAGACGGAATTCCCGGAAAGGTTGTTCCTGATCGAGCGCTCGGGCAAATTAGGACTTGGCACTGCGTATCTTACCGGTTTCAAGTGGGCATTGGAGAATGGCTATGACTACATCTTTGAGATGGACGCCGATTTCTCCCACAACCCGGAGGACCTGCCAAGACTCTACAAGGTCTGCTCGGAATGCGGAGGAGTCGCCATCGGATCACGCTACTGCGACGGAATCAGCGTCGTGAACTGGCCGATCGGAAGGATCCTGATGTCCTACTTTGCGTCAATCTACGTCAAGACAGTCCTCGGGATGAAGATCCACGACTGCACGGCCGGATTCAAGTGCTACAGCCGCAAGGCTTTGGAGACAATCGACCTTGACGATGTGAGGATGAAAGGCTACGGCTTCCAGATCGAGATGAAGTACACAGCCTGGAAACTTGGGTTCAAGCTGGTGGAAGTCCCGATCATATTCGTGAACCGCAAACTTGGCACGTCCAAGATGAGCGGCGGCATCTTCGGAGAGGCGTTCTGGGGTGTCATTAAGCTGAAATTCAGAAAGTTTCATCGTAAAGGATAACCAATGGCAAGGATTCTACTTACCAACGCGACAATAGTGACAGGGGCTTCCACAAAAAAGGGAGCCCTTGCCATTGATGGAGAGCGGATTGCGGGAATATGGTACCGTGAAGATTCCGCCTCAGATGATTCAGAGGCTTCGCGGGCTTTTCCAAACGCTGAGATTATTGACCTGGGTGGCAAGGTACTGATGGCCGGTGGAATAGACGCTCACGTGCATTTCCGGGAACCGGGGCTGGAGCGAAAGGCTGACATCGAAAGCGAATCCAAGGCCGCGCTGCTCGGCGGAGTCACGTCATTCATCGATATGCCGAATACTATGCCTCCAACGACTGACTTAGAGACTCTTCAAGATAAGCTGAACCGGGCCTGCGGGCGATCGTGGGGCAACTACGGATTCCACATCGGAGCCACAAACGACAACGCGGCGATGATCCGGGAATATCTTGCCGAAGGCCACGGCAACGAGTTCGGCGGCATCAAGGTCTTTATGGGGTCTTCCACCGGGAATATGCTCGTGGACAATAATGAGACTCTCACCGATTTGTTCAAGGTCAAAGGCAAGCCTGTTTTGATTCACAGTGAGGACGAAGGCATCATCAAGGCGAATATGGAGGCAGCCAAGGCGAAGTTCGGCGAGGATATTCCTTTCAGCAAGCATCCTCAGATCCGCAGCCGAAAGGCCTGCATCCGCTCCACCGCCAAGGCTCTTGCAATGGCCATTGAATATGGCACCCGGCTTCACGTGCTACACGTCTCGACAGCCGAGGAGGTGGAGATGATCCGCGCCGCAAAAATCCATAATCCGAATATAACCGCCGAGACCTCAGCGAATTACCTTTGGTTCTGCGATGAGGACTACGAGACATTGAAAGGCAAGGTGAAATGCAACCCGGCCATCAAATCGACCTCTGACCGTGAGGCCATTCGGAAGGGGCTGGCCGAAGGAATTATCGACACGATCGGTTCAGACCACGCACCGCACCTGCTTTCGGAGAAAGTGGACAACTATCTGAAATGTCCCTCCGGAATGCCATCGGTCCAGCAGTCGCTTTCGGTCCTGCTGACAGTCGCCGCTCTGTACAACGAAGGGAAAAATGCAGATGATGAGGCCTTGATCACCTTGTCAAGAATCGCTTCGGCATTCTCTGAGAGATCCGCCGAAATCCTCGGAATCAAGGACCGAGGCAGTTTAAGAATCGGCAACTACGCAGACATCGTTGTCATTGACCCGGAGCAGGAATATTCAGTGAAAGAGGTCGCCTACAAATGCGGTTGGTCTCCGTATGAAGGGATAACACTCCGTGGAGTCATCGAGCGTGTGTTCCTCAACGGCAGGCAGGTTGTCGCCTCCGGGCAAATAACCGCCGAATCCCCTGCCGGCAAGAAACTGGAGTTCTCTGCCCCGAGCCATAAATAACAGTTCGTCCGGCAACATCGGGATTTACCGGAGAAAACGCTGTTAAATGCAATTTTGTCCGGAGGGAAGAGTTCTCTCCGGACAAAATCATATTAATGCAATACTACTGCTTGTCGAGGAAGGACTTGGCGGCGGTTAGAGCGTTGACCGGTCCTTCTCCAAGTATCTTCTCAGAGGAGAATGAATTGAGGATTTCGGTCAACTGAGCGAGTTTTACTTCATTGCCTTCTTTCTGCCACTGGGCGCGGAGGATGCGGACCTTCTCGAAATCCTGGATGCCCTCGGTAAGTTTGGCGAAATGGATGCTGGCGCGGCCGCCTGGATAAACAACGAAACAGTCACCGGC
>CAKVCK010000041.1 GCA_934725575.1 uncultured Bacteroidales bacterium
TCGGATTCTCCGACCTTCCCAACCCCCTGCACCCCCTTTCAGGGGGATAAACGGCCTCCGGCCGGTCGGCAGAAGCCCAATCCGGTGATCCTCGTCCAAACGAGTGCATTTCCTACCGGTGACCTGATAAAGAATCCCGTTCACGCTACCTTCGGATTCCCGTTTGGGGGTGAATGTAAAAATGGCGGCAACTAATCAGTCTTATAGTGCGGTCTAGTAGGTGTTGTTATGCCACCTATGGCTTTTGAAGCTATAGGCGGCATATAGATGCCTTTCAGACAGCATTCTGTGCGGCTCACTCTGCCGCCATATTCACAAACCTGTGCCGGAGGAACTTTCCCTTGGTGTGATGCTCTTCGGTTTTGGCCTGACATATTTGACGGTGCATAACCGCAAGGTCGTAGGCTTTCCCTTAAACTATTCACAGCTGGAGGTGGCAGCCACAATAAGAACCTTCACTGCCGAAGGAGGACTTGCCGATATATTCGTGAATGACAAAACTATTGTTGTTTGTGTGGTGTGTTTGATGCGCGCCAGAATTGATGCGTGTAAAGTCTTCCGCAGGTATGATTGATTCCCCGTTAACTTCTTTTACAGAGACACATTCCGATGTCTTTTATATGTAGTTTTCACCACATCATCAAATGTGTCGCCACAATTTTATCTTTTTTATGAATATTTACGTTTCTTTCGGGTATTTTCGTGAGCGATTTATTGTGGCGCGAACGAAAGCCTTGGATGACGATAGTCATCAGGGTAAACTGCATTACATAGTTATCCTTAAAATATTCACGTATGGCCCAAACTTATTCAAATGATTTCTTCGATGCGGTCTATGACTGCTATCATTGCTATACAGATGGCAATTGTACAGACACGATGTTCCCGGACACTGATGCGAAAGTCTATGGGATGAATGTGATCCCTGCTTTGGCACAGAAAGCCGGAGTTGTTGTCATTGCCTTTGTGTTGATGGACAATCACGTGCATTTCTGCCTTTATGGTGCAGAGGAGAACTGTCGCCGGTTTATGAAGCTGTACGTTTTCGCTGTGGCCAACTATTTGACCAAGAGGTTCGGACACGAACGCAAAGGTATAGGGTTCCGGTATTCTGTGCTGGCGATAACCACAAAAGGGCAACTTATGAAGACCATTGCTTACATATTCAGAAATCCGTTGACGGCAGGATTTGACAGGATGCCTTCAGAATATCCTTGGTCCAATGCTTCAGATTGTTTTGTCGGGGCAAGGGAAGAACGACATCACAAAACAAGCCGGGAAGAGTCCGGCGATCCTCGAATACCGGCTGCGGCTCCATCCAGCGCGCCGGTGTGCGTTGGCGGTGATTTTAATGAATATGCGATTTCGGATCACTCGGCAACCAAGAAGCGAACCATCGGTGACTTGACGATGGTGGAGCGAAGGAATGTCTTGAAAGTCAGGCATCAGTATCCATCAGACTGGACTTTTGATGAATATGGTGTTATCGACACAAGGCTATATTCGGGAGGACAGATTATAGAGAAGAAAATCTTTGGAAGTGTGAGGAGATTCCTTTATTTTCTGGCGTTAAAGTGTGAAGACGAGGTTAATGACTCTATGCTTAGGAATATGGGAGTATTCCTGAATGATGCTGATGTACGTGTCCGCGCCAAGGCGTTGAGTCTGGAAAAGTTTGGCCGTCAAGACATTCGCCAGTTGCCCCTTGACCAGAAAATTCAGTTGGTGCGGGCACTCCGGAAAACGATGAGTTGCCCGAATTCCCAGATGGCCCGTGTCATCGGGGAGCCTGTCAAAAACTGGATCGGATTCGTTTAGGTTGTAAGGGAGATTGTCTTAGAAGCTGTTTTGATTTGTTTGTTTGTTTGAAGGTTAAGAGCAAGCTCTTTCCCTGCTGCTCACATCGGCAATCCGAACAAGTTAGATTGCTCTCGGTTCGGACGCCGGGTTGAGAGTGAAAAACTTCAGGTTCGACCGCTTCTTCCAAGGAGGATTGCGGTGCTATCTGACTGAAAAAGCGGGAAGAAAATGAAGATTCTTTCATCTCAAAGAACATTTCAAACAAATCAAAATAGCTTCTAAAGATCAATTGTATGTTCATAAATTGTTGTTTGCGCAGTAGATTGTCCTAAAAAGTAATGTATTCCCCGGCGTGGATTGTTTCGGACTTGTGGCGATAGGCTCGTGTTTGTGGTAGCGATTGTAAAATGTCGGCAGATAATGTGCCTCTCAGAGCATTCTGTGAGGTATGATTATGCCGCCTAACCATCCTGAAGGCATAGGCGGCATAAAATCTCATTTTGAAGGCTTGTATTGAGGTGAGCTATGCCGCCGTTTTGCAAAAAATAAAAAAGCAACCGATGTGCTTGTATGAAAAACACATCGGTTGGCATATTCATTACCTTTAGGGGACAATTCCCCAAGAGGTCTCTGTCTACCTCCGGTCGTTGAGGAAGGAGAGGTAGTAGAGGAGGGTGGCAAGGGAGCCGACGGCGGCGATGACGTAGGTGTAGGCGGCCCATTTGAGTGCGTCTATGGCCATCGGGCGGGTTTCGTAGTTGGTGATGCCGGCGTTCTCAAGCCAATTGACAGCCCTGTGGCTGGCGTTGATCTCGACAGGAAGGGTCACGAAACTGAATAGCGTTGTCAGTGCGAATAGAACCACTCCGGCGATAAGAACCGGATAGCTGTGGAACATAGAAACGAGAATGACTCCCGCCAGAAGAACCCACTGCACAATCCTGCTTGAGAAACTGACGACCGGCACGAGGGCGGTGCGAAGCCTCAAAGGAAGATAACCCTTCGCGTGCTGAACAACGTGCCCGCATTCGTGAGCCGCTACGGCCGCGGCGGCCACACTGCTCTGGTTATAGACGGCCTCGCTGAGGTTCACGGTCTTTGTCTGCGGATTGTAGTGGTCGGTCAGACGACCAGGAATGCAGGTCACCTTGACATCTGTGATTCCGTGGTCCGCCAACATCTTCCGGGCGACATCCGCTCCGGTCATCCCACTGTTGGTCGGGACACGTGAATATTTCTCGAATCTGCTCTGAAGCATACTTTGGACGATCTGGCTGAGGATCATCACAACAATCATTATTATCCAGATTAAACCGGTGCTCATAATGTTTTTCTTTTTGATTCAACTTTCGCAAGCAGGCAATTACGTGCGGTAAATTACATAATCGGTCGGTGATTGCCCACCGACGCCTCTTTTATCAAGTAACAGGCCAGATTCTAAATATAGAGATTTTGGCGGAAAGTTTGACGAAAAAACAGTAATTTTGTCAGATTTTTGATGCTGAATATGTCAAATGGCGTAACAGATTTCTCAAGACTGGAGCTTAATCTCCAGAATTGTCTTGCAAATTATCGGTACTTCCGTTCAAAGTTAAGGCGTGAAACGAAGCTTCTGGTGCTTGTAAAGGCCAATGCCTACGGTCACGGGGCCGTTGAGTTCGCTCTGATGATGCAGAACGCCGGGGCTGACTATCTGGCAGTCGCCCTCCCTGTCGAAGGCATAGAACTGCGTCAGGCCGGTATCAGTCTTCCGATTCTCGTGCTGACGGCCGGCACTGATTATTTTGATGAGATTATTGACAACCATCTTGAGCCGGGAATCCCGAACCTGTACACATTGCAAGCCCTCGTGGCCACCCTGCAAAGCCGTGGCATAGAGGATTTTCCTGTTCATATCAAGCTTGACACAGGAATGCACCGGCTTGGTTTTATGACCTCCGAGCTCGAAGAATTGATTGAATATCTCAGGACGCATAATGAGATCAAGGTCAAGTCAATATATTCGCATCTCGCCGTCGCTGAGGATCCGGCTATGGATCAGTTCACGTTGGGACAGATCTCGATGTTCGGAGAAAACGCCGCCAAGATAGACGATGCTCTCGGCTATCATCCGATGTGGCATATCCTCAATTCGGCGGGTATCGAACGATTCCCTATGTATCAATATGATATGGTCCGTCTTGGCGTGGGAATATATGGAATCAGCGCCCTGCCGGAGGTTCGTCTGAAACCAGTAGCCTCGTTAAAGGTCAAGATCCTTCAGATAAAAGATCTGAAGCCTGGGGACGGGGCGATCGGTTACGGACAGCACGGGGCCATCGCTCCGGAGGGAACACGTATCGCCACCATTCCGGTCGGCTATGCGGATGGCATCGACAGGCATCTGGGATGCGGGCACGCCAGTTTTTCGCTGAACGGCCACCGTGTGCCTACCATCGGGAACATTTGTATGGATATGTGTATGATTGATGTGACCGGTGTGCCTGCCGAAGTAGGGGACACTGTGACCATATTCGGAGAAGATCCTACAGTAAGCGAGCTGGCCGGCATACTGGACACGATTCCATACGAGATAATGACCTCGGTTCCGCGAAGAATCGAGCGGGTCATCATCCGCCGGTAAGCCCGGCCGCAAATCAAAACAGCTTCTTAAGAAGCTGTTTTGATTTGTTTGAAATGTTCTTTGAGGTGAAAAAATCTTCATTTTCTTCCCGCTTCTTCAGTCAGATAGCACCACTATCCTCCTTGGAAGAAGCGGTCGAAACTGAAGTTTTTCACTCTCAAACCTTCAAACAAACAAATCAAAACAGCTTCTAAATCATCATTGCCGCGCGGACTTCAGACGCAAGGGCGGAACCCTTGAGGTGCGCCACAATAGCGAGTGCGAATTCGACAGCGCATCCTGGGCCGCGGCCGGTGATAAGATTGTCGTCTGCCACGAATGGAGCTCTGACATATTCACCACCCTTCGCAGCCGGAGCCTCGTCGAATCCATCGTAGCAGGTGAACTTCTTGCCTTCCAGCGTCGGAAGCTGTGAGACAACGAGGCCAGGTGCCGCGCAGATGGCAGCCAAGGTTCCTCCGTCGGCGTAATGCCGCTTCATCATAGTCATCAAATCCTGTTTCTCGGCCAGGTTCTTTGTTCCGGGCATTCCTCCAGGAAAGACCATAACGTCGTTACTGTCAGTCCCTTCGCACTGAACTGAAGCTTCGAGATCATTCCAGGTCAAGTCCGCCGCGACCTGTACACCGTGAGCACCGGTCACAATCCCGTCATTGGTGATGGAAACCGTTTTGACCTCGATTCCTCCTCTGCGAAGGACATCCAAAGTGGCGAGGGCCTCGATCTCCTCGAAGCCGTCGGCCAAAAAAATGTGTACCCCTTTCATTGCGTGATTGATAAGTTATTGTAAGCGAGTCTGTTGTAAGTTGCTGCCCTCTGATAATGACCGGCTGGATTATGCAATTGCCTGAACGTCAATATATTCAGCAAAAGGCTCCGGCCCGTTTACCAAAAAAGGAGAAACATCGCGTTTCTCCTTCCCTCGTTGAGATATCAGGACTCGAACCTGAACTGGCAGAACCAAAATCTGTAGTGCTACCATTACACCATACCTCAATTCCGTCCGCAAATTTATTCAATTTCCGGCAATTCTGCAACCTTGCGAGGTCAGAAAGTTTAAATAAGACAGGGCAACCGCATCAAATTTTAGCGCCCCTAAGCAGTTCCAGAAGATAGTCCTGTGAGAGTGATGCCCTGAACAA
>CAKVCK010000042.1 GCA_934725575.1 uncultured Bacteroidales bacterium
AGGACACAGGCAAGGGCTTACCCTCTGGCAGGACGTGTCAAAGTCTATGAGTCCACTTTCAACGTGAATATAACCGAGGAACTATTCCTGGAATAGCGACAACTGCTCAGCGGTCAGTTTAGGCGCCTTGATTTTGGTGTGGGTGGTCATCTCCGTCTCCGGATGCTCTTTTATGTACGAGCGAAGAATACACATGATCCTGTCCTCCGAAAGAAAGAACTCCTGCTGCGACAAGATTTTCATGGCATCATCGAACCGCAGCCGCTGCTTCTCGGTCCAATAATACCACCTCTGGGCGATTTTTTCATTCCTCGCCTTGATGAGCTCCTTGTTTCGTCCTCTTGGCATACTGATAGTTCAATATACAAAGTTATGGATTTTCAAAGGGTTCACGCTTTCATCTTAACACGGTTTACACAAATGGGAAATCATTTGTTACGTTTGTGTAATGCGCCAGCCATATTCATTCAGCCGCAAAAGATTTTGACAGAAGGGTGCTTGCGTTTCGCACAAAATTTGTAACTTTGGGACATTAATAATGTTAAGACTGCTTGTTTATGACGGATATTTGGCTTTGGATAGTGGAGAAGTGGCCTCTTCTTGGGATCATCATCGCAGCGATAATCATCACTTGGATTCTTGCGGCGAAATTTGTCTTGCCTTTGAAACAAAAGATTGAGAAGGCAGGAAAAGCAGCAGACGGTATTGATGGTCTTGGGGCCAAAATTGACAAGCTGTCAGAAAGCATCAACGTCCTCCCGTGCTCATCACACGATAAAAGCATTTCACACCACAAAGACACCCTGTCAGAAATCGGGCATAAACTTGAACGTCTTGATTCAATGGGAGACCAGCTATCTGCTGTATCCAGATGGATCATGAAGCTCGACCCTTCATCCATTGATTCCCTTGCCCCAAAATTCAGCCCACGCAGAATGACAAAGGCAGGGATGACACTATTCGAGATGAGTGGAGCTAAAAAAGCCATTAATGATGGCGCAGAGACTTTCTTAAAGCAATTGGAAGAGAGAAAGCCACAAACACCTCTTGATGTGGAAGACGAGGCATATAATGTTCTCATGCAGAATCTTTCCAATCCGCTATTTAACGGGATAAAGAATTATATCTATTATCAGCCTGAAAAAATAAAGCTTAAGAATGATTCCGGAGAGGACATCGAGGTCAGCATCTCCCTCCTCGTTCTGATTCGCCTTATGAGCATTGAATTGAGGGACAGATATCTCTCCGCTCATCCGGAGCTTGAAGAAAAGAAAGAAGACCGCCAGAAATGACGGTCTTTATTTTGCTCTTGGGTCGGCACATCCACTATCAAGACAAGCCATGAAGACTATAGGAAGTGTGTCGCCAAAATCGTAATCATGTCACAAAGATACCTCGTTTTCAAAATCCCCGCAAGCCTTCTCATAACACTCGGCCCTTTCCATTGTCAGCGCGCAGAAATCACTCTCCGATCCATTCCTGAAGAACACGCAATCTCCGCATTCTTGTTCTGCCGGCAAGGAAACATCCGGCCTATTATCATTATTGTTCTGCATCTTCAGGGACATTGTTTACTATTACTCCACGCATCTCATAGTTGCCCATTCTGACGCACACATTGCCATTCGGCCAATAAGACTTGCAGATGGTCACGCTTTTCCATCTTGGGTTTTCAGCAAGCAGTCGTTCTTGACGCTTCTGCAGGGTCAACACCACTTTGTCCACCTCTTTATCGGTAAGGACACAATGCTCGTATGTGGCCGCATAACAAGCCAATTGCCTTTCCATAGAAAGCAGTCCACTGAAAGAGTTCTGCATTGTCATAAAATACTTTTCCGTTGTCATACTCATTCATTTTATAAAGATAAGGGGCGGAATCAACCCTCCGCCCCTGTCCGCTCATATTACAAATCCGCGATATAAAACATCTTGTCAAGGACGGACTGAACCACGCTCCTCAGTTCCGGTCTCCGCTTGAAAAGCTCAGTAAAGCACTTCTCCATCCGGTGCGCGGACCCGTCCAGCGCGATGAAACCGCCATCGCCACCAACAACCAGGGTCGAGGTATGCACCTTCCTCTCCGGCCTCGTCTGCGCCTCGTTTATCTCCATCTCCCGTATGAGCGATCCTGCAAGGGTTGTGATGGTCTTCTCCACCGTCCGCCTGAAAAGCTCATCCACATTAATCGGCTCCATAACTCAGTCCTCCCTTGTCATTGCCGCCAAAGAAAGCGGAATCGCATGAACCTTGCCATCCGGATCCTTATAGGACACTGAAATGAAGTCACAGGTCTCCACAGGGGAATAGGCATTCCGGATGATGGCCACACCCTCGGAGAAAAGAGGATCATTCCATTCCGCGGCATACTTTTCAAGCTGAAGCATGGAACTCGCCTTCAGGTTCCCCTTGCGGTCCTTGGAGAGCAGCTGCATCACAGCGGTGAACAGCTTCGACGAATCATCATCCTTGGCCAAGGTGGAAAGGAACTCCTTGACCTTTGAGATGCCAACCTCCACCGTGTCATCCCAGCCGTCGTTCGTCCTCCTGCCAAGAGAGACCGTGATACCGTCAGCGGTGAAAGAGTTACTGTGGCGATCCACCTTGGCGTTGAAGAGTTTCTCTTTGAGTTCAATGAGGGACTCGACGTCAGAGAACACCTCATCCTTTCTCTGTCTCATCAACGAACTCAACGCCACCATCTTATCCAGCGTCTTATGGCAGAACTCCGCCGTAAGTTCCTTATAAGAGTTGACATCATCCTCGCGTTTCTGTTTCTCGGCACGCTCTTCGGCCTCAAGCTGAGCCTTCAGTTCGGCTCTCTGCTGCGGTGTCATTTTACTGATATCCATATCGTTTCTAAATGTTACTTTTCCAACTTTCCCATAACGCCACGTTCCATCCTGCCCTGAACCCTTTCCTTGCATGCTTCAAGAAACATCTCAAGCCCCGTGATCATCTTCTCGTTCTGCGGTGACGGGAAACGGGCATTTAGTTTCTTGTGACGGTCAAGCAGTACAAGAGCCAACTGCTCCGACTGGATTCCAGGGATGACCGTTCCGTCATCAAGTT